>NZ_CP150303.1:0-10000 GCF_037993005.1 Paenibacillus sp. FSL F4-0100
TTGGAAAGCCATACTTCCGAATTATGGCAAGAAATTTTATCGATCATACAAACCAAGCTGAGTAAACCGAGTTTTGACACTTGGTTTAAAGCGACCAAGGCATTGACCATTAACGATCACTCCGTCGTCATTTCAGCACCGACAACGTTTGCTGTGGAATGGCTGGAGAGCCGATACACCAAGCTGGTTAGTGCAACCGTACTGGAGGTGGTGGGCAAACAGGTGGATGTCCGCTTTGTCATTGAAGAGGCTAAAGGACACGAACCTGTGCCGCAGCAGCCCTCGCCGCCGCTTGAAATATCCGGGGAAGAAATTCAGTCTCATATGCTGAATCCGAAGTATACGTTTGATACCTTTGTCATCGGTTCTGGCAACCGGTTCGCGCATGCTGCCTCGCTCGCTGTTGCCGAAGCTCCGGCTAAGGCGTATAACCCATTATTCCTATATGGTGGAGTTGGTCTTGGAAAAACACACTTGATGCATGCCATCGGCCACTATATTTTGGAGCACAATCCCAGCAGTAGAGTCGTGTATATTTCCTCCGAGAAATTCACCAACGAGTTCATCAACTCCATTCGGGACAACCGCGCTGAAAGCTTCCGAAACAAGTACCGTAGCGTCGATATTCTGCTCATTGACGATATTCAGTTCTTGGCAGGCAAAGAATCGACGCAGGAGGAATTTTTCCACACGTTTAACGCCCTGCACGAAGAGCGGAAGCAGATTATCATATCCAGTGATCGTCCGCCTAAGGAGATACCGACGCTGGAAGAACGGCTCCGTTCCCGGTTCGAATGGGGATTGATCACCGATATTCAACCACCGGATCTGGAGACGCGGATCGCTATTCTTCGCAAGAAAGCGAAGGCCGAGAATCTGGATATTCCGAACGAAGCCATGATGTATATCGCCAATCAGATCGATACGAACATTCGTGAGCTCGAAGGTGCCCTGATCCGTGTCGTTGCCTATTCCTCCCTGACCAATCAGGACGTAACCACGCATCTGGCAGCCGAAGCCCTGAAGGATATTATTCCGTCCAGTCGGCCGCGAATGATTACGATTCAGGACATCCAGCAAAAGGTCGGCGAGTATTACAACCTGAGGCTGGAAGACTTCAAAGCCCGCAAACGGACCAAAGCCGTCGCGTTTCCGCGGCAAATTGCCATGTACCTGTCCCGCGAATTAACCGACTATTCCCTTCCCAAGATCGGAGAAGCATTCGGAGGCCGGGATCATACCACTGTCATACATGCCCATGAGAAGATTACCCAATCTCTGAAAAATGACCAGGAGCTGTTTAAAGTGGTCAATAATATTACGGAGAAAATCAAAAATCCAACCTGAACAAGTTCAAAGCCTATGCACAATCTATACACATGTGGATAGGCTTAATTTTATGCCTTTTCTGGGGCTTATCCACATATTCAGTGCCCCTATTACTATTACTAATAATAATTAATAAATAATTTAACCATAAAGAGGGGAATCTTCTTGGCATTCGCCAAGTGAAAAAACCCCTCTCATTTTTCCGTAAGGAGTGAAATTGATGAAAATCAGCATATTAAAAAATGTATTAAACGAATCCATTCAACACGTATCCAAGGCGATTTCCAGCCGAACCACAATTCCGATCCTCAGCGGCATTAAACTGGATGTCACCTATTCGGGTGTCACACTAACTGCTAGCGATACTGATATTTCCATTCAATCGTTTATTCCTGCGGAAGATGAGAAGCATACCATCGTCCAAGTAGAACAGCCTGGTAGTGTTGTGCTGCCAGCCAAATTTTTCGTTGAAATCATCAAGAAACTCCCTTCCCAAGAAATCCAGATGGAGGTAAAAGAAAACTTCCACACCTTTATCTCTTCGGGAGCTACGGAAATTCAGATGGTGGGTTTGGACCCGGAAGAATTCCCTGTATTGCCTAACATCGAAGAAAGCCAAACCGTTTCTTTGCCTGGAGATCTGCTGAAAAATATGATCAAGCAAACGGTATTCTCCATTTCCACCCATGAAACAACGCCTATTTTGACTGGGGTATTATGGAGTCTGAACGACAATGAGCTGAAATTTACCGCTACAGACCGTCACAGATTGGCAACTCGCTCCGCACAGCTGGACAATGCGCAGGACATTTCGTTCAACAATGTCGTTATTGCGGGTAAAACGCTGAATGAGCTGAGCAAAATCATTCCGGACCAAAATACGCTGGTTGATATCGTTGTAGCCGATAATCAGGTATTATTTAAAATTGATCGTGTTCTGTTCTATTCCCGTATACTGGACGGCATTTATCCCGATACTTCTAGAATTATTCCAACATCGCATAAAACAGAACTCGTTTTGGACACAAAAAAATTAAGCGAGTCGATCGACCGCGCTTACCTGCTCTCCAAAGAGGAGAAAACGAACATTGTTCTCCTGCAAACGATGGAACATGGCGGCATCGAGATCTCTTCTAGCTCTTCCGAGCTTGGTAAAGTGCGTGAAGAATTGGATCTGGTCGATTTCAAAGGGGAGCCGCTGCGCATCTCGTTCAACTCCAAATATATGCTGGACGTGCTTAAGGTGGTTGAAAGTGAACAGCTGATGATCGCTTTCATGGGAGTTATGAGCCCGATCATTCTTAAACCGCTCGACGACAGCAAGAGCCAATATATTATTCTGCCGTACCGTACGGCCAATTAAAGTTATCCCCATGTTGATAGGGATGAAAGGACGAAGTCATGAAACAAATATTTATCCACAGTGAATATATCAAGCTGGATCAGTTCTTGAAGCTTTCAGATTGCGTATCCACAGGTGGGATGGCGAAGGCACTCCTGCAGGAAGGAGCAGTTCTGGTCAACGACGAAAAGGAAGAGCGGCGCGGACGCAAACTGGTACCTGGCGACATTGTCAAGGTGGAGGATTGCGGAACGTTTCAGGTGGCAGCACAATAGACAGCCTCCCGCAGCCGCTTTGGCGCTACGCGCGGAAGACGAGGGAGAGGATAAGCTTGTTTGTCAAAAATGTCAGCCTGCAGCACTATCGAAACTACGAGAAGCTGCAGCTTGAGGCGTTTGGTGACGTTAATTTGATTATCGGACGCAATGCTCAGGGAAAGACGAATTTGATGGAGGCGCTCTTCGTGCTTGCTTTAACGAAGAGCCACCGTACCTCCAAGGATCGCGAATTGATTGGATTCGAGCAATCCAGTGCCCATATATCAGCCGAGATCGACCGCAAGTATGGAGCTTTGAAGCTGGAGCTGAGCTTATCCCAGCAGGGGAAGAAAGCAAAAATCAATGGACTTGAGCAGCGGAAGCTTAGCGATTTCATCGGCTCGCTCAATGTCGTGATGTTTGCTCCCGAGGATCTGGAGATTGTCAAAGGCACGCCGGGGGTTCGCCGCCGGTTTCTTGACATGGAGATCGGCCAGGTGGCACCAAGCTACTTGTTTCATCTGCAGCAATACCAGAAGGTGCTCGTGCAGCGTAACAATCTGCTGAAGCAATTATGGGGAAAGGGCAGCGCCGAACAAGCGATGCTGGACATTTGGAACAGCCAATTGGCAGAACATGGTGTTAAAATCGTCAAGAAGAGGAAACAATTTATAAAAAAGCTGCAAAAGTGGGCTGAAAGCATCCATCAGGGAATCACAAACGGCCTGGAAGAGCTCTCTTTACACTACCTTCCGTCCTTTGCTGACGCAGAGGAAGAAGATGAAGCTGTCTTATTTGAGACATTTATGATAAAATTATCACAAATGAAAGAGCAAGAAATACGGCGTGGTATGACATTGGCAGGTCCTCATCGAGATGATCTGGCTTTTTATATTAATGGCAAAGAAGTCCAAACGTATGGATCTCAAGGTCAGCAGCGGACGACGGCGCTATCTTTGAAACTGGCTGAAATCGAGCTGATACAGGAAGAGATCGGTGAATATCCGGTGCTGCTTCTGGATGATGTGCTTTCTGAATTGGATCCGTACCGGCAGACACAATTGATCGAGACATTCCAGAGCAAAGTGCAGACATTCATCACGGCGACGGGCATTGAGAGTTTGAATACCGACAAATTGAAGGGTGCCAGCATTTTTCATGTCCATGACGGACAGGTGGGCTCTTAAGGAGTGATTCCATATGTATATTCATTTGGGCGGAGAGAAGATCATCCGTTCGTCGGAGCTGGTTGGAATTTTTGATATCTCGATAGAGAAATCCTCAAAAATCTCCAAGCAGTTCGTCACGCATGCCCAGCAGCATAAAGTGGTGGAGATGATTGGCGAAGAAGATCCGAAATCCATTGTGGTGACGAAATCGATCGTCTATTACTCTCCGATCTCCTCTGCAACGCTTAAGAAGAGAGCCAATCATTTTGTAGCTCAGGCATAACAGAATCTGTAGAAGTAGGTGAAGGCATGTCTATGAATCAACCGACATATGATGAGAATCAGATTCAGGTACTGGAAGGATTAGAAGCCGTTCGTAAACGTCCGGGGATGTACATCGGGTCCACCAGTGCCAAGGGTTTGCATCATTTGGTATGGGAAGTTGTGGACAATAGTATTGACGAAGCAATGGCGGGAATATGCGACCATATCGAAATCATTGTCCATGAGGATAACAGTGTTACCGTTGTCGATAACGGGCGCGGAATTCCGGTCGGCGAGAACGCCAAACTGAAGAAGTCGACGCTGGAAGTCGTTATGACCGTCCTTCATGCCGGCGGTAAGTTTGGCGGCGGCGGATATAAAGTATCCGGCGGTCTGCATGGTGTTGGTGTCTCAGTTGTGAATGCACTGTCTTCGAAAGTCGTGGTTCAGGTCAAACGTGATGGGCACATCTACCAACAGGAGTATCATCGCGGCGTACCTCAATATGATATCAAGATCATCGGGGATTCCGACGATCACGGGACAACCGTAACCTTCCTGCCGGATTCGGAGATTTTCACGGAAACAACGGAATATGATTACAACACGCTGCTGACACGGATCCGTGAGCTGGCGTTCCTGAACAAGGGCATTGCGCTTACACTGACGGACGAACGTACAGGTGCCTCCGACTATTTTAAATACGAGGGCGGAATCATTGAATACGTCAAGTTCCTGAATGAGAAGAAGGAAGCGCTGCACGAAGACCCTATCTATGTTGAGGGTTCACGGGATAATATTCAGGTTGAAGTGTCGCTCCAGTATAACGATAGCTATACCGAGAATATTTACTCTTTTGCAAATAATATCAACACGCACGAAGGCGGAACGCACGAATCCGGCTTTAAGAGTGCGCTCACTCGAATCATCAATGACTATGCCCGCAAAACGGGATTGATCAAAGATAACACCAACAACCTGTCGGGTGACGATGTGCGTGAAGGATTGACGGCAATCATCTCGGTCAAAGTACCGGAACCGCAGTTCGAAGGACAAACCAAAACCAAGCTCGGCAACAGTGAAGTGCGCGGTATTGTGGAATCCTTGTTCGCTGAGAAACTGCAGGAGTTCCTGCAGGAGAATCCATCGGTTTCCCGCCGGATCTTGGAGAAGGCGCTCCAGGCATCACGTGCTCGTGAAGCGGCGCGTAAAGCCCGCGAGATGACACGCCGGAAGAGTGCGCTTGAAGTCAGCGCATTACCAGGTAAACTGGCAGACTGCTCTTCCAAGGATGCCTCCATCAGTGAGCTGTACATCGTCGAAGGTGACTCTGCCGGCGGATCCGCCAAGCAGGGACGCGATCGACATTTCCAAGCCATTTTGCCGCTTCGGGGTAAAATTCTCAACGTGGAAAAGGCGCGGCTTGACCGTATCCTCTCCAATGCGGAGATCCGGGCGATCATTACGGCGCTGGGCACAGGGATTGCGGAAGATTTCGATCTGTCAAAGGCCCGTTACCACAAAATCATTATTATGACTGATGCCGATGTCGACGGTGCGCATATTCGTACCTTGCTGCTGACGTTCTTCTACCGTTACATGCGTAAGCTGGTGGAAGCTGGTTATATCTATATCGCCCAACCGCCGCTCTTCAAGATCGAGCGCAATAAGGTGATCCGTTATGCCGGCAGTGAGAAAGAACGTGACCAGATCATTAAGGAGTTCGGTGAGAACGTCAAAATTAACGTACAGCGCTACAAAGGTCTCGGCGAGATGAACGCCGGACAGCTGTGGGAGACGACGATGGATCCGGAGAGCCGTACCATGCTTCAGGTGACCATCGAAGATGCGATCTTGGCCGATACATTGTTTGATACCCTGATGGGCGATAACGTTGAACCGCGACGGGATTTCATTCAGGAGCATGCGAAGTCGGTCCGTAATTTGGACGTATAATATTTGTAAGTCAAAAAGGGGCATCCCAAGGTCTATTGAAGGCCTCAGGGTTGCCCCTTTATTTTTATGATGGATGCGATTTGGTGTTTTCGTCATATGACCGGGGGATTAACTAATATATAGTATGCTAACCGGTCTTATTAGCTTTTTTCTTGGTGGATAAGTTACGGCCATAAGCGGTGGCATATTTCTTAACCTGCTTGTAGATGCTGGGATCTTTGAAAAATTTCTTGAATGGGAACAGTGCAGGTTTGGTATTAACCTCCAAGATCCAGATGTTCCAGCTTTTATCAATAGCAATATCCAAGCCGATTTCTTTCAGATTGGGATAGGATTTCTGCAGCTGGGCTGCGACATTCACCCCAAGCGTATTCAGCTCTCTTCGGATATTCTCTGCCTCTTCTGCCGTCATATGCTCGGTCATCAGCGGTTTATAGTGTTGAACCATGCCGCCGCTGTGATGGTTGGTAATGATTTTATTATTGGCTGCTACCCGGCCAATGATTCCTGTGCTCACCCACTGACCCGATGGACTTTTCTGTGTAAGTACTCGAAGATCAAAGGGGTTACCCTTATGACTAAGCAGATGGATGCCTTGCTGAATCAGATACGTCTGGCCCTGGAACAGAGTGCTCAGTGTTTTATGGAGACTCTCCAGAGAGGTAAATATTTCGGTTTTCTGTTCATAACGAAGCTTGTAGGAAGTAGTCGTGGTTTCGTCGGCATCATCGTTTTGGGAATGGAGCTGCTCGACTGACATGACGCCCATACCGTAGGTCCCCCGGTCAGGCTTGATATACACAAGCGTATGTGTACCGAGCATGTCTTCAAGCGCCTCCAATGAATATTGGCGGGTGGAGGGAACATAAGAGACGAGACCTTTATTTTTCAAGAGTATTTTCGTTTTCGCCCACTTGCTTGCAACGCGTTGAATAGTCAACCATCTTCATCCTTTCCAGCTGTATGATGTGAGTGACAGGATTTTGCCTGTCGCGTAATACAAACTCGTGTTGATCCGGTTGATTTGAAAGAATGGGGCCATCTCCAGCAAGAGAGCCTATACCCGGAAAACATAGGACAAGTATGACAAACAGTGGTATAATATAAAGATGTGATGATACGAAAAGTCCTGTGCAATGCATTGTATGTGAAAAGGGGCACGGAGGACAGGGCGTATATCCCGGTTTCCGGGCAAGAATCATTCTTTCACTTGATCCATCACGTGTTTAATTGTGCTCGGTTTGTGAAAGTAATATAATAAAGGTTAGTGCGTTTTTAGATTTCTGATCACTATTCTGCTTTTTTCACATAGATCAAGGCATGGTTGATAGGAAAATGAAGGAGGTCCAGCATGGCGGAAGAAAATTTCTCCCAAATCAAAGATCGTGACATTGGTACCGAGATGCGCGAGTCCTTTATGGACTACGCGATGAGTATCATTGTCAGCCGGGCTTTGCCGGATGTACGGGACGGAATGAAGCCAGTACACCGTCGTATTTTATATGCGATGTCTGAACTTGGAATGGCCCCGGATAAACCGCATAAGAAATCGGCAAGAATTGTTGGCGAGGTTATCGGTAAGTACCATCCTCATGGTGATTCCGCAGTTTATGAATCCATGGTTCGGATGGCGCAGGACTTCTCCATGCGTTATATGCTTGTTGATGGACACGGAAACTTCGGTTCCATTGACGGCGATATGGCAGCGGCTATGCGTTATACCGAGGCTCGTTTATCGAAGATTGCTATGGAAATGCTGCGTGATATTAATAAAGAGACTGTAGACTTTGCTCCTAACTATGACGGTGAGGAACAGGAACCGGTCGTTCTTCCTGCGCGTTATCCTAACTTGCTGGTAAACGGCGTATCCGGGATTGCAGTAGGTATGGCTACTAATATTCCGCCTCATAATCTCGGTGAAGTGATCGATGGCGTTCAGGCGATGATTCGAAACCCTGATATCACACCGATGGAGCTGATGGACTATATTCAAGGACCGGATTTCCCGACAGCGGGATATATTCTGGGACGTGAAGGGATTCGTCAAGCCTACCGCACGGGGCGAGGGTCCGTTACGATGCGGGCAAAGGCGACCATTGAAGAGAATAACAACAAGGCGCGCATTGTCGTTCACGAGATTCCGTATCAGGTGAACAAGGCTCGTTTGGTTGAGAAGATCGCGGAACTGGTTCGCGATAAGCGGATTGATGGCATTACGGATCTCCGCGACGAGTCGGACCGTAACGGTATGCGGATTGTTATTGAGCTGCGCCGGGACGTCAATCCGAATGTCGTTCTGAATAATCTGTACAAACATACGGCCATGCAGTCTAATTTCGGTATTAACATGCTGGCCATCGTAAACAATGAGCCGAAAATTTTGAACCTGCGTGACGTGCTGTTCCACTATTTGGAGCATCAGGTCGTTGTTATCCGTCGCCGGACCGAGTTTGAACTGAAGAAGGCGGAAGCTCGGGCTCATATTCTCGAAGGTTTGCGGATTGCGCTGGATCATCTCGATGAGGTTATTGCCCTCATTCGCGCGTCACAGACCACAGAGGCTGCTCGTGAAGGCTTGATGGAGCGTTTCGGTCTCAGTCATGAGCAGGCGCAGGCCATTCTGGATATGCGTTTGCAGCGCCTGACCGGACTCGAACGTGAGAAGATTGAGAACGAGTACCAGGAATTGCTTGCCAGAATCGCGGAACTGCGCGAGATCTTGGCTAATGAGCATCTTGTGCTGCAGATTATCAATGATGAGCTCCAAGAGATTAAGGAGCGCTTCTCTGATGAACGCCGTACCGAAATTACGGTCGGGGAAGACAGCATCCTGGACGAGGATCTGATTCCACGTGAAGAAGTGATCATCACCATTACGCATACCGGTTACATCAAGCGTCTGCCTGCGAACACCTATCGCAGCCAGAAGCGGGGCGGCCGCGGCGTAGTGGGGATGGATACGAAGAGTGAGGACTTTGTCGAGCATCTCTTCGTTACGAATTCTCACCACTACCTGATGTTCTTCACGGACAAAGGGAAGGCGTACCGGTTGAAAGCTTATGAGATCCCAGAGCTTAGCCGTACCGCCCGCGGAACACCGATCATCAACCTGATTCAGATTGAACAGGGCGAGTCGATCAATGCCGTGATCCCTGTGGAGAACTTTGACAGCGATAATTTCCTGTTCTTTGCAACGCGCCAGGGTGTCGTTAAGAAAACCCCACTTGAGGATTATGTCAATATCCGCAAGGGCGGTCTGATTGCGATCAACCTGCGCGAGGATGATTCCCTGATCGAGGTTAAGCTGACAGATGGTCAGCAGGAGATCATCATGGGTACGGCACAGGGAATGTCCATCCGCTTCAAGGAGAGTGATGTTCGCTCGATGGGAAGAAGCGCGACGGGGGTTAAAGGAATTACACTGGATGACCATGATGAAGTCATTGGCATGGACGTGGTGGACCAGGAACTTGATATCCTTATTGTAACGACCAAAGGTTACGGTAAGCGGACGCCTGCAAGCGACTACCGCAGCCAGACCCGTGGCGGTAAAGGGATCAAGACCATCAATATTACGGAGAAAAATGGACCGGTTGTGGCACTTAAGGTCGTGAAATCAGAAGAGGATCTCATGATTATTACGTCTAGCGGCACCATCATCCGTACGAGCATGGAGGGTATCT
>NZ_CP150303.1:15000-80000 GCF_037993005.1 Paenibacillus sp. FSL F4-0100
GGAAGGCTCGTCCGCTCAGGGTAAGTCGGGACCTAAGGTGAGGCCGAAAGGCGTAATCGAAGGACAACAGGTTGAAATTCCTGTACCACCGTAAACCGTTATGAACGATGGGGTGACGCAGGAGGGTAGTGACGCGGACTGATGGATGTCCGTCCAAGCAGTGAGGCTGATGTGTAGGCAAATCCGCACATCGATAAGGCTGGGCTGTGATGGGGAGTGAAAATTATAGTAGCGAAGGTCATGATCTCACACTGCCAAGAAAAGCCTCTAGTCAGGTGAAGGTGCCCGTACCGCAAACCGACACAGGTAGGCGAGAAGAGAATTCTAAGGCGCGCGGAAGAACTCTCGTTAAGGAACTCGGCAAAATGACCCCGTAACTTCGGGAGAAGGGGTGCCTCGGTAGGGTGAATAGCCCGAGGGGGCCGCAGTGAAAAGGCCCAAGCGACTGTTTAGCAAAAACACAGGTCTGTGCGAAGCCGTAAGGCGAAGTATACGGGCTGACGCCTGCCCGGTGCTGGAAGGTTAAGGGGAGCGGTTAGGGAGTAATCCCGAAGCTGTGAACCGAAGCCCCAGTAAACGGCGGCCGTAACTATAACGGTCCTAAGGTAGCGAAATTCCTTGTCAGGTAAATTCTGACCCGCACGAATGGCGTAACGACTTGGGCGCTGTCTCAACGAGAGATCCGGTGAAATTTTAATACCTGTGAAGATGCAGGTTACCCGCGACAAGACGGAAAGACCCCATGGAGCTTTACTGCAGCTTGATATTGGATTTGGGTACGATCTGTACAGGATAGGTGGGAGCCTTTGAAGCATGAGCGCCAGCTTGTGTGGAGGCGACGTTGGGATACCACCCTGATCGTATCTAGGTTCTAACCTGGTACCGTAATCCGGTACGGGGACAGTGTCAGGCGGGCAGTTTGACTGGGGCGGTCGCCTCCTAAAGAGTAACGGAGGCGCCCCAAGGTTCCCTCAGAATGGTTGGAAATCATTCGAAGAGTGCAAAGGCATAAGGGAGCTTGACTGCGAGACCTACAAGTCGAGCAGGGACGAAAGTCGGGCTTAGTGATCCGGTGGTACCGCATGGAAGGGCCATCGCTCAACGGATAAAAGCTACCCTGGGGATAACAGGCTTATCTCCCCCAAGAGTCCACATCGACGGGGAGGTTTGGCACCTCGATGTCGGCTCATCGCATCCTGGGGCTGAAGTAGGTCCCAAGGGTTGGGCTGTTCGCCCATTAAAGCGGTACGCGAGCTGGGTTCAGAACGTCGTGAGACAGTTCGGTCCCTATCTGTCGTGGGCGTAGGAAATTTGAGAGGAGCTGTCCTTAGTACGAGAGGACCGGGATGGACGTACCGCTGGTGCACCAGTTGTTCCGCCAGGAGCATGGCTGGGTAGCTACGTACGGAAGGGATAAGCGCTGAAAGCATCTAAGCGTGAAGCCCCCCTCAAGATGAGATTTCCCAACTAGTAAGACCCCTTGAAGACCACGAGGTAGATAGGTTGGAGGTGGAAGTGCAGCAATGCATGGAGCTGACCAATACTAATCGGTCGAGGGCTTATCCAAAACATATTTCAATGTGCTGCAAATTCGTTTCGTATCTAGTTTTCAGGTGATCAAGCATCTGAAGCGTTTGGTGGCGATGGCGGAAGGGTTCCACGCGTTCCCATACCGAACACGACCGTTAAGCCTTCCAGCGCCGATGGTACTTGGACCGAAGGGTCCCGGGAGAGTAGGACGTCGCCAAGCGAAAAACCACTGTCGATGTAATCGATGGTGGTTTTTATTTGTTTTTTATGAGATTTTTTTTTGATATTTAGATGAAATGCAGATTTAGAGATTGTCCGACTAAGGATGTATGCTGTAGCGTGATGTCAGCAGCTTCTCTGTTATATAACATAATCATAAAATTGACGTAAACAGATGAAAATTTTGTTACCGATACCATGCCAAAAATCAGTATAATTGAATTAGGCAAAATCGGGTAGTGATTACCGATTTGCGCAGGCTGTAGGAAATAAGGCCTGATTGGAAGGTTCTCCATTAACCAACCAACTACGAATACTCATCTGGAGACCGGTTATTGTGGGGGAAGGAGGACAATTACATGTTGTGTAAACGTGGTCTGCATGTGGCAGAGATGATCTGTGCGGTTACGATATTGTTGATCGGATCCGGATGTGGGGCATCCGCAGAACCAAGCTGGGAAACCTTTGACGGCGCGGCGAATGTGAAGTCATTCCCGGTTCCGAAGGAAGCGAATAAAACGGAGCAAACAACAGGCAATAGTGACTTGGATTATGTACGGTATGCGCTTCCAGGCTTAAAGGGAGACGACAGCATCCCTGAAGCCTACCTGGAAGAGATTGAGTCCTGGGGATGGAAGCAGAAGGAAGTTGAAGATGGCGGTTCTTCGTTAGTATTTGAAAAAGGGAAAAGTATCGTCCACCTATCGGTGCATGACGATTTTCTTATAATTACGGTTCCGAGTCAGCTAAAAAAACAAGCCATACAAGGATTGGAAAGCAATAAAGCCAATGAATAAAGACCTCTTCCCGACTTCGGAATGAGGTCTTTTATTCATTGATGAAACGAAAAATAGGGTTTATAGCGCTATGTAGTGATGGACGCAGAACTCTAATATTATTGCTGGTAGTAGGAGATGTCCTGCTCATTCATTTTCAACATGCCATCTTTACGCTGGCCGCTTAGACGCAGCATGGTATAGCCGCGCGGGAGAAGGAACCACAGATGCCAGACCAGAAGCGTGATGGCAAAAGGCAGCGGTGACCAGAAGGCCATGATAGCGCTTAAGACAATCCCTACCCAACAGGTATAGAACTGCACTAAATTAAATACGCGACGGCTGACGTGTTGATCCGGTATATAACCAAGCCAAGGGAACCTCAGACGGAAGCGCCAACGTTTCCGGTAGCTTGTTCCCAATAGGACGAGCACGGTATGCCCGACGACATATTGGATCCATAACATAAGCGGAAAGGCGATTAGCAGATAGAGCAGGAAATACGGTGACACCCAAAATGTCCCTGCAGCCGCAGCAAGCCAAGGCAGAGTTAAGTAGAGGATGAGCAAGCTTTTGGAAAGTTGGATTTTCTTAATTAATCGATAGTGATAAAAGGTGGCTTGACCATGTGGATCTGCCATTGGGCTATACTGTCCCCCTTTAAGTAGAAGTAAATTACGATAGACGGGAAATTTAAGTCTTTTATGTTTTTATCGGACAAAATCATATTTTTATTAAGCTGAAAAAAAAGGTACAGACACAAGGCCACCAAGGGGTACATATACATAAAGCGTAGACCGATATCCTATGAAAAGGTTTAAAATAATAGAAACTGTGTCATACTAATAGGAAAAGGATCAAGGTGGGATGGTTATGGAAGAATTGACCGAACACGTGTGTATCATATGCAATCAGACGAAGACAGAGGGGATTACCATTGTTTCGCAATTCGTATGTGAGGAATGTGAATCCGAAATCGTTCATACCAGCGCGGAAGATGCCAAATATCATTTTTTCATCCGTCAATTAAAACAAATTGCCATGCCGAAAAATGCATAGGCGCGGGTACACGCGTCAAATGGGCCTGAATAAAAGGCCTTTTTTTGTTTAGAGGGGACTTTCCGTGCTTGGAGATGTAGGCGTAGGTTTCAAATTGCGTTAAAATAGGTTAGAGAATGTAATCCGAAGGGATATATCGATGACTACACATAGAGAGCGTGCCCCACTAGCAGAGGCTATAATGTTGTATCGAGAACGTGGGGCTTCATCTTTTCATGTACCTGGTCATAAAAATGGCAGGGCATATGCGGGAGAAGGTAAGACTACGGAGATGCTGCGAGAGGCCATGCGCATTGATGTGACGGAAATTACCGGAACCGATGATTTATTTCATCCTGAAGGCGTTATTCAGGAAGCGCAGGAACTGGCCGCAGATTGTTTTGGTGCAGAGGAAAGCTTCTTCCTAGTGGGCGGGAGTACAGCCGGCAATTTGGCATTAGTTCTGACGGTTTGCCGTGAACCGGGCGATATCGTGCTTGTACAGCGGAACGTACATAAGTCCGTGTTGAACGGATTGATGCTGGCCGGTGCCAGGGCGGTGTTTCTTCAACCGGAGCTGGACAAGCAGAGCGGTTTAGCCGTTGCTCCCTCTGCAGCTACACTCGTAGCGGCTCTTGAGGCTTATCCAGAGGCCAGGGGGGCGATCATCACGATGCCGAACTACTATGGGATGGGGAGCGACTTAAAGCCGCTAGCGAAAGCTTGCCATGAGTTCGGCATTCCACTACTCGTGGATGAAGCGCATGGAGCTCATTACGGACAGCACCCCCAGTTGCCTATGAACGCTTTGTCATGCGGCGCGGATGGTGTGGTTCAATCCACACACAAGATGTTAGCCGCCATGACGATGGGAGCCATGCTGCATGTACAGGGCGGGCTGCTCGACCGCAGCCTGCTGCGCCAGCGGCTGGCTATGGTGCAGAGCTCCAGCCCCTCGTACCCGCTCATGGCTTCGCTGGACTTGGCGCGGCGCCTGCTGCACAAACAGGGCGCAGACGCCTTCACGGCTGGCCTGGCCGCCGTGAAGGCCTTCCGGCGCGGCCTCGCGAAGCTGCCGCGGTTCGGGCTGCTGCAGCCGCCGCAGCCCAGGGGCCACGCCGCGGGCACAGCCGCAGCGGCGTATACCCGCCAGGACCCGTTCAAGGCGGTCATATATGACCGCACCAGGTCCCTGAGCGGGTATGCACTCCAGCGCGAGCTAGAGGCGCGCGGCTGTGTGCCGGAGATGAGCGACGAGTTGCACGTAGTCTTATTGTTTACGCTGGGATCCACTCGGGAAGATGCGAATCACGTCTTATGGGCTCTTGTGCATATTGTAGAGCAGGGGGAGAAGACAGAAGGGATCGGAACCGAACCAGGCACTACGGCAGAGAGCACGGAATTACTGATCCGGACATTGCGGGATCAGGGGGATTTCATGAGTTATGAGCCGCGAGTAGCCCACAAGAATATGGATTCTATCCATTTCGATGTCGATGCTAATTTGTTAACTGAAGCAAGACCAGTCTCCGATGTTTCCACGTGGAACAATTTGCCCTCGGAGATTCCTTATTCGGCCCCAATTCCTTTCTCACTGAAGCCGATTGACAGGGAGAGGTTAGAATCGGTGCCGTTAGAGGAGAGTGCTGGGCGTAAGGCAGCGGAGATGGTTATTCCCTATCCGCCAGGTATACCGATCTTATACCCAGGTGAAGAAATCTCAGCGGGAATGAAACAGAGGATCCTGGCATTAAGGAATGCAGGGGCGAAATGCCAGGGGATATCCGATCCAGCGCTGCAAACCATTGTCGTTTATAAGGAAACGTGAAGGAAGAGACTCCACTATACGTTGGTAAATATACCGGAGCGTATAATATCGAGCTCCACGATCAACAAATGATGAAAGCAGGATACGCTATGAATAATCGCAGACCACTATTTATTACCATCGAAGGAGGAGACGGATCCGGTAAAACGACTATGATGGGCAGACTCGCCGCTTTTATGCAGAATCATTCGATCCCGTATCTGATTACACGCGAGCCCGGCGGCATTGAGATTGCGGAGAAGATCCGCTCTATTATTCTCGATCCGCAGCATACCGCGATGGATGCACGTACTGAAGCATTGTTGTATGCGGCTGCCCGCCGCCAGCATCTTGTGGAGAAGGTGGAGCCAGCTTTGAGTCAGGGCTTGACTGTGCTGTGTGACCGATTCGTGGACAGCAGTCTGGTTTACCAGGGATATGCACGCGGACTGGGCATGGAGGAAGTATGGAACATCAATCAATTTGCGATCGATACCCGCATGCCGGATCTAACGCTGTTGTTCGATGTGGAGCCGAAGATTAGCATGTCACGGATCACGGCGAATGCAGAACGGGAATTAAATCGGCTGGATATGGAGAACATGGCATTTCACGAGAAGGTTAGGGAAGGCTATCTATTGGTAGCAGAGCGTAATCCGGATCGAATTCGCATTGTAGATGCTTCCAAGACGCCGGCTCAGGTGGAAAGAGAAATGATTCGTCACTTGGAAGACGCGATATTAAAGGATTTTTGAGGTTGTTTGTCAAATAAGTAGTGTTAAGGACATATGATGTCCAAATAAACAAGGAGGGTTTACCATGAAATTGATTGTTGCGATTGTCCAGGATAAAGATAGCAACCGTCTCTCCGCCGCATTGGTCAAAGCTAATTTTCGGGCAACAAAGCTTGCAAGTACAGGCGGCTTCTTGAAGGCGGGGAACACCACTTTTATGATCGGGGTAGACGATTCACAGGTTGAAAGTGTGCTCAGCGTCATTCGCACAAGCTGTAAGGTTCGTGAACAGCTGGTCACTCCGGTAACCCCAATGAGTGGTACAACCGATTCCTACTTGCCGCTTCCGGTCGAAGTACAGGTTGGTGGCGCAACGGTGTTTGTCCTCCCTGTAGAACGATTCGAGCATTTCTAAATTCATTTTCTGGATCTGCGATAGATACGTAACGGATGTTTTTATTGGGATATTTGACGGCTGTGTTCTCCTGTAACCAAAGTCTTCTGAAGCACTTCTGTATCATAATAAAAATAGTTACCGTAGATCGCTGCACTCGGGAGATGCTTTTAATAGATGGATGATCTCGATGGATTCCGGAAAATCACCCAATTCATCGATAATTATCGATGAATTGCTTGACAAGCAAACCATTTCAAGGTACGTTCACGTGAGGCATAGGTTTGTTCGATATGAACGTACCAGGTGCCTCCGTTTTATTAGATGCAAAGAATACGCAACAGGCGGTGGATCAGATGAAAATCAATCCGGGCTTTCGGCCCATGAAAAGTGAACTCACGGTGCCGGATGGCAACGCCAGACCGATTCAGCAGCGATCGTTCTCGGATATGATGCAGCAGCAGGGAGAACGCGCGACCCATGAAGAGTTGAGTCGTCAAATGCGTGAAATTGCAATGCAAGGCGATCGTTTGGCAAAAGTGATGACCGTTCGGGAGCTAAAAGCGTATAAATTGATGGTTCGCCGATTCCTGGAGGAAACGGTTCGTCGCGGTGTGAAAATGAAGGAAACGCGCGGCTGGGACCGCCGGGGACGCGGCAAGCGTTATAATGTAATTGATGAAGTCGATTCTGCGCTGCTCGCGATGGCGGATGAACTGCTGGATACGGAGCAGGGGAGAATTGATCTATTGAACAAGGTTGGAGAAATTCGAGGCATGCTGATCAATCTTGTATTCTAATCGCAAGAAGCAAGGAAGCGGATCGTGATTCATGACTGCTAAGTCTGGAGGATCATGAGGATTGATAGAAAGTGAGGACTTATGTCTTTTAATGATATCGTAGGTCAAGAGACTGCGAAGCAACTGCTGCAAAATGCCTTGCGCCGTAATGCGGTCAGTCATGCCTATCTGTTTAGCGGCCCCCATGGTGCCGGACAGATGCAGACGGCGCTTACGTTTGCCAAGGCATTGTTTTGTACGGAACTTGAAGACGATGCCTGCGGGCAGTGTTTGGAATGCCGCAAGGTAGATCATGGCAATCATCCCGATCTGACGTTGGTTGAGCCTGATGGAGCCAGCATTAAGATCGATCAGATCCGTGATCTTCAGCGTATATTCTCCTATCGATCGGAGAATCGAAATCCCAAAGTCTATATTATTGACCGGGCGGAGAAGATGACCACGCAGGCAGCCAACAGTCTGTTGAAATTTCTGGAGGAACCCCAGGCGCCGGCTGTAGCTATTCTGATTGCCGAGAATGGACAAGCCCTTCTGCCTACCATTCAATCGAGATCCCAGCAGGTTCCGTTCCGGGCTTTGGATCCGCAGATGATGGAGAAGGTTCTTGTAGGGGAAGGTTATCCTGCCGCACTTGTACGCTGCGCAGTTCATCTTTCGTCAGGACTTGATGAGTGCAGGAAAATATTGAGTGAGAATTGGTTTGCAGAAATTAGAAACCTAGTGTTACAATTAGGTAAGGAGTCTTTGAACCGCAGTGGCTCAGCAATTATCACAGCGAGTCAAAAAGTGTTCAAAACCGAGCTCTCTGATCATCTGGACCTATTGTTCAGTATGTTTCATTTATGGTTTAAGGACATGATCCATGTCCAGTATGGAAGGAAAGAGTCTCTCGTTTTCATAGATCAGGCAGAGTATATCTCTGGTCATGCATCAGCCCGCAGCACAGCACAGTGGGTGTCATACATGGATTTGGCCGCAGAGTGTCAGAAGAAGTTACGCTATAATGTCAATGGACAGCTCAGTTTAGAGCAGTTATTGATGGGTTTGGGCGGTAACACTCCGGCGTGAGCACACCCCCAGGCCCGCAGAATGGCCATTATGTACAGGCACAAGGGGGTTTATTTTTGTACAGTGTAGTAGGTGTCCGCTTTAAGAAAGCGGGCAAAATATATTACTTTGATCCGCTCGACCTGCCCGTGGAGAAGGAACAATCCGTCATTGTGGAAACCGCGAGAGGCATTGAGTATGGTCAAGTTGTGATAGGAAAGAAGGAGGTCGGTGAATCGGACGTTGTCCTTCCACTCAAGAAGGTCATTCGGATCGCTGGTGATTCTGATGCCCGTGTGGTTGAAGAGAACAAACAAGCGGCCAAGGATGCATTCACCACCTGTTTAAATAAAATTCGGGATCACGAACTGAAAATGAAGCTGGTTGATGTGGAATTTACGTTTGACCGCAACAAAATCATTTTCTACTTCACGGCCGAAGGCCGTGTGGATTTCCGTGAACTGGTCAAGGATCTGGCCAGTATATTCCGTACAAGAATCGAACTTCGCCAGATTGGAGTTCGTGATGAAGCAAAAATGCTCGGCGGTCTTGGACCTTGCGGACGCGTACTGTGCTGTTCCTCATGGCTTGGTGATTTTGAGCCGGTATCGATCAAGATGGCAAAGGATCAAAGCCTATCGCTCAATCCGACTAAAATTTCCGGGCTATGCGGAAGATTGATGTGCTGCCTGAAGTTTGAGCATGATAATTATGAAAGCGTGAAAGAAGAGCTTCCATCCGCGGGGAAATTGGTCATTACTTCGCTTGGAGAAGGCAAAGTAGTCGGACTGAATGCGGATAAGCGGACGGTTCATGTTCAGCTGTTTGAAATTGGAAAGGTTAAGGAACTTCCAATGGACGACGTTGTCATCAAATAGTCCAATAGAATGTTTATTTTCGGGGTGTAGACTTGGAGAAGAAAAACATTTTTGTGCTCATTCAAGAGTTGGAAACACAGATGGGAAATATACACAGTGAACTGGGTGGACTTAAGCTGGTCATCAAGGAACTGCTGGAAGAGAACCATCGCCTCAGTCTTGAAAATGAACAGCTCCGGAAAATTTTAAAGCGGGAAGTCAATCCGGCAGAATTGGAAAACCCAGTGGCTTTACAACCTCAGCCTCATGTGAAGGATGAGGCACATGAAGATGTGGTCGGCGAGGGGTATGATAACCTGGCTCGGCTGTATCATGAAGGCTTCCACATCTGCAATGTCTATTATGGACATCTGCGGACGGAAGGGGATTGCCTGTTCTGCTTGTCTTTTTTGAATAAATAAGAAGCCGTAGGAGAAACTGCCTACGGTTTTTTTCTAGAATGGAAAGGTTATACTGTAAGGATCGCGATTGAACAAATACCGGCTGCTTGTCATGCAATGTGAAGAGCAGCCTTTTGTGTATTTCATTTTATCAGGTACTATGTAGAGAGCCGATACACCAAAAACGCGTGTTTGGAATTTTGGAGATAAAGGGTTGAAACTATGAAATTGAAAGAAGTGTTATTGCAATCATCCGAGCGGATTGATGATCTGCTCACCCATGAGCTTGGCATCATCCAGAGTGAGGAGGTATTCAGCTTTTCCATGGACGCCGTCCTGCTCGCCAGGTTTGCCAGCATACCGCGCAGGGGCCGTATTTTGGATATGTGCACGGGAAACGGAGTTGTTCCAATCCTGCTGTCGACTCGTACAGGTGCGCTGATCGAGGGGATTGAGATTCAGCCCAGACTTGCGGACATGGCCAGACGGAGCGTCGAGATGAATAATCTCCAGGACCAGATCACGATCCATGAGGGCGATCTGCGGGAACTATACAAGGAACAAGGATATGGAGCGTACGACCTGATTACGGTCAACCCGCCTTATATGCCGATGAATGGCAGCGACTTGAAGCTGAATGAGCACCAGGCGATTGCCAGACATGAAATCCACTGTACGCTTGAGGAAGTGATTGAATCCTGTGCAAAGCTGCTTCGCCAAGGCGGAAAAATGAGCATGGTCCACAAGCCCCTACGACTAGCGGAGATCATCACCTTGATGAGCAAATACCGGATTGAGCCCAAAGTCATCCGATTTGTCCATCCGCGCGTGAATATGGAAGCAAACATGGTGCTTATCGAGGGTATTCGGGACGGGAAGCCGGAGGTTCGGCTGAAGCCCCCGCTGATCGTATATGATGAGCAAGGAAACTACGGACCAGATTTTATGGAAATTTACTATGGAACACATAAGGATGAGACGAAAGAATGAGAAATCTTGTGCAACAGAGTTATGCCGATCAGGGAGAGGGAAGCCCGGGTTCTCTGTATTTGGTGGGAACACCGATTGGTAATTTGGAGGATATGACCTATCGCGCTGTACGCATCCTCCAGGAATGCGATATTATCGCGGCAGAGGATACACGGCAGTCACGCAAGCTGCTGACCCATTTCGAAATTCCGGCTAAGCCGCTGTTTAGTTATCACGAGCATAATAAGGCGGCCAGTGGACCTGAAATTATACGTTATATAATAGAAGGAAAAAATGTGGCACTCGTCAGCGACGCCGGTCTGCCGGCGATTTCGGACCCTGGCAGTGATCTGGTTTCACTTGCGATTGAGGCGGGAATTTCGGTCATTCCGATCCCGGGGGCCAATGCCGCCCTTTCCGCCTTAATCGTGTCGGGTTTGCCGACCGAACGATTCACGTTTATCGGCTTTTTGCCGCGGGAGCGTAAAGATATCATTCAGCAGCTGCAAGCTTTGCAAACGGCGCAGGGAACGCTATTATTTTATGAATCTCCGCATCGCGTGAAAAAGACGCTGGAGATCTTGCAGGAGGTACTGGGAAATCGGAAGGTGACCTTGGCTCGTGAACTGACTAAACGCTATGAGGAATTCTTGCGCGGGAGCATTTCCGAATGCCTGGACTGGCTCACGGAGCATCCGCCGCTGGGGGAATATTGTTTGGTGGTGGAAGCCGGTAGTGCAGAAGAGGAGCTGAAGGAGAAAAATGCCTGGTGGCAGGAGCTTTCGCTGGAGGAGCATGTGGAACATTATGAGCGGGAAGGACTAAGCCGCAAGGATGCCATGAAAAAAACCGCGGGTGATCGCGGTGTATCGAAGAGGGATATCTATAATGCGCTCCTGACGGAATAGTGATAATACTTAACTTGGTGCAGGGGGATAACAAAATAGCCCCACAAAGTGGAGCCTATGCTTCGATGTTTATTCCAAATACTTTGCGGGGACCCCAAAACCAATAAATGAGAATAAAGAATGGCTTACGCTTCGCTGAAAACTTATAAATTCTTTAAACTCAAAAAAAGACCCTCCTGCGGCCGGGTTCATAGCCGAGGAAGGCACCAAGGAGATATGAAAAAGGTTAGAATTAACAAAATGTAATAATGCTATTATATACTAAAAATCTTAATTTGTCACAGGTGTAGGGATTTCCGAGATACATTCATGGCAAACAATTTTACCTTTGAAGTAAGTGACATTCTCAGCGTTACCACAGAAGATGCAGGCAGGCTCATATTTCTTAAGCATGATGCGTTCGCCGTCTACATAAATCTCCAATGCATCTTTCTCACCAATTCCGAGCGTACGGCGTAATTCGATCGGAATGACGACCCGTCCAAGCTCATCGACTTTCCTTACAATTCCTGTTGATTTCATCATAACTTATAAATGCCCCTCTCGCCATAATTTAAAAAAGTCATAATTCGACATAGTTCTAGTTTTTATGTTATTTATAGTACCAACGATTCCCAAAACAGTCAACCTATATTTTTGAAAAATCGGAACCTATTTACGAAAGTATAGTGAATAAAACCCTTATATAGCAACGTAATTACCATAATCGAACCAATTATTGCTGCGAATTTTGATTTGTCGATTTGGAAAGCGCAATTTTCCCTTATTCGACACGGTTCGACATTAGATGTCAAAAGAAGTGTTTATCGGCTAAAACCCAATCGAAACGATAAGGAGTTGAGATGGAATGTATTCACCAATTTCGGAAGAAAAAGTGTTTAAGGATCCCGTCCACAATTATATTCATGTGCAAGACGACATCATCTGGCGATTAATCGATACCCCGGAATTCCAGCGACTCCGCCGGGTTAGACAGCTTGGGACCTCTTTTCTGACCTTTCATGGGGCCGAACACAGCCGATTCTCCCATTCACTGGGAGTCTATGAAATTACGAGAAGAATCATCTCTCAATTCGAACGGAGGGGGTATTCCGATTGGCCTGCCGAGGAAAGGCAAGTTGCGCTCTGCGCGGCTCTGCTGCATGATTTGGGGCATGGCCCTTTCTCTCATTCTATAGAAGAAGCTTTTCATATGAATCACGAGGATTGGACATGCCGGATCCTGCTCGGGGATACTTGCGTCAATCAGGTACTGCGAGAGCTCGGAGCGGATTTCCCCGAGAAAGTGGCTTCCGTGATTAACAAAACCTACGATAAGCCGATTGTGATAAACCTGGTCACTAGTCCGCTGGATGCAGACCGGATGGATTATTTGCTAAGGGATGCGTATTATACGGGAGTTAATTATGGAACGATTGATATTGACCGGATCTTGCGGATGCTGCGGCCATACCGCGATCGGGTCGTTGTGAAGGAATCGGGCATGCACGCCGTGGAGGATTACCTGATGTCACGGTATCAGATGTACTGGCAGGTATATTTTCATCCCGTCACTCGAAGCTCCGAAATCATCCTGCGCCAAATCTTTCGCCGGGCAAAGGAACTGCATGACAGCGGATATGCCTTTCGGTTCATGGTCGAACCGCTTCCTGCGTTGTTTGCGGGCCATATTGACGTGAGTCAATACCTGCGTCTGGATGAAGCCCTGATCCAAACGGCCTTTCTGCAATGGACGGAGGAGGAAGACAAGCTCCTTAGCGAATTATGCGGTCGTTTCATGCACCGAAAGCTCTACAAATATGTAGAAATCGACAATATTGATCTGGAAACCATCGACCGGATACGCCAAGCGTTCCGTGCCGTGGGATTACATCCGGAATATGACCTGGAGATTGATTTTCCAACCGATCTTCCTTATGATAAAGTTCATTCCGATATGCCGCTTAACGAGAAACAGATTCTGCTTCTGGATCGGCATGATGAGCTGAAGGAAATCTCGGAGGTTTCCGATATTGTACGCTCGATCAGCGGTATTCATAAAGGACGGTACCATCTATATTATCCGGAAGAGAAAGTGACTCCGCTGCTGGCTCAGATGCCGGAGAAGATAGCCGATGTTTTCAAGCAACAACATTAACCTAGAGGAATAGTCAAAGCTTGGTACATCTGCAATTTACCCAGCTAATGGAAAATATACGACACAGAAACGACAGGAAGGAGAGTGTGGATCTTATGTTGTTCGACACGCACACTCATATGGACGCTCCCCAATTCGACGAAGACCGGGAGGAAGCAATTCAGCGGGCGCTTGAAGCTGGCGTGACCCGGATGATCAATATCGGATTTAACCGGGAGACGATCCCGACTACGATGAAGCTGGCAGAGACTTATGATTTTATATATGCGGCAGTGGGCTGGCATCCTGTAGATGCGATTACCATGGAGGATCAGGACCTGGATTGGATCGCCTCTTTATGCAGTCATGAGAAAGTGGTGGCTATTGGAGAGATCGGCTTGGACTATTATTGGGATACGTCCCCGAAAGATGTCCAGCACCGGGTCCTTCGACGTCAGATCGGACTTGCCCGGGAACTGAACATGCCGATTGTCATTCATAATCGGGATGCGCATGAAGATATTATCAAAATTTTACGGGAGGAAAAGGCCTCCGAAGTGGGCGGTGTCATGCATTCCTTCTCCGGAAGCTGGGAAACCGCCAAAATATGTCTCGATATGGGATTCCATATTTCATTTGGCGGGCCGATTACCTTCAAGAATGCAAAGCAGCCCAAAGAGGTATTGGCGCAGGTTCCGCTGGATCGATTATTGATCGAAACGGACTCCCCTTACCTGACGCCTCATCCCTTCCGTGGGAAAAGAAATGAGACCGCTTATGTGAAATTGGTGGCGGAGACAGCAGCCGAGATTAGAGGGTTGTCTTATGAGGAATTGGCCCAAATTACCACCAAAAATGCACTGGAACGATTTGGTATTTAACGAAAAAGAGAGCAAAAGCGATGAAAAAGGGAGCAATCGCGATTAATTAAAGTTTTTTAATCAGAAAAGGCGTCAATATTACAATAATTTAACCTTTTACATGAGAAAATGTGGTTGAATGTTGCTTTACAACCTGCATGTAAACAGGATATCATCTTTTCAGTGATAAGAAGCTGCGATGTGCAGATCGTAGCCGAATATTTCATGAACCGTCTCGCTTAATCTCCGGAATTCTGGAGAACGGGGGAACCGATACCGCCGTGCATACTGGTCTGAATGCACGCAGCTGTATTTGATTTCTTTTTCGGGTCTTTGGGGTGAATTTGAAGGATCTCGCCATGAGCGGGTATCCGGATCTAGGGCGTCTCTCTTACGTCCGAACCCGACAGCTAACTCCGTAAGCGAAATAAGAGGGGAAATCTCGTGCATACCATTTCCATGATTCTAATCATCAGGAAGCCACGTTAGAGCCTCTAGTACTCTTGCATTGGCTTTCTTTTATTTTTGAATAATGGAGAAGGGACCATCATACTCTTGGTAAACAAGGGGTGGTGGTATATGGACGAAATGACGGGAATTGACGCAGGGTGTAGATAGATAGCAGGGCGCCTTGTGAGAAAAATTGCTATAGTCACGTCAAATGCATTCATGCGTTTACCTAGACGGCGGGACTATGAAGGAGGATGGAATAGTGGGCATTTTTCAACCTGAAGAAACCCATGAATCACAATCATCCAGCATGTCTTACGCATTGAGATGGAAGCATGACAATTTGCGTCAACTGATGTTGCTCGGTGCCATGGGTGCCGTTACGGTATCACTTCTCATATCGTTGGTCGTACATGATCAGGCAGGCAAGGAGGTTCAGCTTGTCGTCGATGGTCGTGTCACCACAGTAGAAACACGTGGATCATTGCTGCAGGAATTGCTGGAGGAGCAAGCGATCACGTTGAGTCCTCAGGATCAGATTTCGATGCCTTTAAACGGCGCGATCCAGGATGGAGATCGGATCATCATTGAACGGGCAATTCCAGTTAAAGTTACAGTAGGCAGCACAACTAAAACCATATTTACATCCCAGGATACGGTTGATCATGTACTTAAAGAGGCTGGTATTACGATCCAGGGTGAAGATATAGTACAACCGGCACAGAACACGAAGCTGACCAGCAATATGAATATCCATGTCGTTCGCGTCACGAAACAAAAAGTTAAGGAGACGGAAGACCGGGAATTCCGTGTGATCAAAACAGCCGACCCATCGCTTGAAAGAGGGGATAACCGCGTGATTCAGCGGGGCGAGTCCGGTCTCATGGTGAACCATTATGAGAAGGTCTACCACAATGGCAAGCTGGTTTCGAAGACGAAGGTCTCCCAAAAAGTCGAGCGCAGAACGAAGGATAAAATTATTGCCGTAGGCACGAAAAAGGTGGAGAAGCCCGTCATTGTTCAGGCGGCCGCCACCGATGTGAAAGCCACACCGGCCAAATTGTCCGGCACGAAGAAAGTAACAACCGCCAAGGCTGTTGAGAACAACGTGGTTTCTCGGGCAGGCGTTGATTTTAAATACAACAAGGTATTGAACAATGTGTCGATGACGGCGTATTCTTCTGAGCAACAAGGAATCGGTACACGCACTGCATCCGGCACACGCGTTACAGAAGGGCGCACCATCGCCGTTGACCCTAATATCATCCCGATCGGATGGTGGGTCTATATCGAAGGCATTGGCTTCCGTCGTGCAGAAGATACGGGCGGCGCCATCAAAGGCAACAAAATCGATGTTTATTATGATTCACTCAAATCGGCCACGAGTTTCGGCCGGAAGAGCGGCCGCACCGTTTATGTGATCGGTCCGGTTAAACCTGAATTGAACTAGACGCATGAATTCCAATTTACAATGCCATTCTAATGCTATACTATTTAGCTTATAATATATAATGATGAAGAAGAGGGAGTGTTTCCTCTTCTTTTGTTTTGTTAAGAACGGAGTATACAGAGCTAAGATGGTTGAATCTAAAGTTGTACAAGCGTGGCTTTGCTTGGGAAGGAAGAGAACAAACGCATGATTAAAGAAGTGATTGTTGTGGAAGGCAGAGACGATACCGTTGCCATTAAACGGGCCGTAGAAGCGGATACGATCGAAACGGGCGGATCAGCGATCAACAAGCAAATCCTGAAACGCATAGCGCTTGCTCAGGAGCGCAGAGGCGTCATTATATTAACGGATCCTGACCATGCAGGGGAGCGGATCCGCAAAATCCTGGATCAGGGCGTACCCGGCTGTAAGCATGCCTTTATCCCGGAAGCGGATGCTACCCGCAAAGGGGATATCGGCGTGGAGAATGCCTCGCCAGAGGCGATACGGCGTGCGCTGGAGCGGGTCCATACCTCCTTCGAGGGTGGAGAGAGCCTGATTAGTCTGGAGGACATGCTGGAGGCCGGATTATCGGCTCATCCGGAAGCGGCGGCAAGGCGTATGACGATGGGTAATCTGCTGGGGATCGGTTATTGCAATAGCAAGCAGTTCCATAAACGACTGGCCATGTTTCAAATATCACGTGAAGAATTTCTGGCCGCACTTGCACAGTTGGAAGAAGGGGGCGTAAGCCAATGAATCGGATCGAGGATATATCAACACCAAGACGGACGAAGGAGATCATCTCACGGCATGGATTCTCCTTCAAGAAGAGTCTGGGTCAAAACTTTCTTATTGATCAGAATATTCTGTATAAAATTGTGGAAGCTGCAGGACTGGATGAGGATAAGGGAGCCCTTGAGATCGGCCCTGGTATCGGTGCATTAACGGAGAAGCTGGCGCAGACGGCAGGGACCGTCACCGCGGTCGAAATTGATCAGCGCCTGATTCCCATCCTGAGGGAGGTCCTGGAGCCCTATGAGAATGTGAAGGTGCACCATGGAGATGTACTGAAGGTGGATCTTCATGAGCTGTTCCGTCAGGATTTTGCGGGCGTATCGAAGGTAAGTGTGGTTGCGAATCTGCCGTATTATGTGACGACGCCGATTCTCATGAAACTGCTGGAGGAAAAGCTGCCGCTGGAGAATATCGTGGTGATGATTCAGAAAGAAGTGGCAGAGCGGATGGCAGCGGCGCCGGGAAGTAAGGATTATGGCAGCCTTAGCATTGCCGTTCAATATTACAGTGAGCCTAAACTGGTCTGTATTGTGCCGCATACGGTGTTTATTCCGCAGCCGAATGTCGCTTCGGCCGTGATTCGCCTGGCGGTCCGGGAACAGCCTCCTGTTAGTGTAGAAGACGAAGGATTCTTCTTCGAGGTGGTTCAGGCTTCTTTCGCACAGCGGAGGAAGACGATTGCCAACAATCTGAAGAGCCGGTTCTTTCCGGGAGAAGGCCGTGAACGGCTGGAACAGCTGCTGAAGGAAGCGGGCATTGAGCCCTCACGGCGCGGTGAGACCCTTAGTATTGAAGAGTATGCCCGGCTCAGCAACATATTGTACAACGCGGATATTCGTTAATACAGCCATTAGAGAGCCCATAGGGCCCGCGAAGGCCTTAACGCGATAAATTGATGTTTCGCAAGAACCAATAGTCACAGTGGCCCATACCATAGGGTAGGGGTGATGTTGTGATGAACTTGGGAGACTTGGTCGTTCGTAAATCCTACGGCGGCGATGTAACGTTCCGGGTAGAAGGCATGCGGCAAAATAATAATATCGTCATCAAAGGGACAGAATTCCGGTTACTTGCCGATGCTCCCATTGATGATTTGGTCACGGTCCCGCATCCCAACTTAAGCGAACGTACAAAGCAGGCGCAGATCAAAGCCAATGAGTCGCTGGACCGTCTGCAGAAGCACAGACAGGAGCAGAGTGAGCGTCAACTGGCCAGCCTGCGCAATATTGAAGGCGGACAGCTTGCGGAAAAAGGATATTTTGACGTGCCGGGCAAGGTGCTGCATTTGGATGGAGATCCCCAATACCTGAAGAAGAGTTTGACCTTGTACAATCAGCTTCGGGTCCCAGCGGAAGGCCATTATATCAATGAGTCGGGGATGGCCGATTCATTATATCGTCTTCTTCCGCGGGTAAGACCTGATATCGTGGTAATTACAGGTCATGATGGAGTTCTGAAGAGACGACAGCCATACGATTTATATAGCCTGGACAGCTATAAGAATTCACACAACTTCGTCACGGCGATTCAGGTAGCGCGTCAATATGAGCGGAATCTGGATTCCCTGGTCATTGTGGCTGGGGCGTGCCAGTCGCATTTTGAAGCTCTGCTGCAGGCGGGAGCCAATTTTGCCAGCTCGCCAGGGCGAATCCTCATCCATGCGCTGGATCCTGTCTACGTTGCCGCTAAGGCAGCCTATACGTCAGTCAGGGATACCGTCAACATCCATGATGTCGTTCATCATACGATCAGCGGCAGTCAGGGCGTGGGCGGAATCGAGACGAGAGGCAGCTACCGGATCGGTCTGCCAAAGCTGCAGGATTTGTCCACGTTGAAGGTTACGCCTTCGGTCAGTTAGCTCATATTGCGTTCTAAAAGAGGTGTAATAGGCCGTTGTAGAAAGAACAGAGAAGAACCCCACAAGTTGGGGTTTTTTTATTTTTTGTTTCAATTCTTTAAGAAAGTTGTCAAAAAAAATACATAAAGCTTGTCAATTTAGCGCATATTAAAGCAAATGCACACGAGAAATCCAGGGTCAAAAAAAATACGTTGACAATATATTTTTGATGCTGATATAATTAATGTTTTTGAATTGACAAATGACTGAATCTTTTGTATAATGGACAAGGAAAGAGGTGGTCGTCGACAATGGCTAAAAACGCGCTGTTGGAAATCAAACGCAGTCTCGATGCCCATTTAGGGCAAAAAATTACGCTTCGGGCTAACGGTGGCCGTCGGAAGACCGTCGAGCGTACTGGTGTTTTGGAAGAAACGTACCCTTCTGTTTTCATTGTGAAGCTGGATCAAGACCAGCAAACTTTTAAACGTGTGTCCTACAGTTATGCCGATATTCTGACCGAAACCGTGGAAATCATGGTAACCGGTGATGACAACGAGATGCGAATCACCTATATCAAGTCATAACGATATGTCATGAGAGAGCAGTCTCCACTAACAGGGAGGCTGTTTTTTGTTGCCATCGATCCGGGGAATGACAAGCGGGGGTTGAACACATACTAAGGCTGCGCGAGGCCTTCTTCATTCGTTTCATATGCGGTGAAGGAGGTTAGCTTGCAGGGGTTCGTAAAACGCCACTGCAATCGCGCCGGATGCTGTTCATGCCATACTCAATTACATTTTCCAAGGAGGCGGGATTGATGAGCAGGAGAAGACGAAGCATTATGTCCGATCAATTGAAGACCGAATTGGCTAAGGAATTGGGGTTCTACGATACCGTGGAAAAAGAAGGCTGGGGAGGCATTAAGGCCAAGGATGCCGGCAACATGGTAAAGCGGGCGATTGAGCTCGCCGAGCGGGCAGCCAGCAAATCCGATCTGTAAGAGAAAGACCATAATGCGGCAGGGGCTTCCGGTTAAGCGGAAGCCCCTGTTTGTTTACCCCATCAAACGGTCCCATGACTTCAAAGCCTGAGTTTGTTAATATAGAGGCATTAGATGTTTTTCCTCGAATATGTTAAGTTCAAGCATATGGGGAAAAGCTAAGGATAGGTGAACGTTCTTGAAAATATACGAAAAAGCACCGGCCAAAATCAATTTGATGCTGGATGTACTTCATAAACGTCCTGACGGCTTCCATGAGGTAGAGATGGTCATGACGATGATTGACCTCGCCGATCGGCTCGAAATGTCCGAACAGAAGCGGGACACCATCATCATCACCTCACAGGCAGGGTACATACCGCTGGACGAGAAGAATTTGGCCTTTCAGGCAGCAAGACTAATTAAAGAGCGCTATGACGTGAAAAAGGGTGTGCATATTCACCTGGACAAAAAAATTCCCGTTGCCGCTGGACTCGCAGGAGGCAGCAGTGATGCAGCGGCAACACTGCGCGGCTTGAACCGCCTCTGGGGACTGGGTATCCCCCAGGAGGAGCTGCTCGCGCTGGGCGCAGAGCTCGGCTCGGATGTGCCGTTCTGTGTAACCGGCGGCACCGCACTGGCTACAGGGCGCGGCGAGGTACTCACGCCGATCCCAAACCCGCCGCAGTGCTGGGTGATCGTGGCGAAGCCGCCGATCAATGTGTCGACGGCGGAAGTGTACGGCCGTTTGCGCAGCGAGCAGATTCAGCACCATCCATCGGCTGAACGCATGGTCGAGGCGCTTACGCAAGGCAGCTTCCAGCAGATGTGCCAATCGCTGGGTAACGTGCTGGAGGAGGTTACCTTGAAGATGCACCCGGAAGTTCAGCAGCTGAAGGAAGGAATGCTGAAATTGGGAGCTGACGGTGCGCTCATGTCCGGAAGCGGCCCAACGGTCTTCGGTCTCGTCTCCAAGGAATCCAAGGTAGCCCGGATTTACAATGGCCTGCGGGGATTCTGTAAGGAAGTGTATGCCGTTCGCCTACTGACTTAGAAACGGTTATGTTTGACAATTCGGGGTCGAATTTCAAACAAAGTTGTATAAATACGTACAAAGGTGTTATATTTAACATATAATATTCGGATTTAGCGAGGAACCCTAGGTGAAAAAATTAAAACGAAGCGAACGATTGGTCGATATGACCCAATATTTACTATCTAAACCGCATACGCTGATTCCGCTGACAACGTTCGCTGAGCGATATGGAGCAGCCAAGTCATCCATCAGTGAGGATTTGGCAATCATTAAGGACGTGTTCGAGAGCGAGGGGCTTGGAGAGCTTCAGACGCTGGCCGGCGCAGCGGGAGGAGTCCGCTACATTCCGAAGCTGCGCAAAGATCATGCCTTGCGGTTTGCGGAGGAGCTGTGTCAGCAGCTTCAGCAATCGGATCGGATTTTGCCGGGCGGTTATTTGTACATGTCTGATCTGCTCGGACAACCTTCGCTGATGAATGAGGCGGGCAAGATCATTGCCACGGCGTTTGCCGACCGGGATATCGATGTGGTCATGACCGTGGAAACCAAAGGGATTCCGCTGGCCTATGCGACAGCGGCACAATTGAACCTGCCGGTCGTACTAGTTCGCCGGGACCATCAGGTGACGGAAGGATCGGCCGTAAGCATCAATTATGTATCGGGCTCACATAAGAGCATTCATACCATGTCATTATCCCGCCGGGCGCTCAAGGAACGCTCTCGCGTGCTGATCGTGGATGATTTTATGAAGGCAGGCGGGACCATTCAGGGAATGGTCGATCTGCTTGGTGAATTTAATGCAGAAGTCGCAGGTGTCGGTGTGCTGGTAGAGTCAGGAGCGGTGGAAACCGAGGAAAGACTTCTGGAGGACTATATTTCACTAGCCATCTTAAGCGATGTGGACTCCAAAACGAAGAGAATTACCGTAAACCCTGGTAATTACTTCGAAAAATAGAGTCGCGATATTTGTCGATATAATAGCGTTTTCATTCGAATTAGCCCGAAGTCTGTCGAAAATATCACATTCTAAAAAAAATTCCTGTTTTTAGGACATTTTGTATTAGAAAAAAGAAGGATTTATGGTTTGCTGTGTGGAATTATACACCAAGTCTCTGATGGAAAAAGGTGGTGAACACATATGCAAATTACGGATGTCAGACTCCGCCGTGTTAACTCTGAGGGGAGAATGAAGGCAATCGCATCCATTACCATCGATAATGAATTTGTCGTTCACGACATTCGCGTCATCGACGGAAACAATGGAATGTTTGTTGCAATGCCGAGCAAACGCACTCCTGATGGAGAATTCCGCGACATTGCCCATCCCATTTCTTCCGGTACTCGCGAGAAAATTCAATCGGCTGTATTGGCCGAGTATGAGCGAGCGGCTACTGAAGAAGAAGTGATTGAAGAAGGCGCTTAAGATTTACAATTGGGGTTCAAGGAAAAGAGAGCCATACCTGTGGCTCTCTTTTCTTTTTTTGTAGAATGATATATATTCAGTAGTGAGTTCAAGAGGAGGAGGCATGGCCCTTGAAAAGATTTGCTATTGTGCTCGCCGCTGGGCAGGGCAAACGTATGAAATCCAAACTATATAAAGTGCTGCATCCTGTTTGTGGCAAGCCGATGGTCGGACATGTATTGCAAACTGTACAGCAGGTAAACTGTGAACGCAGTGTTGTGGTCGTAGGCCATGGTGCGGAAACGGTTCGCGCTTATCTGCAAGACGCAGCCGAGTATGTACTGCAGGAGCAGCAGCTCGGAACGGGTCACGCTGTGAAGCAAGCCAAGGAATTACTTGGTGGCGAAGAAGGATCCACGATTGTCATTTGTGGGGATACTCCGCTGGTGACGTCCGAGACACTGGAAAATCTTTTGAAGCTTCATGAAAGCAACAATGCGGCCGCTACGGTGCTTACCGCGCATATGGATAACCCGAAAGGCTACGGCCGGGTCATTCGAGGCGAGGATGGCAGCGCACTTCGGATTGTTGAGCAGAAGGATTGCAGTCCGGAAGAGGACGCAGTCACTGAAATTAACACCGGTACCTATTGTTTTGACAATAAAAAGCTATTCGCTGCACTGGATAATGTAACCAACCAGAATGCGCAGCAGGAATATTACCTGACCGATTGCGTCGGCATTTTGAAACAAGCCGGCGAGACCGTGCTTGCTTATCAGACCGATGATTACGCGGAATCGATTGGCGTTAACGATCGCCTAGCGCTGTCGGAAGCTGAAGGCTTCATGAGAGAGCGCATCAACCGCAAGCACATGTTGAACGGTGTTACGATCATTGACCCGGCTTCAACCTATATCGGAGCTGATGTTAAGATTGGTTCAGATACAGTGCTTTATCCCGGTACCGTCCTGAAAGGGAATACAGTGATCGGTGAAGATTGCGTGATCGGACCGGATACCGATATCGAGGACTCTGTTATCGCGGATGGCGCAAGCGTCAAACATTCTGTGCTCAGCAGCGCTGAAGTCGGCACCCGGACCTCCGTAGGACCGTTTGCTTATCTTCGTCCAGGCGCCAAGCTGGGGGATGATGTAAAGGTGGGCGACTTCGTCGAAGTGAAGAACGCCACGATTGACAACGGCTCTAAAGTATCCCATCTCAGTTATGTTGGTGATGCCAAAGTCGGCAAAAACGTTAATATCGGCTGTGGTGCGATTACAGTCAACTATGATGGTTATAATAAGTCCATTACCGAAATTGAAGATGATGCATTTATCGGCAGTAATGTGAATTTGATTGCACCGGTGAAGGTGGGCAAGGGCGCATTCGTTGTTGCAGGCTCTACCATTACGCATTCCGTTTCGGACAATGATCTGGCCATCGCCAGACAGCGTCAGGAGAACAAGCCAGGGTACGCAGAGGAGATCCGGGCACGCGCCATCGCCAAGAAGAACAAGAAATCGTAATTATCCCTGCTTCCTTAACCAAGATATGAAGCGGTGATCGGATACCTAATTCAACGAACCAGCACGGAGGGTTTTTATTCTATGACTTATCTTGATTCTAAATTAAAAATATTCACGTGTAATTCCAATCCTAAACTTGCCCATCAGATCGCTGATTATATCGGCATTCCGATGGGGGAATCGCATACAACCAGCTTTAGCGACGGCGAGATTCAAGTAAAGCTCTCCGAAAGCGTACGGGGCTGCCATGTTTATATTGTGCAGTCCACTTGTTTGCCGGTGAATGATAACCTGATGGAGCTGCTGGTTATGGTGGATGCGCTCAAGCGGGCATCCGCGAAGAGCATCAACGTGGTTATTCCGTATTACGGATATGCCCGTCAAGACCGCAAAGCGCGTTCGCGGGATCCGATCACCGCTAAGCTGGTTGCGAACCTGATCGAAAAAGCAGGAGCTCATCGCGTCATTACGATGGACCTGCATGCGATGCAGATTCAGGGATTTTTCGATATTCCGGTGGATCATCTGCTCGGCGTACCGATTCTTGCCCAATATTTCCGTTCAAAGCAGATCGAGAACCCGGTCGTTGTATCTCCGGATCACGGCGGTGTGGTTCGCGCGAGAAAGCTTGCTGATTTCCTGAATGCGCCGCTGGCGATTATCGATAAACGCCGACCGGAGCCGAACGTCAGTGAAGTCATGAACATTATCGGGAATATCGAAGGCAAGACCGCTATTCTGATTGATGACATTATCGATACCGCCGGTACGATTGTGCTGGGTGCCAATGCGTTGATGGAAGGCGGCGTGAAGGAAGTCTACGCGTGCTGTACACATCCGGTTCTCTCGGGCCCTGCCCATGAGCGACTGGAAAACTCCCCGCTGAAGGAAGTTGTTGTAACAGACACCATTCCGATCACCAATCCGAACCCGAGCAGCAAGCTGACGGTGTTGTCGGTTGCTCCGTTGATGGGTGAAGCCATCATCCGGGTTCATGAGGAATTGTCGATTAGTAAATTGTTTGAAATAGAATAATAAACCGTGTAAAGGCAGGGTTACATCTCCTCATGAGGAGATGTAACCCTTGTCGGCTATAACGACTTTGCCGTTTTGGTTAGCAAAAAGCAGAGGAACAGTCGGGAAGAAAACGTTTTCATAAGTCCAGCCTGTTAATAGAGATCAAGCTTGTTAATATCCGGGCCTAGAGATAAAAGTGAACGTACTCCGGTTGTACAGCGTTCCCTCAAGCTCGACAAAGTAGGCGTCGACTGCCGTGATCAGACCCACGTCTATGTGACAACCCAGTTCATAGACTTGAACAGGGATGCCATGCTTCATATGGTATTGAAAATGGCTGTGGTGCGTTAATTTCTGTTCGAAAGCTTTCAATGCCGATTCACCTTCTTATGAGGCATAACGCCGATAGGTTTTGTTCATATTGTACTCAGAAATGCGCAAAGAAGAAAGTATAAATCGTGAAAGGAATCAACCTGTGATGAAATGGATTGTCGGACTGGGCAACCCCGGTTCAAATTATGAGAAGACACGCCATAATGTTGGATTCATGGCGCTGGATGCACTGGCAGAGCGACACGGTATGAAGTTCAACCAGAATAAATGCAAATCGGTCATCGCCGAAGGGATGATTGGCGGCACCAAAACCGTCCTGATCAAACCGATGACGTTCATGAATCTTTCGGGCGAGGCCGTGCGTGCTTATATGGATTATTATAAAGTGAGTCTTGAGGACATGATTGTGGTCTATGATGATTTGGATACCGTGGTCGGTAAGATCCGCCTGCGGTATCAGGGCAGTGCCGGAGGACATAATGGCATTAAATCCATTATTCAGCATACCGGGACTCAGAGCTTCAACCGTGTTCGTATGGGCATATCGAGGCCTGAGCCGGGTTATGCGATTGTGGATTATGTGCTCGGTACTTTTCCGAAGAAGGAACGCGAACAGCTGCAGAGCATGGTAGAGGAGACCTGTGACGCGCTGGAATTCAGTCTGGATCATACCTTTGAACAGACGATGGCGAAGTTTAACAAGTCTTAGAAAAGCATCATAGAATGGAAGTATCCAAAGAGATGATTCCTAAGTCATAGGCAACCGTAACATCGAAGTCTTAAACGAGGAAAATCCGGGCATACTGAAGGTATACACGACCTTCAGGAGGCATATGATGGCGATAACCTATGTTTGCAGACATTGTCGGGCGTTTCAGGGCCGCATCGATTCCAATTACGTATCCGAAGCTCGTCTCGGATTTGATTCCTTGACCCCTGAGGAACGCAAGGATATAATAGCCTATGATTTTAACGGAGAAATGATAGTCCGGGTAACCTGCGATCATTGCAGAGAAGCCCTCGAAGCCAATCCGGAACTTAGCCTTTTGGCAAATCCCCTGCAATGAGCGTATAATGGGGTACACGACGTTTTTTTTGGTAGAAGACATACAGCGGCAGGCTTTGCCGCTGCTCTAGCCTTGGCAGTTTTGCTCAAGGCTTCTTTTCGGTTATAATTTTTTGGCAATCGTCTAAAATTCCATGAGAAATAGAGTCTAGGAAATTCATTTCTTTTGCATAAGAGAGGTGCCCCTTTTGTTACAAGCACTTATTGATGTATTTTCGAAGGATTCGGACTTCAAATCCATAACCGCTGGCGTCCAAGCCGGCATGAGGGAGCAATTGATCTCCGGTCTTTCTGGGTCGTCCAGGCAGATCTTAATGGCCGCATTGCACCAGGACCAGCAGCGACCGCTGCTCGTTGTCACTCATAATATGTTTTCAGCCCAGAAAATTGCGGATGATTTACAGGAAGCGCTCTCACCGGACCAAGTATTGTTATACCCGGCGAATGAACTGGTAGCGGCCGAGTCGGCCGTTTCAAGCCCCGAGACTCTGGCGCAGCGGATTGATGTACTCGTCCGTTGTGCCAGAGGCTTCCGGGGTATTGTCGTTGCGCCATTTTCCGGCGTGCGTCGTCTGCTTCCAGCTCCTGAAGTGATGTCTGATGCACGAATTGTACTTCATGACGGCGGGACACTCGTGCTGGATTCCTTCCTGAACCAGATGATCGAGATGGGATATGAACGGGTGGAGCGCGTCGAGAGCCGCGGCGAGATGAGTGTTCGCGGCGGTATCATCGATTTTTATCCGATGACAACGACCATGGCGTACCGCGTCGAACTGTTTGATGAAGATATCGACTCAATTCGTACCTTCGACCCGGCAGATCAGCGCTCGATTGACAAGGTCCGGGAAGTCACCATTACACCATGCAAGGAAATTATTGCAGATTCAGAGCGGCTAAGCCGTACAGCGGATACGGTGGTCCGTCTGCTGGAGACGCAGCTCGAGCGCATGAGTGATCGTCAGGCCAAGCTCCGTCTGCGGGATGAAATACACCGGGAAGTTGAGATGCTGCGCGAGCGGATATATTTCCCTGAAATCTATAAATATATCTCCCTGTTGTATCCGGAGAAGACCAATCTATATGATTACATGCCGAAGGATACGATTCTGATTATGGATGAGCCTGCTCGTCTGTTAGAAACAGCCAAGCAGCTGGAGCGGGATGAAGCGGAATGGAATTTGCATCTGATGCAGAATGGCAAATCGCTGCCGGATCTGCCGCTTTCACTGGATACGGAAGAACTGATCTATCAGCATCCCTATCAAAGTCTACTGATCTCGATCTTCCTGCGTCAGGTGCCAAGAATGCAGCCGCAGAATATCGTCAATGTGATTACGCGCGGCATGCAGGATTTCCATGGCCAGATGAACGTGCTCAAGGCTGAGATGGAGCGCTGGAAGAAGTCGGGTGTTCAGGTCATGATGCTGGCAGGCGATGCGGAGCGGATGGACCGCATGCGGCGGGTACTGCTGGACTATGGCATTGAAGAACCGGTTATGTTTGAGGGGCATCTGCAGAATGGCTTCGAGATGCCTTCGGTTCATGCTGCCATTATTACAGAGAGCGAAATGTTCTCCTCGAAGCAGCGCAAAACACGCAAAACCACAAAGAATATGGACAACGCCGAGCGCATCAAGAGCTATACGGAGCTCAAAGTCGGCGATTATGTGGTGCATCAAAACCACGGTATCGGGAAATATATGGGGATCGGGACGCTCGAAATCAACGGAATCCATAAGGACTACATGCATATTCTGTATGCCGGGGGCGATAAGCTGTCCGTTCCGATTGAGCAGATCGATCTCATCCAGAAATATGTCGGTTCGGAAGACAAGGAGCCGAAGGTTTACAAGCTGGGCGGAAATGAATGGACGCGGGTTAAGAACAAGGTTCGCTCTTCCGTTCAGGATATCGCCGACGATCTGATCAAGCTGTATGCCGAACGTCAGACTGCGCCTGGGTACGGATTTGAGAAAGATACGTCGGAGCAGCAGGAATTCGAGGACATGTTCCCATATGATGAAACACCTGATCAGCTTCGAGCGATTACCGAAATCAAAAAAGACATGGAGCAGAACCGGCCGATGGATCGGCTGCTGTGCGGTGATGTCGGTTACGGGAAAACGGAAGTGGCCGTTCGCGCTGCGTTTAAAGCAGCGATCGAAGGGAAGCAGGTTGCGGTGCTAGTACCGACGACGATTTTGGCCCAACAGCATTACGAGACGTTTCGGGAGCGTTTTGCCAATTATCCGATCAACATTCAGGTGCTGAGCCGTTTTCGGAGCCGTAAGGAGCAGAATGAGACGATCAAGAAAGTAAAGCAGGGCTCTGTCGATATTTTGATCGGGACGCACCGATTGCTGTCGCAGGATATTGTGTTCAAGGATCTGGGACTGCTGATTGTGGATGAAGAGCAGCGGTTTGGCGTTACGCATAAGGAGAAATTGAAGAAGCTGAAGACCAATGTCGACGTACTGACGCTGACGGCAACGCCGATTCCGCGTACGCTGCATATGTCGATGCTCGGCGTTCGGGATTTGTCCGTGATCGAGACACCGCCGGAGAACCGTTTTCCAGTGCAGACTTATGTCGTAGAGCATAGCCAGACCCTGGTGCGGGAAGCCATCGAGCGAGAGCTGGCCCGGGGCGGTCAAGTTTACTATCTCTACAATCGGGTTCAGGGCATTCAGGAGATGGCAGCCCAGATATCCATGCTGGTACCGGAGGCCCGAGTGGGTGTGGGACACGGGCAAATGTCGGAAACGGAACTGGAGAAGACCATTCTCGACTTCCTGGACGGCGAACACGACGTATTGGTTAGTACGAGCATTATTGAGACGGGTGTGGATATCCCGAATGTAAATACGCTTATCGTGCATGATGCGGACAAAATGGGCCTCTCCCAGCTGTATCAGCTGCGCGGACGCGTCGGACGTTCCAACCGGATCGCTTATGCTTATTTCACGTACCAGCGGGATAAGGTGCTGACCGAAGTGGCCGAGAAGCGGCTTCAGTCCATTAAAGAATTTACGGAGCTTGGCTCCGGATTCAAGATTGCGATGCGGGACCTGTCGATTCGCGGCGCGGGCAATCTGCTCGGAGCGGAGCAGCATGGCTTTATTGCTTCCGTCGGGTTCGACCTGTATTCACAGATGCTGGCGGAGGAGATACAAAAACGCAAAGTCAGCATGCTGGGCGAGCCGCCATTGCCATCGAAGGACTGGAACACTTCCATCGATCTGGGGATTGATGCTTACTTGCCGTCAGATTACATTTATGACAGCATCCAGAAGATCGAAATTTATAAAAAAGTGGCTATCGTTTCGTCTATCGACGAATCGGCGGAGCTTGAGGATGAACTGCTTGACCGCTTTGGCGAGCTGCCGCTTGCGGTAAGTAACCTGCTTGCTGTATCCCGCTTGAAGGTATATGGTCGTACGTACGGGATCGACTCCATTATCCAGCGCGGCGACGATGTGCTGCTGCAGTTTTATGAAGGGCAGGATAAGACGGTTGATACAGCAGGACTTGCGCAAATTGGAAATATGTTCGAAAGACGTGTACAATTTGAACAAGGGCCGACGATGGCCATTCGAATCAAAGGCAAGGGACTTTCCGATCAACAACTGTTAGAATTGCTGGAGCAATTCCTGGAGGCCGCAAAAGGGCCATTCAACCTGAAGGGAGAACTACAAAATGCCGTCAAGAAATAACAAGGCATGGAAGACGTTTATGGTATCCATCACAGCAGTGCTATCCATGTCGATGATCGCTGCGTGCGGAAACGACAAGACTAAGGGAACCGAAAATGATAATAGCAAAGTTATTGTCAAATATAAGGGTGGAGAGATTACCGAGAAGGAATTTGATCTGGAACAGCGCATGATTCAGTTCATGTCCCCGGAATACGCCCAATTTTTACAAATGGATGAATTTAAAGAGTATTTGGCGAAACAGGGGGTAGCCTATGAATACCTGTACGCCAAAGCTGACGATAAAGCGAAGGAAGCTGCCGGGAAGCAAGCGGACGATTTGTTAAAGCAGCAGAAGAGCGGAATGGGCGAGGAGCAGTTTAAAGCTGCTCTAGAATCGCAGAAATTGACGGAAGACGATCTCAAAAATTATATGCTTCGCGTCATGACCGTTATGGAATATGAGAAGAATCAGGTAACCGAAGAGAATATCAAGAAGGAATTCGAGGCGAACAAGAAGGATTACACCAACATTAGCGTTCGTCATGTCCTGATTGGTTTTAAGGATGCGGAAGGCAAGGAAAGAGCGGAAGGCGAGGCGCTCAAAATTGCCAAGGAAGTACAGTCCAAGCTGAATAAAGGCGAGGACTTTGCTGCGGTCGCTAAGAAATACTCCGAGGATCCGGGCTCCAAGAACAGCGGAGGCCTGTATGAGAACAAACCGGCAGGCACTTGGGTACCGCAGTTCAAGGAAAAGGCGCTGACGCTTGAGCTTAATAAGATCAGCGATCCGGTAGAAACTGACTACGGTTACCATGTCATGAAAGTAGAGAAGCGCGAGGAAGTGTCTTACGACAAGCTGCCTGCCGATCAGAAGGAAGGCATTCGTAATGAACTTGCCTCGGCGAAGATCGACAACTTTATGCAGAATGAGCTCAACGACCTGATTGAGAGCATGAATCTTCCGAAGAGTGAGAACGCGGACAAGCCTGCCGAAGGCACAGGAGACCAGAAGAAAGACGGTACCACTGACAAACCTGCGGAAGGCGATCAAACACCGGATGCAGGCAAGGAAGACACGGGTAAATAAGCCCGCAGACAAGGTCCGGGCAATTGATATTGTAATGCGCTGCGGGTAATGCTGTTACGGCTAGCGCATGATCAAATGGTGGGATCTTCGAGTCCATAACGTGCGAAATCGCGCGTTATGGATTTTTTCTCCCCTGACATCCGTCTCTTTCGAATGATATTTATTTTTGGATTTCGCAACCAACAGAGGGTAGATGATGTATAAGGAATTGGGAATGGATGAATACTATGGTCAGACATTAACTCTTATATACCTGGGGACATCCTCTTCCCGAATGGAACAGTAGTTGAAAAATCTTCTTATGAAAGTGGGGCAACAAGTGACATGAAAGCTACTGGTATCGTCCGCCGTATTGATGACCTCGGGCGCGTGGTCATTCCAAAAGAAATTAGACGCACACTGCGGATTCGCGAAGGTGACCCGCTGGAAATTTTCGTTGACCGGGATGGAGAAGTCATTCTGAAGAAATATTCACCGATCGGTGAATTGGGCGATTTTGCGAAGGAATACGCAGAGTCCCTTTATGAGAGCACAGGTCACATCACGATCATATCGGACCGTGATACATTTATCGCCGTAGCAGGCGGCTCCAAGAAGGAGTATTTGGACAAGCCGATCGGCAACCTTCTGGAAAACTGCATGGAAAATCGCAAGACGGTGCTGGAAAGCAACAGTGGTACGTATGAGATCAGCAAAGACAATCCTGAAACTTTATCCGCTTTTGTCGCTGCGCCTATCATTGCTGGAGGAGACCCGATTGGCAGTGTTGTGCTGCTGAACAAGGACGAATCCGTGAACATGGGTGAGATGGAAGTGAAGATGTCTGAAACCGCCGCAGGCTTCCTCGGCAAGCAAATGGAACAATAAGACAAGGACATGAATCCTTGGATGAAGACTCCCGCTGAACGTTGATCACAGGGTCAATCGGCAGCTGGGAGTTTTTGTTGTCCGGTTTCTCTTTTTTGTACCCCTCTCCCGCCCTTGGTTATAATGGAGGTACACATGGCAGCATCTGCGCAGATGTTTGGTCTGTGATACGAAAAAAAGAAACTAGGGGATTGGAAGAGGATATGAAACCAGATCAAACAGGGGCAAGGCTTCTACAGGGAGCGTTTATTCTCAGTGCGGCCGCGCTTCTGTCCAAGCTGATTGGCACATTGCAAAAAATACCGCTGCAAAATATGGGTGGGGATGCCGTCTTTGGCATCTACAATACGGTTTATCCGTTCTATATGATGATCATTACGATAGCGGCGGTTGGCTTCCCCGCGGCGGTCTCCAAATATGTGGCAGAATATGAGGCCGAAGGGCGCACTGAGGACGGCCATCGCCTGCTGCGCCTGTCTTCCGTCTCGTTGGTGCTGTTCGGTCTATTTCTCGGCTTCCTGATGTATGTCTGTGCTCCGTGGATCGGGATGTGGATCGGAAGCAGTCAGGTTGTGCCCGCCCTCCGCGCAGGTGCGTTGGCGCTGGCATTCGTGCCTTGGATGTCAGTCCTGCGCGGTTATTTTCAAGGGCTGCACAATATGGTGCCAACGGCAATCTCCCAGATTACGGAGCAGGTTGTCCGTGTTGGGGTCATGATTGTGCTGCTGCTCTACATGATCCGTGCCGGTGCCGATCCCGACGTAATTGCCGCCGGAGCGCTGCTCGGATCTGCTGCCGGTGGCGCCGCCGGTCTATTGGTGATGGGACTATACTGGCGCAAGCATGTCCGGTCAACTCGGGGTGAAATACAAGGAGAAGTAAGTCAAGGATTCGGAGCGGCGGGTATGAACGAAACGGGGATGCGTGCCGATGTAACTAGAGAGGGAGCGGGTGTTCTACTTGGCCGCCTGCTTGCTTATGGAATCCCCGTCTGTCTTAGTCTGCTCGCTGTTCCACTGATTGGACTGGTGGATACCTTCACGGTGCCCCGTTTATTGACATCCGGTGGACTGGGCGAAGCAACGGCCATGGCGGAGTTTGGGGTCTATAACCGCGGATTGCCGCTTGTCCAGTTGGTTACGATGCTGGCTACTTCGTTGTCGGTTCTGTTTATCCCTGCGCTGGCGGAGGCCAAGTTCAAAGGAGAGTCCGCCCGGGTTGCAAGCCAAACCCGCATGGCCCTCCGTTGGTTTTGGCTGATTGGAATGACGGCCTCCGTAGGCCTGGCAGTGCTGGCTGAGCCGATTAACGTCATGCTGTACGAGGATGCTGCTGGGACGGTGACGATGCAGGTGATTGCCTTTACGGCTGCTGGGGGTACGCTAAGCACGATTACGGCTGCGCTGCTTCAAGGGATCGGTATGGTCAAAGCACCGGCGGTTCATCTGCTGGCTGCGGCTGGGCTCAAGCTGCTGCTCAACCTGCTGTTGGTGCCGCAGTTCGGCATTACCGGCGCAGCCATCGCCGGCGTGGCTGCGCATCTGACCGCCGCCGCGCTCAACCTCGCGCTGCTCTCGCGAAGCGCTGGCGCCCGCCTTGACGTCGGCGGCATGTTCGCAAGGACGCTGCCGGTCCTCGCTGCGGTGGCACTGGCCGCCTGGGGCGCAGGTGAGGCAGCCGGCGGCATCTTGGCGGCTGCCGGCCTCGCCCCGGGCCGCCTCACCCACGCGGCTGCGAGCCTGAGCGGCGTCGCGGCTGGCTGCGGCGCCTTCCTTATCGGCGCCGCACTCACGAAGCTCCTCACCGAGGAGGAGCTTCGGATGCTGCCAAAGGTCGGAAGACCGCTGGCGGCCTTCTTGCGGGCCCTGCGAGTGCTGCGCTGACCCGGGCTGACGTGAGATGTTTGATCTTCTGTGATATAGTAGTGTACGATAATGACGTCGACAAGGCGGACGAAGACGAAAGGAAGTAGCGTATGAGTGCATCCATTACGGTGGTCGGCTTGGGTTCTGGCAACCCAGATCGATTGACGATAGGTATCATAAAAACCATGCAGCGGGCATCGAAGGTGTATGTGCGTACATTATCTCATCCCGTCATCGCTGCGTTGAATGAGTTCCAGATTCACCCGGAATCGTTTGACCATGTGTATGAAGCGCATGACACCTTTCCCGAGGTGTACGAATCCATTGCATCCGCGCTAATCAACTTGGCTAAGGCTGCTGAGGATGATCGTGAGCTTGTCTACGCGGTGCCCGGGCATCCGATGGTAGCGGAGGCAACGGTTCGGTTATTACGGGAACGCTGCCCGGGAGAGCATGTGACGCTTACGGTGCTCGGCGGTGAGAGCTTTCTGGACGAGGCCTTCGTTCGCCTTGGTTTCGATCCCATTGAGGGCTTCCAGCTTCTCGATGCGGCTGAGCTACGTGCAAGTGTCATCCAGCCGCAGCTCCATACCCTGATCGGCCAGGTGTATGACATGTTTACCGCTTCGGAAGTTAAACTGGCGCTGATGGAACTGTATCCGGACGAATATCCGGTCATTGTCGGCCATGCGCTGGGCGTTGAGGGCGAGGAAGTGATCCAGCGCGTGCCGCTCTACGAGCTTGATCGCATCGACGGGTATGGGAATCTTTCGCTGGTCTACGTACCCCGAAGCGATGACAGCCTGCTTCGACAGCGAACGTTTGCCAGACTCCATGAGATCGTTGGCATTCTGCGCAGTCCTGAGGGCTGTCCATGGGACCGTGAGCAGACCCATGAATCCATCCGCAAAAATCTGATCGAAGAAACCTATGAGGTATTAGAGACGATTGATGAGGATGATCCTGAGCATATGCAGGAAGAACTCGGGGATCTGCTGCTTCAGATTATGCTGCATTCTCAGATGGAAGAGGAGCTCGGTACCTTTACGGTGTATGATGTCATTCAAGCGTTGAATGACAAGTTGATCTTCCGTCACCCGCATGTCTTTGGCGAGAGCAGCGCCAAAGATGCGGAATCTGCCCTGCAGAACTGGGAGCAGATGAAAGCGGAAGAGAAGCGCCGCAAAGGGCTCTCCCCAGAGAAAGCTTCGGCACTGGATGGCATTCCGCGGGATCTTCCCGCCTTGATGAAGGCGTACAAGCTCCAGAAGAAAGCATCCAAGGTTGGTTTCGATTGGGATAATATCGAGGGCGTGTTCCAGAAGATTGAAGAGGAACTCGGTGAACTGAGGCAGGCGGTGACCGAGGGCCAGTCTGATGAGGATACAGCGCTTGAGCTCGGCGATCTGCTGTTCGCGGTCTCCAATGCGGCAAGATTTATTGGGGCGGACCCGGAAGAGGCGCTTTCGAGAACGAACCGGAAGTTTGTCAGTCGCTTCAGCTACATAGAGGAGCAGCTTGCCGCCCAGGGGAAAACCTTGCAGGAAAGTACCCTGGACGAGATGGAAGCCCTATGGCAGGCAGCTAAATCGGGATCGACACAAAGCGGCGGTATCGATGTGTGAAAAAGGCAACTTTTCACGTAAAAAATAAAAAAATAGGGATTTGCGGCAGGAATTCCGCAAGGCATCCAGAATAATCATTAATGGTGAAATCTTGCAGATTGCAAGGCGGTTTAACCGAATAACCGTAAAATCTTATATTTTTCTGATAATTGGGAGGATTTAATTCATGAACAAAACAGATCTGATCAACAACATTTCCGGTAAAAGTGGATTGACAAAAAAAGACGTAGAGAACGTCTTGAACGGCTTCCTTGGTGAAATTACTGAAGCTTTGGCTAATGGCGATAAAGTTCAATTGATCGGCTTTGGTACATTCGAGACTCGCAAGCGCGCTGGACGTACAGGCCGCAACCCGCAAACAGGTAACACAATCGAAATTCCAGAATCCAACGTTCCTGCGTTCAAGGCAGGTAACAAGCTTAAAGAAGCCGTAAAATAATGCGTGTCGATAAATTCCTGAAAGTATCGAGGTTAATCAAGCGGCGTACCGTAGCGAAAGATGTATCGGATCAAGGTCGGGTACTGATCAATGGCCGTGAGGCCAAGCCGAGCAGCACGGTTAAATTGGGCGACGAGATCACCGTCCAATTTGGTCAGAAGCTGGTGACCGTCCGGGTCGAGCGTCTTACCGAGACAACCCGTAAAGATGAGGCGACCAGCCTCTATACCTTGGTCAAGGAAGAACCGATCGTTAAAGATCGCGGATTGGACTGGTAATCAGCCGAGCCGTTCCATCAAACGTCCCTCTCACCATATGGTGTGGGGGACGTTTTTTATGTTTATCATGGGTGTATAAACGTTGGACCTCCCGCTCTCGTTCTTTCTCCGTGCATTCCTTGCAGCATCACGATCATTCCTGAAGCGGTTGCTCTTCTTCCGGTTCTAAAGGCAGGCGCCTTCCCATAAGCTATTGTTAAAAGGAGGGGTACATGCCATGATCGACCAAGGGAAGGGCAAGTTTCATGACCTGCGGATGCAGAACCGGAAGCTGCTGGACATTACGGGTGTCCAAAATGTGGAGAGCTTTGACAGTGAAGAATTTCTGCTTCAAACCGAGCTTGGGCATCTCACCATTCGGGGGCAAAATTTACATATTAAAAATCTCAGCCTGGAAGAGGGGCTTTTGTCGATTGAAGGTCAGGTGCATTCACTGATTTATTTGAATCCCGGTTCGCAGACCAAGAACAAGAGTCTGCTAGGTAAGCTGTTTAAATGAACCCCAGCGTACAATGGATCACGCTGCTCTGGATGCTCTTCTCCGGAGCAGCGATGGGAGTCGCCTTCGACAGCTACCGGGTGCTGGCAGGGCAGCTCCGTTTCCCGCAATGGTCCAAGCATACCCTGGACTTCCTTTACTGGATTGCGGCAGCCTTCTTCATTTTTCGCATGTTGTATGTGACCAATGACGGTCAACTGCGTTTTTATGTCTTTGTGGGCCTGTTTATAGGGGTTTGGATCTATTTTTTATTATGGAGTGTCATAACCCAGCGTTTTGTGGTAATGTTAATTCAAGTGACAAAAGGCTTGTTGTCATTTTTGTACAAGCTGTTCCGTATCTTATTGTGGAATCCGATCAGAGGAATCCTGATGCTCATCTTAGGATTGTTAAGGTTTCTATGGAAGTTTCTCCTGTCGCTGTTGCGTTTAGTCCTTAAATGCCTCATGCCTTTTTGCCGACTCTTGAAATGGATGCTGAGACCGATCACATCCAGAGTCAGGCTGCCGGCATGGTTCAAGCAATTCGCGGACAAGGTTATCAAGGCGTGGAAGCGCTGGTTTTAGGAGGTATGGTCATGGGAAGATTTGCTGATCCATCGAAGCAGGCTCCCCAACAAACCAAGACAAAGAACAAAGGCGCACGCCGGCGTAAAAGAATGTTTGTGGCGATGATGGCGCTGTTTTTGATCTGGACAGGTTCAACGCTCTGGTCCCAGAATGACCGCATCCGTAATCAGAACGAAGCGCTAGCTCAAAAGCAAGAGGATTATAAGTCCGTTGAACAGTCGCTAATCCAGATTACTCATGAAGTGGAGCGATTGAAGGACCCTGAATATATCGGGCAGATTGCCCGCAAGAAGTTTGGACTGTATCTGCCAAATGAGACGCCGATCATTCAGCCCCAAAATTCGGGCGAAGAGCCGTAATTAGGCATGACAGACGTCTGTTGACCTTGTTTAGGTCATTATCGTATAATCAAATCACCGCAGCGCGATTTATAAATCGGACTGTATATTTTTAAGGGAGGATCATTTTATTCTATGGCAATTGAAGTGGGCACCAAGTTAGAGGGCAAGGTGACAGGCATAACGCATTTTGGAGCATTTGTGGATCTGTCAGGAGGTGTCACGGGTCTCGTTCACATCTCGGAGATCGCCGACAACTACGTTAAGGATGTCAACGATCATTTGAAGATCAACGATGTCGTTACCGTGAAGGTGATTAATGTCGACAAGGACGGCAAGATCGGTCTTTCGATCAAGCAGGCTGTCGACAAGCCGGCTTCCGAAAGTCGTCCACCCCGCGCACCGAGACCGGAACGCAGTGGCGGCGGCGGAGAACGATTCGGAGGTGGCGCTGGTGGAGGATTCAACCGTGAACGCGGTGGACGCCCGTTTAAGCCTGCGGCCAACAAGCCTTCATTTGAGGATAAAATGTCACGCTTCCTGAAAGACAGTGAAGAACGAATCTCTTCGCTTAAGAAGAATACGGAAGGCAAACGCGGTGGACGCGGAGCCAAACGTATGTAATTCGATAAAATATAAACTGACCGCAGAGGGAAACCGCCTTCTGCGGTTTTTTTGTCGTTGTATCCAAGGGTACGACAGGTTCCTACGCAATTTACGGCGCTTCCGTGTGGAATGAGCACGGGATGTCTGCCTCAATTCGGGAAATGATCTGCAAGAATGCTCCAGGTTTGAGGCGTGTAAACACCGCTGGGCGTGGGGGATCAAGGCTCTTTTCCCGAACGTTCGCAAGGCCCGTTGATTTTGTCGGAAATTTCTTTGGGGCTTGTCCGGTGTTCTGACAAACTTTCCTGAACAGGGGTTTTATAATGGGACCAACAAATTCGTGAAGAATGGGGTGCCAGCGTAATGGATAAAAGAAATCTGGTGATGTTTCCGGGTACTGAGGCAGTTAAAGGGGGAGCGGGTTCCATTCGTGCCCGTGTAACAGAACGGTTAGGGCAGCTGCCTTTTCTACAGCGTCCCATCCACTTCCTGGCCGCTAAGAAGTGGATGATCCTGCTAACCTTCATGGGTTTTCTGCTCGGACGAGCGATGATTCTGGGAGAGCTGTCTCCATTTGCAATCGCTTATTTTGCAGTCATTGCCTTTATGCGCCGTGATTATTTGCTGCCGGTAGGCGCCGCTATCGTTGCAGGAAGTTTATTTGCGTCCTTTCCGGTGGCATGGATGGTACCGGCAGAAATCTTGATCTTTTACTTTATGATGCGGGGATTGGAGACCTATGATCGGGCAGAATTGTCGTATGCACCGCTGATGGTATTTGTCTCCACCTTCTTCGTGAATCTGTTCAGTGTTCTCATCGGACCAAGCATTACCTGGTATTCCATGATGATGCTCACCTTGAATGCCGTGCTCAGCTTTGTCCTGACATTGGTCTTTATTCAAGCGATTCCCGTGCTGACGCTTCGTAAAAAAACGCATGCTCTTCGAAATGAAGAAATTCTATGTATTATCATTTTGCTGGCGTCGGTCATGACAGGTGCCGTTGGCTGGACGATACAATCTCTGTCGGTAGAGCATGTCTTATCCCGATACTTAATTCTGCTGTTTGCCCTAGTCGGGGGAGCTCCGCTAGGCGCCTCGGTTGGCGTAGTAACGGGCCTCATCCTCAGTCTTGCCAACATTTCGGCATTCTCCCAGATGAGTTTGCTCGCCTTTTCCGGGATGCTCGCAGGTATGCTGAAGGAAGGGAAGAAAGGCGGTGTTTCGCTGGGAATGCTGCTGGGGGCAACTATTCTCTCCATCTATTTCAGCAATCCTGGAGAAGTGATGATCTCCACTTGGGAAACCTGCGCGGCTATCGTGTTATTCCTCATTACGCCCAAGAGCGTGATGCAGGCTATAGGCAAATATGTGCCTGGCACGCAGGATCATACCCGTTCACAGCATGAATACGCCAAGCGGGTCAGGGATCTTACAGCGGACCGTGTGACCCAATTCTCCCGGGTGTTCCGGCAGCTCTCGCAAAGCTTCGGACAGACGTCCGGGGTTATACAGCCTCCGGGCAAACAAACGGAGGAGATGAATCATTTCATGAATGCCGTGGCGGAGGGAAGCTGTGCCACATGCTTTAAACGGAATCAGTGCTGGGATATGAAGTTTTACCAGACTTATAAATATATGACCGATATGATGACCTCGATCGAGGAGAATCCTGAGATGGAAGCAGACGATCTGCCGCCGGAATGGAGCCGGATCTGTGCCAAGAAGGAGGAGGTGCTTGGCATCCTCAAGCAGCAGTATCATCTTTACCAACATGATATGCAGTGGAAACGCCAAATATACGATAGCCGTCATCTGGTAGCGGAACAATTATCCGGGGTTTCGCAGGTCATGGAAGACTTGGCCCGAGAGATCAAGCGGGAAAGCCAGACCATGCACATTCAAGAAGAACAGATTCGGGAAGCGCTTCAGCAGCTGGGCTTATCGGTTCAAGGCATCGATATCATCAGTTTGGATTCCGGGCAGGTCGAGATTGAGATCATTCATGCATACACCCGGGGTTATGACGAATGCAGGAAGATTATCGGACCGCTGCTGTCCGACATTCTCGGGGAGCATATCGCCGTAATGGAAGAGACCTTGATCCATCCAAGAGATGGATTGGCCACCGTGCGATTCGGCTCAGCGAAAACATATGAAATTATGACGGGCGTAGCCGCAGCGGCTAAGGGAGGGGATATTTTATCAGGTGACAGCTTCAGTACGGTCGAGCTGGGCAACGGGACGTTTGCGGTAGCGCTTAGTGATGGTATGGGCAACGGGGAAAGGGCACGGCTCGAGAGCAGCTCGGCTCTGAATATATTAGAACAGCTGCTTCAATCCGGGATGGATGAGAAGCTGGCAATCAAATCGGTCAACTCGATTCTAATGCTGCGCTCGCCGGATGAAATCTATGCCACGGTCGATATGGCCCTAATCGATCAATATACGGCTCAGACCACCTTTATGAAGATCGGTTCGACGCCAAGCTTTATCAAACGAGGCAATGATGTCATACCGGTCTCGGCCAGCAATCTTCCGATTGGGATCATTCAGGATATCGAAGTGGACCTAGTCTCATTACAGCTGCAGGCCGGTGATGTTCTCATTATGATGACGGATGGCATATATGATGCGCCGGGTTATGCGGTAAACAAGGAGCTATGGATGAAACGAATGATTCAGGAAGTGAACAGTGAGGATCCGCAGGAAATTGCCGATTGTTTGTTGGAGAAGGTGATTCGTTACCAGCAGAATCAAATTCATGATGATATGACGGTGGTGGTCGGGCGTGTGGATCACTTTCATCCGGAATGGTCGAATGTGCATGTTCCGGGCTTTGCCCGAATGGAGCGGCCGCGAACGGTTAGCTGATGCGTTAGATAAATCAAGCGATTACCCGGGAAATGGAGGCCCCCGGAGATGGTAAATCTTTTTACGTCTATTCTTCCTATATATCGTTTGAACTCTCTTGAATGTGGAAATGATAGAGATAGAAGTCAAATCGATAGGAATGGATGAGACGGAGGCGATCATTTATTATGAAGCAAATTCTACTGATTACGGACGGGTGCTCTAACGTTGGGGCCAGTCCAGTTCTGGCCGCAGCCCATGCGCTCCAGGATGGTATTGTTGTGAATGTGGTGGGGGTTCTTGATTACGGGACGATCGGTGAGCTAGGGGGATTGGAAATTCAGGAGATAGCCAAAGCGGGAGGAGGCATACACCGGATCGTAGGCACACCGCAGCTGGCGCAGACGATACAGATGATGACTCGGAAAACGGTGGTTCAGACGATCCAACAAGCGGTAAATAAGGAGATACAGCATATTCTGGGGGGCGGGTCGCTGGAGGAGCTTCCGCCGGACAAGCGTTCGCAGGTCGTGGAAGTGGTGGATGAGCTGGCTGAGACATCATCACTGCAGGTCGCGCTGTTAATCGATGCAAGTGCAAGTATGAAACCCAAGCTGGCTGCCGTTGAGGAAGCGATACGTGATTTGATGCTGAGTTTGAAAGCGCGCGCAGGCTCAAGCGAATTGTCCGTATTCCATTTTCCTGGAAAACACAGCGGCGAGGATATCGTGATGGACGTGAATTGGACCTCAGATCTTGACGGCGCCCGGGGAATGTTCAGCCGCCTGCAGATGAGAGGGGCGACGCCGACTGGACCTGCCTTGTTAAAGGTGATTGAATTTTACCGATATGGTACACTAGAAGGTAATCAATCATGGCAGGGTCATTCCAGCCAAGAGGAAGGGATGCTCGGTGACTACGTTGTCTAACCCGGGTTATCCGCCAGGAACCGTAATTAAAGGCAAGTGGCGGAACAGCCGGTACATCGTGGAACGTATGCTCGGCAAAGGGGCTAACGGCAAGGTGTATCTGGTTCACCGGGCAGGAGTACGGGGGCGTTATGCTTTGAAAGTAGGGTATGACGCTCTGGATCTTCAATCCGAAATTAATGTGCTGAATGCGTTAAAAGAACAGATGCCGGACCCGTATCTCGTGGAGGCGGACGATCATCATGACGGCAGTGGCGAAGTGTCCTTCTATGTTATGCGTTACATTGAGGGGAGTCCGCTGCATCATTTTATTCGCAAACGCGGTGCCGACTGGATCGGATTGATCGGACTGAAGCTGCTCGAGAAGCTGTCCGTTCTGCATGCATCCGGTTATGCATTCGGTGATTTGAAGCCGGATAATGTGATGGTCTCGGCATACGGTAGAGTGGAACTGATCGATTACGGAGGCGTCAGCCCTTTCGGACGCAGCGTAAAGCAGTTTACGGAATGGTATGATCGGGGATACTGGAATGCCGGAAGCCGGACTGGCGACGTAACCTATGATTTGTTCTCGTTTGCCGTGATGTGTATCGGCCTGCTGGATGAGAAATCATTACGGGAGGCGTCTTGTCAGCTTCCCCAGACCCGTAGTGTTGCAGATCTGCAGCTGGTGCTGCGAAGAAACCTTGTGTTCAAACCATACGCTGTTTGGCTGAACAAGGCTTTATCGGGGGATTTCGCGGATTCACGGGAAGCGTTGAACGAGTGGAGAAAACGAATATACGAAGGTTCGGGCAGGAACGTGCGTCCTAATCCAGGACGAACTCCGCGTTGGCTGAAGAACGCGTTTGGTTTATCGTTAGTAATCATGGCCCTTGCTGTTTATTTTTTCTTCCGCTCATGAAGTTGTTACCTTGTTACTGGGAGTTCATAAAGGTGCGAGTTCAAAAAGGTCGGTTTTCAGCACCGAAGCTTATGCTCCCGATGTGCGTTTTTTCAAAACGCTTCAGTTGGATGAAGCTAGGGACGTCAGGAGTGGAGCGTACGCTTGGGTACGTGAGCACCTGAAATGTTTCCGCAGGAAACATACTTCGAAAGCATCTGCTTAGGCCCGGCTGAATTCAAGCCGAGTGGCTTCCTGATTCACTTCGTGTTAGATATAGAATTTATGAGTTATCAGTGGAACTGATGAAATTCTATATCGCAAGAAAACCTACCTATGCATCGCGGTCGCTCATCCTTGAAGTGGCCTCGATAGGGGTTTTCTTATCAAAAGCGGGCTTTTTGAACAACCTCTAAAGGGGACCTGGAAGTGAAACAGGATTATTTACGAACATTCGTCAACCATGTCGAGCGTACAGCCGCAGAGTTTGATCTGTGGTCAGAAGGCGATAGCATCGTGGTCGCTGTTTCCGGCGGGCCTGATTCCGTTGCGCTCCTGCACGTGCTGCATGAAATTTCTTTGCACCGGACACCGCTCCGATTGATCTGCGCCCATGTGCATCATGGGTTTCGGAAAGAGTCGGACCAAGAGGCGGAGATGGTGCGTGAACTGGCGGAGCGGCTCGGACTTCCATTTGAAACGGCGTTCATCGATATTCCTGCTTATATGGAAGAGAGCGGTAAGGGTGGGCAGGAGGCTGCAAGAGAGAAGCGTTATGAATTTTTGCTGCAAACGGCTCATAAATACAATGCGCGCTCCGTGGCTCTGGCTCATCATGCTGACGACCAAGCCGAGACGGTACTCATGAGGCTTCTGCGTGGAAGCGGCTTGTCCGGACTTGCCGGAATAAAATTTAAGCGCACGGAAAAAAAAGTGGAACTTATCCGCCCGTTCCTTCGTATGTACAAGGCGGATATCGTAGAGCTGTGCCACGAATGCGGTTTCCAGTATGCGGTGGATGATAGCAATCTACAGACGAAGTACCGCCGTAATGCGATTCGCCTGGAAGTATTGCCTTTTCTGGAACGATATAATGGGCAGTTCTCCTCCTCACTCAATCAGCTGGCCGAAATAGTCCAGCAGGAGGATGATTTTGTGGAGCTTGAAGCTGCGAAGCAATTTCGGAGTATGGTACAGGAGAACGATGGGAGGCTCGCTTTCGACGCGCCTTCCTTTTTGGGCTTACATGTCGCTTTACAACGGCGTTTGATTAAACTAATATTAAATTACCTGCCCTCAGACCAGGAAAACACCGATTTTGTCAAGATTGAAACGGTGCGCCATGGCATTCTTAACGATCAGCGAAGCAACTGGCGTCTGGATCTGGGTGACGGCATTACCTGTGTTCGTGAGTATGGAGTGATCCAGTTTTGGCCTAAGCCTCCGAATGAACAGGGACAGTACATATACATTCTTGATTCTCCTGATGTTTCGCAGCAGTATGTTAAGGAAATCGGAAAAATGCTGAAATTGTCGTCAATGACAGGAAGCGAAAGCCGGAACGGCTCCAGACCATCAGCCTTTGTGGCGGATTTTGATGCGGATGAGCTGAGGTTTCCCTTAACCTTGCGTAACAGACAGCCGGGGGACAAGATGAAGATCATGGGATTAAACGGAAGCAAAAAGGTGAAAGATATTCTCATTGATGAGAAAATCCCACCGTCTGTCCGTGCCCGGATTCCTATTCTTTGTGACGGTTCTGGCAGCATCGTGTGGATTCCAGGTGTACGACGTTCCGTTCACGCCGCTTGCGGGCGGCACACATCACGAGTTCTCCGGATGGAGCTATCGGATGCTTAAGGCAAGTGTAAAACGAAGAATGGCCCGTTTCACGCTTTCATAGTATAAACGTAGGAGGTCCACTTAAGTTGCAGAATGACATTCAGGAAATACTCATCAGTGAAGAAGAGATTCACGCAAAGATTAAGGAACTTGGTTCCAAACTCAGCGCCGAATATGTGGGACGCAATCCACTCGTTATTTGCGTTCTTAAAGGTGCATTTATTTTTATGGCCGACTTGGTTAAATCCATAACAGTACCTCTTGAGTTGGATTTCATGGCTGTATCCAGTTATGGGGCATCAACCAAATCCTCCGGCGTGGTGAAGATCATTAAAGATCTGGACGCATCCGTTGAAGGCAGGGATGTGCTGATTGTGGAGGATATTATCGACAGCGGTCTTACGCTGAGCCATTTGATTGAGCTTTTGAAGAGCCGCAAGGCAAACTCGGTGCGCGTTGTCACGCTGTTTGACAAGCCGGCACGCCGTACGGTGGATTTGCAGGCCGATTACACCGGATTCGTGCTACCGGATGCTTTTGTTGTCGGATACGGGCTCGATTATGCCGAGCATTACCGGAACCTCCCCTACATCGGGATTTTGAAGCCGGAAATCTACAGCAGTTAAACCGCGGCAATGGGCTGCTATCACAGTTCAGGGCCCTTTGTTGAGATGGCCAGACAGGCTGTGGTAAAATATCTTATGTGTCTTGAGAGGAGGTAGGGGATGAGTCGGTTCATCCGGAATTCTGGTTTTTATTTGATTCTATTTTTAGTCGTGGTGGGCATAGTACAATTCGTTACTAATGGCGGCGAGCAAGCCGATGCCCCTAGTTATAATCAACTGCGGCAGGAAGTCAAAGCTAACAACATAGAGGAAATGACGGTACAATTTGACGGTTACGCTTATCTGGTGACCGGTAAGTATAGGGAGATTTCCGAAGAGAAAAAATCGGAGAATTTCTCAACCTATATTCCTGCCACGGATGCAGCGATGCAAGAGCTGACTGCAGCCAGTGACAGCAACAACGTCAAACTGTCCGTGCAGCCAATGGAAGGCCAAAGCATTTGGCTGACATTGCTTTCATCCTTTATTCCGCTCATCATTATGTTTGTTCTGTTCTTCTTCCTGTTTAATCAGGCCCAAGGCGGCGGCGGCAAAGTGATGAACTTTGGTAAGAGCAAAGCCCGCTTATATAATGAAGAGAAGAAACGGATTACATTTGAGGATGTAGCCGGAGCAGATGAAGAGAAGCAGGAACTTGTTGAAGTTGTTGACTTCTTGAAAGATCCGCGCAAGTTTAACACGGTTGGCGCTCGCATTCCGAAGGGCGTTCTGCTTGTCGGTCCTCCGGGAACAGGTAAGACGCTCCTGGCTCGTGCCGTTGCTGGTGAAGCAGGAGTGCCATTCTTTAGTATTTCCGGTTCCGACTTTGTTGAGATGTTTGTCGGTGTCGGTGCTTCTCGTGTACGTGACTTGTTCGAGAACGCGAAGAAGAATGCACCATGTATCATCTTTATTGATGAGATTGATGCTGTGGGTCGTCAGCGTGGCGCCGGACTTGGCGGCGGTCATGACGAGCGTGAGCAGACACTCAACCAGTTGCTGGTTGAAATGGACGGTTTCGGAGCGAACGAAGGCATTATCATCGTTGCTGCGACCAACCGCCCGGACATTTTGGACCCGGCGCTTCTTCGTCCGGGACGTTTTGACCGTCAGATTACCGTGGATCGCCCGGATGTGAAGGGCCGTGAAGCCGTACTGAAGGTTCATGCACGCAACAAACCATTGACGAAGGATGTTAAACTTGACATCATCGCCAAACGTACAACCGGTTTTACAGGCGCCGATCTGGAGAATCTCCTGAACGAGGCTGCCTTGCTTGCGGCTCGCCGCAACCGTAAAGATATCTCCATGCGAGAAGTGGATGAGGCGATTGACCGTGTTATCGTCGGTACGGAGAAACGCAGCCGCGTGATCAGTGATCGCGAGAAACGTATCGTAGCTTACCATGAAGCAGGTCACACCATTGTGGGTTACTTCCTTGAGCATGCGGATACGGTGCACAAGGTAACGATTATTCCTCGTGGCCGTGCCGGTGGATATGTCATCATGATGCCGAAGGAAGATCGGATGCTCGTGACGAAGCAGGAATTGCTGGATCGCGTAACCGGTTTGCTCGGCGGCCGTGTTGCTGAGGAACTGTTCATTGGTGAAATCGGAACCGGAGCATATAGTGACTTCCAACAAGCGACGGGCATTATCCGCAGCATGGTTGTGGAATACGGTATGAGTGAGAAGCTCGGACCGATGCAGTTCGGTACATCCCAAGGACAAGTGTTCCTTGGACGTGATATCGGACATGAGCAGAACTATAGTGATCGAATCGCTTATGAGATCGATCAGGAAATGCAGCGATTTATTAATGATTGCTATGAGAAATGTAAAGAGATCCTGAATAAACATGCTAAAGAGGTTCACCTGATTGCGAACACGCTCCTCGAGATGGAAACGCTGGAGCTTGAGCAAATCAAGAATCTCATTGAGACCGGATCAGCTGAAGGCAACGGCAGTGGCGACGGTGAAGGAGAAGGTTCTACCGAGAATGGTGAACCGATCATCGACAACATTGGCGACGTGAAAGTTCGTATCCAAGGGAAAGAAGACGGCGAGCAGCCGACTTCCACGGAAGAAATTCCGAACAACCCGATGGATTCGAATGATCCAGGGCCGGAGCGAAAAGATTCCGAGCGCAAGGATCCTCCAGGCGGATCGGACAACGGTAACAGCAGCTTAACGTAATATTCGCTGATAAAACATCGAATACCGAATAAAATTGAAGAACCGGAGAACGATAATTCGTTTTCCGGTTCTTTTTGTGCTTTCTATCACATTGACAGGGGGCAGAACGAACGTGTACATTAGTTGTTAAATAAGGATGCGCATCCTTTCACAAAGGTGGAAACCATCCTGAAAGTCACATGGTCATCAGCGGCGAACCGCCGGACTACATAAAGGGAGAGGGTCGATCATGGAAGCTTTGGCACTGGAGCGTAAAGCAGAACAGAACCGTGAACTGCGTGAGCGGTTAATGCAATTGAAGAAGGAACGTAATGCAATCATTTTGGCTCATTATTATCAACGGGACGAAATACAAGAGGTCGCTGATTTCAGGGGGGATTCCTTCCTGCTCGCGCAGAAGGCAGCACAAACCGATGCTGAGGTCATCGTATTTTGCGGTGTGCATTTTATGGGCGAGAGCGCTAAAATTCTGGCACCGGGCAAGACGGTTCTTATACCGGATGAGCGGGCTGGCTGCCCTATGGCGGATATGGTGAACGTGGACGGACTTCGGAAGCTGAAAGCGCAGCATCCGAATGCGAAAGTGGTCACATACATCAATTCATCGGCTGAGATCAAAGCCGAAACGGATATCTGCTGTACGTCATCCAATGCCGTTAAAGTGATTCAGTCGGTGGATTCGGATGAAATTATATGGGTGCCTGATAAAAACCTGGGACATTATGTTCAGCAGCATACCGACAAGAAGCTTATTATCTGGGAAGGGTATTGCAACACGCATGACATGCTGACGGTTAAGGATGTTGTCGAGATGAAGGCCAAATATCCTCATGCGGAATTTGTGGTGCACCCGGAATGCCGTCCTGAGGTTGTTGCGATGGGCGATTTTGTAGGGAGTACCACCGCTATCCTAGAATATTGCAAAAATTCATCTTCCAAGGAGTTTATTGTAGGCACAGAGGATGGAACCGGATATCAGCTTCGATTGGATAGCCCGGATAAATCGTTCCACTTCGCTACGAAGTTCCTGGTGTGTCCGAATATGAAAGTGAATAACCTCAAAAAGCTGGTTAAAGCGTTGGAAACGATGAAGCCGCAAATTTATGTGCCGCCGGTCGTTGCAGAGAAAGCCAGAACTTCATTAGAGCGCATGTTACAAGTTAAGTAGCATGCGCTACTCTTTCGTGAAAAGACAGGTGAGGCATCGTGATACCGCAGTATTTAATTGATTTTGAGCTGAACGATCTTCCGGTCATTGAGACGGATGCCATCGTGATCGGTTCAGGCATTGCGGGTTTATATACGGCGATCATGGCAAGCGCGACTCAGAATGTGCTATTGATTACGAAGAAATCGCTGCTTGAAAGCAACACGCGTTATGCACAGGGAGGGATTGCAGCCGTAACAGCCGAGGATGACTCTCCGGCCTACCACCGGCAGGACACCCTCCTGGCAGGGGCGGGCCTATGTTCTTCAACCGCGGTGGATGTGCTTGTCAACGAGGGCCCGGTCGGTGTTCAAGAGCTGATTCGGCTCGGTACGATGTTTGATGTGGAGAATGGCGAGCTCGCACTCACTCAAGAAGGCGCGCACAGTCATCGCCGGATCCTTCATGCCAACGGGGATGCAACCGGATATGAAATCGTGCGTGCCCTTTCCATTCAGGTTGAAATGCTTCACAATGTAGAGGTGTGGGACGATCATTTTGTCATTGACCTGATTACCGAGCAGGGAGAGTGTCATGGCGTTTTAGTACAGATGCCGGACGGCAAACGGGTATTCGTACGTGGACGGGCGACGGTGATGTGTTCCGGCGGCGCCGGTCAATTGTACCGGTATACGACCAATCCGGAGGTTGCCACAGCGGATGGCGTTGCCATGGCTTATCGGGCAGGCGCAGAAATTCGGGATATGGAATTTATACAGTTCCACCCGACGGCGCTTAGTTATCCGGGTGCGCCCCGATTCCTTATATCAGAGGCGGTTCGGGGTGAAGGTGCCGTTCTTCGGAATATACGAGGGGAACGGTTCATGCCCAAATACCATGAATTGCTGGAGCTGGCGCCACGGGATATTGTAGCACGGGCCATTGTCAGTGAGATGGAAGGAACGGGGTCTACCTTTGTTTATCTGGATATTACCCATGAGTCGCCGGAGATGGTCAAACATCGATTCCCAACGATTTATGAAACCTGCATGCAATATGGACTCGATTTATCGTCAGATTGGATTCCGGTCTCCCCGGCTGCGCATTATATGATGGGGGGCATCAAAACCAATCTGCATGGCGAGAGCAGCGTGAAGCGTTTATTTGCTTGCGGGGAGGTATCGTCTACCGGTGTTCACGGGGCGAACCGTTTGGCCAGCAATTCGCTGTCGGAGGCAATTGTGTACGGCAGTCGTATTGTCGAGCGCATTAAGAGTCTGCCGGAACCCTCAGGAGATCCACTTCATGTATCATTCCATCTCGGTCGCAAGGACGCCCCGTCCCAGGCAATGGTGGAAAAGCGCTTGAAGCTTCAGAAGGTGATGGTACGTTATGCAGGACTTCGGAGAAATCGGGATACTCTATTAAGAGCAGCAGAAGAGCTCGGCCGTCAGCTGCCATTGTTCCATTCGATGCTTTCCAAGCGTGAGGAATACGAGTTTGCCAACATGCTCACAGCATCCTTACTCGTGGTGCAGGGTGCGCTGGGTCGTGAAGAAAGCCGGGGAGCCCACTACCGTGAGGATTTCCCGGAGCGGAATGACAGCGTATGGCAGAAACATATTGTCCATACACGGGATCAAGAAATGACGGAGGAATTAAGCGATGATGTTTAACGGATACAACGATGGCCTTCTCCAGAGTATACGGACCTGGCTGCAAGAGGATATTGGGTCGGGGGACATTACGACTCTCACCACCATTGAGCCGGGTCATGAATCCAAGGGGGTTATCCATGCCAAGGAGGCTGGAATCGTGGCAGGGATGCCGGTAGCAGAGCTGGTATTCGAAACGGTTGATCCGTCGCTGACGTTTACGGCATTGGTTCGGGATGGGGACGAGGTTGAAAAGGGAACGGTTCTCGCTGAGGTGGAAGGAAGCACTCATCGTATTTTGACAGGCGAGCGTCTCGCTTTGAATTTGCTTCAGCGTATGTCGGGTATTGCAACAAGAACACGTTCTTTTGTAGATGTACTCGAGGGATTGCCGACAAGATTGGTGGATACCCGCAAAACGACACCAGGCCACCGAATGCTCGAGAAGTATGCTGTTCGGGTTGGCGGCGGCGCGAACCATCGTTTCGGTCTGTACGATGCCGTTATGATTAAGGATAATCACATTAAGGGTGCAGGAGGAATCGCGCAAGCGGTCAGCCGGGCAAGAGCCCATATTCCACATACCATGACGATAGAAGTTGAAACCGAGAGCTTGGCGCAGGTGGAGGAAGCACTGGCTGCAGGCGCAGATATTATTATGCTGGATAACATGAGTCATGACATGATGGCGGAGTCTGTTCGAAGAATCAAGGCCAAGGCGCCTCATGTGCGGGTCGAAGCATCGGGGAACGTGACGCTGGAGACCGTACGCGGGATTGCCGAGACCGGGGTCGACGTGATATCCGTTGGTCGGCTTACTTATTCTTTCCATAGTCTCGATATCAGTCTGGATCTGAATGCGAAGAAAGGAGGGACAGAAGGTTGATTCTAGTTGTGGATGTAGGGAATACCAATATTGTACTGGGTGTGTATCAGGGGAAGAAGCTGCTGCATGATTTTCGAATCAGTACATCGCGTCAGTCCACCGTGGATGAATACGGTGTACTGATTCACAATTTGTTTCAAATGTCCAATATATTGGTAAGCCAAATAGAAGGCGTAATTGTTTCTTCCGTAGTTCCTCCTCTTGTACGTGTGGTCGAGGAGATGTGCAATAAATATATTGGCAAGGCGCCCCTGATTGTAGGACCGGGGATCAAAACAGGACTGAATCTGCGGTATGAGAATCCGCGCGAGGTTGGCGCTGACCGGATCGTGAATGCAGTAGCAGCCGTCGAGCAGTACGGGGGGCCGCTGATTGTGGTGGATTTCGGTACGGCGACGACGTTTGATTGCATTGATGAGGCAGGCAATTATCTTGGCGGAGTGATTGTGCCTGGTATTGGCATTGCTACTGAGGCTTTGGTACAGCGTGCTTCCAAGCTTCCTCGCGTAGAGCTCGAAAAGCCGAAAAAAGTAATTGGGCGCAATACCGTACATGCCATGCAGGCCGGTATCGTTTTTGGTTATGCGGGACAGGTTGATGGCCTGGTCAAGCGTATAAAAGCCGAGATGGGTACGGACAATGTTAGGGTTATCGCTACCGGGGGAATGGCCGAGCTGATTGCCAGCGAAACGGAGTCCATTGAAGAGATTTCTCCCCTTCTGACATTAGAAGGCTTGCGTATTATTTATGAGCGTAACTAGAACCGCTATAAAACCGTTAGATATTACAAACAACTAGAAAGACAAGGAGGCCTCAAGATGGGTAATCAAAAAGACCGTTTGCTGCGGGGAACAGCATTAAACGGGAAAGTACGGACATTTGCCGTTCGGACAACCGATTTGGTTGAAGAGCTTCGCCAAAGACATGATACGTTTCCTGTCGTCACAGCCGCTTTGGGCCGCACCGTGTCAGCAGCAGCGATGATGGGAGCTATGCTGAAAGGAGACGAGCGTCTTAGCATTCAAGTGCGAGGCGACGGACCGATCGGTTTGATTGCGGCGGAGAGTAATGCCAACGGCGAGGTCCGCGGATATGTCAAAAATCCGCATGTGGAGCTGACGAATATCCGTCCGGGTAAGATGGATGTTGCCGCTGCTGTAGGGAACACCGGCCATATTGATGTGATCAAGGATTTCGGGTTGAAGGAGCCTTACCGTGGCAGTGTACCGATTATTTCGGGCGAGCTCGCTGAAGACTTCACATACTATTTTGCCGTATCCGAACAGACCAACTCGGCGGTAAGCCTGGGTGTGCTGGTTTCACCGGATTACTCCGTGGCAAATGCGGGCGGCTTCATCGTTCAGCTTCTCCCTGGCGTTACCGAGGATGAGATTACGGAGCTGGAGCTTGCGCTGAGTAAGATTCCACCGATCACCGAGATGCTGGAAGAAGGACTGGAACTGGAAGACATCCTGAAACGAGTAGTTCCGGATGTGACCATTTTGGAGGAAATGGACGTGTACTTCAGCTGTGACTGCTCGCATGAGCGGGTGGAGCGCGCTTTGATCAGCTTGGGGCAGGAAGAGCTTGAGCAGATGATCGAAGAGGATGGCAAGGCCGAAGTTTCTTGTCATTTTTGCAATGAAAAATATACGTTCGATAGAGAACAGCTAAAATCCGTGCTAGAGCGGGCCAAATCTTAACGTTGGGATGAGCGACCGTGATGACGAGACAAGAGAAGGGATTGTGGGCGACCGTCATTGTCTTGACAGCATGCGTATTGGGTATGGGCGCCTGGATGCTGTTTTCCGGGAATTTATCGCAAGAGGCTTCACCACCTTGGAAAGATGGCTCCCAACCAGTTGCATCCATCCAGGACAGGGCGATTACCGAAGACGAGTGGGTTGACGAGCTAAAGAAACGTTATGGCCGCGAAATGCTGATGACCATGCTGAATCGGCACGCCGTGGCTCTGGAGGCCAAAGCGAAGGATATTGATGTTATGCCGGCGGAAGTCGATGCAGAAATCGAAGTCATGAGCCACAGCTACGGTTCTAAGGAACGTTTCTTATCGGAAATGGAAGATCAGCTTGGCATTACGGAGAGTGAATTAAAGACAGAGACGATGTATCGGCTGCTGCTTGAGAAAATTGCGACTTCCGACGTACACATCGAAGAGCAGCAGATCGATTCGTATCTGGAACAGTACCCTGACCAATTTCGCCCCAAGAAGCAGTTGAGTTTATCCATGATCGAGGTCGCTTCGGAAGATGAGGCAGAACGGGTCATGGATCGGCTGGAGAATGGAGAAGCTTTTGCGGATCTCGCGGCTCAGGTATCTCTCGATGAGTATACTCGCGAAGACGGCGGGCAGATCGGCTTGGTCGAGGAGGATGATCCCTTCTTGCCGCCGGCACTGCTGGATGCAGCTTCAACGCTTGAGCCCGGGGATATTGCGGGACCGATCTCACTCACAGACACCTATGCCATTGTTTATGTGAAGGAAATTATCGAGCCTCAGGCCCCGAGCGAGGAAAGTGTCCGCGAGGCGGTTCGTAAGCAGCTGGCCCTAGAGCAGTCGGTGTCTTTATCCGAACTGGAGCGTCAGCTTCGCGAGAAATACGAGGCCCGGATTAGCGCTGGTACGGTCACGTTGTAAATAGAAGAAGAACATGGAGAAAGCTCGCTGTGGCGGAGTAAGATGTGGCTGCAGGAGCTTTTTTTGCGTTGAAGGTTGCAAAAGGTTTTATTCACTGAGGAATGGTGGCTTTCTGAGCGTGCATGGCTAGAGACGAATTCGCGTTTCCTCGTTCGGGAGGCGGAGGAAAATCCACCTAGAAATGTTGATTTTCGAGGTGTGGGATATTGACAATGACACGTAACGTTGTTAAGATGAAGGTATAAAAACCTACCTTTTTACTCGGATATCAGCAACCTCAATAATCAAGAATTAGAGTCTATATGCTGGCTCTGCTTTTCTTTCAACATCCAGACACCACAAATTTAATGATTCGACATTAGAATGTATAACACCATTATGGATTTACTAGTTTATTCAGATTCATATTTAGAGGAGGGCTTCATTCATGGCAAAAGTCGTAAACAATGTGACAGAATTAATCGGTGGAACTCCACTCGTCCGTTTGAACCGGATCGTACCGGAGGATAGCGCAGAGATTTATCTGAAGCTGGAATACCAGAACCCGGGTGCAAGCGTTAAAGACCGGATCGCGATCAGCATTGTGGAAGAAGCGGAGAAGGACGGGCGTTTGAAGCCGGGCGATACCATTATTGAAGCAACAAGCGGTAATACCGGTATTGGTCTAGCTATGGTGGCAGCTGCCAAAGGCTACAAAGCGGTTATCGTTATGCCTGAAACCATGAGCTTGGAGCGCCGCAACCTGCTGCGTGCCTATGGCGCGGAACTGGTACTGACACCGGGATCGGAAGGAATGAACGGTGCGGTTAAGAAGGCGGAAGAAATTCTGAAGGAAAATGCCGGATTCTTTATGGCCGATCAATTCAATAACCAAGCCAACGTGAAAATCCACCGTGAAACAACAGGTCCGGAAATCGTTGAAGCGATCCAATCCATCGGCGGTTCCTTGGATGCGTTCGTGGCAGGTATCGGAACAGGCGGAACGATTACAGGGGCGGGCGAAGTGCTGAAAGAGCAATTCCCTGATATTAAGGTCATTGCAGTTGAGCCTGCTGCATCGCCAATCCTTGCCGGAGGCAAACCAGGTCCTCACAAAATCCAGGGCATTGGCGCAAACTTCATTCCCGAAATTTTGAACCAAGAAGTCTACGATGAAATCGTTCATGTTGAGAATGATGATGCCTTTGAAACCTCCCGCCGTGTGGCGAAGGAAGAAGGCGTTCTTGGCGGTATTTCCTCTGGTGCGGCTGTATATGCGGCATTGAAGGTTGCCAAAGAGCTTGGTAAAGGCAAGCGGGTGGTAGCCGTGATCCCAAGTAATGGAGAACGTTACCTGAGCACGCCGCTATATAACTTCGAGTAACGAGTAAGATGATATTGTAATATGCGCGCATGGTCTCACCTCATCTGTGTGAAATAATGCGTGACAAGGAAGGAGCCTTCAATGTGTTTTTATAGCATTGAGGGCTTTTTGCGTATACTAGTCCCTAAGATAACGCTTTATTGGAATCCACGGGATGACCGCTCCAAAAATTATTGTTGGACGAGCTTCTATTTAGGGTTTTCAAGAGAAGCGGGATACAGTATACTGACAGGCAACAGTAAGGCTTTTGATGACTAAGGGAGGATCGGCATGGAGAGAAGAGTGGAGCTGGCCCAGTGGCAGGCATGGGCTAAAGAGGGCTGGTCCGTCGTTCCCTATCTGGTTCAATATAAAGGAGCAACAAGAGGGTTACCCCTGTCATGGAGACATGCATGGAAAGCGGCATCGCCGTATGCCTTTGTGCTGGAGAGCGGTAAGGGTGGACGCTATACGTATCTTGGATTGCGGCCAGTGTCCATTCTGCAGGGGAAGGGAAGCTATGGAGAGATCATAGAGCTGTCGGGGGATTCGCGAACGCAGGTAACGGGAAAGCCGCTGCATCTGTTAGAGCAGTGGATGAAAGAATGGCGGGCTCCCCGTGTTCCGGGCTGGCCGGACTTTCGCGGAGGCTGCGCCGGTTTTCTAAGCTACGATGTAATCCGATCGATTGAGCAGCTCCCCAAGATGGCCAAAGATGAGCCGGGGTTCCTGGATTATATGTGGATGCGCATGGAAGAGATCTGGATCTATGATCATACAGATGACAGCATCTACTGTTCGGTACATGTCCCTCTGCCTTGGGCATTCGGGACCGGGGAAGTTTCGGAGGAAAAGGCGGCATCCGGTGCTTCTGTTGATGCATCCAGAGGTTCGGTGCTTTCAACCGATCAAGAGAAGCTATTGCAGGAGTTATATGATCGGGCTGTCGTAAGGGCTGAATCGATGCTGTTCCAATGGAATCAAATGTTCGGAACAGTCGTAGGGAACGGCTCGGAGTCCGAAGATGAGCACGTACGGCAGGAACGATGGAAGAAAGCGCAAGAGCTGTCAGGGCCGAATGTCGAGATTTGGGATCGGCTGGAGATTGATTTTACGCAGGAAGCGTTCGAGCAGGCGGTACGCTCGATTCAAGAATATATTCGGCAGGGTGATGTATTTCAGGTCAATTTGTCTCTGCGCCGTCATTTGCAACTGCATGCGGACCCCGCGGATATTTATGAGTGGCTGCGTATCCTGAATCCGTCGCCGTATATGGGGTATTTATCCTCGCCGGGCTTCAGCTTGGCTAGCGGCTCACCGGAATTGCTGGTGAAGCTGGATGGCGATGTCGTATCTGCACGACCGATTGCGGGAACTCGGCGCCGGGGAAGCAATCCGGAAGAGGATGCGGCAATGGAAGCGGAACTGCTTGGCAGCGAGAAAGAACGGGCGGAGCATATTATGCTGGTCGATTTGGAGCGTAATGACATTGGCCGCATTGCCGCATACGGAACCGTGCATGTTCCGGAGCTGATGACTGTCGAGAGGTACTCTCACGTGATGCATCTGGTGTCGCAAGTAGAAGGGCGGATTGCAGAGGGCAACCATGCACATGATGTCATTGCGGCAGCGTTCCCCGGCGGTACCATTACAGGCGCACCCAAAATCCGGACCATGGAGATCATCGAAGAGCTGGAGCCCGTGACGCGGGGACCCTATACCGGCTCCATGGGCTGGATCGATTATAATGGTGATATGGAGCTCAACATTATTATTCGGACCCTCGCCGTGAAGGATGGGGTCGGCTATATTCAGACGGGTGCGGGGATTGTCATTGACTCCGATCCGTACCGGGAATACAGGGAGTGTCATAACAAGGCAAAGGCTTTGATTGCTGCACTGATATGCAGTGAAGAAGAAGCGGCAGTGTTGTCCGCGAATATAGGGGGGAACTAATATGATACTTGTCATCGACAATTATGATTCGTTTACGTATAACCTGGTTCAATATTTGGGTGAGCTCGGCGAGGAAGTGAAGGTTTACCGGAATGATGAGATCGACATCGCTGGCATCGAGGCATTGGCCCCGGACCATATCCTGATATCTCCGGGACCGTGCACGCCGAATGAAGCCGGCATCAGTCTGGATGTGATTTCGCATTTCAAGGGTGTGATTCCGATCTTCGGCGTCTGCCTCGGCCATCAGGCGATCGGGCAAGCCTTTGGTGGCAACGTGATTCGTGCGGAGCGCCTGATGCACGGGAAAACATCCGCGATCCAGCATACGGGCGGCTCGGTCTTCGAAGGCTTACCGGTTCCGTTCACCGCAACGCGCTATCACTCGCTGATCGTTGAGAAGGAAACTTTGCCGGATGAGCTGGAGATTACCGCCTGGACCGAAGAGGGCGAAATCATGGGTCTTCGGCATAAACATTATCCCATAGAAGGGGTGCAGTTCCATCCGGAATCCATCATTACGGACCATGGCCATCAGATGCTGCGCAATTTCTTGAAGCGTACAGCTGGCACCAAAGCATGAAGTTTATTGGCATGAACGGCGGCATCGTTGAAGCTGCCGAAGCTGTCATACCTGTAATGGATCACGGCCTTCTGTACGGAATGGGGTTATTCGAGACCTTCCGCACTTACGAGGGGAAGCCTTTTTTAATAGAGCGGCACTTGAGCCGGCTCATGAACAGCTGCCGGGAGCTCGGGATCGTCCACAGGGCGGATGCTGAGAGGATCAGCCGCTGGATATCGGAACTGATGGAGGCCAATGGTCTCCAGGATGCTTATATCCGGTATACTGTAACGGCAGGAGAGGGACTGCTCGGTTTGCCTGCTGGCGATTATTTGAAGCCTTCCGAGATTTTATTCGCCAAAGAGCTGCCGGCCGCAAACGAAATGCTTTACGAGAAAGGCAGAGCCATGCGGAGGCTGTCCCTTCCGCGAAACACACCGGAATCCTCGGTTCGACTGAAATCTCTGCATTATATGAACAATATACTCGCAAAGCGGGAATTGGCCGAATACCCCAGCCACTCGGATGGTCCGACAGAGGGGCTGATGCTAACGGCGGCCGGGGAAGTGGCGGAGGGCATTGTCAGCAATGTCTTTTTTGTCAAAGCGGGTCGTTTATATACGCCTGACGTAAGTACGGGCATTTTGCCGGGGATTACCCGGGCCGTGGTGCTGGAATTGGCTGCCGATCTTGGGATGGAAGTTGAAGAAGGCCGTTACAGCTGGGAGTTTTTCACTGGAGCGGATGAAATATTTACGACCGGTTCTGTGCAGGAGATTGTTCCGGTTACGACGTTGATTGGAGCTGAAGGCGAGACTCTAGTTATTGGACAAGGATTAGCCGGTCCGATAACCCGTACATTACTGAGCGCATATAGAAGGAAAGCAGGGCAAAAGGCATGAAAACAACGATTTACGAACGTGAATATCGGCTGAGCAAGGATGCTGTGTTAAAGCTCGGTCAATCCACGCTCATTATGGGCATATTGAATGTGACGCCGGATTCGTTCTCCGACGGAGGTCGTTATCACGACACGGAGCGGGCGGTCGAGCACGCGCTTCAACTGGTGGAAGAGGGAGCTGACATCATCGATATCGGCGGAGAATCGACGCGTCCTGGCCATGAGCCGGTTGGAGCTGAAGAGGAGCTCGCCCGCGTTATCCCGGTTATAGAAGCCATCCATCGGCATGCGCCGCATATTCCATTATCAATTGACACGTATAAAGCGGAAGTTGCGCGTCAGGCTATTGGAGCGGGCGCTCATATCATAAATGATATTTGGGGCTTTAAAGACGACGCGGATATGCCCAAGACAGCGGCAGAGCTCGGATGTCCCGTGATTTTGATGCACAATCGCCGCGATCGGAATTACATTAATCTCATCGAGGACGTAAAGCGCGATTTGCTGGAAAGTGTCGAAATTGCACGGGCTGCAGGTGTGCAGGATCAGCATATTTTGCTCGACCCGGGTATCGGGTTTGCCAAGGACTATGACGAGAACATGAAAGTGATGGCCTCCCTCGATCAGCTTGTAGGGCTTGGGTTTCCGGTGCTGCTGGCTACCTCCCGCAAAAGGTTCATCCAGACCGCACTTGGCGCCCCGGCGCAAGATGTTCTCGAAGGAACGGCCGCTACGGTGGCTTACGGGATTGCGCAAGGCTGCCAGATCGTTCGTGTGCATGACGTTTTGCATATGAAACGGACAGCTAAGATGTGTGATGCCATGACTTACGCTTCAAGGGAGCTTACACGTATATAATTTTTTTCGGGACAAAGGATGGAAGGGCGGAATACGAGATGGATAAAATGATACTGAGCCGCATGGAATACTACGGCTACCACGGTGTGTTTGAGGAAGAGCGCAAGCTGGGTCAACGATTCTATGTGGATCTGGAGCTGGAGATGGATTTGAGCAAAGCTGCGAAGACGGATGACCTGACGTTAACGGTAAATTATGCCGAGATTCATGATCTCTTGCTGGATATTATGCGGACGGAGTCGTTCCGCCTGATTGAAGCTTTAGCGGAGCATATTGCATCTAAGGTATTGGACACTTATACTATTATCGATGCTTTAACGGTCCGATTGACGAAGCCGCACCCGCCTTTTGACATTCATTTTGAAGGTGTGACCATTGAGCTGCACCGGACCAGGAAGTGAGACGATCATGAATTCACACGCCACCTCTGAGTGTTCAGAGGCTTATATTGCTTTAGGGGCCAATTTGGGAGACCGCGAGGGTAACCTGATGGAGGCTTTAGAACGGTTGGACGAAGTACCTGGCATATCGGTAGAGCGCGTATCCAACTTGTATGAAACCGAACCCGTCGGCTATGTGGATCAACCGATGTTCCTTAATATGGCCACAGCCGTGTCGACATCGCTGAGTCCCCATGAGCTGCTTGCCGAAATGCAGCGAATTGAAAAGCAGCTCGGCCGGGTCCGTCATATTCATTGGGGGCCGCGGACGGTGGACTTGGACCTGTTATGGATGGAAGGACGCCGTCTGGATACGCCGGACCTTGTTCTGCCGCACCCCCGTATGCAGGAACGGGCTTTTGTGCTCAGACCGCTGGCCGATATTGTATTTGAGCTCGAACCTTCAGGTCTGTACCCTGTAGTGAAGACCGCACTTGAGAACCTGGAAGGAAAGGAAGGAATACAGCTTTGGAAAACAAGCAGCTGGCGCAGCGTATCCGCGCTTTCCGAAAATTGAAGGGTTTAACCCAGCAAGAGCTCGCCGAGCGAACCGGTATATCACTGGCCGTCCTTGGTGCGATTGAGCGGGGGAACCGCCGTGCCGAGGAGCAGATGCTGGCTCAGATTGCGGACGTGCTGGAGATTACATTGCAGGAGCTTAAGGAACGGAGCTAGAACCTCTGAATAGAAAAGCCGGTGCAGGTTTATTTTCATTAAACCCGGCCATTAATATAGGATGATGCTTCTGGATGCGATCTACAAGACATGTAATTTTTGCGGACTGGACGAGGGTGCGATTCATGAGTATGATGGGTTGGTTTGAAACTTATGGATCCCTTTCACGATAACCGGGATCTTTCAACTATAAATATCTGAATATAAAGGGGTGACACATAAAATGGACAAGTTGCAAATCGGAAACATCGAGATGAAGAACCAAGTGGTTCTGGCGCCCATGGCAGGCGTGTGCAACCCAGCGTTCCGCTTGATTGCTAAGGAATTCGGTACCGGTTTGGTTTGCGCCGAAATGGTGAGCGGCAAGGCCATTGTTCACGGGAACAAGCGCACCCAGGAGATGCTGTTCGTCGACGAGCGGGAGAAGCCGCTGAGCCTGCAAATTTTTGGCGGTGACCGTCAATCCTTGGTGGAAGCGGCCAAAGTTGTCGATCAGCAAACCAATGCCGACATCATCGACATTAACATGGGCTGTCCTGCACCGAAGGTAACGAAGGTTGATGCGGGTGCGCGCTGGCTTTTGGATTCGAATAAAATCTATGAAATGGTAGCGGCCGTTGTTGATGCCGTGAACAAACCGGTCACGGTGAAGATGCGCACAGGCTGGGATAGCGATCACATCTATGCTGTCGAAAATGCACAAGCTGTCGAACGCGCGGGCGGTCAGGCGGTCAGCGTTCACGGACGTACGCGCGAGCAGCTCTACACCGGGCACGCGGATTGGGACATCATTCGCCAAGTGAAAGAAGCCGTCGCCATTCCGGTTATCGGTAACGGCGATGTGGTGACGCCGGAGGATGCTCGCCGAATGCTGGATACGACAGGCTGCGATGGTGTCATGATCGGCCGCGGAGCGCTGGGGAACCCATGGATGCTGTATCGTACCGTGGAGTACCTGAAGACAGGCCAGCTGCTGCCGGATCCGGCTCCGCAGGAGAAAATACGGATTGCCATTCTGCATATGGACCGGTTGATCGCTCTGCGCGGCGAAGCGGTTGCGGTACGGGAAATGCGCAAGCATCTTTCCTGGTATTTGAAAGGGCTGAAGGGATCCGCTCGCATTAAAGATATGATTATGGAAGAAACGAAGCGCGACGAAATGGTGAACCTTCTGAACAACTTTGTGAACAATCTGGAGGCCCAAGAAGAATCGACAAAAAGTGTATACCCTCAAGTCGTTGCGGCGATGGGATAATTAGGGGTGCAGGCTGTTAATGGGTGCGTGTATGCGACATTCGTAACAGCCTTTGCGCGCATTGACTTTTTGAAATGGTTCCCATATAATCTTTCAGTATAAATTCAAGAAATTGAGCAGGCATCAGAGGGAAGTTCTGATCCCCAAGAATTCGCATATAGTATGTTGATACCGTGGTTTAAATTATTTACATGACAGGAGAATCGGTTAATGAGCGATAAAGAAGTCATTCTTACCCAGGACGGTCTGAAGAAACTGGAGGACGAACTTGAGAATCTAAAGTCTGTAAAACGCCGCGAAGTGGCTGAGCGGATTAAAGTTGCCATCGGTTATGGTGATATTAGTGAAAACTCCGAATATGAAGACGCCAAGAACGAGCAAGCCTTTATCGAAGGCCGGATTATAACGCTGGAGAAAATGCTCCGCAATGCGCGCATCATCAACAATGATGATATCAATACAGATGTCGTCGGCGTGGGCAACACGGTGATCGTAGAGGATTTGGAATTCGGCGACACGATGCAATATACCATTGTAGGTACGGCTGAATCGGATCCGCTTAACAACAAGATCTCTAACGAGAGTCCTGTCGGCAAAGCGATTATTGGCAAGCAAAAAGGATCGGTTGTAGATGTTAACGTTCCTGCGGGCGTTATTCAATATAAAATTGTAGACATTAAGAAGTAAGTCGGAATGTGGTGTAGAAAGCTTCCTTCGGGGGGCTTTTTTAACATATTAGAATTTATAAGTTTTTTGGGGTCCCCGCAAAGTATTTGGAATAAGCATCGTAGCATAGGCTCCACTTTGTGGGGTTATTTTGAATAGGCAAGGCTGTGTTAGGGGCTTAATGGGTTAATGGCATGTCTTGATTTGGCTGCCCTACCGTTAAGTCCTAACCGAATGTGTACAAGTTATTCAAGGGGCTGTCCGGATCATGTAATGGGTGGCGGCGTTTGTGCTGTTGGGGATTACGATGGTAGTGAAATGAAGGAGATGAATGACGATGACGGAAGAAATGAATAACCAGGAACAAGAACAGGAGTTAAGTGAGCTTTTGCAAATCCGCCGCAACAAATTGGACGAGCTTCGCAAGCTGGGCATCGATCCGTTTGGCGGAAAATATGAAAGAGAACATCACGCAGGTGATATTCTGAAACAGTATGACGAGCTCTCCAAGGAAGAACTGGAAGAGAAGCAGGTGGAAGTGAACCTGGCCGGCCGGATTATGGCTAAACGCGGCATGGGCAAGGCTTCTTTTGCTCATATTCAAGATTTGAGCGGCCGGATTCAGATCTATGTTCGACAGGATTCGATTCCAGAAGCGCAATATGAAGCATTCAGCATCCTTGATCTGGGTGATATCATCGGGGTCAAAGGGGTCTTGTTCAAGACCAAAACCGGTGAAACCACCATTAAGGTGAAGGAGCTGGAGGTTCTTTCGAAGTCGCTTTATCCGCTCCCTGAGAAATTCCATGGTTTGAAGGATGTGGAACTCCGTTACCGTCAGCGTTATGTCGACTTGATTATCAATCCAGATGTGCAGAAGACCTTCATTGCCCGTTCCCGTATTATCCAATCGATGCGCCGTTACCTGGATTCCCAAGGCTATCTTGAAGTGGAAACTCCGACTTTGCATTCGATCGCTGGTGGTGCGGCGGCACGTCCGTTCATTACGCATCATAATGCGCTGGATATGGAGCTGTATATGCGGATCGCGATTGAGCTTCATCTGAAGCGTCTGATCGTGGGCGGATTGGAAAAAGTGTATGAGATTGGCCGCGTATACCGGAATGAAGGGATCTCTACCCGTCATAATCCGGAGTTCACGATGATAGAGCTCTATGAAGCCTATGCAGACTATAAAGATATTATGGCACTGACCGAGAATATGATTGCCCATATTGCCCAAGAGGTGCTGGGTACACAAGTGATTTCCTATCAAGGGCACGAAGTTGACCTGACGCCACAATGGCGTCGTGTATCCATGGTTGATGCCGTAAAAGAAGTAGTCGGCGTTGACTTTAGTGTGGACATGTCCAACGAGGAAGCGCATCGTCTTGCAAAAGAACATAAAGTTCCGGTAGAGCCGCATATGACATTCGGCCACATCTTGAACGCGTTCTTTGAGCAATTCGTTGAAGAGACACTGATTCAGCCGACGTTCGTAACCGGTCATCCGGTTGAGATTTCGCCGCTGGCGAAGAAGAACGACGTGGATCCGCGGTTCACGGATCGCTTTGAGCTGTTTATCGTGGCGCGTGAGCACGCGAACGCCTTCTCGGAGCTCAATGATCCGATCGACCAGCGTCAGCGTTTTGAAGCGCAGATGAAGGAAAAAGAACAGGGCAATGACGAAGCGCACGAGATGGATGAAGATTTCTTGCGTGCATTGGAGTATGGTATGCCGCCAACAGGCGGACTTGGTATCGGGATCGATCGTTTGATCATGCTTCTTACGAATTCCCCATCCATTCGTGATGTCTTACTGTTCCCGCACATGCGTAATAAGGAGTAGTAGCGTTTGCTCCATTAATAGATTGTGGAAGAGGCAGTCGGCTATAGATCTCTATAGTCGGCTGCCTTTTTTTTGTATGGGGATCCCGATTCTCTCTTGTTCTGAGAATAAAGCTGTGCTACATTTATTTAGCACAAACGTATTAAATAAGGAGGCCGGAGAATAATTGGAGCTTTTATTATTGGGTGTGAAATTTTATTCTGGGTATTTGTTCTCGCTGGATTAAGTGCAAGATATTTGCTTGGAATGAAAAGAACGGGCGGAATACTGCTGCTGTGTACGCCGATCATCGACTTATTATTGATAGCCGTAACCATGGTAGATCTGCGTGGCGGGGCAGAGGCCGGATTCATGCATGGACTGGCGGCTGTATATATCGGGGTGACGATTGCTTTTGGGCATCGAATGATCCAATGGGCCGACGCCCGGTTTGCTCACCGATTTGCAGATGGTAAGAAACCGGAGCCAGCCCCGAAACATGGAGCGGCTCGCGCCAAGCGTGAACGCCAGGGGTGGTATCGCCATGTGTTGGCGTGGATGATAGGAGTTATATTGCTTGGCGTTATGATTATTGTGGTTGGGGAACCAGAACGAACGGAGCAGCTAAAGGCGTTGGTCTTGCAATGGGCCGTGAT
>NZ_CP150303.1:82500-140000 GCF_037993005.1 Paenibacillus sp. FSL F4-0100
AGGAGGCATACCCAGGGAACTGAAACATCTAAGTACCTGGAGGAAGAGAAAACAAGAGTGATTCCGTCAGTAGCGGCGAGCGAACGCGGAACAGCCTAAACCAGAGAGCTTGCTCTCTGGGGTTGTGGGACGTCTCACATGGAGTTACAAAGGAATTTATTAGGCGAAGAGGTCTGGAAAGGCCCGCTATAAGAGGTAAAAGCCCTGTAGCCGAAAGTATATTCCCTCCGAGACGGATCCCGAGTAGTGCGGGGCACGTGAAACCCCGTATGAATCCAGCAGGACCATCTGCTAAGGCTAAATACTCCCTAGCGACCGATAGTGAAACAGTACCGTGAGGGAAAGGTGAAAAGCACCCCGGAAGGGGAGTGAAATAGATCCTGAAACCGTGTGCTTACAAGAAGTCAGAGCCCTATCTATGGGTGATGGCGTGCCTTTTGTAGAATGAACCGGCGAGTTACGTTCCCATGCAAGGTTAAGGCGAGAAGCCGTAGCCGCAGCGAAAGCGAGTCTGAATAGGGCGAATTAGTATGTGGACGTAGACCCGAAACCGTGTGATCTACCCCTGTCCAGGGTGAAGGTGCGGTAACACGCACTGGAGGCCCGAACCCACGTATGTTGAAAAATGCGGGGATGAGGTGGGGGTAGCGGAGAAATTCCAATCGAACTCGGAGATAGCTGGTTCTCCCCGAAATAGCTTTAGGGCTAGCCTCGGAATTGAGAGTCGTGGAGGTAGAGCACTGATTGGGTGCGGGGCCCGCAAGGGTTACCAAGCTCAGTCAAACTCCGAATGCCATAGACTTATATCCGGGAGTCAGACAGTGAGTGCTAAGATCCATTGTCAAAAGGGAAACAGCCCAGACCATCAGCTAAGGTCCCCAAGTGTGTGTTAAGTGGGAAAGGATGTGGAGTTGCACAGACAACCAGGATGTTGGCTTAGAAGCAGCCACCATTTAAAGAGTGCGTAATAGCTCACTGGTCGAGTGACTCTGCGCCGAAAATGTAACGGGGCTAAACACACCACCGAAGCTATGGCTTGATGCTTTGCATCAGGGGTAGGGGAGCGTTGTGTATGCGTTGAAGGTGTACCGTAAGGAGCGCTGGAGAGTACACAAGTGAGAATGCCGGTATGAGTAACGAAAAGATCAGTGAGAATCTGATCCGCCGAAAGCCCAAGGTTTCCTGAGGAAGGCTCGTCCGCTCAGGGTAAGTCGGGACCTAAGGTGAGGCCGAAAGGCGTAATCGAAGGACAACAGGTTGAAATTCCTGTACCACCGTAAACCGTTATGAACGATGGGGTGACGCAGGAGGGTAGTGACGCGGACTGATGGATGTCCGTCCAAGCAGTGAGGCTGATGTGTAGGCAAATCCGCACATCGATAAGGCTGGGCTGTGATGGGGAGTGAAAATTATAGTAGCGAAGGTCATGATCTCACACTGCCAAGAAAAGCCTCTAGTCAGGTGAAGGTGCCCGTACCGCAAACCGACACAGGTAGGCGAGAAGAGAATTCTAAGGCGCGCGGAAGAACTCTCGTTAAGGAACTCGGCAAAATGACCCCGTAACTTCGGGAGAAGGGGTGCCTCGGTAGGGTGAATAGCCCGAGGGGGCCGCAGTGAAAAGGCCCAAGCGACTGTTTAGCAAAAACACAGGTCTGTGCGAAGCCGTAAGGCGAAGTATACGGGCTGACGCCTGCCCGGTGCTGGAAGGTTAAGGGGAGCGGTTAGGAGCAATCCGAAGCTGTGAACCGAAGCCCCAGTAAACGGCGGCCGTAACTATAACGGTCCTAAGGTAGCGAAATTCCTTGTCAGGTAAATTCTGACCCGCACGAATGGCGTAACGACTTGGGCGCTGTCTCAACGAGAGATCCGGTGAAATTTTAATACCTGTGAAGATGCAGGTTACCCGCGACAAGACGGAAAGACCCCATGGAGCTTTACTGCAGCTTGATATTGGATTTGGGTACGATCTGTACAGGATAGGTGGGAGCCTTTGAAGCATGAGCGCCAGCTTGTGTGGAGGCGACGTTGGGATACCACCCTGATCGTATCTAGGTTCTAACCTGGTACCGTAATCCGGTACGGGGACAGTGTCAGGCGGGCAGTTTGACTGGGGCGGTCGCCTCCTAAAGAGTAACGGAGGCGCCCCAAGGTTCCCTCAGAATGGTTGGAAATCATTCGAAGAGTGCAAAGGCATAAGGGAGCTTGACTGCGAGACCTACAAGTCGAGCAGGGACGAAAGTCGGGCTTAGTGATCCGGTGGTACCGCATGGAAGGGCCATCGCTCAACGGATAAAAGCTACCCTGGGGATAACAGGCTTATCTCCCCCAAGAGTCCACATCGACGGGGAGGTTTGGCACCTCGATGTCGGCTCATCGCATCCTGGGGCTGAAGTAGGTCCCAAGGGTTGGGCTGTTCGCCCATTAAAGCGGTACGCGAGCTGGGTTCAGAACGTCGTGAGACAGTTCGGTCCCTATCTGTCGTGGGCGTAGGAAATTTGAGAGGAGCTGTCCTTAGTACGAGAGGACCGGGATGGACGTACCGCTGGTGCACCAGTTGTTCCGCCAGGAGCATGGCTGGGTAGCTACGTACGGAAGGGATAAGCGCTGAAAGCATCTAAGCGTGAAGCCCCCCTCAAGATGAGATTTCCCAATTAGTAAGACCCCTTGAAGACCACGAGGTAGATAGGTTGGAGGTGGAAGTGCAGCAATGCATGGAGCTGACCAATACTAATCGGTCGAGGGCTTATCCAAAAAACACCCCAATATTACATTGGGGAAATGCTACGGATTCTAAAACACGCAAATTCGTTTCGTATCTAGTTTTCAGGTGATCAAGCATCTGAGCCGTTTGGTGGCGATGGCGGAAGGGTTCCACGCGTTCCCATACCGAACACGACCGTTAAGCCTTCCAGCGCCGATGGTACTTGGACCGAAGGGTCCCGGGAGAGTAGGACGTCGCCAAGCGAACAACCATAAAGACCGTTATCGAGTAATCGATAGCGGTCTTTTCCTATATTCAATAGCACGTATTTATGAAATCGAGACTATCTCGTACCAGGTTGGGTGATACTAAACGACAGCTATTCATTGAACCTCTAGGAAATACCTTAAGGGATTGGCATATTGGCAGACGAGGCTTAAACGCGGGTGATTCTCCATTTAATAGAAGAAACCCGCCGTTTGTCCATTCCTAAGGGACAGGATAACGCGCTGGATGGATACTTGCGAACTTCGGGCAAAGGGCGAATTTCAATCCTTGACAGCCTATGGGCCCTTTGCTAAGATGGCAATAATATATTTCTGAAAATACTTGAAAATGCCGTCCGGTCCAGCTCTGACAGTAGTTGTAGTCCGCAGGAAGACGACAAAAAGGAGGAATAACCCAGGTGTGGGAAGATAAGTTTAGCAAGGAAGGCTTCACTTTTGACGATGTATTGTTGGTTCCTAGAAAATCCGAGGTACTTCCAAAAGAAGTGGATGTTAGCACCAAATTGAGCGAGCATGTGAAATTAAACATCCCGCTCATCAGTGCTGGGATGGACACCGTAACGGAAGCTCCTTTGGCAATTGCCATTGCTAGAGAAGGCGGAATCGGCATTATTCATAAAAATATGACCGTTGAGCAACAGGCAGAAGAGGTTGATCGGGTTAAACGTTCGGAAAGTGGTGTTATTACGAATCCTTTTTCCCTCCATGCTAATCATCTTGTATCCGATGCAGAGGAGCTCATGGGTAAGTTCCGGATTTCCGGTGTACCGATCGTAGATGAGAACAATAAGCTGATCGGGATTTTGACGAATCGTGATCTTCGTTTTGTTCATGACTACAATACGGTAATCAGTGAAGTGATGACCAGCGAGAATCTGGTGACAGCTCCGGTCGGAACGACTCTTCAAGATGCCGAAATGATCCTACAGAAGCATAAGATTGAGAAGCTGCCTTTGGTAGACGATGATAATGTTCTTAAAGGACTTATCACCATTAAAGACATTGAGAAGGCGATTCAGTTCCCTAGAGCAGCTAAGGACGCTCAGGGTCGCCTGCTTGTAGGTGCAGCGATCGGAATCTCCAAGGATACCTTCGAAAGAGCAGAGGCGCTTGTGAAAGCTGGCGTAGACGTCATTACCGTTGACTCTGCCCACGGTCATCACATCAATATCATTGACTCCGTTCGCAAACTGCGCGAAGTGTATCCGGATTTGACGATTATCGCTGGTAACGTGGCTACAGGCGAGGGCACAAGAGAGCTTATCGAGGCCGGTGCATCCGTCGTTAAAGTCGGAATTGGGCCTGGATCGATCTGTACGACCCGTGTCATTGCCGGGATTGGCGTACCTCAAATCACAGCAATTTATGACTGTGCAACGGTTGCTAAGGAGTATGGAGTGCCAATTATCGCAGATGGCGGTATCAAATACTCAGGCGAAATTACGAAGGCGATCGCAGCCGGTGCAAATGCCGTTATGCTGGGCAGCATGTTTGCCGGTACGGAGGAGAGCCCAGGCGAAGCTGAGATCTATCAAGGACGCCGTTTCAAGGCTTACCGCGGTATGGGTTCCCTTGCTGCCATGAAACAAGGCAGTAAAGATCGTTATTTCCAAGATGACGACAAGAAATTGGTTCCGGAAGGTATCGAGGGTCGTGTTGCTTACAAAGGGCCTTTGGCAGATACTATCCATCAGTTGATCGGTGGATTGCGCTCCGGCATGGGCTATTGTGGTACGCAAAACCTGGAGGAACTACGGACGGACACCCAGTTTATCCGTATCTCTGGCGCAGGACTTCGTGAGAGCCATCCACATGATATCCAAATTACCAAAGAAGCACCTAACTATTCGTTGTAATTCACTCGAAAGAACAAGGATAAACAATATATGTCATTTATTTCCTGGACAGGCTGGATGAAATTCATCTAGCTTGTCTTTTTTTGATACCCCCCCTATGATAGAATAGAACGAGTTAATGACTTATTGAGAATTAGAGGGGAGTAGTTCCATTGATAGACATGTCTGTAAAGAAGAATAAGCGACAACGCATTCAAAGAACGTTGGCATCCTTGATGCTGTTTAATATACTTTGTTTCTCTGCTGCACCTGCGGTTTCACTCGCGGCACCTAGTATGCTGGCAACAGCGGATACAACGAACGCCACAGAGGACAAAGCGACAACCGAGAAGGCGACAACAAATAATGCGAAGCCGGATAAAGTGCCATCGATTGATCAGCTTGGACTGGATGTAAGCTCTGCCGTATTGATAGAGCCATCAACAGGACAAGTCCTACTATCCGTTAATGCTGATGAGGCATTACCACCGGCGAGCATGACGAAGATGATGACGGAATACATCGTTGCAGAGAAAGTAAAGCAAGGCGAATTAGCTTGGGATGACGAGGTCACTGTAAAAGAAAACGCAGCAAAAACGGTAGGCTCACGGATATTCTTGGCTGAGGGTGACCAACATACAGTGGAAGAGCTCTACATAGCCATGGCTGTTGGTTCAGCGAACGATGCTACGGTAGCATTGGCTGAACATGTGGCTGGTTCCGAAGAAGAGTTTGTTGCCATGATGAACGATACGGCGAAAAAGATGGGCTTGAAAACAGCTTTTTTCATCAATTCTACAGGCCTCAGCCGTGCGGATATGCCTGAAAAATATCGTCCTGAAGAGGATAAGGAAACGGTTATGTCGGCAATGGATACAGCTTTGCTTGCCAAATTCATTGTCGAGGATCACCCTGATTTTGCAAGATTCACAGCTATACAATCCCACAAATTCCGGGATCGGGATACGAATCCGATCATCAACTACAACTGGATGCTTGAAGCCAATAAAGATATTACCAACTTCAAGAAATATGCTTATGAAGGATTGGATGGTTTAAAAACAGGTCATACCAATGCGGCTAAGTATTGCTTCGCGGGCACCGCTGAGCGTGATGGCATGCGGCTGATTAGTGTGGTCATGGGTACGAAATCCGAAGGAGCCCGTTTTGTAGAGTCCAAAAAAGTCCTTGATTACGGCTTTGACAACTTCGAAGTGAAGGAAGTTCAAGCTGCCGGTGCAACCGTGCAAGGCTTTGAAAACGTCGAAGTGAAGAAGGGTAAAGGCAAGGAAGCTGCACTCGTAACCGATAAAGCAGTCACTTTTGTTGTACCCAAAGGCTCAACAGGCAAGAACATTACCTTTGAAGCCAAGCAGGACTCCTCCAGCTTGACAGCTCCTGTTGCTAAGGATACGAAGGTTGGTACGGTGACCTACACATATAAAATAGAAGGTATGAAGGACACCCAGACCGAAACGGTAAATCTAATCACCGCGGAGGAAGTTGAGAAGGCAGGCTGGTTCAGTTTGTTCCTGCGGGCGATTGGAGACTTTTTCGCCGATTTATTTGATTCCATCAAAAATCTTTTCTAACCGCCGATAAATTCCGAGTAAATGGGTTGTGTATTTGATTTTGATGCGGTAAAATATCAAGTTAGATTCATTGCAAGCATGCACCTATACAGGTACAGACTAGGTCGCCAGGTAATGCTGTAATGGCGATGAGATACAACATATAATCGGGAGGCTAGGGGACATGGAAACAGGAACATCAACTGTAAAAAGAGGTATGGCGGAAATGCAAAAAGGCGGCGTCATTATGGACGTCATGAATGCGGAACAAGCGAAGATCGCTGAAGCTGCCGGTGCAACGGCAGTTATGGCGCTGGAGCGCGTTCCTTCCGATATTCGCGCTGCTGGGGGAGTAGCACGGATGGCTGACCCAACCATCGTTGAGGAAGTCATGAAAGTTGTATCCATTCCAGTTATGGCCAAAGCTCGTATCGGTCATTATGTCGAGGCAAAAGTGCTTGAATCTCTTGGCGTGGATTATCTCGACGAGAGTGAAGTGCTGACACCGGCGGATGAAGTGTTCCATATCGATAAATGGGATTTCACGGTACCGTTCGTATGCGGTGCGAAGGACCTCGGTGAAGCGCTTCGTCGTATTGGTGAAGGTGCATCCATGCTCCGTACGAAAGGCGAGCCGGGAACAGGTAATATCGTGGAAGCCGTTCGCCATATGCGCCTCATCAACAGTCAAATCCGTAAAGTTCGTAACATGTCGAAGGACGAGTTGTATGCGGAAGCGAAGAACCTCGGTGTTTCCTATGACCTCCTGAAGGGCATTCATGAGACAGGCAAGCTGCCTGTCGTTAACTTTGCAGCTGGCGGCGTGGCAACACCTGCAGATGCCGCATTGATGATGCATTTAGGCGCTGACGGTGTCTTTGTTGGATCCGGTATTTTCAAATCGGACAGCCCTGAAAAGTTCGCTCGTGCGATTGTTGAAGCGACTACGCATTATGATGATTATAAATTGATTGCTGAAGTATCCAAGAACCTGGGTACTCCGATGAAAGGCATCGAGATATCCAAGCTTAGTCCAGCTGAGCGCATGCAGGATCGCGGCTGGTAAGAGAGAAGGGGTAACATGAAGGTCGGAGTACTGGCACTTCAGGGTGCCGTTGCAGAGCATATACGGAGCATTACGCTTGCTGGTGCCGAGGGGGTGCCGATTAAGAAGGTCGAGCAGCTAGACTGCATTGACGGCTTGATCATCCCTGGCGGCGAGAGCACCACCATCGGCAAGCTGATGCGCAAGTATGATTTTATGGATGCGATTCGTCAGTTCTCAGCCCAGGGTAAACCGATATTCGGAACATGCGCCGGACTGATCGTGCTGGCTGAGCGAATTCAAGGCGACGAAGAGGCTCATCTGAAGCTGATGGACATTACGGTGGCGCGGAATGCATTTGGACGTCAGCGTGAAAGCTTCGAGACCGATTTGCCTGTAAAAGGAATCGAGGAACCGGTACGGGCTGTCTTCATCCGTGCGCCGCTCATTCTAGAAGTGGGTGCGGGCGTTGAGGTCCTGTCCACTTATAAGGATGAGATCGTCACAGCCAGACAAGGACATCTGCTCGCAGCTTCCTATCATCCGGAGCTGACGGACGATTACCGACTTCATCAATATTTTGTGGAGATGGTTCGATCCCGGTCTACGGCACCACAGACGTAATAGTTACAGTAGAAGACATCTTGACTCTTTGGCAGTATGTGGGAGTCAAGTTGTCTTTTTCGCTGAAATACAATAAGATGTATCGTATGTAATAACGTACAATGCAGCCTTGTCCCAAGACTTTTTATCAACATATAGGGCAGCTGCTTCGATATACTTGATGGATGTTTTACTTTAGGAGGGTTTCCCGTGTTAGACGTAAAAATATTGCGCAGCGAGTACAGTCGTGTAGAAGAAGCGCTGAAGAATCGAGGCAAATCGCTCGATCTGATTGCGGATTTTCCTAAGCTTGACGCCCGGCGCCGGGAATTGCTGCAGGAAAGCGAAAGTTTGAAGAATCGCCGCAACACCGTGTCGGCTGAAGTAGCCAAGCTGAAGAAGAATCGTGAGAATGCCGATGATCTGATTCTGGAAATGCGACAAGTGTCAGACCAGATTAAAGCGATGGATGAGGAAGTTCGTGAGCTGGAAGCCAGCATATCCGAGCTTACTTTGGCGATTCCGAATATCCCTCATGAGAGTGTGCCGGTTGGCGCTTCGGAGGAGGAGAACGTGGAAATCCGCCGCTGGTCGGAGCCAAAAGCTTTCGATTTCGAGCCTAAGGCACACTGGGAGCTTGCTCAGAATCTGAGTATTTTGGATTTTGAAGCAGGTGCGAAGGTAACGGGTTCACGATTTACGTTCTACAAAGGTTTGGGTGCTCGTCTTGAGCGGGCCTTGATCAGTTTTATGATGGATCTGCACAGCGACAAACACGGCTATGAGGAAATGCTGCCTCCATATATCGTCAACCGGGACAGCTTGTACGGAACAGGACAACTGCCTAAATTCGAAGAGGATTTATTCAAAATTAGCGATACCGACTACTACTTGATCCCAACTGCTGAGGTTCCTGTGACGAACTATCATCGCGAGGAAATCTTAAATAGTGAGGATCTGCCTAAATATTACGTGGCGTACAGCTCATGTTTCCGTTCGGAAGCCGGCGCGGCAGGGCGTGACACACGAGGGCTCATTCGTCAGCATCAGTTCAACAAGGTTGAGATGGTGAAGATTGTACACCCGGAAACATCTTTTGATGAGCTTGAGAAGATGACGGCGGATGCGGAGCGTGTGCTTCAGCTGCTGAATCTTCCTTATCGCGTAATGGCTCTCTGTACCGGGGATATGGGCTTTGGATCCATGAAGACATACGATCTAGAAGTTTGGCTTCCAGAGAGCGGCGTATACCGTGAAATCTCCTCATGTTCGAATATTGGGGACTTCCAGGCTCGCCGTGCCAACATTCGCTTCCGTCCGGAACCGAAGAGCAAGCCGGAATTTGTCCACACCTTGAATGGTTCCGGGCTTGCGGTAGGACGTACCGTCGCTGCGATTCTGGAGAATTATCAACAGGCTGATGGATCCGTAGTTATTCCCGAAGTACTTCGCCCGTACATGGGGAACGTTAGTATCATCGAACAGAAAAAATGAGTTGATAAAATAGTTTGTCTTGTGGTATAATGATTTTTGCACGTGATTCATTTGCATGAATCATTACCACGTGGAGAGGTACCGAAGCGGTCATAACGGGGCGGTCTTGAAAACCGTTAGGGTGCAAGCCCACATGGGTTCGAATCCCATCCTCTCCGCCATACATAATCAAACGCAAGCCGTTTCCTTTAAGGAATCGGTTTTTTTATTGTCTTTTTTACTAGAGGAAGGTATTGATTGTTCTGTTCTGCAGTAGGTTTCTGCTTTATGGAGGCTGCTGTATAAAACATCCCCTGTTATCGCAATTTATAGAGAAGGGGAGGTGTGAACATGAACTCAGAACTGAATGTAGATCAGTCGACGCTGGTCAATGCCTGGCAGGAAAGGCTGTCCACCATATTAAAGCCGGGGGATCGCGCAGAAGTGGCAGCAGACGAAGGGGATCCAAACGCCATCCGCATTCACATTGATGCAGCAGGTCGCCAGGATTATTCGTTTGATTTTCAATGCACGTATGTGGATTCGCGGGAAGTGAAGGTCGATCTGGTCGATGTAGAGCGTGAGGGTGCGACGACGGATGAGCGTAATGAGAATATTCAGGGCATGGTGGGCGATTATACGCGCCATATTCATGAGTGTGCCCAAACGCTGCAGCAAATCACGCATCACTAGTTCCATGAATGAGTGAGACAGTTTCCATACTGTCCTTCATGATATGGACATCAAAGGTAGGATAGGCGTAGGACATCGTTGTGATCCATGAAATGGAGGGCTATCAGATGAGCAAACCAAAGGCGATTCCGGTACCGGAAGCACAGGAGCAGCCGAAGCAGCGCAAGGACCCTGACCGTGGCGGCCAGGAGCCGCTGTCAGGCTCGCACAGAGCGAAGATCCGTAAACAGGATGGACATTTCAATCCGGAGGGCTAGAAGCCTGTAGGAGCCAAATACGGAGAGGCTAGAAAGCAAGAATCGAGGGAACTTCCTGTATTTCGACAGGAAGTTCTTTTTTTCGATTTGAAACCTTTTGCGTCCAACTTCCGTATTAGTGTTCAAGTGTAATATTTTGGGGCCCCACCTTATTCGCATGTTAAGAAGTTTAAATTTAAGATGGATGGAAAAAGAAAGGAAATAAAATTTCAGTAAATATTCCAGAAAGTGTTTCTCATTTTGGTTAAATGGTTTATGATTAGAAGGTCTGTTATTTTTTTGACTGTTAGAGGGGAGAGAAATTTTAATGAACAAGAAGTTTGCAGCTATCATGCTGACACTGCTGCTCACAGTGACAGTTGTACTTTCCGGCTGCGCCAAAAAAGAAGAGCCTAAGGCAGCGATGACGAATGCTGCCACGAACGCGATGAAGATGACATCCTACGAAATGAAGAGTAAATTTGTCATTGAAGACCTTCAAGTTAACATACCTGCAGTTGAAGGCGATCCAAGCGTAACACAGGCGATGACGATGTTGAAGAATGCTGAGGTCACGCTGGACGGTATCTACCAAGCGGATCCAATGCAAACCGAGATGAAGATGGGTATCAATCTGAAGGGTGACATGGCAATGTCCTTCAACATTGATATGGTGATGACGAAAGAGAAAATCTACGTTAAGATTCCAAGCATTCCAATGCTGCCATTCCCAGAGGACGTTGTTGGTAAATTCCTCGTTATGGATATGAAAGAGCTTGCTGAGCAATCCGGTGAAACATTTAATCCGGAAAGCCTGGATACCGAGAAATCCCAAAAATTCGTAAACGAAATCCTTGAAGCTTTGCTGAGTGAATATGACCAAGCGAAATACTTCAAAGAGATCAATGTTAAAGATGCTGGCCTTCCAGAAGGCGTGGATGCCAAACAAGTGGTTCAATTCTTTGTAACCAATGATAACCTGAATGAAGCATTGGATATTATGGTAAACAAGGTTGCACCTAAGGTTGTTGACATTGCAGCTAAAGACGAGTACCGCGAATTGCTCGGTCTGACCCAAGAAGATATCGACTCTGCTAAAGCTGAAGTATCCAACGTTAACCAAGACGAATTCAAAGCGGGCTTGGAAGAGATGCAGAAGTATCTGAAGATCAACACATTCAACATCAACACGGCTATCGATAAAAAGGATTTCCCTGCATATCAGGATATTGTGTTGAACGTTGATTTCAATGATCCAGAAACGAAAGAGAACGTAAAGTTGGCTGTGAAGGGTAGCACCCAATACAACAACATCAACGCTAAACAAGAGTTCAAAATCGGTATTCCAAAAGATGCTGATGTCATCACGATGGAGCAATTTGAGGAATCCATGAGCCAAATGGGCACTTATTAATATCATTCATCGTAGACAACAAAACCCGGCCATCATGGCCGGGTTTTTACGTTTCTATACATATCTATACATATTACTATACAAGGATTATATTTTCCCGCGCAAACGTCGGAAGAACTGGGTGAGTAGTGATGCGCATTCTTCCTGCAGCACGCCCTCAATCACGTTAGTACGGTGATTAAAACGCGGTTCTTGAAGCAAATTCATCAGTGTGCCGGCACAGCCGGCTTTGGGATCGCGAGTGCCATAGATCAGCTGTGGGACCCGGGATTGGACGATAGCACCCGCACACATGGGACAGGGCTCCAGCGTCACGTACAATCGACAGTCGAGCAGCCGCCATGCTCCAAGATGTTTGCTTGCCTCACGGATAGCCACCATCTCGGCATGGGCCGTCCCATCATAAGTCGTTTCACGCAAATTGTATCCACGGCCAATAACCTCATCACCCCGCACGATGACAGCGCCGATAGGAACTTCGCCGAGCTCTTCGGCTTTCCGTGCTTCCGCGATGGCTTCTCTCATCCAGCGTTCATGATTATCGTTATCCACAGCCAGTGGGTCTATTGAATTTGATATCAAACTAAAGTCTCCTTTCACAGCCGGTTAAAACCCTGTATTTATACCCAATGTTCAACGAACATTTATTCGTTTGTTAACATGTTGTGGACAGAATTGTGGACAACTGAGATGTTATACACAAAGTTATACACATTATCCACAGATAAGTTGTGTATTTGTGCGCAATCTGTGGATACGTTGTTTTCTTACCGGGAATGGCCTCTTATATTGTAAGGATTCCCTATTTCAATAGCAATGCGATTGTGGAAAAAAAACCATATAGCCGTAAAGCTGCTTGTCTTTTCAAACGTTCGTGATCAAGGTATCATGAGGGTATTAGATTCGCAAGTCGTCTATGTGACAGCAGAAAGGTGAAGATGCCACTTGTCGATTAAGACGAAATTATCGATGATCATGTCCATATCGGTATTATTTATTCTTCTGCTCAACATTACGCTGAACTATTACACAACCCAGGAAAATTTGCAGCAGGATAGTGAAACCAAAATGGTGATGGCCGCTACTCAGATCGCCATCACGGTCCAGCAAACCGGCTTTAGTTCTGCATATGTGGATAATATATTCGGTGATATGCTGAAGGTAGCCGCGGTCAATGCGGCAAAAGCTTTGGATCCGGATATTAACAATATAACCAATCAGCAATTGGTGGAATTGAGTAAAGAGATCGGCGTCACCCACATATCACTATTGGTCCGGACGAATGATGATGTCGTTGTTGCCCGATCCTCCACTCCAGATGAAATCGGCCTTTCAACGAAGAACTGGGGGTACTGGCATACGGCTTTTCTGGAATTGTTCCAGTATGGTAAAGTCGTCTCCGTTACCGAGGGTCAGCGCGCCGATCATTTTTGGTCAGGACCGTTTGAGTTTTCCACATCCAATCCGGAATTCATTGATAAATGGGGATACTATTACGATAGCAAGCGCAATTATATTATTGATCCCTACATAAGGAATTCGAATATCAAGGACTTTGTGAAGATTACAAGTCCGGATACGGTTGTGAAGGAGACCTTGAAGTCGAATCCGCGAATATTGGAAGTAACAGGCATCAACCCTGAAACGTTTGGCAATGAATATATGAGAGAAGATGGAACGGATGATGTTCACCGCAAGCTTCGCAATCGACCGATTACATTCGGCACCTACGACTATGGGAGCCTGGACCAAGATGCGGAAGCTGTGCAGAGGGCCGTTTCTACCGGCGATAATGTGGTGTTTGTCAGTACTATCAATAACAAGAAGGTGCTAAAAAGCTTCATCCCCATCGTAACCGAAAATAAACCGACCAGTGTCATCAGTGTCGTCATGGATTATGAAGCCATCTCCTCCGTGATGAGGGAGCAGATGATCAGTCTTGTGGCCATCTCATTGGTTTTATTGGAAATCGTGATATTCGGCAGTTATATTGTTGCAGGGTATTTTACCAAGCCGATTCAGGCCATCCTGGGGACGGTAAACGATGTGTCGGATGGTCACTTTGATCGAAGGTTGGAGGTAAGCAGCCGGGACGAGCTGGGGCAGCTTGCGGGTCGAATCAATGCGATGACACGTAATCTGGGCAACTATACGAGCCAGTTGAAGCAAATGGTCGATGAGAATCAGTCCGTTAAGGAATACCTGGAGTCGGTCATTAACCAGACAGCAGATGCCATTCATACAACCGATACCTATGAACGGGTTATTAGTGTGAATAAAGCGTTTGAGCAATTGTATGGTTGGAAAGCGCACGAAGTGGTTGGACGGAAGCCTGCACTTGTGCCTCCGGCCAAGGAGGAAGAAGAAAAGGAGCGCATCCGTCGCCTGCGGGCTGGGGAACGGCTTCCTCCGGTGGAGACGATCCGTCTTCACAAAGATGGAAGCACGATCGAGGTCAGTATTAGCACCTCGCTGGTGCATGATGAGAACGGTGAGGTCACCTCCATGATTAGCGTGTCTCGGGATGTGACGGAACGCAATCGGATCGAGGAGCTGCTGCGTCGTTCGGAGAAACTCAATACCGTTGGCCAGCTGGCTGCTGGCGTTGCTCATGAGATCCGGAATCCGCTTACGACCCTCCGTGGATTTCTGCAGCTTCAGCAGCAGACCCACAAGGTTAATCCGGACCATATTGATCTAATGCTGTCGGAGCTGGATCGAATTAACCTCATTGTCAGTGAATTTCTGATATTAGCGAAGCCGCAGGCGATTCATTTCCAAGAGAGGGATGTACGACTCATCATGGGAGATGTCATTTCATTCCTCGACAGCCAAGCTCATTTGTACGGCATCGAGTTCAAATTGAAATTTACTGATGAACTTACCAACGTACACTGTGAGGAGAATCAGCTCAAGCAGGTGTTTATCAATTTGCTCAAGAATGCGATTGAAGCGATGCCCGATGGCGGCAGTATCTGGATTGAGCTTTCAAGGCCGAAGGGCGAATGGGTACAAATCGATATTCGGGATGAAGGGCAGGGCATACCGGAAGATCTGATGCCGCATCTTGGCGAACCGTTTATTACGAATAAGGAGACGGGCACAGGGCTAGGATTGATGGTAAGCCAGCGTATTATTCAGGGTCACCGGGGTATGATGGAAATCGAGAGTGAAGTAGGTGTGGGCACGAAGGTGAGTATAGTTCTGCCTGTAGTCCAGCCGAATGCTATTGACAATTAAGCAAGAAGTAGTTACAGATAAGGGGATGGCATCTTGAGAATTAATAAATTTATCAGTGAAACGGGATATTGTTCCCGTCGTGAAGCAGATAAGCTGGTGGAGAGCGGGAAGGTCACCATTAATGGCGTGGTTGCTGTCCTGGGAAGCCAGGCAGAGGAAGGCGACGATGTCCGGATCCAGGGAAAGCCGCTTCAGGATAAGAAGAAGCATGTATATATTGCTCTTAATAAGCCGGTCGGGATTACAAGCACCACCGAATCGCATATTAAGGGCAATATTGTAGACTTTGTAGGCCACAACGAGCGTATTTTTCCTATCGGACGATTGGATAAGGACTCTGAGGGACTGATTTTGCTGACGAATGATGGAGATATCGTCAATAAGATCCTTCGCTCTGAGGGGAAACATGAGAAAGAATACATTGTGACGGTGGATCGCCCGGTAACGGAATCCTTCCTTAGCGGGATGTCCAGCGGCGTAAAGATTTTGGGTGAGATAACGCTACCTTGTGAGGTCACTCGAATGTCCGAGCGCGTATTCCGAATCATTCTGACCGAAGGTAAAAATCGCCAAATCCGCAGAATGTGCAGCGCTTTTGGTTATGAAGTCCGAAAGCTGCAGCGAATCCGGATTATGAATATCCGTCTTGGCAGTCAACGCATCGGTTCATGGCGTGATCTTAGCGAGAAGGAGAAGGAAGAGCTTGGTCAGCTGCTGAACTACAGGCTCGAGTAGCTGGCTAAAATACTTCTATAATCTTAAACAAAAACAACCGATGGGATCTGTAAGACCAGATGCATCGGTTGTTTATTGTGTGTTATAGTCTGTAGGGACCCGTTCCCATTTGGGTTATTCATTCACGCTTGTAAAGGTGGCGCTATCCTGGTATTTACGTATAATGGATACCTCGACTCTGCGGTTCTTCGCTCGCCCAGCAGCGTTGTTGTTATCAGCAATCGGATGGTATTCACCATAACCGATCGGCATGAACCGTTTAGGATCCAGCTCCGAGTTGGCAAGCAGAATCTTCATGAACTGCAAGGCTCGATCCGAGCTTAAATCCCAGTTCGACGGATAGCGGCTGTTAGAGATTGGCACATTATCCGTATGGCCGGATACAATGATTTCATAGTCCGGGAACTTGTGAAGCATTTGCGAGATGGCCTTGGCCAGTTTACGGGCTTCCGGCTTCACAACGGCTTCGCCGGAAGGGAATAAGGCGTTGTCCCGTATCGTAATGACAAGCTGGGAGTGGTTCAACTTGGTGCTGAGCTCCGAGGTTAAACCGTTATTTTTAATATAATTATCGAGCTGCTTCTTCAGCTTCTCCAGATCCTGTTGTTCCTGACGCATCAGCTCTGCACGCCGTTGGTCAGGTGTTGTTGCGGGAACGGAAGGAGATGTCGCTTTATGATCCTTAATATTGGGCGGATCATCGCTGGATTCCGTTTTGCTGTAATCCAGCACACCGGTTCCGCCGGTGAGAGCAACACTGAAGGCTTCGCTCATTTCTTGAAATTTGCGTGCATCCGTCGCACTCATGGCGTATAGCACCAGGAACAAAGCCAGAAGCAAGGTCAGTAGGTCTGCGTAAGGAAGAAGCCAGGATTCGTCGGCATGCTCCTCATGCGGCTCGTGTCTAGTCTTTTTGCTCACTAGCACCAGCCTCCCTCTCGCTGAGCTCAGCCCGTTCGGACGGTGTCAGGAACACGGAGAGCTTCTGATTGATTGCAATGGTGGATACACCGGACTGAATGGACAGCAGGCCTTCTACCATCATAAGGCGGATTTCAACCTCACGTTTGGATAGACGCTTGAGTTTATTCGCAATCGGGTGACAGAGCACATAACCGGTGAAGATACCGAGCAGGGTAGCAATAAACGCGGCCCCGATGGCTTGAGCGAGTTCGCTCATATCTTCCATGTGGGATAGTGCAGCGATCAAACCGATAACGGCTCCGAGTACCCCGAGGGAAGGTGCATACATACCGGCCTGCGAGAAGATCAATGAACCGGAACGATGGCGCTCTTCGGTGGCATTAATATCTTCCATTAATACATCACGTACGAATTCCTGATCGTTGCCATCGATGATCATGCGCATCCCGTTACGCAGGAAGGTGTCATCGATCTCATCGACTTTGGTTTCAAGAGCCAGCAGACCTTCACGGCGTGTGATCGAAGCCCATTCCATAAACAGCTTGATCATTTCCGTTTTGTCCATCAGATTCTGCTTCACAAAGGTCATCTTGACCAGCTTCGGAATCTTTTTCAGCTCGACTAGCGGAAACCCGATGAATAAAGTTGCTGCCGTACCGCCAAGAATGATTAGATAGGCTGCCGGATTATACAAAGCGAGAAGGGAGGCACCTTTCAGAACCATGCCCACCAGTACCGCGACGATACCGATTATTAAGCCTATAATTGTTGAAATTTCCATACCACACCTCATCCGTGAGAAATAAAATAACGAATCCATTCGTCAGAACGGTTCTCATGGAGAACCGGACCCCTTTTGTGGGGCGTTATCCTATTTATCGTCAGGTCGGGCTTTTTTTTTTAGTTGTAATTTCCGGTATAATGGAAGGAAGGGAAACGAAGCTAAGTACGGCAAGGAAAGGAGTGATGGAGATGGGCGTTAAACACGGAAGAGATTACGGCGAAATTCTGGCAGAACTGACCGAGGCGGTCGGACGAATTACCGACAGCTATGTCTTCTTTGAAATGGAAGCTGAGGATTGGGGCAATCTGGGTGAAGCCGAGAGAAATGAGGTTCATGAAGCGCTGGCTGAGGATTTGTTCTATGCGCTAGGCACAGAGCCGGTGATTAATGTTGGCAGCGGCGTGGTCATGCATGATCAAACGAACCATCGAATACATATTTTGATTGGTGAAGAAGAGTTGGCCTTTGTGGCTCTTGTGTAATCACTCCAGTTATCAACAGATACAGGGCAGAATAGAATAGATGACAGAAAGACCATATTACGTGTAAGTCGGCTTTAAGATAGGTTTTTTTCGGGGAGGAAGATAAAAGATGCTTTATACGCAGCAAGAAGTAGAGGCTCATCTGGAAAAGCTTGAGGGTTGGGAATTTGAACAAGGGAGATGGATTGTACGGAAGTATACCTTCTCCTCCTTCATGAAGGGAATTGCTTTTGTTGATGAAGTGGCAGCTATTTCAGAAGCTTTCGGACATCACCCCTACATCACCATAGATTATAAAGTCGTTACACTTCGTCTCACCTCTTGGGACGACGGTGGCATTACGGCTGTGGATATTAAGGAAGCGCAGCAGTTTAACGAAACCTATGAGAAGAGTCGTTCGAAGGATGGCAAGGCGGCACAATAGGAGGGGGACGGTTAGTCCCCTCAGAGGTCCCGAATATGTAAAAACACGCTTGCGCCGGGAAGAACTCCAGGTGCAAGCGTGTTTTGCGTATAAGCTGATTTATTTTTTCTCAGCAAGGTATAGCGCGATGTTTGCGATTTCTTCAGGCTTAAGTTGATCTTTAAAGGAAGGCATTCCCTTACGACCTTTGGTTACAACGTTGAAGATTGCGTCCGCATCCATGTGTCCGCCTACTTGATTCAAAGCCGGCCCAGCGCCGCCTTGAAGTTGGTCGCCGTGACAGCTAATACAGCTTGCTTTCATTGTGGCTTCCGCTGCGGCAGCATCGAGAGTCACTTCCGGCATGGTCGGCTTCTCTTCCTGAGCCACCTGTTCCTTACCTGGGAGCGTAAACATCAGCGCGATAGCCAACGCACATGCGACGAAGAACAATCCGCTCATGATCCATTTTTGCATCGTCATATCGTCCCTTCTATGTATACTGCACTCTTGCACTTGTCTCCATTATAAACCAACATCCATAGACAGCATAGCCAGTTGTGACAAAAAAAGCAACTATCCGGCGTGGCTTCATAAAAAGTACACAAAATTGTGCTTTTTCATATAGACAAAGATTACTATTCCTCATTAGCCGGCGGCTCATACACCATACAGTGGAAAAGGGCATTTCCCGTTGGTGTAAGTCGCTCATACGTATCGGTGACATGAAAGCCTGCCTTTTGATACGTACGGATCGCGCGCTCATTCCAGGTCAACACCTCAAGGTCGATTTCGTCGACAGGCCGCCTCCGCCTGGCTTCCCGAACAATCGCCTCCATAAACCGTTTACCCATTCCGCGCCCGCACCAATCAGGCCGCATGCCAAGTCCGATTCGTGTCACCTCGTGAATCGGAAACAGCTGGGCAAATCCCCACAGGGCCTCCCGTTCATCCATAATCGAGATGTACTGCCTCTGGCGAATGTCGGGATCGCCAAACTCGACCTCAAGCCCTTTCATCTGCTCCCAGGGAAGAAAGCCATAGATATTATAGGGAGGAGGATAGGTCCAGGCGCATATTTCCTTTGCGTGCTCTTCACGCATGACTACGGTGTGAAATGAAATCGGTGTTGCATCCATTGGTCAAGTCCTCCTATCGTATATATGAATGATAACCCTTTTCCGAACATCCAAGTCGCATCAAAAAGCCCGTCAAAGAGAGGTAAGGGCTCCTTTAACGGGCAAGCGGTATGTATAGGGATGATTAGCCTCTAAAGCTTAGGATGATTCACCAGCCGACTCTTCATACGTATCATCGCTCATGATACGCTTTGCACCCACGTATCGCTGATCATAGTACTCCTCTGCAAGGCGGTTGATAACCACGCCGCGGTTGGTCGAGGCATGGGCAAATTTGTCATCGCCGACATAAATGCCGACGTGGGAGATGCCCTGGCCCGATGTGTTGAAGAACACCAAATCGCCAGCGCGCAGATCCTTACGGGACACGCTTGTCCCCATGTCGAATTGAGAGCCGGATTGATGCGGGAGCTTCAAACCGAGTTTGGCATATACATACATGGTGAAGCCGGAACAGTCAAATCCGCTCGTGGTCGTACCGCCGTAGCTGTATCGTGTACCTAGCACCTTATCGATTTCCTGATCCAGCGCACTATCAGCAAACACGTTGCCAACGCCCAAAGTGAATAGCAGTGTGATACTAAGGGCTGCTGTTGATAATGTTTTCTTCAGCATGGAAAGCTCCTTTTCGCTGCCGCGAGGCATAGCAATCTATGTATTAAAGCACTTACATTAATGACAAAGTTGTTACTGCGTCCATTCTATCAGACAGTAAGCGGGATTGGCAATTATTTCTTGATGGATTTTGCTATTTTTCAATCGCATTAGCTGTCGAAGCGTCAGATAAAATCAATATTTTTCCAAAACGGTGTTTAATGAAGAGAGAGAAGGGTATATAAAGAATAAGAGGATATTGAGGATGGAATAACCAAACGAAGTCATTTCAATATCTGCATTCATTTTTTTTTGAAAAGTGGAAACTTTTTCGTTGTCTTAAACGTTATAAAGGTATACACACAATCAACAAAAGAAAAAAGCCGCTGGATGAGATCGGCACAATCTCATAAACCCAGGGCTTCTTATAAGAGTAAATCAATAAAGTTCCAACATTAATTGTAGTTCACAGCTACAGATTTGTACGTATTCTGACTCATAATTCTCTTAGCGCCTACATATCGGTTGGCGTAATAGCTCTGGCTTAGCGGACTGATCATGACACCACGCGAAGATGAGGAATGAGCAAATTTGCCGCTCCCAACATAAATACCCACATGAGAGATACCTCTACCGGATGTGTTGAAGAACACGAGATCGCCAGCTTTCAGGTTGCTCTTGGATACTGCCGTTCCTACTTTGTATTGAGCTGCAGACGTTCGCGGCAGGCTAAGGCCAAGCTTCTTGTAAACATAGCTGGTGAATCCGGAGCAGTCAAAACCATTCGTTGTGGTTCCACCCGTTTTATAAGAGACACCAATGGCTGGTTTGATTGCTGTATTTAATTTGGAATCGGCGAAAGCGCTTCCGGTCCCTAATGTGAGTGCGAGTGCGAGGCCGAGAGAAACAGCCGTTAACTTCTTTTTCAAAACAAAAAGCTCCTTCCATTGCCTGCGAGGTTAGCTTAAGGGTTCGGTTGAAAGGTCCCCTATGATCCCTCTCTTGCGAGATCAATTCACCCAAAACGGATCCCCCGCTTCCCATATCGTTATGGGAATTCGGCTCCTTAAAATGTTGATGAACCCATTCATTGACGTCTGACGTTCCAACATAGTTAACGAATTTACATCGTTCCAACAAAAAAGTTACAGTAAAGATGACAAAGTTGTTACTAACATATTCGTTATTTTAGCAGAGTATTAACAATTTGGCAAACGAGGAAAGATCATTTTTAAACAAAAAACCTGTCCCCATCTTGGGGAAACAGGTTTTTTTGTAATTTGGCGCTCAGAAATTTGTAATATAGAGGATAAATGAATGCTTATTCTTTGTAAAATCAAGCTCGAGATAAAAACGTGTCACTTCGGATTACAGCTTATTCGCGAGCATGATTCACCATTTCAGGGTAACGAATTGTAACGATTAGGAATGCTGTGAGGAGGAATCTCTCCACAAATGATATTGGGTGGAAATTACCCAAATTTGGAATAGTCCATTCAGGAAATAAGAGGCCTGCTGAATAATTAAGCCGATCAACCCGGCCCAGAAGAGCGAAGCCGAGCTCAGGAGCAACAGAATGACACAGGCTGATCCGCCGATGGTGATGGACAACAGCACTGCCGTGCCCAAGCGGCGGAAGAGTGCCAGAATAGAGCTGATCATACCGAACCCCCCAGTGCGCCCGAATTGCATATAGAGCAATAACAGGCGGATCAGATAGGCGTACAAGAACCACCCAGCTGCATAGGGCAGTGCATGAAGCAGCAGAACAGGCTCTTGAATCCCATTCAGCAGAATCGGAAGGATTTTGGGCAGAATCCAGTAACCGGGCGCAAAGGTGAGAATGAGCTCTATCAGATAGAATAGCGTTACGGGTTTCCACAGTTTCCGCATCCCAATGAAGAAGAATAAACCGCGCTCGCCCTTAGCTTCCTGGTGAAGGTTGTAGAAGATGCCGGCCCGAATGAGCGGGGTGAAGATCATCCTGATCAAGAGCAAACCGGCCAGAAGCCATGCGTAGGTGTGGACCGTGCTGCTCAGGGATAGGCTCATCTCGCCCTCGTAGAAGAATAAAAGACGGCTGAGCTCGTTAGGGGCAGAATCCGGATATCGCATAAGAAGGGGAACGACTGCCGATTTTACGAGTCGGTACAGGCAGTATCCCCACAGCAAACGGTATAAGAAGAGCAGAATCGAGACGTATAGCTGGTCTTTAACACTGATCCACCCTTGGCCTGCGTAACTTTTCATGTGCTCCCCCCTCACCATGACAGGCTGCCGAACAGCGTCTCCACAAGCTTGGTAATACTGAGATTCCAGCGTGTAACCACCTTCGGATCCATTCCTGCCTTCATATAGTTATTGATGTGTTTATTCTCTAGGACGATGGAATATTTCGGATCAACCATGGCCCAGGCGAGCGGAGTGCTGTACTCCAGGGTGTAAGTAACTTTTCGGTCCTTGCCGCTCCAGGTTCGCTCCACCGTTTTGCCGTCCTCAAAGGCGAACACGATTGGCACATCGGTTATATCCCCGTCCTTGCTCGTTATCTTGACCGTAGATTCATACCGAGGATGTTCCGCCGTGCCTTTATTTTTGATTTTTATCACGTCGATGGCAACGTCCGCCATCTGGCTTCCATATACATATTGGTCAAAATACGGCTGCCAGGACGTTTTGCTTACTTGCTCTACAACTTTCTGGAAGTCGGACGTGGTCGGGTGCTTGAAGCGGTATTTCTGGGCGTACGTATGAAGAATCTTCTCCATCATCCGCGGACCGACCTGTCGTTCGATGCCTTGCAGCACCAGCTTGCCCCTCGTGTAAACATTCAGTGCGTAGTTTTCGTGCGAGCTGTATTTCCAGGATTCCATCTTCAGCGGTGCAGGGGAAGTGATGGATGCTCCCTGAGCCGCCGTATTGGAGGTAATCCCGTATTCTTTTTCCATCACTCGTTCTTCTGCATAGGTTGCAAAGGCCTCGTCCAGCCACGCTTCCTCAAATTCGTTACTTGCGATCATTCCGTAAAAATATTGATGGGCAATTTCATGAATGACGGTCCGCTCCAGCTCATATCCCGGCGAATCGTTTTTGGCCCCGAAGGCCGTGACCAGCGTCGGGTATTCCATGCCGCCTGCACCGTTGCCCGATTCTGGCGGAACGACGATGGACAACGTGGAATACGGATAGGTTCCGTACCATTTTCCAAACGAAGCGAGTGCCGACTTGGCGGCATCAAAGTAACGCTCCTTTAAGTCTTTATGGGCTGGGTCGAGATACAGCTTGATGCGGACGCCCGGTACGCCTGGTGCGGAGAATGCTTCTTCTGCCGTGACAAAGTTCGGCGATGCCGACCAGGCAAAATCATGCACATCATCCGCATAGAACTGATAAATTTTTTCCCCGTTAATTTTTTGGGCAGGCTTGGTAGGGAATCCAGTCGCAGCAACAATGTAATTTTCGGGTACTCTGATGCGAACGCTGTAAATGCCGAAGTTAGAATAGAATTCGGAGTTGCCATGGTATTGATGAAGATTCCAGCCTTCCTCTGTTCTTCCGCGAAGACCAGCCGGTTCATAGACCGAAATTTTAGGAAACCATTGCCCCGCCATAATAAAATTCTCGGTGGTACCCATGCGAGCAAATATTTTGGGGAGCTCGACCTCAAACTCCAAGTGAATGGTGACACTCTCGCCACTCTTGATGGGTTTAGGCAATCGGAGCTTGACAAGGCTGTGATCCTTGATGTTACCGTCGTCAGGTTGGACAAATTGAAGGCGATGGGTCAGGGCCAGACCTTCGGTTGTTTTCACGCTGGTAATCGTCATGGAGCCGAATCCGTCGTCTGGCATGGGATCGGAACGAAGCCGGCCACCCGATTCCTTCATAAAGGTCGTATCATTGGAAGCAAATGCATTGGGGTACAGATGAAAGTACAGCTCGTTTACGCTTTTTTTGCCTGGATGAGTCCAAGTGAGCGTCTGTTTGCCCTTAAGCTTGTTCTCCTCAGGCTCGTACCGAACATCCATATGATATTCCACTAGTCGGTCGCTTAAGGCCGGAGCGGGAATATTAGGCTGCACCTTAGGCGGTGAGAGAGGGGCCTTCTCCACAGCAGAGACGGAGGGCTTGCCCGCATTTGGGGCAAGAGCAGACGCTGAGGACCCTGGATTCAGAAATATCGGCATCGATCCTGCAAGCAAACCTATGGCAAGCAGGGATGATAGAAAGACTTTAGCACGTGGTGGGACCATATCGAACAACCTCCCGTTGACAAGCATCTAGTGCATGTATATGTTTGCTTTTGGGGGATTATTAGTTAAAATAAAATTATTGGGACAAAGGTTATCAATTTAGCAGCTGATACGTAAGAATCGGCTCTGATATAGGAGGTCGGCAGCAGTGGAGAATGAAGAGCAGAAGCAGGGTGCGAAGAAACCGATTGCTTTGAATATTATTAATAGTAAGAGTAAGCATAAAGGGTTTGGATCAGGCTCCATCGATCTGAACAGTCTGTCGCCCGTCATTATCGACAATGGCGAGGCCCGAGTGGATATTGGAGCCATGCATGCGAAGAGTAAGGTGGAGAAGGGTATCCGTTTCAGCATGAACCGGGATGAAGTGCCGAATGGACGCCAGGTATGGATCGTGTGGGTGGCTGTAGACCGTACCGCCGAAGGACAGCATTATGCAGGCATGACCGCCTGTGAAATGTGGATCGACCAGGAGGCCCGCCGCGGTTGGAAGATCCTCGCCGATCATGTGAATAAAATGGATGCGGCGATGAAGCGCAAGATCATTCTGGATGGCCTTGGCGACGTCGAGAAGAAAGCACTGCGTGAGCTGCTGATTTCACGTAACGAGGAATGGTGGAATGCATCACCAGAGGAATTCAAGGAAGCCCTTCGAACCGAGGCATGATACCATAAATAAAAGTGATTATTCTAGATGCTAAAGTGGAAAGACCGGTTGGATTCGTGAACGAATCCAACCGGTCTTTTTGTCATTGCATATGGTTAGAATGGAAGGGTGTAGGTCCGTTTTTCTTTTTGACCGAGAAACGGATTATTGTATTGGAACGTCAGCTTGCCACCGGCATATCCGATATACGTTAAACCGTCACCAATGAAGCCCACCTCGTTCGGCGGCATTTCCTCAATGACCTTGATGGTTTCCTCGTCCAGAAGTTCAGGATAGATAAGCTCGGCTGTCTTGCCTGTCGGATGAACAATATACAGGGTCGCCTTCGTGTAAGGTCGGACGAGCAGGAAGTCCTGTTCGATTGCTTCTACGATAAAACTATCCTTTACTCCCGTGAGCGCGGCCAGGTCATAAGATTTGACCGTTTTACCCATCGGATGAACCAGCGCAAGCGTACTGCCGTTCATCATTGCAATATTGCCTTTGTAACTGAGTTGGTCCGGTTTGTAGTTTATTCCGGCAAAATTGGAATGATTGGTTTTGGATAGCTTCAGGATTTTGTTGTCCTGAATGAGCACCCGATATCTTCCCTCATGAATATGAGGTTCGCCGTAATAATTGGACAAGTCGACGACATAGGTATTGCTGTTGATACGATGTGCGCTTAAGCTGACTTGATCGATCTCCTCAACGGGGATCATGCCAACTTGGGCTGGCGTGGATCCAACTTTACCCATGGACAGCATCCCATTCTCGCGATTTACCCAGAACAGCATATTGGCCTTGGAAGCATAGGCGTATTTTGACCAAGCATCAAAGGTCGTTCTAAGTCCGGATTTGCTGTCATACTTCAGAGGGATGCCGAAGGCCTTGGTAATCAGACTGGCTGGAACATAAGTCACGCCTTTCTTCACAACCGGAGCGGCCTCGAGCTTCAGAGCGGTCCCTTTGGCATTGACTGCGCGCGACTGTCCGATGGTAATGCGAACAGACTGTGTCGGGCTGTTAATGTACAGCTCGTTTTTTCCCGGGGTAGTCAAATGTAGCTGCAGCTGTTCGGAAACTTCCTTCAATGGAATGAATACAACGCCTTTATTCATATAAGGTTTATGTTTCACATCCAGCGTGCTCCATGTTACCTTGCTCTGTGATGTGGAGGCTGCTGCCGCATGGGCAGGAATCGTTGTGAGCGATGAGGACGTAAGCAATAAAGACATGGCTATGGATGCGGTACCTGCTAATTTGATGATTTGCACGGATTTCATATCATTTCCTCCTTCTGGTTTTCACACTCCCGTCTATATAAACGGCTAAATAATGGAAAATGTTTCACCCCATCACAAAATCATGTAAAAAAGGATATACGCGATGGCGAAGGATTAGAGCTGGCACGCCAAAGGGCGAACTAAAAAAACGGAGCTGCCCTGAAGGGGCGAAGCTCCGGTGATATCAATATCCTGATTTCAGCTCCTGATCCTTGCCAAGCAGAATGGTGAGACCCAACAAGGTAACGATAATGGTTGCCCCCATGTCCGAAATGATGGCGATCCACAGGGTCAGCCATCCCGGGATCGTAAGCAGTAAAGCAATGGCCTTCAGCGACAAGGAGAGCCCGATATTCCACTTAATAATCTGATTGACCCGTCTTGCGGTTTGGATGGCCCCCGGCAGCTTGCCAAGGTGATCCTGCATTAATACGACGTCGGCCGTTTCGATGGCACTGTCAGTCCCTTTCCCCATCGCGATACCCAGATCGGCAGCGGCCAATGCAGGGGCATCGTTAATACCATCACCAACCATGCCGGTTTTTTTGCGGGAAGAGAGCTCCTTAATCTTGGCAACCTTCTGTTCCGGCAGGAGGCTTGCGAATACCCGAGATACACCGGATTGCTTCGCGATCGCCTGTGCGGACTGCTCGTGGTCGCCTGTCAGCATGACCGTATCCGTGATACCGGCCTCATGGAGCTTGCGGACAACGGCTTCGGTCTCCGGTCTGATCTCGTCGGCAAGGCCGAACTGACCTAATACGCGATCCTCGCTTACGGCGGCAACGATCGTATAGCCTTGGGCCTTCATACGCCGAATGTCTTCCTCTACGGCGCTGATATGATCTTGCGGGCCGTTCACATGCTTCAACACTTCCTCGCTTCCGATCCAGAACAGTTTCCCACCAATTTCAGCTCGAATGCCTTCACCTGGCAATACCGTTATCTGTTGAGGTTCATTAAACATGCACTGCGGATTCTTGATCTCCAGATGCTTCATGACCGCTTTAGCCAACGGATGAAGAGAAGATTGCTCCAGTGCACCTACAACGGCATAAAATTTGGTTTCATCATATACCGTCTCCGCATAGACGGCAGGCTCGCCTTTGGTCAAGGTTCCCGTCTTGTCAAAAGCGATGGCTTCCAGCCGGCCAAGCTGCTCCAGATGGACCCCGCCTTTGATCAGAATCCCGTTGCGTGCCGCGCGGGTCATCCCGCTGACCAGTGCAATCGGAGAAGAAAGCACGAGCGAGCAAGGGCACCCGACAATGAGGATGGACAGCCCCTGATAGATCCAGGTCATCCAGGGCTGATTCAGCAGCAGTGGAGGAATTAGCGTAACCGCCAGCGCGATGATCATAATCGCCGGAGTATAGTATTTAGCAAACTTATCGATGAAGAGCTCTGTCGGCGTCTTGCTGTCCTGTGCTTCCTGTACAAGATGCATGATCTTGGCCAGGGAGGAATCCTCATAGGCCTTCGATATGACGATATAGAGAACGCCATCGGTACTTACACTGCCGCCAAATACAGCATCGCCCTCCCGTTTCGTAACAGGTACCGATTCCCCGGTAATGGCGGCTTCGTTCACCGCCCCGGTTCCTTGGGTTATGGCCCCATCCGAAGGAATCTTCTCCCCGGGTCTTACCCGGACAACGTCTCCGGGAGAGAGACTCTCGATCGGTACGCGCTGGGTTTGACCATCTTTCCATAGATCGGCTTCTTTCGGTGCAGCAGCCAGCAGGGCTTCCATCGATTGTCGGGCCCGATTCATGCCGTAACCTTCCAGCAGCTCGTTAAGACCAAATAGAATGGCAACCAGCGTGGCTTCCCGCCATTCCCCGATGATGACGGCGCCCACGAGCGCAACGGTCATCAGAGTATCCATATTGAATTTGAAGCGGGTCAGATTGCGCAGTCCGCGCAAAAATGTCGTATATCCGCTCAAAATCATAGCCCCTGCATATAATGCGATCACAATCGGTTCAGGGACTTTTCCTTCTAATAGAAAGGTTAAGAGATAGAAAACAGCGGAGATCGACAGCAGCCATTTCATGTTCCCTTCGCCGCCATGACTGTGTTCATGAGCATGACCATGGCTATGTTCGTGATCATGACCTTGTGCCGATCCGTGAGAATGCGATGAATGGGCAGGCTGTGCTTCAGCGCCGGCGGCCGATAAGGCTGTCTGCGGAGCATGAACGATGCGCGCACCGTCACTTTTCAGAATGGTCTCTACCCGGCTTAGATTCACATGGGGAGAGAGGGTCAATTTCCCGCTGTTGTAACTAAGTCGGGCATTGTTTCCATGATCCAGCTTCTGGATCTCTTCCTGCATTTCGCGTGTACAGTTAGGGCATGAGAGGCCCTGTACCCGGTATTCAATAAGTTCTCCGCTTGCCTCCGGAGATGATTTGGAACGTTGATGGTTGTCTGTGCTCATCTACATCTTCTCCTTCTGGTGCTCCAGCGTCATGTGAAGCAGTGTCCGGATATGGTCATCTTTGAGCGAATAGTATACATTCTTTCCGGCTTTCCGCGATTTGGCGATATCTTTGTTCTTCAGCGTACGCAGATGATGGGAGGCTGTTGCCGTTGAACTTCCGAGTACTTCGGCTACATCACAAACACATAGCTCGCCGCCACGGTCCAGCATATAGGCTACCTTGACCCGCGTCGGATCGGCCAAAGCCTTGAAGATTTCTGCCATGCCGATCATATCATCATCGGAGATCGTTTCTTTTAACAAAGCAACCCTTTCGGTTGAAGGACATTCCGTTTCGCACAGCTCAAGGGAGACTTCTTCGTTCATCGTCCGGGCATTCATAGGAACAACCTCCTTGGATTAGGAGCAATAAGTGCTCTTTATTCTTTATATTCAAACGTTGATTTGATTGTTAGTCATAATATACCCGATTTACACACAATATTCAAACGGATATTTGATTGTTCACAAGCATTTCACAGTCCAAGAATGAATCGACAAGTCCTATAGTATTAACCAATACCAACGGTTAGGTGCAACGTCGCTCCTCAGAAAATCCTTCCATTTCATATCACGCCAACTTATACTATTAGCAAAAAGATGTAAATTCGCATAAGAAGCATACCTGGGTCCAGGACACCTCATGCGCTGCATAACATCTTTGCACGGGCCAAACGTTTCGATTCGAATGTGTACATTATCTAATACCTATCCTTCGATTTGCGGATGTGTATAATAGGGGAGGCCATAGTATGACTTGTCCAATATGTCGATATGAAACGGGAGATGGGAAGTATTGCAAGAAATGCGGGGCAAGGCTGATTATCGAGGATTCACCCGTATTTGCCGCCATGAAAGAGCAAGCAGCAACGTCGGAGGTCTATAGTGTGAATAGACGAAGTGCCAGCAGTAAAGGGGAGATACCTCATGCACGCCAGATCGAATCTGCTCTGCCGGTGTATACCCCGCCGGATATTCCGTTCCGAGCGGCAGGCCGGCAGCATGCCGAAGAAGAAGAGGAACCTAATCCTTATTGGACCAGCTTAAAATTGTACGGGCAGCTCTACGGGGATTATTTTCTGAAGGGACTCAGACATCCCTTTGGCGCAGCTGCCGGAACGGAGAGCGGTCAGTTCTTCAATGCGATCGTGTCCATGGTGCTCTATGTTGTTCTTTTTCCACTCGCGCTGTATGCAGCGCTTCATCATGAACTGCAAGGGCTGCCTGAGGGGGCATTTGCAGATCTTGTCCTAAAGCCTATCATTTGGACTGCGATTTTCTTATTCTTGTTGAACGCCTTTACCTTCGCTGCGGTCAAGCTGTCCTTCAACCCGACTGCTAAGCTAAAAGAAGTGATGGCAAGATTCGGGGCTTTGCTGCCCATATTCCTCGTATTGTATGTGGTTAGTTTTCTGTTCCTGTTCCTGAATGGTGATATATCCAAGGTTATCATCCTTCTCTCGTTCATCAGCACCGTGATGACCGTGCCGTTATTCGTCATGACCAGCTACAAGAGAAGAATGGTTGGCGGTGGCCTGGATCCGTTGTATGCGATCCTACTGGTTTATGTTGCACTGATGCTCGTGATCGTGATTCTGGGTAGTTCCATGATCGAATATATAACCGTTTTATAATGAAGCCATCTACATAACCTATCGTGAAAAAGAGAAAAACAGCAGGTCCTCTTGCGGGGAAGTCCCGTAATAGGAGCTTGCTGTTTTTTTGATGTGACGGTTCGCGATCCGAGTTACTCAACCCACCATCGTTTGAAATCTTTCCACCAGGAACGTTCTTCCTGTTTCTCGGCCGCATCTGCAGGGTCCGCCTTCTTCGCAGGCTCTCCGTTTCCGTGTTCATCACAATATTCGGTAGGCTCCGTACCCTTAACGAAGACCTCCAGAATTTTGCCAGGACAGTCGGTGCCTGCGAGCTTCCCGGTCTTGGGATCCACATAAGCGCTGATGACTTCATCCGGGATCGGAAAAATCTTGGGCGGTACATTCTCCAGCGCTTTCTCCGTATACTGGGCGAAAATCGGCGCTGCCCGCCGCCCGTCGACTTTACTGATTTCCCGCCCTTTATCATATCCAACCCAAACCGCCGTTGCCAGCTCCGGTGTATAGCCCACAAGCCAAGCGTCGGAGTCGGTGGTGCCCGTCTTCCCGGCAACCGGCCGTTTCATTAAGGTAGAGACGCGGTTGCCCGTGCCACCTGTCTCGAATACCCCCTCCATCATGCGAGTCATCACGTAAGCTGCAGCAGGTTCAACCACTTGTTCACCCGACTCTTCCGGCGCTGTATACAAGCTGCGGCCAGCGGCATCGGTGATGTTCAGTACGGCGACAGGTGATACCCGTTTGCCGTTGTTAGCCATAACAGCATAAGCGGAGGCCATCTCCAGCGGGCTGACGGGTGAGGTTCCCAGGGCCAGCGAGGGGACAGGCGCAAGCGGACTTGTGATGCCCATCTTTTTCGCCATGTCGGCTACTTTATCCGGGCCTATCTTCATGATGGTATTCACGGCATAAATATTATCCGAAGCGGCGATGGCTTCCCGCATAGGAATTTCCCCTAAATATTTATCGCCGAAGTTGCTGGGCTGATACGTTTTGCGGTTGTTATCGTAATGAAACAGAGTGGGCTGGCTGTTGAACACGCTGGTGCTCGTCATTTCCTTTGATGCAATGGCTGTTAAGTACATAATCGGCTTAAATGACGACCCGGGCTGCCTTGTTTTGGCCAACGCGTGGTTGTACTGATTCTCCCGGTAGTTCTTACCGCCAACCATGGCTTTGATGTGCCCGTTACGCGGGTCGACGGACACGAGCGCCGTTTCCAGCTCGCTCTTGTTGTCCATACCTTCGGATACAGCCTCTTCTGCTGCCTTTTGGGCCCGCGGGTCCAGGGTCGTATAGATGTTGAGGCCGCCCTGTTCGAGCTGCTGATCCGTAATGTTCAGCTGTTTGGTGACGAGGCTCCGGACATAATCCCGGAAATAGGAGGCAATCACTTTATTCTCCTGACGGTCCTGAGGAAGCAGGGCGAGCTTGGCCGAGGCGGCTTTATCGGCCTCGGTCTCGGTAATGAATCCAGTCTCCGCCATGGCATTGAGGACAATCTGCTGTCTTTTGAGCGCGTTGTCCATATGATTGTAGGGCGAGTAATACGTCGGACCCTTTGGAATGCCGGCCAGCATCGCGCTTTCGGCCAAAGTCAGTTTTTTTGCCGGTTTGCCGAAGTAGAGCAGGGACGCCGATTCGATACCGTAAGCCCCGTGGCCGTAATAAATTTCGTTGAGGTACATTTCAAGTATTTGATCTTTCGTATATTTCATCTCAAGCTGGGCGGTGAATTTGGCCTCCTTGAGTTTGCGAGTCCATGTTTTTTCATGAGATAGGTATAAGTTTCGTGCAAGCTGCTGGGTTAATGTGCTGGCGCCCTGTTTGCGATCCATATGCTGCAGGTTGACCAATACGGCTCGGGCCATGCCCTTCATATCAAACCCTGGATGATCATAAAATTTCCGGTCCTCCACCGACAAGGTAGCCTGGATCAAATGAGGAGATATATCGTTCAAGCTCACTTGCTCGGATGTATGCCCAGTGGTCGAGAAAGTGGCGATTAAATCTCCTTGGCTGTCAAGCAGACGGGAATAGCGGGATGTTTCCGCGACGGGCAGTGGCGTTATAAATAAATAGGCGAGCAGAATGCCGCCGGCGATGATCGAAATGCCAAGGAGTACGAACAGAAATGTAGCAAGCCGGACGAAACGACGTTTGCGCTTGGGTGATTTTTTTTGTCCCGGCATCAGTGGTTCTCCTTCCAGTCCTTTTTGTAGAGTCGAGGCTTTTGCGCTGCCAAAAATGGAGATATGCTCAAATTCCCCTTGGTTGCCTTCTTTTTCTATATAGTATGGGGCTGCTGAGGGCAGGATATTCATCGAAAGCGATGATGTTTCTGCTTCCATTCGTTTGTGCCGGAAGTTTTGGTTGCAATTTGGGCTTGATTTAATATAATCTAATTTGTTTGGTACAATAGGAAAAGTGTGAAACTGTAAGCTAAAGGCATCTGCCCCGAATAAAGTTTTGCGGCTTGGATCTGGACGGCTGAACATTATTCTAGCGGAAAGAAGGTAGTGACGACGATGGAATTATGGTACACAGAGAAGCAAACCCCGACTTTTGGCATCACGGCTAAAATCCGGGAGACTTTTGTACATGAGAAGACGGAGTTTCAACAACTGGACATGATCGATACTGAGGAATTCGGGCGCATGCTCGTTCTGGACGGTATGGTTATGACTACAATTAAGGATGAATTCGTCTATCATGAGATGGTCGCTCACCCCGCGCTGAACACGCATCCAAATCCGAAGAAGGTTCTTGTTGTCGGCGGAGGAGACGGTGGCGTCATTCGCGAAGTGATCAAGCATCCGGGCGTAGAGAAAGCAGTACTCGTTGAAATTGATGGAAAAGTTATTGAATATTCGAAGCAGTATTTGCCTGAGATCGCCGGCAAGCTGGATGATCCGAAGGTCGAAGTACTGGTTAACGATGGATATATGCACATCATAGAGAATAAAAACGAATACGACGTCATTATGGTAGACTCCACCGAGCCTGTGGGCCCGGCCGCTCCATTGTTTGAGCGCGGATTCTACCAAGGGATCTACGAAGCGCTGAAGGAAGACGGTATTTTCGTGGCGCAAACGGACAACCCGTGGTTTAAAGCGGACCTGATTCAGCAGGTCAACAAAGACGTGAAGGAAATCTTCCCGATCGTCCGAGTGTATGGAGCGAACATTCCAACCTACCCAAGCGGTCTGTGGACCTTCACCATGGGCAGCAAAACGTATGATCCGCTTGAAGTGGACGAGTCCACGATTGATGAGATGGATACGAAATACTATTCGCCTCGCCTGCACAAAGCCGCATTCGTGCTGCCTAAATTTGTTGAAGATCTGGTGAAATAAGGAGGAGCGATAAACTGATGAAATTGGATCAAGGTTACTCCGGCAACGTGTTTATTTTGAGTTCCGAGGATTATGAGGGGTCAAAGGCTGTCATTTACGGTATGCCGATGGATTTCACGGTTAGCTACCGTCCTGGCTCCCGTTTTGGCCCAGCTCGTATTCGCCAGGCTTCCGTAGGCTTGGAGGAGTACAGCCCATACTTAGACAAAAGCATTGAAGACATGACGTATTTCGATGCAGGCGACCTCATGCTGCCTTTCGGCAATGCGGGCCGCAGTCTCGAAGTGATTGGCGATTATGTAGGCAAACTGCTGGATGACGGGAAATTCCCGATCGGACTTGGCGGCGAGCACCTCGTATCCTGGCCGATCATTCAGAAGGTGTATGAGAAGTATCCGGATCTTATTCTGATCCATATCGATGCCCATGCTGACCTGCGCGAGCATTATGAGGGAGAGCCGTTGTCCCACTCCACACCGGTCCGCAAGGCAGCGGGCATTATGGGCGGCAAGAATATTTATCAGTTCGGCATCCGTTCCGGCTCCCGCGAGGAGTTCCAGTATGGACGCGAGAACATTAATTTTTATCCGTTTGAAGTGGCGGCGCCTCTTAAAGAAGCCTTGCCTTCCATGGGCAACCGTCCGGTCTACGTGACCATCGACATCGATGTGCTTGACCCATCTGCCGCACCGGGCACCGGTACTGCAGAAGCAGGCGGCATCACATCGAAGGAGCTGCTGGAAGCCGTGCACCTCATTGCGGGCTCCGACGTGAACGTGGTCGGCTGCGATCTCGTGGAAGTGGCGCCGATCTATGATCCTTCGGAGCAGACCCAGATCGTGGCTGCGAAGCTGATTCGTGAGATGTTGTTGGGATTCGTTAAGTAGTCCACCCACCCAAACCCTCCCTGCCAGGGAGGGCCCCAAGGGCGCTGCCCTCTGGACACCCAGAACTTTGGTGTTCGGAGTTGGTACGAGGATCTGAGTGGGGCTTGTGCTTGTGCCCGGCCACCGCTCGGTCCTCCCCTGCGGGGACGTCCTCGTGGCCTTTATAGCCGTCCATATTTCAGCCGAGGCTTCGCTCCTCGGCTGATGAAGAAAAAGCAAGCCTTCCCTATCTAAGCCTACGGCTATCGGGGTCGGCTTGCTTTTTCGCGTGGTCGCGGCCCCCTCGGCAGCTTCCCTGGCGGGTCGCTCGAGGGCCTGCACTGCGTGGATGAGCAGCCGAGGCTATTCGCCCCTCGGCTGATGAAGAAAAAGCAAGCCTTCCCTATCTAAGCCTACGGCTATCGGGGTCGGCTTGCTTTTTCGCGTGGTCGCGGCCCTCTCGGCGGCTTCCCTGGCGGGTCGCTCGAGGGCCTGCATTGCGTGCATGAGCAGCCGAGGCTATTCGCCCCTCGGCTGATGAAGAAAAAGCAAGCCTTCCCTACCTAAGCCTACGGCTATCGGGGTCGGCTTGCTTTTTCAACTGAGCAATTGAGAAGAAATTATGGGTGGTCATATGTTATAAACTTAAGAGGAAGCTTGACCCGGATTTGGATGAAATCTTTTTGAAGGGTATTATGACGCCAATAAGGAGGTTAACATAAATGGGGGATTCGTCCATTAAGAAGAGAATTGACTCTGCTTCGAGAATGATTAAGGCATCGCCACAAACCATATATCAGGCATTTACTGACCCCAAGGCTTGGGTATCGTGGCTTCCGCCAGAGGGGATGTCAGGTCAGATCGACACCTTTGATGCCTGTGAAGGCGGGACTTATCGAATGGTACTCACCTATAATGGAACAGACCAAGTCAACCTCGGTAAATCATCGGAAGGTACGGATATCGTCCAAGGTAGATTCCTGGCGTTGGTGCCAAACAAGAAAATCGTGCAGTGTTTTGAATTCGAGTCGGAAGACCCCGCTTACGGGGGCCTGATGACCATGACATGGACGTTGACAGCACTTGCGGAAGGCACGGATGTGACGATTGTTTGCGAGGACGTTCCTGAGGGCATACGTCAGGAAGATCACGAAGAGGGCTTGAATTCTACGCTTGAGAATCTCGCGGTCTTTACTGAATGATAGCGGACAGGCTGCCGCGCCTCACAACGTCCCTTGGCAGTAAAAAAAGCAAGCAACCCTACTTAAGCCTAGCGGCTAATCGGGTTGCTTGCTTTCGTGTTATTTCAGGGTGATACCGAATGCGGAGCTTGGGGCACCGGCAAATACGACAGCTCCATTGGCTGGGAGCTTCACTTCATTACTGCCGCTGACGATGCTGTAGTTCACAACGGCACCTTTTTCGTCATACACGGCGAATGCGCCTTGTGCTGGCAGGGTGACGGTCATGGTTTTGCCTGCAGCTTGTTTAGGGACGGTGTACCATTTGGCATAGCCATCGGCTTGCAGGGTGACGGTTGATTTTTTTCCTTTATAAAGCGGCTTAACGTCCTTACCACTCACAAACAGGGCTCCTGCCCCTTCGAGATACTCTACGCCTTTTTCCTTATAGAAGCGGAATTCGGACGTATCCCGGCCACCCATAGCCGGAATCTGATGCTGGCTTACCGCGGTGTCCGAGTCGATGATCTTTTTGTCGATCATATAGCCTTCCAGACCGCTCTTGCTGTTAATCTCTACCGTTGGTTTCGTGATGAAGTACATCAGCGATGTGAATTTCTCGTTCAATGGATAGAACGTTTCACCTTCGCGCTTGGCCCAAGCGGCAGCGGTCTCCTTGGACAAGGGGTTTGCTTCCAGTTTCTCGGCGGAATAATGCGATAAAGCCATTTGTCCAAGTCCAGGGATCGAAATATATTGTCTTACCCATAGGTAGATGCGGTCATTCTTTTCTTTGACAAAGCTGACCTTCGTGCTGCCATCCGCGCTGACAAATGTTCCATCCGCGGTGTATACATATTTCTCCGCAGGATAATCCGGAATCATGGGAACGGTAATGGACAGTTCGCCGTCCTTGAGGTCGACTTTCATTTGCTGATTCGTCACGCCATAATAACCGGCATATTTGGTGATGTCGCTTGGCATATCAGCCTTTACCGGTTTGCCGAAGGATTTTTCCGGCTTGAGTTCCTTGATCGTGCCTTTCTCCTTAAGAGCATGCAGCAAAATCTCATTAGCCAACAATTGGTTGGTTGAGCTGGAACCACCGGAAGATAATACAGCGGCAGCCATATTCTGCTCCGGAAGAACGACGAGCGAAGCGTGATACAGGATGGTGTCACCACCTTTGGTTACGGCTTTCATGTCATATTGATTGAACGGGAATAGTCTCACACTGTCCCAGCCAAGCCCGTAATCGAACGAGTTATCAGCATCTTCGGGCCACAGACCCTTTTTATATTCTTCCTGCTCCATGGCTTTGACGGATTTGTCGGAAAGAATGCCTTCGGCTTCCCCGGTGAAGATCTGCGCGAACTGCACCAAGTCTTCAGCCGTAGAATAGATGCCGCCGGTTCCGATCACATTGACCGTCTCGTTAGGAAGTTGCCCTTGGTGAGTAGGATAATACAGACCTGCCATTTGGCTTAACTCCAACGTATCTTGGGATGTCTTCGTGTGGTCCAAATCTAACGGCTCGGTAAAATATTGATGAATGAATGCGGTAAACTCCTTGCCGCTCACTTTCTCTACCAGTATCTCGGCCAGCGTGAATCCATCATTACAATAAACGGAGAACGCACCCGGGTCTGCTTTCAGATTTTGGGTGGACAGCTGCTTGAGCAGCGTGTCATGTGCATGAGGGTCATTATCTTCGAACAAAAATGCATTGTTCAGGCTGGAACCCTGCAGTCCGGAGGAATGGTTGATCAGCATGCGCGGCGTAATTTTTTTGTAGCGTTCGTCTTTCATCGTGAATTCGGGTATGTACTGAACCAGAGGCGTATCCAGGTTGATTTTCCCCTCATCCACCAATTTCATGACCGCAGCGGCGGTGAACACTTTACTCGTGGAGCCGATGCCATACATCGTATCCTTGGTCAGCGGTTTCTTTCCTTCGATATCATTGACGCCCGCTTGACCGGACACGGTAATCACTCCGTTGTCGATAAGGGCATATTGAACGCTTGTCGTACCATAAGTCTCGGTGAGCAGCTTGGCTTTCTCTGCGGCGGTTTTCTGAAGGCCTCCTCCCGCGGCAACTTGGCTGTTATCTGCTGCCATTACCCCAGCAGGAAGAACCAGTGTGACTGCGAGAAGGGTTACGAGCATCCGTGATAGTCTTTTCTTCAATGAATAAATACCTCCTTATTATGAATGTACTTAGTTAGTACGATTTACCAGCCCGAATGGTTCAATCTTTTTTCGGAAAATTTACAAGTGCGGGGAGGAACAAAAAAACAGGCATCCCATCCAAAGCCGTAAAGCCATGTGGGGATACCTGTTTTTTAACTGAGCACGATAAGCAGTGCCGAGGTGGTTCCGACGAAACAGCCTGCCAAACAATCCGAAGGATAGTGAAAGCCAAGATAAATGCGTGACAGGCTGACCGTAAGGGCCAGTAGGATCAAGAGCAATGACAGCCAGGGCGTTATAAACAGAAACGGCGTGATAATGGAAAAGATGGCCGTCGAGTGTCCGGAAGGAAACGAATGGTCCTTCATCGGTTTTTTTTCGAACCGTACCTTTTCAAGTGCCAGATAGGGCCGGATGCGCCGCATCTTCCTTTTGATGAGGGCCGTAATCAGGAAGCTGAGGGAAAGTGCAATAAAACTCTGCCACCCCATCGTATTCCATGGCTCAGGTGCAAAAAACGCTATCGAAAGTGTCAGCACAATGGTAAAGATAGCACCCCCCATATGGGTGACCAGCGCGAGCATCGAATCCACCGTTTTGTTGCTGATCTTGCGGTTTAACCAGCGGAAGATAAGGTGGTCATGTTGCTGAAGCCAATCCATCGAACGAGTAATCATTGTGAACAGAACACCTCACATTATAATTTTGTAAGCAGTCAGCCCAAAGATAAATAGGCTGCGATATATGCTTGTAAGGGCCGAGATTCATAGTGTAGACAAGAGGCTTACATACGACAGTATACAGGAGAATTGTTAAGCGTGGGTATGAATGACATGTATTTTTTCATAAATTGAACTTTCTTTGTCGCAGGTGGGTTTGATGATAGCCGTTTTGAGTGTGTTGTAAGCACGCTTCACAAGATTATGGTTTCCCAGGGATGATAACTTCATGTCCCCATGTTCTCGAAGCCCGGAATCCGATATAATGAAAGCATCTAACCATGCCTAAGGAGGAGAAGCATGAAATTCCGCGTTTCTGCCGTGCAATATCATCTGCACACCATTCAATCTTTTGACGATTTTGCCCGTCAGTCGGAGCATTATATCCGGACGGCGGAGGAATTTGAAGTCGATTTTGTGCTGTTTCCGGAATTTTTCACAACCCAACTGATGTCCATCGGGGATGATCAGGGCAAGGCATTGACGATCAATGATCTTCCGGATTTCACAGACCGTTACCGCGAGCTGTTTCAAGGCTTTGCGAAGCAATATAACATGCATATCATTGGCGGGACGCACGTCATTCGCCGGGAAAGGAAGCTGTACAATGTAGCGCATCTGTTCTATCCGGACGGCCGCATTGCGGAGCAGGCCAAGATCCATATCACGCCTTCGGAGATTAGCGGATGGAATATGGGAGCGGGTGAAGAACTCGAAGTGTTCGAGACGGAAAAAGGCACCATTGCGATGCTGACCTGCTATGATATCGAATTCCCTGAGATTGTGCGCATGGCCAAGGCTAAAGGGGCTGACGTCATTTTCTGTCCGTCCTGTACGGATGACCGTCACGGATTCCACCGCGTGCGTTACACCAGCCATGCCCGCGCCATTGAGAATCAAATCTATGTGGTGCTGACCGGTACCGTTGGCTCGCTGCCAACCGTGGATCTGATGCGTGCCAACTTCGGACAGGCGGCCATCATTACCCCGAACGATATCCCGTTTCCTCCGCAGGGCCTGCTGGCCGAGGGAGAGCTGAACAACGACATGATCATTACCGCCGATCTTGATCTGGATTTATTGTATCAAGTGCGCGAGAAGGGATCCGTCACGACATGGCGCGATCGCCGCACGGATTTGTATCCGGATTGGGAATAAGCCCGTTTATCAGCACGTGAGGAAAATAGGAAAAAGGCGGTGCAGAGGAAATGGCCCGGTTTCATCAACAGTTTTATGTATTTGACGACGCTCGGCCGGTGCCGGTTGTCATTCGAAGCTACACGGAAGCGGATTTTGACGAGCTGATCTTCATTCAATCCGAGACGTTCCCGCCCCCATATCCGCCGGAGCAGTGGTGGAACAAGGAACAGCTGAATCAGCACGTCACCTTATTCCCTTAGGGCGCTCTCTGCGTTGAAGTGGGCGGGATGCTCGCCGGGTCGATTACCTCGCTCATTGTGGATTACGATCCATGGGAGCCTGCGCACTCCTGGGCGGAGACCACGGATAACGGGTATATCCGGACCCATAAGCCGGACGGGAATACGTTATACATTGCCGACATTTGTGTCAGGCCGCGCTTCCGTAAGCTTGGACTCGGCAAATGGCTGATTCAGTCGCTGTATCATGTGACGGTGAATCGGGGACTGGACCGACTGCTTGGCGGCGGACGGATGCCCGGCTATCATCGGCATGCCCATGAAATGTCGGCTGCGGAGTATCTGGACGCTGTTGTCCGAGGAGATCTCAAGGATCCGGTGATTACCTTCCTGCTGCGTTGCGGCCGGACGCCCGTCGGGGTGGCAGCGGAGTATTTGGAGGATGAGGAATCCTGCAATTATGGGGCTCTGATGGAATGGAAGAATCCGTTTAGAGGATGAAGAAGTTTCGCTTGAACGATAATGAATGGACTTCATATATAAAGATGGATTTTTTTATTACATATATAAGGAGGCTTTTATTTGATGGAATATATCCGTATTACAAGCATCGACGATCCCTTGTTCCGCAAAATGCACAATCTGATGAAGGACGTGTTCCCTCCGGAAGAGGTGCTGGAATTCAGTCTATGGAAAGAACCGCTTGAGGATCCGGGTATTCGGGTCTTTGTTGCCCTGCATGAGGACGAAGTGGTGGGTACGACGGAATACCGCTATTACGAGGACTGGAATGTAGCGATGACCGATTTTACCATTATCGGGCGCGAAGGGCTTGGTATTGGCCGATTCCTGGCACAGCATCGCTTGAAGGATCTGAATCAACTGGCGGCCGCAAACGGTAAAACGTTGTTCGGCATGTTTGCCGAAATCTACGATCCATATCGGGTACAGGACTATGCATTCGGCGGGGTAAAGCCGATGGATCCGTTTGTTCGCCGCGAGGTGCTGTCACATCTTGGCTACAAACGCACGGATATCGCCTACGTTCACCCATCCTGGAATAATGATGGCGAAGCGGTGAGCGGGCTCGACTTCTGCTTCATGCCGGGTGATGATACTGTCAATGAATTGCCTGCAGAGCTGATCGTGAACTTCCTGAAACGTTACTATTCGGTGCTGCCTGAGAAACCACAAGCCTGGAACGACATGGTGGCCAAACTGGAAACGCAGGAGAAGGTATCCTTGCTCCCGCTGTAACCTATATGATAGCTCATGCCTGATTCGTAACGGATCAGGCATATTCTTGTCTAGTTACGCCCACAGCATGTGATATTTTGGTATTCTGATCGTAGAATGACCGTAACTCCCTATATTCAAACATGGAGTGTGCAGAGCCATGATCAGGCAGCTTATTTTGGCAAGGAAATCACAGGATTAAGTTATAGTGAGTGGCACAAGCAATAGGCCGAGAAATACGGGGATTGAGGATGCGGTCGGTCTTCCGGGTAAGCACGTGGATAGGCTTTTTCTTCACATTTGCTAAAATCCTCATTTGAATTGCAAGGCTATACTGGATATAGTAATACAATAGGTAAGGAAAAGAGGAACGTACATGAACGACCGAAAACAAGTGAGCATCCGTCTTCAAAGCCTTCACGAAGGGGAGAATACGATACAGGAGCTTCCGGCGGAGGCGTTTATTAAAGGGAATGTCCTGTATGTTCGCTATACAGAACCAGCGCTTGGACCGCATCAAGGGGAGACCCGGGCGATGCTTAAGCTGACGGAGGACGAGCTGAAATTGATTCGTCACGGCGAGGTGGAGTCCGAGCAGTCGTTTCGGTTAGGCCAACGATTGCCGGGGTATTACCGCTCCCCGTTCACTTCATTTAATCTCTCTACGTACACGCAGCGTCTGGAGCTAGCGCTTGAAGGCGTGTCCGGACGAGCGGCTTGGGCGTACGATTTATATGTGTCGGGCGAGTTATCGGGACACTTTTCTATTAGTTTGACTATTCAGGAGGCACATGAATCATGACAATGAATCCATTAGATCACATTAACGGGCTGGTTGCAGAAGCGGTGGCTGACGCTGCCGTTGCTGCAGGACTGGTTTCCCGTGAGGAATTGCCGGGCATAACGCTGGAAGTTCCCAAGGATAAGTCGCATGGCGACCTGGCTACGAACGTAGCGATGCAGTTGACACGAATCGCCAAGAAGAACCCGCGGCAAATTGCGGAGTCTATCTTGGAACATTTGGACATGGCGAAAGCTTCGATTGAAAAAGCAGAAATAGCCGGACCCGGATTCATTAACTTTACCTTGGACAAGGGATACCTCTATCCGATCGTTGCATTGGTAGAAGAACAGGGTGACAACTACGGACGGATTGCTACGGGCGAGGGGCAAAAGGTTCAGATGGAGTTTGTCAGCGCCAATCCCACCGGAAGTCTGCACCTGGGACATGCCCGCGGAGCAGCGGTAGGCGATGCCCTCTGCAATGTGCTTGATTTTGCAGGATACGAGGTTACGCGCGAATACTATATCAATGATGCTGGCAACCAAGTGGTGAACCTGATTAAATCCCTCGAAGCCCGTTATTTGCAGGAGCTCGGCCAGGATGCCGAAATGCCGGAAGATGGATACCACGGCGAAGATATCAAAGGGTTTGCCAAAGAGCTTGTAGCTGAGAAGGGCGAATCTTTGCTGTCCATGGATCCAGGCGAGAGAACGGCATTCCTTCGTCAGTTCGGACTTGAGAAGGAACTGGATAAAATCAAACGCGATTTGAATCGATTCCGCGTTCATTTTGACGAATGGTTTAGTGAGACATCCCTGTACGAGAATGGACTCGTGGAGAAATCCCTGGAAGAGCTGAAATCGAAGGGCGAAGCTTATGAGAAGGATGGGGCAACCTGGCTTCGTACAACTGACTATGGGGACGACAAAGACCGCGTCCTCGTGAAGAATGACGGAACTTATACTTACCTGACGCCGGATATTGCATACCACCGTAATAAATACGAGCGCGGCTATGACAAGATTCTTAATATTTGGGGAGCCGATCACCATGGTTATATTCCACGGATGAGGGCTGCTATGGAGGCACTCGGCAATGATCCAGACAAACTGATTGTATTGATCGCCCAGATGGTCAGTCTGTTCCAGGATGGCGAGAAAGTGAAGATGTCCAAGCGTACCGGTAAAGCGGTCACGATGGAAGATCTGATGGATGAAGTCGGCGTGGACGCAATCCGCTATTTCTTCACCATGCGCAGCATGGACTCGCACCTGGATTTCGATATGGATCTGGCGGTGTCTACGTCCAATGAGAATCCGGTCTTCTATGTGCAGTATGCTCACGCACGTATTTGCAGCGTATTCCGCCAAGCGGAGGAGCAAGGCGTTAACCTCCTGTCGCTTTCCGAAGTGAACCTGAGCGTTCTTACAACCGAGCATGAGTACGACATTTTGCGCAAAATAGGAGAGCTCCCGCAGGAAGTGTCGCTTGCTGCTGAGAACTATGCTCCGCACCGACTCATTCGGTATGTATATGAGCTGGCTTCCTTGTTCCACAGCTACTATCGAGCCGAGCGCGTGATTACGGAGGATGCGGATCAAACGCAGGCTCGCCTGGCTTTGCTTCGAGCTGTTCGTACGGTCATCGCTAACGTGCTTCGCCTGATGGGCGTATCAGCGCCGGAACGGATGTAATGGATTTTGCTTTAATATGTGAAAACAGCCGTCTTTCCGAGGAAAGACGGCTGTTTTTAATTTATAAACGGACATTCTTTTATAGTTGTTGAAGAATCAGTTTATAATTTCATGCCCTCACGCAAAAATTTCAAGGCATTTACCTCTCCATCGGAGGCGCTGTGTCCTTTTTTGAGCTTTAGGGGAGAGGAGGTGCGTCGCAGCAGGGCCTTAAGGGTAGCCGTTTTTTTCAGGTCGGGCTTTTGCGCAAGCAGAAGGGCAATCGCTCCGCTGACGTGGGAAGTCGCCATGGAGGTGCCACTCATCTCGTGGTATTTTCCTTGCAGCCACGCGGACACGATTTTATCTCCAGGTGCATAAATATCGACAAATTGTCCACGATTGCTAAAGGAAGGGATTTTCCGGTTGCGGTCGGTAGCTCCGACAGATATGGTTTGAGGATAACGGGCAGGATAGTCCGCGGTACGGCGTTTACCGTCATTGCCGGAGGAGGCAACAATAATGACGCCTGCTTGGTTGGCCTTGCCTACAATATCCAGCAACGTACGGCTTCGGGTCTGCATACCGAAACTCATATTAATGATATCGATCTCGGCTCGTACGCACCAGTCGATGGCCAGAATGATATCCGACACAAAGGCGGATCCGTTATAATCAAAGGCTTTGACTGGATACACTACAGATCTTGGAGCAACGCCAATCATTCCCTGTGTGCTGTTCGCAGCAGCGATGGTACCCGAAATATGTGTTCCGTGCCCATTGTCATCATATGGCGGTATGTTTCGGTGGACGAGGTTAACCCCTCGAGTCAGCGAATACTTCAGATCGGGGTGAGCGAAATCCACCCCCGTGTCGATAACGGCAATCTTCACGCGGTGTCCTGTCGAGATAGACCAGGCTTGAGGGGCTTTAATTTGCTTGATACCCCATGGGATTCCGGTTAGCGTTCCAATTGTCCCTTGTGTGGCTTGGATATGAACCCGGTCATCCTCTTCAACCATCAGTTCATTCTGAAACTCCGCTTCAAACTTCGCGGTTTGGGGAGCTGGAGCGATGATGGTTTGGGTAACCGGCGAACAGCTGACTGAACTCGGAAAACGCCTTTTCCCGACAAGTCGATTCCATTCTCGGATACATTCTTGGTACAGCTGAGGGTCATGAAACGTAAGGAGCCGCCGGTTCATTTCCCGGACGTTCCGCATAGGGTTCGTCTCTGTAAGTAGTGATTGCATGATCCGGGTGTAATCCATATGTGGCAATCTCCCTTCTCGATGAACCGTTGCTTCAGTATTGTATGAACCGGGGAGAGTGCCCGAATGGGATGTTGCCCTTTTTCCGGGAAATAGGCCCTGTTTACCGTGTCAAAGCAGCAGGGCTAACATAAGATACATGAGGAGAACATCAAGGTTCTCTTATCTAATCCCGTAAGGAGTCGATCCTTGGGGCGGGTACAGTCAGAAGACGGGGACAATTGTCTCCGTCTTTTTCCTTTTTGGTATCTGATGGGTAATGGTGCATAAAAACTTGATTTTTATTTCCAAATAGGTTTTACTTAGTTTTGATAATGGATATGTTGAGGGTATAACGTGAAGATTGTGTGAGAGGAAGTGTGCGTTAGTGAGTAATCCGCTCAATTTAAAGATCGATCCGGAGAAGATTCAGGAAATCCCAATGGTTGACCTGGCTTTTATGGTTCTGAAGGCGGCGAATACGCCGTATTATTACCGTGACCTTATGAATGAGGTGGCCAAGCTTCGTGGCTTTACGGAAAAGGAAATTAACGAAACGATTGCCCAGTTATATACCGAGATCAATATAGACGGACGTTTCGCTTGTGTAGGAACGAATCTGTGGGGACTAAAGCGCTGGTATCCGCTGGAGAAGTCCGAAGATCCGATTGCGAACGCCAAGCGTCCGCGGATCATCAATGATGAAGATGATGATGACGATGACTTCACCGATGAAGAGGAGACTTACAGCGGTGACGATGCCGAGGAGGATTTCGACAGCATCGATGACGAAGATGATGATCACGACGATCTCTTCCCGGATGATGACGATGCCGAGGACGATGTAGACGAAGAGGTTGTTCTGGATGATGACGAATTGGATGACGAGGATTCGGAATCCGAAGAGGAAGATGATCTGGAAGAGGAAGCCTTTGAGGAAGACGATAAGGATTAATCCGTCATACAGCAGGGTCTTTAGGACTTGTCTGCGCTGATAATGACTGTGTTTTACAGTGTCAGCCAATTGGGCAATTTTGAGGTTGCTTCTTCTCTTGACAAGCAGACAAGGCACAGAGTAAACTATTGCTTGGGCTTATGATTGTGGATTAAATATGTTTAATATAAAAGTGCCCCGTTATTTATTCGGGGTCACTTTTTTTGTTTTTAAGGCTCAGAAAGTGGAAACGACGCTAGCTTCTGAACCTAATAACGCTAGAGAAACTACCTTATCAAAAGCAGTCTGTCTTCTGGAAGTTTGTCGATGGACATTTTTTCTTCGGGCTGTGGAAGCATCCTTCTTGTGTGGACTGGACTTTCATGGTTTCTTGCAGTGAATATTCCAAGTTGTTTAAGATGAGGTATGGGAACCGCTCGTCTTGAAGCCTCATAACGTATGCCGGGTTAAGCGGCTCGATATGAGGATCATTTAAGCGTCAATATATGCGGTTTGTAATAGGTCGGAGGTCAGCTCGCTCACCATTTTTGGAAGCGAGCGATGCTTTTTGTTGGTCCCTCTGATGAATCAGGGGAAAACGGGTTAGGATAAACATCATATGTCGCCTGAAGTTATGGAGATTATATAGGAGGGTTTTTAACAGTGACAAAGTATATTTTTGTAACAGGCGGGGTCGTGTCATCTCTTGGTAAGGGAATTACCGCCGCTTCGCTCGGTAGATTGCTTAAGAACAGAGGGCTCAAGGTAACGATTCAGAAATTCGATCCGTACATTAATATAGATCCGGGCACCATGAGTCCTTACCAGCATGGCGAAGTATTCGTTACGGACGACGGTGCGGAAACCGACCTGGACCTGGGACACTATGAGCGCTTCATCGATATTAACCTGTCGAAGAACAGCAATGTGACAACAGGGAAAGTATACTCTTCTGTTATCAGCAAGGAACGTCGGGGAGAATATTTGGGCGGTACCGTGCAGGTAATCCCTCATATTACGAACGAAATCAAGGAGCGCGTGTTCCGTGCAGGCCGTGAAGCGGGTTCGGATGTGGTTATTACCGAAATCGGCGGTACGGTTGGCGATATCGAAAGCCTTCCTTTCCTTGAGGCTATTCGTCAGATTAAGAGTGACGTTGGCCGTGAGAACGTGATGTATATTCATGTAACCCTCATTCCATATATTAAGGCAGCCGGTGAAGTGAAAACGAAGCCGACCCAGCACAGTGTAAAAGAACTCCGCAGTATCGGCATTCAGCCGAATGTTATCGTGTGCCGTACGGAGCATGAGCTTTCAACCGAGATGAAAGCAAAAATCGCGCTCTTCTGCGACATCGACCCTAACGCGGTTGTAGAATGTCGCGATGCCTCCTCGCTGTATGAGGTACCGCTGAATCTGCGTGAAGAAGGCCTTGATGAAATTGTTGTCAATCATTTGAAATTGACCACCCCTGCGCCGGATATGAGCGAGTGGGAGGATCTGGTGGAGCGTGTATCCAAGCTGGAGAAGACCGTTGAGATTGCGATTGTCGGTAAGTATGTCGCACTGCACGATGCCTACCTCAGTGTTGTTGAATCCCTGTCTCATGCAGGCTTTGATGCTAATGCCGACGTGAAGATCCGCTGGGTGAATGCCGAAGAAATTACGGCAGACAACGTGGAAGAGGCGTTGAGTGGCATTGGCGGTATTCTTGTACCGGGTGGATTTGGAGATCGGGGTATCGAAGGCAAGATCAGCGCGATTCGTTATGCTCGCGAACGCAATATTCCATTCTTCGGCATTTGTCTTGGGATGCAAGTGTCCGTTATTGAATATGCCCGTTCGATTGTCGGCCTGAACGGCGCGAACAGCTCGGAAATTGATCCGGCTACCGAATATCCAGTCATCGACCTGCTGCCGGAGCAGAAGGATATTGAGGATCTTGGCGGAACGATGCGCCTGGGTCTGTATCCATGTAAGCTGGTTCCAGGATCGCTTGCAGAGTCCTGCTACCAGGACGAGCTGGTTTATGAAAGACATCGCCACCGGTATGAGTTCAACAATCAATACCGCGAAGATATTGAAAAAGCAGGCCTGCGTATATCCGGTACTTCTCCGGATGGACGTCTGGTAGAAATTGTAGAGCTGCCAGGACACCCTTGGTTCCTTGCTGTGCAATTCCATCCGGAATTCACGTCCCGTCCGAACCGTCCGCAGCCGCTGTTCCGTGAATTTGTAAAAGCCTCGATCCAGCATCAGGCATAATGGGAAGAGCCTCTTTTGCAGAGGCTCTTTTTTGCGTATAAAGCCGTTGTCATAACTGTGGACAGGGTAAGCTGACGTTCAGATCGGATGTCCAGAGCTCATACATCTTTTTTTCTTACTTTTTTTAGGACAGGAAGGAATTCGACATCTACAAGCGAATACAAATAATGGTCGGTTTATGGGAAAGTTAGGAACTTTCGAGTTTGCATATACTCATTGTACGATTTAAGTATCGGGGAGGTTGAAGGGATGAGCAAAGAAAGCAAACACAAAGTGCTGATTGTGGATGACCAGAATGGTATCCGCATCTTGCTTGTAGAAGTGTTCAGCAGTGAAGGATATGAGACGTTTCAAGCGGCGAATGGCAAGGTTGCACTTGAAATTGTGAAGATGCATGCCCCGGATTTGGTGCTGCTGGATATGAAAATTCCTGGAATGGACGGGCTTGAGATTTTGAAGCATATTAAACAGATGAATCCGGACATTAAGGTGATCATGATGACTGCCTATGGAGAGCTTGACATGATCAAGGAAGCAACCGATCTTGGTGCGTTGATGCATTTTACCAAACCCTTTGATATTGATGAGATGCGGCAAGCCGTCAATATGCAGCTGAAAGGGACCGCCAATAATATCGGTTGAATGATGAATTCTGCTCAAAGGGCGGAATTCTTTTTTTTGCCAGAATGTGAGGTCCTTCGCAGCATTTTAGGAAATGCTTGTTTAGTATTTATGACGCGATGTGGTATAATAAGTCCGTGTGTTATATCGGCTAAAAACCATAGACAAACTAAGCATCTATAGGAGGATGAAACCATGCCATTAGTATCAATGACAGACATGCTGAACAAAGCACTTGAAGGTAAATATGCTGTTGGTCAATACAACATCAATAACCTGGAGTGGACATATGCGATTCTTGAAGCGGCTGAGCAAGAGAAATCACCAGTAATTCTTGGTGTTTCCGAAGGCGCAGCTCGTTATATGGGTGGATTCAGCACCGTCGTACACATGGTAAAAGGTTTGATGGAGGACCTGAAAGTGACAGTTCCTGTTGCCATTCACCTTGACCACGGTTCAAGTGTTGAGAAATGTAAAGAAGCAATCGATGCAGGATTCACTTCGGTTATGATCGATGATTCCCACAGCCCGATTGAGACGAATATTGCAACAACGAAACAAGTCGTTGAGTATGCTCATGCCAAAGGCGTTTCCGTTGAAGCTGAAGTCGGCATGGTCGGCGGACAAGAAGATGACGTCATCGGTGATGTAATGTACGCGAAGCTTGACGATTGCGTTCGCATCGTGAACGAAACGGGCATCGACACTTTGGCACCTGCGCTTGGTTCTGTTCATGGTCCTTACAAAGGCGAACCAAACCTTGGTTTCAAAGAGATGGAAGAGATTCGCAATGCTGTGAAACTTCCGTTGGTGCTTCATGGTGGTACAGGCATCCCGACGCATGACATCAAGAAAGCTATCTCCTTGGGTACTTCCAAAATCAACGTGAACACCGAGAACCAAATTTCGTTCTCTAAAGTTGTTCGTGAAGTGCTTGCTGCTAAACCAGAAGCTTACGATCCACGCACATTCCTGAAACCAGGCCGTGAGGCAATCAAGGAAACTGTGGTTGGCAAAATCCGTGAGTTTGGTTCCAACAATCAAGCCTAATAAAGTCGCTTGTAGTCCTAGTGGCCACAACATGATGATTGGAATCACCTAAGATATTTAGGCTGTCTTATGCTGTAGTATACAATGAAATGGAAAGCACACCGCATAGCCGGTGTTTTTCCATTTCATTTATTAAGTATCAAAAGTACAAGCGGGTTGTGAGCTTCACAACCGGATAATCGAGAACAAAAAAGAACGCAAAATGCGGTCTGTCATCCTTTAGGAACGTCGATAAGACGTTTTTCTTGTATGACGGCCATCAGAACCATTTCCGGCTGCGAAGTGATGTAGGGGGACCCGAAAGCTTATGGAAAAATTGATGATCAGCGGTGGACGCCCACTGCGAGGTACTGTAACAATCAGTGGTGCCAAAAACAGTGCTATTGCGTTAATTCCCGCCGCAATCCTGGCGGAATCGGAAGTCGTACTTGATAATTTGCCGCTTCTCAGCGATGTGGCTGTATATGCTGAGATTTTGGAAGAATTGGGCGGGCAAGTTTCATGGGAAGGCAATCAGATGAGAATTGACCCTTCTGATATCAAATCTATTCCGATGCCTAACGGACCCGTTAAGAAACTGCGCGCGTCCTACTATATGATGGGCGCCATGCTTGGAAGATTTAAAGAAGCCGTGATCGGCCTGCCGGGCGGCTGTAATTTTGAACCTCGTCCCATCGATCAGCACATCAAGGGTTTTGAAGCGCTTGGCGCAACCGTCACCAATGAACACGGTTCGATTCATCTGCATGCCAAAGAGCTGCGGGGCGCGAAGATCTATCTGGATGTGAGCAGTGTTGGTGCAACGATTAATATTATGCTGGCGGCTGCTAAGGCCAAAGGCTCCACAATTATTGAAAATGCGGCGAAAGAGCCTGAAATTATAGATGTTGCAACACTTTTGAATTCCATGGGAGCTGTCATTAAGGGCGCCGGAACGGAAACGATACGGATTGAAGGCGTAACTGAGATGCATGGCTGCCGACATTCCATTATTCCAGACCGGATTCAGGCCGGTACATATATGATTGCTGCCGCAGCTACACGCGGCGATGTTCTGATTGACAATGTCATCCCGAAACATCTTGAAGCCCTTACGGCCAAGCTGATCGAGATGGGTGTTGGTATTGAGGAGCTGGACGAAAGCATTCGCGTGATCGGTAAGGATCGATACCAGCATGTGGACGTTAAGGCGCTTATATATCCTGGATTTGCAACGGATTTGCAATCACCGATGACCAGCCTGCTTACGCAAGCGGAAGGCGTCAGTGTCCTTAGTGATTTTGTATATAGCAACCGATTTAAACATGTTCCGGAGTTAGTTCGCATGGGCGCCAAGATCCGCGTGGAGGGACGCTCTGCTATTATAGAAGGCGGTCCGCTGAACGCAGCCAAAGTCAAAGCGACCGACCTGCGCGCAGGCGCGGCTCTTGTCATTGCTGGACTAACCGTACCCGAAGGGGTAACGGAGGTAAGTGGCGTAGAATTCATTGACCGCGGCTATGACCATCTGGTATCCAATCTGCGTATGCTGGGTGCCGACGTATGGCGTGAGACTGAGGAAGAATGATTTTTTTACCAAAACGAGGGAAATGTGTGGGTAAAACTGCATATCTCCCTCTGATTTGGGTAATGCTCCTAGTAAAGCTCTCATAGAATAATAGACTACATGCAGCAGGACTTGCTGTGACAGAAACAAATAATTGAATAGGTGGTTATTGAATGGATTTACAAATAGCCGATTTGGAAGGCATGAAGCTGACGGATCTGTATAAGCTGGCCAAAAAGTATCAGATCCCTTATTATGGCCAGTTGAAGAAAAAAGAATTGATATTTGCCATTCTCCGGGCGCAGGCCGAACAGAGCGGCTTGATGTTCATGGAGGGCGTACTTGAGATTTTGCCAGAAGGTTACGGTTTTCTTAGACCGATCAACTATTTACCGAGCACGGAGGACATCTACATTTCGGCCTCCCAGATTCGTAAATTTGATTTAAGGACCGGAGATTTGGTTTCGGGCAAATGCCGGACACCTAAAGAGAACGAACGTTACTTCGGGCTGCTGCAGGTCAACGCCGTGAATGGTGAGAATCCTGCCGTCGCAGCGGAACGATTGCACTTCCCAGCCTTGACTCCTCTATATCCGCAAGAAAAGCTTGTTCTTGAAACATCCCCTAATCAGTTGTCAACCCGAATTATGGATCTGCTTGCACCTGTAGGTTTAGGACAACGCGGTTTAATCGTAGCACCGCCAAAAGCAGGGAAAACGCTCCTCTTAAAAGAAATCGCCAACAGCATCTCAACCAACAATCCAGAGATTGAACTGTTTGTTTTACTCATCGATGAACGGCCTGAAGAAGTGACGGATATGCAGCGTTCCGTTAAGGGCGAGGTGGTTGCTTCTACTTTTGACGAGCTTCCGGAGAACCATATTAAAGTGGCGGAACTGGTATTGTCCCGTGCCTTGCGGTTGGTGGAGCATAAGAAGGACGTTGTTATATTGCTGGACAGCATCACCCGTCTTGCCCGTGCGTACAACCTGGTCATTCCTCCGTCCGGCAGAACGCTGAGCGGCGGTATTGATCCTGCGGCATTCCATCGTCCGAAACGTTTCTTCGGTTCGGCGCGTAACGTGGAGGAAGGCGGAAGTTTGACGATTCTGGCTACAGCCTTGGTTGAAACCGGATCGCGGATGGATGACATTATTTATGAGGAATTTAAAGGGACAGGCAACATGGAGCTGCATCTGGACCGCCGCTTTGCGGAACGCCGTATTTTTCCGGCGATCGACATTCGCCGCTCTGGCACCCGGCGTGAAGAGGTGCTGCTGAACAAGGATGAATTGGATACCATTTGGGCGATCCGTAAAAATATGAACGACTCTGCTGACTTTGTGGAAGGATTCCTCAAAAAAATGCGTGACAGCAAGAATAACGCGGAGTTCTTGGCATCATTTGATGTGAATGCCAATAACGGGAGCGGAACCGGGACTCAGAGCCAGACAGCTAGACGCCCATCGCGCGCATCGGCTGCGACGGCCCCTCAGAGCTAAATCCTGAATCAACCGGAGAATAGGAGATCAACATGTATTTGGTTTATGCAGATGAGCAAGGGAATGTTTATGATCATTCTGATCTGTTTGGGCTTGCCCGCAGCGGAGATATGATCGTTGAGATATTGGATGATGAATTAATCCCTTTGCCAGAGGGGGCTACATTGGTCGGACTACCGAGCACCCGAGCGATCGGAATGGATCCAGAGACTGGTGATATGATGCCGCTTGAGGACGGGTACACTGCTGTCGGAGCGCTGTTGCCGCAAGGCTATACCCGGTTGTGCTTGCCAGGATACGTGAAGTCGGACAAGGAATATAAGCTGCCGCTATTTGGTTACTCGGCGGTGGTATGGAAGGATGGCGCTTTCTATACAACAGCGCGTTTATCCGATGACCCGGAGAAGTGGAACCCGGTGAACTGCGATCTGAACGATCTTGAGCTTGGGGTTAAGACGCTGAAGGAGAAATATCCGGAGAATCGGCTCTATGAGCATCTGTCTAACTGTGCATTAGGATATGAATGCCTGACGGCATCCAATACCTTCCTGAATCGCTGGGAAGGCGCTGTTCCTGTATCGTACTCTTGCAATGCCGGTTGCTTCGGTTGTATTTCGGAACAGCCGGATGACAGCGGCTTTGTCTCGCCACAGACCCGTATGAACTTCCGTCCGAGAGTGGATGAGTTGGTGCAGGTCATGCTGGAGCATCTGAAGACACCGGAGTCGATCATCAGCTTTGGCCAAGGTTGTGAGGGAGAACCCTCCACGCAGGCGAAGATCATTATAGAAGCCATGAGAGAAGTTCGGGCACAGACTGATATGGGATACATCAATATTAATACCAATGCGGGATTAACTGATTTTATCCGTGGTATCGTGGATGCGGGTCTTGATCTGATGAGGGTCAGTACGATCAGTGCATTGGATGATCATTATAACGCATACTACAAGCCAAGGGGCTATACGCTGGCCAATGTGGAGAAATCTCTTCGTTATGCAACCGATCAAGGTGTATATACCTCCATCAACTATCTGATCTTCCCGGGCGTAACTGATCGCGAGGAAGAGCTGGAAGCCATGATTGAGTTTGCCCGCCGCACGGATCTCAAATTGATTCAGCTCCGCAATCTCAACATTGACCCTGAGAGCTATCTCGAGCTTATTCCGCCTGCACAAGGCGAGATTCTGGGGATGAAGCAGGCGATTGAGATTATGCAGGAGGAGCTGCCAGATGTGGTGATTGGCTCCTATACGCATGTGCCACCTGCAGGACAGGTAAGACCGAAGAAGAGACCATCGATTATTTAACAGAACCGTACTGAACATCGGATGTGTTAAAAACAGGTTGAAATTCCAATTGTGGACTTGTCTGATGATTTGTGTATGAGCTATTGCGCATTCATTTTGCTCGTGATATACTCCATTTATGTGTCCATATAACTCTGGGTCCGCATGAGGCTCAGGGCGGAAAGAGGTGAAAGCTACAATGAAACAAGATATTCAACCGAAATATCACGTTACTACAGTTACTTGTGCTTGCGGTAATACGTTTGAAACAGGTTCTGTAAAACCAGATCTTCGTGTAGAGATTTGCTCGAACTGTCATCCGTTCTTCACAGGTAAACAGAAATTCCTGGATGCTGGCGGTCGTGTTGATAGATTCAAGAAGAAATACGGTATCTAATAAACAAACCCTTCGCCCTTGTGGTCGGAGGGTTTTTGTCTGTTTACAGGGCTGGTGGAGTATGCAACTTCTTCCGTCGGTTGCTTTTTTGATAGCCATGCGATATACTAAAGTTCGCCGTGCTAGACGGGGAGGTAGCGGTGCCCTGTAACTCGCAATCCGCTGTAGCGAGGTTGAATTCCTGTTAGAGGTATTGTCGATGTGAGGCTGGTCCCTGCGCTCAACGTTGACGGTTGGGTCCTCCGCAATGAGCACTTGTGAACCTGGTCAGGTCCGGAAGGAAGCAGCCATAAGCAAGATCGCTTTTGTGCCGGAGGGGTGCCTAGCCCGAGTTGTTGCTCAGGATTGCCGCTCGGATCGCAATTATCAATAACAGGTGCACGGTATACATATCTGCACATAACACCTTTGCCATATTGGCAAGGGTGTTTTTTGTCGAAACGGCTATCCATTCAAGCTGATCCTTCATGTGCACTTTGGATAAAGTTTTCCAAGTAAACGTTTTGCTAAGGCAGGGGAAAGTAGTATAGAATGTAGTATAATATAACCGTTAAACTCACGCCTTTTTGGCTGGGAATGACCATGAATGCAACAGTAAAGCACGCGAGGATCGGGTTTAGTATAAACTTAAGGTTTTCTCGATCTCGTGAAGTGGAAGTTGAAAGAGGGTAAAGCACAGTGGAACATATCGCGTTATATCGTGCTTGGCGACCACAGTCGTTCGGCGACATGGTGGGCCAGCAGCATATTATCCAGACCCTGCAGAATGCCATTCGCGAGCAGCGGGTTTCCCATGCCTACCTGTTCAGCGGTCCACGGGGTACGGGCAAGACCAGTGCCGCTAAAATTTTGGCCAAAGCCGTGAACTGCGAGCATGGTCCGGCTGAGGAACCCTGCAATGAATGCGAGGCCTGCCGGCGTATAACGTCCGGAGCCGTCATGGATGTTCAGGAGATCGATGCTGCATCCAACCGCGGTGTCGAAGAAATCCGTGATTTGCGGGAGAAAGTCAAATACGCACCGACCGAGGTGCGGCGTAAGGTTTATATTATCGATGAAGTACACATGCTGACGACGGAAGCGTTCAATGCCTTATTGAAAACGCTGGAGGAACCGCCGGCACACGTGATGTTTATACTAGCGACAACAGAGCCCCACAGGCTTCCGGCAACGATCATCTCACGCTGTCAACGGTTTGACTTCCGGAGGGTTTCCTTGGACGAACAGACCGGGCGTCTGGAGCAGATTTGCGGAGAAGAAGGCATTACGGCAGAGCCTGAAGCACTGCAGTATATCGCACGTCTATCGGATGGCGGTATGCGGGATGCACTGAGCATTCTGGATCAGATTGCCTCCTTCACAGGAGGCACGGTATCTTACCAGCAGGTCATGGACATGACGGGCGGGATTGCCTCGGAGCAGTTTGGCCTTCTGGCCAGTGCCGTGAAACAGGGGGATGCCGGACTTGTGCTGCAGATCGTGGAGCAATTCATGCAGGAGGGAAAAAGTGCAGATAAATGCATGGAGAATCTCCTGTATTATTTCCGCGATTTGCTGATGATCAAGATGGTTCCTAGCGCCGATAAGCTGACCGACCGGGTTTTGAATCCGGCAGAGTTTCAGGAGATGGCGAATGCCTTCAGCCGAGACGAACTATTTCAAATGATCGATACGCTGAACCGGTATCAGAGTGAGATGAAATACGCCTCGCAGCCGCAGACTCTGTTTGAGGTGGCATTGCTCAAGCTTTCCGGTATAACTCAATCAGCGGGTGGGGCAAGAGCTCAGAATACAGCCGATGCGGGGGAGCTCGCTCAGCTGAAGCAGCATGTAGCCTCACTTGAGAAAAAGCTGGAGCGACTGATACAAAACGGTGTTCCTGCATCTGGTCACCGTGAACCGGCCAAGTCCACCCGTACACCGGCACCGAAAGCAGCTTCATCAGCCAAGATCCCGCAGCATATGGATCAGTATATATCTTGCCGAACGGGGGAGGATTATACTTCTGTTCATCGACAGTGGGCCCAAATTCTGCAGAATGTGAAAGAGGAGAAGGTGACGGTCCACGCTTGGCTGATGGATGGAGAACCTGTGTCCGTATGGGAAGACAAGGTTCTTGTCGCTTTTAAAAACAACATCCACCGCGAAACCACGGAGAAACCTGCCAACAAACAGGTGATTGAAGGGGTTCTTGAGTCCACGCTTGGCAAGCCGTATCATCTGGTTACCATGATGCTTCGTGATTGGAGTGACGCGGTAGAAGGAGTGGGCAAACCTCAGGCAGAGGAGCTTAAGCTTGAGCACGAAGAAGCGGAGGCCGGTGGGGAGAAACCATGGATTGATGAGGCGATCCAGTTGTTTGGAGAAGACCTCGTTGTCATAAAAGACTAGCACGTCCCTACGTGCACCCTATTATAAGGAGAGATGAATCATGAATAATATGAACCAAATGATGAAGCAAGTGAAAAAGATGCAGGAGCAAATGCTGAAGGCTCAGGAAGAGCTCGCTACGAAAACCGTTGAAGGAACTTCCGGCGGTGGCGTGGTTACCGTGGAAGCGAATGGACATAAACAAATTTTGTCCATCAACATCAAGCCTGAGGCGGTTGACCCGGATGATGTGGAAATGCTGCAGGATCTGGTACTGACTGCGGTTAACGATGCACTTGCCAAGGCTGAAGAAATCGCAAATGCTGATATGGGCAAATTCACAGGCGGCATGAAAATTCCGGGCTTGTTCTAATCTAACCTAGAAGGAGTAGTTACATTTGTACTATCCTGAACCGATCGCGAAGCTCATCGACGCCTTTACGC
>NZ_CP150303.1:145000-1060000 GCF_037993005.1 Paenibacillus sp. FSL F4-0100
GGGGCCCGCAAGGGTTACCAAGCTCAGTCAAACTCCGAATGCCATAGACTTATATCCGGGAGTCAGACAGTGAGTGCTAAGATCCATTGTCAAAAGGGAAACAGCCCAGACCATCAGCTAAGGTCCCCAAGTGTGTGTTAAGTGGGAAAGGATGTGGAGTTGCACAGACAACCAGGATGTTGGCTTAGAAGCAGCCACCATTTAAAGAGTGCGTAATAGCTCACTGGTCGAGTGACTCTGCGCCGAAAATGTAACGGGGCTAAACACACCACCGAAGCTATGGCTTGATGCTTTGCATCAGGGGTAGGGGAGCGTTGTATGTAGGTTGAAGGTGTACCGTAAGGAGCGCTGGACAGCATACAAGTGAGAATGCCGGTATGAGTAACGAAAAGATCAGTGAGAATCTGATCCGCCGAAAGCCCAAGGTTTCCTGAGGAAGGCTCGTCCGCTCAGGGTAAGTCGGGACCTAAGGTGAGGCCGAAAGGCGTAATCGAAGGACAACAGGTTGAAATTCCTGTACCACCGTAAACCGTTATGAACGATGGGGTGACGCAGGAGGGTAGTGACGCGGACTGATGGATGTCCGTCCAAGCAGTGAGGCTGATGTGTAGGCAAATCCGCACATCGATAAGGCTGGGCTGTGATGGGGAGTGAAAATTATAGTAGCGAAGGTCATGATCTCACACTGCCAAGAAAAGCCTCTAGTCAGGTGAAGGTGCCCGTACCGCAAACCGACACAGGTAGGCGAGAAGAGAATTCTAAGGCGCGCGGAAGAACTCTCGTTAAGGAACTCGGCAAAATGACCCCGTAACTTCGGGAGAAGGGGTGCCTCGGTAGGGTGAATAGCCCGAGGGGGCCGCAGTGAAAAGGCCCAAGCGACTGTTTAGCAAAAACACAGGTCTGTGCGAAGCCGTAAGGCGAAGTATACGGGCTGACGCCTGCCCGGTGCTGGAAGGTTAAGGGGAGCGGTTAGGGAGTAATCCCGAAGCTGTGAACCGAAGCCCCAGTAAACGGCGGCCGTAACTATAACGGTCCTAAGGTAGCGAAATTCCTTGTCAGGTAAATTCTGACCCGCACGAATGGCGTAACGACTTGGGCGCTGTCTCAACGAGAGATCCGGTGAAATTTTAATACCTGTGAAGATGCAGGTTACCCGCGACAAGACGGAAAGACCCCATGGAGCTTTACTGCAGCTTGATATTGGATTTGGGTACGATCTGTACAGGATAGGTGGGAGCCTTTGAAGCATGAGCGCCAGCTTGTGTGGAGGCGACGTTGGGATACCACCCTGATCGTATCTAGGTTCTAACCTGGTACCGTAATCCGGTACGGGGACAGTGTCAGGCGGGCAGTTTGACTGGGGCGGTCGCCTCCTAAAGAGTAACGGAGGCGCCCCAAGGTTCCCTCAGAATGGTTGGAAATCATTCGAAGAGTGCAAAGGCATAAGGGAGCTTGACTGCGAGACCTACAAGTCGAGCAGGGACGAAAGTCGGGCTTAGTGATCCGGTGGTACCGCATGGAAGGGCCATCGCTCAACGGATAAAAGCTACCCTGGGGATAACAGGCTTATCTCCCCCAAGAGTCCACATCGACGGGGAGGTTTGGCACCTCGATGTCGGCTCATCGCATCCTGGGGCTGAAGTAGGTCCCAAGGGTTGGGCTGTTCGCCCATTAAAGCGGTACGCGAGCTGGGTTCAGAACGTCGTGAGACAGTTCGGTCCCTATCTGTCGTGGGCGTAGGAAATTTGAGAGGAGCTGTCCTTAGTACGAGAGGACCGGGATGGACGTACCGCTGGTGCACCAGTTGTTCCGCCAGGAGCATGGCTGGGTAGCTACGTACGGAAGGGATAAGCGCTGAAAGCATCTAAGCGTGAAGCCCCCCTCAAGATGAGATTTCCCAACTAGTAAGACCCCTTGAAGACCACGAGGTAGATAGGTTGGAGGTGGAAGTGCAGCAATGCATGGAGCTGACCAATACTAATCGGTCGAGGGCTTATCCAAAACATATTTCAATGTGTTGCAAATTCGTTTCGTATCTAGTTTTCAGGGAATCAATCTCTGTAACTGCATACAAGTTATGATGGAGAGATACCCAAGTGGCTATAAGGGGACCCTCTGCTAAGGGGTTAGACTGCGTAAGCGGTGCGAGGGTTCGAATCCCTCTCTCTCCGCCATTTGAATAACTTGAACGCAAATAGGTTTATATGGCGGTGTAGCTCAGCTGGCTAGAGCGTACGGTTCATACCCGTGAGGTCGGGGGTTCGATCCCCTCCGCCGCTACCATACATACCTGGAGGCTTAGCTCAGCTGGGAGAGCATCTGCCTTACAAGCAGAGGGTCGGGGGTTCGAACCCCTCAGCCTCCACCATGTACTTATTTTTATTACCTTACCATGCCGGTGTAGCTCAATTGGTAGAGCAACTGACTTGTAATCAGTAGGTTGGGGGTTCAAGTCCTCTCGCCGGCACCATCTTTAATAATGTGGAACTGTGGTGTAGAGGCCTAACATGCCTGCCTGTCACGCAGGAGATCGCGGGTTCGAATCCCGTCAGTTCCGCCATTCTTTACAAGCTTCAGGGATGAGAATCCATAACCGGGTTCGTCGGAGCATATCTTCGTTAGCAGAGACTTCGCAGTCTCGAACGAAGAGAGAGTATCCCGTCAGTTCCGCCATTATTAATCTTAAGGAATAAAAATGGTCGGTTTTCCACAGATTAAAGTGGGCAGGATTGCATTCCGCACTTTATTTTTATGTCATTTATGTAAGGCTCGGTAGCTCAGTCGGTAGAGCAGAGGACTGAAAATCCTCGTGTCGGCGGTTCGATTCCGTCCCGAGCCACCTTTATATCCTGGAGGATTAGCGAAGTGGCCAAACGCAGCAGACTGTAAATCTGTTCTCGTCCGAGTTCGGTGGTTCGAATCCATCATCCTCCACCAGTAAATAAGAGCCATTAGCTCAGTTGGTAGAGCACCTGACTTTTAATCAGGGTGTCGAAGGTTCGAGTCCTTCATGGCTCATCCGAAGAGTCGTCAACGTTGTTGACGGCTCTTTTTGTGTTGTTTTTAAGCAGTTTTTCTCCAATGTAACTGGACTTAGAGAGAAGGCATTGTCGCTTGCACTGGGTGTTATGCTAAAATAAGAAAAAACGATAAAGTGGTGGAGTCATCAATGGTGGAGATGGAGCACATCGTTCAGAAACTAGAGCAGACCTTGGGTACCTCACTCGGTTTAAAAAAATTGAATGCTCAGGAAGCAGCATGGTTAACAAAACTAATAGCGACCTCACCGCCATTCGGTGATCGGATGGGTCATGAGGACAGAGCCCAGGGGGCTAGTAGCCGTGAAGAAAACAGAACCTCACACCAATCACGAAGGGTTCACGGCGCCTATGTGCACAAGGACCTTGGTGAGATTTGGATTCCTGTGAATCAACAGGATCCTAGTCGGGTAATTGTAGCGAATCAGAGTGCTTTGACGGAGTCGGAGATTGGGCTTATAACTCTACTATTGTCGAGCCTTCAGGATACGACACCAGGGGTAGTGTCCAAGAGTGCCGGTAAGGTTGAAGAAGAACGACGCGCCCAACAGTTGGGTGGTTGGTTAAAGGAACGCCTGCAAGCCGGTGAACTGCTTGCTGAATTACCAGAGGAAATGTGGATTCGGACAAGCTTGACGGAGGACATGGTTCCCTTTCTTCTTATTCATGAGAGCGAGCACGCCCCTACTCCAAGTTATAAGGCACTGCATCGGTTATTGCGCAGCTATTTTGGCGGGGACATCATTCTGGTACCACTGCTTGATAAGGAATGGATTATCTTAGCGAACCAGGAATTGCTGGACGGTATAACGACGGATGATAAAGAGGATGCTTCGGTGGAAGGCGATCAAGATTTACTCTCCTTATTCTGCATGGGGCTCTACGAGCTGATTTCAACGGAATGGGTGGGGGATTTCCATATCTCGGCGATACCGGCAGTTAATGCCCTGCATGCTCTGCCACAGACCGTTAGCATGTTAAGAGAGACCATGACCATCGGCCGTACATTCCAGGTAAAGGAACATATCCATCTGTCGACCGGGCTTCATCTGGAGCGCCTGGTCTATAGCATTCCTGAGTACCAACGCAATCAATTTCTGCGAGAGTACGCTGCCGGACATACCGATTTATTCGAGGATAGTGAGACCTTGTCAACGCTGGAGTCTTTTTTCGAATTGGATTGTAACGTGAGCGAGACGGCCAAGCACCTATATATTCACCGTAACACGCTGCTATACCGCCTGGATAAGATCAAACAGGAGACGGGGCTTGATGTTCGCAGCTTCAGTGATGCGGTTTTAGTGAAAATAACGCTTCTATTGTATAAAGTGACGAAAAGGAAATAGGTTTTTTGTGCAGATTGTGTATAGCAAGTCAGGTGCCTATGGGGTAATATAAGATTATAAATTAATTGTATTCGATTTCATAACATTCATATGAGGGGGCAAATGCACATGGCTGGTGTACGCTTAGAGCATATTTACAAAAAGTATGCAGGTGCGGATAAAGCAACTGTAATTGACGTTAATTTGGATATTAAAGATAAAGAATTCTTGGTACTGGTAGGTCCTTCCGGTTGCGGTAAGTCCACGACACTGCGTATGATCGCAGGTCTTGAGGAAATTTCTGAGGGTAAACTTTACATTGGCGACCGCGTTGTTAACGATGTAGCACCTAAAGATCGTGACATCGCGATGGTATTCCAATCCTACGCCTTGTATCCACATATGAACGTATATCAGAACATGGCATTCGGTTTGAAACTCCGTAAAGTGAAGAAAGACGAAATCGATAAACGTGTACGTGAAGCAGCAAAAATCTTGGATATCGAGCATTTGCTCGAGCGTAAACCAAAGGCTCTGTCCGGTGGTCAGCGTCAGCGTGTTGCCTTGGGTCGTGCGATTGTCCGTGATCCACAAGTCTTCTTGATGGATGAGCCACTTTCCAACTTGGATGCGAAACTCCGCGGTCAGATGCGTGCCGAAATTACAAAGCTGGTTAAGCGCCTTGAAACCACTTGTATCTATGTAACGCATGACCAAACAGAAGCTATGACGATGGGTGACCGTATCGTTGTTATGCAAGACGGCATTATTCAACAAGCGGATTCCCCAGAGCAACTGTACAACAATCCGAACAACCTGTTCGTTGCTGGTTTCATCGGTTCCCCAACCATGAACTTCATCAACGGTAAATTGTCCGAGCAAAACGGTGGCGTATACTTCACTTCCCAGGGCTTGAACGTTCAAGTACCAGGTGGTAAAGCGCAATTGCTCAAAAACAAATCCATGATTGGCAAAGAAGTAATCATGGGTGTTCGTCCGGAAGATATTCATGAAGAGCCAGTCTTCCTGGAAGCTTCCCCGAACACAATCTTCACTGCAAAAGTTGACGTAACCGAGAACCTTGGTCACGAAATGCTCTTGTACCTGAGCGGCTTGGGCACCGATACGGTTATCGGCCGTGTAGACGGACGTTCGACTACTCGCGAAAGCGACAATGTGAAATTGGCACTCGACATGAACAAAGTTCATATCTTTGATAAAGAGTCTGAATTGAACGTATTGCTCGAAGACTAATCTTCAGCAATCGGGATCTCTTGAAAACCGCCCTCTCAAGGGGCGGTTTTTTTAGGAGAAAAATACATAAATCCAGGTAGTATTCACTCCTAGAGAGGGTTTAAGTGTTTCTCGCAGAAGGTAGTAGATGCATTCAAAGGAATAGCAGATATATAAAGCAGTAAACCCAGATGCTGCAGAAGAATGGAGTTAATAATGCCTTTCGTGATAAAACATTACATTTATATTATTCAAGTTATAGTACGTAATCGTAGTGTCGCTTCACCCCAATATAAGCCTAATGTCGCGATTGAATAGCCGGTTAGAATTGCATTCATTGGTTTTTTTCGATAAGATAAGCACAAAGCAAGGCATACATAAGTATGGGACATACGGGATGTTGAAGCATATTTCATGTAAATTGCCAGATCGCTGATAAGGCTTATACAGATTATCTACTTTAGATAATATCGAATATGGAATATATCATCCAATACGGGCCGCGTACATGACGGTTGCGTTGTGATGTCAACATACAATGGAAGAAGAGGGGTAAGACCATGGCCAAGAAAGTGAAGGTATCCGAGCTGGTCCAGCAGTTTCAGTTGGAGGTCATCGCAGGTGAGGAAGGCTTAAAACGTCAGATTACAACGGACGATCTGAATCGCCCGGGATTGGAAATGGCCGGTTATTTTGAATACCATCCGCGGGAACGGGTCCAGCTTCTGGGCCGCACGGAGTTGGCTTTCTTCGGAATGCTGAAGCCGGAAGAGCGTAAAGAGCGGATGCGCAGCCTGTGTACGGAAGAAACACCTTGCATTGTAGTTACTCGTTCCTTGGAAGTGCCGGAGGAACTGGTGGAACTCGGGAACGAAAGAGGTTTGCCTGTACTGCGCAGCAGTATGGCGACAACCATTCTGACAAGCCGATTCACAAGCTTCCTGGAGCGTAAACTTGCACCAACTACAACCATCCACGGGGTATTGTGCGATGTTTATGGCGTGGGGATGCTGATCACAGGTTCAAGCGGTATCGGGAAGAGTGAGACGGCATTGGAGCTCGTCAAACGCGGACACCGATTGATTGCGGATGATGCGGTGGAGATACGTCAGACATCGGATTTTCAGCTTCACGGAACGGCGCCGGAGTTGATTCGCCATCTTCTGGAGATTCGCGGAGTTGGTATTATTAATGTCATGACGTTATTCGGTGCAGGAGCCGTTCGGAACAATAAAAGGATTACACTTGTTGTTCGATTGGAAGCTTGGCAGCAGGATAAACAGTATGATCGTCTGGGATTAGATGAAGAAACAACACGAATTATTGAGACAGACATCCCTCTGGTCACCATTCCGGTTCGTCCAGGACGTAACCTTGCGGTTATTATTGAGGTAGCAGCTATGAACTACAGATTGAAACAAATGGGACTGAATGCTGCGCTGCAGTTTACGAACAAACTGACAGCTACGATCGCTGAAGATATGGACGATTTGGACTAGGACTAGGGAGGTTATAAAAGATGCAAACATTGCTCATCGATCCGGTGGCGTTCTCCATCGGATCGCTGCGTGTTCATTGGTATGGCTTGATTTTGGGGTTGGGAGCTTTAGCGGGGCTGTTACTGGCCATTCGCGAGGGGAAGCGTTTTGGCATTCCGCAGGAATTTTTCATGGATTTGCTCTTGCTTGGTGTTCCTTCCGCAATCATTGGTGCGCGTATTTATTATGTAGCTTTTAAATGGGAAGATTATAAAGACAACTTCCTGGATGTGTTCAAAATATGGAACGGCGGGATTGCCATATTCGGTGCCCTTATTGGTGCCATTATCTGTGCGTTAATCTTTGTTCGCCGGAAAGGCTATTCATTCTGGCGGATTGCCGATATCTGTGCTCCGTCCCTGTTGGCCGGTCAGATCATTGGACGCTGGGGGAACTTCGTTAACCAGGAGGCCTATGGCGGTCCTGTAAGCGAATCCTTTTTACGCGGACAGCTGCACCTGCCTGATTTCATCGTGAATCAAATGAATGTACAAGGTGTATTCCATCATCCTACCTTCTTATATGAATCGCTATGGAACTTGGTGGGTATTGTCATATTGCTTATCCTCCGCAGACAGAAATTCCTGCGCGCAGGCGAACTCTTCATCGGATATTTCATCTGGTATTCCATCGGCCGATTCTTCATTGAAGCGGTGCGTACGGACAGCTTGGCGTTCCAAGGCGCAACCGGACTTGCCGACTTCATTAACAATACGCTGTGGGCACCGATGACTTGGATGGGCTTTGAACTGGGCCATCTGGATCCGGCTTACGGCAATATTCGGATTTCTCAGCTGCTGTCGGTGTTCTTCGTCATTGCAGGCATCGTATTGATCGTTGTACGCCGCGTAACAGGCCGCGCCAATGTGCGTTATTTGGACCCCATCGTGTCAACGAAGACCGGAGCAGGGCCAACGCCTGAAGCTGACCTTCAGACGGATAAAGCCGTGAAGTCATCTGCGCAGGCACCTGTTAAGCAGGATAAACCGGCAGCAGATCCAGTAGAGAAGGATGATACAAGCTCTCTAATCCAAACCCAGGAGACGGAAGTCAAACCGTCCCGAGTAGAAGATACTCCGGCAATAAAACCAGATACGGAGGACAAAAAGGAGTAGTTGCAGCATGATAGAAACCGTACTGTTTGATTTAGACGGAACCATTATTGATACGAATGAATTGATTATCTCGTCGTTTCTGCATGTCTTCGAGGCTCAAGCACCGGGACCGTTAACCAGGGAGCAGATCATTCCACATATGGGAACCACGCTGGAACAGCAGCTGCAGGCTTTCTCGGGAGGCGTTGAGGATGTTAGTCCGTTTGTCAAAGCCTACCGTTCCTTCAACACGCTTCATCATGATGAGATGGTTAGACCGTTCCCTCATGTAAATGAGGTCGTGGAGCGCCTTCATCGTCACGGGCTTTCGCTTGGGATTGTAACAACTAAGATTCATCCTTCTACGATGATGACTTTGGAAAAGTACGATCTCGAGCGATTCATGTCGGCGATTGTTACGGTGAACGACGTCGAGCATCCGAAACCGCATCCTGAGCCCGTTCTGACGGCAATTGAGCGGCTGGGCGCCAATCCGGCTACGACATTGATGATCGGGGACAGTCCGGTCGACATTCAGTCCGCCAAGGCGGCGGGTGTGAAGGCCGCAGCTGTAGCTTGGTCCCTGAAGGGTGAGCAGAAGCTGATGGAGTATGGTCCGGATTATGTTTTAAAGGATATGAAAGACCTGTATGAAATCGTAGGACTTCAAGAGGAATAGGAGTTTTGGCAGCATGGCCAGAAAGGTTACCCGTTATCCTGTAGAAGGGCCCAACGCGCTATGGCAAATCTACCGCACCGTGAGCCCGTTCAAGGGCGTCAAGAACTTCATCTTTATCCAGTTGGCCCGTTATTGCCCTATCCTGCCCTTGAAGAACTGGATATACCGCCATATGCTCGGGATGAAGGTGGGAAGACATACCGCGTTTGGATTGATGGTCATGGTGGATGTGTTTTTTCCGGAGAAAATATCTATCGGCGAGAATTCGGTGATCGGCTACAATACAACGATTCTTGCCCATGAGTATCTAATAAAGGAATATCGTCTGGGTGAAGTGCGGATCGGGGAGAACGTGCTCATCGGCGCGAACACCACGATTTTGCCTGGCGTAACGATCGGAGATGGAGCGGTTGTTGCTGCAGGGTCTGTCGTACATAAAGATGTGGCACCGGGTGTTTTTGTAGGCGGCAATCCATTGCGAGAGCTGAAGAGGACATCGACGGAAAGTGAGTCAATTTGAGGTAATGTGACAAGTTAGGTTCTCAAGCTACCTGAATTATTGTAGAATGAGTATAGGATAACATGACACAAAGCGATTCCATAGTCCCCGGGGTATGATGGCCTTGAGGGACTTTTTTGCCCGCCCATCCCTTTTCATTGACTCTATGAAAATACTTGAATCAAGGAGGCGACGCCTGACATGAGTGCAACGCTGAACAAGAAGGAAAGGCTGCCGCAGCTCGATATTTATCGTGCGCTGGCCATCCTGGGCGTGCTTCACGTTCATGCGACTTCATTTGCAACAGTTGATGCGATTGATTCGCGATTCTATTATATTATTAATTTTTTGAATATTTTCTTTAAATACGGTACACCCTCGTTTATATTCCTAAGCAGCTTCGTGCTGTTCTATAACTATGCGGACCGGCCACTGACCAAAGATCTAATCAAAAACTTCTACAAACGGCGGCTCTTGTACATTTTGCTGCCTTATGTGTTGTTCTCGATCATCTATTTCTTTGTGCGGATGTATCAGAACGGGCTGCTCAACAGCTCATTTGATCTATGGGCACAGATGCCGCTTTTCTTTGAACGTTTAATTCGGGGGCAGAACTATACGCACTTATATTTTGTATTTATCAGTTTGCAGTTCTATATCTTGTTCCCGATCTTCCTTAAGCTGTTCAAATCGTCACGGTTTCTCGTACGGTGGGCGGTTCCTATCGGGTTCCTGCTTCAATGGGGCTTTATCATATGGAATAAATACGAGCTGCACTATACATTTAAAGGAAGCTTGGCCATCTCTTATTTAGCCTACTATATGCTGGGAGCTTACCTGGCGATGAATTATGACAAATTCAAGGGGTGGCTAACGTCATCTTGGAAAAAACAAACCTCTAGTCAAAGAGCAGGTACGGTCGTGTTATGGGCCGGCTGGCTCGCGATGGCGCTGACTCATGTGCAGATTTGGTACAACCAGAGACTGCACGGTGCCAAATACGATTCCCTGTTGTACGAGCTGTTGTGGAATCTGCACACGGTTTTCTCAGCGATTGTACTGATGCAGCTGGCCAGCTGGCTGTATAACAGCGGTTGGAAGCTCATCGTAAGGGTTCTGACGCGGATTGGCGAGCTGTCCTTCGCGATCTATCTGGTGCATCCGCTCTGGCTGTTCCTATACCGGGAGTACGATCTCAAGCTGAATCCGGTAACCGATGATTATCTCATCTGGATCTATGGCGGCATGGTAACTGCGCTAATTGTCAGTGCGCTGGTGGTACAAACGGTGTTCCGGTGGATTCCAGGCTCCTGGATGCTGCTTGGCAGCGTTCCGCGATCATTGAAGCCATCATCCAAAGCACCGAAAGCACCAACGCAGAGAAAAGACACCGTTACAGGCGACAGCAAAAAATCGGTGGATCTATAACCATAGCAGGCATACTTTTTTTCTTTTCAATTATTATGAAGCAAAGCCGTCCGGCAACGGGCGGCTTTTTTGCATTATGCCGCCGCTGGACCTAGCAGAGGTTCGCGCTCATAGACAAGTAAGTCACTCCAGCTTACTCTTGTGTTACAATTATACCCAGAAGTTATGCGGATTCTTTGGCGGCTAAGGCGGATCACAACGGAGAACGATACATAGCAGAACGCATTTATGATGCATTGACGATCAGGCAGGGTTCATGGTAATATAGCCAATATACTTTAATTTATTAGCAAGGTACCACTTTACCATAGTAAAGACTTTTCTGAATTTGAGGTGGAGCGTCATGTCTAAACCGAAAGGCTTCGAGAAACCGGCAGGTGTTCGTGATTACCTCCCTCATGCGGTCACCAAGCTGCGCCGGATTGAACGTGAAGTGCTGGCATGTATGGACCGCTGGGGATACCGGCAGATTATGACACCAACGATGGAATATTACGATACGGTAGGCGTGGCAAGCTCTACGTCGGACCAAAAACTGTTTAAATTATTGAATAAGCGCGGAACGACGATGGTGCTGCGGTCCGATCTGACCGCTCCCATAGCACGGGTCATGTCGTCGCTGCTGAAGGATGAGCCGTTACCGGTACGTTTGTCTTACCATGCGAATGTGTTTCGCGCAATCGAAGAAGAGGCCGGCCGGGAGGCTGAATTCTTCCAGACGGGTGTAGAGCTTGTAGGCGACGATACGCCGGAGGCTGATGCTGAAGTGATTGCACTGGCCATCGAGTCTCTGAAGGCGGCAGGCGTGGAGAAATTCAAAATCGCGATGGGGCATATGGGTTACCTTAATGGCCTGCTCCAGGAGGTGCTGCCTGAGCGGACGGAGGATCAAGAGAGCCTAAAGCAGGACCTGCTAAACCGCGACTATGTCGGATACCGAAATACCATTGCCAGTCTGCGGCTTACGGAGACACAGCAGGACCAGCTGGAAGGGATCCTGAAGCTGCGCGGGGGTCGGGAGATTGCCGGGCAGGCACTTGAGATTAGCAGCAATGATCTTGCAAGAGCTTCTATTGAGCACCTGTGCAGAGTATGGGAGGTGCTGGAGGCATACGACGTCTCCAGGCATGTTCTGTTTGATCTGACGATGCTCGGAGACTTCTCCTATTACACCGGCATGACGTTTGAAGGCTATGCTGCTGAGCTAGGTTCACCCGTTGCGAGCGGCGGTCGTTATGACAAGCTGCTGCAGCAGTTTGGCCGTGCCGTTCCGGCAACCGGCTTTGCGCTTAAGACCAATCGCATATTGGATGGGGTGCAGGGAGAAGAGATTACGGAGGAGCTGCCCGTTCTGATCCGTTACACGGCTTCCTATCGCAAAGAAGGTTTGGCGAAAGCGTCAGAATTGCGGGCACAGGGTCATACCGTCATCACCTCGATTATGCCGGACTCGGCGAATGTCCGAGAGGGGGTACCCGTTGTATCCGGCAGTTTGCTTAATAGAGGCTATCGGGAGATCATTACCCTTCGATAGAACGCTGATATATCACTCTATTTTATATAGGTTAAGGTCAGGAGGAGTTGAACGTGGCGGAAACGTTGAAAGTAGCGATGCCCAAAGGGCGTATATATAAAAAAGCATCCGCGCTGTTTCGTTCAGCCGGACTTCCGATTCCCCTCGATGTGGATGAGACGCGCAAGCTGGTCATTCCCTTGCCGGAGGCAGGAATGGAATTTATTCTGGCGAAGCCGGTGGATGTGCCGACTTATGTGGAATACGGTGTCGCGGATATCGGAATCGTTGGCAAGGATGTGCTGATGGAAGAGAACAAAGACGTCTATGAGCTGCTCGATCTCGGTATCGCAAGGTGCCGGATGTCGGTTATCGGCTTACCGGACTGGAAGCCGGGCATACGTCAGCGGGTTGCCACTAAATATCCGAATGTAGCTTCGCAGTATTTCCGTGAACAAGGCCAGCAGGTTGAAGTTGTTAAGCTGAACGGTTCCATCGAGCTTGCACCGCTTATCGGCTTAGCCGACCGGATCGTGGATATGGTGGAAACGGGCCAAACGCTCAAGGAGAACGGACTTATAGAGATGACCAGCATTTTTGAAATTACAAGTCGTCTGATTGCCAATCGCGTCAGCTATCGGATGAAGAATGATGAAATTCAGGCATTGTGTGATCGGCTGCAAATGGTCATTATGTCTGAGGGAGCGAATATACAGCGCTAAGAAACGAAGTATAAACAAAGATGAGCATGGATAGATCGGACATATAGATTGTCGATTCGTAAGAAACGCTATGCATGTATGAGGTCAAATGTGATGCAAGCAGCGGGATTGGGGGAGATGAAGGTGAAGGTTGTATCAGCACGGGACTTTCAGCTGAAACGGGAAAATGATTATGGCACACCAGAGCAGAATGAAGTCGTGAAGGCGATTGTGCGGGATATTCGGTCTGAAGGAGATGTTGCCTTATTGCGGCATACCGAGCAATTGGACCGCGTCCGTTTTAAGGCAGATCAGCTTCGCGTAACGGATGAAGAGCTCCAGGAGGCTTATCATCATGTGGAGTCTTCGTTCGTGAAGGCGATTCAGGCCGCGGCGAATAATATTCGCGCTTTCCATGTGAAGCAGAAGCGTAATTCCTGGATGGATCTTCAAGCCGACGGCAGCATCTTGGGACAGATCATTCGTCCGTTGAAGCGCGTGGGTGTATATGTGCCCGGCGGGAAGGCAGCCTATCCTTCGTCCGTGCTGATGAACGTCATCCCGGCGCAGGTGGCAGGCGTGCCCGAGATTGTCATGGTCACCCCCCCGGCTACCGGCGGGAAGGATGGGATTAATCCCTATATCCTGGTCGCCGCAGCCGAGGCCGGCGTTACGGAGATCTACCGCGTAGGAGGAGCTCAGGCGATTGCGGCGTTGGCCTACGGTACGGAGAGCATCTCCCCCGTTGATAAAATCTGTGGTCCCGGCAATATTTACGTTGCGCTGGCCAAGCGAGAAGTGTACGGGGCGGTCAATATTGACAGCCTGGCCGGTCCGAGCGAGATTGCGGTATTGGCAGATGACAGCGCAGATGCTTCGTATATTGCGGCGGATTTGCTCTCCCAGGCAGAGCATGACGAGATGGCATCCGCCATTCTCGTGACGCCTTCACGCAAGCTGGGCGAGGCCGTTGCCACTGAAATGCAGCGGCAACTTGAACTTCTGCCGCGGCGTGACATCGCCCGCGCCTCCGTGGACACTTACGGCGCGGTGATCATCACGGAATCCCTTAGAGAAGGGATTGAAGTTATTAACCGTTTGGCGCCGGAGCATCTGGAAATCGTGACGGAGGAGCCGATGGCGATTGTGGGCCAGATCGAGAACGCGGGTGCGATCTTCCTCGGGCCATATAGCTCAGAGCCGGTAGGTGATTATTTTGCAGGACCGAATCATATCATCCCGACGAATGGGACGGCTCGGTTCGCATCGCCGGTTGATCTGGACGATTTCATTAAGAAATCAAGCTTGATCTACTACAGCAAGGAAGCCCTGCTGCGCGATGGCGAGCAGATTATGGAGCTGGCTCGGCGCGAAGGGCTTGAAGGCCATGCCCGGGCGATCGAGATTCGGCTTGAACAGGAGCGTTAAGCATTAAAGAGGAACATGAATGATTCGTTCATACTATATACGTTTAGAGGAGGCAATCAACGTGAGCAGTTTGGATGCAGCAGCAAGATCAGCCGGCGTGAGCCGTAAAACCAATGAGACCGATATTGCCCTGGATTTCAATGTCGATGGAACCGGCATCTCGGAATTGGAAACCGATGTGCCGTTTCTGAATCATATGCTTGATTTGTTTACGAAGCATGGGCAATTTGATCTTCGCGTCAAGGCGAAGGGAGATATCGAGATCGATGACCACCACACGGTGGAGGATATCGGGATTTGCCTGGGGCAGACGTTCCGCGAGGCGCTGGGCGATAAAAAAGGGATTAAGCGGTACGCCAGCGTGTTTGTACCGATGGATGAGGCGCTTGCTCAAGTCGTTGTGGATATCAGCAACCGTCCGCATTTTGAGTATCGGGCCGAGTACCCTTCGCAGCAGGTAGGCTCTTTTGATACTGAGCTTGTCCATGAATTTCTGTGGAAGTTGGCGCTGGAGGCGCGGATCACGCTGCATGTCATCGTTCATTACGGACACAATACCCACCATATGGTTGAAGCGGTATTTAAGGCTCTCGGCCGTGCATTGGATGAGGCGACTACCGTGGATCCGCGGGTGACCGGCGTGCCATCCACGAAGGGAGTGCTCTAATCGATGGCGATTGCAATCGTGGATTACGGCATGGGCAATCTGCACAGCGTCAGCAAAGCAGTGGAGCGGCTTGGATATAAGCCGCTCGTTACCGGGGAGCGAGAGGAGATTCTGGCGGCGGATGGCATCATTCTGCCTGGGGTCGGCGCGTTCGGCGATGCTATGGAGCAGCTGCGCGAAACCTCGCTGGACTCGGTCATGAAGGAAGCAGCGGAATCGGGGAAGCCGCTGCTGGGGATTTGCCTCGGCATGCAGCTCCTGTTCAGCCGGAGCGAGGAGCATGGCAAGTTTGAAGGGCTGGATATTTTGCCCGGATCGGTTGTACGGTTTACGGGTGGTGACTACAAGGTGCCGCATATGGGCTGGAATTCATTGCAGTTCGAGAAGCGGGAGCATCCGCTGTTTGCGGGACTTGAGGAAGGTCATGTGTATTTTGTCCACTCGTATCATGTTCTTCCTGAGGTTCAGGCTGACTTGCTGGCGGTTACCGATTACGGTCAGCCAGTGACAGCCATCGTGGGCCGCGATTCGGTGTATGGCATGCAGTTTCATCCCGAGAAGAGCGGGGAGCTTGGGATGAGCCTGCTTCGCAATTTCTTGGCTTTAACGTAATGTAAGGTGATCAAATAGACCAGAAGGAAAGTGGGAATGGGGATGTCCTCTTTTATCATATATCCGGCAATCGATATTCGCGGCGGCAAATGCGTCAGGCTCGTGCAAGGCGATTATAATCAAGAAACGGTATACAATGACAATCCGCTCGAGGTAGCTAAATCGTGGGAAGAGCAGGGCGGTACCTTTATTCATCTCGTGGATTTGGACGGCGCGAAGGCTGGCCATCCGGTGAATGACGATATCATCGGGAAGATCGCAGCAAGCGTCCAGGTTCCGGTTCAGGTAGGCGGCGGCCTGCGCACGCTGGCGGATGTGGAGCGGCTGTTGTCGCTTGGGGTCAGCCGGGTTATCATCGGTACAGCGGCGATTGAAGATCGTGTCTTTACGGAAGAGGTGCTGGGCAAGTACGGGGATAAGGTGGCCATCGGGATCGACGCGCGCAACGGATACGTCGCAACTAGGGGCTGGCTGGAAACGTCGGAGGTTCAAGCCGAGGTGTTGGCTAAGGAGCTGGCAGCCAAAGGAGCGGAAACCTTCATCTTTACCGATATTTCCCGGGACGGGATGATGCAGGGGCCTAATGTGGAGGCAATTGTCTCGCTTGCGAAAGCCAGCGGCCGCTCGGTCATCGCTTCGGGCGGCGTGACGAAGCTGGACGATTTGCTGGCGCTCAGCGCGCATAGCGGCGAAGGAGTAGGCGGAGCGATCGTAGGCAAGGCGCTGTATACAGGCAATATTGACCTGAACGAGGCAATTACGAGAATCAAATAGGTCTGGACTTAGGGTCCGTTCAAATAATCGGTTGATCGATATAGTTCATAGGGGAAGAAGGGAAAGGCATGCTGGCAAAACGGATCATACCTTGCCTGGACGTGAAGGACGGCCGGGTGGTGAAGGGTGTAAATTTTGTGAATCTCCGCGATGCGGGCGATCCCGTGGAATTGGCGGCGCTCTATGACCGGGAAGGCGCAGACGAGTTAGTCTTTCTGGATATTTCGGCATCGGTCGAAGGCCGGGCGACGATGGAGGAAGTCGTGCGGAAAACGGCAGGGGAAATTGCCATCCCTTTTACCGTGGGTGGAGGCATTTCGTCCGTTGAGGACATGAAGCGGATTCTGCGGGCAGGCGCGGATAAGATCGGGATGAATACGGCAGCGGTCAAGCAGCCGGAGCTGATCTCAGCCGGGGCACGCAAATTCGGCTCCCAATGCATCGTTGTGGCCATCGATGCCAAGTACAACGAAGCGTGGGGGGAATGGGAAGTATACACGCACGGCGGACGTACGCCTTCCGGCATCAAAGCGCTGGATTGGGTGAAGCAGGCGGAAAGCCTGGGTGCAGGCGAGATTCTGTTGACCAGCATGGATGCGGACGGAACGAAGGATGGGTTCGATCTATCGCTTACCTCTGCCGTATCTTCAATGGTACAGATCCCGGTCATCGCGTCCGGTGGTGCTGGCAAAGAGGATCACTTCTATGACGTGTTTACCACAGGCAAGGCGGATGCGGGTCTTGCCGCAACGATTTTCCATTATAAAGAGATCTCGATTCCTCATCTGAAGTTGCATCTTAGTCAAAAAGGAGTGGATATACGATGAGCGAAGATATGTTGAAGGATTTATCCCTGGAGCAGGTCAGCGAGCATATCCGTTGGGATGCCTCGGGCCTGGTGCCGGCGATTGTACAGGATGCACAGAGCAAGCAGGTGCTGATGATGGCTTATATGAATCGGGAGTCTCTTCGCTTGACGCTGGAAAGCGGCGAAACTTGGTTCTGGAGCCGTTCGCGCGAGGAGCTGTGGCATAAGGGGGCAACTTCCGGGAACGTCCAGACGGTCGTATCCATGACGTACGACTGTGATGGAGACACCCTCTTGCTGCTGGTGGATCCGAAGGGACCTGCTTGTCATACCGGACAAACAACCTGCTTCTACAATGAGATTACCGTTCAGGGGCAGAAGAGCGGGACTGCGAATAATCGTGCAGCTGCAGAGAGCGGGCGGTTTGCGGTTCTTGCTGAGCTGGAAGAAGTCATTGCCCAGCGTGAAGTGGAGCGGCCTGAAGGGGCCTATACGACTTACCTCTTTGATAAAGGGGTAGACAAAATTCTGAAGAAGGTGGGCGAAGAAGCTTCGGAAACGATCATCGCCGCCAAAAATAAAGACAACGCCGAGCTTAAGCTTGAAATCAGCGATCTGATCTATCACTTACTGGTACTTCTCCAGGAGCGCAAGCTCCCACTGGATGAGATCATGGATGAGCTGAGTCGCCGCCACGAACGGCCACGCCGCGATTAGGAGGTCTACCGATGCATATTGATTACCATACCCACCATGCCCGGTGCGGACATGCCGAGGGGCAACTGGAGGAGTATGTACGGCGCGCCATTGAACTCGGGATGGATCAATTGGGCTTGTCGGATCATATGCCTTTGATTCACGTCAACCCGGAAACCTATTATCCGGAAATGGCCATGCCGATGGACGAGCTGCCGCGTTACGTGGAAGAGTGCCTGCAGTTGAAGGAACGCTACAAAGGACAGATTGACATTCGGATCGGTCTCGAAGGCGATTATATCGAGGGATACGAAGAACAGATTAAGCGGATTGTGAAGGACTATCCGTGGGATTATGTTATCGGCTCCGTACACTTTCTGGGTGAGTGGGATATTACGGATTACCGTCAGACCCAAGGCTGGGAGGGCAAGGATCCGCTTGAGGTTTATCAGCAATATTATGATGCGGTGCAGAAAGCCGCCGCGACCGGCTTATATGATATCATGGGCCATCTGGACGTGATCAAGCGGTTCGGTTATGGACCAGGCCCCGAACAGAAGTCGGAAGTGATCGCTCTGGAACAAGCCGCGCTTGCGGCTGTGGCCCAAAGCGGGAAAGCCATGGAGCTGAATGCCTCCGGTTTATCGAAGGCCTGTGAGGAAATGTTTCCGAGCCGCCGCATGCTGGAGGAAGCGATTAAGCTTGGCGTTCCGTTGACTTTAGGGTCGGATGCCCATCAGCCGAGGAAGCTGGGCGAGCATCTGGACCAGGCCAGAACACTGCTATCGGAGCTTGGCGTTCGGGAGATCGCGACCTTCCGTAACCGGAAGCGGGAGATGGTGCTTTTGAATGTTGAGGGAAACAATGTATAATAAAGATAAGCACTAATTGCAAACAGGTTTATTGCAGACGGCTGTTTTCTACTTCTAGAGACCCTTCTTCGAAGAGGTTGATGGAGGCGGGAACGGCCTGATTTGACGATAACGCTTTCAACGAGATCGTTGCATCAGCCATTATCAACCACTCTCGTCAGGAGGTCCTCATGTATCGTTCATTACGATTGTTCGCCGGAACTTCCAATCCGGCGCTTGCTGCAAATATCAGTAAGCAGTTGGGAGTTGAACCGGGAAAGATCAAGATTTCCCGCTTTCAGAGTGGCGAAGTTTATGTGCACTTTGAAGAGAGCATCCGCAATTGCGATGTTTTTCTGCTGCAGTCCTTTTCTCACCCTATCAATGAAATGTTCGTAGAGCTGCTGGTGATGATTGATGCCGCGAAGCGTGCTTCCGCCAGAACGATCAATATCATTGTGCCTTATTACGGTTATGCCAGACAGGAACGAAAGGCAGCACCGCGTGAGCCGATTTCGGCCAAGATGGTAGCTGATGTGCTGACCACAGCCGGGGCCAACCGCGTGATTACGATTGATCTGCATGCCCCTGCTATTCAGGGCTTCTTCAATATACCGGTGGATCATCTGACTGCGCTTGATCTGATTACGGAATATTTGAAGACCAAGAAAATTGAGAACCCGGTCATCGTATCCCCCGATGCCGGGCGGGCGAAGACAGCCGAGAAACTTGCGAGTCGGTTGGGATCGCCGTTTGCCATGATGATCAAGCAGCGTCCTGCCCATAACGAAGCCGTTATCACCCATGTCATTGGGGACGTGGCGGGGCGTACGCCGATTATTATCGAGGACTTGATTGATACGGGAACCACCATCGTGCAAGTGGTCGAAGGTCTGAAGGAACGGGGAGCTAATGATGCCATTGTTTGTGCAACTCATGGGCTCTTCTCCGGTGAAGCACTAAGCCGTCTGGACCATGCTCATATCGAGGAAATCGTGGTCACAGACTCCATCGTGCTCCCGGATCATCACTGCAAGATGCGGCTTAAGGTGTTGTCTGTTGCGCCCATGTTGGCCCAGGCAACCCACATTATTACCGAGGGCGGCTCGATCGCCACTTTATTCAAAGACGCCGGTGTGTAAACTGGTGTCTTTTTTCTGCAAATGACGTTGAAACTTGTGTTATACTGTTGTGGATAGAGGAGCAAGTTAAAGGAGGTGCCTTGCTTTTCGTGAATGGTTATCCATATGGGTCAAGTGACCCCCACAATGTTATATCTATCGAGATGAATGCCAATTTCTTCTTCGATCGCGCGGTTCGTTCGCTTGATCGTTTCCAATATGACAGGGCTCTGAAATATTTTCGCAAAGCTGTTGAATATGAACCGGATAATCCGGTGAATCATTGCAATATGGCGGGTATATTATCAGAGACGGGAGATTATAAAGCTTCCAACGATGTGCTGGCTCACATTTTGGAGCAGGTTGACCCGTTGATGACGGAGTGCTACTTCTACATGGCGAACAATTACGCCAATATGGAACAGTTCGAGCAGGCGGAGGAAGCGCTTGTTACTTATTTGGAGGAAGACCCCAGCGGTCAGTTTCTGGATGAGGCCGAGGAGATGATGGAGCTGCTTCATTATGAGCTGAATCGTCCTGCCAAGCTGAACCGGATCAAGAGTCGTGAAGGCGTGGTCGAGCATGAGCATGCCCGGGCACTGCTTGAAGAAGGGAAATTCGCACAAGCGGTCAAGCTGTTGGAGGAAATCGTCAAGGATTATCCGGATTTTCTGGCTGCGCGCAACAATCTGGCTTTGGCCTATTATTATATGGGGCGCTTTGATACTGCGAAGCGTACCATTGGCGAGGTGTTGGATCAGGAACCAGGCAATCTGCACGGTTTATGCAATCTGGCTATCTTCTTTCAGCATGAAGGAAATCAGGAGCAGCGTGACCGATTGATGGACATGCTAACGGTGACGGTTCCTTTTCATCAGGAGCATGTGTTTAAGCTGGCGACAACGATGGGAATACTGGGGCAGCACGAAATTGCCTACGGTCATTTTCGCCGGTTGTTGAAGGAAGAGGAGTTTAGCGGAGATCCTAGTCTGTATCATTATACGGCCGTTGCGGCATGCAACAGCGGTTATTATGACAGGGCCGAGAAATATTGGCGGCAAGCATTGAAGCTGGACGGAGATTCGGTGATTCCGAATTTCTATCTGGCGCAGCTGCAGAAGCGTAAAGAGACCGGTACGGACCAGATGAAGGTGAGTTACCACTATCACCTTCCGTTTGAAGAGCAGTTCAAACGCTGGGAGCATGACGGCGACAAATTGACGGAGGAAGCGAAACAGAATCCGCTGATTCGTTCTTCGTTCTTCTGGGCGCTCCGGCATGGCGATCCCCACACCAAGCTGCAGGTGATCCGGACGCTGGAATTGATTGCCGATGAAGAGGTGCAGCATGCGTTGCAATCGTTCCTACAGGAACCGGGAGAGGATGCGGAGCTGAAAGATGCCGCCCGCCTGGTACTCCAGCAGATGGAGGCCGCAAGCAATCGGCTGAAGGAACGCCGCGACGATCGCGATCTATCCAGTAGCAAGACCCGCGAGGTGCTGCCGGATTGGCTGCCTTCCTGGAAGGCGGTGCTGGAGAAGGCAGAGCAGACCATGGACATGCGGGTAGACCCTTTTTGGAAAAAAGAGATGGAGAATCTCTGGTCCGAGTTCCTGAGCCGGCTGTACCCTGATATTCCGAACATTCGGAATGTGGAGGGCTGGGCAGCGGCATTGGAATATCTGACGGCCAAGAAGCGTGGGCGAACCCTAACCTATGAACAGGTGGCTGTCCGTTACGGTATTTCACCATCAACGGTGAGTCGTTACGCACGTCAAATGGATAGCGTATGTGAAACGAAAGCACAGCCGGATGATAATTTCCGGCCATTTACGGAAAACATTTAAGTAAGAACCCATATTCGGATACTTAGGAGACCTTGGTACATGAAGATTCCATAAGTCCTGAATAGGATGTAACACGTAACAGAAATCGACACCTTAAAGGAGGCCGTATCTATGTACAAATCAATCGTAATCGGAACAGGACCTGCCGGATTGACGGCAGCCATCTACTTGGCACGCGCGAACTTGAAGCCGCTCGTTATCGAGGGAATGCAGCCGGGCGGTCAGCTTACGACAACGACGGAGGTTGAGAACTTCCCTGGATTTCCGCAAGGAATCATGGGTCCCGAGCTGATGGATAATATGCGTCAACAAGCGGAGCGCTTCGGTGCAGAGTTCAAGAGTGCCTGGGTCGAGTCCGTTGATTTCTCCGAGCGTCCGTTCAAGGTGAATGTCGAGGGCATGGGCGAGCTTCTGGCTGAGTCCGTTATTATATCGACGGGAGCTTCCGCGAAGTATCTCGGAATTCCGGGAGAGCAGGAGAACGTTGGTCGCGGCGTAAGTACATGCGCCACATGCGACGGGTTCTTCTTCCGCGGGAAAAAGATCATTGTCATCGGCGGCGGCGACTCCGCGATGGAGGAAGCCAGCTTCTTGACGCGTTTTGCTTCCAGCGTAACGGTAGTGAACCGCCGGACCGAGCTGCGTGCATCCAAGATCATGCAGGATCGTGCACGTGAGAATGAGAAAATCCAGTGGGCTCTGGACCGTACGCCGGTTGAGGTGGTTACCAGCGAAACCGGTGTTAAAGGCCTGAAGGTCCGCAACAACGAGACCGGAGAAGACGAACTGATTGAAGCGGAAGGCGTATTCGTGGCTATCGGCCATACACCGAACACAGGCTTCCTTGGCAATCAGATTACGACCGATCCGACTGGTTACATCCTGGTTAAACCGGGAACGACGGAGACGAACATCCCGGGCGTATTCGCTTGCGGCGATGTCCAGGATACCCGTTACCGCCAAGCTATTACGGCTGCAGGGACAGGCTGTATGGCCGCTATGGACTGCGAGAAATATCTCGAGGGCCATATGGTGCATGACTGGAGCGAAACGCTGAATAAATAATCCCTGATTTTTTGAGGGATGATATGTAAAATAGAAAAAGCCTCTGAGCTATACGGCTGACGGTTTTGCGAGACTATCTCGTAAAAACCTGTGCTTGTGTAGCCCGGGGCTTTTTTTTGCTGGGAGGTTACAGGCTCAATACTTTGTTGGCATTGTTCACATCATTCTCCAGCAGCTGCTTCAAATTGTAAGACGGATACAGACCGCGTACATACATGAAATAGAAGATCTTCCCATGCAGCTCTCACCGGATGGAGGAATGATGCATCTGTCCAGCCCCGAGCCTTACAAATCTTGCGCCAACCGCACCATGTCACGCAGTCGCATGCCGTTCTCGTAGATTTCCTCATCATAATGGCGAACAAAAAAGTCCCGATCGATGCTTGTCATCCGAAATCCGCATTTCTGATACAGCGCCAGCTGCGCCACGCCAGTGCTTCCTGTGCCCACTTCAATTGTTGCATATCCGAGTTCCCGTGCCTGCCCGATGGCATGATTCACAAGCTGTTTGCCATAGCCCTGGCCGTGCAGATTCTCGCTTACCGCAACGTTAACCAGCTCGATCGTATCGGGCCTTGTAGGCAGCAGGACGTAGACCCCGATCTGATGCGAGTCCTCTTCAGCCACATAGCAATGACCGCGCTTTACATAGTCATCAACCAGCCTTAACGATGGATCCGCAAGCAGCAGCAGGTCCATAGGGGGTTTTTCATGAGTATTCAGCTTTCTAATGTTCACGAGCGTTCTCCTTATATCTATAGTGATTTTAAAACAGGTTTATTGTAACATGCCTGGGCACGGAATTCCTGGATTTGGATGATTTCAACTGACGGTTGAATTCTTCCGGGATTCAAAAACCAGGTTATTGTATGCCTTACGTAACGCCCCTACAATGAGGTTAAATAGGAGAGTGATCCATATGAGAGACATGTTAGCCAAAAATATTAATCGTTACCGCAAAGAACGGGGGCTCACCCAGGAGGGATTGGCTCACCAGCTGGGCGTTACGTTCCAGGCGGTATCCAAATGGGAAACGGGACAGACCATGCCCGATATTGCGCTGCTTCCGGAGCTGTCACAGCTGCTGGACGTCAGCATCGATAAGTTGTTTGGTTATTCTGGGGCGGGCAAGCCGATCAGCATATATGAAGAGGAGTACAAAACACCGGAGTACTATTGGGGGACGGAGCCGAACGCGGCCTGTTATCAGGTGCTTGAAATGATCCCGCCCACAAGAAGAGTAAAGCTGCTGGATATCGGGTGTGGGGAAGGGAAGGATGCCGTGTTTTTTGCCCGTAACGGCTATGAGGTCACGGCATTCGACATATCGGATGCGGGGATCGAGAAAACGAAGCGATTGGCTGATAACATCGGGGTACACGTGAACGTATTCAAGGCGGATATTTCGGATTACCGTCTGGACTCGGAGTTTGATGTGCTGTATTCCAGCGGCGTTCTGCATTATATCAGACCCGAGTATCGTGAAGAAATCTTTACTAATTATAAAAAATTCACGTCGGCAGAGGGATTTCATTGCCTTAATGTGTTCGTAAAAAAGCCGTTCATAACGCCTCCTCCCGAGGATGAGCCGTACGCTTACGACTGGAAATCCGGGGAGCTTATGATGCATTATCACGATTGGTTGATTCACAGCTGCCCGGAGGTTATTTTTGATTGCAATTCGTCAGGTATACCGCACCGGCATGCGATGAGTAAGTTGATTGCACAGAAGGCGTAATGGAAGGCGAGTTAGGCTGCTTTCTAACTTTTTCGTACAAATATGAGGATGGTTAACATAGCGGCCCCTTCCCAAACATACATAAGGGTGTAGATTAATATTGGCATGGGAGGTTTTTCATGAACAACCATAACCATTTTGGTTATCCAGCGCCGCCTGCGGGTTATGCACCGGGTTACTATGCTTATCCCCCGCCCCAACCGATACCACTGTATTACGCGCCTCGTACCCCGGCAATTCCGCAGCCAGCCCATTACGCAACGTTGGTTGAACCGGTATTTATTGAACATCTGCTCCGGCATAAAGGAGCCAAGGTAGTCATCGTGACTACCGCGGGGAAAGTCGATGGGATCTTGTCCGCAGTTGCGGTGGACCATCTCCAATTGACGGTTGGGGATAATAAGGCACTGCACATTCGTCTGGCCGAGGTGGTGTACTTCGAGGGAGTTCCGTTCTGATAAATAGGTGAGCAAAAATAGTTTAAATAAAAAATTACCGGCTGGAAGGGAAGGATTAGGCCAGCAAATCGCCAATTCATACAGTACAGATCCGAAGGCGTTCCGATGGGGACGTCTTTATTCTATTGAACTGAGGCCGACCGATTGGACGGGGCGGTATGGAGGAACGATGAAAAAAGTAAGCATTCCATTCGACATAAAGACGCTGCCTGTTAGCTTGCAGCCCTATATCCAGACAGCTACCGTCTATGACAGCAGCTCCTCGGAACAGGCTAAAACCCTGTACATCGAGGGAGCGAACCAACCGATGTTTTTAAAGATAACGAAACGGGATGAACTTAAGAGAGAAGGATTGATGTCGGATTATTTACACGGAAAAGGCCTGGCTCCTAAGGTGCTGGCCTATGAGCAGCATGGCGATAACGATTACCTGCTGACCGTCGCCCTGCAAGGGGATGATGGGGTGTCCGGGGGACATCTGAAAGATCCGAAGAGACTGGCTGCCGTGTTCGGAGAGAGTTTGCGTTATCTCCATTCTATATCTGCTACCGATTGTCCCTTTCCGAATCGAACAGCTGAACTTATCCAGGAGTATCAGGAAGGCATCATGAACAAAATGGGAGATATCAAAGGGTTTCCGGGCGGAAGAGAACAGGCTCTATTATGCCTTGAGAAGCTGCAGGGAACGGCTGATCATGATGTGCTGCTCCACGGCGATTATTGTCTGCCGAATTTGATTATGAGAGATTTCCAGCTTGAAGGTTTTATCGATCTGGGTTATGGCGGGATCGGAGACCTTCATTACGACCTCTATTGGGGAATTTGGACGCTTCGATATAACCTGGGAAGCGATGACTACCAGGATATTTTTCTCGACCATTACGGCCGGAACGATTTTGATCCGGAGAGATTGGCGTTATGGACCGCATTGACGGATAGTATCTAGGGTGGGAAGGAAGATGCACATGAATTCATACCATATTCGAGTCGCTGGCCGGGAGGATGAATCCTTTTTGCGGGAGATGCTGTATGAGTCTCTGTATGTGCCCGAGGGAGAGGAGCCTTTTGGCCGAGACATACTCGAAGAGCCGTTCATGAAAAAATACGTGGACGACTGGGGGCGAGCGGGCGATTTAGGCTATATTGCCGTGAATGCCACAGGGAAGCCGATAGGCTCGATTACGATCCGTCATTTTGATGAAGAGAACAAAGGGTTCGGTTATGTGAGTGATGACATTCCCGAGCTGGGCATGGCGCTGCTGCCGGAATCCCGCAGGCAAGGGCTTGGAACGGCCCTGATGAAGGAATTGTTCAGAGGAATGAAGGAGCAGGGGATTCAGAAGGTATCGTTAAGCGTCGCTCCCGAGAACACGGCCGCTATGAAATTATATGAGCGTTTCGGATTTCAGGAGGTAGGCGTAAGCGGAACATCTATCACGATGGTTGCGGATGTAATCTGAAACACGAGAATTGGGGATTTAATAATGAAGATGGGGGATCACGATGCTGGTGTACGAGGCTGGACCGATTACGGTTCGCGAGCTGGAGGAGAAACATGAATTATCTTTAGTTTCTTGGTTGTCGAATCCGGATGTGCTGCAGTATTACGAGGGACGGGATAATCCTCATGATGTGGAGCGGGTGCGGGAGCATTTCTATGTGGATGATGATGAGACCCGCTGTATTATTGAGTATGAGGGGAAACCGATCGGGTATATCCAGTTTTATCTTTTGGATGAGGAGACGTTAGGCGAGTATGGGTATAACGGGAGTGATGCAGACTGCAGAACATTCGCCACGGATCAATTTATCGGGGAGCCGGATTATTGGAATCGAGGCATCGGTACGAGGCTCGTGACTTCCATGGTGGAGTATCTCGTGTTTCAGAGGCAGGCTGACCGGATCGTGATGGACCCGCAGGCTTGGAATGAACGGGCGATTGCTTGTTACGAGAAGTGCGGCTTTCGGAAGATCAGGCTGCTGGAGAAGCATGAACACCATGAAGGAGAACCGCGAGACTGCTGGATTATTGAATATCGGGCGGAGCGAAATTAAATACATTTTGACATAGAGGGATGGGCCAGCGTGGCTCATCCTTTTTTGTTCCGCGCAAACGCACAAAAAGTAAAATTCGTTCCAAAATGCACATTTCTCTTTCTTATAAGCGGCAAGCGACTTTTTTACAATGGAGGTATCCAGATTCTATGTTCAACAGCATCGGTCTCAAATAGAGATACAAGTGAAATGTGGTGCTAAGCAAAAATGCCCAGGAGGAGAGACGTATGAAACGAACAAACAAATCTGCCCATCTTAGCATGGCAGCGAAGGAGCAAATTGCCGGATATTTATTTGTTGCTCCTTTAATGCTTGGGCTGTTTATTTTGACATTAATCCCTGTCATTGGGTCTTTGCTGCTAAGTTTCACGAATTGGAACTTCGTAGCCGGGATGGGCGCAATCAAATTTGCAGGACTGAGTAATTTCGTCACCCTATTCAAGGACAGTGCGTTTATGCAAAGTTTGGTTAACAATCTGGTCTTCATTATTACCGTTCCTGTTACCATGATTTTGGCCTTGGTACTTTCGGTACTGATTGACCGGCAGGTCTATCTTAAGGGTGCCTTTAAGGTTATTTACTTTCTTCCCTATATTTCAAGCATTGTTGCTGTCGCCATGGTGTGGCAGGTTCTATTCCACCCATCTCTTGGCCCGGTGAATAAGTCGCTGATGTCCCTGGGTATAGATAATCCGCCGAAATGGCTTGCGGATATCGATTTTGCGCTGCCGTCCCTGATGATGATTCAGGTGTGGATCCTATTAGGGTACAACATCATCATCTATATTGCCGGATTACAGTCCATCCCAAGAGACCTGTATGAAGCTGCCGAGATTGATGGAGCGAATGCATGGGTGAAATTCCGCAGTATTACGCTGCCGTGCATATCGCCGACCACCTTTTTCTTATTAGTGACCGGGATCATCGGCACCTTCAAGATTTTTGATCTGATCCAAGTTCTAACACAGGGCGGACCGGCTAATTCGACAACTGTCATCGTATATGAGTTGTACGATACAGCCTTCAACCAACTGAAGACAGGTTATGCCTCCAGTATGGCTTTGATCCTGTTCCTGATCTGTCTGCTGATCACGGGTGCACAGATGTTGGCTCAGAAGAAATGGGTTAACTATTAAGCGAATTTCAATGAGAGGAGGGGTATCCCATGAAATTAAATATATCCAAATTGATTTGGACGATCGTTATGGCCTTAATCGGTATTCTGTTTATTCTTCCGTTTGTATGGATGTTGTCAACCTCCTTTAAACCGGAGATGGATGTGTTCAAATTTCCGATTGAATGGATTCCGAAAAATTGGAATGCCGTAGAGAACTACCAGACGGTATGGAGCGGACAGTTCGTTCGTTATTATTGGAACTCCATTTATATCACGATCGCTACGACCGTCATTAATGTGTTTGTGTGCGCGCTCGCAGCCTATGGCTTCTCCAAGCTTCGTTTTCGCGGCAGAGATGCGATGTTTGTGCTTGTTCTGGCTTTGTATATGGTCCCGCCGCAGGCTTCGCTGGTACCTCAGTTCTTATTGTTCAATTGGATGAATCTGATTGATACCCATGCGGGTCTGATCCTACTGAACAGCTTCAGTATTATTGGAGCATTCATGTTGAAACAATTTTTCATGGGCGTGAACAACGAGTATATTGAGTCCGGCAAAATGGACGGGGCGGGCCACTTCCGAACCTTCTGGCAGATTGCTCTTCCGCTTATCCGTCCGGGTGTCGCTACTTATGCGATTCTCCGGTTCATCTGGACATGGAACGACTATCAGTATCCGTTAATTTTCCTGAAGTCCAAAGATCTGTTTACGATCCAGCTCGGCATCCGACTCTTCGGGGACCAATACGGGGATGTATATTCCCTTATGATGGCTGGCGCCGTATCGGCCATATTGCCTCTGCTTATCATTTTTGCGATTGGTCAGAAGCAGGTTATCGAGGGCATTTCGCTTGGCGGAGTCAAGGGCTGATAAAAAGTCAAAATAGTTTGGCTTCCGTAAAAATAGGGAACTACGCTAAAAGATCGATCATGATAGGATGATTTTGTAAGCACTTACTTCTATGAATAACGGGAAGCAGTTACTTTCGAGGAGGGTCAATATGAAAATCAAGAGATTATCGGCGATGTTGTTAAGCTTATCCTTTGCGCTTGTTGTTTCGGCTTGCGGAGGTGGAGGCAGCACGACGTCTGATTCGGCCGCTCAAGGCAGCGCGGACTCAGGCAAGGAAGCAGCACCTGATCAAATTGTGTTGAAACTAAGCACGTGGCAGACAGATGCAAAAGCGCAATGGAGCAAGATTATTCCCGAGTTCGAGAAGAAGTATCCAAACATCAAGGTGGAGCTGGATCTCCTGAACGAGAAGGGCGATTCGCTGGCATCCATGCAAAAACTGGACCTGATGGCCGCTTCAAATGACCGGTTGGATATCGTCGAGCTTCCTTATACGAATTATTCGCAGCGGGCAGACATCGGACTTTTTGAACCGCTCGAGAGCTACATAGAACAAGATGGCTACCAATACGATGATGAATACTTGGTGGATACCAGAGTCAACGGCAAAATTTACGCACTGCCATCCTCCATGCAGCGCTGGTTCGTCATTATGAACAAAGCGATGTTGGAGGAAGCGGGTCTGCCGATCCCAACGGACTGGACGTGGAAAGAGTTTGAGGATTACGCGAAGAAGCTGACCAAGGGGGACGGTGTCGAGAAACGATATGGCGCTTACCTGCACAATTGGCCGGATTACTTCCAGCTGCAATTGATGAGCAAGCCGTCTGATAATACGTTTCTTAAAGGCGATGGAACATCCAATGCCAAGGACCCACTGCTGAAAGCTAATCTGGAAATGATGAAGCGAATGATGTATGAGGATAAGAGTGCGAACCCGTACGAAGATATTATTTCGCAAAAGCTGGCTTACCGTAATCAATATTTCAACGGGCTTGCTGCTATGCTCCCTATGGGCGATTGGATGGTGGCGGAGTCTGGGGGAACGGACGCCATTCCGGCTACCTTCGAAACCGTATTTGCACCTCTGCCTAAACTGGAAGGGGAAAGCAAACATTACTCCCCGGTACAACCGACATATATGGCAGTGGCAGCAAAATCCGAAAATAAGGAGGCCGCTTATCAATTCGTCAGATGGTATACGTCCGAAGGTCTCGAAATCGGGGGAAGAGTATTCTCCGGCTGGGCCAAATCGGATACGGATAAGCTGATCGATACAATTGTAGGCTCCTCGAAAGATCCATCAAAGATCGATGTGGAGTCACTGAAATATACGATTAATAACACGGTGCCAGGGTCAGCTCCGGTGCCTGTAAAATATGCCGAGGAAGCAAAGAATGTTGTGATTCCTGAAGCGGAGCTGTATATTCTGAATAAGCATGATCTGGACAAAACGATCGACAGCATCGATCAGAAGATTACCGAGGTTGTAAATAGTAATAAAAATTAGGCTGAGTTCGCAAGAATGTGATATGCCTAATGCATTAACAGGATACGAGGATGGTTAAGGGGAAAACTCAGGTTTTCCCTATTCCAATTCATTAAGATTTGAGGACTGCATCTGTGATGATTCCCAAATTTTCATTGCGAAAAAAATTAATCTGGTCAGCACTGTTATGTTTTCTGCTCCCCCTGGGCGGAATATATTGGGTTACCAATTATTTAACCAAGGATCTTCTGCTGGATAGGGCCATTGTGAGCTCTGAGGATGCACTAAAAGCGGTTCAATCCGATGTGAATAGCGTTCTGGATCAAACATTGGAGCTGTCCAACATGGTGCTGACGAACTCGGAGATCAGACAGCAAATTATGTCCAGGCAGAAGCAGGGCACGCAGGAATACAAGAATGAGATCCTTGTAAACTACAGCCGCTTGATCCGGCTGCTCGATGAGCTCTTTAGACAGCATGATGATTATTATGTCACCATCCTTGGAAAGAACGATTTTACATATACCAATTATTCCTACAACGACTTTAACCCGGCAATCTTATACAAGCAGCCGTGGTTTGCGGAGCTAAACCAAATTCCCTCGTTCTCAACCTATTGGGTGGGATTGCAGGACAATTATTTTCATACTGCCGACAAGGATGGTTCTTATCTGGTTACGATCGGGCGACCGATAAGAACCTCCTCCAACAGCATCATCGGTTATGTCATCATCAGCGTGAATGAACGTAAAATCCGCAACCATCTTCAGAGCGGCTCTAATTCAGACCAGGATATGATGCTGTTGGATGAGGAGGGCGTGGTCATCTCTCACTCCGATCCGTCCCTAATCGGAAGCAGAATGACCTGGTGGAATCAGGATGAACGTGCAAGAACGATTGAAATGGACGGCCGGGAATATGTATACGCCGAGCAGTCCATTCGCCCGAATACTTGGAATCTGGTCAGCTTAATCCCATTATCATCGGCCGTCTCCAAGTATAAACAGATTTTATTAATCAGTTTTGGGCTGCAGGTGCTTTTCTTTACCTTATTCTGTATCCTTCTGATGGTGTTGATTTCGGCATTTACGAAGCCGATGAGGGAACTGAGCGGCTTCATAACCCGCATTGGCCGGGGACAGCTGGATATCCGCTCGGGGATACGCGGCAACAATGAGGTGACTCAGCTTGCACGGACGATTGATCATATGCTGGACAGAATCGAATCCAATATTGAGCAAATTACCGTGGAACAGGCCAAGAAGCGAAAGGCCGAGCTGGAGATGCTGCAGGCTCAGATCAACCCGCACTTTATGTTCAATCTTCTGAATTCCATCCGGCTCAATATACTGATCGAAGGGGATAAAGAGAACGCCGAATTGATTGCTTCCTTGTCCTCCCTGCTGCGCATGACGATTAACCGCGATAACGAATTTATTCCACTTCATGAAGAGGTGCAGACGGTTCATCACTATATCCGGCTCATGAATTTCCGGCATGCCAACCAGGTGAGACTAGAGGTGAATTACGAGGCAGGCTGCGAGCAAGCGTTAGTTCCGCGCTTCATGATTCAACCAATAATTGAAAACGCTCTTATTCATGGCTATGAGCAGTTTGCCGGGGTCATCTTCATTGAGGCGGTCCATATCACTGAAAAAGGAGCTAACGACATCAGCATCACGGTCCGTGACAACGGGATCGGTATGAGTGAGGCTGCGCTTCAAGAGCTGCGTGCCAATGTGGACTCGGTTCAGGGAACAGCAGCACCTGCCAAAAAGGGATTTTCCGGCATTGGTGTCAAGAATGTATTTCAGCGCCTTCGTCTGATCTACGGAACGAACGCCCAACTGGAGATTCACAGTGAGCAGGACATTGGAACAAACATCACGTTAAAGTTTCCATTCGAGGTGGAGAGAGGTGAGCATGGTGTTGACAGCGATTCTGGTGGACGATGATTATCCTGTTGTACGCTATTTGTCACAAAGCATTGCGTGGAGAGAGCTGGGTGTTGAATTGATCGGTTGTTACTCGAACGGCTTGGAGGCTTGGGAGGATGCACAGCTTAAGCAGCCTGACATTATTATTACGGATATCGGAATGCCCAAGATGAATGGCCTGGAGATGCTTGAAAAGTTCAACTCAGTGAATCCCTTGTTTCGAGCTGTCATTTTATCTTGTCATAACGAGTTCCATTATGCGCAACAAGCTATGAAGCTGAAAGTGAGTGATTATATTCTAAAAGAGAGTTTGGATGTAGAGCAGCTGCAGCAGCTGCTGCATAACATCGCCGTTGATCTGAGCGAGGAGAAGCACAAAGCGGCAGAAGTGATGATGTATATGCAGAAGGAATCGCTTAACCGGTCCGCGCTAAAAGATCAATTGCTGAAGGATACCCTGTACCAGTTATCCTGGACGAAGGAAGCATGGATTAAGCATGCCCGGTTAAATGGTGTCGACCTTCAGGCCAGATATTACTTGCCTTTCGTTGTCTCAATCGACCGAATGCCCGAAGTTTCAAGGACCCGCAAAATGAACGATTATACGATTGCATTCGCGGTCGAAAATGTGCTGCAGGAAGTGCTCGATTCAATGCACCGCAGCGTTATTTTTCATTACAGCAACAAAGAACTGGTTGTTTTCATCTGTTGCGAGGACCCTGTTAAGGAACAGCAGATACTCTACTATTCCCTGCAGCGGGCGATAACGGCCATGAAACAATTTTTGAAAATATCAGTTACCTGCTTATTGGGACGGGAAGCCGCAGCACCTGAGGAGCTTCGGCTTATATTAATGCCCATGCTCAAGGAATGGAGCCATCGCTTCTATCTGGAGGAATCCAGCATCTGCCGGTTCGAGAAGGCGTCCTTCACCAGCGGGGATATGTATGGGGAGTATGCCGCATTCTTCTCCCGGATCAATGACATGCTGGCCTTGAATCGGCCTGAGCATGTAGAGGAGATTGTAAAGGAATGGGCAGCATGGGTGGATGCGAACCGGTTCCCTCCTGCGGATGTGAAAGAATGGGTGCTGCAGCTGCTCATGGATTTACAGATGAAAACGAAAGTGACATTACAGGTTCAGGACAGCATAACCGAAGAGAAGCTGTATGACGCGATCAACGATATTCATTCCATGGAGCATCTGCGGAGCTGGATCATGGCATATCTGACGGAGCTCTCCCGCAGATTAAGCGTATTATCCATCCGCTCTAAGCGTTCTGAGATCATCCAGGCACAGAAATATGTGATTCAGCACGTGACCGAGAAATTGACGCTTGAAGAGATGGCGGGTTATTTAAATTTGAACTCAAGCTATTTCAGCCGCTTATTTAAACGTGAAACGAACCAGAATTTTATCGAGTATGTCAATATGGTCAAACTCCAGAAGGCGAAGCAGCTGCTTCAACAGTCTAATAAGACTGTCGAGGAGATATCGGACTATCTGGGTTATGCCAACAAGAGCTATTTTATCAAATTGTTCAAACGGGAAATTGGCATGACGCCGAGCGAGTTTACGTCTTGGAGTTAATAATCGATAGGAGGAGAGTGAGATCATGGAACAGATACAAGGATCGTTACAAGGCTTTCCACTTCGGACCAAAGCCGATCTGCAGAAGGCCGTGCTGGCTACGCTGGAGCCTTTGAAGCGGCGGTTCACGTCGGGATATGCCGGACTAACGCTTGGATCTACAGCAGCCATACATAATGACGCCATCGCACTTATGGAGGCTTTTGCCAGACCGTTATGGGGATTGATCCCCCATGCGAGCGGGGGAGGCGAATCGGATTTATGGCCCCTGTACCTGAAGGGCATCGTGAATGGTACGGACCCGAAGCATGCTGAATATTGGGGAGAGTTTACGACCCAGGATCAGCGTATGGTCGAGCAGGCGGTATTCGGATTTGGACTGGCGCTTGCTCCACATAAGCTGTGGGAGCCATTGCAGGAGCAGGAGAAGCAGCAGCTGTACCGATGGCTCAATCAGATCAATCTCGTGGATCATTCCAATCCGAACAATTGGCTGATGTTTACGGTGCTTGTAAATATGGGCTTCAAGAAGGTGGGCATGCCTTACAATCAAGCCATTATGGATGAGTATCTCGATATGATCGATACTTACTATTTAGGCGATGGATGGTATTCGGACGGCAAGACAGATCAGCGGGATTATTATATTCCGTTTGGGATGCACTTCTATACGCTGATCTACGCGAAGCTGATGGAGCAGGATGATCCTGAGCGTGCACGGATTTATAGGGAGCGGGCGAAGACGTTTGCCGAGCAATTCATTTATTGGTTCGCCGAGGATGGAAGCAGTCTGCCCTTTGGTCGAAGCCAAACCTATCGCTTCGCGCAGGTCTCCTTCTGGTGCGCGCTCGTATACGCTGGCGTGGAGCCCTTCTCCCTTGGCGTAATCAAAGGAATCATTATGAGGCATTTGCGGTGGTGGTTCGCCCAGCCTATCTTTACGTCAGATGGCTTGCTAAGTATCGGATACGCGTACGCCAATTTGATCATGGGGGAGAGCTACAATGCGCCGGGATCACCATACTGGGCGTTTAAGTCATTTCTCATATTGGATTTGCCGGATGATCATCCGTTCTGGATGGTGGAAGAGGAACCACTGCCAAGCTTGAAATCAGTGTCAGCCCAGCCTCATGCCAGAATGTTGATTTGCAAACCGGAGGATGATGGACATATAACAGCCCTGGCTTCCGGTCAGATGGCTAACTTTGATATGGCGCATAGTGCAGCCAAATATGCAAAATTCGCCTATTCTACGCGATTTGGTTTCAGTGTTCCCAAAGGGTATTATGGCCTCGGACAGGGGGCTTACGATTCGATGCTTGCTCTAAGCGAATGCGATGAGCATTATCGTGTACGCCGCTTTTGCGAGGAGTTCCGCATCGAAGAACAGCATGTTTACTCCAGATGGCTTCCTTGGCATGATGTCGAAGTGCGGACATGGCTGGTTCCTGCCGGACTGTGGCATGTACGGATTCACCATATTCGTTCCAGCCGCTGTCTGACTGCGGCTGAGGGCGGATTTGCCGTGGGAAGGATGACGAATTTTGCCCTCAGCGAGACCGAAGCGGTCAAAGCGGAACCTGAGCGGATGGCTGCGATGATGCCGGGCGGAATCAGTGGAATCGTCAATGTGCAAGGATACGGCGGTGCGGTCATGGTTTACCCGGAAGCCAATACCAACCTGCTTAAGCCAAGAACAATGATTCCAACGCTAACCGTCCAGCTGGAGCCGGGCGAACATGTTTTGATATCAGCCGTATACGGAGCTTCAAACCGCGAGGAGAATCGGAGGCGCTACGACCTCCCTCCGATTGTAGAGTACACACTCGAAGGAAACATCGTGGTTACGGATGCCCAGAACGGAAGCGTCCTTTTTCGTTTGGATATATAGCACAAGAACATGAGCAAGGGGAGGATGAACATGTGGAAGGGTGCAATTGAGGATGCCATTCAGAAAATCAAGCAAAACATTAGGAAGCATCCGGGGAAATTGCCGCACATTATCGAGGGCCAGCGATACGAGTGGGGCGATAATAACGACTGGATCGAAGGATTCTATGTAGGGATGATGTGGCTTGCATACGAGTATGGGCACGATCCCTACTATAAGGAGGCGGCCGAGTCTTATTTGACCATTTTCAAAGATCGGCTGGATCGGCACGTGGCATTGGATCATCATGACATCGGCTTTCTATATTCACTGTCTGCGGTAGCGCAGTGGCGTGTAACGGAGAGCGAAACTGCTCGTATGACGGCACTCCAGGCGGCGGACACCTTGCTGGCACGGTGGCGCCCCCAAATGGAAATCATACAGGCATGGGGGGCAACGAATGATCCGGAGAACGGGGGACGGATCATCATCGATTGTCTGCTGAATCTCCCGCTATTATTTTGGGCTCATGAGCAGACAGGGGAAACAAAGTATTATGATGTTGCCATGAAGCATGCCTTGCAGAGCCAGAAATTTCTGGTGCGTGGGGACGGGTCCTCCTACCATACGTTCTATTTTGACGTTAACAATGGAAATGCGCTTCGGGGCGGTACCCATCAAGGGTACCAAGACGGATCGACCTGGACACGTGGTCAGGCTTGGGGGATATACGGTTTTGCACTGGCTTACAGATATACGAAGCATGAGGCATTTTTGGATACGGCCAAGCGTCTTGCCCGATATTTTATCGAACGCATGGCTGAGGATGGGGTTGTCTATTGGGACTTCGATGTGCCAATTGATGAGGGCACACCGCGCGACAGCTCCGCATCGGCTATCGCAGCGTGCGGATTGCTGGAACTTCTGGAACTTATGGAAGACCGTGATCCGGACAGGATGCTGTTCGAGAGTGCCTTGAACCGCAGCATGAGCGCATTGGTGGAGCATTATTCAACGATGGACCTGCCCGATGCGGAGGGGCTGTTGAAGCACGGATCCTATCATGTCAGGGGGGACCGGGCACCGGATGATTATATGATCTGGGGAGATTATTTTTATTTGGAGGCGCTGGTCCGGCTTGAACAAGGAATTAAAGGCTATTGGTACGAATCTTAAAGCGAAATATGTAACGGGTATAGACCTCTGTCGGCGATCTGCTGGCAGAGGTTTTTTGTGTATCTGACGAACGGGACGAGGCATCTAACGTAAAGAGGCCGAGCAAACATGCAAAGAGCAAGAGAGTACGGTTCCTGTTAGGACCGTGCACTCCTGCTCTTTTTCTTCGGACTCATATCGTACGGCCTAAGCTCGATTTCGGTTGCTCGACTCTTAGGGAGCCTCTTTCAGCTGCAGCTGCAGATGGTGCTTGGCGAATACTTCCCGCATGGCAGCTTTCGCCTCCATTTGGTCCGGACCATAAACGTAGAGAAGGTATGTTTGGTTGCGGTACAGTGTCATGCTTAGACCCAGTATGCTTTTTGCGTCGATATATTGATCCGGCCCAAGGACGAGTACGATGCTTGATGAGAAATCATTCGCCCTCATATTAATGTCCACGATGGCTCGTATGCTGCTCCCCATTCCTGAACCCTCCCCGTTTCATGGAATCGTAATCGTCATCGTTAGCGGTATTCCCTTGGAATACGGCGCGCGACCCCGGTTCGGATGGCTGCCTGGATGACAAGGTCCCGGATGCCGCTGACGACTTGCTGGTTGAATACGCTCGGGATGATGTAATGCCGGCTCCGTTCCTTGTCCGTGACCGTCGAAGCGATCGCTTCGGCTGCGGCGAGTTTCATCTCCTCATTGATGGCGGAGGCTCTGCAGTCCAGAGCGCCGCGGAAAATACCGGGAAAACATAACACGTTGTTAATCTGGTTCGGATAATCCGATCTTCCGGTTGCAATGACGCCCGTGATATCCTCGGCCTCCTCCGGCAGAATCTCCGGGATCGGATTGGCCATTGCGAAGACGATAGGACGCTCTGCCATCGCCTGAACATCCTCTCTCTTCAGGATTCCGCCGGCAGACAAACCAATAAACACGTCGGCGCCTTGGATGACGTCTTGAAGTGATCCGGAACGCCGTTCGGGGTTGGTGTTGCTGGCGTACCATTGCCAGATGGGATGGTCATACGTCTGATCGGCGGTCAGCGAGCCGAGGCGATCGACGCCGATGATGTTCTTCACGCCAGCCGACATCAGGATCTTGCTGCAGGCAACGCCCGCGGCGCCAATGCCGCAGACGACAACCTTCAGATTCTCCACGGATTTACCAACGACCTTCAGCGCATTGATCAAGGCTGCATACAAGACGACAGCCGTTCCGTGCTGGTCGTCATGGAACACCGGGATGTCCAATTCCTCGCGCAGGCGCTGCTCAATCTCAAAGCATCGCGGCGAGGAGATATCCTCCAGATTGATACCGCCAAACGCGGGAGCGATCGCTTTGATCGCCGTAATGATGCCCTCGGTATCCTGCGTATCCAGGCAGATCGGGAAGGAGTCTACGTCCGCCAGCTGCTTGAAGAGCATCGACTTGCCTTCCATCACCGGCATGGCCGCATAAGGGCCGATATTGCCAAGTCCCAGGACGGCGCTGCCATCGGAGATAACGGCCACGGTGTTACGTTTGACGGTGAGCGTAAAGGCTTTACGCGGTTCTTCGTGGATCGCCATGCATACGCGAGCAACATCTGGCGTATACACGCGGGAGAGGTCGTCGCGGTTCTGGATCGGCGCTTTCAGCTTGGTTTCAATCTTTCCTCCAAGATGCAGCAGGAAGGTGCGATCAGATAGATGCAGCAGCTGAACGCCGGACATGCTGCGAATGCGCTCGGCAATAATGTCGATGTCGATAGTGTCGATCACCGTGATGGTGACGTCGCGAATCGTGGTATGCTTGCTCGTCTGAATGACGTCAATGGCCACGATGTCGCCGCCAGCCTCAAAGATGGCGGCCGTTACTTGACCGAAGCTGGCTTCTTCCGTATTCATTTCAATTCTAGCGATGACACTTTTCCCGCCTAGTTTGCTGGTATTCATGACTGCCTCCTTGAGCTATCGATATACGTATGATGGTTAGCCTTCTTCGTTCACGACAACTTCCTTGCCTCTTCGCTTGAGCAGAATCGGAACGACAATCCAGAGCAGGGCGATGATGAGAAATGCCAGTGACATCGGCTTCTGCAGGAAGATCATAAAGTCGCCGTTGGACGTGGTCAGCGCCCGGCGCATATTGTTCTCGATCATGGGACCCAGCACGAGTCCGAGCACCAGTGGCGCGAGCGGAAAGTCATTGCGGGCCAGCAGGAAGCCGGCAATGCCGCAGATGAGCAGCAGGACCAGGTCGAAGATCTGCGCTTGCACGGCGTAAACGCCGAAGATGGAGATGGCAATGATGATTGGAATGAGATATTTGGCCGGGGTCTGGATGACCTTGGCAAATACTTTGACCAGCGGCATGTTCAGTACGAGCAGAAGCAGGTTGCCGATGAGCATACTCGCAATCAGTCCCCACGCAACTTGAGGATGCTCCTCGAACAGCAGCGGGCCTGGCTGGATGTTGTACATGATGAGCGCCCCCATCAGGATGGCAGTTGTCCCGGAACCGGGAATACCCAGCGTCAGCAACGGGATCATGGCGCCTCCGGAAGCCGCGTTGTTAGCCGACTCGGGGGCAGCAACGCCAGCGATGTTGCCTTTGCCGAAGGATTCTGGATGCTTGCTGACCTTTTTCTCAACGATATAACTGAAGAAGGAAGCAAGCGTTGCGCCGGCGCCCGGCAGAATACCGATAAAGAAGCCGAGGATCGAGCCTCGGGCAATCGGTCCCGCGCTATCCTTCAGGTCTTTACGTGTCGGCAGGATGCGACCGATCTTGGAAGTTGGACTTGCTGCGTAGTCTCTCTCCAAGATGGATTTAAACACTTCGCCAAGGGCAAACAAACCGACGGCGATCGTTAGAAATTCCAGTCCGGAGTACAGGATAGGGATATCAAAGGTGAACCGGGCAACGCCGGATACGGTATCCATGCCGATGGTAGCGAGCAGCAGACCGAATACGGTCATGATGAGTGCCTTGGTGATCGATTTGCCTGCAAGCCCGCTTACTGCACAGAGTCCCAGCAGCATGAGCGAGAAATAATCGGCCGGGCCGAATTTAATCGCTACATTGGATAGAGGCTCCGCCAGCGCGATCAATGCCACAAGCGCGAAGAGCCCGGCTGCGAAAGAGCCGATCGCAGCGATGGACAAGGCCGGGCCTGCTCTGCCTTGCTTCGCCATCTGGTAGCCGTCCAGCGTCGTCACGACAGACGAGGACTCTCCGGGCGTATTGAGCAGGATCGAAGTTGTAGATCCGCCATACATGGCTCCATAATAGACGCCTGCAAGCAGAATGATTGAACTGGTTGCTGCCGCTTCCGCCGGCAAGCCGCTAGTCATGGAGGCGGTGACGGGAATCAGAAGCGCGACGCCGCTCATCGGACCGATGCCGGGCAGTACGCCGACCGAAGTGCCGATCAGCACGCCTATAAAGGCGAAGAGCAGATTATGCCACTGCAAGGCGGTCATAAAGCCATCCGCCAAATAATCCAGAATGTTCATAGTAGATTCCCTCCCATGCTCATGATAGCCAAGACGGGAAGCCCGGCATGGAGCCTTCCAGCAAGACAACAAAGATGACGTACACGCCGCCGGAGAACAGTGCTGAGATTAGAATGGATTTCAGCCACTTGCCTCGTTCCAGCGTCTGAAACGCAAACAGGAGGAACAGGAAGGTGCCGATGATATATCCGATGAATTCCAGGAAATAGGCATAGAGAAAGGCTGCCGCAAAAATCATGAAGAAGCGTTTATAGTCCAGCCTCTCCACATGGTTCTCCGTCGGCTTGGCTTTCAGGGCTTCATAAAACAAACGAATGCTTAGCAGCGTAAGCGCCAATCCGAGACCAAACGGGAATATGTTAGGGCCGACGGTGCTCCCGTATGCGGATGCGCTGATCTTGGCGCTCTGCCACATAAAGCCGATGCCAAGGAGCAGAAATACGATGCTGGCATAGCGGTCAAACGTTCTGTTCAAGGTTGACACCTCCTCAAGGATGAAAAGGGAGAGGGGAGCTGCACTGCTCCCTCAAATTCCAAGCTTACTTCTGCATGCCTAGCGCTGTGAGCAGCTCCTGCACGTCTTGCTCCTGTTCTTCAAGGAATGCCTTGAAGTCAGCGGCGTTTCGGTATTCGCTTGCCCAGTCGTTGGCAACCAGCTCTTTTTGCCACACTTCGTTCTCGGAGAGCTCCTTCAGCGTTTTGTCCCAGAAGGCCAGCTGCTCTTCTGACAGTCCCTTCGGACCGAATACACCGCGCCAGATGGTGAATTCGGCATCCAGACCCAGCTCCTTCAGAGTCGGCACATCTGCAAAGTCTCCGCCCAGGCGTTCGCTAGAGGTAACGGCCAGAATTTTGATCTTGCCTGCTTTCAGGTAGCTCCCGAGCGAAGAAATGTCCGTGCCGATCGCGTCTGCATTGTTGCCGAGGAGGGCCGCGATGGCCTCGCCGCCGCCATCATAGGATAAATACTTCACGGTTCTCGGATCCACACCGGATTTGAATGCAGGCAGAACGCTGATCAAGTGGTCCATCGAGCCCGGAGCGGAACCACCCGCAAGTGTGACGGAAGTCGGATCGGCTTTGATCGCGTCGACCAGCGATTGCAGGTCGGTAAATTTGGAGTTTGCCGGTACGGCAATCGCTCCGAAGTCTTTGGTCATCTGGGCGAGCGGCGTCACGTCCTTGTAGCCGAACGGACTGTTCCCTTCTTTTTTCAAGTTGTTGATGAGGATTGGCGGAGAGCTGACGAACAGCTTGTAGGGATCTTTGTTGTCTTTTGCCACGTATTCTGCGAGAAACACGGTCCCGCCGCCGCCGGGCTTGTTCTCAACCGTCATGGTTTGTTCGATGAGCTTTGTTTCCGTAAGTACTTTGGTGAGGGAACGTGCGGTTTTGTCCCATCCACCGCCGGCGCCAGAAGGCGCGGTCACGATAAATGGTTTTTTCGGATATTCGCCGGCGCTGCTTCCGGTGCTGTTGCAGGCTGTCAGGCTCATGGCCAGGACAAGTGCAGCGGTTATGATTTTTATGCCGTTTCGTTTAAGCATGGATAAGTTCCTCCTTATCGTTGTGCGAGAGTTCGCAATACTTGTAAGCGCTTACCTAATTGAAGTTCCTTCATATTATCATCGAGCGTCTGGCTTGAACAGAATTGCGACATAAGTTGAAAAAACATCATTTCGCTAATTTTGTTCATAAAATTTACGACCGATTTTTTCCAGAGACTATTGTCACATGTGTGATCTAGAATACAATAGGAAAATCAGAGCTGCGCTTATGGCGACAATGTGTATGGAGGAATATGAATGCGTTTACAGACGAGATTGATTCTGCTTATAGGCACCCTGTTGTTCGCCGTCATTGTCGCTCTCACCTTCAGTTTTGAGCGGTTGCTCATCACAACGCTGGAGAAGAGTATCGGCGCTTCGGCATTAAAGCTGGCGAAGGCCGTGGCGGAAATGGACGTTATTCAGAATGCGTTCGAGGAAGAGAACCCGTCAGCCATCATTCAGCCTGTGGTAGAGGAAATTCGGTTGGAGACGGATGCGGAATATATCGTCATCGGTAACCGTGAAGGAATTCGGTATGCGCATCCTCTCGCCGATCGGATCGGCAAAGAGATGGTCGGTGGCGACAACGGCCCGGTATTGAAGGGCATGAGCATCATATCGAAGGCGATTGGCTCCATGGGACCCTCGCTCCGGGGGAAGACGCCGATCTACAATGATAAGAACGAAATTATTGGTATCGTATCGGTTGGCATTCTAATGAAAGATATCGAGATATCAGCACAATCGTACCGAAATCGTGTCCTGTTCTTTGCAGGAATTTCGTTAATCCTGGGATGCGGTGGCGCTATATGGATATCGTCCAGCGTCAAGCGATCCATTCACGGGCTGGAGCCCAAGGAAATCGGTTTATTGTATCAAGAGAAACGCGCGATTCTGGAAACGATTCATGAAGGCATTATCGCCGTCAATCGAGAGGGCATCGTAACCTTGGCCAATCATACAGCCATGATGCTGATCGATCCAAAGGAGCGTAGGGTGATCACCGGGCAGTATGTTCAGGATGTCATCCCGGGCACCAGGCTGCTGGAGGTGATGCAGTCCGGGGTAGCAGAGAAGGATCAAGAGATGGTCATTAACGATCACGCGGTTGTGGTCAACCGGCTGCCTATCTATGATCATGAGCATCGGATTGTGGGGGCGGTCTCCAGTTTTCGGAACAAATCCGAGCTGCTGCGCCTGACCGAAGAGCTTACGCAGGTGAAGAGGTATACGGAAGCGCTGCGCGCGCAGACGCATGAATATTCCAATAAGCTGTATACGATTTACGGACTGATTCAGCTGGAATCGTATCAGGAGGCAATGGATCTGATTACGCATGAGACGGATGTGCATCAGAACTTGATACAATTCCTGCTGCAGGAAATTCCCGATCCGATCATTGGCGGCATTCTCATTGGAAAGTTTAATCGCGGAAGCGAGTTAAAGGTGAAGGTTGAGATTGACCGGAGCAGTTCTTTTAAAGACATTCCCGTTCATATTAGCCGAAACCAGCTAGTTGCCATTATTGGAAATTTGATCGACAACGCCATGGAGGCGGCATTGGGGTCCAAACCGGAGAACAGATGGGTAAGCGTAAAGTTACATGACAAGGGCAATCAATTAATGATCGAAGTATCCGACAGCGGGTCCGGTATAGCCGAGGCTGGAACGGATCGTCTGTTTGAGCGGGGCTATTCCACCAAGGGGGAACGCAATCGCGGATTTGGCCTATCGATCGTCAACGGGGCAGTACAGCAATTACACGGTACGATTGCGTGCCATAACTCGCTTGCGGGCGGTGCGGTGTTTACTGTCAAGATTCCAAAAACAGGGGGGAATATCCATGATTCGGGTCGTAATCATTGAAGATGATGTGCGCATTGCCAGCATTAATCAACGGTTCGTAGAGAAGGTAGAGGGCTTTGAGGTCGTCGGCATTGCAACGGATCGCGTTCAGGCGCATGAGCAGCTGGATATTCTGGCGCCTGATCTGGTGCTGCTGGATTTGTATTTTCCCGATATGTCGGGATTGGATCTGCTGCAGCATATACAGCGGGGATACCCGAATACCGATGTTATTATCATAACGGCAGCCAAGGAATTCGATACGGTGCGGGAGGCGATTCGCGGCGGAGTGTACGATTTTATGATCAAGCCGGTGGTCTTCGACCGTTTCCAGGAGAAGCTGAAAGCCTACCGGAAATATTACGAGCAGATGAAGCAGCTCGGCGGAGCAAATAAGCAGATCGATCAACAGGGCATCGACCAACTGTTATGGCGTGCCGGTGAACGGATGGAGAGGGAGGCGTATTTTCCAAAAGGCATCGATAAATTGACGAGCGAGAAAATCCTGTCCTACATCGAGGAGTCCGAGGACGTGTGGACCGCGGAGGAGCTTGGAAAACGTGGCGGCTTCAGCCGAACGACGGCCAGAAGATACCTGGAGTACTTCGTGGAGAAGGGCGTCCTCGTGGCGGATATTTCATATGGCACGGTAGGCAGGCCGGAACGGGTATACCGGAAAGCGTAGGGTTAAATAACCGGATGCGAGACTGGGATATTCCGCCTAGACTTGCAGCTGCATATCGCTTGGATCCTTTCCTTGGATTCGAAATTCATAGAAAGGAGGGAGTGACGCGATGATTACCACCGTTGTTTTTGATTTGGACGGGACGCTGCTTGACCGCGACACGTCATTGGTACATTTCGTTCAAGATCAGTATGATCGTCTAGCGCTCCATGGAGGTTTAGTTGTGGGCAGAGATGAATACGTAAGACGGTTTGTCGAGCTTGATCGTAGAGGTTATGTATGGAAGGATCAGGTGTATCGGCAGCTAACCAAGGAGTTTGCGCTCCCCGTGGGTTGGGAAGCTCTGCTGCGGGATTACATATCGGGGTTTCAACAACATTGCGTCGGTTTCCCCCATTTGCATGAAATGTTAGCTTACTTGAGGAGTAAAGGGATAAAGCTCGGACTGATCTCCAATGGGTACGGCGATTTTCAATACAGCAATATCAGGGGACTTGGCATTGAGCCTTATTTTGATATTATCGCGATTTCGGAGTGGGAAGGTTTACGTAAGCCGGATCCTAGGATTTTTCTCCATACATTACATCGGCTTGAATCAAAGGCCGAAGAATCGATCTATGTTGGAGACCATCCGGACAATGACGTAACCGCAAGCCGGCGTATCGGCATGAAGGGCATCTGGAAGCGGGATCCCTATTATGATCAGGACTTCGCCAAGGATGGGGAGATTACCGATTTGCTTGAGATTATCGATTATTTGAAAAATTGAACAACCATTTCATTCTTTTACTCGTTATCATTTATATAAGCCGAATCGAGATAACCGGTTGTTCTGCGTGAGGAGGGTGTCCCCGTGAATCGAAATAAAACCATGACCTTTATAGGCAAGGGTGAGAAGTGGAAAGCGACTTATGCTATTACCCATCAGGATAAGGTCAATACGAAGTTTACCGTGTTTCAGGATTCGCTTGGCGGAAAGTTGAAGCTGCAGTACTTAGGAAAGGAACTCCTCGACCATGGCAAGGTAGACTATCGGCTAGAAGATATGACGGGCCACTCCATGGAGGGCAGAATTGTCGTGGGGATCGATCATGCTGCCATGAAGGAAACCAAGGGGAAGCTGGATTTTGAGCATCTGCTCGATATGATGAACCCAAACAAGGTTCTAACCCTAAAGATTGAGTGGAACGGGCACCGTGAAGAGTTTACGCTGGAGCTTCCCCGGAAGATCGGCTTTGGAAAAGTGGTCCGTAAGCGGAAGGAATAGCGGGACTTCATGGAAGCAGGACAGGGGCCGACTCTCCCATCATCACTTACGCGTAAGGCGGGTATGACGACCACATTACTCCAATGATATTGCATCAAATGCTTTTTTTTTGCATATGGTGATCCTGCCCACACTGTTGGTGTGGGTTATTCGGTTTTGGAGTATAGCTATAACCCCCAGGTTAACAGCAGGGCCGATTATGACGCGGGGTGCCTTTTTTAAACGCATTTTAAACGAAGGAATCCCCGTCATTTAAACTTGATCCTGTAACTTATAAGTAGAACATCACAGAGGGAGTGAACGAAAGCATGCTGGAAGCCTACCTGTTTCCAATATCTTATGCATTTTTAACCTTTCCCATAGCGGCTTTGCTGTGCGCAGTTCCCTTTCTGATTGTGCAGTATCGCAAATATGGTTATTTTAATAAATTCCGGGGATTTCTGCTGTATTTATTTCTGCTCTACATGATGAACGCAGTGTATCTGGTGCTCCTTCCTTTGCCTGCCTCGCGGCATAATGCTCCAATGAATGTCGCCTCGGTCATGCAGTGGATTCCTCTGAACTTTATCCAAGACATATTGAAGGAGACCAAGGTGGTATGGGGCGAGCCTTCGACTTACATGCATCTATTCAAGGAAAGAGCCTTCTTGCAGGTCGTGTTTAACGTATTTCTCGTGGTTCCGTTCGGCATGTTCCTGCGTTATTATGCTCGGGCATCTTGGGTTACGTGTTTGGTGGCCTCATTCGGATTATCGCTGTTCTTTGAGGTGACCCAGGTGACCGGTATTTACGGCATCTATGATCACCCTTACCGGTTGTTTGATGTGGATGATCTGCTGTTGAATACCATGGGTGGAATGATCGGATTCGTGCTCGCGGATTGGATGAAAAATCACCTGCCTCGCCTCGATCGGCTGGATGAGAAGGTGGATCTGTCGCAGAAACGGGTCAGTTATACGCGCCGGGCGATCGCTTTTGGAATGGATGCAGGGATCGTGCTGCCGATCATCGGCGTGTTGACCGTGCTGAACGTGAAGGGTGCGTATTTTATTGTCGTGATTTTATATCATATCGTGCTGCCGTATATGATGCAGGGACAGACGCTTGGCAAGTGGATTGTCCGGGTCCAGATTCGTGGAGCGGAGGAACATCTGAAGTTGAAGGAAGTAATCATCCGTAACGGACTGCTATATGTGGTCTGGGGTGGATTCCATGCCTTGCTTGTTCCCGTTAATGTTTTGGGTTCGCAAATCCTGGCTGCCATGTATGCGCTGGGGGTATTGCTTCTGGATGGTGTTGTGTTTATCCATGTGCTGTTATGTCTCATCCATCGTGATCGAGTGCTGCTGCATGAAGCCAAGAGCGGAACGAGGCTGGCTATCGTAGAGAATAAACCATTAAATAAGACTGATTAATGTTGGTTACCACAGGGTTTATTATTTGTTATAATATGGAAAACGGGTTCGTCGAGGGGGAGATACAACTGAAAGGCAAAATCCTCTCCATTTCCGCAATCATCGTAGGGTTGCTGTTTATTTCCAACCAACATCTGGGCTATTCATTCGGAGATGATCTGTTCCGCTGGGCAGGGATCTCACCATGGACTCAGGAAGGTAATTATGGTCTTCATCTGCCTGTTCTAGCAGGCCTTATTTTGTTGGTAGCTGGCATCCTATGGGTGGCACGGATTTATCGTCCACATTATCCGAAGATTATGAGTCGATTATTGATCGGCTGTATCGCATGGATCGTTATTTTTCCATTCCTATCAGAGTTTGTTATGTATGTGGTAAATTACAATTCGAGCGGAATATCCACCGTGTCGTACTCCAAGAAAGATAGCAAGTGTGATTATCGCACAGAGAACGATGCTATTCGGGCGCACTGCCAGCTTCATATTTACAGCTATGGCACCGAGCAACAGGTTATGGTACGGCCGTTAAGCGTTGATATTGGCGGGAGGATGGTTGATTTCGAGTCTAAGGTGGTTACGGTTCGGCCACGAGGTCGGATACAGATTAGCGAAACCTTTGAGGGTTTCTTGGAACAGCCTGACTCTTCCTACAGTATGTCGGGGGGAACCAACGAGCCGGGCATCGAGCTGATCGTGGATGGCAGAAGCAAACAGGTGAAATAGCCATCCGGTTCTTCGGAATAATGACTCTGAATTGTGGGGTGAACCATGGTCGATATTCATCGTGCGGGTCGGCTTATGCAAATACCCCTGTTAACGTTGCTATTGCTGGTGATGGGTTTATCGCCCGCTGCGGTTGCTTCCTGGGCATACTCATTTGTCGTCAATGATGGGAAGGTTTTTGTCGTGTCAGAGGACCGCGTGGATGAGTCCACGCTTGGAGACGTGGTGGGGAAGGTCACCTTCCATACGGATCAGGAAGGGACCTACGGCGGCAACTTCTCTAATATTTACCCAAAGGGAACGAAATACTATGCCATCCAAGGAATCGCTCCTGAATCCGCCATCGCGGTTGAGACGCAGGAAGGTTATGTCATGGCTCGTTATGAGGGTGAGTATGGCGGATCCCGTGTTCCGTGGGAAGTCATCAAGAATTGGATTGCGGCGGGGCTGATCCTGCTAATCGTTGTGTGGGTGGCGGCCGTTGTTCGAAAGAAGCGTGCAAGTGGCTCATATAGGCGCTAGCTGCTTCGGGAGCTAAGCAGACTTATTCACGATGTGCAATAACAGCCGGTATTCTTTGAGCATGCTCATTGGACACCGGCTTGTTATATTCATGTATCATAGCGGATTGCAGGTTGACCTATGGAGGATTTATATTTGCTACAATAGAAAATAGAACTAGAAACCGATACGATAAGGAGACAGCTCATGAAACCGATACGAAACTCGGCCAAGGCCGTTATTATGCGGAATCATCAAATTCTTCTAACGAAAAACGTAGACCATTTGGGGGATTTCTATCTGTTCCCTGGCGGTGGACAAGAAAAGGGGGAAACCTTGGTGCAGGCGGTGATCAGAGAGTGCCAGGAGGAAATCGGGCGTAAGGTGGAAGTTCGTGATCTCCTGCATGTCCGTGAATACATAGGGTCCAATCATGAATTTGCGGAATGGGATTCCGATGTGCACCAAGTGGAGTTTTATTTTGAGTGCAGCTTGGCGGATGCAGGGGATAGCTTTCTTGGCCATAACCCGGATGAATACCAGGTGGGTGTGGAATGGATCGATCTGTCCGCATTGGATGAGATTCGAGTATACCCTCGATCCCTGGTCAAGCCACTTCAGGATAAGGCTGCACACCCCGTAGTTTGCTATGTTGGCGATACGAACTGATTTTATCTACAGAAAATCTTGAAGTTTGTGGTCAAAAATTCAATGGGATGATGGAGGATGCCGAATATGGATCAATGGGAATATAAAACGCTGAAATACAAAACCGGAGGATTCCTTGGAGGCAAAGTTAACGAAGAGGAATTTGAGGATTTATTAAACAGTTACGGAGTTGACGGCTGGGAATTGATCTCGTGCTTTGATACGAGTGTGCATCAAGGCCAGTCCAGAGACATCATTGCCGTAATGAAGCGAAGAGCTTATCTGGGGTGAGGGATGAATAAAGGGGAGACGATATTATGATCATTCGCGAGACAGAGGATGCTTTTGTGATGACGGCCCAGGACGACCATGGCCGATTCTCGGGCGATGTAGCCCGGGGCTTCCGGCGAGAGCTGTTTATGGATGAGTCTGTATTGAAAGAAGTACTGCTGGCTATAACCGAGCATGACCGCGCTTGGCTTCGGATGGATGACACGCCGATCTGGAATGACGAGAGCCGGACTCCATACACTTTTATCGATTATCCGGTCCTGCCGAAAATGCTAATGTATACAAAGGGTGTTGATGAGATCGAAGCGATGAGTCCTTATGCAGGGTATCTCTGCAGCCTTCATTTTGCGTCATTTATGAAAGAGGCGACGGAAGCGCCGCTGGTGGAATTCTACCATGAGGAGTTGGCTCGGCAAAAACGACTAAGTGATCAGTTTCAATTTCCCGATGAAGATGTCGTTAACAGACAGTTTGGCCTGCTGCAGCTGTGCGATGATATCTCGCTCTATGTAAACATGAATGCACCTGGTGTTTCCAAGGATCAGGAGCATCCTTGGTTCAAAGAGGGCTTCGATATGTCGATTGATGGGGAAAGGGTCATAGCGGCCTGGGCAAGCGAGCATGAGATTCGATTGCGACCGTTTCTGTTCGAACAGGCATGGTCGGCTTCGGTGAAGTGGAAATATGTGCTGAAGGCGAAGATTGATGAACTTGGAGTGGCCAAGGCATTTGATGGTGCGGCGTGGACGGAGCAGACGGTTACTTTTGTACCGTAAGTTCATTCATATAAACGATCATACTTCATCAGCAAAAATATGATATGATCACCACAGTAGGCTGTAGACTGGATAGATTTGATTCTGTAGGAATGTAGAGGATGAACAATGAAGAAAAAGGAATTTTTGATCGTTGCGCTGCTTAATTTTTTGGCTGCGATAGCGTTCTTGGTGGTCGTTTTCATTACGGATCGAAGCTCTTGGCAATGGGGATTTGGGATCGTTTCACTGTTGTTTGCGATTGGTGGAGTAGGGAATTTGGTATTGCATGCCAAGAACAAGTAAAACCTCCTTCGCAGGGCTATCATGATAAGATTCACTTTGTAAGGTAGGAGGATTATGATTTTGATGGAATGGAAGAACCTTTATCGGGGTGTGCTGATGGGAGTCAGTGACCTAATTCCAGGTATAAGCGGCGGCACTATTGCTGTCGTGCTGGGTATCTATGATCGTTTGCTGGCGGCTATCAGTGGATTTTTCAGCAGGGAATGGAAGAAGCAGCTGGGCTTTTTGATTCCACTTGGCGTTGGAATTGGAGCAGCTCTATTGTTGCTGAGCCGCGTGATTGAATACCTGCTGGCAAGCTATTATGAGCCTACCCAGTTTTTCTTTACAGGATTGATTTTAGGGGTGTTGCCTCTTATTCTGCGTAAAGCGGAGGCGAGAACCAAATTCAAAGCCGTGCATGTGGTCGTGTTGATTGTGGCAGCCGGTTTATTGGCTTCGACGGCCTTTCTCAGAACGGATGCCACATCCGATCCGATAACCGTCCTGACCTGGTCCAACGGGATCGGACTGTTCTTATCCGGCTGGTTGGCCAGCATGGCGATGCTGCTGCCTGGCATTAGCGGGTCGTTTGTACTTCTCCTTCTGGGTGTGTATTCTACTGCCATTTCAGCTCTATCCTCATTAAATTTAGGGATTATAGCTGTCATTGGGGCGGGAGTGGTGATTGGCTTCGTGGTTAGCAGCCGATTGATTCGGTACCTGCTGGACCGTTTCCCACATATGACGTATGCCGTTATTATTGGATTGATATTAGGATCTATTGTTATCGTGTTTCCGGGTATTCCATCCGGAACGGGTATGATGGCTACCAGTATAGGAACCTTGCTGCTGGGGCTGATCGTAGCGGTGTTCATGGGTAGAAAAGAATAAGAATGAAATATAAAACAGGGAGCCGAGGGCTTCCTGTTTTTAGGTTGCACTGAGCAACTTTGCTCTGAAGGAGCGAAGGGTTGAGATGGCATATGAATGATTTATGCCTTTACTTGTCATTGCATTTATGTGACAATATTCACAAATGGATTAACATTAAAAAAGTATTCATGAATAGGATCCGTGAGGATTCCGTTCATAAGATATGTTAAATGATAAAGCAATGCATAGATGGATGTTGTCTTTCCAAGTAAAGGAGCGTTATTCATGAGGAATAATGGGATTTGTGTCAGCTGCGGCGGCGAGGTATACCCTGCCTCTAACAGATGCGCTCAATGCGGAATGCTGCAGACGTCCGGTCCAACCAAGCACACATTCATGCTGCAGGTCGCTTCGATGATTGGGGCCGGGTTGCTTATTTTTGCGGTCCCGGTGATCCTGCTGCTGATGTGGAGTCATTAGGGTAGAAGCGAATATACATTTTACAATCCCCCCACTTGCAGACTGTGGTCAAAGCGTTCATCAAGTGATGAAATTCGACATGGTTGGCAGGAAGGGGTTTTTGTGCTTGGAGCAGCGAAAGACCTAAATGGGCTTCCCCCTGGAGCTTCAACCGGCATTCCGGACATAAGGGGGAATATTTTATTATACTGGTTGTGTACCGAGACCCCCATCCAGAATGATGTTAAAATACCCCTAATCAGATAAAGGGTGGGATTCGTGATGATACATAAAATGAAGGAATTTGCTGCCGACATTCGTTTTTCGGGAGCTGTGCTCGTAACAGATGAATATGACAACGTCGTATGGGATGGTGCCTTCGGTTATTCCAACCGGGCCGATCACATCCCGAATCAAACAGACACCAGGTTTGGCGTTGCCTCAGGCTGTAAGCTGTTCACCGCTATTGCGGTTTGTCAGCTTATCGAACAGGGCAAGCTGTCGCTGGACAGCAAGCTAAGCGATTGTTTGGATATCCCACTGCCTAATTTTAGCCCGGAGATTACCGTTTTTCATTTGTTGAGCCACAGCTCGGGTATTCCGGATTATTTTGATGAAGAGGTCATGGATGATTTTGAGGATCTGTGGAAAGCGGTTCCCATGTATACACTCCGGAACGGAAGGGATTTTCTACCGCTATTCCAGAGTGAACGAATGAAATTTCAGCCCGGCGAGAGATTTCATTATAACAATGCAGGCTTTGTATTACTCGGTCTGATCGTTGAACAGCATGCCGGAATGCCGTTTCGCGACTATGTCCAGCAGTTTGTATTTGAGCCGTGCGGCATGCAGGATTCGGGATATTTCCCGCTGGATCGTCTGCCCGCGAATACGGCCTACGGGTATATTGATGAGGAGGACGGCACGTGGAGAACGAACCATTATGCTATCCCGATTCAAGGTTATGCCGATGGTGGGGCGTATGTGACGGCACCGGACATGATCAAGTTATGGAGATCGCTTATGAACAATACGCTGCTCACCGCATCCATGACGGAGAAGTTGCTGGCTTCACATAACTTGAATTATGGGCTTGGCGTGTGGATTACCAAGAAAAATGAGGATGTGTTTAAATACCATGTCATGGGCTATGATCCGGGTGTGAATTTTCGGTCTGCTTATTACCCGGCCACCGGTCATACCCTTGTAGTGGCTTCCAATGCCGGTGGTGGCGCTTTTGAAATGATGCAGTTTATCGAGGAAGAATGGTTGAAGTGATCATAATCTACATGAAACAGCCCCGGGCCTTAAATAGGCCAGGGGCTGTTGTTCTGTTGATCCCAAATCAAGCGGGTGCTGAGTTGACTTACGATTCAGCTTTGAAGTACCGATTCGCCGCGGGTCTGAACATAAATATCAAGGCCGCAACAACGGCGATCATATGAAGGGTACGGCTGGAGGCAAATAGTATGGAAATATTGTCTGCTTGAGCAAAGGCGTCCCTAAGGGAACCGCCTGTAATGAGCCATTTGATAGGGTCAATGATTAGGGAGAGAGTGCCAAACCCGCCTAAAAACAAAGCCAATGCGATACGCGCCCAATTCTTTCCACGAAGCATTCTGATCATGATGTAGACAAGGACAGCGAACATCGTCGTTCGTGCGGCGACTTGAATGAGAATACCGACAATTCCAGCACTCGTTAGGCTGGATATTGAATCGATGACAGCCAGGATCATTTCAAATACCCCTGCACCGATAGCAATTATCCATAACAGAAAGGACTGGAACACCTCAAGGGGGGCAGCATCCTTTTTCAAGATCCATCATTCCTTTCGTGCTAGAGTGATCCAATAACGCGTTGTTAGGTGAAACAATATTAAGCGATGGTGCGTCTGGCCGTGAACCACCAGCCTCCTGCAAGCAGAACGAGGGAGATGATCAGCGTGAGTCCGAGTCCTTGCAGCAGCGAATCGTTGAAGAGAAGGGCCAGCAAGCCATCAGCCAGCGTATGCCGGAGTGAAGGAATGGATGTAAAGATAGGGATTGCCGCAATAAATATCACCCAGACCACCCAACCCATTACATGACGCAGACCGGAAAACAGCAGATTCAGTAATGAAATAAGCAGCAGGTAAACACCGAATTGATAGAAGAACATGCCAACGATGCCAAATTGATTCCATCCAAAGATTTCAAGGATGTTGAAGGTATTCTCATATTGTCGTATAAATCCGTTCTCCACCTGAAGCCAGATGATATTGAGGACAGCAAAGATGGCGGACCATATGGAGTAAACCAGAAGCATACCAATATAATATTCTTTTCGTGTAGCTCCTAAATTCATTACCCGCCGGAACAAGCCTGCCGGGAGCACACTGCCTACAAATATCAGGAACACGGTGAGGATGTTAGCCGCAGACACCTGCGTATTCTCCGAACTGTCTCCAAGAGACAGGCTTATGATCACATTTGCAATCAAACTAATCGCAACGGTGCCGAGCATCACCAAGAGATAAGGTCGAAGCTGAAGAAATGAAGCCCTCATGAGTGCGGTGGTCTTATTCAATGGATTGCCCTCCTTCGATTAAATAGGAGAAAAACTTTTGCAGCGGTAAACCGTCAATAGCAATACCAAGCTTGTTGGCTTGTGAACGGTCTGCCTCATGAATGGCTCCATATATCGCGGTTAAGGAACCTTTACCGTAAGATTCTTTATATATCACGTGACGATCCTTCGTAAATTGTTCGATTTGTTCCTGGTTCCCTGTCAACAGATGAGAATTGGCGCGGATATGGTCAACATCGTCATGCAATAACATAGCGCCGGAATCCATGATATAGACTCTCTCAACGACGGTTGCGATCTCATCAATCAGATGGGTCGAGAGCAGGATGGTCCGGGGATGATTGGCATAATCCTCAACCAGAACGCGATAAAATCTCTCTCGCATGAGCACATCCAATCCCAGCACCGGTTCATCAAATACGGTGATCGGGGCCCGGCTGGCCAGACCGATGATGTTTCCGACCAGGGATTCCATTCCCCGTGAAAGCTGGCGGATTTTTTTGTCCGGGTTTAGCTTGAATGTCTTTAGCAGGCTCTGGGCATAGTCCCAGTCCCAGTTCTCGTGAAAGGCCGATGCCAAGCGCAGCACTTCAATCACCTTGGCACCGCCGAAGAACAAATTTTTCTCTCTTACGTAGCAAATTCCCTTTGGGGTTTCTCCACTCTTAAGCGTTACCCCCGAAACCTGAATACTGCCATAGTCGGGAAAAGATCCGCCGGTCATCATATTAAGCAGTGTGGTCTTTCCGGCGCCATTGCGGCCCAGCAAGCCGTAGATCGTATTCTCTTCCAGCTGGAGCTCCAGATTTCGGACCGCTTCCGTACGCCCGTAACTCTTGCTCAGGTTGGAACAGGTAAGTATTGCGTTCATCCTGCTCATCTCCTATCTCTTTTGTTTGATCATTTCAATAACATCCTCGGTGGTCAATTCAAGCTTTTCTGCCTCATCAAGCAGCTTCAATACGAGTTCGTTGTAAAACCGATCCTGTCGCTTGGTCAATATGATCTGTTTGGCATCTGCAGCAACAAACATGCCCAGCCCCCTTTTCTTGTACAAAATCCCTTCATTGACAAGCAGGGCAATGCCTTTTACAGCTGTTGCGGGATTGACCTGAAAAGTACTCGCGAACTGCGACATTGAGATAATCTGATCATCCGCTTGGTATGTCCCGTTCAATATGTCATCTTCAATCATATCTGCGATTTGCTGAAAAATCGGCTGTCCTTCGTCAAACCTGGAATTCATGATATCACCCTGTCGGTATGTTAGTCTTGTAACATACTATAATGCTAGGTGGGAGGATGTGTCAATCAAAAAGAAAAAAACAGACCCAAATGGGCCTGTTTGTGCTGTGAGATACAAAGGCCCCCGTCTCTTCAAGACGAGGGTAAGGGGTGTGATCAAGCTGCAAGGAATGCTATATCCAGCCCTTCTCTTCGGCCATCGAGATGGCCTCAATCCGGTTCTTGGCACTGAGCTTGCTTAAAATCTCAGACATATAGTTGCGGACAGTCCCATAGGACAAGTGAAGCTTCGAGGCAATTTCATTGGAGCTGTTGCCGTCTGCAGCCAACCGCAGCACTTCCCGTTCGCGTTCGGTCAGCGGATTGGCACCCGTACCTGAAAGCGTACCGAATACGAGCTCAGGGGAGACCTCCCGCCGCCCATCCATTACCCGGCGGATGGCTTCTGCCAGCCGTTCACTGGGCTCGTCCTTAAGCAGGTATCCCTGAACTCCCGCCTGCACGGCCCGCTCGAAATAACCGGGTCTAGCAAAGGTCGTAAGTATGATGACTCGGCTGGCATAACCGCGCAGCTTAACTTCCTCCGCTACTTCGAGACCGCTGCGCGCAGGCATTTCGATATCGAGCAGGCATACATCGGGTTGATGCAAGCCAATCAGGGATAGAGCTTCATCGCCGTCGCCGGCTTGACCAATCACGTCAATATCGTCTTCAAAATCAAGCAAGGAAGCCAGAGCGCCTCGCAGCATTCGTTGATCCTCGGCGATCAGCACTTTGATGCTCATGGGTTGTGTCCTCCTTCCGGTTCTTGATGATGATCGGAACACGAATTTCTATTATCGTGCCTTGCTGGTCGGAGCTGGCCTCTACGGTACCCCCGATAAGGGAAAGCCGCTCCACCATGCCTTTCAGGCCATTACTGTTGGATGAAGAAGATGGATATTCTCCTTCGCATTGAAGACCGACTCCATTGTCGGCCACCTCAAGACGCCACTCATTGTCAAGCGACTCGATGGCAATCCGGCACTGGCTTGCCTGACTGTGCTTCACCACATTGGTCACGGCCTCCCGCAAGCAGAGGCTCAGAATATTGTGGGCCAGGTCGGATATTCCCTCCAGCTTCGGGTTACCGGTGCAGATAAACCGGATATCGGCACTCTCCAGAATGATCTGGGCCTCTACCAATTCCTCAGGCAAGGTGGCGGTCCGCATATCGGACACCAGCTCACGTACTTGGCGCAGCGCGGCACGAGAGGTGTTCTGAATCTCCCGGGCTTCCAATTGGGCCTTCTCGGGATTCTTCATTGCCAGCTTCTCGACAAGCTGGCTCTTCAACGTGATGAGGGAGAGGGTATGGCCTAAGGTGTCATGAAGATCCCTGGCGATACGCATCCGCTCTTCGCCTTTAATCAGATTGCGAATCTGCTCGTTAGCCTGCGCGAGCTCCTTCTCCAACTCCTGCCGCCGGTTCAATGAGCGGATACCGAAGGGTGAAAATAGCATGATGAGAAAGAAAGGAATCATAAAGACCAGATCCTTCCAGCCCAGCAAGCTCGCATTTTTGATTAAAGGAACGGTCTCGATGATGCCGAACAATACGAGGGAGATCGTGAAATTACGCCGGTCGGTATACCAGCCGATGAAATTGGCCGTAAAGAAGCCCATGTACATGTAGGTTGGGTGGTACCACATGCAGAGAATGAAAATGATGGACATCTGAACGCCCAGCCACGCAAAGAAACGAGGGGTGCCCGCGGCGAAGTAGAGCTGGCGGTACGTGACGAGAAACAAGGCAATAAGCGTAAAGCCGATCCCCATCTTCCATCCTTGTTCGCTCATCATGTTGATCACGGGCAGGGATATATAAATGAGCCATAAATAGGGGAAAAACCCCAATTGCGTTGGAAACACCTCAAACCCTGCAGATTTCGCGTCTTTCAATTTTTTCATGAAGCCATCATCCTATCCCCTTAATCGGCTTGTTGTTTTTTCCGAATATAGGTGGATAGTAACATAAATACTACCAAATATCCTGCCAAAACCATGAAATTATCCAAGCCCGGCGCTTCTCCGCGCACGATCGACCAGGCACCTCCGCCGAAATGGTAGGAGGGCATCCACTTGCCGATAGCTTGCATGATAGAAGGCATCGCCTCGATTGGGAACCACATCCCGCCCGTCACGGCCAGCCCTAAGTAGATGCCGTTGCTGACACCGCTTGCCGTATCGACCCGTTTCATGGAGCCGATCAGGGTACCGATGGCAAGAAACGGGACGGATGCGATCAGAATCCACAGTCCGCTGAGCAGCCATTGTCCGAGGGTGAGGGAGACGCCGTTAATCAGGTAGCCGGCTACGAATATCACGATGATACAGAGCAGATGCATGACTGTCTGCACAAACATTTTGCCAAAGAAATACACGCTGCCGGGAAGTGGCGTTACCCGCATATATACAGCCCAGCCCTGGACTCGCTCTTGCACGAGGCGAATGCCGAGCGACATGATGGCGGTGCCCATGACACTGAAGGATGCCATCGACATCAGATAATGCGCCTGCCATTGTCCAGTATCGTCGGCCCCCGTATTCACGACCCGAGTAAAGATGAAATAGAACAGAATCGGCATAGCGAGCGACCAGAAAATATAATACGGATTGCGCACCATCCGAAGCAGCTCCATCTTGCACTGTATGGCCAGCAGTTTCCAGGTTGTCATGATTATACGGCCTCCCCTTGATTCATCGTTAATTGCTCAAATGCTTCATCCAGGCTTCCTTGATCGATGCGGATATCACGTACAGCCAGCCCGGCCCGAAACAGAGCTGCTAGTGCAGTGTCCGTATTATCCGTTACGGCGTTCAGCCGACCGTTCAGTTCATATACATCCGTTACGCCGGGGACCTCATGAAGCAGCTCCTTGACCTGCTGGCGATCCGCATCGACGATAAAGGAGAGCGACCTTCGGGTCAGCTTAGCCTTAATAGCTTCTGGCGTGCCGTCTGCAGTAACCTGACCCTGGTGGAACAGCAGAATGCGGTCAGCCATATCGTCCGCCTCTTGCAGATAGTGGGTGGTGAACAGAATCGTCTTGCCCTGATCGGCAAGCTTGCGTACCGTCTGCCAGAATAACCGGCGTGCTGATGTATCCAGGCCGACCGTTGGTTCATCGAAGAATAACAGCTCGGGGTTCCCCGCAATCGCCAGTGCAAAGCTGAGCTTGCGTTTTTGGCCTCCGGACATTTTGACAGCCCATTTGTTAAGCTCCTCTTTTGTAAGCCCGCTAAGCAGAGCGATGTCTGAAAGCGACAGCGGATTCGGATAATAGCCGCGAATGAGATTGATGATTTCACGCGTGCGGAGCCCGTCCATGACGCTCACCTCTTGAAGCATGGCGCCGATCTTCTCGCGGACCTTCAAGTCCTTCGGGCTTTGACCGAACAGGAGGACCTCGCCTTCGCTGGCGTCTTTAAGACCAAGCATCATGGAGATGGCGGTTGATTTACCCGCTCCGTTTGGCCCGAGAATGGCCGTGATAGATCCTTTTTCTATAGTAAACGACACTTGGTTGACTGCTTTTTTGCTTCCGAACATTTTGGTTACCTGCCGTAGTTCCGCAATAGGTTCATGGATTGGTTTTGACATGGTATCGCTCCTTTCGTAATCGAAATGATCTGAATTCATCATACGAAAGCGAGGGAATGCCCGTTAGTAAAGGATGTCATCACTTTGGAGTGACATTTGTCATGTGCGATCTGCTGAAGATTAGAGGAGGTCTGATTATGAACAAATAAAGGCGGTTTCGAGCTTCTTTGTATGCGCTTACACATGCGCGACTAAAGGACTGCCTACGGTTTCCTGTCACGTTGTCTTCTCTTGACCGCAGGAGTGCCTTCAATTATAGTGGGTACAGTAGGAGCAATCTATAATATAGAAGGAAAAAGGTGGCTTGAAACATGTCTGAGAACATCTACGTCGGTGTCGATCTGGGCGGAACAGCAATTAAAGTTGGAATTTGCAATGAAGAAGGGCATCTTCTGCATAAGTATGAGGGGCCGACGGAAACAGCCAAAGGCGTTGACACGGTTATTGACAACATTGAGAAATATGTGCGTCACATTGTAGAAGAATCGCCATACAGCTGGGATCAACTTGCTGGTGTGGGAGCTGGATTCGCCGGATTTACGAATATTCGTGAAGGCATCATAATTTTGGCACCGAATGTAGGATTTAAAGATGTACCGATTCGCGCACTGCTTGAAGAGCGTCTCGGCAAGCCCGTCAAAATAGACAACGACGCCAATGTAGCTGCATTGGGTGAAGCTTGGAGCGGCTCAGGCCGCGGCGTTGAGAACTGCGTATGCTATACACTGGGTACCGGTGTCGGCGGAGGCATTATTATTAACGGCAAAATTTATCAGGGGTTTGGCGGCATGGCTGGCGAGCTTGGACATATCTCGGTTGTGCCGGACTTGGAAGCGATTCAATGCGGATGCGGTGAAATGGGCTGCCTCGAGACGGTTTCGTCGGCAACCGGCATTATCCGCATGGCGAAGGATGCCGTAGAGCGTGGCGACCGTACTTCCCTTGCCCATGTAGAGAGCATTGCGGCGAAGGAAGTGTTTGACGCTGCAAAAGCCGGCGATGAAGTTGCCGTTCGGATCGTGAATCGCGCAGCTTATTACCTGGGCAAATCCATGGCTGCCGTTGCGGCCGTGTTGAATCCGGAAGCCTTTATTATCGGCGGCGGCGTATCCAAAGCCGGCGACATTCTGTTTAATGAAGTTCGTGCTGTATTTGCGAAGCTGACACCAGAGCCGCTTCAGCGAGGTGTACGCATCGTTCCGGCTGAGCTCGGCAATGATGCCGGCGTTGTAGGCGCTGCTGGTCTGCATTTGCGTTCGTAGTCATTAATCACCATACATCGTCTGATCTAAACTTATAAGGGAGGGAAAGCTGATGCTGGAAGCAGCCAACCGCGGCAGCAACACATCATCCATGGCCACCCTGATCATCATCACCGGGATGTCGGGAGCAGGTAAGACCTTGGCCGTACAAAGTCTGGAGGATCTTGGATTCTTTTGCGTCGATAACCTGCCTCCGGTGCTCATTCCCAAATTCGCGGAGCTGATCGAACAATCCAAGGGGAAGATCGGCAAGGTTGCATTGGTCATCGACCTGCGTGGCCGCGAATTTTTCACGGCTCTATCAGAGTCTCTGAGTTACATCAAGGATCACTTTACCATCCATTGCGAGATTCTGTTCCTGGATGCAACGGATTCCGTGCTTGTTCAACGCTATAAGGAAAGCCGTCGTCGCCATCCCCTCGCTCCGGAAGGCATGCCGCTTGACGGTATAAGGTTGGAGCGCAAAATGCTGGATGAGCTGAAGAATTCGGCCACTCAGGTGATCGATACCAGCAATATGAAGCCTGTGCGATTGAAGGAGAAGATTATCTCCCGCTTCACACATCTGGAGAGCAGCACGTTATCGGTAAATATTACATCCTTTGGGTTTAAATACGGTATTCCGATTGACGCTGATCTGGTGTTTGATGTGCGCTTTCTGCCCAACCCGCACTATATTGAGCAGCTGCGTCCAAATACCGGCCAGAACAGTGATGTATATGAATATGTGATGAAATGGCCGGAGACACAGGCTTTCTTAACCAAACTGCTCGATATGCTGCATTTCTTGATCCCGCAGTATCGTAAGGAAGGAAAAAGCCAGGTTATTATCGGCATTGGCTGTACCGGCGGGAAGCATCGCTCCGTTGCGATAGCGGAATACCTTGGCAAAATGCTGGGCGTTAGCGAAACGGAGACGGTATCCGTGAGTCACCGTGATTCTGATCGGGATCGGCATTAATTAAGGGAAGTGATAAATGTGGCTGTGCAAGCTAAAAAGCGTCCCCGTATCGTGGTGATGGGTGGAGGAACCGGGCTGTCAGTCATGCTGCGGGGACTCAAGGAAAAGCCGCTTGATATTACGGCCATCGTTACCGTCGCTGATGATGGGGGAAGCTCCGGCATACTGCGTAGCGAATTGCAGATGCCGCCCCCGGGAGATATTCGAAATGTACTTACAGCGCTTGCCGATGTGGAGCCGCTGTTATCCGATATATTGAAATACCGTTTTAAGAATGGCTCGGGACTGGCCGGGCACAGCCTCGGCAATTTAATCTTGGCTGCCATGACGGATTTGCACGGTGATTTTGTCACGGCAGTCAAGGAGATGAGCCGGGTTTTTGTTGTTCGTGGACAGGTGCTGCCTGCGGCGGGTGAAGCTGTTATTTTGCATGCGGAGATGGAGGACGGTTCCATTGTGACCGGTGAATCCAAAATCCCGGAGGCTGGACAGCGTATTAAGCGGATCTTCCTGGAGCCAGAGCATGTCGAGCCACTGCCGGAGGCGCTGGAGGCGATTCAGCAGGCCGATGCGATTCTGATCGGTCCGGGAAGCCTGTATACCAGTATTTTGCCCAATTTGCTTGTTCCCAAGCTTGCTGAAGCCATCGTATCCTCTGAGGCGATCAAAATGTTCGTGTGCAATGTGATGACGCAGCCTGGAGAAACCGATAATTATACAGTGAGTGATCATTTGCAGGCCGTTTACGACCATATTGGTCTTCATCTGTTCGATTATGTTATTGTAAATGATGGAGAAATCCCGCCTCAGGTTCAGGATAAGTATGCCCAGAAGGGTGCTAAGCCCGTGTTCCTGGATCGTGATGAGGTGACCAGCAGAGGGTACAAACTCATTGCAGATAAGCTTGTGCTATTTAGAACATACTTAAGGCATGACGCTGACAAGCTGAGCAACCATATTTTTCAGCTGGTACAGGATTGGATTACACGAAAGGGGTGAGTACCTTGTCCTTTGCGGCACAGACGAAGAAAGAACTGACAATGATCGAAAGCCAGAACTGCTGTGAAAAAGCCGAGCTGTCCGCGCTCATTCGGATGAACGGTTCTGTTCAACTTTCGAACAAAAAGGTAATCCTGGATATTTCAACGGAAAATGCCGCGATTGCAAGACGTATTTATTCCTTAATTAAGAGGCATTTCCAGGCGCATACTGAACTTTTGGTGCGTAAAAAAATGCGTTTGAAGAAGAATAACGTATATATCGTTCGTATTCCCGCCCAGGTTCAGGAGATACTTAAAGAACTGTGCATCGTTTCCGAAGGCTTTCTGTTCCAATCGCGGATTGATAAACAAATCGTTCGCAAAAATTGCTGTAAACGCGCCTATTTGCGCGGTGCCTTTATGGCTGGCGGATCCGTGAACAATCCGGAGGGGTCTTCGTACCATCTCGAAATTGCCTCAATGTATGAAGAGCACTGCCAGTCGCTGGTGGATCTGGCGAATGAATTTCATCTGAACGCACGTTGTATCGAGCGGAAGAAAGGATTTATCTTCTACATTAAGGAAGGCGAGAAAATTATCGAATTCCTTAATCTAATCGGTGCCCACCAGGCATTGTTCAAGTTCGAGGATGTTCGTATTATGCGGGACATGCGTAACTCGGTAAACCGGATCGTGAACTGCGAGACCGCCAACCTGAACAAAACGATCGGCGCTGCCGTCCGTCAAATTGAGAACATCAAGCTGCTTCAAAAGGAAATGGGTCTTGAGAATTTGCCTGATAAACTGCGGGAAGTGGCGGAAATTCGACTGGCTCATCCGGACATGAATCTCAAGGAAGTCGGCGAGCTTCTTAAAGGAACCGTTAGCAAATCCGGCGTCAATCACCGTCTGCGCAAAATCGACGAATTGGCCGAAAAGATTCGGAATGGGTAAGAATTTTTTCTTCTAGTGTCCTGTATGGTAAAATGGTATAATATTATAAAATGTCAATCGCGCTTTCAATGCAGCAGATTTATTAGATAGGGGGTAATTTTCATGACAAAGCACCCGGTAGTCGTTCGGTTAAAGACGGGTCTTCACGCCAGACCGGCCGCGCTGTTCGTTCAGGAAGCGAATAAATACTCATCTGAAATCTTCGTTGAAAAAGATGATAAAAAAGTAAATGCCAAAAGTATCATGGGAATTATGAGCCTTGCGATCAGCTCTGGTACGGAAGTTTACATTAGTGCTGAGGGAGCCGACGCTGAGCAAGCGGTTACTTCACTCGTGAACTTGGTGAGCAAAGAGGAACTCGAGAACCAATAAGGGCAACCGTGATTGAAGTTTAAGAAAAGTCTTGTTACTGCAAGGCTTTTTTTGCTATCAAGCTCTGGTATTGCTGGGATTCTCGCTTGATTCTACGTACATAAGAATAGGTTTTAAGAGAAGGGGCGGAGACATCCGCCCTTTTTCAATTTTGGGGCCCCCGCAAAGGATTTGGAATAAACATCGTAGCATAAGCTCCACTTTGTGGGGTTATTTTGCGTTGTTTTCATAAAATTAAGCCTTCGTTTAACTTCAGTTTAACTTGTTGATATATTCTTTCCTTACAGATGATAAATAGGGATGGAAGGGAAGAGAAACCGATGAGAGAAACGGATCATACTTCTATACAAGAAATAACGCAGGAAAAGTCGGCCGGCAGCAACAAAGCAGGTTCGCAGGCCTTCTTCCGGCTGTTGAAAGAAACGAAACCTCCGATGCTGCTGCTGATTGGAGCGATCCTGCTGAGTGTGGTATCAACCCTGATCGGACTAGTCATTCCGATGTTTACAAAGAGCCTGGTGGATGGCTTTTCCTTAACGGATATGAATCGTTCCCATATCATCGGGCTTGGCATTGCGTTTGTGTTGCAGACGATTGCCTCGGGGGTCTCGATTTTCCTGCTGAGTTATACGGGACAGAAGATGGTGGCTGCCCTTAGGGATCGGCTGTGGAAAAAGCTGCTTGTGCTGCCGATTCGCTACTTCGATCATAACCGTTCAGGGGAATCGGTTAGCCGAATGACGAATGATACAGGAGTGATCAAAAGTCTCATATCGGACCATGTGGCCGGATTCTTCAGCGGGATCATTTCTATTGTCGGTTCCATTGGGGTACTCCTCTATTTAAACTGGAAGATGACGCTGACGATGTTTATCGTCATTCCGATTGCAGCGCTGATTCTTGTGCCGCTTGGCAAGAAAATGTATAAAATATCGCTTGGCATGCAAGATGAGACAGCTACGTTTACGGCGAATATCAGTCAGGTGCTGTCGGAAATTCGCTTGGTTAAAGCTTCTAATGCTGAGGACAGAGAGTATGAGAATGGGCATAAAGGGATTACTAATCTGCTGAATTTCGGGATCAAGGAAGGTGTGGTATCCGCCTGGATCGCGCCGTTGATGTCCTTCGTGCTGATGATGCTGCTGGTGGTGGTCATCGGGTATGGCGGACTTCAGGTATCCACAGGGGCGCTGACCGCTGGGGAGCTGGTTGCGTTTATCCTGTATCTGATTCAGATCGTGATGCCGATGACGCAGTTAACGACGTTTTTTACCCAGTTTCAGAAGGCTAAAGGAGCAACGGAGCGAATATTGGAAACACTGGATGCAGAGGAAGAGTCCATTTCGGCCGGTACTGATGTGGTGAACGCGAATCAGCGGATGTCCATCGAGAATCTTTCGTTTGGTTACAAGCCGGATGAGCTGGTGCTGCATGATATCAGCTTTCAGATGGAGCCGGGCACGGTCACGGCCGTGGTTGGACCGAGTGGCGGAGGCAAAACGACGCTGTTTTCCATGCTGGAGCGTTTTTACCTTCCGCAAAAAGGGCAGATTCGATTGGGCAAGACGGCGATCGATACGTTCTCTTTACGCTCATGGCGCGGATTGATCGGCTATGTTTCACAGGATAGTCCAATGATTGCGGGAACCATTCGTGACAACTTATGTTATGGGATGGACCGGAAGGTGAGCGATGGGGAGATCCGAAGAGCGGCAGAAATGGCCTATGCGGATGGATTTATCGACGAGCTGCCTCATGGCTTTGATACGGATGTGGGCGAACGGGGCGTGAAGCTCTCGGGTGGACAGCGGCAGCGGATTGCCATCGCCAGAGCCCTGCTGCGGGATCCCAAGATTCTGATGCTGGACGAAGCCACTTCCAGTCTGGATAGTCGTTCCGAGATTGAAGTGCAGAAGGCACTCAAGAACCTCATGGCTGGACGGACGACGATTATTATTGCGCACCGGTTATCCACGGTGGTAGGAGCTGATCAGATTATTTTCCTTGAAAAAGGAACGGTAACCGGACGGGGAACGCATGATGAATTGATTGAGCAGCATGATATGTATAGGGAATTTGCCGTGCAGCAGCTGCAAATGAATGAAACGATCGAGGCCTAAGGCCTAAGGGCGCTTTGAAGATGCTGGGGAAGAAGGGAGGGCCACCATGGCAAAAATATTGGTAGTGGACGATGACCCGAACATCCGCGAACTCATAAAGGTATTCCTGGAGGAAGCGGGAATGGAAGAGGTGTTCGAAGCTTCGGATGGCGTCGAGGCCTTGTCCGTCATGGATCAGACATCCGTCGATCTGGTCGTGATGGATATCATGATGCCGAATATGGACGGATGGGAGTTATGCCGGGAGATCCGGAGGAACACCGGTATTCCGGTGCTGATGCTGACGGCCAAAGGGGAAACGAGGCAGATCGTGAAGGGCTTTGAGCTGGGCACCGACGATTATCTGGTGAAGCCCTTCGAACCCGCGGAGCTCGTTGTGCGCGTCAAAGCGCTGCTGAAGCGGTATCAGGTAGCCGCATCGCAGACGGTGACCGTCGGCAAGCTGCAGATGAACCGCAGAACCTATGAGGTCAAGGCGGGTGATGAGGTTTTTACCCTGCCGCTGAAGGAGTTTGAGCTTCTCTTCAAGCTGGCCAGCTACCCGGGGAGCACGTTGACGCGTGATCGGTTGATCGAAGAGATATGGGGCTATGACTTTGAAGGGAACGAACGGACGCTGGACGTCCACGTGAATCGGCTGCGGGAGCGGTTCCCGGAGGAGAAGTACCGGTTCAGGATTCGGACGGTGCGCGGGCTGGGATATCGCCTGGAAGCAGGTGAGGGCTGATGAAAAAAACACCCAAAATCTTGTGGAAGATCGTTCGAGAAACGCTTCAGACGATTTTGGTCTTCGCGGTCTTGGGAGCGTCATGGACGGCGGCGACTTATGTGACTCGGTTTGTTTACACCTGGACGGGAACCCCGCCGTGGGATTATGCCATCCAACTGATCGACTTGTTTGTCGGCGTGATCATTTTCTTCCTGTGCATGCTGGTCGTGGGCATGTTCTTCAAGCACCGGCAAATGGCCATGCTGAATTCCATTACGGATGCCATGCGACGGATATCGCAGGGGGACTTCAATGTAAAGATGAACGAAAATGAATGGCGCGGGGAGTTCAAGATGATCGCGAGCAGCATTAACGACATGGCCGGCGAATTGGGGCGGATGGAGACCATGCGTCAGGATTTCATCTCTAATGTGTCCCATGAAATCCAATCCCCACTTACTTCGATTCGGGGATTTGCCCGAGCGCTCCGAAGTCCCCGCCTTACGGAGGAGAAGAGAGCCCGTTATCTGGAGATCATCGAAGGAGAGAGCCGCCGCTTGTCGCAGTTGAGTGACAATCTGTTGAAGCTGTCGTCCCTGGAAGGAGAGCAGCCGGCATTCGAAAGGGCCCGCTACCGGCTCGACGGGCAGCTGCGTGCGGTCGTCTTGGCGAATGAACCGCAATGGCTGGCGAAGCGGATTCAGGTGGATCTGGACCTCGCTGAGGTAGAGATTGAGGCAACGGAGGATCTCCTGAGTCAAGTATGGAACAATTTGCTGCACAACAGCATTAAATTCACGCCCGAAGACGGCATGATCACGATCGTGCTGAAAGCAGGAGAAGACGGGGCCGAGGTTACGATGACGGATTCGGGAGTCGGGATGTCGGAGTCGGATCAGCTGCATATATTCGAACGCTTTTACAAAGCGGACAAATCGCGCAATCGCGCCGCTGGCGGCAGCGGGCTGGGATTATCCATCGTGAAGCGGATCGTCGATATTCATCAAGGGAAAATAACGGTCCAATCCGAGCTTGGACAGGGGTCGACTTTTACGGTGATGGTCCCTTATAAGCGATCTCTGGATACGAAGTAAGGATTGTGCAGTGAAGGTTTGACATTAAAATTGTACGTGAAGATGTGACATGAAGTTGGATATGAAGTTTAGATGGGCTTGGATATGAAGAATAGATGGGTTTAATGAAGTACGTGGGGAGCTGACATAAAAAGGACGCTGATCGTGTGACTCTCCTCCAGGAAGGCGGGAAGGTATAGAGGATTAGGACTGTTTCGGGGATGTTCCCAAGCAGGTGTGAGGAGATGGCTGCTTACCCGCCATATCTGGAACAACTTGAACCGGATATGTCCATAGAACAGGAGTAAGGGCTATGATCGCCCCTACTCCTGTTTGAGCTGTGCGTGATGCGATATGGACAAACTCACCGAGTCGGGTTAAAGCAGGTGAATTAGCTAAAACGGTCGCGAATTTAGCGGACCCCAAGGACCTTATTTGCCGAATTAAGCGCCGTATCCTAAAATAACGGACTCCAGATCCGTTATTTTAGGATTTGTTTAGGTAAATGCCGCCTTTTGGAAGGAATAACGGATCCTTGGTCCGGAAGTTTCCGGAAAACAGCCATTTTCCCTCAAATAAGGTACTCTCGGTCCGTTAGCTCCACTAAAGCAGCGTGCAGCCATCGCACGACCACCGCAGTCGACTCTAATTTTAATGCACATGCCATTATTAGCCGTATGATAACCGGTTAGTCTCACCCTAACGGGCTAGCCGGAAGGGTCACTGGTTACTGCATGAATCTAGTCGACAGCCCTCCAAGCCTGACCCGGAGCACACACCGTGCGCACAGAGAGCAGAACGCACAGAGAGCAGTACACACAGAGAGCAGTACACACAGGGAGCAGTATGCCAGGGAGCAGTACGCCAGGGAGCAGAACGCACAGAGAGCAGAACGCACAGAGAGCAGTACACACAGGGAGCAGCCCGCAAGGTACATGTAGCTACACGGCAGCGGTTTGTTAAAGATAGGTTAGCTGCGTGATTACAGCACCTTTTCCAAAAAGCTAATCGTCCGCTCATGCTTCGGTCTGCCGAACACTTCCTCTGGCGGGCCTTCCTCTACGATGTATCCGCCATCCATGAAGATCACCCGGTCCGCAACCTCGCGGGCAAAACCCATCTCGTGCGTGACAATCATCATCGTCATGCCTTCGCGCGCCAGATCCTTCATGACGCCGAGCACTTCGCCGACCATCTCGGGGTCCAGCGCCGATGTCGGCTCGTCAAACAGCATGATGTCCGGATTCATCGCCAGCGCCCGGGCGATCGCCACACGCTGCTTCTGACCGCCCGACAGTTGGCTCGGGAAGGCCTCCGCTTTATCGGAGAGGCCTACTTGCTCCAGAAGCTTTAGCCCCGTGGCACGAGCCTCGGATGCGTTCTGCTTGCCCAGCTCGACCGGGGCAAATGTAATGTTCTTCAGCACGTTGAAGTGGGGGAACAGATTAAAATGCTGGAACACCATGCCGATGTTCTGGCGCGCCTTGTTGATGTCTGTTTTAGGGTCATTGATATCCTTGTCATGCACGAATACCCTGCCTGCCGTAATGTCCTCCAGACGATTGATGCAGCGCAGGAAGGTGCTTTTGCCGGAGCCCGAAGGCCCGATGACACAGACAACTTCGCCTTCCTGGACCTGCATGTTAATGCCCTTCAGCACCTCATTCGTGCCAAAGTTCTTCTTCAGTCCTTCTACGCGGATTTTATCCATGACGCACCTTCCCTTCTAGACGGCCCGAAATTTTGGTCAGAATCGTGATCACGACCAGATACATGATGGCGACCACGAGCCAGATATCAAACGAAGCGAACGTTCTTGCAATGATAATTTTCCCGGATTGGGTCAATTCGACCAGACCGATTACCGATAGGATCGACGTATCCTTGAGCGTGATCACGAGCTGGTTAATAAAGGTCGGAATCATCACTTTGATCGCTTGGGGAATGATGATTTTCATCATGGCTTTGCGGTATGGCAGACCGAGCGAGCGGGCAGCCTCCAGCTGTCCAGGGTCAATGGATTGGATACCGCCCCGGATAATTTCCGTTACATAAGCACCGGCATTCAGGCTAAGTGTCAGGACCGCTGCCACGATCGGCGACATCGTGAAGCCGAGTGCCTGCGGAATACCAAAGTAGATGAAGAAGGCAAGGACTAGCAGCGGTATGCCGCGGAAAATGTCCACGAATACGGTTGCGATGCCTCGGAGCCATTTATTGCGTCCGACCTTCATAAAGCCGAATATCAACCCTAAGAAAAACGCGAAGAACAGCGATACGATGGTCAGCAGCAGTGTATTGCCAAGGCCCTTCAGCAGCGAAGGCAGCGACTCCACGATCAGCTCCCAGCGGCTTTGAGTCGCCGCGCCTACGGCATTTTCGCCAATGTATTTTGCCTTAATACGTTCATACTCTCCGCTTGCCTTCAGGTTGATCAAGCCGGCATTGAATTTCTCCAGAAGCTCCTGGTTCCTTCCCTTGCCGACGGCAAATCCGTAGGAGGCGCCGGGCTCCATTTCCGTGACGATCTTCAGTCCGTTGTTCTGTTCGACTCCATAAGCCAATACGGGGAAGTCGTCAAAACAGGCAACGGAATTGCCGGTCCTGACATCGTCATACATCTGGGCCGAATCGTCAAAAGGCACGATGGTGAATCCGTACTTGGAGGATATGGATTCAGCAAAGCTGTAGCCCTCCGTACCGGTTTTGACGGCGACTTTTTTTCCTTTTAAATCCTCATACCCTTTGATGGACTCCTGATCCTTGCGAATGGCCATGACCACACCTGAGTCAAAATAAGGATCGGAGAAGTCGAATTTCTGCTTCCGCTCATCCGTGATGCTCATGCCGGCAATGACTCCGTCCACCTGGTTGGCTTCCAGCGCCTGAACCGCCGCATTGAAACCGAGCGGCTTGACTTCATATTTGAAGTTCTGATCTTTCGCGATCGCATCCAGCAGATCCATGTCGATACCGACAAAATTGCCGCTAGCATCCTGGAATTCAAACGGGGCAAACGTAATGTCTGTTCCGATCTGATAGGTTTTACCGGAGGCTGGCTCTGCCGCGGCGCTTGCCGCAACGTATGGCATGCCCGCTGCCATGAGTATCAGCAGTGACATGAACGCGTATAACATCCGGAATGATTTCATAGTGACCTCCTCTTTTTAACACCGATGTAGTTAGTTACCCATGAAGGCTTCCTTATTAAACAGTTGCCGTCATCTTCATTGGGTATCTTATTGTGCTGATCCACCAATCATGCCTAGATATACCAATTAACAGGGGCGTATCAACAAAGTTAAAGAAAAATCTCAAAACGCTTCGTTCCGGATGCAACATTTACCAATGCCCTCACGTTAGAAGGGTAAGGCAAGCATGGCAGCGATGCCAATATAAAGGAGGCTGACAATAATGAAAAGATGGGTCAAACAAGTAGGTTCCATCATGATTGCTGGTGCACTGTTGACTGGCAGTACGGCAGTAGTAGGATTGAGCGGGGCAACCGAGGTGCATGCGGCGGAGGCAGCACAGCAAAACCTTCTTACCGTACTCGGTAAAGGCGAGATCTCGGTGAAGCCAGATATCGTATATCTTTCCATTGGGGCTGAATCGTATGCGGAAACCGCAAAATCCGCACAGAAGAGCAATGCGCAGAAAATGGATAAGATTACGAAGATGCTGAAAGAAACATGGAAGATCGATGACAAGGATATCAAAACCGAACAGTTCTATGTACAGCCTAACTATACGTACTCTGATGATAATGGACGTAAAGTGAAGAATTACAGTGCTTATCATTCTCTGGAAGTCACTCTTCGCGACTTGAGCAAAGTCGGCGATCTGCTCGATGCAGCGTCTGATGCCGGCGCCAATTCCATTGGCAACGCCCGTTTCTCGGTCGAGAACCGTGATGCTTTTGAAGCCCAAGTGATAGATAAAGCCGTGGCAAATGCGGACCTGAAAGCCCAAGCGATGGCAAAAGCCTCCAAGCGTCAGTTGGGTATCGTGCTTAACATTGTGGAAGGTTCTGTGGGTATAGATAACATCTACGGCCTCGAAAAAATGGCGATGGAAGCACAGTCCGTTGCAGCGGACGCGGGTGCCAACACATCCGTGAAGCCGGGCGAGATCAAAATCTCGACGCAGCTGTACGTGCAATATGAGCTGAAATAGTAACTGTTTTCGACTCATAATACTAAAAACCGTTCATCCGGGTCTTTATCGGTGGACGGTTTTTTGTGCATCCCTTTTCGAAAAATGAAATACCATTATCCGGTCCTGTATCCGTGCCTTCCCTAGTTGAAATACACAGAAAAGTGTTGTGTATAGGGGGAAAACGAGGTATAGTGAATATGCGAAAAACTGAACTTTATCTTAAACGTTACAGCCATACCCATGGATATGGCTTTTTTTTCTTAGTAGAGACTTCTAGACGCTCCCGCCCTTAAAGAAACGGATTCTGCCAACCTGAGCACGAAAGGCAGTATGACCGTTTCTTCTTAGTGGGGAACGTTTTTGTGCATACTGGCTAGCTGGAATGTACACATGGAATAGGTCACATCTGAAGAAGGGGTTGATGCATGTGATTGAACTTGTCCAGATCGAGAAGCATTTTCAGGGACAAGCGGTCGTGCATCCGCTGTCGCTCTCCATTAAAGAGGGGGAATTCTTGACTTTGCTGGGCCCCAGCGGCTGCGGCAAAACGACGATTCTCCGAATGATAGCAGGATTCGAACAGCCGACCGAAGGACAGGTCTGGCTGGCGGGTCAGAATGTGACGGAAATGCCTGCGAACAAGCGGGACTTGAATCTGGTATTCCAACACTATGCTCTGTTTCCGCATATGACCGTAGAAGATAATATTGCTTTTGGGTTGAAAATGAAAAAAATGCCGCGTCAGCTCATCAAAGAGCGGGTGGACGAGGCCGTTGCCATGACACAGCTGACCGCCCTGCGGGAACGCTTTCCGCACCAACTGTCCGGCGGACAGCAGCAGCGCGTGGCCATCGCCCGCGCCATCGCTAACAAGCCGAAGGTGCTGCTGCTGGATGAACCACTGGGCGCATTGGATCTGCAGCTCCGCAAAAATCTGCAGTCTGAGCTCAAGCATTTGCAGCGGACGCTCGGGATTACGTTTGTCTATGTAACGCACGACCAAGAGGAAGCCATGATGCTCTCCGACCGGATCGTTATCATGAACCACGGACGGGTAGAGCAAATCGGTACGCCGCGCGAGATCTATGCGAAACCGCAAACGCTGTTTGCCGCCACGTTTGTAGGGGAGAACAACGTCTTTTCCTCGCCCGAAGGTCTTTTTGCAGTGCGGCCGGAGAAACTCATTCCGCAGCGGGAGTCGGGTGCCAGGAAGAACGGCGTGATTGAGGATGTACAGTACCTCGGCAGTGTTCATAAGCTGCTGGTCCAATTGGATGATGAACCGATGAAGGTCACGATTGCCCTGGATATCTCGGATGATCATCCTTGGGAGGTTGGTGAACGGGTCGGGGTGAACTGGAACACCAAGGATGAGGTGATCATCGGGCCATGAGGAAATCAAGGTTCCTGTTGACTCCGGTGCTGCTGTGGTTATCCCTGTTCCTGATCGTTCCGATGCTAATTGTGGTCGGCATCTCCCTGCTCTCGCGGGATTCGCTGGGGAATATCGTTTTTTCCTTCAGTCTCGGAGGCTATAAAACCTTTTTTGATCCATTATATTTGGGAATTTACTGGGATACCCTGGTATTGTCGCTGCTGACTACGGTGATTTGCTTGTTAGTCAGCTATCCTTTGGCCTATTATATAGCCAACGCTTCCCCGCGTATCCAAACCTGGGGATTAATTCTGATCACCGTCCCGTTCTGGATTAACTTTCTGATCCGCACTTATGCCTGGGTTCTCCTGCTAAGAACGCAAGGCGTGGTGAACAGCCTGCTGCTGTGGATGGGGTGGATCGACGAGCCGATTCAGATGCTGTATACGTACGGCGCCGTACTTCTCGGCATGGTCTATAATTTCATTCCCTTCATGGTGCTGCCGATTTACGTGGCCCTGGAGCAGATGGATAAGCGTCTGATAGATGCGGCCAGCGATCTGGGCGCATCCAGATGGAAGGCATTCCGCCACATTACCTTGCCGCAGAGCAAATCCGGTATCATGACGGGAGCGGTTCTGGTCTATGTCTCGACTTCCGGGATGTTTGTAGTTACGGATATTTTGGGAGGCGCGAAGTCCTCCATGATCAGTAATATTATTCAGCAGCAGTTCCTGGGTGCGCGCAACTGGCCCTTTGGAGCGGCGTTGTCGGTGATCTTTGTGATCACGTCCCTGGTGCTGATCCTGCTCTTTAACCGGGCGATGCAAGCCCGCCATCAACGCGTAGGGGAGGGGAGATAAGTGAAGAAGAAGAATCACCCGCTGCTCGGGATTCACTCTTTCCTTATGATGGCTTTCATCTATGTACCGATCATCATGATCATCATCTATTCCTTTAATAACACGCGGCTTAGCGGCAACTGGGAAGGATTTACGTTAGATTGGTATGTGTCGCTATTCGAGAACCGGCACGTGATGGAAGCGCTGATGAACAGTTTGACGGTGGCGGTCATATCAACGATCGTTTCCACCCTACTTGGAACCGCGGCGGCGCTCTCGCTTCGGAGTATGGGGCGCAGGGGTCGCAGCGGCATGAATGGGCTGCTGTATCTGCCCGTCATTATCCCGGATATTATTATGGGGCTGTCGCTGCTGGTGCTGTTCAGTCAACTGAACATGCCGCTTGGCAAGACGACGGTGATTATCGCACATATAACGTTCAGCCTATCGTATGTGTATGTCGTGGTGACAGCCAGACTGTCGGGCATGGGCAAACAGCTGGATGAGGCGGCCCAGGATTTGGGGGCTACGCCTTGGCAGACGTTCCGGCATGTTACATTGCCGCAGATTGCTCCGGGCATTATCTCCGGCGCCTTGATTGCATTTACGCTGTCATTGGATGATTTTATGGTCAGTTTTTTTGTCGCCGGCCCAAGCTCAACGACGCTGCCGATCTATATTTACGCTCAGGTGAAGCGCGGCATCTCGCCAGAGATTAACGCGCTGTGTACGCTGCTCATTCTAGTCAGCATCACGCTGATTCTGTTAGCCCAATATATTCTTAACCGCGGCAATGGGCAAAAGAAACATAAAACATTACCGATCTAAGCTTAGATGAACGCTTTTTTCGAAATAAAACATGCAAGTGGAAAGAGAGGAGATATTGAATTGAAAAAATCAAGATGGACCCGCCTGCTGACGGCAGGCATGGTTGCGGTATTGTCTGTGGGACTCTTGGCCGGTTGCGGATCGGATAAGGAGACGCTTCACATTTACAGCTGGGCGGATAACTTTGATCCCGAGGTGCTGAAGGACTTCGAAGCGAAGTTCGACGTGAAGGTAACCTACGACAATTACGCAAACAATGAAGACCTGCTGGCTAAGATCAAGGCTGGCGGCAGTGGATATGACCTCATTCAGCCGTCCGATTATATGGTGAAAACGATGATTGAATCGGAGCTGCTTGAGGCGCTTGATATGAATAATATCCCGAACTTCATCAATCTTACGGATACTTTCAAAGACCCTTCTTATGACCCGGGCAATAAATATTCGATCGTCTACACGTCCGGTGTAACGGGAATTGCATATAACAAGAAGTATGTGAAGGACCAAATCAACAGCTGGGAAGACCTCTGGAACCCGGAATACAAGGGCAAAGTTCTGCTTCTGGATGACAACCGTGAAATGATCGGCATGGCGCTGAAGAAGCAAGGGAAATCCAACAGCAGCACGGATGAAGCGGAAATCACCGCAGCTACGGATGACCTGAAGACCCTGCTGCCGAATGTGCTTGCGTTTGATACGGATAACATCAAGCAGAAGATGATCCAAGAAGAAGGCTGGATTGCTACGGTCTGGTCCGGAGATGCGGCCTTCATTGCAGCGGAGAATCCGGATGTGGCGTATGTCGTGCCAGAAGAAGGGGCTACCATCTTCTCTGATAACTACGCGATTCCTAAGGGAGCCAAGAATAAAGAGCTGGCCGAGAAATTCATTAACTTCATGATGGAGCCTGAGGTCAGCGCCAAAAACTATGAATTCATCGGATACAGCAATCCGAACACCAAGGCGATGGAATTCCACAGCGAGGAATACCGCGCCAATACGATGATCAACCTGACAGATGAAGAGCTGGGCCGTACCGAATGGCTCGATAATGTCGGTGACTCGCTCTCGATCTATGATCGTTTATGGACCGAGCTGAAGAGCGGTCGTTAATTATAACTAGCATTTTCATATTTTTGTAATAAAAAAGTCTGTCCCATTGGGGCAGGCTCTTTTTTTGTTAGCAAAGAATAGGTCCTAAGGCCTGGAATAGGAAAAAATGTCCGATTTATGCGAATCGAACCACAACTTCGGGGCCCGTTTCGTTGTTATATATAAGGGAGGACGCAAATGATTTAAACCAGGTTTCTATGCGTTTAAATCAGGAAAAGGAGAAATCGGCTTGAGCGATGTGATGGGCTTGCTGGTTCTTGCAGGAATCGTAGCGGGCGTTGCAGCGGTGTTGTTTCTGAACTTCTTCAGGAAAAGCGCTCTGCATCTGGTGTTATTGAGTATTCACAGTGCGCTTGTCGGTATCGGATGATTTCTATTAAGTTATGCAGTCCGGTGCAGCGAAATCTTGTTGTTTATGGGTGCATGAGCTCTCTTTTTTGGTGTGTTTCTAAGCTTAAAAGCATTCATGCAGAAAGATTAAAAGAACGTGTAGGTCCTACGGCATGGAATCAAAATTGTCATTGGCTTTGTTACCAATACATTGAAAGCTTTCCTTATAATGATTAAGGGTAATAGATTAACAACTAACGGAAACTTAATTTAGCAAAGGTGGAATTCTGATATGAATCCTAAATTACGTGTATGTGCATCATTAATTGCAACTAGCGTCCTGCTTGGCGGTCTAGGTTTGAGCGGACAGGTCATCGATGCAAGCGCCGCTAAGGCACCCGTTTCCGCCAGCCAAAAATCGTCGAAGAATGAAGTCGTACTGAAATGGAATGGCAAGACCCTGTCACAGAAAGGTCTCGTGCTGCACGGGGTAACTTATGTGCCAGCGACCGCTTTGCGGGATGGTCTGGGGATGCCTCTTAAATATGATTCCAAAAACCGAACGTACACACTGGGTAACGGCTATAACCAGCTGAGCGCCGTCGTGTATAATTCCAACGAAATCGGCATTCTGGTGAACGGTTCGTATGCCGGCGAGCCTGGCGGACAGATCATCAATGGTCGTCTGTATGTGCCATTCAAAGCGATCAGCGAATACATGGGTGTTCAGGGACAATGGAATCCTTCTTTGAAAACACTCAGCATGACACCAAAGAAACAGAATGACATTACCATTAAATCGGTTGCGCTGAAGAAGAAGGTTCAGGGCATGGATGCTGTTGTGAACTATCCTGTAATCAGTGGACTCGATAATGCAGAGGTCCAAGCCGAAATCAACAAAGTGCTGAAAGAAAATGCATCCGGCGTAATCAGCGGTGCCGAAGGGAATGCTGAGGAATTCCCGCCGTCGGAATCCAGTATCCCTTACGAATTCAGCGGGGACTTCGTGGTTCATTACAACCAGAACGATATCCTGAGCATTACGGCGTACGATTATTCTTACACCGGTGGCGCCCATGGCATGACCTTCCGCAAAAGCTTCACCTTCTCCTTGAAGGATGGCAAGCAAATGAAGCTGGGCGATTTCATCAACATGCAGGGCAAGAATAAACAGAAGCTGAACAACCTTGTGCTGAACACGATGAAAAAAGAAGGGGGCTACCTCGGCGGATTTGAGGGCGTGCCTGCGGATGCTGATTTTTATGTGAAGGATAATGCTGCGGTGCTGTACTTCCAGCTTTATGAGTACACCGCGTATGCCTATGGATTCCCGGAATTTGAGCTGAACCTGAAAGAGTGGAAGTAAGAATATACGGTAAGCGGTTTGTGTAAACTGCAATCATTTATTTTCATACTATAGCTTGTCTAGAAACATGATGTTGTCCTGATGTAACGCTGTGCTGGAACGAGTTGCGAAAAATCCCCTGATCACGTGAGCGTGGAGTGTATACTCCCGCTTCCTGCGGTCAGGGGATTTATTGTTTTATCCCGAGGCTTGCCTTTTCCCCTCCCCAAAAAGTTAAGGCAGGCCTTTTAGGAGGGGTGCCTTACCGTCTTTAGGTTTTATTGAAAAAGTTGTCCCCTCCAGTGAGAGTATCCCCGGAGGAGCAACGCGTTCGCCTTTGAAATCGGGAAACAACCTATCCATTCATTCCAGTTTCCTGATTTCAACAGCGACCGAAGGGGATACTCTCACTCTCCCGAATTGATGTTTTCAATAAATCCCCTTCAGAGAATAAGAAAGGGCAGGCACCGAATAACGGCGCCCGCCCTTTACTTCATTTCTTTTATAAGCCTTGCGGCGGTGTATTCTCTAATACTTGATCGATCAGGCCATATTCTTTGGCTTCGTCGGCCGTCATGAAGTAGTCGCGATCGGTATCCTTCTCGATGCGCTCCAGCGGTTGGCCAGTGCGATCAGACAGGATGCGGTTCAGCTTGTCACGCATTTTGAGAATGCGGCGAGCACGGATTTCAATATCCGTAGCTTGACCTTGTGCGCCGCCGAGCGGCTGGTGAATCATAATCTCGCTGTTAGGCAGACCGTAACGTTTGCCTTTAGCGCCTGCGTTGAGCAGGAATGCACCCATAGAAGCAGCCATGCCGACACAGATCGTCGAAACGTCCGGCTTAATGAACTGCATCGTATCGAATATCGCCATACCTGCGGTAATGGAACCGCCAGGACTGTTGATGTAAAGATGAATATCCTTCTCAGGATCCTCAGCCGACAAGAACAGCATTTGGGCAATGATGGAATTGGCGACCACGTCATTTACGTCGGAGCCGAGGAAGATAATGCGGTCTTTCAGCAATCTGGAATAGATGTCGTACGCCCGCTCACCGCGGTTGCTTTGTTCAACGACCATAGGTATAAAACTCACGTGGAAAACCTCCTCTTAAGTACCTCATATAAATACTGTTACCGTATTACCCACATGATAAACAATTTAAATCAAAAAGTCAAAGATAGTCAAACTATTGGGTAAAAAAAAGAGCCGTCATGGGCACTTTAGGGTAATCAGTATAGAGAATAAAGATAAAATGGCGCGCCCGCGAGGAATCGAACCTCGATCTCAGGCTCCGGAGGCCTACGTCATATCCATTGGACCACGGGCGCATAAGAAAAATGTCTATCGACGTACATTCAAAGAAGACAGACCGCGTTTAGCGGTAGTTTTTCTTGCGATATCAGGAAGCTGACTCCGCGAAGCTTATACTTTCTGATATCTAAAAAATTAGCAACGAAGTTGATTATACCGCATCTATTTCAAAAATACAATAGCAGACAAAACTTTGTTCCTATTATATAGACAAGCCTGTAGTTGGTCATAATGAATAAGAATGCTTGGGGTAGAGAAATATACTTTCGGACACTTGCAACCGGCATGATTATTGGTTAGAATAAGGGTGGGACTTAAAAAGTTCGACTGGGACATTTTACGACCAGGTAGAGGAGAGCCGAGACGAAGTTTGCAGGAGTGGAATGCATGCGTAACCTATTAGAAATACAAGAGCAGCTTCTGCCGGATCTGATGGACATTCTTAAACGAAGGTATTCCATCCTTCATCAGATCAAGCTGTCCGGAATTGTTGGCCGAAGAACATTGGCTTCATCACTCTCGATGACCGAGCGTGTCCTCAGAGCAGAGACTGATCTTCTGAAAGCGCAAGGGCTAATCGAGATTGAAACGCTTGGCATGCGGATCAGCAGCTCAGGGATATGCTTGCTGGAGGAACTCGAACCGGTTATGAATGAGTTATTCGGACTGGTTGAACTGGAAGAGAAGATTCGTCAGGCTTATGGGCTTCGTAAAGTGGTCATTATTCCCGGTGACAGTGAGTTATCTCCGGAAGTCAAACGCGAGCTTGGCCGTGCCGGAGCAAGAACGCTGCTAAGCTTTGTAAAGGATGGAGATACGATCGCCGTAACAGGCGGCTCCACGCTCGCCGAAGTAGCAGAGCAGATGTCCTCTTTACCTGGTGGCGAACCGCTGACAAGCACTTGGTTTGTGCCTGCCCGGGGCGGTCTCGGGGAGAGTGTCGAGATTCAAGCGAACACCATTGCCTCCAAGATGGCAAAGCGTGTGGGGGCTGAGTACCGATTACTTCATGTACCAGATCTGCTAAGCGAAGATGCCTACCAGTCTTTGGTGCAGGATCAGCATATCCAGGAAATTGTGGATGTGATCAGGCGCTGCCGAGTCATTATTCACGGCATCGGAGATGCCATGGAAATGGCAAGAAGGCGGAAGCTGGATGAAAACTCTATTCAGAACTTGCAGGCAGATGGCGCGATTGCGGAATCCTTTGGCTACTACTTTAGTGAAGATGGCGAAGTTGTCCACAAAATGCTTACCCTTGGGCTTCGGCTTGAGGATATTATGCAGACAGAGACGATCATCGGCATTGCTGGAGGGCAAGGCAAGGGCAAGGCGATTCACGCGGTGCTAAAATTCGGACATGAGGATATTCTCGTTACCGATGAAGCAGCTGCACTGGAAGTCGAGAAGGAGATTGACGCCGGTATTTGAATCCACGGGCGTACAACTGATTTTTCATTATTGTTGTCTTGATTGGCTTAACGGCCAATCTTGAATATATAAATTTTACAAATATGGAGGGAACTACTCATGGTTAAAGTAGGTATTAACGGTTTTGGACGTATTGGACGTAACGTGTTCCGCGCTGCGCTGAACAACAGCGAAGTTGAAATCGTGGCAATCAACGATTTGACGGACGTAAAAACGCTGGCACACCTTTTGAAATATGACACAACTCACGGAAGACTTAATGCAACAGTTGAAGCCAAAGAAGGCGCACTCGTTGTAAACGGCCGTGAAGTGAAAGTATTCGCTGAGCGTAACCCAGAAGCATTGCCTTGGGCTGAGTATGGCGTTGAAATCGTTGTAGAATCCACTGGTATTTTCACAGCGAAAGACAAAGCTTCCGCTCACTTGAAAGGCGGCGCTAAGAAAGTTATCATCTCCGCTCCAGCTACTGACGAAGATATCACCATCGTTATGGGCGTTAATGAAGACAAATACGATGCTGCTAGCCACACCATCATTTCCAATGCTTCTTGCACGACGAACTGCTTGGCTCCTTTTGCAAAAGTTCTTGACGAGAACTTTGGTATCGTTAAAGGATTGATGACTACAATTCACTCCTACACGAATGACCAGCAAGTGCTTGATCTGCCGCACAAAGATCTGCGTCGTGCTCGTGCAGCTGCTGAAAACATCATTCCATCCACAACAGGTGCTGCTAAAGCGGTTAGCCTCGTTCTGCCACAATTGAAAGGCAAATTGAACGGTAACTCTATGCGTGTACCTACGAAGAACGTTTCTGTAACGGACCTCGTAGTTGAGCTGTCCAAAAACGTAACACTTGAAGATGTGAACGGAGCTCTGAAAGCAGCTGCTGAAGGCCCGCTCAAAGGCATCTTGAACTACTCCGAAGAGCCGCTTGTATCCAGCGACTACAATGGCGACCCAGCTTCTTCCACTATCGATTCGCTCTCCACTATGGTAGTTGGCGACAACATGGTGAAAGTTGTTTCTTGGTATGACAACGAGTGGGGCTACTCCAACCGTGTCGTTGACCTCGCTGCTTACATCGCAAGCAAAGGTCTGTAATTGATCTAGCCATACAATCGAAGAGGAGTTCCGTTTCACGGGTCTCCTCTTTGGTTCATGGTTTTTCCTTGTTTTCATGCCAGAGCACTGGGAAGAATAGACAAGATCCGGGCGCTGGTTAGCGATAGAGAGAGAAACGAGAGCAACTGCATGCTGTCGGTGAGGAGAATAGTTTTCTTAGGAGGAACGTGGAGATGAACAAGAAAAGTGTACGTGATGTAGAAGTAAGTGGCAAACGGGTGTTTGTCCGCGTCGATTTCAATGTACCGCTCGAAGATGGTAAAATTACAGACGACACTCGTATTCGCGAGACTTTGCCGACCATTAAATATTTGGTAGAGCAAGGAGCGAAAGTCATCCTGGCCAGCCACATGGGCCGTCCAAAAGGAGAGGTCGTTGAATCTTTGCGCCTGACTCCGGCAAGTCAGCGTCTGTCCGAGCTGCTCGGTAAACCGGTAGCCAAAGCGGATGAAGCTGTAGGAGAAGCGGTTAAAGCGCAAATCGATAAGATGCAAAACGGCGATGTGCTCGTGCTTGAAAACGTTCGTTTTTACGCTGGTGAAGAGAAGAATGATCCGGAACTTGCGAAGCAATTCGCCGAACTGGCCGATCTGTTCGTGAATGACGCGTTTGGTGCTGCTCACCGTGCGCACGCTTCGACAGAAGGTATCGCTCATCATCTTCCGGCAGTATCAGGATTGTTGATGGAGAAAGAGCTGTCCGTTCTCGGTAAAGCCCTTTCGAATCCGGACCGTCCTTTTACCGCCATCATCGGTGGATCGAAGGTTAAGGACAAAATCGACGTGATCGACAACCTGCTTACGCTTGCTGACAATGTCATCATCGGCGGTGGACTTGCTTACACGTTCTTCAAAGCTCAAGGCCATGAAATCGGTCAATCTCTGCTTGATAAAGATAAGCTTGATGTTGCACTTGGTTTCATCGAGAAAGCTAAAGAGCTGGGCAAAAACTTCTACCTGCCGGAAGATATCGTCGTTACGGACGAGTTCAGTGCAGATGCGAATACTAAGATCGTTGATATCGACGGCATTCCTGCCGATTGGGAAGGCGTTGACATCGGTCCTAAGACTCGCGCCAAGTATGCAGAAGTGATCAAGAACTCCAAACTTGTCGTGTGGAACGGTCCTATGGGCGTATTCGAAATCGCTCCGTTCAGCAACGGTACTCGTGAAGTGGCACAAGCCTGTGCGGATACGGAAGCTTACACGATTATCGGCGGCGGCGACTCGGCTGCAGCTGCGGAGAAATTCGGCCTTGCCGACAAGATGAATCACATCTCGACAGGCGGCGGTGCATCTCTTGAGTTCATGGAAGGCAAAGCACTTCCTGGTGTTGTGGCATTGAACGATAAATAGAATTAGGCACTACATTGGATAGCAAGTGGATGAAGAAGTTGGACCCCGATTCTTCGGGGGAATAAAGGAGTGAATCGTGTGAGAACACCTATCATAGCTGGTAACTGGAAAATGTTCAAAACTGTTCCGGAAGCAACTTCATTTATTGAAGATGTGAAAGGCAAAGCGGAAGTAGAAGGCGTGGAAAGCGTGATCTGCGCGCCATTTACCAATCTTCCTGCATTGGTTGAAGCAGCAAAGGGCACGAACATCAAAATTGGTGCACAAAATCTTCATTTTGAAGATAATGGCGCCTTTACTGGTGAAATCAGCGGTTTGATGCTGAAAGATCTGGGCGTGGACTATGTCATTATTGGACATTCCGAGCGCCGTCAGTATTTTGCCGAAACCGATGAGATCGTGAACAAGAAGGTACATGCGGCATTCCGTCATAGTCTTCTTCCGATCGTATGCGTTGGCGAAAAGCTGGAAGAACGCGAAGCTGGCCAAACCAAAGACGTGTGCAAGGTACAAACAGAAGCTGCGTTCGCAGGTGTTCCGGCTGATCAAGCGATTCATGTTGTTATTGCTTATGAGCCAATCTGGGCGATCGGAACGGGCAAATCCTCTACGGCAGAGGACGCGAACGAAGTTATCGCATACATCCGTGAACTCGTTAAAGGGCTGTATGGCGAAACCGTTGCAGACCAAGTTCGCATTCAATACGGCGGTAGCGTGAAGCCTGAAAATGTAGCGGAGTATATGGGACAAAGTGACATCGACGGCGCGCTCGTTGGTGGTGCAAGTCTACAACCGGCTTCCTACATCGCACTCGTTGAGGGGGCGAAGTAAATGTCTGCTCCAAAACCTGTAGCTCTGATCATCATGGACGGTTTCGGTCTTCGGAACACCGAGGTGGGCAATGCGGTCGCACAAGCGAACAAGCCTAACTACGACCGGTATTTGAAGCAGTACCCGAACACCACGTTGACCGCTTGCGGCGAAGCCGTAGGCTTGCCGGAAGGTCAAATGGGGAACTCCGAAGTGGGTCACTTGAACATCGGCGCAGGCCGGATTGTGTATCAAGATTTGACTCGTATCACGAAGTCGATTCGTGAAGGAGAATTCTTCGAGAACGAAACGTTGGTAGAAGCCGTTCGCGCTGCCAAGAACAACAACAAGAAGCTGCATCTGTACGGACTGGTATCCGACGGCGGCGTTCACAGTCATATTGAGCATATGTTCGCCATGCTGGATCTTTGCAAAAAGGAAGATTTCCATGACGTATACATCCATGGCTTCATGGATGGACGCGACGTGGCACCGGACAGCGGCAAGCAGTTCGTTAAGGATCTGATTGCGAAGATTGAAGAAGTGGGCGTTGGCCAAATCGCTACGCTTTCCGGTCGTTATTATGCGATGGACCGCGACAAGCGTTGGGATCGTGTCGAGAAGGCTTACCGTGCCATGGTGTATGGCGAAGGACCTAAATATACGGATCCGCTGAAAGCCATCAATGAATCTTACGAGAAATCGGTTTACGATGAATTCGTAGAACCGACCGTTATTGTGAATGGTGAAGGCGAGCCGGTTAGTCTGGTGGAGAGCGGAGATTCCGTCATCTTCCTGAACTACCGTCCTGACCGTGCGATTCAGCTGTCCCAGGTGTTTACGAATAATGATTTCCGTGGCTTTGAACGTGGACCGAAGTTCCCGCAAAACTTGCATTTTGTCTGCTTGACGCTGTTCAGCGAGACGGTGGAAGGCTTCGTCGCCTACAAACCGAAGAATCTGGACAACACGCTGGGCGAAGTGCTGGTTCAGCACAACAAGAAGCAGCTTCGTATTGCGGAAACCGAAAAGTATCCGCACGTCACGTTCTTCTTCAGCGGTGGACGCGATGTTGAGCTTCCAGGCGAAACACGCGTACTGATCAACTCGCCGAAAGTGGCGACGTACGATCTGAAACCGGAGATGAGCGCCTATGAAGTGGCGGATGCTTGTGTGAGAGAAATCGAAGCGGATAAGCATGACGCGATCATCTTGAATTTCGCGAACCCGGACATGGTAGGCCATTCCGGTATGCTGGAGCCGACGATTAAAGCCGTTGAGACGACGGATGAGTGTGTCGGCAAGGTTGTAGAGGCTGTTTTGGCAAAAGGCGGGGTTGTTCTGATTACCGCTGACCACGGAAATGCGGACATGGTATTTGATGAGAATGGACGTCCATTCACCGCACATACCACGAACCCGGTTCCGTTCATCGTAACGGATGAGAATGTAACGCTGCGCGAAGGCGGTATTCTCGCCGACATCGCGCCAACGATTCTCGATCTGATGGGACTGCCGAAGCCGGACGAAATGACCGGAACCTCCATGATTGCAGCACGTAAATAAGTAGTTCATAATGGAACATAAACATAACATTAAAAGGAGACTATACACATGACTATTATTTCTGATGTATATGCACGCGAAGTCCTTGACTCCCGCGGTAATCCAACCGTAGAGGTTGAAGTATACCTGGAATCCGGTGCAATCGGTCGCGCGATCGTTCCATCCGGTGCTTCCACTGGCATTCACGAAGCCGTTGAGCTTCGCGACGACGACAAATCCCGTTACCTGGGCAAAGGCGTTCTGAAAGCCGTTGAGAACGTGAACGAAATTATCGCTCCTGAAGTGATCGGCATGGACGCTCTGGACCAGCTCGGCATTGACAAGCTGATGATCGCTTTGGACGGTACGCCAAACAAAGGCAAACTGGGTGCGAACGCAATTCTGGCCGTATCCATGGCTGTAGCTCGCGCTGCTGCTGATGCATTGGATCTTCCATTGTACGTTTACCTTGGCGGATTCAACGCCAAACAACTTCCAGTACCTATGATGAACATCGTGAACGGTGGCGCTCACGCGGACAACAACGTTGACGTTCAAGAGTTCATGGTATTGCCTGTTGGCGCTCCTAGCTTCAAAGAAGCGCTTCGCATGGGCGCTGAAATCTTCCACAACCTGAAATCCGTTCTGAAGGGCAAAGGCCTGAACACGGCGGTTGGTGACGAAGGCGGCTTCGCCCCTAACTTCACATCCAACGAAGATGCACTGTCTTCCATCATCGAAGCGATCGAAAAAGCCGGCTACAAGCCAGGCGAAGATGTATTGCTGGGTATGGACGTTGCTTCCACCGAGTTCTTCAAAGATGGCAAGTATGTTCTGGAAGGCGAAGGCAAATCCTTCACACCAGCAGAATTCGTGGACTTGCTCGCTTCTTGGGTAGACAAATACCCGATCGTAACCATCGAAGACGGATGCTCCGAGGACGATTGGGAAGGTTGGAAATTGCTCACCGAGAAATTGGGTAACAAAATTCAACTCGTGGGTGACGACCTGTTCGTTACCAACACCGAGCGTCTGGAAAAAGGTATCAACGAAGGCATCGGTAACTCCATCCTGATCAAAGTAAACCAAATCGGCACATTGACAGAAACATTCGATGCGATCGAAATGGCAAAACGCGCAGGATACACGGCTGTAATCTCCCACCGTTCCGGTGAGTCCGAGGACAGCACGATCGCTGATATCGCAGTAGCTACGAACGCAGGTCAGATCAAAACGGGTGCTCCTTCCCGTACAGACCGTGTGGCAAAATACAACCAATTGCTTCGCATCGAAGATCAATTGGGTGAACTTGCTCAATACAACGGCTTGAAGTCGTTCTACAACTTGAAGCGCAAATAATTGAAATAATAGAAAGCCCAGCTCCTGCTTTTGAGGGAGCTGGGCTTTTTTGCATTAACTTGAGGGATGTCTGGGGGAGGGAGTGGCTGCACACTCTGATATGGTGCTGTGGGACGGTGCGTATATCGGCTCCGGTCGCTGTTAAAATCGGGAAGCAGGAATGAAATAGGTTTAAGGAGGCTTCCCGATTTTAAAGGCGAACGCGTTGCTCCTCCACCCGATATACGCACCTGAGCAGGGGAGAGGTGTGCAGCCTCTTGGGGGCATCTCGTAGGAGTGCAAAGAAAGCCCAGCTCATGTTAGGTCACATGAGCTGGGCTTGTGTGGGAGGGGGAGAAAGGGAAGGGCGGCGCACTCTGATATGGTGCTGTGGGACGGTGCGTATATCGGCTCCGGTCGCTGTTAAAATCGGGAAGCAGGAATGAAATAGGTTTAAGGAGGCTTCCCGATTTTAAAGGCGAACGCGTTGCTCCTCCACCCGATATACGCACCTGAGCAGGGGAGAGGTGTGCAGCCTCTTGGGGGCATCTCGTAGGAGTGCAAAGAAAGCCCAGCTCATGTTAGGTCACATGAGCTGGGCTTGTGTGGGAGGGGGAGAAAGGGAAGGGCGGCGCACTCTGATATGGTGCTGTGGGACGGTGCGTATATCGGCTCCGGTCGCTGTTAAAATCGGGAAGCAGGAATGAAATAGGTTTAAGGAGGCTTCCCGATTTTAAAGGCGAACGCGTTGCTCCTCCACCCGATATACGCACCTGAGCAACAAAATAGAACAAATCTACACATCCACTGCGCTTGCCCTTGGCATCGACCGCACATATCCATGCAATTTCAGGCATTCCCATTCTCAAGCGAACCCGTGCTGATATAATTGAAGAACAAGCGAGCGAAAAGGAGAGTGCGGGAGGGTGCTGAACCGAATACGATTCCTGTTTCCACACAAGCTGAAATACCGTCTGTTTGCCGCGTTCGTTCTGGTCATACTGCTGCCTTTCGGCATTTTGAATTTGTACAACTACCAACGGATCGAGACCTTGGTCCAGGAGAAAATCAGTCAGCAGAGCCACAGCCAGCTGGAGCAGATGTATCGAACGCTTGAGGATCAGTTGAGCGTGGCCTTTAAAACGCTGATTTTTCTGGAGCAGGATTCGACGGTGGCCTCCGTGCTGACCCATCCCGGGCAGCGGCAGGGACTCGAGAACAAGAATCTGATGGAGGAAAAGTTCAAAAATTTGAACAACAGCTTTTTCCTGTATAATCCGTCGGTTTATTTTACGATTCTCGACTTTCATGGCAACGCTTACACATCGTATTCTCCCAGGGAAGCGCTCAATTACAGGAAGCTGCGGGACAACCCTGGCTTTGATAGGGAACAGATGGAGGGCGTGTCGTATCACTGGGTTTCGAGCGATGCGAATTACGTGCTGAGGGATATCTCCACGAGCCCTTACCTGCTGTCGCTGTACGCTTACATGGAAACTCCCCGCAACAAGCCGTACGGCATGGCCCGGATCAGCATCGATTACTCCTTTTGGTTTCAATCGGTAATGAAGCAGTCGACGCTGCGACAGGAATATTTTTTGATTACGAGCGCCGGCGAGAACGTATCCCAATCGATCCTGAACAGCAGCCTGACAAGCGAGGTGAAAGCCAGGATTGCAGCCGAACCCAGGCAGAAGTATTTTATCGACAAAGCCTCCAATACCCTGGTGAATTATATTTACGTGGAGTCGCTGGACTGGTATATCGTGAACCGGATTCCGCTGACGGTGCTTTTTAACGAGATTGAGGAGCTGAAGCGCCAATATTTTATGACCTTTTTCCTGCTGACCGGCGCGTTTCTTATCATGACCTTCATCATTGCAGCCACGATTACACGGCCGTTATCTCATTTGCAGAATAAGATGAAGGCGGTTGTCCGCAAAAATCTGAAAATCCGCCTGCCGGAACGAAAGTTCAGAGGCGAGATTCTGGAATTGACGCAGACGTTCAATTCCATGCTCGACGACATGGATGTGCTGATTCAGCGATTGAAGGCTGAGGAAAGGCAGAAGGAAGCGGTGCATTTTCATATGCTGCTGGCCCAGTTGAACCCGCATTTTCTGCTCAACACGCTAAATACGGTCAAGTGGATTGCCATCCGTCATGGAAATGACGATATCACCAATATCACCCTGTCTCTCGGCAAACTGCTGGAGGCGAGTCTGAATACGGAGAAAGATCTGGTGCACCTGAAGGATGAAATCGAGCTGGTGCAGGCCTATGTGCATATTCAGCAGGTGCGTTACAATCACCGGTTTGACGTGACTTTTGCGTATGACGAGGACATTCTCTATGCGCTTGTGCCCAAGCTCAGTCTGCAGCCGCTCGTGGAGAATGCCATCATTCACGGAATCGGGCCTCTGCCGGAGCAGGAGGGTCTTATTGAAATTACGGTTACCCGGGAAGGGCCGAACCGGCTGGCGGTCGAGATCAAGGACAACGGCGTAGGCATGGAGCAGTCCCGGCAGGCGAACGGGATGCGTAAACGGCCGGGTATCGGTCTTAGCAATGTACAGGAACTGCTTCGGCTGCTGTTTAAAGAAGAGGGCAGCATGGAGATTATTTCTTCGGAGCTGGGAACGAGGATTCGGTTCTCTATCCCGTTGTTAATCTCAACACCCTATCAGAATGATCACTTGATTTCATCATAACGGGCAGATTATTCGGCGCTTCGCCCTGTGCGGGCTGGAACGGGATTTTAAAAGCTTCAAGGAGGGGAGACCTATGTGGAAGGTGCTGCTGGTGGAGGATGAGGTGTTCGTGCGAGAGTCCGTGCGGGAGATCATCGCGTGGGAGGAGCTTGGATTCAAGGTGGCGGGAGAGGCAGGCAACGGTGCCGAGGCGCTGGAGATGATCCGGAGCAACCCGCCCGATCTCGTGCTGACTGATATCGTGATGCCGGAGATGGACGGCGTGGAGCTCCTCCGCAGAACCCGGGAAGAGGGGTACGCCTCGCGGTTCGTGATGCTGACCTGCATGAGTGATTTCGAGTATGTCCGGCAGGCGATGGAATATGGTGCATCCAACTATATCTTGAAGCTGTCAATGAGCGTGAATACGCTGCGGGAAACGCTGCACAAAATGAACGCCGAGCTGACGAAGAATAACCCGAACCCGAGCCAACCTGTTCCGATTCCGGTCGCGCCCACGGAGACGATGCCGTCACAGCCGGCACATCATCCCTCCCCAAGGGAAATTACGTCGCACCCGGAAGTACAGAAGATACTGCAGTATATCCATGAGCACTACGAGCAGGACATTACGGTGAAATCGATGTCGGGCTACGTGATGATGGGCGAAAATTACGTCAGCGCGCTCTTCAAGAAAAAGACCGGACGCACCTTGATTCATTATTTGCACCAGGTCCGGGTGGATAAAGCCATCGCGTATTTGCTTCAAACCGACCTCCCTGTTCACGAGATCGGCCTTCGGGTGGGGTTCGTGAACGACAATTATTTTATTAAAATATTCAAGCGGTTGACCGGCTTCACGCCGAGTAAATACAGACAGCACGGCAAAGACCTCAAATAGAACGATTCTATGCAAGACATAGGATTCGCCGAAACAGGAATTCCATCGTTTTGTTCCATCATCTGAATGGATATGTAGCTTAAAAGCGGCTCCCGTTCCCTGCTACGATGAGAGGGCATCATCAAAACCATTATGATTTTCTGGGAGGTCTCTAATATGAAAAATAAAAAGGGATGGGCGATGCTTCTCATTGGTATCATGCTATTGGGTCTTCTCGCCGGTTGCGGTGGTAAGGAACCGTCATCCGCAAGTGAGGGACAAGGAACGGACAATTCGAAAGCGCCTTCATCGGGCGAACCGATCAAACTAACCATGTGGGGCGGCGTACCGCCGGAAGCGGGACCGCAAGAAGTCATTGACGCATGGAATGCTGAGCATCCGGATGTTCAAGTCGAATATGTGCGCTACGTCAATGACGATGACGGAAACCTGAAGCTCGATACTGCCATGATTACGGGCCAGGATGTAGACCTGTTCGTAAATTACACGCTTTCCCAAACGTCCAAACGGGTGGAGTCCAACCTAGCCTTGGATCTGAGCCAATTTGGCGATTACAATATTGACGAGAAAATGGGACCTGACGCCGAAGGCTGGAAAATCAACGGGAAGTATTATGGAATGCCGACCACGAAGAGTGCGTTCTTCGTCGCGCTGAACAAGGAAGCCCTCGATGCAGCCGGACTGCCGGTTCCGAAGGACTGGACATGGGATGAGCTGCGCGAATATGCCAAGAAACTCAAAGTCGGTAACAACTACGGGTTTATTCAAAATATGGAGCCTTTCGTCGATCCGATTGATTCGGTGTTATCGCAAGAGGGGTACACCAAGGTGGACGGAACTTCGAATCTGGACCACCCGCTGGTCAAAAAATGGCTGGAAACCCTAAAGGTCATGATGAAGGAAGACAAGACCACGCCGCCGCTCGGAGAGCAGCTGACTTCCAAAATGCCGGTGGAGCAAGTGTTCCTGAGCAGAGAAGTGCCTATGTTGAATATCGGGGCCTGGCTCCTGCGAAGCTCGAACAACTTTACCGATTTCCCGCGCGACTTCACCATCGCATTCGCACAAGTGCCGAGACTGACGGACAGTGCAGACAATTACGTGACAAGGGGCGGTCTCGGAGATTACATCTCCATTAATGCCAAATCTAAAAAGCAAGCGGAAGCTTGGGAATTCCTGAAGTGGTATGCGGACGGAGGCATGGCTCCTATGGCTGCTGGCGGAAGATTGCCTGCTTCGAAGGACGCCAATCAGGAAGAAGCGTTAAACAGCCTGCTCGGGGATAAGAAAGACACGTATGACCTGGATTCCCTGATGCATGTCATGTTCGAAGACAAAACGCCTACGTATGTAAGGAGCTTGCCGCAAGAGGTAATGGATATGCGCGCCCAGGAGTACGAGAAGTACTTCCTGGACGCACAATCGCTGGATCAAACTCTAGAAGCCATGGTAAACCGGCATAATACGTTATTAAAAGAGGGCAAATAAGGGGTTATCAGCACTAATAGAAGGGGACTATCGCTTCAGCGGTGGTCCCCTTTTTTGCTTGAGATAATAGAACAAATCTACGGAGCCGCCGAAATTCATGGCCCTGCAATTGCATACTTCTGTAGCATAAAGTCGAAGGTTTTGTTCCTTATCCCCGCTGGGTCCCGACTGCTATGCTTGAGATGAAAAAGACCAAGAGGAGTGGGGCTATGTGAAAACATCCTGGATGAAACGGCAACAGTATCTCGGCTATCTGTTTATCGGTCCGAACATGATCGGCGTGATGCTGTTTTTTATTGTGCCAGCCTTGTATTCGTTCTATCTCATGTTTACGGACTACAAATTTATGAGCTCGGACACGAAGTTCGTGGGTCTGGCCAATATTCAAAAAATGCTGGGCGACGAGGTCTTCTACATTTCGATCAAAAATACGTTGTTCTTTCTGTTATCCGTGCCCGTATCGATCGGACTGGCTTTTATCGTTGCCGTGGTTCTGAACCGCTCGGTGTATTTAAAAAAGCTGCTCCGCGCCTTATATTTCATGCCTTACATCACCAGCGGCGTCGCCGTGGCTTTCGTGTGGATGCTGCTGTTCCATCCGAATAACGGCCCGATCAACGGAATCCTCAAGTCGTTCGGCATTACCAATCCCCCGGGATGGCTGTCCACCATGGATTCCTCCATGTATGCCATCGACATCATCTGGATCTGGTTTATGCTCGGCTATAACATGATCATCTACCTAGCCGCTCTGCAAGAGGTTTCGACTGAACTGCTGGAGGCCGCCAAAATCGACGGGGCCCGCGCCTGGCAAACCGTTCGCAGCATCCTGTGGCCGCTCGTCAGCCCTACAACCTTCCTTCTGCTGATTACCGGGCTCATCATGACCATCAAGCAATTCGGGATCATTCAAGCCATTACGCAAGGGGGCCCGGGCAACAGCACCACCGTGCTGTCCCTGTTCATTTACCAAAACGCCTTCCGTTACTACGAAATGGGTTATGCATCCGCGATCTCCTGGGCGCTGTTCTTGATCATCATGATCTTCACCGTCATTCAATGGATCGGTCAGAAGCGCTGGGTTCACTATTAAGGAGGAAGGAATATGACCAAAGCTTTATATACTAAAATAATCATCACGCTCATTATGCTGTTCTTCAGCGTAATTATGATCGTTCCTTTCCTCTGGATGATCAGCACCTCGTTCAAGATGCCGGCGGAAGTGTTCCAATACCCGATTAAGTGGATTCCCGCCCAATTCATGTGGGATCATCATGTGAAAGTGTGGACCGGAGCGAACAGCTTTGGCCAATACTACCTGAACTCGCTAAAAGTCGCCTTGATCAGCACCGTCGGAGCGGTACTGCTGTCCGCTTTAGCCGCTTACGGCTTTGCCCGGATCGAGTTTAAGGGACGGAATGCTATGTTCATGATCTATCTGTCGATGATGATGGTCCCTCCCCAGGTCTTGTTTGTACCGAAGTTCATCATGTTCGACTGGGTCGGTATCTACAACACGCATTGGGCCCTTATATTGCCGGGCGTATTCACGATTTTCGGGGTGTTCATGATGCGGCAGTTCTTCCTCTCCGTACCGCATGAAATTTCGGAGGCTGCCTTTATCGACGGAGCAGGACATTTCCGCATTTTTTCCCGGATCATTCTGCCGATGGCGAAGCCTTCCCTGGCTACGCTGGCCATTATCGATTTCTCCTGGCACTGGAACGATTACGAGAACGCTTTGGTGTTTTTGATCGATCAGGATCTGTATACCGTTCCGTTGGGACTACAAAATTTCATACTGGAAAATACGGTGGATTATAACGGCATGATGGCGGCGGCGACCGCAGGCATCATTCCGATGATTCTCGTGTTCCTGATCGGTCAGAAATATATCATTCAGGGCGTGGCGAGCTCGGCTGTAAAAGGATAGCCCAGAATCCAGGTCCGTACATGAGCTGGACGAAAAATGAAAGGAGTCGTATCATGAGAAACGAAACGGCAGTAAGTGACATTACGGTGGTTGGCGGAGGTTTGGCAGGGGTATGTGCTGCGGTGGCAGCCGCTAGACTCGGACAGAAGGTAGCGCTCGTGCAGAACCGTCCCGTGCTGGGGGGCAACTCCAGCAGCGAGGTGCGGGTATGGGTTTGCGGCGCGACGGCCCACGGGATCAACCGCTATGCCCGGGAAACCGGCATTATGGGCGAGATGTTCGTGGAGAACCAGTACCGGAATCCGGACGGCAATCCGTATCTATGGGATTTGATCGTGCTGGAGACCGTACGGGCCGAGCCGAATATAACCTTGTTCTTGAATACGGACGTGCATGAGGTTGAAGCGGATGGTGATTCTGACGCGAGGCAGATCCGATCGGTTACCGGTTGGATGATGGGCTCGGAGCGGCGCATCCGGTTTGAGAGTCCCGTGTTCCTGGATTGCACGGGGGACGGGCTGGTCGGCTTTCTGGCGGGAGCGAAATACCGGATCGGGCGGGAAGCCCGCAGCGAATACGGGGAGGAATGGGCGCCGGAGACTGCGGACGATGTGACGCTCGGCAGCACGTTGCTGTTCTACACCAAGGATGCCGGACATCCGGTGAAATTCGTGCCGCCCGTTTTTGCGAAGGATATTACGCAGACGCCGATCCCGATCAAGCGGGTCATCCGCAGCGGCGACTCGGGCTGCCATTACTGGTGGATCGAATGGGGCGGGGAGCTCGATACCGTGCATGACAATGAGCGGATCCGCGATGAGCTGTGGTCGGTCATTTACGGCATATGGGACTATATCAAAAATTCCGGCAAATTCGATGCCGTCAATATGACGCTGGAGTGGGTCGGCGCCCAGCCGGGCAAGCGGGAATACCGCCGGTTTGTCGGCGACTATGTGCTCACGCAGAACGATATCATGGCCCAGGAGCCGTTCGAGGACCGGGTGGCCTTCGGCGGCTGGTCGATCGATCTGCATCCGCCGCAGGGCATGTACGCCGAAGAGAGCGGCTCGAAGCATATGCATGCGGACGGGAATTACCATATCCCGTACCGCAGCCTGTATTCGGCAAACGTGACCAACCTGCTGTTCGCCGGGCGCAACATTAGCGCCACCCATGTGGCCTTTGGCACCACGCGGGTCATGGCGACCTGCGCCGTCCTGGGCGAAGCGGCCGGCACGGCTGCGGCGCTGTGCGTCCAGCACGGCATCACGCCGCGCGAGCTGTCGCGCAGCCGGAGCGGGGAGCTTCAGCAGACGCTGCTGAAGCAGGATGCCTCCGTGCTCGGGGTGGTGAACCGCGATCCGCGGGATCTGGCCCGAAGCGCCAAGATCAGCGCATCGTCCCACCTGTCCAGGATTGCGATCGAGGAGGCGGAGGCCTCTTATGCGCTGGAACGGGACATCGCCGTGCTGATGCCGGCCGATCCGCGTCTGAGCGGAGAACTGGAATGGCTGATCGATGCGAAGCGGGATACTCAACTGACCGTAGAAATTTGGAGCACCGGGAAAAAGGAGAATTACGTGCCCGCCAAGCTGGAGAGCCGGACGGAGATCCAGGTGAAGGCAGGAACGCAGCAGTGGGCAGCCATGCCCGTTGATTGGCAGCCGGGAGAAGCGCAGAATGCGTTTGTCATCGTCCGTCGCAATCCGGATCTCTGCCTGTATCTGTCCTCCCGGACCGTCAGCGGATGTCTTGCTTTTGAACGCGGTGCTGCCTCGCAGGTGTCCAAGGAGCTCGAGGACCATGACGACAACCAGCTCGTTGTCGAGTGGAGCATGAAAAAATGGGTTCGCCGAATGTTTTGCCTGAGAATGACCGGCATCACGGATGCTTATCATCCCGAGCATGTCATTGACGGCTATAAACGTCCGTTCGGCGGTCCGCATATGTGGGTATCGGAGCGCATCGCAGACGGGGAGACGCCTTGGTTGAAGCTGGAATGGGAAGAGGCGCGGACGATTCGTGAGATTCACCTCATTTTCAACGATGACGTTAATGAAGATCTGATCAATCTGCACCATCATCGTACGCCTTTCGATATCATCCCTGAGCTGGTCTGTGCCTATAGATTAGAGGCGCTGGATTCGGAAGGGAATTGGATTACGCTTGACTTGGAGGCGCATAACCGCCGCCGGAAGAGAGTCCACCGTTTGGAGGAGCCTGTTCAGAGCACGGCGCTTCGGTTGGTGGTGGAAAGCACGAACGGCTCGGATTATGCCGAGGTTATTGAAGTGAGGGTTTACTGTTAGTTAAAAAATAAAAGCTGGCTCCTGTATTCTGATATTACCCCCGTCAAGTAGACAGTATTAAAACTGAAAACATTAAGCAGCCTTAGTTCGGTACTCTACAGGACTAAGGTTGTTTAGTTTTGCTTGGAATCTATCGTAATTGTAAAACCGTATGTATTCATGAATACCAGTAACAAGAGCCTCTTCCGACTCAAATGATTCCAGGTATAAACATTCTGTTTTGAAATGCCCAAAGAAACTCTCCATACATGCATTATCCAAACATTTACCTTTTCTAGACATACTGGCTTTCATTTTGTATTGCTTCATCAGTTTATTAAAACGTCTGGAAGTATATTGATACCCTTGATCACTATGAAGAAGAACTCCTTTTGTTTTACGGGTACTTCGAGCCTTCTCCAATGTATCAATCACAAGTTCTAGATCATTTTTGGTGCTTATGTTGTACGCGATGATTTCGTTATTATAAAGATCATATATGGTAGACAGGTAGAGGTTTTTCTTATTATACGGTATGTAAGTAATATCAGTGACCCACTTCTCATTAGGACGGTCTGCATGGAACTCTCTGTTCAACACATTGTCAGATACTACGCATACTTCCTTTTTACCATGAAATTTTTTCTTCTTTCTGATTTGTGCTTGTATGCCCATTTGCTTCATTAAGCGGTAAACCCTTTTGCGGTTAATATGTAGTCCATACGTTTTATTCAGCCATATTTGCATCCTCGGATAGCCTAATATGCCTCGCAGGCGTTGATGGGCCTCTAGTATCTTCTCCTTTAGAGCTTGATCCTCTAGTTGTTTAGGTGAGGACGTAAAACGTCTTCTTTGCCATTTGTAATAGCCACTCCTAGAAACTTGAGCTATTTCACAAAGCATTGAGATTTTATGTCCCGCAACAACTGCCAACTGCTCTATAACGACATACTGAGTAATTCTACTTATAGCTTGCTTCGCCCCCTTTGTAGCGCCCAAAGCTTTTTTAAGTATTCATTCTCTGTACGTAATCTAACTAATTCCTCTTCAGGACTTAACGGATTCTTTCTTGGTCTACCTATATTAATCCCCGTTGTTTTCCCACGTTTCTCTTCAAGCCCCGGCAATCCTTCATTCTCGTAAAATTTAACCCAGCGCCTTATAGTGGCCTCTGGAATACCCAACTTTTTAGCAACTCGCTTATACCCGAAGCCCTGTTCAAGGTACATCTGAACAGCTTTATATTTTGTTTCAGCTGAATGCGTATGTTGAATTCTAATTCTTCCCATGAAAAATCCCCTCCAAGTTAACAATAAGAGTCAGTCTCTTATCTGTCTACCTAAAGGGGATAATATCATTCATCAGGTGCCAGCTTTATTTCGCTTGTGAATTTCGACGAGCCCTCAAAAGGCTGACCGTGGCTCATTGGCATTTCGGTCCTTCTTGAAATAACCGCTTAGTAAGAGGTCACCGAACAGGATCATAAAGGTGGCTTGCTGTAGGCAAGATCATGTATTCATAAGGTTGATGATGCTAATCTTCTTTCGACGGAAAGATCGTCAATTCTGCTGCAGCATCTCCAAAATTGCCCCTGCAGCAAGCGAGGGCGACACCTGCTTCCGAACTGCGACTCCGATATATCGATCCGGTAATGGCGTTTCTGTTCGAAGCTCTAGCAAGGAACCGTCCGAGATGCGGGACGCGACGAAGGCTCGCGGCAAGAATGCTGTTCCATAACCGCGCTCGGCAAATTCCGCTAACATGTCCAGGCTGTTCAACTCGAAGTCGGCTTCCACGTCCACTCCTTGTGACCGGAACCACCCTTCGATGAAGGAGCGCGTCGAGCTGCCGGGGGATAGCATTAAGAGGGGGAGCTCCGCCAACTGTTCTGTACGAAGGGGCTCTCGCGCCCATTCTGCGAAGGCCGTTCCGATCACAGCGCAATAAGGGGAGTCATGCGAGTCGATGATCTTGATCTCTTCATCCGATACGGGCAGGTGAACAAAGCCGAGATCCAATGAGCCTTTCTTTAAGCGCTCCAAAATGCTGCTTGTCCGCTCCTGTGACAGCTGAATACGGATGTCGGGATAGCGGACATGGAATCGGTCGAGCAAGGCGAGGAGAAAGTCCTTGAGGATTGCCCCGTTCGCGCCAATCCTCAGCCTGCCTTCGCTGAACTGCTGTAGCCTTTTCAAGCGGCGCTCGGCTGAATCAAGTTCATCGAATGCTTGCCTTACATGCTGATACAAGGCCTGACCTTCTTGCGTTAAGCGGACACCCTTGGATAACCGGTCGAACAGCCCTACACCGAGTGCTTCTTCCAACTGCTTGATGGCGTAACTCACAGAAGGCTGTGTCATATGGAGGTTTTGCGCAGCTTTCGTCAGATTGGAAGTCTCTGCCGCATGCAGGAACACTCGATACCATTCCGTGTTTGCGATCATATGTCATCAATCCTCTCTATGGGAACTCTTCGATATTGCGATTTCATTTATTTCAAATATACCTCTAAACTGAAGGAGAAGGAATCGAAAGTATTCGGGAGGTATGGACATGGCAGGGAGTACGTTTGGAGAGCGGTTAAAAATGACTACGTTCGGGGAGTCACACGGAGAAGCAGTGGGCGTCATTTTGGAAGGCGTCACACCGGGCGTTGAGCTGGACGAGGCCTACATTCAGATTCAGATGGATCGAAGAAGACCCGGGCAATCCTCAGTTACAACTCCTCGCAAGGAATACGATAAGATACGAATTTTATCCGGTCTTTTCGAGGGGCGAACGACGGGAACGCCACTGTGCATCATGCTTAATAACACCGACATGCGCCCGTCGGCATACGACACAATCAAATCGGCCTACCGGCCCGGGCATGCGGATTTCACTTATGAAAAGAAATACAAGATCCGCGACTATCGCGGCAGCGGAAGAGCTTCGGGAAGGGAGACAGCTGCGCGAGTGGCTGCCGGAGCAGTGGCGCGCAAGCTTTTGGAACGTCGGGGCGTCTCCATCATGGCTTATACGACGGAGATTGGTGGCATCCGATGTGAGCAATTCGACGCCGATGCTATCGAACAAAATGCCGTTCGCGCGTGCGATCCTGAAGCAGCCGTTCGCATGATCGAGATGATCGAACGACTGGCAGAAGAAGGCGACAGCTGCGGGGGGATCGTCGAATGTCGAATTAGCGGCATTGCCGCAGGACTGGGGGAGCCCGTATTCGACAAGCTTGACGCTGAGTTAGCGAAGGCAATGTTATCTGTTGGCGCGATTAAGGGCATTGAATTCGGGACGGGCTTCCAAGCGGCCTCTATGCGGGGAAGCGAACACAACGATCAGATGGACGCAGGAGGGTTCCGGACGAACCATGCCGGCGGGATCATCGGTGGTATCAGCACCGGGGCGGACATCGTGTTTCGAGTCGTCGTAAAGCCGACTTCATCCATTTCTATCCCTCAACAGACTGTCGATGTGGACGGCAACGAACGGGAGATTGCGACGATCGGCAGGCACGATCCATGCATCTGTCCCCGCGTCGTACCCGTGATCGAAGCGATGGCTTGCATGGTAATCGAGGATCATTACAAGCGTCAAGCCGCCCTGCAAGACGAATAGCCGTCTGGATGAAGCCGACCCGAGAGTATCAGCTGTGTCTCATTTCAGCCATCGGGTATTTCTGGCTGTATGTTTCGCCACGTCAATTCTTCGGAAAACGGTCCGTTGAATGGAGCTAGAAGTGGCGGTCCCATGAGCGGCAGGCTGTCCAGGTCAGCGGTAAGAGCAAATTATTATACAGCAAAAAACCGGAAGAGACTGAAGTCTTCTTCCGGTTTTTGATTTAAGAGATAAGAAAGTATAAACAACCGAGGCTTAGCATCCTTATCTCGCAAGAAAACTTCCGCTACATGCGGTCTGTCTACTGTGAAAGTACGTCGATAGACGTTTTTCTTATATTTAAAGATCCAATGCGGCTATAAGTCCCGGGGGGTGGGACTGAAATCGCATTAAACCAGGGTTTTCAAGGAATCCGGCGTGAATGGTGCCAACTCGTCAAAACGTCCGTCTCGAACCTTAGCAGCCCACTCTGGATCAGCCAGCAGGGCACGGCCTACGGCAACCAGGTCAAATTCATGCTCCTCAAGGCGGTTCAGCAGCTCTTCAAGGTCCTTCTGGCCGGCACCCTTGCCTTGGGTGAAGAGGCTGGTAAACACTTCATCCAAGCCAACAGAACCAACGGTGATGACCGTTTTCCCTGTCAGTTTCTTGGCCCATCCAGCAAAGTTCAGGTCAGAACCTTCGAATTCAGGCTCCCAGAAGCGGCGGGTCGAGCAGTGGAATATATCGACTCCAGCGTCAGACAGCGCGGTTAACAGCTGATCCAGCTTTTCAGGCGTATCCGCCAGCTTTGCTTCATATTGGGTCGTCTTCCATTGGGATAAGCGGATAGCAACCGGGAAGTCCGGACCCACCGCCTCACGTACGGCTTTCACCACTTCGACCGCAAAGCGGGCGCGCTTCAGCATGTCACCTCCGTATTCATCGGTACGCTGGTTCGTTCTCTCCCAGAGGAATTGGTCGATCAGGTATCCGTGGGCACCATGGATTTCTACTCCGTCAAAGCCAATGCGCTTGGCATTCGCGGCCGCATCGGCATAAGCTTGAATGACCTGCTCGATCTCATCCTTGGTCATCGGCTTCGTGACGATGTTGCCGTCCAGGTCAAGTCCGGATGGTCCGATGGGAAGTGCCTCCGGATTTGGCTCGGCGCCTATTGGTCTAGTCATGCCGATATGCCAAATTTGCGGCATGATCTTACCGCCGACTTCATGGACCTGACGGACCACCTCGGCCCAGCCGTTCAATGCGGCTTCACCATGAAAGTTAGGCACATTGGGGCTATCGGTAGCCGCTGGATGGTTAATCAGTGTTCCTTCGGTAATGATCAATCCGACGCCATTCTCCGCACGCCGGCGGTAGTAAGCGGCCACATCCGGGCCTGGAACGCCGTTAGGGGAGAACCCGCGCGTCATAGGGGCCATCACCACGCGGGACGAAAGAGTAAGGTTACCGATGGTAAATGGCTCGAATAGGGATGCTGTAGAACGGACATTTTGATTTTGGTTGGTCATGTATGGAATCCTCCAATATGTTTAATATGCTTTTCTGTATTTTCATAAAAATAGATATATATGATAAAAAGAAAGAGCTTTTAAGCTTAATCTTCAATTTCACTTTGCTTTTTAAGCCTAAAGCTCTTTCTTGAGTTGTTCGATAAAACGCTGAATGCCTTCCTCATTCCGTCTGTAATATGTCCACTGGCCCGCTCGATGGGATTCTAGTAGACCGGCCTTTTGCAATTTTACCAGGTAGCCAGAAACGACCGACTGAGCGAGTCCTGTTTTATCCGAAATGGAGCCCACGCAGATACCGCCCTGAAAATCACATTTCGAAGGCATGTGATCCTGCGGAGCAAAATGTTCCTCCGGATGCTTCAGCCACTCCAGGATTTTAAACCGGGACTCGTTTGATAGTGCTTTGATGGTTTGTAAGGTATCCATATGCTTATTATATCTATTTTTATAGAAATGTAAATATGGTTTTTAAAAAGATGGCTATCGGAAGATCAAAACAAGACCAAGCGTTTGTTGTTTTGCCGTATGAAGGATGCAGACTACAGCTTACCGTGCTCCCACAAATTCAGCTGATTTGATGCCGGCTTGGCGGCCGAAAATAATGATCTCGGCAACAGAGTTGCCACCGATCCGGTTTTGACCGTGCAATCCGCCTGTTAGTTCACCGGCTGCAAACAATCCTGGAATAGGCTTGCCGTCTTTATCCAAAACTTCCGTGTTCGTGTTGATTTTTACGCCGCCCATGGTGTAGTGAATACCGGGGGCGATTTGGATGGCATGGTATGGCGCCCCGGACAAGTCGTTGTCCATGCCTGTCGTTCTGTTGAATTCGGTATCTTTATTGTTCTTCACCGCGTTGTTCCATGTATCCAGTGTGGCTTTAAGCTGTTCGGCTGGAACACCCATTTCTTTGGCCAAAGCCTCGATCGAATCACCGTGAATGACAAAGCCCATTTTCTCATATTGCTGAATCGCTTTGACGCGGGATTTTACCCCGGAATCGAACACAAGATAAGCCGATTTGTCAGGAAGCTTATTGATGGCGGCGGTGACGTTGTCCCGAGTATCCAGCTCGTTTGTGAAACGTTTGCCTTGGTTGGTCACGAGGATGGCTCCTTCTCCCCGAACGGCTTCCCCGATGAGATAAGATTTCTCCTGCTGCACCGTAGGGTGAACCTGGATTTGATCCATATCGACCGTTGTACCGCCGAGCTTTTCAATCATGGTGATGCCGTCACCGGTGCTGCCTTCCTGGTTGGTGGTCACGTACCCTTTCAGATCGGACCGAACTTCGGAAATCATGTCCATATTGGCTCCGAAACCGCCGGTTGTCACAACGACGGCATCTGCTGCAATGTTTTTCTCATCATTCTCGTTGAAGATGACTTTGACGCCGTTTACCTTGCCGTCTTTTTCCGTAATATCCGTTACCTTGGCATTGACGAATAGCGGAATTTCTTGTTCTTGTACATTTTTTACCAGTCCGTTGACAAGGTATTGTCCTACTGCTGAGCCGTCCTCAGGACGGTGCGTGCGTTTTTCGTTCATGCCGCCCGTAATGGTGATATTGTTCAACCGAATCCCAATGGAATCCAGCCAATCGATCGCGCTTGCCGAGTTGTCAACGAAGAAACGAAGCATGTCTTTGTCGTTGGTTCCATGACCGCCCTTTAAAGTCTCTTCATAAAATAAATCGTTGTTGTCCTTAATGCCCTGTTCTTGTTGGAACTTGGTTTCGGAAGCATTCATGCCCGAAGATGATTTTATGGTATTCCCGCCGGCAATCGGCATTTTTTCAAAAATGACCGGATTCATGCCTTTTTCTTTTGCCTCAAGGGCAGCAGACATACCGGCTCCGCCTGCACCGACGATGATGATATCATACTTTTCTTTGAGCTGATCGATCGGCGTATAACCGGTTTGGGACGCACCCGAAACGGCCGTTTCTTGGTCTTCTTCTTTTTTCGCGTTGTCCTGACTCTGATCCTGGTTCCCGCTGCCGCATCCCGCGATAGCAAGCATGAAAGAGAGAATGAGTATAAGCGTTGCTGCAAACTTCCTTTTCACTGTGTAACCCTCCATTTTCTCTATATCTATTTAGTTGACCATAAAGAGCCAATCGAAAAAGGAGGTCGTAACGTAGGAAAGCGAGAAGCGAAAGGGAACGTGAGCGTGACCTTTACTCTTCGAATCTCAGATCTTCCCCGGTTGCCTCCCTCCGGTCAGCCTCGTCAGATCCACTTCATTGTAATATAGAGCAATCAATTATGTGGTGAATTATTTCACAATGTGTATTGGGTTTTATTTATTACGATGCCACCCGGGCTACGATCTCTTGACTTCCTGCGTGTTTCCAATTTATTTTGCCTCATAAGGATACCGCTTTTTCGCGTTGAGTTCCTTTATAATGAAGATATATAATCTGATAATTGCCTCTGTGGATGATTACGCTCTTAATTGGAGGGGTTTTATGGCACAAACAACAAAAAAGGCGCTTGCCCTATCGCTAAAAAGAATGCTTGAGAAAAAAACGCTTGATAAGATAACCGTTATTGATATTGTTGAGGACTGCGAAGTAAATCGCCAAACGTTTTATTATCATTTCAAGGATATTTATGATCTTGTGGAGTGGATTTGCACAAGCGAGGCTACCATAGCGTTGGATGGCAAGAAAACATATGACACGTGGCAGCAGGGCCTATTGCAAATATTTGAGTATGTGCTGAAAAACAAGGCGTTTGTGACGAGTGTCTATCATTCGATTAAACGAGAGCAGCTGGAAAGGTACCTATTTAACGTAACCTATAATCTTTTGATAGGAGTTATCGAGGAAAAGGCCGTTACGATGTCGATCAGGGATGATGATAAGTCGTTTATCGCTGACTTTTATAAATATGCGTTTGTAGGATTGATGCTGGATTGGATTGCTAAAGGGATGAAGGAAGAGCCCGCTGCGATTGTGGACCGGCTAAGCATTTTGATTCAAGGGGATATTTTTTTCGCGCTTGAAAAGTTTAAATCGCACCACGATCATTAGACAATATTAGGCTTTTGTCGAAAGTTTCGACATTAGGCGGACATTGTCTATAGGAGACCTCCGAATATTTTCTTATGATGAAGTTGCTAGAATCAATTCGGAGGTGACTGGAATGTATTATAGCAATGGAAATTATGAAGCGTTTGCCCGTCCGGAAAAACCGGTCGATGTCGACAAAAAATCAGCATATCTGGTTGGAGCCGGTTTAGGCTCTCTGGCAGCTGCGTGCTTCCTTGTGCGCGACGGCCAAATGAAGGGAGAACGGGTTCACATTCTGGAGGAGCTTAGTCTTCCCGGAGGTGCCTGCGACGGAATTCATGACAGCGATAAAGGTTTTATTATTCGCGGTGGACGGGAAATGGAAGATCATTTTGAATGCTTGTGGGATTTGTTCCGTACTATTCCGTCTCTTGAAATTGAAGGCGCATCGGTTTTGGATGAGTTTTACTGGCTGAACAAGAAAGATCCAAACTATTCTCTAATGAGAGCCACGGTTAACCGAGGCGAGGATGCCCATACGGATGGAAAATTTGCTCTGAGTGAAAAAGCTTCGCTGGAAATCGTGAAGTTATTCTTTACTCGAAACGAAGATTTGTATGATAAGCAAATTACCGATGTATTCACGGAGGATTTCTTTGCCTCGAATTTCTGGCTTTACTGGAGAACGATGTTTGCCTTTGAAGATTGGCACAGCGCTTTGGAGATGAAGCTTTACATTCAAAGATTCATTCACCATATTGGCGGACTGCCTGATTTTTCGGCGTTAAAATTTACGAAATATAATCAATATGAGTCATTGATTCTGCCAATGATGAAATATTTGCAGTCGCATGGCGTTCATTTCCAATATGATACAACGGTCACGAATGTAGTATTTGATATTCAAGGTAATAAGAAGGTTGCCAAGCAAATTGTATGTCGCCGTGCTGGCAATGAGGAATATATCGATTTAACGGAAGATGATTTGGTGTTTGTGACAAATGGCAGCTGCACGGAAAATTCTTCTTCGGGCGACCATCATCGTGCGGCTGAATTCAATCGTTCCGCAGGCGGCTGCTGGGAGCTCTGGAGAAATATCGCCAAGCAGGATCCATCCTTTGGGCGCCCCGATAAATTCTGCACGAATACGGAAGCGACGAACTGGGAATCGGCAACCGTTACGACCCTTGATGACAGAATCCCGCCTTATATCGAAAAAATCTGTAAACGCGACCCGTTCAGCGGAAAGGTCGTTACCGGTGGCATCGTGTCCGTAAAGGATTCCAAGTGGCTCATGAGTTACACTCTAAATCGTCAACCGCATTTCAAAGAGCAGCCGAAAGATCAGCTTGTGGTATGGGTATATGGATTATTCACCGATGTTCCGGGCGATTACGTCAAGAAGCCGATGAGAGAATGTACAGGCGAGGAAATTACGATGGAGTGGCTGTACCACCTGGGTGTGCCAGAGCATGAAATTGCTGACATGGCTGCCAACTCTGCCCGCTGCATCCCGACCATGATGCCTTACATTACGGCATTCTTCATGCCGAGAACAGAAGGAGACCGGCCGAAAGTAGTTCCGGATGGTTGCGTCAACTTCGCGTTTATCGGACAGTTTGCCGACACGGTTCGCGACACCGTATTTACAACCGAATATTCGGTTCGAACAGCAATGGAGGCCGTGTATATCTTATTAAACGTAGACCGCGGCGTACCTGAAGTATTCGGCTCCTGCTACGATGTCCGTGTACTGCTGGACTCCACTTCCAAAATGATGGACGGTAAAAAACTAACCGATTTGAAGCTTCCGTTGATCATGAACTTATTGGAAAAGCAGGCTTTGAAAAAAGTTTCCGGAACCGTCATCGAAGATATATTGAAACGCTATAACATCATATAGTCGAAGTCCCATTGTCAAAGATGATATGGAACATCAATGAGCGCACCAATCCAAGATTGGTGTGCTGTATGGGAAAAAAACAAACACGATAGATCCCTGGCCTTTATGGCCTTTGGAGACCTATCGTGTTTATTTATTCTTTGAAGGAAAGGCCCTTCTCGGCAAGAGCTTCGCGCAGTATTCTGATCGCTTTGGGCCCTACCCCGTGAAGCGCCAGCAGTTCTTTCTCGGATGCTTGGGTGAGGTCGGCAAGCTGATGATAGCCTGCAACGATAAGGGCTTGCCGTGCAGGTTTGCCGGCTTTAACGGGAAAGTCGCTCTCTGCAGCCGGAGTGGGGGTTTTGTCACGCATGCAGATCCCTCTCTTTTCGGTTGTTTTGTTAAAGCGGATATAAGGCACCAGACTGAATGGTAGACGCTAAGTTTTGTAGGAATAATTTAGTAAGATTATGTTATACATCTCATGTTCTGTAAAGAACGAATTCCATATTCATGGCAGAAAAGGCAGATTCATGGAGGGTTCAGGCAATCTTCATAAATTCTATTGACAATCTTAATGAGAATAATTATCATTGTGCTGAGTGTTGATAATGATAATTGTTCTCAATAATTATTATTAGTAAACAATATCTACAATACATAGAGGGTATGAGGGGGAGAAATTCAATGCGCAGTATGAAGGGTCTCGTGTTTATCGTATTGATATTTGCATTGGTTTTAGCCGGTTGTGGCGGAGGCGCGGCATCCAATGATGGAGGCGGCTCTACCGCAGCGCAGAATTCGGATCAAGGGGCCGCACAAGGTGGGGATAACACCGAGGCCACGCCGGAGACCCGAACCATTAAGCACGCCCTGGGCGAAACGGAAATCACTGGCGTTCCTAAGCGTATTGTCGCACTGGAATGGCTTTACGCGGAGGATGTCCTTGCGCTCGGCGTTCAGCCCGTCGGCATTGCAGATATTGAGGGGATGAACCAATGGGTAAGCATTCCGGTGGAGATCGGTTCGGACGTGACCGATGTCGGCACTCGTCAAGAGCCGAATCTCGAGCTTATCGCTTCCTTGAAGCCGGACCTGATCATCGGTTTGAAATCGAATCTTGAAGCTGGCTATGATACTTACAACAGCATCGCGCCAACATTGGTATTCGATCCTTATCCGGTTGAGGGACAAGGGGACCAGTATGAAGAGATGGTTAATACCTTCAATACGATTGCTGACGTGCTTGGCAAAAAAGACGAAGCTGCAAAAGTGCTTAGCGACCTGGATCAAACCTATGCCGACGCCAAAGCCAAGCTTGAAGCTGCCGGTATGACGGAAAAACCATTTGCGCTGGCGATGGGGTACAGTAACCAGAATGCGGTGACGTTCCGGATTTCGACGGACAATTCCCTGGCCGTCAAAATTTTGGAGCACATCGGGTTAACCAATGCCCATAAGCCTAATCAATTTGAGGTTTATGGATTTACCACTGGGGACGTAGAGGCATTGCCTGCCCTTCAGGATGCGAATTTCCTGCATATGATTCAGGATAGCGATAACGTCATCGAGAACCAATTGAAGGACAATCCGGTATGGAAAGGTCTGAACTTTGTTAAAGAAGACCGCGTGTATGCACTTGGCGGTGACATGTGGCCATACGGCGGCCCATTGTCTGCCCAAACCATGGCCCAGAAGACAGCTGATCTGCTCACAAAATGAGTCTCGGCAAGAAACTGGCACAAGGCTCCGCGCCGGTGAGCATCCATCCAGCCCCACCCGTTTCCTCAGGTAGGGGCTGGAAGCCGTTATGGATGCTGGTTGGAGGCCTTGTGGCTCTGTTATTTCTCACGTTTATCAGCTTGACGCAAGGGCTAGCGGATATATCCGTCAAAACGGTGGTCCAGGCCTTGGTGTCTCCTCAGGATATTGCGGATCATCATCTCATCCGCAGCGTGCGCCTTCCTCGAACAGTGATGGGCCTATTATCAGGCGCGGCCTTGGCGGTGTCGGGTGTGCTCATGCAGACCGTCACGCGCAACCCGCTGGCATCGGAGACAACGCTTGGCGTGAATGCCGGCGCTTATTTGGCCGTCGTGGCGGGGATGATCTTCTGGCCGGGACTGCTGCATCAGTATGCCCTTCCTTTGGCTGTGGCAGGGGGAACACTGGCGGCTGTAGCGGTCTATGCGCTGGCGGGAAAAACGCAGGGCTCCCCCTTGCGGATTGCATTGTCCGGGATGATCGTCACTCTGGTTTTATCCTCCGTTACGAGTGCGCTTGTGCTGCTGAACCAGCAAACGACGCAGGGGATTTTTCTGTGGGGCTCCGGCTCGCTAATTCAGAATGACTGGGATGGCGTAGCTTTTTCATGGCCGTGGATCATTGGCGGGCTGATCGTGCTGTGTTTGGCGGTACGCCAGTGGGACATTCTGACCCTCAATGAAGAGTCGGCACGTTCCCTTGGCCAAAAAGTCGGCACCACCCGCTTGCTTGCGATGGGGGCAGCCATTGTGCTGGCCTGCGTGACCGTGAGCGTGGTCGGTCCGATCGGCTTTATCGGGTTGGTCGCTCCTCATCTGGTTCGCCTGTCCGGCGTGATCCGGCATGCGGGGTTAATTCCGCTGGCTGCCTTATGGGGCTCTGCTCTGCTTGTCGGGGCCGACACGGTGGCCAGGATGTTCATAAACGCCTACGGTGAGCTTCCGGTCGGGGCCATTACGGCCATGATCGGAGCCCCGTGCCTCATCTGGCTTGCCATGCGGGTATCCCGCTCGTTGATCGGAGGGCGCGGGGCTTCTGGCGGATCAGCCATGGCGGGCACGAGCCTGCGCCGGATACCATATCCGGCCTTGGTAACACTGTTCAGCGTGCTGCTGGCGCTGGTATGGATATTCAGCCTGATGAGCGGCAGTCTGCGCATTCCCTTCACGGAAGTGCTGGCCGTGCTTACGGGAGGCGGCGAGTCGATGTATCGCCAGATTCTGCTGGAATTCCGCTTGCCGAGGCTGCTCACAGCCGGCTTGTCCGGCATGGCGCTGGCCGTCAGCGGCAGTCTTCTGCAGAATGCGGTCCGGAATCCGCTGGGGGATCCCCAGGTGATCGGAGTGACCAGCGGAGCCGGTGCGGGCGCACTGCTTCTGATGGTAGGCTTTCCGCAATTGTCGGCTGGCTGGGTACCGGTCGGAGCGGTTCTCGGAGGGTTGGCTGCAGCCGCTTTGGTATACGCGGTGTCCTGGAAAAGAGGACTTCATCCGACGATTCTTACGCTGGTTGGAATTGCAGTTGCCGCGCTTGGTTCTGCCATCATCAATCTGATGATCATTCATGCGAAGGTCGACGTAGCGCCGGCATTATCCTGGATGGCGGGGAGCACGTATAACCGGGGCTGGACGGAGGTCCAGCGGATTGTTCCCGCCATTCTGATCCTGCTGCCTCTGGCTGCGTGGCTCGGGCGGAAGGTGGATCTGCTGACGTTCAGCGAAGAAAGCTCCACCGGTCTCGGCCTTCATGTACGGAATACCCGGATGTATGTCGCCATCATTGCGGTGCTGTTGGCTTCGATTGCCGCAGCCAATGTCGGCTCGGTCGGCTTTATCGGACTGCTTGCGCCGCATGCCGCCAGGATGCTGGTCGGCGCCCGCCATCGGCAATCGATGGTCATCGCGGCGCTGCTCGGCGGAATTTTGCTGGCTGGAGCAGACTGGATCGGGAGGGTGGTCATGATTCCGAAGGAATTGCCTTCGGGTATCGTTACCGCGCTCCTGGGAGCGCCGTATCTGTTATATTTGATGGGGAAAACCAATAAGCTGAAGAAGAAATAACCGTCATGATGATTAAATATCCAAAAAGGCTATTCCATAGTCGCCAAGAGAGGTGACAGGGGATAGCCTTTTTTGTCTTCATTCGGTTGATTATATTATTAGATTTGCCTTGCTTCTTCTGGCTGTGGTCGGCTGTTAGGCTTCCGTGTACCGCACAAACGACAGGATGATATCCTGCGGATGATCTCCGAAACCCGAACCATATAGATTCAGGCCGTTCGGGTGCTCGGCGTCTTTCTTCACCTCAAAGCGGATGCGGATTGGCCGGTTAAAGGCAAGCTCCAGCGAATCGATGGTCGTAGCACTGGATTCGTGGCCATTGACCTGGCTGCCTTGCTTGGTTACGCGCCATTCCGTCAGCATGCCGTACTCACTGCCGCTCCTCCATTTATCCGGGGTGAGTTTCCCCTTGCGATCACCAAAATCACCGGGACTTGTCCAAGTACCTACAGGGAGGTCGTTGATGCTAACGGTGATGTCGGATGGCCAATCCTGCTGGAAGGAAGGCGCCTCGGAGCTAAGCTCCGCGCGGATGCGGAGCTCATCAAGAGCCGCTCCGGGCGGCATAGGGTTCGCAAAATAATATTCGATATATCCTGATCCCGAGAACCAGAGCAGCGCAGCCTCCGTTCGTTCCGGCATGTAAAAGGCGCGCGGATCGTCCGGCGATCCGATCAGAGATCCGTCCCGAGCTGCCATGCCGCAGGTTGGCTCGATATAGCAGTGGGAGAACATGCCGATCGGCATGTGGATTTCTTCCGTGCGCTGCAGCCCCTCGCCGGGCTTCGAGGGGAGTTCGAGAAAAATGGAGCGGCAGGTGACGGCGCAGATTTTTTCCCGATTCGCTCCTTGCGAAGAGACGATCAGATCCGCTTGCTCCAGCATCTGGACATTAATGGACACCGTAGGCTGGGCAATCCCAAGCGCCTCCGCCAACTGACCGACACTCATCGGTCTATCGCCGAGCGCTTCAAGGATGCGAACACGGACATCACTGGATAGGGCCTTGGCTACTTCCACGATCCGGGATGCCGGATAACGGTTGGTTTCCAGCTTCGATTCGTTCATAATCCCCTTCCTTTACTGAAGAGTTGTGGTGACTCCAAGTGTACAATAAATTCGATATATTGTAAAAGTATAATGTACATTGCATTTATTATATACAGGTGCTAGAATAGGGGCAAATTCAGAAAAAGGAAAGGTTGTGTTTGCTTCATGAATACTTCTGTAGCACCCTCCATTCACACGGAAATTCCGCGCGCGGAGTACCCCAGACCGGATTTTGAACGAAAAGACTGGTTGAATTTGAACGGCCAGTGGTCGTTCCGGCTCGATACGGAAGGATCAGGTAATGTACGACAGCAAGCGGGTACGAGCGCCGGTGATGACGCTACTGGCTTGCAGGGCGGAGATGCCAGCCTTTTTACCTCAGAGATTACGGTGCCGTTCTCTTGGGTCAGTCCCTTGTCCGGTATTGAGCGTAACGAGAAGGGGGTAGGCTGGTATCGTCGGTCCGTGAAGTGGGAGCCGGCGAAGAAGCAGTCCCGAATCTTTCTGCGGTTTGGCGCCGTCGATTATCTGTGTGATGTATGGGTCAATGGCAAGCATGTCGGCTCGCATCAAGGCGGATACGGAACTTTCGAGTTTGACGTGACAACGGTGTGGGATTCGGCAAAGGACAATACGATCGTTGTCCGTGCAGAGGACTTCGACCATAATTACCAAGCCCGCGGGAAGCAGGGGTATGGCGAGATCCGGGGCATTTGGCAGCCAGTTTGGCTGGAGGCCCGGCCGCAAACCTACATGGAGCAAGCCATCTTTACGACTTCCATTGACGGTCAGATCGAGTTGAAATCCAAGATCCAGGCTCAAGAAGCAGGCGTAGCGACACTCCAACTCTCGTTTGCGGAGGGCTCGGTTACGCATCAGGTGGAGTGGGAGCTGCAAGAAGGCGCGAATGAACGGACAACGGTGTTCCAAGTCCACGACCCGCGGCTGTGGAGCCCCGAAACCCCTCATTTATACGAAGGGGAGCTGCGCCTGGCGGGTTCCTCGGGCGAAGATGTAGTCCATACTTATTTTGGCATACGGGAGATCGGAACGGCGAAGTTCGACGGACGGGATTATCGCTGGATTACGCTCAACGGAAAGCCGGTCTATTTAAACGGAACGCTGGACCAATCCTACCACCAGACGGGATTCTTCACCTACCCGACGGACACGGAGATGCGGGACGAGATCTATCTGATGAAACGGCTTGGTCTGAACTTCGTGCGGATTCATATTAAACCGGAGGAGCCCCGCAAGCTGTATTGGGCGGATAAACTCGGGATTCTGGTGATGGAGGATATGCCATGCTTCTGGGGTAATCCGGATGAAACGGCACGTTCTGCCTATGAGCGCGAAGCGCAGGAAGTGATTGAGCGGGACCGGAATCATCCGTCGATTTTTTCATGGGTCATGTTTAACGAAACTTGGGGACTCCGTACCGACAGTAAAACGACGGGTTTAACGGGCGGAGAGGAGCAGCACAGCTACTATCTTCCGGAGACGCAGGAATGGGTAAGGGAGAAATACAGATGGGCCAAGGAGGTGGACCCGACTCGGATTGTGGAGGACAATTCTCCATGCGCTTACGATCATGTGGAGACGGATATCAACACGTGGCATTTTTACATCAATGGGTATGAACCGCTGCGCAATCATATCGAGGAGATTGTCCAGAAGACTCATCCGGGATCCGAACATAACTATATCGGCGGCAATCAGCAAGGTGACGCTCCGCTCATGAACAGCGAATGCGGAAACGTGTGGGGAGTTGACGGGGGAGCCGGGGACAGCGATCTCGCGTGGCATTACCGTTACATGCTGAACGAATTCCGGCGCCATGATAAGCTGTGCGGTTTCGTATTTACGGAATTCCGTGACGTGACAAACGAATTCAATGGCTACTACCGTCTGGATGGGACGGACAAAAAATTCGGGTATGAGGATTTTGTGCCGGGCATGACGATCGCCGACCTGCACACGCCGGACTTCATCGTGATTGTCGCACCGCCCTGCCAGACGCTGGAGCAAGGGGCTGAGGCCGTCATACCGCTGCTGCGCTCCAGTTATTCGGATCAATACCATGGACAGAAGCTTACCCTGGCTTGGGAATTATCCTATGATCAGCTCGGAACGAAGGTTGTCGCTGATCAAGGGACCTTGGAAGTGGCCTGGGACGGCTACGGTGTTACGCCACTAACGGAATTGAAGCTTCGCATGCCGAAGACAGATGCGGTTGCGATCCTCGGAGTTCGTCTTCTGAATGCAGCGAACGGTGTGGTAACACGCAACTTTACGACGTTTGACGTGCGTGGCGGAAAGGGACAGGGGAACGATGGAGTGGAAGGCAGAACCGTAAGCATCCCGGTTAACACATTCCGTAAGCAAAGCTTCGCCTATATGTGGGAGGCCCTTCAAGGCTCCAAAGTGAATGGCGGCGGAGAAGGCCGATTCGTCTATGAGGTGCAGCTGCCAGATCATGACGAACAGCCGCTAATCCGCGATATCGAGATTTTCTTCGAAGCTGGCGCGAAACGCTTATTAGCCAGAAATATCGAGGGTGCGCGGCATCGCACGCACGGAATCGACTTTATGCACGGGGCGTCGGCGGACGTGGAGTATAACCCAAGCACTTACTATATGACGGATGAAGAGCTGCATGAATCCCGTATATCCGTATGGGTGGACGATGTCCAAATCGGCGAGGCTGTGCTCACAGATGATCCTGCCGATAGCCGAGGCGTTCTCTCGTGGCACTATCAGCCGGTCAACAACCTTCTGGAAGACGCCGGTTCATACGGATACCTGTGCCAGGCGCAGGTACCGGGGAGACTCGCGGCAGAGCTTGACCGCAAGCGCAGCTTCCAACTGAAGCTGCGGGCCGAGGAAGGCGGCATCAGTCTGTATGGTCGGAATGCGGGCCGCTATCCGATCGATTTGCTGGTGCGGTGCCGGTGATCATGAAATAAACCATTAATGTAAAGTATAATAGTAAGTGGGCTGTCCATTTGTAGTGAATAACTACGTGCCGGGCAGCCCATTTTTTTATGGGGATTTTTCGTCTTGACAGCCTTGAGGTGGGAATATGGTGTTATCGGATATTCTCGTCTTCTTTGAAAATAAAGCCGCTCTCTTTCCTTACTTAGTTTGTGCGTGCAATTATTTCAGTAAAAAAACTCGCTTGGCCTAGATGTACGCCCTAATCCCAATCCATATAAAAATTCACCACGAGCTTTTCTTGCCCACAATCAGGACAATCTAGTGCTGTGTTTTGGAGATACTCTAAAGGCTTTGATGGCATTGGAGCTGTACAGCGCGGACATACGTAACGGTTCGTATACGTTTGAGAATCTGATCTCATATGTAAATATGGTTCATTTAGTAGATAGCGGCACTTCTGACATACATACAGACCATCAAAGCAGTCAAAAGTTGAATCCTTCTCATGCATAAACTCTCTGATTCGTTGTCGACCGACATCCTCCTTATACCATTCTAAAATAGAAATCAAATTAATATATTGAAATCCAATACCTAAAAACACCTCTTGATTATATGAGCAGTGACCACAGCTCAATTTACACGCCTCTCCCATAAACTCAACCACCAATCAAGAATAATCTTGTATAGATGTCAACTGATTTTTCTAACGACTATTTTTCTATACATCCCATTCAGCATGACGGGTTTATCTTCTTCTATACTTAAATTTTTATTATTTCTTAGGTACAACTCTTCAAAATTCAATCCAATATCTGTTCCTAAGACTTTAATTAGTGGTCTAAACAACTTTTTTGATAACGAGAGTTTATTGTTACTAGGGGTAAATTTATCGAAAATAACGATCCTTCCTTCTTGTTTTAAAACTCTACCCATTTCTTGAAAACACTTGTCAGCATCAGGTACTACGGAAAGAATTAGACTTCCAACCACATAGTCAAACGACATATCGTTAAACGCCATATTTTGAGCGTCCATTTCTAAAAACTTAATGCGAGAATTCTTGAATTTCGCTCTTGCTTTTCTCAACATATCTGGTGAGAAATCTATAGCCGTTATATCTAAATCATTATGGTTCAATAACTCTAAATCAGCTCCTGTGCCTACGCCGACAAAAAGTATCTTTTGTGTGTTATTGAAGGGGGCCTCTTGGAATATTTGTTTACGTGCATGGAGAAAAATGTTTGAATTGAAAATTTTATCATAAATGGGTGACCAGATTTTATAAATAATTTTATTCCAATTGTTATTCATTGGTTGGCTCCTGAGTAATTATTAATAGATATCTGTCGCATCTAGAATACTCAACTATCTCTTTGATCCTTCATCACTACATTTATACTAGGTATTTCGATTCGATCTTCCTCTTTTCCAGAACTTCAATAGTCTACTCGCTTCTTCGCCCTATTCTTCCGGGACTGAGGGCTGCTAGAACCGCAGCGTGAATGCGTTGTTATCGGATCTAATTGCCCTTTTTGATTTATATGGATTTTTCCTTTAATGTCAGTTTAATGGAATTAGCCTCCGCGGCCATTTGTTTATGTACTGTAATAATGCAATCAAGGCGGGTGAGTCTTTCTTCGAGTTTTATATTATTAGGCTCGTCTTCTAACTGAGCCATAATGGAAAAGAATTGTGGGACCTCCCACACACTTCTTAGGGCAGTGCTTAAACAGAATCCATATCTCACTAATCCCATGTCACCCTGCCATCCCATATCTCGCAACCCCTCTAGGTATGCATTATATAAAGAGCTTTGAAATCTCATATATTGGTCAGGCGGAATACTACCAAGACTCATATTCACCCCATACAACTTACCCAAGTCTTCGCCAATACCAGATATACTCATGAACTGCCAGTCGATTAGAACGAGTTGACTTTCGCTCGCTTCTTTTTTAACGAGCAACATATTCATCTGGCTCAAATCTTGATGTGCCAGTACACGCGGTAGCTGTTGGAGCGAGTCAATTGAAGAGTCAATGTTTTTGAGCATCTCTTGATACCAAGCCCAAGTACTTTGCACATTGTCTGTAGATATTCGACTTACATACTCCTCCATATTAGGAGCATATATGCGGCTTGCAGTCGACCATGATTTGAGCCAAGCTCTGCATATCCACTCATGTTCAGGCATCATTTTTATTCCTTTAAGATAGGCCCCATTAAAACGGCCTAATTGTCGGGCGATATATGAAAATTGCTCAACTGTTTTTGCGTATTCGCCCTTAATATATTCCATCCAGATCCATATGGTACCATCTTGTTGTTCTTCAACCAAATAGCTCTCTGCACCATAAATAGAATCAGGAAGTTCTCTTAAAACTCCTGACTCAAATACAAGTGCTTCACGTCTCCAGTAGTTGTGATGTTCAAAGTTATCTTTCTCGGGTGTGTCTGGCTTAATGATTTTTAAGATAACGCACCACGGCTTCAATTCGTTATATAGCTTTACCAACCCATGCAAACGAAATATACCAGAGGTTGTGAAGTTTGGAGTCTTATAACCAGTATTATCACAAGTTATTGACACAAGTTCAGCAGCTGAATTTCCATGTATGGATTCAATACAAGCGTTGATCTGGTCAAACTTATCCTCTATAGGTATGTTGGAATTATTCTTCAATATAATTTCTGAGTGCATTTAATCTATCCCTTTATTTAATTTTTACTTGCATTGATTTTAGATAATGTTTTCTCTACGAATTCACCCATTTCCCACATAGAACCCAATGGACGAATTCGTCTAATATACACATACAGTATATTAGACAAAGAGGGGGTCAATCCTGCTCCATCTCCGATAAGGTTGCTTCACATGAAAATCAAGCCTTATAAAAAAGCCAGCGTCATCCCAATGGTTGGATAACGCTGGCTTCTTCTGCCTGCGACGAACCTGTTTCACCGCTTCTTCCAGAACAGCTGCAGCGCCATCTTCGCGCACCATAGGGAGAACAGCAGGAACAGCAGCGCCCAGACGAAGGCCGGGAGCACGGTCATGTTGGCCAGGTTGGAGGCGTCGCCCGCTTGCTTGGGCTGGGCCAGCGCCATGGTTAGGAGAGTTAGCGGACCGACCACGGACTCTTCCAGCACGAGAAAGGCGAGCAGCAGGTAGTAGAAATTACGGACCTTCTCGCCAAGGAAATAGAAGATCAGATTCACGATCATAAAAATAATGAGCCACCATAATCCATAGCCGGCGCGTACGAAGAAAATGATCATGATGAGGGCAAGCACGGTAATGGTGATCAGGCCGGTGTCCTGTTTTTTCTTGGCATAGCCGTAGAACATCAGAATGGCGAATAGGGATGCCGACATATAGCCTGCAAGCGAGACCACAATCGGACTCCAGCCACCGGAAGCCAGCATGGAATAGGTCACGCCGCTGTGATCGGGATTCAGCTCGATGCTGAGCACGCGCCCCGACATGAGAAGGGTCATGACGGCATGCCCCAGCTCATGGATCATCGTATCCAGGATGCGGAACCAGGAAGAGAAGGGGATCAGCCTTGTCAGAATAGCCGCACCCACTAGAAATAACAATGCTTTCAGCCATTTATTCATTCGAAGGTCCTTTCAGCATAAAGTCATTCGCTAGACTATCATTCCGTCCATTATAATACAGATGAGAAACATGTGAAAATCGGTTAGTCCCTATAGGTTAAATGGTATAATTGAAGTTGTGACGGAGGTTCATATTCGATGAAAAACGATAAGCCTAACAACGACAATCACATAGAACATATAAGACATACTACGCTCGTGAATGACCAAGGGATTCGTTTTGCTGAATTTGAGCTGGCAGGCGACGAGCAGGACGTCTCGTTACTGGACAAGCCATCAGATCATCAGGGGCAGGAACCCGTTGATTCTGCTGCCAGAGCGAAGGAATCCCTGATTGTGAAGCCGCAGGAGCCGCTGGATATGAATTGGGGCGAGGACTTCCGCTACGTGACCAAGGAGCAGCAATTCGTGCAAAAGGCAAGGGAGCTCGCATGGCATGTAGAGGGAGAGGCCCCTTTTGTAGCCTTCAAAAGCTATTGGCCGACCTACGACCAGATGGCCAGCGACCAGTTCAAATGGTATTTTTACTGGCGGGAGGAAGTAAGGTCTGGGCGGTACCCGGATACGGACTTATCCTATTTGTTTGTCTATTTTTACGAGCTGATCCATGGCGTGGGCTGGAGCGATCCCCTGCAGGGCTATGCATTGATGGAGCAGGCGTGGATGGCCTACCGGAAGCGTTATGCCAAGCTGGATACGTACCTGCGGGAGTGGCTATATGATTTTATGATCGTGCATGGCCTGGATATGCCGATCCGGGAAACGTATCAGCGCTTTCCGCGCGTCTTGTCCGCTGAGCTGAAGGAGAAGGAATGGAAGCGCCGGTTCTCTCTCCAGCCCGTGGAGCTATCATGGGAGTTGCTGCTGGATTTGCTGGATTATGACGTGGAGAAGAGCCGTTTTTACCAGGAGAATGGCCGCAAGGACCTGGAACAGTACGCCCCGAAGGTGATTGCACTCGTGGACAGTTACTTAGCCAAAATGAAGGGGCAGCGCTTCATCGACCGCTTTCAACCACGGCCCCGGCAGGTGAAACGGCATTTATTCCGCAGCGCGGTGTACGATCATGGGTTATACGGGCGAAACGTCGTGCTGACGGTGGTATCCTTAAGCGAGTACGCTCCTCTGCGCTCCTATATAACGGGGCTGGTTCGCTTGACCGAGAATAAGCTGCGGGAATTGAGAGGCTTTAAGGGACGGCTGCGCGGCCAGGATGCGGTTGAGCCCGAAGTGGAAGAGATCGTCACCCGTTATCTGAAAAAAGAGGTTCAGGAGCAGCTGGAGGCTCAGCGCAAACAGGCGATACCGGAGGTTCAGATCGACACGGGGAAGCTGCACAGATTACAGCGGGAGTCGGACCAGGTCCGCGACATGCTGCTTACGGAGGAAGCCGGGCAGCAGGCTGAGGTGATCAACAGCCAGCCGGCACCGGAGTCTGCTCCGTCAGTTGGAGCCTCTCCAGGCTACTCCGAAGATGTGGGAACAAGCACTAACATGGCTTCGCCTTCCAAAGGCCGTTCCTCCCGAAAATCGGCGGCGAAGAAACCGGACGTGTTCCAAGCTGTGATGGATTTTGATGCGGACCCTTATGAGCCGGGCGCTATAGAGGTGCGTGATCAGCTTGATGAAGCAAATGGCATCGTTCGTTCCGTGAACACGGAAGAATCGGAATCAGAAGCAGCTAACAGAAGGTCTATGGAGTCGTCAGGGAGCACTGATGATCGCTCAATGCAATCCATGGGCCCTCTAGATGAACATTCATCTGAGGCTGGGGGTATCCATGTTATGGATCCGCACGTTGTAGATGAAGAGGCGATTTCAGTGATGCCTACAGTAGGAGAGCGGTCGTGGCAATGGGAGGTAGAGGATGAGGAATGGCAGGAGCTCGCAGAGCGTCTCAATCCCATCCACCTCGAAGTTCTCCACGCCCTCAAGGTAGGATCGAACCGTCTGGGGCTGCAGCAAATTGCGGAGAAGGCCGGTTCTATGCCGGCGTTATTGCTTGATGAGATCAATGAGGCCGCGATGGATACCATCGGTGATCTTCTGATCGATGGAGAGGCCATTGCGGATGATTATATAGATATGCTGGAAACATTAAAGTCCGTGTAACAGGACGGATTGAAATCGTTTGGACTCGTTATGCTTGTAAGATGCTTGAAAGAGGTGGAACTATGACGGAACTAAAAATACCGAAACGGCTCACAACGGCCCTCGTAAACTCTTTAACGGCAGGGGTTGTGCCGCGGGTGGGGCTTGAGTTCATCGCCGTCGGCCGGAAGCCGGAGGTGGAGTCCATCCTGCGCGATATGGATAATATCGCCGAGGGCGGCGCTGCCTTCCGCCTGATTACGGGCCGCTACGGAAGCGGAAAAAGCTTCCTGCTGCAGATCATCCGCAACTACGCGATGGACCGCGATTTCGTGGTGGCGGATGCGGATCTTTCGCCGGAGCGGCGGCTGGTGGGCACGAAAGGGCAAGGGCTTGCCACTTATCGTGAGCTGATGACCCATCTGTCCACGAGGACGCGTCCGGACGGGGGCGCGCTGGAGGCCATTTTGCAGAAATGGATCGCTGCGATCCAGCAGGACATCATGCAGGAGACGGGTATGCGCCCGGATGATTCTGCCCTGAACGATCGGGTGGAGCTGCAGATCTATGCGGTGACAAACGGCATGCAGAATCTGGTGCACGGGTTTGATTTTGCGAAGGTGCTGGCTGCTTACTGGAACGGCTATAAGCTTGGTGACGATGACCGCAAAGGGGCAGCGCTGCGCTGGCTCCGCGGGGAAGTACCGACGAAGACGGAGGCGCGCAAGGACCTTGGCGTTGGGGTCATTATCGATGACGACAACTGGTACGATTATATGAAGCTGTGGTCGGAATTCACGGCTGCCATCGGTTATAAGGGATTGCTATTGTTCATAGACGAAGGGGTTAACCTCTACAAAATCACCAACAGCGTGTCTCGTCAGAGCAACTACGAGAAGCTGCTGACCATGTTCAACGACACGATGCAGGGCAAAGCGGAGCATTTGGGCATTTATATGGGCGGAACGCCGCAGTTTGTCGAGGATGAGCGCCGGGGGCTGTTCAGTTATGACGCGCTGCGCTCCCGCCTGATTGACGGGCGTTACGGCAGTGGTTCGCTGAAAACCTACACCTCGCCCATTTTGAAGCTGGACATGCTGTCGTATGAGGAGATTTTGATCCTCCTGCAAAAGCTGCGGGATATTCACGCTCTGCACTTCAAATATGAAGCGCAGTTAACGGATGATCAGCTCATCGCATTCATGCAGACGGCCGTGAATCGGCTGGGGGCTGAGGAGCTGCTAACCACCCGCGAGGTGGTGCGGGATTTCATGGATCTGCTGCATACGCTGCATCAGCATCCGGAGGCCACGTTTGAGGAGCTGTTAGGCGAGCGTGCCGCAGTGCAGCCGCAAGGCAAAGGGGCCAATGATACCAATTCGGATGATCTGGACGATCTGCTGGCGGAGTTTGAATTATGAGCGCGAACCCTTTTTCCAGACTGGCCCCGTTCATTCAGGAGTTTATCTATAAAAAAAGATGGGACACGCTTCGCGAGGCGCAGGTGGAAGCCTGCCGCGTCCTGTTTGATACGCCGAATCATCTGCTGATTGCTTCGGGCACGGCATCGGGCAAGACCGAAGCCGCGTTCTTCCCGGCGCTGACGGAGCTGTGCAACCTGCCTTCCAGCTCGGTCGGGATTCTGTATATCGGGCCGCTTAAGGCGCTGATTAACGACCAATTTGAACGCATCACCGATCTGTTGAAGGAAGGCCAGGTGCCGGTATGGCATTGGCATGGTGATGTGTCCCAAGCCGAGAAAACCAAGCTGATGCAGAAGCCGTCCGGCGTGCTGCAGATTACGCCGGAATCGCTTGAGGGGCTGCTGATGAACCGGCCGAACGCCATCCCGGCGCTGTTCCAGGACTTGCGGTATGTCATCATTGACGAGGTTCATGCCTTTATGGGGGCTGACCGCGGCATTCAGGTGCTGAGCCAGCTGACCCGGATCGAACGGATGGCTTCCTGCTCGCCTCGCCGTATCGGGTTGTCGGCAACGCTTAGCGACTATGAGACCGCAGCCGGCTGGCTGGGTGCGGGCACGAAGAACGCGGTCGAAGTCATCGCCCCGCAAGGAGGACGGAAGCTGCGGCTGTCGGTCGAGCATTTCTCCTTCCCGGATGCGCGGGATGAGAAGCAGGCGGAGCAGCTGGAGCTTGCGCGCAAAGCCTATTACGACTTCGTATACGACAACACGCATCTGAAAAAAGCGCTGGTCTTCACCAACAGCCGCTCGGATGCCGAGCTGACCACGCTCGAGCTGCGACGGATTGCAGCCAAGCGCGAGCAGCGGGATGTCTTCCATGTGCACCATGGAAGCATCTCCGCGATGCTGCGCGAGGAAGCCGAGGCCGCGCTCCGCGAAGGCCCGGGGCCAGCCGTTGCGGCTGCCACCCTGACGCTGGAGCTCGGCATCGATCTCGGCGAGCTGGAGCGGGTGATCCAGCTTGGCGCGCCGTACAGCTGCTCCAGCTTCGTCCAGCGGCTCGGCCGCTCCGGCCGGCGCGGGGATCAGGCCTCCGAGATGATGTTCCTCTGTCCGGAGGACGAGGACGAGGAAGCCATGCTGCCTGCACGCATGCCATGGATGCTGCTCCGGGCCATTGCCGTCATTGAGCTATATATTCGCGAGAAGTGGGTCGAACCGCTGGCCCTGCGGAAGAAACCGGTGGGCGTGCTTTACCATCAGACGATGAGCACACTCAAGAGCATGGGCGAGGCTGAACCGCCGGATTTGGCGAGAGCGGTGTTGACGCTGCCGGCTTTCCGCGGCATTGAGCCGGAGGAATACAAGGAGTTCTTGCAGTATTTGCTCCAAACCGATCATATCCAGCGGACGGAAGAAGGCAGTCTGATCATCGGCCTTGGCGGGGAGAAGATCGTGAACAACTACCGCTTCTATGCGGTGTTTAAGGACGATGAGGAGCATGTCGTATATAATGGGTCCGAAGAAATCGGATCGATTACGACCGTGCCGCCGCCGGGCTACTGCTTCTCGCTCGCGGGCAAGCTGTGGAAGGTGGAGGAAGTCGATACGAAGCATAAGGCCCTGTATGTGAAGTCGGCCAAAGGGAAGGTCGATACCTTGTGGCTTGGTGCAGGCGGAGATGTGCATACCCGCGTGGTGCAGAAGATGCGTGAGGTGCTGGCCGACAGCGCTATCTATCCGTATCTGGCGCCGGGCGCGGTGAATCGACTGGAACGGGCTCGTCGTCTCGCCCGGGAAAGCGGACTGCTGAAGCAGGTGGTCATACCGGCGGGCGGCGACTCCCTGTTCATCCTGCCTTGGGCGGGCAGCAAACAGTTCCGCACGCTGGAACGATTGCTGAAGCATAATCTGTCCGAGCGGCTGGCGCTGCGCTCCATCGTGCCGATGGAGCCATATTATATGGTTGTCGCGGGTAAGGTCGATAATAAGACGCTGATGGAGGAAATTAAGAAGGAACTGATGGATTGTGAGGACGCCGGCGCGCTCCTCGATCCGGATGAAGCGCCGTATCTCGGCAAATATGACGAGTTCGTTCCGCCGAAACTCGTTCGCACCGCTTTTGCCGCCGACGGATTGGATCTGGAAGGACTGGCTGAGGTGCTGGGAATGGCATATGGAGCAGCAGGAAGGGGAGCTATGGATGTGTGACAAGGAAGAAGTACTTCCTGGTGGCAATGTTAACGAAGTGGTACGTATCGGAAATAACGTTCACCGTACGACTAAATGGAGTTCCTTCGTGCATGACTTGCTCCGACACTTGGAGAAGCAGGGCTTTGAAGGCGCCCCCAAGTTCATAGGTATTGATCATAGCGGTCGCGAGATCTTGTCCTTCATTCCTGGAGAGGTGCCGGGAAACCAATATCCTGATTTTAAACCCTATATATGGTCGGACCAGGCCCTTATCCAGAGTGCAGCGTTGTTACGGCGTTATCATGACGCTGTACAAGGCTTTGCAACAGCTTCAATCCAATCGGAGGCTGCACATCATTCTCGGACTCCGGGGGAATGGGATGATGAAGTGATCTGTCACAATGATGCCGCTTTGTATAATATCGTGTTTAAAGACGAAGTACCGGTTGCGCTGATCGATTTTGATTTGGCTGCGCCAGGTCCACGAATCTGGGACATGGTTTATATGCTGTACACCTCAGTCCCGCTAGCAAGCTTTGCAATAGATTCCACTACAGGGACATCGATACCTTATCGATCGGAATACCATGCAGCGGATCGCACTCACAGAATATCGCTGTTCTTTAAGTCTTATGGTGTAGCACCACCTCCCAACATGAAAGTTTGGACTATAAGACGCATCGAGGCATTATGCGATACACTTACAACCGGTGCGGCACAAGGCAACAAGGCATACCAGAGAATGATCGATGAGGGGCATGTGGCCCATTACGAAAAAGAGATTCAGTTTCTGCAGGCACACTTTGAAGAGTGGTACCGATGAAGGGTACGCTTTGAAGAGTGCCTGCTTTTTCAATATGTCTGACTACCGAGGGGTGGGACTAATCGAAAAAATATTTGAAACCCCTTCCAAAAAAGCATTGTGTTCACCTCACATGTATGGTAACTTATGTACATAAAAACGTTTTTATCGCAAAGGAAGAATGGAATGGTTATATGGGCAAAGTAACAATCAAGGATGTGGCAAGAGAAGCCGGGGTCTCCATTTCTACGGTTTCGAATGCATTAAATGATGTAGATGTATTAAACCCGGAGACCAAATCCCATGTGCTGAAGGTGGCGGAACGGCTTAATTATGTACCTAACCTGAACGGAAAGCTGTTGAAGTCGGGGAAGACCAAGATGCTGGGCTTCTTTACAACAAGCGTGTCAGGGCCTTACTTCTACACATTGGTGGAGTCGATGTCACGGGAATGTGACCGACTGGGTTATGGATTGAACGTGTTTGTGACGAAGGATAAACAGGTGATTATGAGCAATATTATGGGCGGCCGGGTGGATGGCGTCATTATCTTCGAAGAGCTGAAGATCGATGATAGAGACATCGTCGCCATGGAGAAAGACAAGATTAAGGCCGTTTTCCTGGATCGCGAGGTTCAGAACGAGACGATGGGCAGCATCATATTCGACTCTTACGTAGCCGGTTATGAAGCAACCAAGTACCTGATCAGCCTGGGGCATAAGAAGATCGCCTACATTTCCGGCGTGGATACGATGTTTGACAGCGTGCAGCGGAAGGAAGGATATCTGGCTGCGCTTAGGGAGTGCCAGTTCCCGATCGACGGAGACTACATACTGCAAGGCTATTTTGAGGAAGAAGGTTCCTATAACGCCGTCAAATCGTTTCTTCACTTACACCCCGGGAAAGTGCCAGATGCTTTTCTTGCCGGTAATGATGTGAGTGCCATCGGCTGCATTCGGGCTCTGAAGTCCCATGGATACGAGGTTCCGCAGGACGTCAGTGTCGTGGGCTTCGACGATATCGATATCGCGCAGTATTTTACGCCGCCTTTATCGACCGTACGCAATCAGATTGCCAGACAGGGGATTCTGGTCGTGGATCATCTGGTGCGCATGATTCAGAAGAAAGAGAAGGGCAAGATTCAGAAGCTTCCAGGGGAGTTGGTCGTTCGCGGCTCCAGTCATGTGAAGATGAATCGGAATGAATCGGGTTAAGCGAAGAAAAGAAATCACACCAAGGCGGTTTTTTAAAATGATTTTAAAAAATCAGGGGTTTTTTTCGTCCAAAATAAAAACGTTTTTATACGGTTTTTGATCAAAGGAGGCTAAGAGGTGAGCAAAACAGCTGCAGTTCAGTCAACCGGCACAAGCCCGGTTCAACCAAACGGGAAGAAGCCGTTGGGGCAGAGGATCAAGGAATTCTTCATCGATTACAAGCGGCAATGGGAGCTTCAATCGATGATCATTCCCGGCGTTATCTTCATGTTTATCTTCTGCTACATCCCGATTTACGGTTTGACGATTGCGTTTAAGAACTACACCGTTATCGATACGCTGGATTCCGCTCCGTGGGTGGGGCTGGATAATTTCAAAATTATTTTGTCGGACAAGTATTTTTGGGATTCCGTCGTTAACACGCTGGGCATCAGCTTCTTAAAATTGGCGATCGGCTTTGTCATTCCGATCATTCTGGCCATTATGATTTATGAGGTCGGCATGGGGCGCTTCAAAAAATTCGTCCAAACCGTGTCGTATCTGCCTCACTTCTTGTCCTGGATCGTATTGGGCGGCATGCTCATTACCTGGTTCTCGACATCCGGCCTGTTCAACGAAATATTGCTTAGTCTGGGCCTGATCTCGCAGCCGCAAAACATTTTGCTCGACCCGAGCAAATATTGGTGGATCGCGACCTTGTCGGATATATGGAAAGAGGCCGGATGGGGAACGATTCTGTACCTGGCGATCATGGCCAAGATTGATCCGACCTACTATGAGGCCGCAAGAATCGACGGGGCTAGCCGACTAAGACAGATTTGGAACATCACCTTACCGAACATGAAGATGATTATCAGCTTGAACCTGATCCTTACTGTAAGCGGTTTATTGGGATCGAATCTGGATCAAACCCTGGTGCTCATGAATTCGCAGAACCGGGAAAAGGCGGAAGTCATTAACTCGTACGTGTACCGGATGGGTATGACGCAGGGCGATTTCTCTTATGCAACCGCCGTTGGTTTGGGTGTATCCATCATCTCCGTCATTCTGCTTGTTACGGCCAACAAAGTGACCAGTAAATTGAATGATAATCAATCCGTCCTGTAGGTCATGCAAAAGGGAGGCATTACGGTGAATTTGAAAGCAGCAAAAGGGGATCTCGATAGCCGGATCTTTGATACGATCAACATCATTTTACTGGTTACGTTTACCATCATCATTGTCGTTCCGTTATGGAACGTTGTCGTTTCATCCTTTAGCTCGGGCAGGTCTCTTGCCGAGGGCGGGTTCATCTTCTGGCCTACCGAATTCTCGCTTGAGAATTATCAGGCCGTGTTCAGGGATGCAAACATATGGAATGCCTTTTTCATCTCGGTGGCCAAAACCGTGATTGGTGTCATCACGCACGTGTTCTTCTGTGCTATGGTGGGTTACGGCTTGAGTAAAAAATACGTCCGCGGCCGCAAGTTCTATGTCGCAATGGGTGTCGTCACCATGTTTTTCTCGGGCGGCATGATTCCGACGTATTTGTTAATCAAAGACTTGGGGCTGTTAAACAGCTTCTGGGTTTATATTATTCCCGCTCTATTAAGCTTTTACGATGTTATTATTCTGATGAACTTCTTCCGAAACGTACCGGATTCCCTGGAAGAGTCGGCGAAGATCGACGGCGGGGGCGACTGGAGGATTTTCCTGAGCATCTTTATTCCTCTTTCCATGCCGGCCATGGCGACGATTGCCTTGTTTAACGGGGTCGGGCAATGGAATGATTTTATGACCACCAAATTGTATATCACGGACCAAGCACTCTATCCATTACAGATGATGCTGTATGAGATTATTGTGCAGTCCCAGACGCAATCGATGCAAAACATCGGGTCCGTCGCGATCCAGACGACCACCAAAGGGGTCCAACTAGCAACCATTGTCGTGACGACGCTGCCAATTGTTGTGATGTATCCAATATTACAAAGATATTTTATCTCCGGCATGATGCTCGGAGCTGTTAAAGAGTAGAGAAGCTGCTCTTTAAAGGAGTGGAGCAGAAGCAAGCTTGTAAAAGATTGGGGTCTAACAAGTAAGCGCTTTTATTTAAAAGGGAGGGTTACAGGATGTTGATGAACAAAGCTTTTGGCAAGAAAGGACTTACGCTGATTACGGCACTGATGGCAGTTGTGCTGGTTGTGAGCGGCTGCGGCGGATCAGGCGGCAATTCCGGCTCCAAGAAGGAAAATTGGGTTTCGATCGAGGATCGTTATACACCGAATGCCGAGACGCCAGCTTGGCAGTTGGATAAAAAAGAAGAGACAACCGAGCTCACATGGTACGTAAATGCCGATTGGTGGAATACGGATTTCGGCAAGGACGTTGTAACCAAGAAGATTAAGGAAGACTTGAACATCAATATCAAATTCATCACGGGTGACGACACCAAGCTGAATACGTTTTTTGCCGGTGGGGAGATGCCGGATCTGATCACGACGTTTGACTCCAACTCCCCGGTCGTGCAGAAGGCGGCGACATGGGCGCTGCCGCTGAACGATCTTGCCGAGAAATATGATCCATACTTCAATAAGGTAGCGGCGCAGGATACGCTCAACTGGTTCCAACTGAAGGATGGCAAAACCTACGGATATCCGAACTACTCCAATACGCAGGAAGACTATGACAGCGGTAACATTCCGGCCAAAACGGCATTTATTATCCGCAAGGATGTTTACGAAGCGTTAGGTAAGCCTGTTATGGGAACGCCGGAAGAGTTCCAGGCCGTTCTCGCTGATATCAAGAAGCAATTTCCTGCTCTGATTCCACTCGGCTTCAACTCCATTGGTGAAGGAACGGGCTCGCTTGGCGACGTGCTGCAGGATTTCATCGGCGTGCCGTTGGAGGAGAATGGCGGTTTCTATAACCGTAACCTGGATGAAGATTATCTGACTTGGGTGAAAGCGTTCAATACCGTGTACCGGGACGGCGCGATTAGCGATGACAGTTTTGCCGATGACGGAACGGCTTTTGAAGAGAAGGTTAAAGCAGGCAAATACGCAACGATTATGCTAGACGGTACGCCGCAGCAGGGCGGTAACCTGCAAAGCTTCTACAGCAACAATAAAGGGAAAGAGTACATCGCGATTGACGGACCGCAAAGCACGGCAGGACGTCAGCCGACGCTGAATCAATCCGGTATCACCGGCTGGATGATCAGCTTCATTACGAAAAATAATGCAGATCCTGCCAAGTCCATTCAGCTCTTCACGTACCTGTTAAGCGAAGAAGGACAAATGCTGATGAACTATGGCATCGAAGGTGAGACTTACCAAGTGAATGCAGACGGCACGGTGGAGTTCCTCCCTGCCGTGAAGGATCTTCAGATGAACAATCCGGATACGTTCAAGAAGGATTACCGCATGGGCGAATTCATGTTCTTCGGACATGACCGCCACAAGGCGCTGAGCGGGGATGCTTTCCCGGATGCGATCAAGCAAATGCAGGAATGGGGAAAAGGCAAGCTGACGCCGCACTTTATTTTGGAGAATATTAATCCTGACCAAGGAACACCGGAAGCGCGCTCTCTGACGGCCATCAATACAAAATGGAACTCCACGCTTGTCAGCATGATTCGTTCCAAGGATGATGCAGCGTTCGACAACCTTTTGAACGAATACAAAAAGTTCCTGGACGATAACAACTGGGATAAAATCGTCGAAGTCCGCAATGAGAAGATGAAGGCGAACAAAGAGAAGCTGGGGCTGAAATAAGTTAACGTTTATGGATGGGAGAGCCCCTTTCTTGACAGGAAAGGGGCTCTTTCCAAGTTAACTTCCAATATAGGGCGGGATAGGAAAGCCAGAAGACCATAAGAAACCTGGAGGGAAACAGCATGCTGAACATGACCATCTACCAGTCAAACGGGGAAGAGGAATTATTCGTTAGGAAAGACAAGGAGCAGTTAGCTCCCGGAACTTCGGACACGAAGCATACGGTTGTTATCGATGAGGAGCAGACGTTTCAGGAGATGGACGGCTTCGGTGCGTCCTTCACGGACTCCGCTGCTTATCTGATCCATCAAGTGCTGGAGACGAAGCAGCGTTCGGAGCTCATGACACGACTGTTCGATCCGAACGAAGGGATGGGGTTGTCCGTACTCCGCCAACCGATGGGCGCATCCGATTACGCGCGAGACTTCTACAGCTACAATGATATGCCTGAGGGCCAAACGGATGTGGAGCTGGATCAGTTCTCCATTGCGCATGATGAGGAAGATATCATTCCCCTCCTGAAGGAAGCACTCCGATTGAACCCGGATGTCAAGCTGATGGGTTCCCCATGGAGCCCGCCAGGCTGGATGAAAACGAGCGGTTCGATGATCGGCGGAGAGCTGAAACCTGAATACTATTCGGTTTACGCTAATTATTTTGTACGTTACATCCAGGGGTATAAAGCCCATGGGCTGCCGATTTATGCGATTACCCCGCAGAATGAGGCGTTGTATTCGCCAGGACATTACCCCGGCATGATCATGCTGCCCGAGGCGCAAAGCGATTTCATCAAGAATCATCTGAAGCCGCAATTCGTGAAGAACGATATCGATACGAAAATCCTTTGTTATGACCATAACTGGGACAAGCCGGACTACCCGTTGACCGTTTTGGAGCAAGCGGGTGACGCCGTGGATGGCGTCGCTTGGCACTGGTACGGCGGCAAGCCGTCGGCCCAATCGGAAGTGCTCGAGGCATTTCCGGGGAAAGAGGTTCATTTCACGGAAGGATCAGGCGGGGAGTGGATTCCGCCGTTTGAGCAGGCCTTCTCCAATGTGATGCGAACCGGTATCGAGATTCTCCGCAATCACAGCAAGTCTTATGTGCTGTGGAACATGGCGCTGGATGAGAAGAACGGACCTACCGTGCCGGGCTTTGGCAAAAGCACCTGCCGCGGCATTGTGACGGTGAATCAGCAGACGAAGGAGCTTACCTATACGCTGGATTTCTATGCACTGGCGCATTTTAGCAAGGTGATCCGTCCGAAAGCGGTTCGTATTGCTGCTACCAGCGATGAGTCCATCCGTTCGGTAGCATTCAAGAATACGGACGGTTCGATTGCCGTCGTTATGTTTAACGACAGCGAGCAAGAGGAGAATGCTGCACTGCATATGCAGGGAACGGAGCGGCTTAACCTCCGCCTTGCACCGAAAAGTGCCGTGTCCGTTTTAATAGAGGAGTAATTCTGAGGTAACAGTTCATAGATTTAGACAAGATAAGGCACCTTTGTCGGCGCCGTTAGCCCTTTCGGTTGATGGTTGCCTCGGCGTAGGTGTCTTTTCATATATAGAGTTGGTTATTTCATATAGAAACGGTAGAATAATAACAAGAATAAGGTTTACCAAAGAAAATACAGGTGACAATCATGACCATTAAAACGTTATTTATTGCTCCGTATCCCGCTATGAGCCATTTAATAGAAGAATGCCGGAAGGAAGAGCCGGAGCTGGCAGTCCGAGTCGAGGTCGGCAATTTACTAGAAGCGGTTCCTCTGGCAAAAGAAGGCGAACGCCTGGGATATGACGTGATCATTAGCCGGGGCGGTACGGCCAAGCTGATCGAGCCCGAGGTGGGCATTCCCGTTATCGATGTCCATGTTTCAGGCTATGACATGCTGCGCGTGCTCACCTTGGCCAATCATTTTCCAGGCAAAAAAGCCATTGTGGGCTTCTCCAATATTACGCTCGGAGCCAAAGCCATTACCGATGTGCTGGATATCGAGGTGGATGTGTTCACGGTAGAGAAGGCGCAAGAGGTGGACCGGCTGCTGGAGGATCTGAAGGCGAAGGGCTTCGAATTAATCATGGGCGATGTGGTGACGATGGAGGCAGCCGCCAAGCACCACTTGGAAGGGATTCTGATCCAGTCCGGGCGCGAGGCCATCTTCGATGCATTTCAAAAGGCGAAATCCGCGTTTCGGTTACATGAACGGACGCAGTGGGAAATATCCTTTTTGCAAACACTGCTGGAGGAAACGGCCGCGAACCTTGCCGTATTGGATGCTAAGGGGCAGGTTGTATATGAACAGTGGCCGGATTACGGTTCCTGTCCGCTCCCGGCGGAAGTCTTGCAAGCCGATCTTCGGCTAAACCGGGAGGCGGAAGCCTCCATCCTGATACATGAAAACGGAACCCGGAAGCTTAAACAGAAAAGGACGCTGAAAGTGATACAGGGAAAACGGTACTACCTGTACACTTTTTCCGAGGTGAAGCAGAATGGGGAGACCGCAGGCTATCATGTCGAGGCGATCACCCAATTGCCGATGTTGATTTCGCAAAGCGAAGCGATGCACGGTTGCCTGCAGCGGATCGAGGATCTACTGGACAGCCGCATCCTGATTCTCATCGGTGAAGCCGGAACAGGCAAGCAGCTGCTCTCCCGGTATATTCATTACCGCAAGAACGAAGGCCAGGGCTTGTATGTCCGGCTTACCGCAAAGCAGGCCATGGCCTTGTCGGGAAAAGACGAAGAAGAAGCTTGGGACAACGATATCCGCACGCTGTACATCCATGGATTGGAAACGATCGCTCCACAAGAAATGACGAATTTGAACCAGTGGATGAACGAGATGAAAGACCGGGGGTTCACGATCATCCTCTCGCTGGAAAAGGATGATTCGAATTATCATCCACTCCTGCTGGACGAGGAGGCGGCAAGAATCGCCGTGCCGGCTCTGCGTGAGCGCAGGGAGGACATCAAGCCGCTGGTGACTTATTATATTGCGTCCTATCATGGAACGCTAGGGACTTCACCAATCAAGATCAAGGATGAAGCGATTCTCCTGCTGACCCAGTACGATTGGCCGGGCAACGTGTCGGAACTGAAAATCCTGCTCCAGGACGCAGTGACGGAGGAGAAGGGCTACGTGATCGGCAAGCCACTTATTTCCCGGCTTCTAGCCAAGAAGGAAGAACATCCGTCAGCTGCGATGGGCCCTGAATTCCTTCGCGGTACGCTGGATGAGATCGAGAAGAGGATCATCGACGCGATTATGGAGGAAGAACAATTTAATCAGACGAAGGTTGCGGAACGGCTCGGAATCAACCGTTCGACCCTGTGGAGAAAGCTGAAACAATAGTTTCAGCTTTTTTTGTTTTGCGATCAATAGATCCCTCCGTTTCGGCAGATATTAGGGGAGTAGGAATATATTACAATAAGCTAGAGACAGCGCTGTAATCAATTGTTTAAATTTGCAACGATTAATCTTTAATATGTTGCAAATTTAATTGAATGCACTTACAATTATCCCTGCAAGCGATTTCAATATGAAATAACTGTTTAATATTGAAACAATTATTAAAGGGGTGTTACAATAATGAAGATTAAAGCGACGTTGGATCGGATTCCTGGAGGTATGATGGTGGTGCCGTTGCTTATTGCAGCAGTAATCAACACCTTTGCACCGGATCTACTCCGGATCGGGAATTTCACGGAGTCTTTATTTGTAAACGGTTCAAGTACATTGATTGCGCTGTTCCTCCTCTGTACGGGGGCGCAGATTAACGTCAAATCCTTTGGCGTTTCCGTCGGAAAAGGGGCCACGCTGCTTGTCACGAAGTGGGTGGTCGGCGCAGCGTTCGGTCTGATTGCGTACCTGTTTGCCGGAGAGAATGGATTGTGGCTGGGTTTGGCGCCGATTGCCGTCATTGCGGCGATGACCAACAGTAATGGGGGATTGTTCGTAGCCTTGGTAGGCCAATACGGCAGTAAGGAAGACCGTGCCGCCTATTCACTGCTTGCCCTGAATGACGGACCTTTCCTCACCATGGTTGCGTTATCGATCTTCGGCGCCATGGGATTCGTGGACGGCATGTTCTCCTTCGTGTCCTTTATCTCCGTTCTTCTTCCGATTATTGTAGGGATGGTGCTGGGTAATCTGGATGAAGAGATGCGCAAGTTTTTGGACAAAGGCAGCTCCATGCTGATTCCATTCTTTGCATTTGCGCTCGGAATGGGCATTGACTTCGGAGCGATCGTGGATGGCGGCTTGTCGGGTATCATTCTTGGATTACTGACGGTTTTTGTTACAGGTACCGCAGGATACTTTGTGTTTAAAGCATTGAAATGGAATCCGATCGTGGGGGCTGCGGAAGGCTCCACAGCCGGTAATGCCGTGGCTACTCCTGCCGCGATTGGGGCGGCGAATGCATCCTTTGCGGCATTTACCGATATTGCGACGGTGCAGGTTGCAGCGTCCGTGGTAACGACCGCCATCCTGCTTCCTTTATATGTCGGATTTTTAGTGAAGCGTCTAGAGAAGAAAGGGCACTCATTTGATACAAATACAGCAGATGCCGAATCATAGAAGGTGTGATGAAATGTGATAAAACAAATTGGAATCATCGCGGACGATTTGACCGGTGCGAATGACTCTGGCGTACAATTGGCGAAGAAGGGACTGGTTTCCACCGTTGTATTCGATTATCGCCATTACCGTCAGGACACCCGTGCCGAAGTGTTGATCGTCGATACGGATAGCAGGGCGAAACGCAGCGTGGACGCCTATGAAGCGGCGTACGAAGCCGCTCATTTCCTTGAAGAGCAGGGCTGCCGCCACATCTACAAGAAGCTGGACTCCACCTTGCGCGGGAATGTTGCAGAGGAACTGCGGGCGGTGCAGAAGGTATTTCAGCCGGACTTGGTGCTGATCGCCCCGGCTTTTCCCAAAATGAACCGTACGACGGTACAGGGACATCACTATGTTCAAGGTGTACTGATCACCGAGACGGAGTTTGCCAAGGATCCCAAAACGCCCGTCATGGAAAGCTATATCCCGAAGCTGCTGCAGAAGGAAGGAGAGCCTGAGGCGGTGCTGGTTTCATCAAGTCAAGTGCGACAGCCCGCCGTGCAATTTATGCCATGGCTCCAATCCAAGCTAGCGGAAGGTCAAACCTGGTTTGTATGCGATAGTGAGACGGAAGCGGATTTGCAGGCGATATCGGCATTATTTTCACAGCTGGACAAGAAGATTTTATGGGCCGGTTCTGCCGGATTAATCGAATACTTGCCGGAGGCGCTGTCTCTGACTTCCATGGAGAAGGGGAGCCAAGACTGGGCCCAGGCGGATAAAGCGCTGATCGTATCAGGAAGCTTGTCCCAAACGACCCGGCGACAGCTTCGTGCCGTCGAAGATATGCCCGACTCGTTGATGCTGGAGATCGATCCGGCAGGGCTGATTCGTGAAACTTACGATACAGAGGATGTCCTGGAGCAAATCGCACAGGATATGGACAAGCGCTACCTGGTCCTGTACGTGGACGCTTCGGAAGAAAACCGCAGACTTGCAAAAGAAGCAGGGGATGAGCGGGGATTATCTTCAACCGAGGTAAGCGAAGCGATCTCGCTGGGACTCGGAAGAATGACAAAAGCCATTTTACAGGCATACGCTGAGATCCAGGGGTTGGTATTAACCGGCGGTGATACGGCTAAGGCTATCTGTATCGAACTTGGAATGGGAGAAATGCAGCTGTATTCGGAAGTAGAGCCCGGCCTGCCGTTCGGAAGGCTTCAGGGCATGGAGAAAGGTTACTGGACCGTCACCAAAGCCGGGGGGTTCGGAAATGATCAATCCCTGGTAGATTCCTTGCACTATATAACAAATAAGAAAAAGGTGAGAACATGAGCCAGCATAAACCGGTTATCGGGATTACAATGGGAGACGCCGCAGGCGTAGGTCCTGAAATTATACTCAAGAGCCTCATGAATGAGGAGATGTATCATATTAGTCACCCGGTTGTGATCGGGGACGTGAAGATATTGGAGCGGGCAAAGGCCTTTGTGGGCAGTGACTTGGCTATAGAAGCGATTACTGCCGATGAGCTCGAGCAGGTGGACTACCGTTTTGGCACGGTTCATGTGCTTGATCTGGATCTGCTGCCAGCGGACTTGCCGATTGGACAAGTTGCCCCGGAAGCTGGACACGCCGCGTTTAAATTTTTGGAGACGGCCATCGAATTGGCGAAGGATCATAAAATTCAGGCCATATGCACCGCTCCGCTGAATAAGGAAGCCCTGCATAAAGGGGGCCATAAATATCCGGGCCATACGGAGATTCTGGCAGATTTGACCGGAACCACGGACTACTCCATGATGCTGTCTGCACCGAATCTGAAGGTCATTCACGTTACGACGCATGTTGGCATCATCGACGCCGTCCGTTCGATAAACTCGGAGCGCGTATACCATGTCATTAAGCTTGCTCATGAGACACTGCAGAAGTCCGGCATCGCCGCTCCGCGGATTGCCGTTTGCGGAATCAATCCTCACGCGGGCGAGAACGGGTTGTTCGGATATGGCGAAGAGGAAGAGAAAGTCATACCTGGCGTTGAGAAGGCGCAGGCGGAAGGAATCCAGGTCGTAGGCCCGCTGCCGGCCGATACGCTGTTCTTCCGGACGGTTCGCGGTGACTTTGACATCGTAGTGGCTATGTATCACGATCAGGGGCATGGTCCCGTCAAAGTGCTTGGCTTGGATGCAGGCGTCAACATTACCGTTGGCCTTCCGATTATCCGCACCAGCGTCGATCACGGTACGGCGTTCGACATTGCCGGGCAAGGCATCGCCGACGAGAAAAGCTTGATGGAAGCGATCCGTCAGGCAGCGGAACTGGCGCCTAAAGCCTAAAGATGTTATTGCCGGGCGGGACATAGCGGCCGCCATTACCTTTTTATCGAAGTGACAGTACAAGATTCCGCAGGAATATAAGCTGTTCATAACAAAAAGATGACTCCACCTATGGGGTCATCTTTTTTTATTGTTCCTCAGGTTTCTTCGCTGTAACGGGATTCGTTCCTCATGACTGGGATAATCCAAACACGTAAGACTCCAGGAACGCTTGCAGCTGATTGAAGGATTCAGGTCTGGCACTGTATTTATACCGCTCATTCGGCATTTTGAAATGCATGCGCAGGAGACCCGCGGTTTTAAGCAGGGATAGATGGTAGTGAAGGTTGCTCTTTGAAAGGCCGGTCTTCTGCTGCAATTCGGTAAACGTAACGGGGCCTTTAGCCAGGATGTGCAGCAGCACCAGCCGCTTCTCGTCAGCCAACCCCTTGGTCATCCGCAGCAGCTGACTGGTGGGTGTATCCTCGTCCACCTGCTCATCATCTACGGCATAGCTGATAATGAGCTGTTGGTTGCTCACGTAGTCCATCCGGTTTAACGGCTTGATGTGATAGGTAGGGATAAGAAGAATGGCGTTGTATTCATCTTCAGGATCGAGCACAATTCCGCTTGTTGCCTCATCAATCAGATCAATGTAGGGGAGTTCCCGGCTAAGCTGCTCCATGCGGGCAGCGGAACGTCCCAGCAAGTCGTGAATTTCCGGCGTTATTGTATAGGTCCGGTGCCACTCCGTCATGATCTCATGGCTGAGATCCCGGAATGTTTTAAGTCCCATCGGAAACCCGTCTTCAAGATAAGGCGCCAGGATTTCATACAATTGGCCTTCTCCCAAATCGGCAAACCAGGCAAGAAACCTCTCGACGTTGTCTTTTTCCGGGCTGTCTACGATAGCCAGGTGCAGATAAGCAATAAGCTCGAACAGGACCAGCTCTTCGAGCTTATCCGTAAAAGATGCAGACAGTTTCTTCTGAATTTCTTTCCTCCACTTATTTCCTAGATCATGCATTTGGTTTTTATTATCTGTATATGCGAATAAGCTGGTGACCAGCTCGTGAACAGGCGAATAGTCAATTCGGATAACGGTCATGATCAATCTCTCCTTCAAGTACACATCATTCCATTTTTATGATACCACATCCTGGTGAAAATAAATATTGAACTTTTACTATGTTCATATATAATTGAACTTAAATATATAGTTCAAAAAAATATGAACTTATGGGCGGCGAGGGGAGAGACTGGAGATGAACAATTGGTTTGTTGCGGAATATCTCATCAGGCAGCAGCAGATGGAAGTGGATCGAACGGCCAGAGAGTTCTGGAAATCTAGGCATGACCCGGTAAATTTGTGGGCACGCATCTTCTCGAGGAAGAGACGACCAATACAACCGGTCACGAAAAGGGCCCGAAGTTGAAACTAAGGGGAACAAGGAAGAATCGATCAACCTACGAGGAAACGGAGCTGGAACCGATGGACTTTCTTTCGGAGAATCGTTTAAGCGAGTGCGCCATGGAGGCGCCTGAATCGATGATGAATAGCGAGGAGAACCATGACGAACTGTTATCGGCTGTGCTTACTCTGCCTGAAACCCTAAGACAGCCGATGTATTTGTATTATTACGAGGATTTCAACACTTTGGAAATTGCCGAAGTGCTCCAAATTGAGCCTGAAAATGTACGGAACCGCATGAGCAGAGCCCGCAAGAAACTGAAGATGATGCTGGGGAAGAAGCTGGGAGCGATACGGGATGGCCGGGAAAGGGCAAGGAAGGATGCGCATCCGTCCCCTTGACTTCATTCATAAAGTTCGGGTATGATTTCCAGTAACTTGAATAATGTTAAACAAAAGCAATGAAGAGAAAGAGTACCTTGGTAACGTCTTTGAACAGAGAGCCCCGGCTGGTGAAAAGGGGTAAGGAAAGAACCTTGGGAATATGGTCTCTGAGCTGTGCACCGAAACCCTGCAGAGGTTGTAGGCTGTACCGGATCCCGCACCCGTTAACGTGCTAGGGTATACACGCGATATATGGCGTCGTACCTAAAGAGGTGAATGCCGCAAGGCATGAATGAAATTGGGTGGTACCACGTGAGCGGCAAGCTCTCGTCCCTTTTGGGATGAGGGCTTTTTTTGTTGTCCAAAAAAAGGAGGATGATTGATATGACGAACATTTTTATCGGCGGTGCCTGGCCTTATGCCAACGGGTCATTACATTTAGGGAGGCTTGCAAGTTTGCTGCCTGGAGACGTGTTGGCGCGTTATTTCCGCGCGAAAGGCGATCAGGTCCTGTACGTATCCGGCAGTGATTGTCATGGAACGCCCGTGGCGGTTCAAGCCATTCAGGAGGGCGTGGCTCCGGGGAATATTGCGGATCGGTATCATGGGGAGTTTGTGGATTGCTTCGAACGGCTGGGTTTCTCCTACGACTTATACACGCGAACCGACCAGACGTTTCATCACGCCGTGGTGCAGGAACTGTTTTTGAAGCTGCTGGAAAACGGCCATCTGTATCGAAAAACTATACAGCAAACGTATTGCGAAACCGATCAGCGGTTTTTGCCGGACCGCTACGTGGAAGGAGATTGTCCTGTATGCGGCAGCAGGGCCCGTGGGGATCAGTGCGACGCCTGTTCCACCATACTTGACCCGTCCGACCTGACGAACAGGACCTGCAAAATCTGCGGAAACCCTCCGGTGGAGCGGCCCACCGAGCATTTTTACGTAGCGCTGTCACATTTCCAGGCTGAGCTGGCGGATGATTTGAATAACGCCCGAGGCTGGCGGGATAATGCGGTTCAATTGACCCGAAGATACCTGGAGGAAGGGCTCCAGGATCGGGCGGCTACGAGGGATCTGACCTGGGGCGTGGATGTGCCTATTCCGGGATTCGAGAATAAGAAAATCTATGTCTGGATCGAAGCGGTCAGCGGCTATTTATCCGCCAGCAAGCAGTGGGCCGCGGAAACGGGCGGCGATTGGGAATCCTTTTGGCTCAAGGGGAGGGATGAGATTACCGCTTACTATGTTCATGGGAAGGATAATATCCCGTTTCATACGCTGATCTGGCCGGCGCTGCTGAAGGGGGCAGGTGACCTGCATTTGCCGGACCGAATCATATCTTGCGAGTACATGACGCTGGAAGGGAAGAAGTTCTCGACCAGTCGGAATTGGGCCATATGGGTGCCGGATTTGTTAAGCCGTTATCAGCCGGACTCCATTCGTTACTTTCTCATTGCGAACGGCCCCGAGAAGCGGGATACCGATTTCTCCTGGAGGGAGTTCATTCACAGCCACAATGGCGAGCTGCTTGGTGCATTTGGGAATTTCGTCAACCGTACTTTGGTGTTTGTGAACAAATCGTTTGAGGGGAAAGTGCCCGAGGGCTGTATATCTGAAGAGTGGCAGAGCAGGGTTGAGGCATTGTACTGCGAGTCCGGGGCGCTCATTGAGGGTGGGCGACTGAAGGAAGCGTTGGAGTCAATCTTCAGCGTGGTGCGCATGGCGAACAAATATTTTGATGAACAGAAGCCGTGGATTCAGGTCAAGGAGGATCGCGAAGCGTGCGAAACAACGCTGTATACCTGCGTTCAGATTATTGCCAATTTGGCGAACCTGCTGCAGCCGTTTATTCCGTTCTCTTGCGATAGGATACGAGGCTTTCTCTCCCTGGAGAAGCCTGTGTGGGAGTGGTGCCGTGTTCCGGCTGGCAGGCCGATTCATGACGTAGAGCTTTTGTTTGAACGGATCGATACCAGCCGGATTGAGGAGGAGACGCGCAGGCTGGGGGAGTTATCCGAAAGGGAGTAATTGATTTAAGTGGCTAAGATTCAACTGACCCAAGGAGTGAGTAGTAAGTGATCAAGGAATGTAGTAGATCCAGTGCTAGAGCAGCAAGTAATTAGGGGTCTAGAGGTCAAAGAAGCAAGGGGTTTAAGTGGTCCAAGGAACAAAGGGGTTAAGCGATCCAAGGAGCAAGTGATTAAGGGGGCCATTAGCGAGTGTCAAAGAAGAGGAGGCTGACCCGATGGTCCATTGTGACTGAGTACGGACTGCGATTTTGAGGACTGTGGTTCCGCTATTCCGTTGTTTCTTGGCATTTCGTAGGGTCATGCGGACAGGAGATCCGCTATTCTTAAGTTTTTACAAGAATGAGCCGTGATTATGGTGCATTTACGGAACATGTGTCCGCATGGGTTTAAAAAACGATGGAATATCAACAAATAACGGAACCTGTGTCCGCGCGGACTCGAAAAAGGAGCAGTTTTCAGCGAGAAGAGCATCCATCCGGACGATGCCGCTGAAGCCGTATGAAGCGAGAGTTTACCGGTTAAACGCAAGTAGACGTAAAAGGAGCCCCCAGCGGAATGCTGAGGGCTCCTCTTCATTACAGTAACGGCATACGTTGTATCTTCACGGATTAGTTATCCGTTTCATGAATCCAATCCGTTAATATGGCATCAAATAGCTCAGGCTCTTCGAACATCGGATTATGGCCGCTTTTTTCAAAAATGACCTTCTTCACGTGTTCCTGCGAGTCGTCTACAGCATCCCAGAGTGATACGGGACTGACCAAATAGTCGTACCGTCCAAGACCGATGAGGACGGGCTTGGCAACCTCTTTCAACGAGTCGATCAGATTGAGCCGCGCGAAGGCTTCCCCCCATAAATGATCCATGACGGGCATGCTGGTGAAGACCCCTTCCCACATCCAAGCCGCATCATAAGCATAGTCATAGAAGCTGTGCGCTCCCATTCGGATGCACATATGAGCAAAACGACGTTCCGGCTCTCTCTGGATGTCCCCCGCCAGCAGGGCGATATCCGCTTCAAACTGCCGTTTCCGTTCAGGGCTTGCCGTTTCATTGAAAAAAGCGATGCTCTGCTGCTGTCGCTCCGGGCTGTTGGTCGGGGCCGTGTTCAGCAGGACCACCTTCCGGACATGTTCCGGGTATTTTTTGGCATACTCCAGCGCCATGAAGGCATGGCCCGAATGCCCCAATATAATAAAATCCTCCAGTTCCAGCGTTTGCCTTGCCGCTTCGATATCATCCAGAACCTTATCCAGCGCATAGTCTTCCGGCTCCAGTGTCCGAGGGGGCTTCACAAAGCCTCGATGGTCCAGGAAAATCAGTTGAAATGAAGTGTAGAGTTGTTCCGAAAACAAGCGGGGGTAGTAAATACTGCTTCCCACCACCAAAATAGGCCTGCCGTTTCCACGAATGGAAACATTCAATGCAAATCCTTCGCTTATTACCGTACTCTGTATGCTCATGTGTATCGTCCTCGTTTCGTTTTTTATTTAATCGCACCATCCCCTTTCCTGTTCTGATTCCATTACATTCTCCATAGAACGTTCCAGCATTCTATATCACCTCGATTAGCGTTCGTTCAAGCTCAGTATAGCACCAGACATGTGTTCGGTCGACAGCCATCCAAGCATGCCCCAGACCACGCACCCTGTGCACAGGGTGCAGTGCCCAAGTTGTGGCATCTGAGTGTGCTGCTATGAATAAGTTTGATGTGCAGCTCTAAGCCGCGAATTCTGCAGCTCCTTTATTCAGCGGTAACGCGGATTGTTAGGGTGAGTCCAGGATAGTCCGCGGCAATTGCGCTCTTACGCTCGATGATACGGTCAAATTCAAAGGCAGAGCTGAATAATTCCGGCTCAGGCTTGAATGTCACGCTGGTACCTGTCTCCTGAGTCATGCCGACAATCTGAAGCCCGGTCTGCGGAATGCCGTGCCTGTACTCCTGCCGGTATATGTTCCCGTCACGGCGAATTTCCACGGTCAGCTGCTTGGAGAGGGCATTGACTACGGCGATGCTGATGCCTTTTTCGGCGCCGGGGACCAGAAAGTGTGCGCTGGCGTTCAATTGGTGGACATCGGTTAGTACCGATTGTACGACTGGGATGTTGGAATTCGGAAGGGCCTGCACAGGTATGCCTCTCCCGTTATCGGTAACCGTCACGCTGCCATCCTCATGCAGGAAAATGCCAATCTGATCGCCATACCCGCTCGTGTGCTCCAATACTGAATTTTCCACTACGGCCCAAAGCAGCTGATGAATATCGAAGCCGTGCGAGGCTCCAAAATACATCCCCGGATTGTTGCGGGTTTCGGTCATCTCCAGGTAATCGCTTGTATCGAGCAAATCGCCTGCAGCAGACAGCAGCAGCAGGAACGGCAGGCTCCGATGCTTAGGAAGAGCGTACCGGCCGCCCTGCTCCTGCACAAGGAGATCCGCGCCGAGCAGCGCCTTGAGATGGTGATACAGCTGACCCGTCGTTCCCATATTCAACCGTTCTACCAGCTCGGAACCGGATAGGGGCTCTGCCATGACGGCCTTTAAAATATCCAGGCGCTGCTTGTTGCCCAGTGCTGCGAGGATTTTGGCAGCCTTCTCGGTGTTCATGTCCAGCAATTGATCCATTCGCCGTTCCTGCGGCTCCCAGCGGATGTTTTGTCCGTTCAGGTGCACTTGCCCGGAGTAGAATACGGAGCCGTCTTCGAAGGTTGCTTCATGTATCGTAGGTGCTGTTGCGATTTCTTGGCGGTGTTGGTTTGATGCGGATACAGGTTTGCGTTCCACAAGAGCTTGATAAACAAGCTGCTGCAGCTCTGCCATTTGATTCTTTAAGACATCCATCTCATAAACCAGATCACGTGTCATGTGGAATCATCAACCTCACTTTATCAATATTATGTTATTACGTAATTATTATATTACGTAATTTCAACATTGTAAACCTATATTAAGGAAATAGGTACATGAATAAGCGATTTATTTATCTATAGTTGTTTTTTATCTATGTTTATCATCCCGGGTCGTCTTACAATGAACGCAAAGGTTGGTGACATTCATTTGGGTGAAAGAATCATACGGAATTTTAAGCAGGACGATATGCCTCTGCTGGGGGAGCTGTATCAGGCGGTATCCGCAGCGGATGCACTGTTTTGGTGGGTAGGTGACCAGGATAATTGGGGCAACGTGTTCTGTGCTATTGAAGATGGGAAGATGGTGGCCAAGGGACAAGTGGGCATTATTAACGTGATCCCGCCTGGATGTGAGCCTAACTGCAAGCATCACATTTATGTGAATCTTAAGGCTGTACCACAGCGGGAGCGGGATTATGATCTGTTAGGTGAAATGTATAAGGTGCTCTATGAACGTGCCCTTGTGTTAAAGAAGACGCTGCCGGAGACATACGGGACGTATTTGTGCGTGGGCAACTATGCCCATGAGATCGGCAACAACACTTTCTTTACAGAGGAAATCGGATTTCAGCCGCTGGAGAAGCTCTATTCCATGAAGCGGTCACTTAAGGAGCCTTTACATGCCTTGCCGTTAGATGATCGCTATCGCTATCGACTGTGGAAGATGGAATCTGCGGAAGAGGAAGAGATGTATCTAAAGCTCGAGGCTGAGGTTTGGCCGGAAGCGCCGCTGGGGCTTGGACGATTACGGGAATACAAAGGGCATCCCAGCTGGACTGCCACGAATGTCCTGGAAGGGGACACGGTAATCGGCAGTACCATGGCATGGGTGGAAGAGGGGAACGTCGGCGTGATTGAAGATGTGTTTGTGAGAGAACCGTGGAGACAACGGGGAATCGCCAAATATCTGCTCTACCGTGCCATGTCCTATCTTCAGGCTCATGGATCCGTCTCGGTAAAACTTCAAGTGAAGGCAGCCAATGAGACGGCGTTGTCACTCTATCATTCGGTTGGCTTTGCCAAAGATCAAGAGGAGCATCGATTTTATCTGCCTTTATAACCGAAAGTCCGCTAATACAAAGACCACGCCAAGGAATAATCCTGACGTGGTCTTTTTCTATATAAAATGAGGAGTTATGAGGTTGATTCTTACCCGCCTGTTACATTCGGATTGGCATCCAGAATACCTTCCGTGACGCTCCACAGTTTTGGCAGGAACCGAAGAACCTTGTCGGCCCGTTGCAGCAGGTCATCGGTGGACGTTATGCCGAGATCCGCAAGGATGGCATCAAAAGCAGGGGCATACTGCTCTTGAAGCTCAGGAGTCCCGTCAACTTCCAATATGTTGTGGCATCGAGCGAAGGTGGCCACCATCCAGAAGACGGCCTCTCTATGGCTTCCGTTTAGGATCAGCTCGCGGTTGCCGTCAATGGCAATCGGTCTTGCATCCGGCGTAATGTCACTGCTGAAGAAGAAGGGGGTCTTGGCAATCGCAGCAGCGGCATCGAAGGTGCGGGCCAGCCCATTAAGATGATGGAGCGCTTGTTCGGCACTCATGTCTTTACAACCCAGTAGTCGTAACAGTTCGTCGTAAATTACCTCTTGGTCATATTCCTTGAGCACATCGCGAACCGCCGCATAGCGCAGCCTGACCGTGGGGTTGCGAAGAGCGGCGACCAGGAGCATATGGGTGGTTACGCCGGTAGGGAACAGCCATGAGGTAACCTGGCGATGCCAAGGGGCAGAAGGATCTATGGAGCGGAGTCCGGTTATGATTCGTTCGCGTACGTTATCACAGCGGCGGGCGACCCATATCCGGTCGGCAAAATGACGCGAAACCTCCGTCTGCAGCTTACGCAGCTGCCCGGTTGGATCGGACATCAGGGTATCCACACGGAAGCTGCCCGCAAGATGATAGGATGTTAATACCTGCTCGGGCGAGGCGAGGTCCCGCCAGGACAGGTAGGTGGCTTCGATCAAAGCATCCTGGTAGATAAATTTTCCCAGCTTAAGAGGGGGCTCCGCATCCTGGGTAACAACAACGATGTCAATGTCCGAGGACGGAGCCATCTCTGCTCCATCCGGCTTTCCAACCGTGGAGCCACTAAAATAGGCACCCATAAATCCAGGCTCCCTGCTGGCATGCTGCAATACCCAATCCGTCGCCGCTGCGCGTGCTGATCCAACGTTCATAACCTTTATTCCTCCTCTACTTGCATGGTGTCTCACATAATTAGAAAAAATATCCTGTTTCTCACTACATTATATTGACTTCAATTCGAATGTACAACCGCTTACAAGAAGTGACTTGAGCTTTCACGTTTATGAAAAGACGGGATTACAGAAGAAGAGAAAATGATACTGGTCCAAGAGATTCGCAAGGGCTTGACACATATAAATTAAAAGTTAATACGGGTGCGTGCCTGTGTGAAACCGAAACGGACATTCTCTTATCGCTAAACATTCAGCGAGGAGGAACGTCCGTTTTTTTGGTCTTTTATTCTATTCATCGGCAATCACTAGCGTTGAATTGGTTTTTTTGAATTTTGGAATGAAGCTTGCATGGACATTCGCATCGGTCACGATCATATCAATTTTGTCGAGCGATGCGATGGAAATGGTGACGTCTTTGCCGAACTTGGTGCTGTCCGCCATGACAACCACCTCTTTGGACAGCTCGATCATTTTTTTTCGCGTAATGGCTTCTTCCAGGTTGTAGTCGGAGATGCCTTTTTCAATCGTAATGCCGCTGCAGCAGATGAAGGCTTTCAGCACATTCAGCTCGTGAAAGTTGAAGATGTATTCATACGCTACGACGGATTGTTCTTCCCTACGGATTTTGCCGCCGATCATAATCAGTTCCACATCGCTGTCCATCAGCTCAATCGCAACCGGCAGCGAGTTGGTAACGACCGTCAGCTTCTTCTTATGCTTCACGTATTTGGCCATCTGATATGTGGTCGATCCGCTGTCGATATAGATGCAATCGCCGTCATGAATGAATTCGCTGCATTTGCGGGCGATCCGATCCTTCTCTTCCAACTGGCTGACCATGCGCTCGTCCATGGAGGATTCGCCGAACCGGGACTCCACGAGTTTAACCCCGCCATATATCTTCTCGATCCGCCCCTGCTTGGTCAGGGTGTTCAAATCCCGGCGCAGCGTGTCTACAGAGACGTTCAGCTCTTCCGTTAGCTCCGTGATCTTCAATACTTTTCGAATCGTTAGCAGCTCAAGTATTTTCTTCTGCCTCTCCAGTGGAAACATTCGCTCACCCATTCAATCTGCATTAGTAGTTGATGCCTGTATTCATGTCTAGTTTACCGATTCGCCTGGCCATGTTCAATAGATTTACCTATATTATTCCTAAGTTGGGCATCAATTATGGATCAATATGGTCAATAGTTGGTATTGATGTATGAATGATATATGCATAATTTACTTACATTTAACAGTTTCCATGATTCTTATTTACATATGGTTTCTATACTGAGGATGTGTTTAAAGGAGGTGAGCCGTTTGCTGAAGCTAGAGCAGATTAGCAAACAATTCGACGATAAAGTGGTTTTGGATGACATCAACGTAGAAATCGGTTCGGGCGAAATCGTGTCACTGCTCGGTCCGAGCGGCAGCGGGAAGACCACATTACTGAATATTATTTTGGGACTCACCCGGATGGATCAGGGAAAAATCGTGTTCCATGACCAAGATCTGAGCAACGTACCGATGAAGAAGCGCGGGTTTAATATCGTTTTTCAGGACTATGCCTTATTTCCCAATCTGAATGCCTACGACAATATCGTATACGGCCTGCGCAACAAGAAGGGGAGCGTGAGTCAGCAGGAGTTACAGGAATATATCGACTTTCTGGAGCTTCAGCCTCATGTGAACAAGCGGATCGGCGAACTGTCAGGAGGGCAGAAGCAGAGAGTGGCCCTGGCCAGAACGCTGGTCACGAAACCGAAAATCCTGCTGCTCGATGAGCCGCTTAGCGCGCTGGACGGCGTGATCAAGGAGTCGATCAAGCAGCGGATTCAATCGATTGCCAGAGAGTTTAAACTGACCACGATCATTGTGACGCACGACCCGGAGGAGGCGCTGACGCTCTCGGACAAAATCCTGATTATCCATCAGGGGCAGATCGCCCAATTCGGCACACCCCAGGAGATTGTCCATCATCCGAGCAATGATTTTGTGAAGCAGTTTATTATCAAGCAGCTGCACATCAAAAGGCAGAACATCTACAATCTGTTCGGTGAGCAGTATGCATAACGTGAAACCGGAAATGCGGATCATCTTTACCGTCATCCTGTTATTGTTCGCCGTGTTTCTGTTCTTGCCGCTGCTCATCTTGCTGGTCCGTTCCTTCGAATCCGATCAGGGGTTTACCCTCGGGCATTATGTATCCATAGGGTCGAATCGGGAATTCATCGCAGCGATTGGCAACAGTGTGAAGATATCGGGCATCACGGCGGTAATCACAACTGTCCTGGGGTTTATACTCGCGTATTCCATTCATTGCACCAAAATATATCGGCCCGTCAAAGGCCTGCTGAAAACCGTCATCATCATCCCCATGCTGCTCCCGACCATTACATATGGGTTCGCCATTATGTATTCGTTCGGTAATCAGGGGTTGATCACCCGGCTTGCCGGGCGCAACTTGTTTGAAATCTACGGATGGAACGGTCTGCTCATAGGCTACGTCATTTACACGCTGCCTCCAGTATTCCTGTTGATCCATAACGCGTTTAAATATATTGATAAAAAATTCATCATCGTCTCCAAGTTAATGGGTGACGGAACGTTGAGAAGTTTCCTGAATACGATTTTGCGCCCCCTAGCCGGAGCGCTTGGCGGAGCCTTTGTGCTTTCCTTTATCTTAAGCTTTACGGATTTTGGGATTCCGGCTTCGGTTGGCGGGACCTATCCGGTCGTGGCAACGCAGCTGTATCAGGTGATGCTGGGCTCCATTCCGGACTTCAACCAAGGCGCTGTCATTGCGGTCATGATGCTGATCCCCGCCGTGTTCGGCATCTGGCTGCTGAATTGCTTGGAAAAATGGAATTTCCACTATGACAAGCTGTCGGATATCGAGCTGCCGCGGCAGCGCGTGCGGGATATCGCCTTCGGCATAATGTCATCGGTCATCGTGCTTGGAATGCTTTCCATTTTTGCCGTGATGTTCATTGCACCATGGCTGAGCAGTTACCCCTATGACATGACGTTTACGCTTAAGCATGTACGGGACGTGTTTCAATCGAGTGATTTAACAGGGGTATACCGAAACTCCCTCTGGGTCACCTTCTTGACGGCGCTGTTCGGTACCTTGATGGCGTATGGATCAGCACTGCTCAATGTGCGCACGTCGTTAAAAGCCCGATTCACGGTGGATATGGTATCGATGATCACGAATACGGTGCCTGGCATGGTGCTGGGGATATCCTACCTGCTCTTCTTTAATGGAAGCAGTCTGAAAGGAACCTTCATTATTATCGTTCTGTGCAATATTGTTCATTTCTTTACGACGCCGTATCTGATGGCCAAGAACTCCCTGTCCAAGATGAATCCTTCTTGGGAAACCACGGGGGAACTGCTCGGTGACAGCTGGTTCAAGACCGTTTATCGGGTGATCCTGCCAAACTCGGCTTCAACCGTCATTGAGATGTTCAGCTACTATTTCATCAACGCCATGGTGACGATCAGCGGCATTATCTTTCTTGTATCCGCCCAGACGTCGCTCGTAGCCAGCAAGATCAAAGAGCTGCAGCATTTCGCCAAGTTTAATGAGATTTTCGTGCTGTCGATGCTGATCTTCTTCACGAATCTGATCATCAAGCTGGTTTGCGACGCATTACAGAGGAGAACGGCGCAGCGGTAAAGCTGCCCCATTACGTTCATGTCCGCTGCGATGCCGGATCGTATTTCCGATCGCTGTTGTCTTCGGATTTCTCGGATTGAGATGACTAAGCGGTAGAAATCCGAATACAAAGGCGAACGCATTCGCTTCTCCAATACGATTCCGTCCTCTCCGCTGGGTATTGACACTTGAAGTGAGGAGCTCCTTGCTCTAAATCGCCACCAGCCATTCTGACGTGGAATGCGCAGGCTAATTCATTTTTTACATCATTATTAAATAAAAAATTCAAGGAGTGGAGTTAATCATGATGAAGACGCTTAAGGGAATGCTGCTGTCATTGATCGCAATCAGCATGGTGTTGGCTCTGGCCGCTTGCGGCAGCGGAAGCGCGGGGGAAGCGAAGAAGGTGGTCATCTACACCAACGGGGATGAAGAGGCCGTCGCCGCAATGGAAACATCGTTGAAGAATGCCGGATACGAAGGACAGTATCTCGTGCAATCCCTGGGTACATCCGAACTTGGCGGCAAACTGATGGCTGAAGGGAACAAAATCGAGGCTGATCTCATCACGATGAGCTCGTACTTTATCGAAAGCTCGCAGACCAAGCACTCCATGTTTAAGGATTTGGCTTTTGACGCAGGTGCTGTCGGAACTTATCCGAAATACTACACGCCGATTCTGGCGAATACCGGCTCTATCTTCGTGAATACACAAGTGCTGAAAGACAAAGGCTTGCCAATGCCAACCTCCATCACGGACCTGACCAAACCGGAATTCAGCGGACTCGTATCGATTCCGAATATTATGGATTCCTCCACCGGTTGGCTGCTGGTTCAGGCGATTATCAACCAATACGGCGAAGATGCGGGACGTAAGGTGCTCCATGACCTGATCGCTAATGTGGGACCGCATCTGGAGAGCTCGGGTTCCGGTCCGATCAAGAAAGTGCAGGCTGGAGAAGTGGCTGCGGGCTTCGGACTCCGCCATCAGGCGGTAGCCGCCAAAGCTGACGGTGCACCGATAGATTACGTGGATCCGGTCGAAGGAAACTTCTCGCTGACCGAGTCGGTTGCGGTGGTGGACAAGAAGAATGCCACAACGGATTTAGCGATGAAAATGGCCGAGACTATCGTGAAGGATGCCAGAAAAGACCTGATCGTGAACTATCCGGTGGCCCTATATGAAGGGGAGACCGTGGATGAAGTCAACAAACCTGCGTACTCGATGACCTTCGAGAAGCCGCTGACGGTGGAGCTGCTGGAAAAGCATCAGCAATTCTTCAATGGATCTAAAGAATAAGCCAGCATAGGAGCGATGCGAAATGAATACCTATAAGCTTTTGACACCAGGACCTTTGACGACAACCAAGACGGTGAAAGAGGAGATGCTCTTTGACCGCTGTACATGGGATAATGAGTATAAATCGATTACGCAAAAAATCAGATCGCAGCTCCTGGCACTCGCCGGGGCGGATGCGGCACAATACACAGCGGTACTGATGCAGGGAAGTGGAACGTTTGCCGTCGAAGCGGTGATGACATCCACCATATCGAATGACGATAGAGTGCTGATTGTAACGAATGGCGCCTATGGTGAGCGGATCGTCAAAATGGCAAAGTATATCGGATTGAATTATGAGGAGTACCAAGTGAATTACGATGAACACCCAAGCGAGGATGAACTGCGAGCCATACTGCATAAGGATGTGCGTATTACGCATATCGCAATGGTACATTGCGAGACGACAACCGGGATTCTGAATCCGCTGGAGATGGTCTCGACGTTGTCCAGAGAATATGGAAAGACCCTCATTATCGATGCGATGAGCAGCTTTGGCGGCATGGAAATCGATGTTCAGGGACTTGGCATCGATTATCTCATCAGCAGTGCGAATAAATGCATCCAGGGCGTTCCGGGTTTTGGATTCGTCATCGCCAAGCTGGACAAGCTTGCAGCCTGCGAAGGGATTGCGCGCAGCTTGGCGCTCGATTTGTATGATCAGTGGAAAGGCATGGATCAGGACGGAAAATGGCGATATACTTCGCCGACCCATGTCGTGGCTGCCTTCTCCAAAGCGTTGGATGAGCTGAACGAAGAAGGCGGTGTATCGGCGAGATTCAGCCGTTACCAGAATAACAATCGCCTGCTGCGTGAGAGATTGGCGCAGATCGGCATCCAGTCTTATATTACCGATGACAAGCAATCTCCGATCATCACGACATTCTTATTCCCGAGTGAAGGGTTTAGCTTCGAACACTTTTACGCTTATATTAAAGAAAGAGGCTATGTGATATATCCGGGCAAGCTGACCGACGTGGATACCTTCCGAATTGGGAATATCGGAGAAATCTATGAGCAGGATATCGAGCAATTATGTCATATCATCGAAGAGTATAGGGGAGTGATGGCACAATGAACCGAATCGAAGGCGTTATATTGGACTGGGCCGGAACGGCTGTGGATTTTGGATGCTTTGCACCGGTGAACGTGTTTGTCGATATTTTTAAGAATGCGGGCATTGAAGTGACGATGGCTGAAGCAAGAGCACCGATGGGGATGCTGAAGATCGATCATATTCGTGCCATGCTATCCATGCCGAGAGTGTCGGCGCTATGGGAAGCGAAGTACGGAAGAGCCTTCGATGAGCAGGACGTGGAACGGCTGTATGCAGAATTCGAGCCGGCGTTGATGGCTTCTTTATCCGAGTACACGGACCCGATTCCGGGTGTTATTGAGACGGTTGAAGTATTGAAGGGTCAAGGCTTGAAGATTGGTTCTACGACAGGTTATACGAGCAGCATGATGGAGGTCGTGGTGGCAAATGCCCGGCAAAAGGGCTACAGCCCGGATGTCTATTTCACGCCGGATGACACGAATTCCCAAGGAAGACCTTATCCGTACATGATTTATCGGAATATGGAGTCTCTCCGGTTATCGGCTTCCTGGAAGGTCGTTAAGGTGGGGGATACCGTCTCGGACGTAAAGGAAGGCGTGAACGCAGGCGTATGGTCGGTTGGCATTGTCATCGGCAGCTCGGAAATGGGCCTGAGTTCAGAAGAGTATCATGCCCTGCCAGAATCAGACCGGGAAGCTGCGATCTCGAAAACCGAACAGACATTTATCCAGCATGGGGCTGACTTTACGATTCGAACGATGGACGAGCTGCCGCAGTTAATCGAGAGAATTAACGACATGCTGGCTGAGGGACAAAGACCGGGGATTCAGCGCTAGGAACGATTCAGGTCTTTCGATACGCGGATGAAGTAAAAATCACGCAAATAGATGCGCAAATTGAACAGGCAACCCGAGCGCCTGAAAGGAAAGGAAGCAGCGTTATAGGCTTCCCCCTCACCTCGCACCAAAAAGAGCAGTCCACTTGGGCTGCTCTTTTTCTTCATTTCCTTTATTGCACGTACGTGCCAATAAACTCTGTTACTTCGCGGTCATATCCCTCGGGGTCGAACTGGCGCGCCATGCCGTGACCTGCTTCGGGGACGATGAACAACTTCTTTTGCTCCGGACCATTCTCGTACAGCTCATACACCATCTCGGTAGGTACGAACAAATCGCCGCCGCCATGAATGAACAGCATCGGGGTCTTGGACTTCTTGACCTGCTCCAGGGCGGATGCTTCACCGAAGGAGTATCCAGCGCGGATCTTGGTCAACAGGCTTGTGGATTGAAGCAGCGGGAAGGACGGAAGCTTATACATGCGCTTCAGCTGATAGGTCAACTCATCCGTGACCGAGGTATACCCGCAGTCCTCGACAATGGCTTTTACCTGGGGAGGAAGCGCTTCGCCGCTGGTCATCATAACCGTTGCACCGCCCATGGATACGCCATGAAGGACGACTTGAGCATCTTCGCCTGTATGCCCGATGACTTGATCAATCCATTTCAGATAATCCTTGCGCTCCGGCCAGCCGAAGCCGATGTAATCGCCTTCGCTTCGTCCGTGCCCTCGCGCGTCGGGAAGAAGGACGTTGTAACCCAGGTCCTCATGGTACATTTGGGCGAATCCGCTCATCTGCTCCGAATGACCGGAGTAGCCGTGGGCAATGATGACGGTTTTATCCGTCGATACTTTGGCAGGTAAAAAATAAGCATGCAGCTTCAGACCGTCGTCTGAAGTAAGGTTCCATTCCTCGAAGCTCTGCTGGGCCCACCAATCCTTGCTGTCCGCAAAGGGATTGTCGATATTCGAGTTGGCTTCCAGGTCGGGGTTGCCATTCAGAAAGCCCTTGTCGGCGCGGGCAATAGCGACGTTATAGAAGTAGAAGCTTGCTGAAACAATAATGATAGCTAGTAGTGCGATGATAGCTGTTGACATGATCATAATCCTTTTTTTCATGTTGATGTATATCCTCCCCGTATCCATGGAACACGATGAATGAAGGTGATAAGGAAGGCATATGTCGATACGATATCGTTCCTTCCACCTATCATATCGCACGTACCCTGATTAATCTATGTCGCGGATCACGCTCGTTTCGTGGGTGTTACATCAACCCTATCGGTTAGGGTAGTCTATAAATAAAGAGCTGCAGCAGGAGGCGAGAAAGAAATATGCACAAACGCTTCATCAGTCTAATTCTTGCCGTCGTTACGGTTATCGGTTTACCGCTGCCGTCCTATGCCGAGGGGGCCTATTCTTCACCGAAGAAGGATAGTGCACAGCTGCAATATCAGGATATGCTGATGCTATTTCTGCTTCCTCATATCGATAAAGCGTTTCGCGGGCATTATATCCATACGTTGAAGGAGCAGCCGCTTGTCTATCCCTACTTTGTGGATGTGACCGGAGTGAAGAGGGTGAACGGATTTCGCGGTTTTCATTTCATCATTACGCTTGAGGCCAGCCCGACGGTCGGTCCCCATATTACGGTGGGAAAGGACCGGCTTGTGTTTGAGGTGGCTCCGACGATTCCCGGCGGTATGGTCAAGCTGGTTGAATACAAACATATGGAGACGTATGAGCTCCCCCCGCATTGGCAAGATATCGTGAAGTAACGGCGGCGAAACCAATCCAATATCACATCAAAAAACAAGCAAACGCAGTTCGCGCGTTTGCTTGTTTCGCATGGACATAACGGTGCATTTATCGGGTGTCACACCCTCAAGCATTGAGCAGCAGGCAGGGTGCCTGCAATGATTATCGCATCTCGTAAATCGGTCGATCCGGTCCAGGATCGGCCTGGATCCAGCCGATGGCGAGCAGAACGACGACGGCGATGAAGGCAGCCGGCAGTACCCATTTCCAGGCATATGCGAGCATTCGTACAGCCGGGGACATCATGGCAAGTATCAGCCCGATCAGTACGACGCTGAATAGGTGAATCCCTGGCGGCAGCATAAGGAACACAATATGAAAGACCGAAGTGAACATCAGAACAGGGATAAGGGACGTTCCCAGTACAACAGCCGGATGGTTTAAAGATTCGATCGGGTCCCGGGTAAATGCCGCCCATGTCAATGCCGCGAACAGGACCAGCAGCGGAATCGCAAATAAATAGCTTGCGCCCGGCAGGAACCAGGTTGAACCAACAAGCAGCAGCAGGAACAGGAATGCGCCCGCCAGCAGCATCTCCAATTCATTCACTTTCCGCACGATCCAGCGGGTGAGCGCAACATGAATGATGAAGGTTACCAGTATAAAGCTGACACTGTACAGAAACGAATCATAGGTTGCGCCTGTGGGCTGCGTCATTTTGCCGGCCCACAACGTATCAACCAGCGACCACAAGCCAAAGCTTAGCGCTGCCGAGAGCACGACGGCCAGAATCGGGGTTAGCAAGCTGATCAAACTTCCCTTTAGGGAGAGTCTAGAGATGCGGGCAAACAATACCGCGAAAGCCAGCCATATCGCCGCGAACACCACGGTGATCGGGACCGCCCATTTTGCAGGGTAATGAACCAGCAGGCCAAATAGATTGAAGTAAATACGGTCGTCTGTTGAAGCCAGGTCAGTCAAGTCGAGATTGCCAAAATGATTTGCCATGGCGAGTGCATTCTCGCCTTGATGCTGCATGGTTTCAAGGGAGACGTTCTCCGTGTTGTCCATCGGGGTATGATAGGCTACCCACCCATCGCCATAGGCAAAGTTTAGTCCCGGGAGACCATGCTCAAGCGCCACCGTCAGATCGGTATCGTTCGGCAGTTGTTTGTAGAGGTCCACCAAGAGCGAGTTGCTGACTGGATTGGATACGGCCTTGGCGTATTCTTCAATGATCCGACTATTGCTGTCGCTGGTCTGGAACATGAGGGAGGAGCCTTTTGATCCTCGGGCTTCAAAATTCGCAATCATGCCAATCTCACGATGCTGTGGGTCACGGAAGAACACTTCAGCCCCCAGCAGGCCTTTCTCCTCCCCGTCTGTCAGCAGAATCCATATGTCATTCTGCGGTGGAGGCCCGGCCTGGATCGCTCTTGCCGTCTCCAGCAATGAAGCTACGCTTACCGAAGCATCATTCGCTCCGGGTCCGGTAGGGACCGAGTCATAATGGGACATAAGCAGGAGCGGTTTGCCCGATCCGGTGCCCTTAATGACGCCCAGAATGTTCGTTAGCTGAGTGTCGGTGTCGATGTGCTTGGTTGTCAGGCGGTCATTAAATTCTTGAACGTCCGGGTTCAAGCCGAGTTGCTCCATCTGTTCCACCAAGTAAGCTCTGACTTCCGCATTGGCAGGCGAACCCATCGGATGGGGCTGCTGTGCGATCTGCTCGACATGCGCCATCGCGCGTTCGGCAGAGAATTCGGTTGCGGGTGCATCGATGCTGCTGGCCTGCGGCGGCTTCTCGAACCACAGCATGAGAGAGATAAAGAGTATAGCAGTGAGGATGGTTGTAAGCGGCAGCCAATAAGGAGGTTTGTAATCCGGCGGTCTACTCAATTGAATTTGCATGATAAATACTCACTTCCTTTTATGATCATTCAGGCGTTTCGTAAAGCGATCTTTCATCGTATGTAAGAAACGTGCTCTTACACAGCGTAGTTCCAGAATATGACATGTGTCAACATAAGATTGAGAATGATCAGCTTTTCATGCATAACACAAAGCAAGAGCCTCCATCAGAATGGAAGCTCTTTAGATTTATATTCAATATTCATTTTTTCATACCATGCGTTCAGTCCGGTCCAGAGCTGTTCACAAAGCTCATATACATGATCGATCTGGAGAAGCTGACCTCGCATGACCAATTGCGCCAGTTCATCGTATCCGGAAGGCCTGGATTTCAGGGACAGTGATTCCTCCAATGTCTTGGCTCTTGTATTGTAAAATGTTCGGTTGGCAAGTCCAATCAGCTTGGCCGTCTGCCAGGTCAGATCCTTGGCGCCAAGCGGGAGGTAGCTAAAGTTACCGGATTGGACGTTGTTTCGTATTTTGCCCATCGTTTCGTAGGGTTCCCAGATCATGAATCCCCGCATCGTTTCTTTGATGGCTTCCTCTGAAACCTGGAGGGGCAGCTTCCGAATCTCAGCGAGCAGGTTCGCCGGATCATAGATTTCCTGTAGATGGACATAAGCGCCGGCTGTAATCGCCCATGAGTCGTCCACAGACGCGGCAGCCTTCAGTATGTCCTGTTTTTGTTCCATGCCGATTTCGATTTTGAAAGGGGGGTATATGAATTCGTGTCCGGTCAGCGAGACTCCGTCCTGTGTAACAACTTGAAGTTCAATGTCGGAGTAAGGGCCATCAATCCCTTGCGCGATCGAGCCGTACAGGCCAATGGCCAGAATGTCATCGCCGTGCAATTGAAGCAGCCTGTCTTTGATTTGATGAATGATGTTCATTTTCTCTTCTCTGGTCGTAGCCGCAGGATAAGGTAACATAAGAAAAGCCCCTTCCGAAATAAGTTAGTTGTCCATATTATAATATAAATAGAACGGTTGAAAGCAGAGTGGAGTTTGGGATTCTGTGAATAAATATAAGGGTTATCGGGCATTCCACCATATGGTAATATATACGTGCGGATGTGGGGAGTAGTTGTCGCACCCACACTCACAATAAATAGCTGAGGTGAGAAGAGATGAGTAGAGCTGAGCAGAGTCAAGGCAAGACCAAACAGGAATTGGACCGGGTTGTATTTATTGGCCGCACGTTTGAAGAGTACACGTTTATGTTTGATTTGGAAATGTCAGAGCTTACCGGCAAAAGCATATTGGATTGCCCCTCCGGAGCGTGTTCGTTCACCGCTCACGGTTCGAAGCATGGTCTCGATATCACGGCCAGTGATATTGCCTATGATCACAAGCCGGATGACCTGGAGGCCAAGGGACTGCAGGATATCGGGCATGCGATGGAAACGATGGAACAGGCGAAGAGTAATTATGTTTGGGACTATTACGGAGATGTAAAGGGGCTTCGTCGGCATCGCCAGCAAGCGCTCCGTGACTGTGTCCAGGATATGAGGGAGTTTCCGGATCGCTATGTCGCTGCAGTACTGCCGGAGCTGCCTTTTGCTAACGAACAGTTTCACCTGGTGCTGTCCGCCCATTTTCTGTTTATGTACAGTGACCGATTGGATTATGACTTTCATGTCCAGACGATTCGGGAGCTGCTGCGAGTGGCCTCGGAAGAGGTGCGCATCTTCCCGTTGACCGATTTATCGGGGAGTCGTTACGGCCATTTGGACCGCTTGATTCATGAGCTGGAGGCAGAAGGCTTTCGGGTAGCGGAAGTCACTGTGCCTTATGAGTTTATGAAGAACGGCAATTCGCTGCTAAGCATTCGTAAGAGATAGACAGACAGACGGATAAAATTAAGATATAGAATGTATGTAAAATAAGGGAGGGAGCCGGCAATCAGCTAAGCTCCCTCTTTTGGTTGGGATGGTTTTTGCAGAGTGGACGTGCGCTCTAATTCTCTATTAGTTCTAGTTCTCCTGTCTTACAGGAGCACGGAGAATGGTTTTCATGGAGGCGGCGGCGGCTTTTCGTGGATCGGACAAATAAATCTCATGATGCAGCCCGTCCTGGACGTAATGATGCTGTTCCATGTAGGCATACATTTTCGCCAACGTATCAGGCTCCGTGCTGTAGGGGCCGATATGCATGATTTGGACGCATAGTCCCTCATGGATCGTTTCCAATATCACTTGTTGAATGGGTTCCAGATGATTTTTCTTGGAGAAGGCTTTGTCCCGCGCGGAACTTACGATCTCCGGGGTGACGAACGCCGGCATCCGAATAAGCAGCTTCCAATGCCATTCCTCTTTCGGAACCTCCAAACCGTACCGATCCGAGTTAACCCACCATTGTCCTTCAAGTTTAGGAACGGTAAAATCCTGAATTTCCGCCTTGCAATGTCCCTTAACGCCATAGGCAACGGTATAAAGCGCCTCGGTAGCATCCTCGAAAAGAGAGCTTTCGGGCGCACCTTGACCTTCGAATGACAGATAGAGCAAGGGGTCGAACTGCACAAGCTCAGGGGTGTTCCCGGCTGTGTAATAGGTTTTATCGCTTTTGGCTAGATCGAGTTTAGGAAGCGTCATACGTAAATCTCTCCTTTTTGGTCATGATTTACGGCTATCATAAACCAACTTCACTGACTGCATAGGAGTCAGTGAAGTTATCTGAAGTTATCGAAGGATCATCCCTCGTAATATGCGGCCAGGTCTCGGGCTGTCTCGGAAAGAATGGTTCGCAGCTGCTGAGGCTCAAGTACATTAATTCCTCTGCCATAAGAAAGCAGCAGATAAGGCATGTATTGCAGCATCCAATCCGGATGCATACGGAATTCGGCCTCGTCGTCAGTTCTTCTTGTGACAAGATAAGGCTGCAAGAACCACTGGTTGCATATCGCGTCCAGGACCTCGGTGAGCCCTTGAAGGCGAACGGTTACCAACGTCGTTTCGTTCTCCTTCGTATTCTGATCCTGATACTCATGAATACGGCTCATGTAGTCATGTACCGAGAAATGCTCCGGCATTTCAAACGTGCGGCCTGAATAGGACAGGCTGTTCATCCGGTCTACCCGGAATACACGGAGGGCTTCCCGTTGATGGCAATAGGCAATCAAATACCATTTGCCGAGCCGGTAGATCAGCCCATAGGGATCAATGTGGCGCTCCTCCGCGGAGCCGCTGAAGGACTTCGCATATTGAAGGATCAGGGTTTCCCGACTGGCAATGGCTTGCTCTAACTCGCGCAACATAGGGTGAAGCAAGGCACTCTGGGATGGCGAGGGGATATGGATGCTGCCGACATGACGCCTCAAGTCTTCCAATTGGGATTCCTGAAGACGGTGTTCAATTTTAGTTTGTGCTTTTTCAAGAGCATCCGTAAACGGATAGTCCGCTTGCCGGGCAAGAAGCACACTATGTTCCATGGCTTTAAGCTCGGTTAGTTCGAAGAACAGCGGCACGCTTAAAAAAGAGTCGGGCAGCCTGAATCCCCCGCCATGCCCCGATTCGGATATGATGGGGACTCCGCTCATACCCAGTGTGTCGATATATCGGTAGACCGTTCGGACACTTAACTCAAGTCTCTCCGCTAATTGCTCGGCTGTCATTTTTTTATGGGATCGAAGCAGCCATAGTATGGATAACAGATAGTCCAGCTTAGCCATGGACAGCACTCGCTTTCTTCATGTTATTTAGGTTAAATCCGGATTAATGAAGCTATTATAACAATCCATGAGGGGGTGTAATCAAGGGTATGAAGCGGGGAATTCCAGTTATAACAAATAACAAAAGTTCAATATTGATATTGAATGATGGTTTGTTATAATGTGTTCAACAGAGAGGGGGCGTAAAGATGGGCAGTTGGGTGGAAAATCCAAGGTCTCTATGCTCATTGAACCTATGTCACATGATCAACCATTAACGAAAGAAGCCATATTGGACGCTGCCGAGCAGACGCTTCGGCGCTATGGCCCTGACAAGACCTCGGTTGTCGATGTTGCCAAGGCGCTTCAAGTGAGCCATGGATCTCTATACCGGCATTTTCCCAGCAAGGCCGCTCTGAGAGAAGCCGTAACGGAACGATGGCTGCAGCGGATTGCGGATCCGTTACAGAAGATTGCAGACGGAACGGAAGGCAGCGCCGCCGATCGCTTGCGGTTATGGACGGATACCCTCATCCGGGCCAAACGGGCTTATGTCCTTGAGGATCCCGAGATGTTTGCCATGTATACGACCGTGACGCTGGACGCCGTCAAGGTGATTGATACGCATGTGAGGCTGTTAATCGGACAGATTGCCCAGATCATCGATCAAGGGATGTTTACCGGTGAATTTAAGCCGGGCCAGTCGGAGTCGGTGGCAAAAGCTTTTTTCATGGCAACGTCCCTGTTTCACCATCCGGCGCATGCCTCTCAGTGGACCTCGAAGGAGATTGAAGCCGATTTTGACTCGGTGTGGGCGCTATTGTTATCTGGAATCACAAAACAGTAAACAGGCGAGAATAATAGTAAGCGGGAACTAAGCAGTGATCGAGGCCGCCGTTATGCGATACCGCAAAGCACCGCGGGAGCTAGCGCGGTGAGATCACCACCTACGTTAAAAAGATGCTATTCTTGGCGATACTCGCATGGGATAGCGTCTTTTTTGTTCTCATTCAATTACAAATGACAAAAATATAAAATTGTCACTTGTAATTTGTTATGGAGAGACATATAATCAAATTACAAAAAAGACGTACAGATCAGAGGATCCATCTGATGAGATATTCGTGCACCTAATTCCTATGCGGGAGGTTGTATCATGACAAAGAGTTTATCGGGCAAGGTAGCTATCGTAACGGGAGCATCAAGAGGCATCGGGCGTGAAATTGCGGAGAGGCTTGCGGAAAACGGGGCTAAGGTGGTTATAAACTATGCGAGCAGCCCCGCTAAAGCTGAGGAAGTGGTGAGCGCCATTAAGCAAGGCGGCAGCGAAGCCCGGGCCATTCAAGCCGATATAAGTCAGGTAGCAGCAATTGAACGTTTGTTTAGTGAAACAATCGAGGCTTATGGCGGAATCGATATTCTCGTGAACAATGCCGGCATCATGACAACCAAGCCGATTGCGGCCATGACGGAGGAAGATTTCGATCAGCAGTTTGCGATTAATGTGAAGGGGACTTATTTTGCGATCCAGCAGGCTTTTCATCATATGAATTCGGGCGGGCGCATCATCAATTTCTCGACGTCTGTAGTTGGGCAAATGTTCCCGGCGTACAGCGTATATGCTGGCACGAAGGGCGCTGTAGAGCAGTTTACGCGTCAGTTGGCTAAAGAATTCGGACCCAAAGGAATTAGAATTAACGCTGTGGCGCCCGGACCGATTAATACGGAGCTCTTCACGGTTGGCAAATCGGAGGAACAGATCGCGGGAATCGCAAGCACGAATGCTTTCGGACGTCTGGGGGAACCGGACGATGTCGCAGGGGCCGTCCTTTTTCTGGCCGGCGAAGAATCGAAATGGATCACAGGTCAAACGATCCGCGTGAACGGCGGGTTTGTGTAATACTCGTCAATATTGCAAAACAAAAAAGGCACCGGGGGTCCGGTGCCTTTCGTTACGGGATACGGTCGATCGGTGGAGAAGGGCATAAATACGCATCAACCTACTTGTGAGTAGAATGCTTCCCCTGAATGTAGGGGAATGATCGCTATTCTCCGTAAACGTCCCTTAATCTAGGTCCTTCCACTTCAAGTCCAGCGTCGGAGGTGTATAGCTATCCATGAGCTCGAGCAGCTTGAGCGGGTCATCGGAGAGGTTGATCAGGTTTAAGTGGGAGGCATTGGAGAAACCTTCCGTGATACTGTACTGAATCAGCTTCATGAACGGTTCATAATACTCCCGGACATTGAGCAGCCCGATCGGTTTCTGATGAATTCCAATTTGCGACCAGCACAATACTTCGAACAATTCCTCAAAGGTTCCAAAACCGCCCGGCATGGCGATAAACCCATCGGACAGCTTCGCCATCGTCGCTTTGCGCTCATGCATATCCGCTACTTCAATGAGCTGGGTCAGCTCGGTATGTACAATCTCACCTTTAAACAGTCCGCTCGGCATCACACCGATAACTTCACCGCCATGCTGCAGAACGGCGTTAGCTACTTCACCCATCAATCCGATTTTGGAGCCGCCGTATACAAGCTTATATTGGTTGTGGGCAATGTGTCTGCCGAGCTCGGCAGCTTTCGCTTTATAGTCTGGGTGTTCGCCCATGTTCGATCCTGCAAATACACATATAGAATTCAATTCGCACACTCCTTGACAAGATGTTGATATTTCATTTGAGTAATTATACTATATATAGTGATTTATGTCATGGCATCGATGGACTATACTGTTAATGCTCATCGGATGGCACCTACTTATATTATGGCATACATGTTAGCATTATCATGAGTTTGATCTTGAATTATGTAAAAAGTGAAGGTTAAGTGATCCCAGGGAATCGCGGAGGTAGCACAAGCATGGATATGAATGAAGCGCAGCAATGGATTAAACAGTTTTACGGGGAGCGAGGCTGGACCGAGTACGGCCCCTTTATTCGCGTTGGGTTTTTGATGGAGGAGACAGGGGAAACGGCGCGTGCCGTCCGCGCTTATGAGATCGGCAGGGACCGCCCCGACGAGGAGGTTCAATCCAAGGAACAGCTCAAGCAGGATTTGGTGGAGGAGATCGGCGACGTGCTCGGCAACATTTCACTGTTGGCGGATCTTTATGGCATTTCGCTGGAAGAAGCATTTACGGCCCATCAGCAGAAGCTGCTGAAGCGGTTTGGTTCTTAAAGGTGATACGCTAGACCCTGTTTTGCATCCCATTGACGAGGCTGCCCCCCAGGAATGATTCATAGTCGAAGGGGCATTATTACGGCAAAACTTACGAAGTAAAAGGCCGCCCCAGGTCCCTTGGACCTTTTGGAGCAGCCTTTTTTACATGTATCGTGGGATAAACCATTAGAAGTCTTACGATACCAGGACCTTGCGGAATTCCTCCGTCAGCAGCGGGACGATATCGAACAGATCGCCGACGATGCCGTAATCGGCTACCTTGAAGATCGGTGCCTCAGGGTCTTTGTTAATCGCAATAATGACCCGCGATTGGCTCATGCCGGCCAGATGCTGGATGGCGCCGCTAATGCCGCAGGCAATATAGATCTCGGGCGTGACGACTTTGCCGGTCTGCCCGATCTGGAGCGCGTAATCGCAGTAGCCGGCATCACAGGCTCCGCGCGATGCGCCGACGGCCCCGCCGAGCAGGTCCGCGAGCTCCTCCAGCGGCTGGAAGCCTTCCGCACTCTTCACGCCGCGACCGCCGGAAATGACGATTTTGGCTTCCGAGAGGTCGATTTTTCCCGTGGTTTTGCGAACGACGTCCTTTACCACGGAACGAAGGGAGGGAGCTGGGTAAGCGATGTCCTCAATGCTGGTGCCCGCACCTTCGATGGCTTCCGCGGCGGGAATATTGTTCGGACGCACCGTGACCACCCACGGTCCGTTCTGGAAGACGCGCTTCTCAAAAGCTTTACCCGCATAGAGCGGACGCGTGAACACCGCTTCTCCACCTTCAGTCTCGATCGCGGTTACGTCGGAAATTTGCCCGGCATTTAGGGAAGCGGCGACAAGCGGTGCTAAATCGCGGCCGATGGCCGTATGTCCGAAGAGGACGGCATCGGGCTGCGCTTGACCGATGACCGCTTCAATGGCCGATATATAAGCTTCGGGATTATAGCTCTCCAGATCATCATGCTCAACCGTATAGATCGTGTCGGCACCGTAGGCTTTCAGGGCCGACACGGCCTCGGTAATATTCGAGCCTGCGACCAGAATGCGGATGCTGTCACCGTCACCAGCAATCAAACGAGCTGCACCAAGCGTCTCGAGGGCAACCTGGCGCAGCTTTCCATCCCGGTTCTCGGCATACACTAATATCGTTTTGCTCATATCATAACCTCCTAGGATCCATTTGAGATTGAAGTGAAGAGAGTTTGACGATTTAACCAGCCTGAGCAACCTAAGCGAATTCAGGAGATTTCCTCCGACCGCTGCTGCTCCGGATTCGCGAAACGTATCAAGCGAAAAGCGTGCATGACGGACATCCCGTAAACCATACAATCAGAATACATAAGGAATGATGACATGGCCCTCTGTCGGTTCCTTGTAACCGCATTCAATAGCGGGTGTCAAAGGGTACACCCGTTCATTAGATCACTTTCGACTGGGTGCGGAGCAAGGATACCAGTTCATGTGCCACTTCTGCAGGCTCGCCCTTTAGAATGCGTCCGGCACTTCGCTCCGGCGGCAGGGACAGCTCGCTTTGCTTTGTTGCCGGCTGGATATCAGCTTCCGATAGCCCGAGATCATCTAGTGTCAACGTCTGAAATGGCTTTTTCTTAGCCTTCATGATGCCAGGCAGCGATGGATAGCGGGGTTCGTTCAATCCCTGCTGTGCCGTGAAGATCGCTGGGAGCTGAACCTCCAGCACTTCAAGATCGCCTTCGGCATCCCGATGCACTTCAGCCGTGGTACCGTTCAGCGTAAGCTTGGTAATGGAGCCGGCATGCGAAATACCGAGAAGGCTTGCCAGGCGAATGGCCACCTGACCCGAACCGCGGTCTACGGAGAAGTTGCCGCCAAGGATCAGATCCGGGCTTTCCTTGGACAAATACGCATGCAGCACCTTCGATACCGCATATTCATCGTCGGGAATCCGCTCGTCGGAGATCAGCACGGCATCATCAGCACCCATGGCCAGCGCAGTCCGCAAGGCCTCTGCCGTACGATCCGGTCCGACGGACAGGAGTGTCACGCTGCCGCCGTGGTCATCCCGAAGCTTCACGGCTTCTTCCACCGCATATTCGTCATACGGATTGATTACGAATTTCACCCCATCCTCGGCAATCGATCCGTTTTCAATCGTAATTTTTTCCTCCGTGTCAAAGGTCTGTTTAAGCAATACCACAATCTTCATCGGTTAAACGCTCCCTTCAATATGAATATCAGCGGGACTTATTGTCCGCTGGAAACACCGTTCAGGAAAAAGCTAAGCGTCTCATCCGCCTGATCGGACAGAGAATACTTGCGGCCGGAGATCAGCCAAGAGGTTACCGCTTCATCCATCGCGCCAAAAATCAGGTTGCGCACCAGTTTGACGTTCAGATCGGAACGGAATTTCTGTTCTTTGATGCCCTGTTCCAGGATATTCTCGATCAGCACAATATATGGCTTCAATGCGCTGCCGATTTCCTTGCGCAGCTCCAGATCGCTCTGCCGCAGCTCAATCTGCGTGACATAAGCAAGCTCAGGATTGCTCTCCAGCTCCGAGAAATGGATGCTGCAGACCGTCCGCAGTGCTTCCACGGCGTCCGTGGTTCCTTCCACGCTTTCGTGGAATTTGCCGACCAACTCGCCAAGCTTTTCCTGAAACAGGCGGATCAGGATATCCTCCTTTCTCTTAAAGTATAAATAGATGGTGCCGTCAGCCACGCCAGCAGCTTTGGCGATCTTGGATACCTGGGACCGGTGGTAGCCGTTCTCGGCGAATACTTTTAGGGCGCCCTGGAGAATAAGGTGGTATTTTTCATTTTTTTTACTTGTCATATGCTCACCCCGATGTTAGAATACAGTTAAAATTATGAATGAATACTCATTCATTTCTTGTATCCATCATAAAATACGTTCATGTCGTTGTCAACGATGGGTTACGAAGAAGCGCGAAATGGATGAAGCAGATGGATCAGAGCAGCAGAATAAGGCGTTCATATCAGAGCAATAGACGGCAGTTCAACCGGAAGAAACAAGTCACTGGGTATCCGCAGGCAAGTACAGATGAGAGCGTTGTACGGATGAAGAGATGCAGCCAGAAACGATGAAGTTCGGTTTAGCGTGGTCGGCACGGCACGATGTGGAGGTCTATTTTTGTTCTCACAATGAAAGCGCTTCATATATTATCCCGACATGGATATATGACGAGAGCTAGGAAGGAGTGACAGGAGCTTCGGAAAATGGGACGCTACACCAGACTACCAGAAGAAAGAAGGATTTTTTAACGCAAGGGGCTGAGAGAGATGATTCTAACCTTAATCAACGCACTGCTCTTTGTCTTGATCACCGGTTGGGCGGTGTACATGTTCGCTACCGTAGTGTATCGCCGGTACCTGTATATCCGTTTGGGCAAGCCAGCGAATCTGAAGAAGGACCTGAAGGAACGCCTGAGCCAATTCGCTATCCAGGTATTCGGACAGAGCAAGCTTTTTAAGGACCGCAAGAGCGGCATCATGCACTTTATCGTATTTTACGGATTTATCATTTTACAGTTCGGTGCGCTCGACATCATCTGGAAGGGATTGTCCGGCCACAGCCTGCCGATCCCGGGGCACGCCGGCTTTATCCTTATGCAGGAGATTACGGTTGCGCTGATCCTGCTCGCTATCGGTTATGCGGCCTATCGCCGCTATGGCGAGAAGCTGAAACGGCTCAAGCGGGGCTGGAAGCCAAGCATTGTCGTGTTTTTCATCACCACGCTGATGGCTTCGGTGCTGCTGACGATGGCTTTTGAACGGCTCATGGAAGGACTGGCGTGGTCGGCAATGGCCCCGATCTCATCCAGCATTGCGGCCGTGTTTGCCTGGATGCCGCCGGTGGCGGTGACGGTTTGTTATTACCTGTTCTGGTGGCTGCACCTGTTGATTCTGTTGTCTTTCCTCATCTATGTGCCGCAATCGAAGCATTTTCACCTCATTACAGCGCCGATCAACATTCTGGTCCGCCGCACCGATCCCCCGGGCAAGCTCAGCAAGCTGGATCTGGAGGATGAAGAGGCGGAGGAATTCGGGGTAGGCAAAATCGAGGACTTCACGCAGAAGCAGATGCTCGATTTCTATGCTTGCGTCGAGTGTGGAAGGTGCACCAACGTATGCCCGGCATCAAATACAGGCAAGCTGCTGTCGCCGATGCACATGATTGTGAAGCTTAGGGATCATCTCACGGAAAAAGGTGCCGCGCTCACCTCCAAATCACCGTGGATGCCAGCCTCGGTGTTTGGATCGCCCGGCGTCCATACAATGGCTGCGACGGATCTGGCGCTTGTTGGCTGGAAGGGCGAGGGCATTACCGATATCGGTCCGACGATGGACGTGCAGAAGCGCTCTTGGCATCAGGTCGAGGGCGTAGACCCGAAGGACATTCAATTGATCGGCGGCGTCATGACGGAAGAAGAGATTTGGGCGTGCACGACTTGTCGCAACTGCGAGGATCAGTGCCCGGTTGCGAATGAGCATGTTGACAAAATCGTAGATCTTCGGCGTCATCTCGTTCTAATGGAGGGCAGCGTGCCGCAGGAAGGCCAGCGCGCGATGCAAAACATCGAGCGACAAGGCAACGCTTGGGGAATCAGCCGCGCGGAGCGGAGCAAGTGGGTGAAGGAGGTCGACCCGGAAGGGACGTTGGATCTGAAGATTCCGACCGTGAAGGAAAACCCGGATTTCGACGTGCTGTTCTTTGTCGGCTCCATGGGCTCTTACGACAATCGCAGCCGCAAAATCACCAAGGCTTTTGTCCGGCTTATGAATGAAGCGGGTGTCAACTTCGCCATTCTCGGCAACGAGGAGAAGAATTCGGGCGATACGCCGCGCCGCATGGGCAATGAATTTCTGTTCCAGCAGCTGTGCACGGAGAACATCGAGACATTCCAGAAATACGATGTGAAACGAATCGTTACAGCTTGTCCGCATACCTTCAATATTTTGAAGAACGAGTACCCGGAGTTTGGGCTTGAAGCCGAGGTCATTCATCATACGGAGCTGCTGGACCAGCTGGTGAAGGAAGGGTGTCTTCAGCCTAAATATCAGGTTCAGGAGAAAATTACTTATCATGACTCCTGCTACCTGGGACGGTATAACGATGTGTACGATCAGCCGCGCAGCGTGCTTCGCGCCATTCCTGGCGTTGAGCTCCTGGAGATGGAGCGGAATCGCGAGAACGGGATGTGCTGTGGGGCCGGCGGCGGGCAGATGTGGATGGAGGAAGACGCGGGCAAGCGCGTGAATCTGGCACGCACCGAGCAGGCGCTTGCCGTATCCCCGACGATGATCAGTTCAGCCTGTCCGTTCTGTCTGACGATGCTGGAGGACGGCACGAAGCTGAAGGAAGTGGAAGAAAGCGTAAAAACGCGAGATATCGCAGAAATCCTGGAGTTATCCGTATTCGGTCTATCCGAAATCCATGAACAGGAGGTCGTTGTGCAATGAGTAATACCATTACTAAGGAATCCGTCAGCGGTTCCGGTATCGCAAGTCGAAACATAACCAAAGCCGCCGTGATCGGCTCGGGCGTCATGGGGTCGGGAATCGCCGCCCATCTCGCCAACGCAGGCATTCCCTGCCTGCTGCTCGACATCGTTCCGAGTTCCTTAACCGCGGAAGAGGAAAAAGCCGGATTGTCGCTGGATCATCCAAAGGTACGAAACAGGCTGGCCTCCAAAGCGATTGCCGCTCTCCCTAAATCCAGCACGGCTCCGCTGTACAGCGCTGATTTTGTGGGCCGGATCACCCCGGGCAATACCGAGGATCATCTGAGCCAGCTGAAGGATGTGGACTGGATCATTGAGGTGGTCACGGAGCGTCTGGAAATCAAGAAAAGCATCTTCAAACAGATTGAGAGCGTGCGTAAAGAAGGGGCGATCGTCAGCACGAATACCTCCGGCATTTCCGTTAATGCGATGGTCGAGGACTGCAGCGAGGAATTCCGCAGCCACTTCCTGGGGACCCATTTCTTCAATCCGCCGCGTCATATGAAGCTGCTGGAGATTATCCCGGGCTTTGATACCGATCCGGACATTACGAAGTTTATGGTTGAATTTTGCACGAAGCGCCTTGGTAAAGGGGTTGTGCTTGCGAAGGATACGTCGAATTTTATCTCGAACCGGATCGGCACCTACGGGCTCCTGGTCACATTGCAAGAGATGGTGAAGAACAGTTATACCGTGGAGGAAGTGGATGCAGCCACCGGTCCTGTTCTCGGGCGTCCGAAGAGCGCCACCTTCCGTACGCTGGATCTGGTCGGCATCGATACGTTTGTCCATGTTGCCAGAAATGTGTACGACTCCGTTCTGGAAGGGAACGAGAAGGATGTGTTCACGGTTCCCGATGTCATGAATGAACTCGTCACCCGTGGCTGGATCGGTGAGAAGGGCGGCCAGGGCTTTTATAAAAAAGTAAAGAGCGATCAAGGCAGCAAAATCCTATCGCTCAACCTGTCCACGATGGAGTACAATCCGAGCGCCAAAGTGAGCTCCGCTTCCATCGAAGCCGCCAAAGCGGTGAAGGGAGCCAAGCGAAAGATCAAGGCATTCCTCGGTACGCAGGACCGTTACTCGGAACTGGCTTGGAATGTATTGAAGCAAGTGCTTGTCTATGCGGCCGATAAGTTGGGAGAAATCGCCGATTCCATTCAGGACATTGACAACGCGATGAAATGGGGCTTCAACTGGGAGCTCGGTCCATTCGAGACTTGGGATCTGATCGGACTACCTGAATCCGTGCAGCGTATGGAAGCAGAGGGCATGACGGTTCCAGCTTGGGTAAAGGATTGGATTGCCGCCGGCAACAAGTCCTTCTATCAGCAGAAGGACGGCGAGGTGTTCCATTATTTCAAAGGTGAGTATAAGGGCGTTGAGGTTCAGCCTGAGCTGATCTCGCTGCAAGCACTCAAATCGCAAAACCGGGTCATTCGCTCGAACACGGGGGCGAACCTGATCGACATTGGGGATGGCGTAGCGTGTCTTGAATTCACTTCCCCGAACAATGCAATCGGTGCCGATATTCTGGTCATGATCCAGCAGAGCGTAGAAGAGGTTCGGGCGAATTACCGCGGGCTGGTGCTGGCGAACGAAGGCCGCAACTTCTGCGTCGGCGCCAACCTGATGCTCATGCTGATGGAAGCGCAGAGCGGCGACTGGGATGAGGTGGATGACATCATCCGTCTGTTCCAGGGCAGCATGATGAAGCTGAAAGCGCTGGAGAAGCCGGTTGTGGCTGCACCTCACCGGATGACACTTGGCGGCGGCGTGGAAGCGTGCCTGCCGGCCGACCGGATCATCTTCTCGGCGGAGACCTACTTCGGTCTTGTGGAGACGGGGGTCGGCCTCATTCCGGCAGGCGGCGGTTGCAAGGAGCTGGCGCTCATGACCAGTAACCGCCATCCCGACAAGGATAGTGACCTCCAACCGGAGATCAACAAAATCTTCGAGATGGTGGCGATGGCGAAGGCGTCAACCAGCGGACATGAAGCGATCCGCATGGGTTATGGGCGCAGCGGGGATTCGGTGGTCATGAACCAGGACTACCGGATTTATGAAGCGAAGCAGGCGGTATTAGAGATGGACCGGGCAGGCTATGTTCCGCCGCAGCCGGGCAAAGCCCGCGTTGTTGGCCGTGACGGCCGGGCCGTGCTCCAGATGGGCGCCATCGACATGAAGCGCAGCGGTTATATCAGCGATCACGATCTGTTGATCGCGAAGAAGCTGGCGCACATCCTGACGGGCGGCGATGTTCCTGCGGGAACTGTGGTGAGCGAGCAGCATCTGCTCGACCTGGAGCGCGAAGCCTTCCTCAGCCTGCTCGGCGAGGCCAAAACCCAGCAGCGCATGCAGCATATGCTGGCGAAAGGCAAGCCGCTGCGGAATTAGGGCAATGAGTGCTTTACAGCTAAGAAATTAGCTATCATTCGCAACGTTCGATTCGCCAAATCGAAGGGTGCATTCAGTGCATGGTGGCATGGTGACAGGTTTTCCATGCTGGCGAAGTTGATGATAGCGACTATTTAATCAGTTCCACCGTTACGAATTCATTTCACGGCCGATTAGCGGCCCGCAATCATATCGGTATTGGATCCAACCATTTCAAGTTGATGAGGTGAATGGCATGAGAGAAGCAGTCATAGTATCCCTTGCCCGTACTCCGGTGGGGAAGGCGAAGAAGGGCAGTTTTGCCCAGACGCGCGTGGAGGATCTCGGCAAAGCCGTACTGGAAGCCGTCATTGAGCGTGCGCCGGGCCTGAAAAAAGAGGACGTCGAGGACATCATCCTCGGCTGCGCGATGCCGGAAGGCGAGCAAGGCCTGAATGTCGCGCGGATTATCTCGCTGTATGCGGGATATCCCGTGACGGTACCCGCGCTGACCGTCAATCGTTTCTGTTCCTCGGGACTTCAGGCGATCGCTTTCGCGGCGGAGCGCATTATGCTCGGTCATGCCGAGGTGATCGTCGCTGGCGGCGTCGAGAGCATGAGCCATGTGCCGATGACCGGCTTCAAGCCGGCGCCGCATCCGACGATTGTCGAAGAGATGTCAGAAGTGTACATCGGCATGGGGCATACCGCGGAAGAGGTGGCTCGTCGCTTCGGCATCACCCGTGAAGCGCAGGATGCCTTCGCGGCCAGCAGTCACCGCAAAGCTGCCGCCGCCATCGCGGAAGGCAAGTTCCGGGACGAGATCGTACCTGTGAACGTAACGCTGGCTGCGGCCGACGAGCAGGGCAAGGTGCGCAGCAAAACCTTCGCCTTCGATACGGATGAAGGGGTTCGGCCGGACACGACTCCGGATGTGCTGGGCAAACTGAAGCCGGCCTTTGCCCTAGGCGGCTCAGTTACCGCGGGTAACGCGTCGCAGACGAGTGACGGCGCGGCGGCGGTTGCCGTTATGAGCCGCGAGAAAGCGGAGCAGCTGGGCCTTACCCCGTTGGCTACCTTCAAGTCGTTTGCCCTGGCAGGCGTAGAGCCGGAAATTATGGGCGTCGGCCCAGTCGAGGCGATCCCGAAGGCGCTGCGCATGGCGGGGATCGAGCTGGATCAAGTGGATGTGTTCGAGATTAACGAAGCGTTCGCTTCGCAATGCCTCCACATCATTCGCGCTTTGGGTATCGACGAGAGCAAAGTCAACGTCAATGGCGGCGCCATTGCGCTCGGCCATCCGCTCGGCTGCACCGGTGCCAAGCTGACCGTCAGCCTCGTCTCCGAGCTCGCCCGCCGCGGCGGCGGCTACGGCGTCGTGAGCATGTGTATCGGCGGCGGTATGGGCGCCGCGGGGGTGTTCGAGGTGCACGCCGCAGGTGCGTAAGGTGGCAAGAAGAAATTTCCTTCTATACCCCAAAGGGGCTTGGGGAGGGATTCCCGCATTAGTCCTTGCAACTGCTCAGCGTGGTTCGATTCGCGCTATCAGTCCTCAAGGAACTAGTAGCTCCCGGGGAATTTTAGTTCAACAATGCTTCTGAATGTATTCAATGAACCAGATCTAGGTTTTCGATATCTAAGTTCAATGATCTTCTAAAGATGCATGACTAGCCAATTCACACTGAGATGTAGTCTTAGTGCGGTGTCCGTTCCGTACCCGGACCGGACACCGCACCACTCATTCCAACCACAGGGGGAGTGCAATGACAGCCGGTCGCAGGCGTTTGAGCTTAGGGGATTAACAAGTTTGCGCCAACCCAGCGGAGAGGGCGGAATTGTACTGGAGAAACGAAGTGGTCGCCTTTGAGTTTGGATTTCTTCTACTTATAGAGCCATTCCTTGAAATCCAAACTCAACAGCGATCGGAAGTACAATCCGCACGCGGAGCGCCACTAATGAGCCACGAGTTATACCTCTATGCCCAGCCCGCAACCTAGCAACACGAAGGCAGTCCTTGCACTCCAATATTCCACATTCCGAAAGGGGAAATCAATCATGAGCGATAACCAAACCAAAGAACCGAAAATCAAAGGCGGCAGCTTTGTCATCGATAATCCCGATATGCAGCGCATCCTGACACCTGAGGATTTCACGGAAGAGCACCGCATGATCGGCGAGACGGTGCGTGATTTTATCGATGGGGAAATCGTGCCGCACGATGAAGAGCTGGAGAAGCTCAATTACGAGATGACGGTAGATCTGCTTCGCAAAGCAGGCGAGCTGGGCCTGCTCGGGGCCGATGTGCCGGAGCCGTTCGGCGGGATCGGTCTGGATAAAGTCAGCTCCACGATTATTAACGAAAACTTGGCGAAGGGATCGTCCTTCGCGCTTTCCTTCGGGGCTCATGTCGGGATCGGTACACTGCCGATCGTGTTCTTCGGCACGACCGAGCAGAAACAGAAGTACCTGCCGGATCTGTCGACTGGCGCGAAAATCGCGGCTTATTGCTTGACGGAGCCGACCTCCGGCTCGGATGCGCTGGGCGCCAAAACGACGGCACGCCTGTCCGACGACGGAGACTATTATATTTTGAACGGATCGAAGCTATATATAACTAACGCCGGATTTGCGGATATCTTTATCGTCTACGCCAAGATTGACGGAGAGCACTTCACCGCGTTCATTGTAGAGAAGGAGATGGAAGGCTTTACACTCGGACCGGAGGAGAAGAAGATGGGCATCAAGGGCTCGTCGACGCGTCCGCTCTTTTTCGAAGATGTGAAGGTGCCGAAGGAGAACCTGCTCGGCGAGATCGGCAAAGGCCACCGGATTGCCTTTAACATCCTCAACATCGGAAGGTATAAATTGGCAGCTGGCACCGTCGGTGCGGCAAAGGAATCCATCGAGCTGAGCGCGAAATATGCTAACACCCGTAAACAGTTCGATACGCCCATCTCGCAGTTCCCGCTCATGCGCAAGAAGCTGGCCGAGATGAACATCACCACCTTCGTGATGGAGAGTATGGTGTACCGTACGGCAGGTCTGCTGGAGGAAGCGATGCAGGACATCGATTACAACAACGAGGATGCCGGAATCCACTCGGCTGCCGCGATCTCCGACTATGCCATTGAATGCTCGATCAACAAGGTGTTCTGTTCGGAAGGACTGGATAACGTAGCAGACGAAGCGGTGCAGATTCACGGGGGCTATGGGTATATCCAAGAGTATAAAGTAGAACGCATCTATCGGGACTCCCGCATCAACCGCATCTTTGAAGGCACAAACGAGATTAACCGGCTCCTGATTCCGGGTACGCTTGTGAAGAAGGCCATGAAGGGCGAGATCGCGCTCCTGCAAAAAGCGCAAGGTCTCCAGGGTGAGCTGCTGCAGCTGGTACCTGGTCAAACCTTTGAAGGCACACTGGAGCAGGAAGCGCACTTCCTGGACATGAGTAAGAAGATTTTCCTCCTCGCAGGCGGTTTGGCGGTACAGAAGTTCGGGACGAAGCTGGAGAAAGAGCAGGAGGCCTTGTCTAATCTGGCGGATATGATGATTGATATTTATGCCCTCGAGAGTGCGCTGCTGCGTACCCGCAAGCAAATCGAACGCACCTCGGAGGAAAAGGCAGCCAGCATGATCGAGATGACGCAGGTGTTTGCATACGAGGCGTTCCAGCGCATTGAAGCACTCGCAAAAGAGACGCTGGCCTCGGTGGAAACCGGTGATATGCTGCGCATGCAGCTGTCGGTGCTCAAAAAACTGACGCGTTGCACGCCGGTCGATACGGTGGCCCTCAAGCGCAGCATAGCCGCCCGTGTCGTCAAGAACGAACGGTACACGGTGTAGCATCCGGCACCGAAAGAGATGTGAATGTAGCCTGAAAAGAGAGAGATTTTTCTTGGAGTAGGAAAGAAGGAGCATTCCTTAGGAAAGGGTTGGTTTTGTATGGATACAAAGCCTTGGCTGCCGTTTTATCCGCCCGAAGTAGCCCCCGCTTTTGATTATCCGAAACAGAATTTGGCATCATTTCTCGTGACGTCGGCACAGAAATTTCCGAATCGGCCGGCCATGTATTTCATGGGCAAAACGATCAACTATAGGAGTCTGTTGGAGTCGTCCTATCGTATGGCGAACGCGCTCCGCAGCAAAGGGATTAAGAAGGGCGACCGGGTAGCGATTATGCTGCCCAACTGCCCACAGGTAGTGATTTCGTATTATGGCGTGCTGCTCGCAGGAGCCGTGGCCGTTATGACCAACCCGCTCTATATGGAGCGGGAAATTGCACATCAGATGAAGGATTCCGGAGCTAAGATCATCATCACGATGGATATGTTTGTGTCCCGCGTTGAAAAAGTCATCGAGGAGACGGAACTGGAGCATATGATCGTCACATCTGTGGCGGATTATCTGCCATTCCCCAAGAATCTCCTCTACCCGATCAAAGCCAAGAAGGAGGGTCCCCTTCCGGTCGTCAACTATGGAAGCCGCGTTCATGCCTTTAAAAAGCTGCTTGCCAGTGCGCCGAATGACCCGATCTGCGAATCCGTGAAGGCAGAGAAGGACTTGGCTCTGCTCCAGTATACCGGCGGCACGACCGGTGTTCCCAAAGGCGTCATGCTGACGCATATGAATCTGATCGCCAATACTGTGCAGTCTGCGAACTGGTGCTTTCAGGTGGAGGATGGGAAGGAGCGCTATTTAGCGGTTTTGCCCTGTTTTCACGTATTCGGGTTGACGGTGCTGCTTAACCAGGCGATCTACCGTGCCGGCATGCTGATATTGGTTCCGAAATTCGAAGTGACGATGATTCTGAACCTGATCAAAAAAATGAAGCCGACGCTCTTCCCGGGCGCGCCGACCATGTATATCGCACTGATTAATCACCCACGGATCAAGGAATATGATCTGTCTTCGATCAATGCTTGCGTCAGCGGCTCTGCCGGGCTTCCGGTCGAGGTGCAGGATAAGTTCGAGGAGCTGACCAAAGGGCGGCTGATCGAAGGCTACGGCTTGACCGAAGCTTCCCCGGTTACCCATGTAAATCCGATCTGGGGAAGGCGCAAAATCGGTACCATCGGCTTACCTGTCCCGGATACGGATGCCAAGGTGGTCGATCCCGATACGGGTGAAGAAATGCCGGTCGGCGAGCCTGGCGAGCTGATCGTGAAAGGACCGCAGGTGATGATAGGGTACTGGAACCGGCCGGAGGAGACGTTCGATACATTGCGCAACGGCTGGCTGTTCACGGGCGATATGGCTACGATGGACGAAGAGGGGTATTTTACGATCATTGACCGCAAGAAAGACATGATCATTGCAAGCGGTTTCAATATATACCCTCGGGAAATCGAGGAAGTGCTGTATGAGCATCCATCCGTGAAGGAAGCCGTTGTTGTCGGAACGAAGGACGATTACCGCGGCGAAACCGTGAGAGCTTATATTGTGCTGAAGGATGGCGCGTCTCCGGACCCTTCGGGCCTCGAGAAGTTTTGCCGCAGTCAGCTGGCTGCCTATAAAGTGCCGCGTGAGTACGTGTTCCGCGATTCGCTGCCGAAGACAATGGTAGGCAAGGTGCTGCGCCGCAAGCTGCTGGAGGAGGAAGAGGAAGGCAGAACGGGCTGATGCGCAGAATAGCGGAGTAGGCACGATAAGCGATTCATGTTATCCCGCTGGAATGGATACAGTACTAACGACGTCAGAAGAAAAAAGGAGGCGGCCTGATGAATCATACCAATGCCAATCCGGAGACGAAGGCCGGACAGCCGGAATTCGATCGGGAGGCGTACATTGAAGCCATGACCCAAGCGGCGGAGCCCACCTTCTGGGGATATCTCGGCTGCAAGCTTGCGTCTGCCAGCTCGGAGGCGGTTGTTGTGACGCTGGATGCCCAGCCTCATCATATGAATATGGCGGGCATCGTGCATGGCGGCGTACTCTCCTCATTGATGGATAACGCCATGGGCATTGCCGTCATGCTGGAGCGCCCTGGCGAATCAACGGTGACGAGCAATTTGAATGTGCATTTTGTCATGCCAGCCAGAGCAGGAATCCTCACCGTAACGGCAAGCATCGTGCATCAGACGCACCGTTCGGTCACGACGGAATGCAGAATTACGAACGAGAAGGGCGAACTTGTGGCGATCAGCACAGGGTCCTTCCGAGTGAAATAAAGCAGCCTTGGCTGCTATGAAACAGGTGGTCTGCCAACGCTGGAGGGGCAGGCCATTTATTTTTTTGGTGAGCTGGAAATTTTGTGGGTGAGTAGTTTGAGTAACTATTGGTCAGTAGCTTCCCGTCAATTGAGCTTATGACAGGAGGGGGCGCTAACCCCCGTCCTCTTACACCACCGTACATGCGGGTCCGCATACGGCGGTTCCAAAAGGTTAACAAAGCTCCAGATCCACCCGCTACGGGGTCTTCTTTATGGGATTAAAGCAAAGAAGCAGAGATGGCATGTTCGTGGTTGGAGTTATGAAGTGATTCCCCCTTACCCCTTGTCAGGTCGATAAAGCTGTGGTACAATGAGAATGCTGTTTTTCATGTAGAATCTAGAATGTCTCTTAAGATAATAAATTCAGATGTTTACATACGTAGGAGGTGGAAGTCATGGTTGTATTTTTTGAAGTGTTGCTTGTTATTTTCTCCATCGGGTTGATTACTGTCGTTCTTCTCCAAAAAGGGAAAAGCGCAGGTCTTGCCGGTGCCATCTCCGGCGGTGCGGAACATCTTTTTGGTAAAACAAAGGCTCGCGGTATGGATCTCGTACTGCAGCGTACAACGGTAGGTCTTGCAGCAGGATTTATGATTTTGGCCATCGTTGTTGCTATGTTGAAATAACAATGAACGTTACCCTCGCTTTTTCACTCTTGGAAGAGCGGGGGTTTTTTATTTGCCTGAATTTTGGAATACATAGGTAAGGGCGGTGTTCGGAAGGATACCGGAGATTAAATTCGTGTATACTAGGGTATGAGTATATGAAGGTAAAGAATGGATAGCGGAACGATGAAATTGCAGGTTCCCCGAGGTGATAATGATGATAACTGAAGAAATATTACTGAATTTTATGCGGGAAACTGCATACAAACCGATGACGTACCAGGAATTGGAGCAGCATTTTGCCATTAAGGATGCTCATGAATTCAGGGAATTCTTGAAGCTGCTGAATGAACTTGAACAATCCGGAAAAATCATTCTGACCAGCACCCAGCGTTATGGCGTGCCGGAACGGATGAATTTGCTGCGCGGACGTCTGCAGGCACATGCAAAGGGTTTTGCCTTCTTGATTCCTGATGATCGCGAGCACCCGGATGTGTACATTCATGCGAATGACTTGAAGAGTGCGATGAATGGAGATATCGTGCTTATCCGGATCAGTTCCAAACAGAACGATGGCGGCAAAATGGAAGGCGAAGTGGTCCGTATCGTGACGCGCGCCGTCACCCAAGTCGTGGGTGTATTCCAGAACCATGAAGCCTATGGCTTCGTGCTGCCGGATGATAAGCGGATCAACCGGGATATTTTTATTCCGAAGCATGCGATTAACGGAGCCGTTGATGGCGTGAAGGTCGTGGTGAAGCTGGTCAGCTATCCGGAAGGAAGAGCTGCGGCGGAGGGTGAAGTTGTGGAGATTCTGGGTCACAAGGATGATCCGGGTGTCGACATTCTGTCCATTATCCGCAAGCATCAGCTGCCGGAAGGCTTTCCGGAGGAAGTGCTGGCCGAAGCGGATGCAGCGCCCGATGCCATTACGGAAGAAGAAATCGTACAACAGGGCCGTCGCGATTTGCGCGGTCTGAACATCGTGACGATTGACGGCGAAGATGCCAAGGATCTCGATGATGCGGTGAATGTGGAACGTCTGCCGAACGGGAACTACCGTCTGGGCGTTCACATTGCCGATGTCAGCTATTACGTACGCGAGCGCTCCGAGCTGGATAAGGAAGCTTACGATCGCGGCTGCAGCGTGTATTTGGTGGATCGGGTCATTCCGATGCTGCCGCACCGTCTGTCCAACGGGATTTGCAGCTTGAATCCGCAGGTGGATCGTCTGACGATGTCCTGTGAAATGGAATTCAACGAGCAGATGAAAGTCGTGAAGCACGATATCTTCACCAGTGTTATTCGTACGAAAGAACGGATGACGTACAATAATGTGCGCAAAATCCTCGTCGATGAGGATCCAGAGCTAATCGAGCGCTACGGTGACCTCGTGGAGGATTTCCGTTTGATGCGCGAGCTGGCGTTGAAGCTGCGGAACCGCCGGATGCGCCGGGGCGCGGTGGATTTTGATTTTGTGGAATCCAAGGTCATCGTGGACGAGAACGGCAAGCCCGTGGATATCGTCAAAAGAGAACGCTCCATTGCGGAGCAGATCATTGAGGAATTCATGCTGGCAGCCAACGAAACCGTGGCAGAGCATTTCCACTGGCTCAAAGTACCGTTCATCTACCGGATCCATGAGGACCCGGATCAGGAGAAGCTGCAGAACTTTATGGCGTTTGCGGCCAATTTCGGGCATCAGGTGAAGGGACGGGGCAACTCGATCCATCCGCGCGCCCTGCAAAACCTGCTGGAAGCCATTCAAGGAACGAAGGAGCAAACGGTGCTCAGCACGATGATGCTCCGTTCGATGAAGCAGGCGAAATATGATGCGGAGAGCACGGGCCACTTCGGTCTTGCTGCGGAATATTACTCCCACTTCACGTCTCCGATTCGGCGTTATCCCGATCTGGTCATTCACCGGGTCATCCGGGAAGTGCTGGAGAGCGGCGGCGCACTCGATGAGAAGCGCCATGAGCATCTGGCCGGCCGGATGGCTGACATCGCTCAGCAATCCTCCGAGCGCGAGCGTGTGGCTGTAGATGCGGAGCGGGATACGGAAGCGCTCAAGAAAGCGGAGTTCATGCTGGATAAGGTCGGCGAAGAGTTCGAAGGCATTATCAGCAGCGTGACCAGCTTCGGCATGTTCATTGAACTGGAGAACACGGTTGAGGGCTTGATTCGTCTCAGCGCGATGACCGACGATTATTATCACTTCGATGAGGGCCATATGGCGCTGATCGGGGAGCGGACCTCGAAGGTATACCGCATCGGTGATGATGTGAAGGTTCGCGTGGCGAAGGTGAACATGGATGATCACACCATCGATTTTGAGATGGTGGATATGAAGCCGCGCCGTCAAGGGCGCGGCGATGGCGACCGCGGCGGCAACGGCGGCCGCGGATTTGGTGCCCGCGATGGCGCAGCCCGCGGGGGTAAGGGCCGCGGCGGTAAGCGCGGCGCGGCTGAAGGCGGCGCGCCAGGCGGACGCCGCAGTGACAGCGCCGGCGGCCAGGGTGGCCGCGGCAAGCGCAGCGGCGAGGCACCAGCTGGAGCGGGCGCTGCTGCTGGTGCTGGTGCAGACGAGCAGCAGGCGTCGAACTTCGCCTTTGGCTCCGGCAAAGGCGGCTACAGTTCCGCAGGCGGCGGCGCACTAGGCTTCGACCGCAATGCTCGCAGCTCTGGCGGTGCCGGCGGGAAAAACCGACGCAAGAAGACGTCGGGCAGCGGCATTTTCATCGGCGAAGGTCCAACGCCGGGCGGCAATGCTGGAGGCAATTCCGGCGGAGGCGGCGGTGGACGCAAACGGAAGAGTAAGGGCGGAAACGGTACAGCCGCTTTTGTCCGCAAGAAGAAAAAGTAACATTCTCCTCCTGACTAACGCTGGAGGTGCTTGCCCCACCTTGCTTTTGGAGGCTGACGTTTGATACAATGGACTTCTGGTGAGATTGCAATTGGCGGTCTGCCGGAAGTCCTTTTTCCATTATCATTGTTGATGACAAGGGGTGAGACCATGGGTAAGAAAAGTGACGGGAAGGTTCTGGCCCAGAACAAAAAAGCTTCCCATGATTATTTCATCGAGGATACGTATGAAGCCGGGATGGTGCTGACCGGAACGGAGATCAAATCCATACGGAACGGCCGTGCCAATATTGGAGATGCGTTCGCAACCATTCGGAATGGCGAGATTCATATCCATAACATGCATATCAGCCCGTTCGAGCAGGGGAATCGTAACAATCCAACGGATCCTACGCGGACACGGAAGCTGCTGCTGCATAAGGAGCAGATCCGCAAGTTGCTGGGCCTGTCCAAGCAGGACGGCTACGCGATCGTACCGCTGAAGATTTACATCCGCAACGGCTATGCCAAATTATTGCTGGGCCTTGGTAAAGGTAAGCGTCAGTACGACAAGCGCGCCGATGCCGCCAAGAAGGATGCACAACGCGATATCCAGCGTGCACTGCGCGAGAAGCAGAAGATTGCAAGGTAATGGTATTGGGTAATCGCTCATATACATGATGAAAGCTAAGTTTGAGCTTCGTACGAGGCAGTTGCCAAGAAATGTTTGAGCGACTAACCTGGATGGCAGCTTTTAGCTGTGTTACCTGCAATGTATATATCATTTTGATGTAAAATGTGATATACTAAGTGATGTAAGAGAGATCAATAAGATCTTTGACAATCAGCATACAGTTGGCGCATTCTTCTTTCTTGGAGGGAAAGAGTCTGCGGCATAGATCGACTGCTATGGCTGAATATTCTTGATTTAATCCGATAGCCCTTTTTGGCAGGAACGCTAAGGTGCGAAACACCGGCATTTCTCCAACTTAAGGGGGCGTTTTTGGATTCGACGGGGATAGTTCGGGCATGAGTAGCGGGTAGTGGGGACGCGTCCACTTCATCAACGCTAAAGCCAATTAAACGGCAAACAACAAAACAACTACGCTTTCGCAGCTTAATAACCTGTGAGCGTGCTCTCGCTCTGTATCGCCCATGTACCGGGATGAGGGCTCAACTTTAGTGGGATACGCTGTCTAGTCTCCGCCTGGGGCTAGCTGAAGAAGACAATCAGGCTGACCTGAAGGGAATCCGGTGACAGGGAGTCTCTAGGGTGACATCAAATCTGTCACTACACCCGTAGAAGCTTGTGTTGTCGTTATCTTCGGACAGGGGTTCGACTCCCCTCGCCTCCATACATAACAATGATAGAGCCATCAGCCAGTGATCTGGTTGGTGGCTCTTCTGTTTATGATATAATAAGCGTAATTAGAAAACTGGAGGGGACTCAGGATGGTTGCCAATCGAGAGCAGCTCCAAGAAATTCTGAAAAAAGCGAATCAACATGCACGCAAGCAGGCCAGAGAGTCAGGGGCATCCATTTACTATATCAAGAATAATAAACGAGTACGTGAGGATGCTAACGGTAATAAGTTCGAAATCATTTATGATGCAACCGGAAAACGACATGAGTTCGAATATCATGAATAAGCTAAAACCAGTTATGACGGTTTTTGCAGGAACAAACGGGGCGGGGAAAAGCACGCTCAGTATGCAGATGAGAGCATGGTTGGGCGAGCTGGTTGACCCTGATCAGATTGCCCGTGAGCTAAAACCAGATGATCCAAGAAGTGTCGATCTTTCGGCGGGAAGAGAAGCGGTCAAAAGAATCAGATCGCTGATAAAAAGACAGGAGCACTTTGCAATTGAAACTACCCTATCAGGTACATTTGTTCTAAAGCATATGCAAATTGCTAAAGAAAGCGGTTATGACATCGTCATGTACTATATTGGACTTCAAGATGTGCAAATGCATATTGACCGTGTGGCCTCTCGTGTCGAGCAGGGTGGGCATTGGATTGCAGAAGAGGATATTCGTTTTCGATACGGTCAGTCATTGCAAAATTTAAAGCCTGCACTAGCCATTGCAGATCAGGTTTTTATTATAGATAACACAAACCAACCAACGATTGTTGCTGAAATCACAGAAAGTAAGCTGATATATTGCATAGAGAATATACCTGCTTGGTCTGCGAATGTTATTAAGGATCATGGTTGGTAGTGTAGTTTGGGGTGTTGTTATGGCAATTAGCTTAATAACCTTGCACGTGTGCTCTCGCTCTGTATCGCCCGTGTACCAGGATGAGGGCTCAACTTTAGCGCGGGATACGCTGTCTTGTCTCCATGAAGCTGAAGAAGACAATCAGGCTGATCTGAAGGGAATTGGGTGACAGGGAGTTCGAGTATCGCTTACGATGTTAGCATTGTTTCGCAATGCTCTCAGGTGACATCAAATCTGTCACCACACCATAGAAGCTTGTGCTGTCGTTATCTTCGGACAGGGGTTCGACTCCCCTCGCCTCCACCATGATGAACACCATCCGTATGAGGATGGTGTTTTTGTTTTATATTAATACTATAGGCTAGAACATGTCTTACAGGTGGAGTGAAATCGATGAATCATAGTCATGATGGAGAGGAACCACTGATAACGGTACTCAATATGGATGGTCAACAACTAACACCATGTTTGCCCCATCGGGCTTGGCGGGAAGTTGAGCGATCTCGAGCTGTCTGGGTTGATGAGCAGACGATCCAATTACTTTATAATCCGTTCTTATTTCGGGACTATCGAAAAGCCGCACTGAAACGAGATCGTCACACTTGTTTGTGGTGCGGACGATACGCCACGACAGTGGACCATATTATCCCCGCAAGCAAAGGTGGCTCGGATCTTCCGTATAACCTGATCGCTTCATGCAGCGAATGCAATACAAAACGAGGAAACCGTTCTGCATTATCCTATCTCAAAGAAAACGCGAACTTTGTTCCAAATCTTATGAAGCTCTACTGGCGTATCTTTATAGCTAAATACAGACATCGTCAAATGAAAAAAGGGACACTTGAGTAAAGGCTTAGATTTATGATTTGGGAATCGTGATGCAGTGAGCTTCAATGATCGCAGCCGTCTGTTGACGATCGAATTGATGGTTAACCATATCCACTGTAAATTTTCGGCTTTCTTGCATCCATCTTGAAGTGCAGGCCATTAAAGCGTAGGAGTACAACCAGTAGTAGGATACGCTGTCACATCTCCGCCTGGGGTGTGCTGAAGAAGACAATCAGGCTGACCTGAAGGGAATCCGGTAACAGGGAGTTCCTAGGGTGACATCAAATCTGTCACTACACCCGTAGAAGCTTGTGTTATCGTTATCTTCGGACAGGGGTTCGACTCCCCTCGCCTCCACATACCATTAGAAAAGCGACCCGATGAGGCCGCTTTTTGTTTCTCAGCTAATGTTGAAACTATGCATACTTTCTTCGATACTACGTATTCGGTTAACACTCCTATAAAAAATGAATATTTTCCACTTTAAGGATAAGTCTTACGATAATCCTCTCTCTGAACTGTTTAGTTTCTCCTTAAGAATAATTCATCAATATCGATATCAAAGAATCGATGAATAATCCCCAGAAGAAAATCTTGAATGGATTTTCTCTACTTCTTGTATTAACTCTAGTGCTTCTTCATAGGCCCCAAGTTCTCTTAGTAATTCAACGTCCTTAATTTTATATACTAGAATTGACCAATTCTCATTATGTTCAGTGCATATATCTTTGTTTTTCTTGAATTCATTAAATCTCTTTTTACTTAGTTTTTTAGGAGATGGAGCCCAATCTTTAGTGATATTTAAATGCTCAAACATCGAGAGATCGTCAGAAATAGAAGCCATTGAATAATGAGGGTCTCCAGAGTCTTCGTAAATAAATTTATATTCACAGAGGGAAAGATAATTTATTACTTTGTTTTCTTCGTTTTCATATCCAAGTTGATTTAGAAATTCTTTAATTTTAGGACCAACGTATAGACGATTAAATTGAAGAGGATCTAGTTGTTCGTACATTCTATACAATTTTCCTTCCCAACCATAATTTTTAAAATAGTAGGTTCCGAAGTCAGCATAATAAATTCTTTTTTCTGTTCCTTTATCATGATTAATAGTAAGTTTTAATTTGTCAGAATTACTTCCTAATAGTTTTTCCAAATATTCTTGATGGAATTCCTCGGAATCCCCACCATTCCTGAACTCCATGCATGTTATAAAAGCATAACAGAAAGTATAGATAGGAATGTGAAGGAAACGGACCCATTGTGAATCTTGAAGGATCAGATTATCAAAGACAACTTTATAAAGAGCAGGATCGTTTTTAAAATAGTGATTATATATGTCGCTTGATAAAAATTCCGATGCACGTATCACAGGTTCATCTTGATACATAAATAATAAAAAAGCTTCAGTACAGAAACCGACTAGGTTAATATGCTGTAATTCTGTATTTTGTAGGTGTATATGTTGGATCATGATTAAGCATAAGCTACTTTCTTGTTCGGGTAGACATTCAAGATCGCCCATTGATGCGAAGAGTAGTTGTATTGATACCCTAGTTTGTAAATAGTCATGAATATAATGGGAATGATTATTTGTTAATATCTCCTTTAACTCTTTTTTTAGAGAGGATCGAAGATCAGACCAAGTTATGAGTTCTAAGATCTGCTCATCCTCGAGTTCGATCTCATTAGGTCCAAAAAGCCAACTTTCAGCATCCTGTTTAACAACTTCAAATGACTCTTCTTTTTCATCCTTATAAATACTGTAGTCTTTCGTAACTCCAATCTGCTTTTCTAATAAGAACGGTTTTCGGCCACACAAAGAGGCTACTTTTTCTCCGAATTGGTTAGTGTATCGAAGGTCGAAATGGTGGAGTGTTTCTGGAATGTTATCGACAAGAAGATCAAGCTCCATATCCATATTTAAATAGTCAAGTAATTCTATTTCGGCCAATAGTATCGCTTTTAGTTCTTTTTTTATCTTTTTAAAATAAGTGTCATGGTAAGTACTATAATCTTCTGGAAAGACTTCTTGAAACTTTTCCATAGCCATATAATGATGTACACTAAATGCTTCTTTATAAAATTGATTTAGAATATCTTTTCCTATAAACGACATACCTTTATTAGTACACCTAACTATAATATCAGGTAAGTTATGAAGATCTACGTACTGTGCTTTTATATTTCCATGCCCCATAGTTGAACAGTAATTCTTAATTTCTCTTTCTAAAAAGTTGAAAAGTGAGGAATGTAGATGCGGATCACAGCAACAAAGCAAATGAAAGAACCTATTAAGCTCCTCTTCCCCACTAGGTAAATCATTTACCAAGTCAGGCCCCCAATTCCAGCTGCTATCGGGTTCGTTATGATAGCTATAAGGATAATCTTCGTAATGTAATATACATTGCTGCTCTATCATTTCCATGACATGTTTACTGGAGCCCACAGAAAAATGTTCCAACAGAAACTGAAGTTGATTGTAGTAAGCACAGCATTGTAAAAGTTCAGGAATAAATTGTTCAGTATGTTCTTTGATATATGAATACAAAAAATCCTGCACAGAAGGCATGCTGAATTTTAATAAAACTTCGTCTTCTTCATCACTATAAAAAGACTTAATCATAGTTCTTTCAAGTTCAGAGATACTGTCACTTAGCTTTTTTATTTCCATTCTGTTTGTACGAGTATCTATAAACTTTGCATAGCAGCATTTCATATCTTCGAGGTACATGGGAGTTGAAGAGATTAGCAATAGCATGGCTAAAATCTGTGCCTCTTGAGAAAGCTCCAAAAAAATATCCTCCCAGAATGCTCCAGGATTATCAAAATAATCACAAAGATCAGTATAATAGTCTTCTGGGGCAGAATCTTTATCTGGTACCTTGTTTAGGTAGAGGGCGAGTACACGGGGATTATAATTCTCATGATTTATTATTCGACTGCAATTTTCGAATAAATAGGAAACGTATTCATATTGTAAATTTGATGAGTATAGGTGTTGAAACAAAATACTGGCCTTTTCAATATTGCTATATTCCTCCACCGTACAAATTAGAGCATATTGCTCTAATTTTTCCTTTAGCATAGGTTGTTTTTGTAGACCTTGACGAAGAACGTATTCCCTTGTTGTTAAGATAAGGCGTTTATTTCCACCAAAGTCTATTATACGTTGAATGAGTTTATGAAGCTGATTTTCATCATTTCTACGAGTGCTTTCATTGTGAAAAATACTCCCCCAGAAATCATCTAGAATAATGACTTGTTTTTTGTCATCCTCAAGCATATTATAGACATCTTTAATAGAGTATGCCCATATAAACCCATCTAAGTCGTCTGGTTGCAGGTATGCCAATGCTAAAAGATATGCTATCGTAGTTTTTCCAACACCAGGTTCTCCTGAAATAACAATTACATGATTATGAGACCATTTTTGTAACGCTTCACGATAGATTCGAGTGGGGGCGAACGTGTTAGATGCTTTCAATGCCTCTTTAAGTTCTTCAGCTGATTCTTTATACAGTGCGCGGTGAGTGGACTCTTTAAGGAATTTTTGAAACACATTAATGCTTGGTAACCAAAGTTTAGGATGAGCTAACTCTACCCATTTGTAGTTTGGTTCTTCTAATAGTCTATTAATATCTACTTTGCTTAAGATATCATTTGTACTAGTTATAAACCCCTCAAATAATTCCTGAATTTGTTCTTTTTCCCCTTGTTGAAAAGTAATTGAAACACCCAAGATATATCTGTCAGGTTTTAACTTTCGCACTTTAGGCAGTTCAATGTCTTTCAAGCTATTGTAAAGTTGTTTGAAATTTTGTTTATAGCGTTTTGCTTGAATAACGGTTTTTTTGCCGTGGAATATATAAGAACCGTCAATACCTGAATCACGACCTTCTTTATACATTTCTACAAAAAAACCTTCCCTTACTTGAACAATATCACAAATTAGTTTTTCAAATTCGAGGGGCTCTAGTAAATCATGAAAGTTATAGTTAGACATATATAAACCTCCATTCTCTTGAGGAATTAGCTATAGTCTAATTCTACATTTGACATAGGTCAGCGATTTTACGGGCAAAATATTTTAAATACTTGTCGTTATAGCTTTTCATTATAGATGTGAATACCTTCCCTCTCATCCACCAACTCAATAATCTCCCGAATATCACTTATATTCAAAGCCTCAGCGATTCTTTCAATATGACTGAAGCTGATACTTTCCCGTTTTCCATTGGCAAGTTCACTTAATGCAGCGTGCCGTACATCGGATATGCGGGATAATTCCCGCAAAGAAATATTATGTGCCTTGGTCAATTCCGAGATTTTAACGACAACTTTTTTCCTCATTATAATCACCTCTCAAAAGATCGATTTCAACTTGACTATACGCATAAGCGTACCGTATAATGATCTCAATGCTGGTACTCATATGCGTAACAAAATGCATTTATCAGTGTTTATCGATCCTTAAATCAGCTTTTAGAGAAGGAGAATCCCATGCCAAGCTTCCTGGAATCCCTATATTACGGGCAGTTGAATCCTGTAGAGAAGGCTGTTTCCACCGACCCTCAGTATCGCCAATTGAGCCGGCAAATATCCGAGTCCATGGATGCCTGGAAGAAGAGGCTTTCAGAAGATGAGTTTCGAGAGCTCGAGGATCTATTAGATTTATATCGACAAGTTCAAGGGCTGGAAATGGCGGCTTCTTTTACTGATGGATTCAGGCTGGGAGCGATGATGATCATCGAGGTGTACTCTGAGATCGTGTGATCAGTAAGAACACTTATAAAACTGCCATAAAGACACGAATCGTGTCTTTTTTAATACGCAAAATATTTGCTATCAGGACTTTCCGCTAACACTAAAAAAGAATTCACACTAACCGCCCGTAGATAAGGTATCTTCGCTCTAATAATCCTTCACACGGCAGGAATATATACCCAATTTATAGAAGACTCTGTCTAAAAATCGTTAAAGGTGATGACAAGACAGAGGATGCATCCTCATATGAAATGGATCCTCCAATAGTAAGGATTATATATAAAGGTTCTTCCAAGGCTTATCCTTATCAACTCAATGATATACAGTTACTGACGCCGACCGTTCAGGACATAACGGAGGATATGGCTGTTTTTCACGATGAGTATCCTTTTTATAATGTAAAACGGGTGCTAGATTTCGGTCCTTGAATTTGCCAAGCCACGGTTCGCCTCCATACATAAAACCCGCTCATTGAGCGGGTTTTTACATTTATATCTGAAACAAAGTATTGAGTATTAGATCTCCGAATTGGATTGATGCATCAGCTCTTTGATCTCAAGAAACTGTGAATTCGTTATTTGTTGGGATTGATGGACGGCGTTCAGCTTATATTCTATTCTTTCCATTCGAAGTTGCGTTTCTTTTTGGAGTTTCTCGGTCTGTTTTTGTGTTTTGGAGTTATCCATTACGACTAAGATGGTCAGACCCGCACTAAAGATCGTTAACCCTCTAGCGATTTGATTTAAATCGATTGAATTCATGGCAATCAAGCAGTCGGCAAATCCTGCTCCTATAAGTAGACCGCCGATCGTGACAATCCCCGTTCTTTTCCATTGTTCTGGGATGATATTTAATGGCTGTTTCATGTAGAGATCTCCTTCAGTTAGGTAGTAAACGTGAAATTAGGATAGCTTCATTCTATATTTAATAAAACACAAATCCTGGAACAATAAAAGGAAATACATAAAGCTTATTGCGTAAACATTAAGGATTCAGTTTGAGGAAATTTAGTGATCAGCGGTAACGTATTATTTGGGAATGACTTGGAAAGAGGAGGCAGGACTGATACTCAAAGCAAGAAGGAATTAGGAGACTTACGAAGAAATTTTCTAGTGGACATTATTTATATGAGATTAACCTGGGTCGACGGATCTTCGCTCACGCGATCAGGTTAAATATGAACTGTAGATTGGCTGGTGATCTGGAATGAGTGAACAATTCTGGTTAGTGGTACAGTATCCTCTGAAAAGTGCAAAAGGCAGCCAACGTGATCACTGGTTAAGAGAAAAAGTAATGGAATATTTAGAAATATCTCTAGCAGATGCTGGTTTAGGCTATGTAGATGGGTTTGACATGGGGAAATGCATTTCCGACCCGAAGAAATATGCGCTTAATATATTTTGTGTTGTTACGGAAGAAGAACGAAGTATTGCCTTGGTGAAAAGAGTGTTAAGAGAGGGTCGACTTGATTATACTCGAATAAAAATCGCTACAATGTCCTATGGGAATGAAGAAACATATACTCTGAAATATGCCTATAAGAAGGGTGTTACGGAATTTTCGCTATAGCATGTATTATATTATTGGTGTCGCTTTTGTAGCAGTCTAGTTTTAGGATAACAAGAAGGGAAGAGGTTTATGATTACCATTTATGACTGGTTTGGCTGTGAATTGCCCAATCAAGAGCGTTATCAGTTAATAAAAGAAGCTGGATTTGATGGCGTTTTAATATGGTGGAGTGATGGCTTTGGTCGTGACTGCTTTGGCCGAAACGATTATCGCAACGGGCCGCAAATCGCACGAGAAGCGGGTCTATTTATAGAAAATATCCACACACCAATCCAAAACGAAAACAACCTCTGGCTTGACAATCTGGATGGTGAAGCGGCAGCTGAATGCTATCTGCAATGTGTTGCAGATTGTGCTGAATTTGAGATTCCGACAATGGTCGTGCACTTGCCGGGCGAAGACAATCCATATAACGAATTGGGACTGGATAGAATCAAGAGAATCGCTGACAAAGCTGAACAGCTTGGTGTCAATGTTGCAATGGAGAATTTATGGAACTTTTCCAATTTGGCATATGTGCTGGAGCAAGTGGATTCCCTGCGTATCGGATTCTGTTATGACAGCGGACATCACTACCGCCATTACCCGGAGAAAGATTTATTATCCATGTACGGGTCTCGGCTGATGGCACTACACTTACATGATAATAACGGAAGTTATGCCCAGCACGGGTTACCCCTTGATGGCACGATTGATTGGTCTACAACCATGAAAAAAATTGCGGAAACGAACTATTCAGGCCCGATTGCAATCGAGGCCATGAATTGGGATTATGAGGATTTATCGGCACAAGAGTTTTTACATAGAGCGTTTGTGCAAGCCAAAAGACTGGAAGCGTTAAAAACTGATTCCTCAAAGACGACTGTAACAGAATGAAATTACTATAAAACTAGGCACTCTACATCCATCATGCAGAGTGCCTAGTTCATTTATGCCCTTATTCACCTTCCCAAATGGCGTTGAACCAGAGACTGTAGCTACTAATGTCGCGCCTTCCGTACACCTGATAGCCTGTTACACCCGCATTGTCCGTTGAATCATTCATGGGGTCACTTCAGAGGTTGTGGTTTTTTGCTGTGTCGATTAAAAGTGTAAAATCCTTAGCTATAAGTTTGCAAAGCAAGACACCTCGCTCAAAGAGTGTCAAATGCACGTTATGCTGAAGAAGGGCCTTAGAGGTCCTTCTTTTTTGCTTTCGGTCCTTTTTTCTGACATTTGTCATAACCGGCTTGTGACAACCCACACTAATTGAATCTCGCGCTTTTTCAATATAATAAGGACATCAAGTAACGAAGAAGAAATTAGCGGAGGTTAGGACAAAATGACAAAGGCGATTGAATGTATAAATCTAGTGAAGAAATTCGGCGACTACTGTGCCGTTGATCATATGAATCTATCATTTGAGAAAGGTCAAATATCAGCATTGCTCGGACCGAATGGTGCAGGCAAGACAACAACCATTTCCATGATACTCGGAATGATCAAGCCAACATCAGGAGAAGTCAGGGTCTTGGGGATGCCGTCCGGCACAAAAGAATTACGGCAACGCGTTGGAGCGCTTTTGCAGGATGTTAAAGCAGCAGATGGACTTACGGTCAAAGAAGTGCTTCAATTGTTCCGCAGTTATTATCGTAATCCGATGTCGCTAGAGCGATTGTTAGACATTTCGGGTCTCCACGCGGATCAGAAACGACGCGCATCCTCCCTGTCTGGAGGACAACGCCGTAGATTAGCCTTCGCCCAAAGTTTGGCGGGAAATCCAGAGCTCCTCCTGCTTGATGAACCAACCGTCGGAATGGATATTGAGGCTCGTGGTCGCTTTTGGGATACCATCCAAGCGCTGGCAAGTGACGGACGTACTGTGCTCTTAACTACACATCATTTAGAGGAAGCTGATGCTGTCGCAGATCATATCGCAGTAATCGCTAGAGGACAGGTTGTTGCGGAAGGGACTCCAGAACGTTTAAAGGCTCAAACAGCACTTAGAACAGTTTCATTTCGAGCAGCGAACGCGCCAGCTGAGCAGGAATGGCTCACATTACCTGGTGTGGAAAAGGCAGAGTGTAACGGCGAGCGAATTCGTCTGTATGCCCAAGAGACCGATGTATTGTTATTTACACTGATGCAGTCTGAATGGGGAATTTCCGATATTGATATACAATCTGCCAGCTTAGAAGATACATTCCTAAGTCTTACAGGGACACATAAACCAACGATTATACGATAAAAAAACATTTTTAGGAGGAAAATAGCCATGTTACATATGTTTATTGCCCAAACCAAAGCAGAAAGTATACGAATTATCCGCAGTCCATTTTTCTTACTCTTCTCCATTGCGATGCCGCTTGCTTTCTACTTTTTATTTGCAAGTATGAATGGGGTAGATAAATCGATTCAATCGACAACTTGGGGTGTCTTTTCATTGATGTCGATGACTGCATTCAGTTTGATCGGTACGGCCGTATCTCAATTCGGTATCCGTCTATCGTTCGAGCATCAAGATGGGTGGGTACGCCTGTTGAAGCTAACTCCACTATCTCCTGCAGTCTGGATTGGCAGCAAAATTGTATCGCAAATGGCTGTTCACTTGATCGTCATTGTTGTTATATTTTTATCTGCTGGCCTTGTTCATGATATACAATTGACAGCCGGGCAATGGATTTTATGCGGATTATGGTTATGGATTGGAAGCATATCTTTTCTGGCGCTTGGTGCCTTGTTAGGAACGCTTAAAAATGCGAATACCTCCGTTGCCATCGGAAATGTATTACAGATGGGGCTTGCCATTGTGGGGGGGCTTTGGATGCCGCTTAGTACTTTGCCAAGTTGGATGGGCTCGGTCGGGGAATGGCTTCCATCTCACCGTTACGCAAATGGGGCATGGAATATGATCGCTGGACAAACTCCAGCAAGTATCGATTTCATAATTTTGACAGGATGCGGTCTCCTCTTTATGCTACTATCAATCTATATATATAATCGACGGGATGCGGTCTAATTGAATAGAGAAAAGTGGCGTCTCTTTCCAAAATCGGAAGGAGCCGCTCCTTATATTTTATTAACAAATTTAATGATACCCATGTACTTTTTACTCTATGAGCCATCAAGTATACAGTGGCTTGGCTTTGTTCTGTTAGGCATATTCGTTCTATTGTTTCGACAATCTTACTTTTATGCAAAGTGGGCCTCGCCAATATTGATCGTTCAGGTGGGTATACTTTTAATTTTAGCAGCTGTATTTCACCCTATGTATACATTTATAGGTTTTATGATAGCTGCTCCGCTGAGCAAACAAAAGCTACCGATATTACTCTCTATAACGATCGTTTTCACTGTAGCTATGGGATTTATCGCTGTTCCTTACTTGGAGAGGATGGGCAGCCTAGTATGGATAGGGCTGGTGCCTATGTTTGGCATCTGTATTCTGCCGTATATTATACGAACATCGACTCGATTTCAACAGAAGTCTGCGCGGTTGCGGGCAGAAACTGCTGAACGAATGGCACAGCAGGAGGAGCGCCAGCGGATCGCACGTGAACTCCATGATACATTGGGCCATACGCTGTCATTAATCGCACTAAAAGGGGAAGTCGTTGAAAAATTGGTCAATCGCCATCCCGAGAGAGCGATAGAAGAGGCTCGTGAAATACGAGAAACGGCACGCGCAGCCTTGAAACAAATGCGTGAATTGGTTACGGAGATGAAAGTTACATACCTCGCTGATGAATATAAGCATGCTGTATCGTTATGTTCAGCAGCGGGCATACCGCTTTTTTTTCAATATCAATCGATTTCAGATCCCAGACCTTCTCATGTAGGGACGGAAGACGCATTAGTGAACAATCCGCTTCCGTTAACACCCTTGCAGGAGACGATTTTGGCGATGTGTTTTCGCGAGACGATTACAAATGTGGTTCGACATAGCCGAGCAACAAGTTGCAACGTTCTTCTCGACATTCAGGAAGGGGAAGTTCGTGTATCTGTACGTGATGACGGTATTGGGGCAGATATGGATCAATTCTATACTAGCAGTAATGGCCTCGCCGGATTACGGCAACGGTTGGTTATGATCGACGGTCGTATGTCGCTGTCTTCGTCCCCAGGCAAGGGGACTGAAGTCACCTTACATATACCTAGGGTAATACGAAATGAAAAGGTAGGTAGTGCTTAAATGATTCGTATTGTTTTGGCAGAAGATCAAAAGTTATTAAGGGGAGCACTGGCAACTTTACTCTCGTTAGAAGATGATATTGAAGTAGTCGGACAAGCTGAAAATGGGGAAGAAGTGATGTCCATGATTCAGCAATATGAGCCCGATGTAGCTGTTCTGGATATTGAGATGCCACTAAAAACGGGGTTAGATATTGCGGAATTAATTCAAAAAAATAAGTCAGCTTGTCGTGTCATCATCTTGACGACATTCGCGCGTCCTGGATATTTCCAGCGGGCTATGCAGGCAGGAGTTTATGGATACCTTCTTAAAGATACGGGCAGCGAGGAACTGGCTGATGCGATTCGTCGGGTCTATGATGGGAAACGTGTCATCAATTCAGAATTGTCGCTCGCGGTATGGGATGATCCATGTCCATTATCACCCAGGGAGCGCGAAGTCATGAAGTTGGCTGCCCAAGGCTTAGTTCTTCAAGATATTGGAGCACAGCTGTTTCTATCCTATGGAACGGTACGGAACTATATGTCAGAGGCGATTGGGAAGCTTGGGGCGAATACACGGATCGAGGCGATAGATATTGCACGTAGTAAGGGATGGTTGGATTAAGGAGAACTTCGAGGTATGGAGGTAAGCGGATCACCCCACTCAAGGGATGATGCAGCCAGCCCATAGAGAGCTTTAGAAGCTCTCTTTTTTTATGATCCGCTCCTTAGCGTACCGTAACCTAATCAATACACTCCGGCGAATTGTGGTTTTACACAACCACGGCTCGCCTCCACCATCAAAAACACCATCCGCATGAGGATGGTGTTTTTGCATTTTATTATTTTGAAATCATGATGCAATGATCTTCAATGATCGTAGCCGCTTGTTGACGATCAAATCGATGAGAAACCATATTACCTTGAAATCTTCGGTGAATATTTCCAAGAAAAGTAAACACGAGTTGCAAAGATGTCAACACCGAAAACCATCCGTGTTAACACTAAAAACCAATGGTATAATCCAAGATGGAGACTAGCTTTTAGATTTCTCCAGTCGTATTAAATAATGATTAATTACTATTATGTAAATATATGGCATAAAGACATAAAATTGTACTAGTAGCATGATTTGCATTAATTCTAATTGCAAAACATGCTATTTGTCGTTCCTCGGATCTCTCTTTGCAGCTCAAAAATTATAGCAAGCTAGGAACAGCAAAATGATTGTTTTATCCTTATAATAAGCTCAGAGGTGGTAGTATGCAGTACAACAAAATTATTGATCAGAGCATAACTTATATAAAAGACCACATAAACGAGGAGCTTTCCGCTGAAAAAATAGCAAATCAAGTAGGATATTCAACTTTTCATTTCTGTAGGATTTTTTCACTAGTAAAAGGGATTCCGTTAATGGAATATGTAAGGAAATATCGTTTGTCAACGGCAAGGATTGAACTTACTGACAACCGGAAAATATTGGATGTTGCCTTGCATTATGGATTTGAATCTGCAAGCGGATTTTCAAAATCATTTCGTCAAGAATTTGGGTATACTCCAACGTCATATAAAATCAGAATGGCGGATAACGATAACGCATTCGTTAAAAATATTCGAGAAGCATTGAATCCCCCCAAAATTGTTAAAAAAGGTGCTTTTAAGTTAGCTGGATATGGAATGCATACGAACATGGCAGATAATTATAGTCATCAATTTGCGGCTTATTGGGACTCATGTGATGAATCAAATTTAGAAGAAAAGCTTTATGAACAATTGAAACCACCAAAACATGGTGAAGTTGGAGTATGGCTGCCTTATCAGAACGAAGGAAATGCCATCTATCTATTTGGCGTTATTGTCAATGATTTCAGCCAAGTAACCTCTGATATGGTGGTTGCCGAAATCCCAAGCGCTACTTACGCCGTTTTCACTACTCCGCCCATCAACAATCTAGCAACTGCCACAACATACGAGAAAGACCCATTATCCATAGTCATTAAGGAGACCTGGAGATATATTTTTACAGAATGGTTTGATCAGAACAAATATGAGCTGGATGAATCTCATTTTCCATTTGAATATTATGATGAACGTTGCCATGCCTCTGAGAACTCAATCATGGAAATTTATGTACCAATAAAAAAAGCATAGAAAGAAGTTGACGATATGTTTACTGAATATGGTGAGTTGAGTACCAAGCTATATCAATTAACCAAGCCTGCCGGATATTCGATTGATGGTGATTTAGAGTATTATTTTGATCATTTGAAAAATACCAAAGGTAAAATACTGGAAGCCGGTGTTGGCACTGGCAGAATGATGATCCCTCTTCTCCAGAAAGGACTTAATGTAGAGGGTGTAGACGTGTCTGAGGATATGTTAAAACAATGTAGAGCAAATATGGTAGCTACAAATGTAAAAGGAACTCTGTATCAAGGAGATCTTACGAATCTTCGTCTGCCAGAGAAATACGAAGCGATAATCATGCCGACTGGCAGCTTCTGTCTGTTACCGCGCAATCGTGTTAAAGACGTACTACATTCTTTTTATCAGCATCTTGATAAACAAGGGAAAATTATTATTGATTTAGAATTACCAACAGGTTTTATTCCATATAAAATTTCGACAAGTCCATTTTCGATTGATGATGATTCTGGCATTCTATTTACCTCAACGACTCAGGGAATAGATTGGCATCAACAAAAAACTAGCTCCATTCATCGATACGATCTACTCAAAAAAGGCAAGATTCAACAAACGGAAATATCGAATTTTGTGCTCTATTGGTACGGAATCGAAGAATTTCAGCTTTTGCTAGAACATGAAGGATTTATATCTATTGAGTATCAACTTGGATACGGGAAAAACTCATATTCTTCACTTATCACCTTTTTTGCAAGCAAAGAATAATATTGGAAATTTTTTAATCTGTCACCCTACCGGTCGTTTTCCCGGTAAAGACCATTATTCATACATCAATACTGATGAAGACGATATACCATTCTGACAAAGGACCAGTGATCAATTTCTGATGACTGGTCCTTTTGCGAAATTGAAACTGAATTATTTGTCGGTGTTGACATTTATGGTTTGAGCGTTGACTTTTCTTGGAAATATTCAATCCTCGGCTTTCTCCGTATCCATCTTGAAGCTCAGACCACTATATCGCAGGAATATAACCAGTGTTGTAAAAGCAGTTCTTTTATTTGCGTTGTGAAAAGGAGGTTTTGGCCTAGTGATTCGAACAAAACCGCAGCCTTCTCAAAAATAGCGGGGTATGCATCTTCGCCAAAACAGAAGTACTCCTGTGCTATAATTAGATATAGCGCAGTTTCATTCGGAAAAATCACATTTCCTATATATAAATCCATTGGACAAGGAGTGCATTGACCAACCATGCACGATTATCAGGCTTTCTTGCACCACAAGTTAATTATTATCGGCGCAGGCGCATCAGGACTCATGGCCGCCGTGACTGCGCGGGATTTGGGTATTGATACCGCCATTCTGGAGGGTAACGACCGGATTGGGAAAAAAATCTCAATGACAGGCGACGGTCGTTGCAATATTACGAACGATTCCACTATGACGGGTACGGACGACGAAGCGGTGGTCTTATCGCGCAAATATCACAGCAGTCAGGCTAAATTTCCGTTGCCTGTGCTGCAGCAATTCGGCATTCGTCAAACCATTGATTTCTTTCACGTGCTCGGGCTGCCGCTTACAAAATTGAAAGAGGGCTTAATGTACCCGATGTCGCTACAGGCCGCATCTGTGGTGGATATTTTCGAGCTTGCTCTAGAGGAGCGGAACATTCCGGTATACCTTAACAACAAAGTGCTGGATGTCACCGTATCGGCAGATCATCCACGATTTAAGATTACATGCCGAAATGAAACAGAGGAGCAGGTTGTTTATACCAGCGATTATCTGTTTCTTTGTACGGGCAGTCTTACCGGCCAGAATGCGGGGACGGACGGGTCTGGGTATACACTTGCCCAGCGAATGGGGCACTCCTTGGTCGAGCCTGTTCCGGCCATCGTGCAATTGAAGGTGAAGTATCCATATCAGAAGGCGCTATCCGGCATCAAACTCCAAGGACGAGCCGACATCCTCGTGAACGGCAAAGTCGCCCGCTGCGAAGTCGGCGAAATTCATTTCACCGACTACGGCTTCTCCGGCCCACCGATTCTGCAGCTCGGGCGGAAGGCAGCCGTACATCTCGCGAAAGGGGACTCCGTTACCCTATCCGTAGATTTGATGCCGAACCGCACGGAGGAAGAGGTTATCGAATTTCTGGAGGCGAACTGGGGGACGTTCGCGCATCGGACGGTCGCGGAGTCCTTCGTCGGTTTTTTACACAAGAAACTGGTCTCCGTCCTGCTGAAGGAAGCGAAAATTGATCAAGAGCCGAACCTGCTCTGCCAAGATCTTTCGTTGAAAACCAAAAAGATCTTTTATAAGTTATTGAAGTGTTGGGAGTTTAAAGTAACCGAAACCCAAAGCTTTGAGTACGCACAAGCGACAGCCGGCGGCATCGCTACGAAAGAGCTCGTCGCAGATACGCTGGAATCCAAGCTCGTGCCTGGGCTCTATTTGGCCGGCGAGGTGATGGATGTCGACGGAGACTTTGGGGGTTACAACCTGCAATGGGCCTGGAGCTCCGGTTATGCGGCCGCGATGGCGTTAGGGAAACGCATTTTTAGATGAAGCCATTAGAAAAAGGAATGAATTCAACACCTATGTATAAGTCGAAATCTACTATGCACCACAAGCTGTTCATTATCGGTGCAGGCGCTTCAGGTCTTATGGCCGCCGTTACTGCGCGAGACCGAGGGATCGATACTGCGATCATTGAAAGCAACGACCGGGTCGGAAAGAAGGTACTAACGACCGGTAATGGGCGTTGTAACATTACGAACAAATCCACGGCGACGGGTACGGACGAAGCGGTCAATTTATCCAGTAAATATCACAGTAATCAAGCGGAATTTCCGCTACCTGTGCTGCAGCAATTCGGCGTTCGGCAAACTGTCGATTTCTTTAACACACTCGGCCTTCCGCTGATCGCTATTGAGAATGGCCGAATGTATCCGATGTCGCTGCAGGCTGCATCGGTGTTAGAAGTTTTCCGGATTGCACTGGAGGATCGGAATGTTCCGATATACTTCAAAACCAAAGTATTGGACGTTACCGTGTCGAAGGAACATCCGCGATTCACGATTGTGTGCCAGACGGAAACAGAGGAAAAGGTCACATATACCAGCGATTATCTCTTCCTCTGTACGGGCGGCCTTACCGCTCCAAAGACAGGAACGGATGGCTCCGGTTACACACTTGCCCAACGACTGGGACATACCTTGATCGATCCTGTACCCGGGATTGTTCAATTGAAGCTGGATAGCCCATATCTGAATGAACTTTCCGGAGTTAAATTCGAGGGATGGGGGAATATCATTGTAAATGGTGAGGTCATCCGGAGTGAGTATGGAGAGGTTCTGTTTACGAAATATGGCGCTTCTGGCCCGCCGATTCTCCAGTTAAGCCGAAAGGCTGCATATCAACTCGCAAGAGGAGAAACGGTGACCTTATCGCTTGACTTAATGCCAGACCGAACAGAGGAAGAGGTCGTCGATTTTCTGGATACGCATTGGGGAATGTTTGGACACCGGACGGTGGCTGCTTCCCTAATCGGGATTTTAAACAAGAAGCTGATCCCCATCCTCTTGAAAGAGGCGGGAATCGATCAGGACCAGAACCTGCTGTGTCAGGATCTATCGTGGAAAACCAGGAAAGCCTTGTGTCGTCTCATGAAGCATTGGGATTTCATCGTGACCGATACCAATGGTTTCCCGAATGCCCAAACGACAGCCGGCGGCATCGATACGACAGAGTTAAGAGAAGGAACGCTAGAATCGAAGCTCGTGCCTGGGCTCTATTTGGCCGGCGAGGTGATGGATGTGGATGGGGATTGCGGTGGCTATAACCTGCAATGGGCCTGGAGCTCCGGCTATTCCGCCGCGGTGGCACTTGCTGATCAACTTAATCTGAGCCAGGCCAGCCCCTAGTCTAAAGTCTAGGTTCAGATACCCCCTAAGACGGTTATGTCAGCCCAATAAAGCGGATATAATGGATTTATTACTCGGAGCGTGACTTAAGAAGCCATAAGGGGTGTTTGAATATGAAGGCAACAGAAGCGGCTGCAACGTCGCGGGCAGGCAAGGTGAATTGGGTGCTTTTTAATCCAAAAACCTATGCAACGATTCTCTATTTCTTGGTATCTCTCCCGTTAGGGATTATTTATTTTACAGTAGCGATAACGGGACTTGCACTATCCATCGGTTTGACTCCAATATTTATCGGAATACCGCTGTTTTTTGGAGTAGCCAAGTTGTTGAATGGGATTGTGAATTTTGAACAAAGCATGATAAGACAAATTTTGGGATTACCATCTCCTTCTGTATCGTATAATTACAATCAACAATCTGAAGCTGGGGAGAACTGGTTGAAGCGAATGGTGAGAGACTTTGAGGGTGGGTTATTCATTCGAAATCTGCTGCTTGTATTATTAAGATTTGTAACAGGCATTGTATTCTTTGTTATTATGGTAACGGCGATTTCACTAGGACTCGGATTAATTGCTCTTCCAGTCGTCCATATCATTTTGATGAATGAAATGCAGCTTGATATTTTAGAGAATAGCGTGTTTAGTTATTTTCATATAGATTGGACTTATAATCAGCAATATTTGCTGTATGTAGGCGTTGGCCTTATCCTGTTCTGGGTCGCGCTGCGCGTCGTGAATGGGCTCATGCAAATTCTTCGTAGAATCATGTATGTGGATGAGCCCTATCAGCAGCCGTCAGTGCCGCCAATGGAAGCACACATACATGCGCCCGTTCAGTCGCAATATTACGAGTACCCAGAGGATCACCCCACTCAAGGGATGATGCAGCCAGCCCAAAGAGAGCTTTAGAAGCTCTCTTTTTTTAAACTCCACTACTTGAAGCGTGATTTATTTGGACAACTGAAGAGCTTAACGAAATTCGTCTGACAGGTTTAAAAGATACGATGAAAAGCCCGACCGTGTGAGGCCGGGCTTTTGTCTATGCGATTGTATAACGATCCGTTCGAAATAATTGATTTTTACGCAATTTCCTTGTACCGTAGCAAAGGCACGGGCCACTAGAGCCGCATCCTTTTTAGGACTTGCGCTTGAGCCAATGATCTCTCGATGCAGCTGCTAATCTTTTTGTTTTGGAGCGGTAGAAATGGCGTGTGTTTTATTTATTAATTATTAAGCTGTTGATGAGATTTTCGAATGTAACAATTTTCATATATAATTGAACTGAAGTAATGTCATGCTGTCAACAGCGGTCGGAAGTCAAGTCTTTCGTATTGTGACTCTCCAGGTTCATCCGTAAATCTTTAGATAACTAAAATATAATTAAATGAGGGAAGCGAATGAATTTTTTGCGGGAGTTTTTTGCTAACAATATAGTAAGAAGAATTCTGTTCCTCTTACTTGTCGTTTTATTGCTGTATAGCTTAAGAGGTATGCTCAATTTGCTGTTATTGCTGTTTCTTGTTACCTTCGTCATGGGACGCCTAGAGCACTTTATTACGAAGAAAATATCTAAGTTGTTTCCTATATCGTCTATTGTCGTTAATACGATATTGTATGCGGCTTTAATATTTGGGCTTGTATACGGAATTGCCAATTATGTTCCGAAGCTCATTAATCAAATTTCTGATTTATATTTTTCCATTATCAAATTCGTGAATACACCTCAGTCGGATGAAATTGCCGAGCTTGTCTCCTCCGCGCTTAGTAAGCTGGAATTGGAGCAATACGGAAGTCAGGCACTGAATTATATTCTGAAGATAGGTAAATGGGCCGAGGTTATCATATTTGTTATTGTATTGAGCTACTTCTACTTAATCCAGAAGAAAACAGTCAATGACTTTACAGATAAGTTGAGCAAAAGCAAAATAAGCTGGGCTTACAATGAGTTTAAATATTTTGGTCAAAAATTCACCTCTTCCTTTGGTAAAGTGATCGAGGTTCAACTGATGATCGCCTTGTTCAACACGATTCTAACGACTATCGGGTTGTCGATTTTGGGCTACCCTTACTTGTTCGCTCTAACGATTATGGTATTTTTACTAAGCCTTATCCCGGTAGTCGGTGTTGTTATTTCCTTCATTCCAATCAGTATTATCGGTTATCAGATTGGTGGTATCTCAACCGTCATTTGGGCGATTGTCATGATTTTGCTCATCCATGCAGTTGAGACATACTTCTTAAATCCGAAGCTGTATGCTCACAAAACGAAGCTGCCGATGTTCTACACCTTTATTGTTCTTATTTTCTCCCAGCACTTCATGGGGATCTGGGGGCTTATTATCGGGATTCCGATCTTTATGTTCCTGCTCGATATTTTTGAAGTCGATCAAAGCAACGCAGTATCCTAAATATCCTGTCCGATTTGAGTAGACAATTGTAGACTGTTCCCTATGGAAAAGAAGAGACATTTACTCTGAAATATGCATATAAGAAAGGCGTTACTGATTTTTCACTATAGTATGGCATTGTGTCTGTAAGCACGATAACCGTATGTTTCATAAATATAAGATAAGAAAAATGACTACAGAAAAATTCTGTAGTCATTTTTTATAGAACTCAGAATATTAAGGAATGACTTTCCAAACGTCTGCATTTCCTGGAGTTTCACCTAACGTCCACCATTTCGCTTCATAGTTCACACCGTTATGGGTTACTTTGCTTCCACCAACATAAACCGTGGATGCATCCCAGGCTGGGTATGTAGCAGGTGCGCTAGGTGTCGTTAGATTGACAATATTGCTAGCAGCGGATACGTTACCAGCGGCATCAACTGCCTTTACCGTAAAGGAGTAAGCCGTATTTGGCGACAGACCCGTAACCGTGTATTCAAGCGCTGAACCCGAAACCGTAGCGACTAATGTCGAGCCTTGGAACACTTGATAGCCTGTTACACCCACATTGTCCGTTGAAGCATTCCACATTAAAGGCACTGTAGTAGATGTAGTTGTACCCATCACATGTAAGCTTGTAGGTGCTGAAGGAGCCTCCGTATCAGGACCTACTACAGCTAGTGTGGTAAAGGATGCAGGATTGCTGGCGGGTGATATGTTCCCAGCAGCATCTACTGCTTTAATGGTAATGTTATAGGTTGTATTCGGTGTTAAGCCTGTTAGATTGTAATTCAATGCACTTGTGGAACCGATTTGGGTTGAGCCGTTAAAAATACTGTAATTCGTAACGCCAACATTATCAGTAGCAGCATTCCAAGAAATTGTTGCACTCGTGGTTGCGACATTGGAAGCTGTTACTCCTGTCGGAGCAGTTGGCGCTGTTGTATCTGGATTTCCACCACCGGTGAAGTTCACATCGATAACGTTATAGAATGCATTTCCTGTGTCCGCAATTTCCCAGACTGCGAGGATGACTTGATATCCCGTTCTGCTCGGTACGTTACAAGTGTCGGAATAAGTATTGGACGGCATGCCCTTATACGGTACATTACAGAAAGGAGTTAAGTCGAAGGATGCACGAGTTAATGGTGCATTCGGGTCCCAATCCTGCTTGGTAATGTAGTATTTCCAGCTAGCTGTTGCATGAGGTACTTTTAACTTCCAGTCAAAAGTCGTTTGTCCAGGTGAAATGTTTACTTTTGTCCAACGAGTTGCGGATTGCTGATCAAGTGGAGCGAACAAGCCGTTAGCACTTGCAATTTTACCATCGGCTGGACCTGCTGCTGGGAACCCTTTTGCTGCTTCTAAGCTATACGGTTCATAAATAATAAGTCCGCAATTCGTATTGACTCCTCTGGCACATAAATCCGCACGGCTGGAAGGATTACTTACATATCCGTGAGCGGATGCTTTGGACTCGAATAAGAATAGAGCCATAACAGCGAGCGTCATTAATAGACCGCTAGCCAAGACCTTCTTAATTAGTCCGGAATTGGGAAAACGTAGGGTTAACATCAATAAAAAAACCTCCTCTTTTAGATAAACTATGCACGAAGAACCAAACGATCATTCGTACCTTGATTGCATAACGACGTACTTTCTCACCTCCTTCCAGGTCAATATGTATGCTCAATAAGTGAACATAAATAACTAATGGTTGGTGTAATAAATGATTGTGTTGGTGAATAAGAGGGGATTGCTGACGTAGGTGGTAAAATATAAGCGGATCACATTTTAGGATAATTATGGAATTAAAAGTAATTTAAAGACATTTTATAACAGGCTTTTGTACACTGCAATAGTTAATGAGAACCATAAGAGTGTGAAACATCCACATCTTCTCCCAGGATTAACTGAAGAGGACATTCAGGCTGACGTTACGGAGTGTCGGGGTTTCGCTTTCGATGCAGGGATTCGGCTCCCCTCGGCTCCATACATAAAACCCGCCTATAGAGCGGGTTTTCGCATTTCTTATGGTTAAAATGTAGTCCGAAACTGTGTGAAGTAAAATAGCCGTAAAGCCGACCGTATATCAAGATGCTGTTTCACCTCCGGAAACGCCAACCGGAATCGGGTAAATTTGAAAATGTCTGCGAAGGGAAACTAGACCTTATGCTTATGAAAACAAAGGTTCCGCTATAAATAAAGAACCCGACAGTACATCGGGTTGGATAAATTTGTGAATTGTAAAAAAATCCTCGCGTTAATCGGTTAAATGAACGGACTCATTGAAAATTTGGTCAGCTCATTATTACATCCAGCCACCCATACCTTTATAACGGTGCGCAAGTGCTTTATGGTAATATTCCTGCTCGGCATATTTATAAAAGAACGGAGGATTGCCCGCGCAAGCCATTTTCATTCGCTCAAAATGTTCAGCTTTCACAAAATGATAACCAGCCATTTGCTCAGGATCGTAAGACCTATTTTGTAAATAAACCGGTTCGGACAAAATAACACACTCCTTTTTAGATTTGGTGTTCGATCTAGGCAATAATAATATATGTCGATAGCCCGAAAATCTCCTATGATATTAGCCTAATCTAGGTGGAAATACTCGAGGAGATTGAAGAATTTACGCCCCTATCATCCAAACTTTATGAGGGGAAAGGATATCCCAGCTACGGCTTTCTTATTTTGCACAACACTTCTCTGGAGCACCACATAGGTATTTGTCATATGTTATATAGATGTGTTTTTCAAATTATGACAAAGGAGTATGCAACTCATGAATAGATTTATGTACTATGGCTATCCGCGACCATATGCCCCATTCCCAGCTCCGCAATATTATCGGAATGAAGACGTACAGCGCAAGGAAACTCCGGTATTACCAAAAAATGTTATGTATACGACAACTGTGGAACCCAAATTCACTGAGCATTTGATCCAGCACATAGGGCTAATGATTGCCATCACGACAACTGTCGGCAAATTGGTAGGTACTCTGGATGATGTTTTCATTGATCACGTAGCTCTTGTAGTCCATGGAAAAAAGCATCACATTCGATTATGTGAAATCGTTTATTTTGAAAAAGCAGAAGAGAAATAAACAATGGACGAGAGCCGATCTACGAGGCTTTGGACGAAATCTTCATCAAGGAAGGGCTAGGAGATGTAGATAAACACTACAGCCGCAAAGAAAATGTGCTGTTTCCTTTTCTCGAGAAATATGGGATCTATGGACCGACCAAGGTGATGTGGGCAGTAGATGACGGTATCCGATTGGGAATAAAAGAAGTGAAATCCAAACTCACTCACTTTGATGGCAATGCCGAGACCGTAGTGGATCTGGCAAAACGCGTCTTAACCGAAGTAACAGAAATGATCTATAAAGAGGAACATATCTTATTACCAATGGCTCTGGAAAAGTTGACGGAAGACGAATGGCTTCAAATTGCTGCCCAAAGCGAAGAAGTCGGTTATTGCTTAATTGCGCCCGATCAAGAATGGATTCCCGAAAGAGCAGCTGAACCTGGCTCAGATCAGGGATTGGGGTCTTCTCCGCTGCAAGAGGGATATATCCGAATGAGTACAGGCATTTTATCGGTCAGACAGATGGAATCCATCTTAAACCATTTACCAGTCGACCTAACCTTTATCGATGAAAATGATATCGTTCGATATTTTTCACAGGGAAAAGAACGAATCTTCGTTCGTACCAAAGCGGTAATCGGCAGAAGTGTTCAGAACTGCCATCCTCCGCAAAGCGTTCATGTCGTCAATCAGCTGCTTGCTGATTTCAAGGCAGGTGTCAAAGATGCAGAAGATTTCTGGATCCCGGTTAAAGATAAATTTGTTTACATTCGTTATTTTGCCGTAAGGGATGAAGAAGGAAACTATTTAGGTACGCTTGAATTCACTCAAAACATTAAGCCGATTCAGGAACTCACAGGTCAAAAACGGATACTCTCTCCGTAAGGAGAGAAGCCGGTTACAAGTCGAAACAGTCAGTGGCCGAAAACAATCGGACACTGGCTGTTTAGTTTTTTGTGTTTAAGAAGAAGTGTAATTACACCAAATCAAGCAATGGATTTTGCCGTATTCAGAGTGGAGTAACAACGGTAGATCGCATTCCATACAACTATACTGAGTTAGCCGAGTTAGCTTTTTAACTTGTGTTATTATGACCGCCCAATGGGAAATATTTTTAGCGCTATATGACTTGCTTTTCTTCCAAATAGGCATAGTTTTCCTCGCTTTCATATCTGGCACCTGGGAATTGGTTCCAAGGACCTAACGATTTTTTTACTATTCTGTTACTTGTTCCTTTTGTGAAGATTGATAACCTTTACTAGAATAATTACATTAATCTGTATATTGTTGAGGTGAGTGCCATGGGCAAAATATTAGTTCCTCCGGAAAGACTTATGGAGATATCCCAACAATTTGCACAGGCCAGGGAGATCGGGGTGCAAATTTGCAGCCACCTTACCCAGCAGATTCATATCCTTGAAAGTGGATGGGAAGGTACGACAAGGCAGCAATTCTATCAAAATTTCCAGCTTGCCCGTCAGCAAATGGATAATTTTACTGCAGCGGTGGGTTCGGTCAGCACGGAATTACATACGATTGTCAGCCGCTTTAAAGAGGCCGATTCCACTCAAGCTTCGTTACAGGCAAGGACGGCCGCCGATCCGATTGATCAAACCCAGAACGTGTTAGACAGCTCGCTTGAAGCAAGAGATAATCTGGAAAAGTGGGGAACTCTCCTTTACAGCTCTGTGGGCGCTTCCTTAGTCTTAAGTAAGACGGTACAATTCAGAGTAGATCCCAGAAATCCGTCCCGAGCCAAAATTCATAATGCGCCATGGGTTAAAGGCAAAGGTAACAATACGTTCTTGAAGAACCTGGCAAGAGGCATAAATCGCCAGATTGTGAACCCAGGCCTCATGATGAAAGGAATCAAAGGCTTTGATAGAGTGGCAAGCAAATTCGGTCTCAATTTTGGGTTAGGCTTTAGTCAAGCTAAGAACTTTCCTCAATGGACTAGACAGGTCATAGCCGGCGTAGAAAAAGGTAGATATGGGATTGCTACCAAGAAAATTCCAGGTATGATCGCCAAAAAGATATTCCCGATTAACGCAACCTTTAATGTGATCGGCGAGGCTTCCGGCCTTGTCAGTAAGTATCGTGAAGGCAAGCTTAACGGGGAAGAAGTAGCTGTAGCCGCATCCAACGTAGTTGTAAAAACAGCCGCGACCTATGGCGGGGCTGTAGCAGGCGGAGCCGTCGGTGCGATGATTGGTGGCCCGGTTGGTGCGGCCATCGGTTCCTATGTAGGTGGTACGGTTGGAGCTTTTGTCGGTGATGGCGCAGCTAAAGTTGTCGAAAAGGGAGTTCGCTGGATTAGCGGACTGTTCAAATAATTTCAGGAAGGCGCTAAATTATGAACGCAATATCTTATCGGAAATCCGTGGCATGGGGCAAATCACTTGGCAGTTTACTGTTTGTGTTGGCCTGCCTGTTTCTGCTGTACGCGGCTTTTTTTATGGATACTTCCTTTATTCGTAAGTTTTTTTGTATCACATCAGCCATAATAGGGATTCCGTTTTTTGGAGGATATTTGGTTGTCAGCTTGCCAAAGGCGCTGAAATCAGACACGCAGCTGCTCACCTACGATCAAAATTCCATTTCAGATGGAACGCGGGCCGTAGCCTGGGCGGAGATTACAAGCATCAGCTACAGCGGCCCTTCCATTCGGAAGTGGCTGCTTCCGAAATTTCCTGTGCTGATTTTTCATTTGAAAAACAGAGAGACCTGGACTGTGAATACGTATTATTTGTTGACCGATACCGAAATCCAGTCTGTCATGAAGCGCCTGCGGGGGCTGATCAGCCGTAACGGAAAGGAAACGAAATAGATCTGTACTGGAGGATTTGCTTACATGAGCGAGCATACCTATATATTTTCATTAGAAGAGCTGGGATACACCTTGGCCGTTCATCAAGGGGAGGAAATGGCTGCAGGACTTATGAAGGCATACTATGGAGACCTGTCTGAAGACAGATGGGAGCTTCTATTTCAGGCAGCTACACATAGCTTGATGTCTAAAGGCTTTATAGAATCGATTGATGAAGAGAACGGAGAGGTTCGTTTTACTTCCGAAATTACGCAAATGATTCAGCACTTGCTGCAGAGCAATTATATGCTGAGAGGGATTACCGATCGGAATTCTAGCAAAGTACTGACCATCCACGAGCTGCAGCAGCGGTATTTGTACCACTTGTCTGACAATAACACGCTTCATTTTCTATCCTGGACAGAGCCGCAGGATTGGGAGGAGGAGCTTGTACGTTTCTATGGAGTGAAGCCTTCGAAAGCTGAAGGGATGACTTTATCCGAATCCAAGGTTGTGATCACTGAAGAATTGTGGAACCGGCTGACAGCTGGTGAATCCCCTGCCTCCCCTCTCTATGACGAGCTTTCATCCGACCAACAGCAGCTGATTGCAGAATGGCAGCAGGATTTTCAAACCAATGCCCGTACCATGGACAATCTAAGCACGATAAGAATTGGAAGCGGAAACCAGACGGCAATCGAGGATATTTTGTTTGTACTTCCTGCTAAAGAAGGGTTCTGGATTGTATGTAATCGGGAAGCGGACAGAAATGCGGAACCACAGATTTGCATAGAGCTGCAATCCTTCTCTGCATGCAGAAAGACGCTCGGCTCTTTTGCTGGAGCTTTGACTTAGGGAAAACGGTAAGTGTAGTACTGCTCATCTGAAAGGTCTTCTATGCGATCAATAATCTTAGCACCCTTGGCCATATCGAATCAGACTAAGAGAGCACCCTTCCGGCGCTCTCTTTTGTTTTTCAAACAGACAGTCTTACACCTAGCTTATTCCAAATCAACCCATTGATGTCTTATCTTGGACTTTGCGTGGTAATAGAATTCAATTTATAATAATAGGCTAATCTTAAACTACGTCAGGAGGAAATAATGGACTTTATCAAAAACCAACTAGACGGATACGGCATGAGCGAACCAACCATTGGATATCTCTCAAATATGATCATGGTTGTTTTTATAGCCGTTGTCTCTATATTAGCCAATTTTTTAACCAAAAAAATCGTATTGAAGATCATAATTCATATTGTCAATAACAATCGTTATACATGGGATAATATCATTGTCGAGAAAAAAGTATTCCACAAGCTGTCACATCTCGTGCCGGCGATCATTATTTATTTTTCGGCGTCCATCTTTCCGCCCTATCAGATTCTGATTGAAAAGGCGGCAATGACGTACATGATTATCGTAACCATCACGGTGCTCAATGCGCTGCTTAATGCCTTTGATGACATCTATCGCTCGTTTGAGGTCTCCAAGATAAGGCCGATCAAGGGATACATTCAGGTGGTGAAGATCGTTCTCTTCATCATCGGCGGCATTGTGGTGATCTCAAACCTCATCGGTCAGAATCCGTTGATCATTCTCAGTGGGCTTGGTGCTTTATCGGCCGTGCTGATGCTAATCTTTAAGGATTCCATATTAGGCCTGGTGGCAGGCGTTCAATTATCGTCGAATGACATGGTGCGTGTCGGCGACTGGATTGAAATGCCGAAATACGATGCGAACGGCGACGTGATCGACATTACGTTAAACACGGTAAAGGTGATGAATTTCGATAAGACAATCACCATGATTCCGAGCTACGCTCTCATCTCCGACTCGTTCAAGAATTGGAGAGGCATGCAAGTATCCGGCGGCCGAAGAATTAAGCGAAGCGTCTATATCGATACGACCAGCATAAGTTTTTGTACGAAAGAAATGATTGAGGAATTCCAGAAGATTCACTACCTTACCGATTATGTCACGACAAAAATAAATGAAATTCATACGTATAACATCGAATACCAGATTAATACGGATAGTAAAGTGAATGGCCGACAACTTACGAATATCGGTGTATTCCGAGAATATATCCATCAATATCTGCGGCATCATCCGAAAATTCATCAGGATATGACGCTGATTGTCAGACAGTTAGCACCGGGAGATAACGGACTGCCGTTGGAAATCTACGCTTTCAGTAATGACACCGCCTGGGGAGTGTATGAATCGATTCAAGCGGATATTTTTGACCATATTTTTGCCGTTGCGCCGACATTTGGGCTGCGTGCCTTCCAAAACCCAACCGGCCATGATATCGTTCAACTCAAAGAAAGCCCGGAATATTCGCGAGGATATTGAAAATATGATCGGAGGTAAGTTGAAGCGATTTGTAAGCTGAAGGCATTACTAGAATAAGTTTGGCTACAAGCTAAGCCAAGGCTCTGCAATGACTTTCAGGTAACATCAAATCTAATAATGAAAAATAATAGAAATGATAATCAAAAACCATCCGCATGAGGATGGTTTTTTTTGCATTGTCGATAAGGTGTTATCTTTATTGTTCACAGTAAAATGGTTACCAGAGTCTAATCTGTAGTCGCCCGTTAAGATTTGGATTGTTGGCCCAGAGCTTTATCGAAGAGGTGTTTAGCAATTTCCAACTTGAATTTACGAAGAAAAATAAATTATAGGCATTTAAATCAGTAACAAGAGCGGAACTCGATTCATATGTTGTCATGGGTATTAAATTGGAGTTTATGCTGCCAGCAAAACGATTTATTAAAAATGGAGGTAAGATTATGAATGATTTCCAAAATGATTTAGCGAAATTGAATGTTTCCAAATTTAAGGCGAGTGAGATGACTCCTTGGAACGCTCAAAACGAACAATCGGCTCGTCTATGCTTCCTCAGTTGTTTTAATTGCTTCAATTGTTTCAATTGCTTCAATTGCCACAACTGTCATAACTGCCATAACTGCCATAACTGCCATAACTGTCATAATTGTCATAACTGTCACCACTGTCACCGTGGAGGACGATAAGGCAATGTTTTTGCCCATTATTGCTTAACTTTTCAACGGGAATAGTGGCTACTTAATGAAAAGAGAAAGGCTCCTGAACCAGTTTGATGTGTCCCCCCTAAAATAGATATTAGAGGAACCCCTGGTTAATCTAATCTAATTTAGGGGGTGTTTTGAGTTGGCAACGAAAGGACAGAAGTTTAAACGTTACAGACATGAGGGACAAATAGTTGTACATAAGATTCTTTATAAAGTGTAGGGGCAGATTGAGAAGCTTACGGAGGAGGAATAGAATGACAAATTTGAACCCCTCGATGCGTCTAAAGGTGAAAAGAGATACATTTTTTCTCCCTGATTCCAGCGGTGTGTATTTTCGAAACAATGTAAGCTCGTTCCGCATGGATGGAGAGGCGATCGATCAATGGATTGAAAAGCTGATACCGATATTCAATGGGGAGTATAGATTGGGGGATTTGACAGACGGATTGCCGAACCAACACCGAAACCAAGTATATGAAATTGCAGAAGTTTTGTATCGTAACGGCTTTGCTCGGGATGTGAGTCAAGATGCTCCACATCAATTACCAGAAGAGGTTCTCAAAAAGTATGCTTCTCAAATTGAGTTTTTGGATCATTTCGGTGATTCGGGTGCGTATCGGTTTCAGTCCTATCGTCAGGCCAAAGTATTGGTGGTCGGTTCTGGTCCATTTTTGATCTCGGCGATTTCTGCGCTGCTTGAATCCGGATTGCCCAATTTTTCTGTCTTGGTCTCGGGTTCAGATTCGACGGATCGGCAACGGATGTCAGAACTGGCGGCACATGCCTGTAAAACGGACTCCGAGGTGGCAATAGAGGAGGTTGTCTTGCAGAAGGAGGAGGCGCGTTGTTGGCGGGAGGTTGTAAGGCCGTTTGATTCGATTTTGTTCGTGTCACGGGAGGAGGATATCAAGGAACTTCAAGCTCTTCATGTCGCTTGCAGGGAGGAGAAGAAGGTGTTTCTTTCTGCTGTATGCTTGCAACAGGTAGGTCTGGCGGGGCCGTTAGTGCATCCGGACGCCCAGGGATGCTGGGAGTCGGCATGGCGACGCATACACCAATCTGCGATTTCTAAAGACCCGCAACTGCACACCTTTTCTTCCACAGCAGGAGCGATGTTGGCCAATGTGATCGTGTTTGAATTATTTAAAAAGATGACGAGAGCGGACGATTCGGAACAGAATAATCGATTTTATCTGTTAGATCTGGAGACTTTGGAAGGTAAGTGGCATTCGTTCATGCCTCATCCGCTTGTGACCGGACTTGGCGCACCTGAATGGATTCATGATTTCGATCTTCAGCTTGAACGGAGATCGAGCAAAAGTGAGAACGGATTGATTCCTTACTTCAACCGATTGACATCGGCGGAATCAGGGGTTTTTCATGTTTGGGAGGAGGGGGATCTAAAACAGCTGCCACTCTCTCAGTGTCGCGTTCAGGTAATCGATCCGCTATCAGAAGGACCGGCTGGGCTGCTGCCTGACATGATCTGTTCCGATCTGACGCATGAGGAAGCGCGGCGGGAAGCGGGGCTATCTGGGATTGAAGCATATGTGTCGCGAATGGCCGATTTGCTTGTTTCTACGCTGCCCTCCCATCAGGGAGTAGAGGACAGCAGGATGGAAACGCAAGAGTTTATTGGCATAGGAGCAGGAGAAACGTTTGCGGAAGGCATTTGCCGAGGGTTGCAAAGATGTTTGGAGGAAGTACTGGGTCAGCAGCACGCGTATCAGTTGCCTTTTGTCTCCCGGGTACAGTTAGGTGCGGTAGAAGATAAACACTGTCTTTTTTATTTGCAGGCATTGACGACAATGAAGGGAGAGCCACTGATCGCCTTGGGAGAGGAAGTGTCCGGATTTCCTGTGGTGTGGGTCGGTACGAGGGATGGTTGGTATGGCAATGTAGGCTTAAATGTGACAATGGCTTTGCGGAAGGCATTACATAAGGCTCTGCTAGCAGCACAAAACCAACCGGATGGCCTCAAATCGCAAGCATTGTCGTTTTCATCCGTGCATTTGGAAGAACAGGTACCCATAAGGCTCGAGATCCCTGCATGTGAAACAACGTTACAACCAGAGGTTCTACAGTCCGCCTTGCAGGTTTTGAATCGGAACAGTAAGAGGCTCTTGGCCCTCGATCTAACGGTAGAACCGTTTTTGAAGGAGGAAATAGCAGGGGTGTTTGGTGTGGTGCTGCAAGAGGAGGGATCCCGATGAGCGCTGTCATTGTAATTGTTGGAGAAGGGGTGTTGGCAGACTGCGTGTATGGGGAACTGTCAACCCAATTTGAGATCGTTCGTCAGATCGATTTCGAGGCAGGAGTACCTGAAACGGTGGATTTGGTTCTGGTGTTGCACGATGCTTGGCATCCTTACGTTCATCAAAAGGCAGAAGAGGTGCTGCAGCCGGCCGGCATCCCTTGGCTGCGCGGCTTCGTTGCATTTGGTGAAGGCGTGATCGGACCGTTGGTTCGTCCGGGTACTCAAGGTTGCTCCCAGTGTGCAGACACGCGGCGCCTGATGGCGGGACGTGAACGCAAGGAGATGCGGGAGCTGCAGCAGAGGCTGGTAACACATGGGGGGATGCCGAGTGATGCATGGGCGTCACGTACAGGACTTTTGCAGGTCGCTTACTTGTTGGTAGAAGAGACACGAAGGGTGTTACAAGGCAAAACGGTTCAATCGGCTGGGAAGGTGTTTTTGATCAACCTGAAAACGATGGAGAGCACACTTCACCTCATTCTCCCTGACCCGCTGTGTCCGGTTTGTAGTCAATTACCTGATGATTCATCGACAGCAGCCCATATTTCGCTGCAACCAAGCCCGAAGATTAGCGCAGATAGTTACCGATGCCGCCGGGTGGATGAGTTAAGTAAAGTTTTGACCAAAGACTATTTGGATTACCGGACCGGCTTTTTGAATGGGAAAATGGTAAACCTTGAATCACCATTTGCCGATGTGAGTGTGAATCTGCCGTTGTTCACAGAGGATGTGGGAACGGCAGGCCGGACTCATTCCTATGCGGCAAGTGAGTTGACCGCTATATTGGAGGGTTTGGAGCGGTACTGCGGTCTGGCACCCCGAAGCAAACGGACGGTAGTCCATGGCAGCTTCCGCAACCTGAAAGATCAAGCGCTTGACCCTGTTAAAGTAGGGGTGCATACGGAGGAGCAATATGCCAAGCCAGGGGCTCCGTTCACAAGGTTTAATCCTGACCACCCGATCCATTGGGTATGGGGCTATTCGTTTTTACAAGAGCGTCCGATTCTAGTTCCGGAGCAGCTCGCCTATTACAGCATGGGCTGTGGGCACAACTTTGTGTTTGAAAGTTCCAACGGGTGCGCTTTAGGCGGAAGTTTGGAGGAGGCTATCTTCTACGGCATATTGGAAGTGGTGGAGCGGGATTCGTTTCTGATGACTTGGTATGGGCAGTTGCCTCTCCCGCGCCTTGACCTAAACTCCGCTAATGACCAAGAATTGCGACTGATGATCGATCGTTTACAGGCAGTGGCGGGGTTTGATGTGCATTTCTATAACTCGACGATGGAAAATGGGATTCCAAGCGTGTGGGGAGTGGCGAAAAACAGGAAACAAACAGGAGTGAATCTCATCTGTGCAGCCGGAGCTCATCCGGATCCGATACGGGCTGTGAAAAGTGCGGTTCACGAGCTGGCCGGCATGTTACAGTCGCTTGACGAGAAACTCGATGCAAACCGGGAAGTATATGTTCGAATGTTCCATGATTCATCCCTAGTACAGGAGATGGAGGATCATTCACTGCTTTACGGATTGCCGCAAGCGCAGGAGCGCCTGCAATTTCTGCTGGATGAGAATCGCCCACTGCGAACGTTTGAAGAGGAATTCGAGCGGGGGAAAAGGCATAGGCATACTGATTTAACGGATGACCTGAAGGACATTCTTAATGCATTCCACCGACTCAATCTCGATGTGATCGTGGTGGATGTAACCGCACCGGAAATTAATCGAAATGGGCTGCATTGCGTGAAAGTGCTGATCCCGGGGATGCTGCCGATGACATTTGGACATCACTTTACGCGCCTGGCAGGGCTTCAGCGGGTGCTCCGGGTACCTGTGGAACTCGGGTACGTAAAGGGACCGCTTGAGCTAGAAGATCTCAATCCATATCCGCATCCATTTCCATAGGTATAAAAACGTGGCGTGGTTGACCACCCTCGTTCATATAAGGAGGAACAGGGATGAGTCTGGAAGCGTTTCTGCACAATCTACATTATGACATTGACAAGACTAAACCGCCGGACCTGGTGGTAGATTGGGAAGACGGACCGCTTGCATATAAGCTCTATCGCGGTTTGCCTGTGGTTCCGTTATCTCCGGAAGTACCGCTGACGCTCGAAGGTGGTGAAACGCCAGTAAAGCCCGACCTTCGCCTGATGGGTCATTTTCTCTGGTACGTATTCGGGCTCACTCAATTGTCCCAGTCCGTCCTTGCATCGAATTCCATGGTGCAAACAATGGGTCTGCTGCAGCTGTACCGGCGGTTTGCTCCCTCCGGGGGAGCGTTATATCCGAATGAATTATACGTGTATCTAAAAATAGAGGATTTGCCTTCGGGGGTATATCATTATGATGTGGCACATCATCGTTTGGTGTTGCTGCGAGAAGGCGACTTCGATTTCTATTTAGCCAGGGCTCTGGGTAATCGCTATGACGAGTCGGCTTGTTTTGGTGCTGTATTTGTATCGAGCATGTTTTGGAAAAACTTTTTTAAATACAATAACTTTTCCTACCGCCTGCAAGGACTTGATGCGGGTGCGCTGATCGGGCAGCTCTTGGAGGTAACTAAACGGTTTGGCTTTGAATCGGGGGTGTATTTCCAGTTTCTTGATCGAGCCGTGAATCATCTTCTTGGGGTATCCGAACAAGAGGAAAGCGTGTATGCGGTGATTCCGCTGTCGGTGGAGCCTGCGATCTCTTGGTTTGCCAATCGAAATGAGGAAGAGGAGGGTGTCTCTGCCATCGAATTATGCCGGGAGTTGCCAACGGTTCAGCATGATCATTACGTCCGGTCCCGGAGGGTCAAGGAATTTCCGATGTTAATCAAAATGAACGAAGCATCCCTATTCGAATCACTTCAGTCGATACCGCGAATTGCGGAAGAGAAAATCGTTCACTGCGAAGATCAAGTGGTGGCTCTGCCCCATGTGAATCGGTTGTTGTATGATCTGGCGTCAGTAAGCCGAAGGCGGTATTCGCCGGACAGTGATTTTATGATGAGTAAGGTAAGCCAGGAGAAGCTGGCCTTACTGCTGCGGGAGGCCACGGCTTCCTTCAGGTATTGGAATGATTTGGATGTGGACCATGAGAACTCCGTTTCCCGCGTCTCGCTGTACGTCTGTTTGTATAACGTTGAGGGTATTCCAGAAGGTGCTTACCATTATGACAGCGCTGCTCATGCGTTACGATTGATACGTCATGGGGATCATCGGCTCCAGCTGCAGCAAGGAATGCCTTCCGATAATGTGAACCTCTTCCAAGTACCGCTATGCTTTCATATAGCAGGGGACAAGGATCATCTTACAACAACGATGGGATATAGGGGATACCGCATCCAACAGATGGAAGCAGGGATGCTTGTACAGCGTTTACTGTTAGCAGCATCAGCTATCGGGTTAGGAGGACATCCGCTCCTCGGATTTGATGCCCGATTATGTGATGAGATCTACAAGATGACTTCGCAAGGATTAACCAGCCTAATCCAAATCCCGGTAGGACCCTATCGTCATAGCCCCCGCTTAACGGGAGGGTTGCATGGCTAGAAGAGTATGGGTTAAAGCTTTTGTGAATATTATGGTCGTTTAGGAACAGCAAATGAGACATAGTTAGAAAACATTCGAAGAGCGCCGTGTCAGGCGCTCTTTTAGTTTTGACACATAGTTACTTTAGACTAATGTGGATGTCTTCGCTTGGTCGCCAATCTGCGTAGAAAAAGGATTAGAAAATGTGTTTTTATTCATGCAATATAAGTTATTGGTCCAATACTATTTTCTCCTTCGATCATATGATACTTAGAATACGATTTAAGGGGGACTTATCATGGCTGAGCAAGTTAGAGTGAGCCCACGATTCAAGAGGCTTTGCAACCAATTTGGAAGAATCTTAGGCGGCGAATCGGAAATTGAAGATGGTCCGGTTTGTTTTGTCACGCGGATGACGAACTTAAGGGAGTCGATCTTGGGAAGAAGAACGCGTTCCCCTTTGGTTCAAATGCAAATGTTTTCGTTTGAATCGCTTGATAATTCAGGCCGCGCACTTTGTTTGGGTGAGACTGCCGTACATCAAAACCAGGTGAATCGATTAATGTCGAATCTCCGTAAACGTGGGATAAAAGTAACGGCGGTTCATAATCACTGGCTAAAAGAACAACCTCGCTTAATGTATATGCATTGGGAATCCATTGACAATCCGGTTGCGTTTGCCAGAAAAACCAAAGAATCCATTGCATTCTTGGGTTAATGCAGTTGAAATATCAGGGTGTATTTCTATCATTTCATGAGAGGATGATTTCGTATGGCGGAAGTGAAAGCAAGTCCTCGCTTTAGAAGATTATGTGACCAATTCTCAAGTATTTTAGGCGGAACGGAGCATGAAATTACAAAAGGCCCGGTTTGTTTTGTCTCCAGAAATAGAATAATTAAGGCATCTATTTTAGGCAGACGTACCACTTCCCCTTTGGTCCGTTACCAACTCTTCTCGTTTGAATCGCTGGACAGCTCCGGTCGCGCGCTCTGTTTGGGGGAAACGGCCCTCTTCCAAAGCCAAGTGAACCGTTTGCTGTCGAATCTTCGCAAAAATGGGATTAAAGTAACAGCCGTCCACAATCACTGGTTGTTTGAAAATCCCCGCCTGATGTATGTTCACTGGGAGTCCATCGATGATCCCATTGCATTTGCAAGAAAAGTAAAGCGTTCCATTGCGTTCTTGGGTTAATTATCCAATAAAATCATTAGAAAAAGCGACCATGATCGGTCGCTTTTTTGCGAGGTTACTCCCCTAATGATAGTTCTTGGATTCATTTTCCTTATATTTGCCGTCGCTGTCATGCAGCGCTTGTTTCCGGCGATCATTGCGGGCCTGCTGTTGCTGTTGGGCCTCCAGGCTGTTCACGGGTGTCTCTGCCAGTTGTTCCACCGTGTTGATCAGGTTCTTGTCTGGTTGGTTTGTGCTCAATTGAAAGATCCTCCTTGTATACTGGTATGGGTTGTAAAGTCTATTATGTGCTGGCCGTTGTGTGGATATACGTGTCGTATATTTACAGAGAGCATGAGGATTCTATTCCACCGATACACCATTGATGAAAGCCATCGTTTTATCTTTGAACTCAAGAATAAATGTATTTGAAGAACAAGATTATGTTATTGAGCACATAGAGCAGCGATTTCATTGCACGGTATGATGCTATCCTTCAAGTCATTGTATTTGAGAGGATTGTCATGGTTTATGGGCGATAGAAAAAGCCCCGAAATTTCAGGGCTTATATGCTATAATTTGGAATGTACAACACACCTTGAGTGGGCGCAACCTCCGAAAGGAGGTGATGCGATGAACATTTCGTTTGGTGAAGTGCTTACCTTCGGGTTATTCCTGTTGGCATTGCTAACTTACATCGATAAACGAAAGTAACCCACTCTTAGGTTGTCGCCGAAGTGGGTTACTTTCTGATCACACATGATCTTGGAGGGGATTCCACTCAAGATGTTGTACTGAGGACGGTTGGCACACCGTCCTTATTTCTATTCTTATCTTATCATACCCGTTTTTAGTCCTCAACGATTGTGTTTATTCAATAGACAAATTATTATCTGTATGATCCCTCAACCGAAACTGCACTCTTTTCAGCAACTTCAAGACTTTTTCACATATTCCTATACAGAATTTGTTACTATGATAGTACATAGATGCCTCATACCTAATGTTGGAATTCGTCAGGCATTTACTAATCTTTCTTCATTATCAATTGGATACAGGAGAAAGCAAACGGGAGGGAATATATTGAGTACACAGAGAATGGGAGCTCCTTTGGAAGGCTTTGCTGAGTTTAGCCGAAAGGTCGCTGCCGAAGGTGCCGTATTGTTAAAGAATGAAGGACAGGTGCTTCCCCTTCAACCGAACGAAACCGTTGCTGTTTTTGGCAGAACGCAAATTAATTATTACCGCAGTGGTACGGGTTCGGGCGGGAGCGTTCATGTTTCCCATACAACGAATCTGCTCGGCGGCCTTCGGGATAAGAAGAACATCACCGTCAACGAACAATTGGCAGCTGCCTATGAACAGTGGATTGAACAAAACCCTTTCGATAATGGCGGCGGCGGTTGGGCGGCTGAACCGTGGCATCAGAAAGAAATGCCTCTGACCGATGAGCTGGTATCCGCAGCAAGACAGGCATCCGATAAGGCGATTGTTGTCATCGGGCGAACAGCCGGTGAAGACCAGGATAATGCCAATGAGCCGGGCAGTTACCAGTTAACGTCTGAAGAAAAAGCGATGCTGCAGCAGGTGACAACGCACTTCGAGCACACGATTGTTGTCCTGAATGTGTCCAACATTATCGATATGAGCTGGATGCGCGATGATAGTTATGTGCACCCGATTTCCTCTGTGATTTATGCTTGGCACGGTGGAATGGAAGGCGGTAACGCGATTGCGGACGTACTAGTTGGCGAGGTGACGCCAAGCGGCAAATTAACCGACACGATTGCTTATGCGATCGAGGATTATCCATCGACCCGTAATTACGGCAACGAGCTCAAGAATGTTTATCAAGAAGATATTTATGTCGGCTACCGTTTTTTCGAAACGTTTCGACCCGCTGCCGTCCAATATGAATTCGGCTTCGGTTTGTCGTATACGTCGTTTGAAATCGAGCCACAAGAAGCCAGGTTGGTGGTTAGAGAGGGAGCGCAATACGTTGAAATCGGAGTAAACGTAAAAAATATCGGGACCACCTATACAGGTAAAGAGGTTGTGCAAGTTTATTACGAAGCGCCGCAAGGCGTCCTGGGCAAGCCTGCCAAAGTGTTGGCGGCATTCGGAAAGACGCAGGAGCTTGGGCCGGGGGATTCGCAGACGCTCACGATCAGCTTCCCGGTCCACGCCATGGCTTCCTATGATGACGCCGATGTGACGGGACAGGCTTCCGCTTATGTCTTGGAGGCCGGAACCTACCGTTTGTTTGTGGGAACCAGCGTGAAAAATGTGAAGCCTATCGGTTTGGATGGCCAAGATGGTTACGTTGTAGAAACGCTGCAAGTTGTGGAGCAGCTGCAGGAAGCCATGGCGCCAATGGAAGGCTTCACCCGAATGAAGCCGGGCAGTCGCAAGGAAGACGGCTCATACGAACTGACATATACAGAGGTGCCGCAGCGCAAGATTAACATGGAGGAGCGCATTCACCAAAACCTACCGCTTACCTTGGAGCAAACGGGCAATCGAGGTTATACCTTAAGGGACGTTTATGGGGGAAAAGTCAGTTTGGAAGCCTTTATCGCTCAACTAAGCGATCAAGATCTGGCGGTGATCGTCAGAGGGGAAGGCATGAGCAGTCCGCTGGTTACGGCGGGAACGGCCTCGGCTTTTGGCGGCGTGAGCGACAGTTTGCTGGACTATGGAATTCCGGTGGCTTGTACGGCGGATGGGCCGTCCGGGATTCGGATGGACAGCGGACAGCAAGCAACGCAGGTGGCTATTGGAACCCTGCTTGCGGCCACCTGGAACGCCGAGCTGGTCGAAGAGCTCTATGTTATGGAAGGCCGAGAGTTGCTCAGCTACAACATTGATACTTTACTTGGACCGGGTCTGAACATTCGGCGCAGCCCGCTGAATGGACGTAATTTTGAATATTTTTCGGAAGATCCGCTGATCTCGGGAGTATTTGCTGCTGCATGCACACGCGGGATTATGAAGGGCGGCTCCAATGCCACCCTGAAGCATTTTGCCTGCAACAACCAGGAGAAGCATCGCAGTAAAGTCGACGCTGTTGTGTCCGAGCGCGCCCTTCGTGAAATTTATCTGAAAGGCTTTGAAATCGCGGTGAAGCAGGGCGGGGCAAACTCCATCATGACCTCGTATAACCCGATCAATGGACACTGGGCGGCTTCCAATTATGATTTGAATACCACTATTCTACGGGGAGAGTGGGGATTCCAGGGCATCGTGATGACCGACTGGTGGGCCATTATGAACGACGTAGTGAACGGAGGCCCAGCCGATCGCAAAAACACGAACTGGATGGTCCGCGCCCAAAATGATCTCTACATGGTGGTTATGAATTACGGTGCGGAAATCAATGCATGGGAAGACAATACCTTGGCATCCTTGGAAAATGGTACGCTGACTCGTGGAGAGTTACAGCGTAGCGCCATGAACATTTGTCGGTTCCTGATGCATGCGCCGGTATTTTCAAGAAAACAGGTGATCGAGGAAGCCGTAGGTACTTTTAAATCCGCTCCTTCTCTCGCGCCGGAACAAGCACAAACTTTATCGAAGAGCACGCAAGTAAAGCCGGTTGCAGCGGGGTCGACTTATGTGAAGGTGGAAGCATCCGGCGAGTACCGGATCATTGTGCGCATTATGTCTCCGGAATCCGAACTGGCCCAAAGCGCGTGCAACGTAACGCTGAACGACCAACCGGTGACCACGATTCAAACGAATGGTACCGACGGCAGATGGATCAGACAGAAGCTTGTCAAAGTAGATCTGGAAGCGGGTTATTATGAGATGAAGCTGGATTTCATCAAGCCCGGCTTGCAGATCGACTGGATTGAATTTAAACAGGTGTAAATTTAGAAACAAAGGGGTATCCAACAGATCTAGGATCTTTTGGATACCCCTTTTTTCCTACTGATATCCAATATGTGTGACGAATGTCATCGAAGAAATATTTGAAATTTGAATAATAAGGGTGATGCAAGAACTTAAAGAGATGAAAGGGTGTGAGACGTTTGGCAGCAGCAATCCGTGAATGTGTGGAACAAGACTATGTTATTGAGCATGTGAAGCAACGATTTCATTGTACGGTATTATGGTGTGAAGGGCGTGCATGCCTGGAATATAACGGCGAGGAAGAGCTAGCGCGAATATCGGATTACGTAAAACAAACATTTGATAAAGAGCTGCTGGACGTATTTTTCACGGCTATTGAAAGCCTCCCGCTGGATGCTTAAAGTGTAAATGATACAGCTCAGAAGATCCCCCATACAGCAAAAGACACTGACCGCAGGCCAGTGTCTTCTTCATGTTCTGAAGCAGGAACATACTTATTAATGCATCAAGTCGTTAGGAACAGTGCTAACAAAAACACTCAGGTTGATCTGGAGGTTCATTTTGCTGCGCGTCGTCTGGGGAAGTTGTTGTGGTGTCATATGCAACTAATGCATGGGTGGCGTGACTAAGGATGGCACCTGCGCGAGTAGTCGTTGCTACGAATACAGCTTCAAGGATTTCTTCTCGTGTACCGCCTAATTGTTTGAATTTCTTCACATGAACGTCGATGCAATAAGGGCAACCTGTAACATGGGCGATGGCCACGGCAATCAGTTCTTTTGTCTTTAGCGGGATGTGATTGAGTGTCTGGTAGACGTCTTTTTCAAAGGCTAGAAAAGAGGCGGAGGCCTCAGGAGCAAGCTGCATGAGTTCGGGAATTTTCTTTAAGTTGGAAGAGTCGTAATAATGGGTCATAGCGGTCTCTCACCTGTCCCTCTCTTTATCCGGCAGGAATTGATCCCGAAAATACGGTTGATGAAGCAGATTCGAGTCAGTACATTAAACAATAAAACTAGCCCGATCAGACCGATGTACCTCCAGTTACTATCTAGATAAAAAAGAACAAACAGAAGAGGGAAACTCAGAATGAACCGGAATAACCGGTCGATACCGCCGACATTTTTCATATCATACCTCCGCATCATTGGAATTAACTCCATCTTAGCGGGATATCGATTTCTTTTCCGTGACTAAGTCACGATCGATATTGCTGAATAATCTCTTCCAGAGCGAATCGGTCGATGATTCGGATATTCCCTCTGGATAGCGACAGGATTCCTTGGTTTTGAAAGTCCTTTAGCATTCGACTAATGACTTCCCGGGCTGTTCCTAGCTCTACGGCTAACTGTTCATGCGTGATCTTCAATGCTGTTAGATCGTCATTCGTATTCGTATATAAAAAATGGGCAAGTCGATAGTTCATCGGTTTAAATGCAATGTCCTCGAGAAGGTTCGTAACGGCCGTTATTCTCTGCACAAATTGCTGATAAATAAATTGTCTAAGAGGTTTGTTATGATCCATCCATTCTCTAAATACGCCTACCGCAATAAGCAAAATTTCGCTTTCCACTTCAATTGAAGCCGAGGCTTCATATTCCGATTCTCCCAGAATACTTGCCATCATGAGCACGCAGCTTTGCCCGCCTTGGACTCGGTATAAGGTAATTTCTCTTCCTTGCTCACTAATCTTATGAATTCGGACGCTTCCCTTCACCATAAACATCGCATGCTGCAGCATATGGCCCTCTTGAATCCTATGCGGAGTAGAAGGGTCTATGGACACGAGCTCAGCGTGTTGCCAATCACGATGCGGAATCGTGGACAGGAAAGGGAGAATAGCGATTATTCGATCAATTTCAGAGGGATTCATAGGGGGCTCCTTTTACAATTGAATTCAGCGTCGTAAACCTGGATATGGTTAACTCTCATTATAGGCCTAATTAATATTAGATGGTGATTTTATGTGATTTCAGGGAAAGTGAAAGGGTGTAACGCAGACAAAGGCTTTGGCTTGTCGGGGCTGAGCTGTGGAATAGTGAAATGATCCCCAAACCTGTCGTTTGGGGATTCTTAATGAGGGGCATATGTAATGGAGGGTGTTTGAGGGCTGCAGGATGATTAGATAAACGACTCATGAAGTTCACGATTACTCACTTATGGTATCTAAGACCAGGGCCGTTAGCTGGTGCACGGTATGTTCGTTTAATGGACGTTGAATCTGGTACATAGCCATACTGCCGGACATGCGGGCCGTAATGTCAAAATGCCACTTCGTTAATCCGCTGCCGGATAGAAGTTGGTTTCGATAGGTATGACGATGCAACAGTGGCAGCTTCTCTAATTTATCAACCGCACGTATATGCAGTTGACGGCAATCCGTTTTAACGAGCTCAAAGATGCCAGCCAGCGGCAGGGGCTTGTTGGAGAATTGGGATGTAACGGGGATGGCGAACTTGGTTTCACGGTCGAACAAGGGCCGGAAATGACGGGAGTCCATTCCAAAAACTTCGAGGCTTTCCTGCCAAAGCTTTTGTTGAGGGTAAGCTGGCGTTACATAAGGAGTATTTTGCTGATCCAGCGTCACAGCGATGACATCATCCGTTACCAATTGATATCCTTTCTGCAGAAAGGCAGAGGCCAGCGTCGACTTCCCGTGTCCCGAGTGGCCGATGAAGGCATAGGCTTTATGGTCAATGACTACCGCACTGCCGTGCAGGGGGAGTATTTTACGCTGCATTAAAAGGGCGCCCATGCAAGATCCAAGCACGTACAGCCGGATTTTATCCTCTGCAGCGCCCTTCTCTGGGGAGACAGAAATGGTCGTCCCGCCCTCTATTGCAAAAACAGCGAGTTCAGGTACTCTGAACATGACCATATCTTTGGTACATAAGAATGTTTTATTTGACTTATCAGGTCTTCCAAGCCATCTTTCGGTCAGATCAGCATAACGGATGACAATATCGGCGAAAGCATCCGGGAGGACGACGGGCTGTAACTCAGGCAGGGGAATGTCACTATGGATGGAAAACCCGAAGGCCTTATATGCGGTTGGCTTAAACGTTTGAAGCATGGTCCTCACTCCAATGATTAATATGCGAATAAAAAAAGATAGCCCATATACCCGATCAGGCGTATAGGGGCTCTTTTTATCAGAACATGATGACTTTATATGTTAGCTGGTGTGAACCATTTCATCCGGATCCGGTTGCACTGCATCCGGAATCGCACTACCAGGACCAGCCATGGTCATTTTGATGTCAAGAACCTCCAAAGCAGGTACGCTCCATTCCTTTTTCATATAGATTCACCTCCTTTCAGAAATTTTTTTGTAGGAATCGATACAAAATTACGCTGCGCATAAGCAGTTTAATGGCGGGATTGTAGGCTTGATTCGGGCTGATCCCTTGGCGGGCTTCTGCTAAGGCATCGTGTATGACAGGCATGTTGATGATCTGCTGCATTCGGGAATCGTGGGATACACGGTCCAGTTCTGCTAAAAACACAGGCCAGTCACTTAGCATTCGGTGGATTGAATCTGCTGCTTGAATCCCTCTTGTTCGATGGTTGAGACGGATGGAATCAGGGAGCCAGCCTTTCGTAGAACGACGAATTAATGCACGATCCATCCCTTTCTGAACGAATTGCTCCATGGGAGTTGATAAACAGAAGCGGATAACCCTTAGATCATTCGAGGGATCATGGCTCCATAAAGAGTAACGAAGAGAAAGTTTACAATTACTTGTACCGGTTGCACTCCACATGTTGACTCTTTCGAAATGCACTCTTCTCGCTTCCAAGGGGTCGTCAGGCAGATCGTCTGTCGAGCCGATTCCCGTAAACGTAAGGTCATGGAGTTTCTCATAAATACCCACTCGTTTGGCGTAGTCGGAATTGATTAATTGTGGGAAATCGCCGGAAGCGATTGAAGAGCTTCGCTGTTTCAATACCGGGATAGCTTTACGACCGACAATGGAATATAGCCGTCTGCGACCCACTCCGACGTTCCTGCTATATCGTTTAATTTCCTGCGTTAGCTGAAGCCACTTGAGGTTCTTCAGGAGTTTGGTGTAATATTCGATCGCAGGTCCCCAAGAGATGCTATAATTTCCTCTGGCTCCATTAAGCAGAATCCCGATATCTCGTTGTTCTGCATGCTCGAAAATGCCCCTAAGCCAAAACGAATTATCAAAAAACTTATATGGAGACTCCAGGATGTCAAGCCAATCATCGATTTCCGTGAAAGCACTTCTTCCGGAGAAGTCCAAATATTGTGCGTTAATGTTCCCCACGAATTGTACTGTTTGCTTAATGAGAGGTCTCTCGTCTGCAAGTCTGTGCTTCGGCGTCCAATCCACAAATCCGGTTTCTGGCACGTAACTGAAGGTATGTAGCGAGCGGTTTTCATGCTCTAACGCTCTGGCCGCAAAACTAACCACCGAACCTGAATCCAATCCTCCGCTAAGGTGAGCTCCGACATTTCGATTCGTTCGCCGAAGCCGTGCGGTTACGGCTTTGTTGAATACTTCCCGGAAAGCCTCCTCATACTCTTCTGATGATGCCAATTGCAAAGGAATGACATCCGAGAGGCTATGGTATCGGGTAACCGATACGTTATCATTCTTAATGATGATTTTATGAGATGGCGGTAGCTGAAGGATGTTGTTGTAAATCGTAGTGGATACGTCTGGTGGTTCAAAAACGCCATGGATTGCCAGAAACTCAGCCAACCATGTTTCATTGATCTCTTTATGTATGAAAGGTAATGAAAATAAAGGATTGATGGCCGTACAGAAGCAGATCTGCTGCTCATTATGATGGTAATAGAGCGTCCTTGCGCCTGAGAAGTCCCTGGCTCCGAAAAGAAGCTGCTTTCTCTCGTCCCAAATGATGAAAGCGAAGTCCCCGACCAACCGTTCCGGCATTCGTTCGGACCATTTCTCATAAGCGAGGAGCAGAACTTCACTGTCTGTCATATGTTGCCTTGGATGATGCGGCACTTGCAATTGATCCATTAATTCATCGCGGTTGTCGATAATGGCGTCAGCCGTTATGGCAAGCCCCCGGTTCGAATCGTAGTAAGGTAAACATTCCTGGACGGATTGCTCCGTAATCCACTGTGCATGACAACCCAACATGATGTGATTCATGTTCCATAACCTGCTTTGGTTGGCCGGATATTGCCTCAAAGCCTCCATGATAAGTCCGCCATGCTCCGACTGGACCGCTTCCCCATTAAAACGATAAATACCGGCAATAGCACTCATAAGAATTTCCTCCAATTGGACCAGAACAATCACTACTTGATACCTATTGTATCGTAGTCATTATATAACATGATACAATACGTATCAATGTTTTTTTTCTTCGTGTTTTGGATGATTGGAATTGGTTGAAATAACAAGATTAACGTTTCGTTTCTGCCTGGAGCTTTTACGGAACAGGATGAGACAGCAAAAATAAGCCAGGAGAACACCGAAGGCGTCGTTAATCACATCATAGATCCGGCCACCCCGGAAGAAGAAGAGCTGGAGGATCTCCGTTAAGGCGGCGTAGATGATACACAAATAAAAAGCCGACTTATATTTACCGAAATTCGAAGCGAGCAGAGCAAGAATAAAGAAACCGATAAAATGACCTATTTTCCGCAAAATCCAGTCGTGGCTAGCCCATTGGAAATCAAGCTTTAACAATTCCGACCAATCGGGATTGGGATTAAGCTGGAAATCAATAATATGATATTGGATCAGCAGATTGAAGTTAACGGAGCAAGTGAAGATAAACAGGGCAAGAGCCCAGATAATCGTAAGAACGATGCGCATAGCAGAGCCTCTTTTCATGAAATCGCATTAAAAATTTGTAGATGTCTATCGAAGAAAGGAAACATAAATAGATACAAAATGTATCATACAAGTTAGTACATTATAGCAGTTTCTAAATGGTTTTCAAGTTTCGAATTAGCTGTGATTTCAAAATTGGGCGAAGGCTGCAAATTTCAGATGGGTATCTTCATCAAGCATTTATGAAATTGAATCACTACTATATCAGAAGGAGGAGATGAGCATGGCCAAACAACAAACGAAATACATGAAGATGAATAAATGGTCATCCACGGATACGATACTTCCACAAGATGTAAGCGCCAATTTCGATATGCTTGATGAGGAAATGAAGAGCCGTGGTATTAACGTTAAGTGGTTCGGGGCTGTTGGTGATGGCAAGACCGATGACACTGCATCATTCCATGCAGCAATGGCAATGTGTGACAAGCGTTATAAATTGTTTGTGCCTGCTGGTGAGTATCGAATCAGACAAACTATCGAGAACAACAGTCGTGGAATATATGGGGTTGGCCCTTATATGGATAGTGGACAAATGGGTACTAGAATTATCTGGGATCCCTTTGATACTACAACGGATTTACTCCCTTTAATTAGAATACGAAAAGCTGGAGTAAAAGCTGTATTCGAGGATTTCTCAGTTTATGGAATTTCGAACTACAGTTCGAAAAATCTTTCAGCTTGGATTAATAAAGAATTATTTGATCAAAGCTTATATGACATGTTTGCAGAAGGAACTGCAGCAATTGAAGTAGCAGGATCGGCGACACCAATATTTAGAAATATTGCAACTTCCGGTGTGAAGGTCGGGCAGTTGCTTAACAGCACCAATGGGCATGTATCTTCATACGACTGTACCTGGAGTGGATTGATTGGCGTATATTGTCGTATAAATTCTGGTGATTACTTTTATCAAGGCGGTAGTATATCTGGGGCGTTCTGCGGAATCATGCTGGGTACAATCTTAACAGCAGGACATCGAGGAGGCTTCCATGCTCTTGTTCATAGAACGCATCTTGGATTTTCACCATATGCTATTTATCAATGCATTGACAGTGGGTTAGATGATTACAATAGATCTTCATCAGTTATGGGGTTAAGTGGTATATACACAAATGCTCAATTTGAACAATGCGGAGAAGCGGCAATAAAATTGTTGACCAAATCCTCAACTATGAATTTTAGGATATTTGGATTCGGATTTTCCTGGTCAGTAACAAATTACTCGGGCAATTCTGCTTGGGAATTTCCATTGCCAGATAGTCTGAAAAAGCCAAGTGAGAAACAGCAGTATGCGGCTTGGTTTGGAACTATCACTGCGCCGACTATATTTAATGACGATCTTGGTAGACTGAGGAAATCAACAGCACAGGGTGCGATGGGGACAGCCTATATTGATACGTTAACCGGAGATAAGGAATCCGATTTGTCTGGATTAGAGTTTATGGATACAGTTATTCGGAGGAAAGTAACGCCAATATACAGAGCACATGATTTACAATCACGAATGCAGGAAAGAGAGCATCGAACACTGATGCCGGTTTCGGCACCGAACCTGCTTAAAAATCCGGAAGTGTTATCGAATTGGTCTGTATCAAACGGCTCCGTTAGTTTTGTTACTGCTGATCAAGTGCCTATCCCTATTAGCAATGAAATAAAGCAGGTCATTGGACACAATCCCGTGATTTTGAAGGTAACCCCAGATGGAGTCAATTCACCAAGCATTAGAATAAAATTCAATGCGCAAAGGTTACCGTATCAGGGAGATGCTAATCGGAACTTAGCGATGCAGTATTTTATTTTGGAAACGGAATATGAGAGTTCAAATTTCTATAAATCCATGGGACGTATTTCAGCTCAAAATGCGGAGTATATATTCAATGATGCAGTAACCTGGAGGGAGAAAGGATGGAAGCATCTTCGGGGGAGGGAGTTAGCGAGCAGGACGGGTTTGTTGAATGAGTTCAGCATTTCTTTTATACCGAAGATAGGTGAAACCTATATTGCAGGTGTTATGGTTACGTGGGATCATATCGGGGCGTACTCCCCTTACCCACATAGTTACATGACAGATTCACTGGAGATCGGTGGGTCAGGGAATGGGATTATATTAACTGATTCCGCTACAGGCATTAGATATCAGTTAACTATTGCAAATGGGCAACTAAAGATTAATCCTGCTATCTCGTAGACCATATAATCTTAAAATAAGTATCGTTGATCATTGACCAACGATACTTATTTTTTTTAATGTTTTTGGGACTTGATAATGGTGAAAGCATGAAATGAAAAATTGGTCCTGATTAAAGTAAGCGCTTTAATAAAATAATTCGATACAAAACGTCACAAACTTAAAGTATTTACACAATATAACCTTGACATGATACAAATTGTATCGTAAATTATGGGATATAAATTATACATATCGGAGAAAAACTGGATGTCGAAATAGCACCTAGATAATTGATGTATATAGTCCAATTTACATCTACTTTTAGAATTTTAGCGGGGGGATAAGCTAATGGAACTTAAACAGTATTTTAGGGTTTTGCAAAAGAAATGGTGGTTAATTGCGACCATTGTAATCGTTGCAATGGTTGCGACAGGAGTTAAAAGCTATTTCTTTACAACACCGATCTATGCGGCGAATGCCAAGCTTATCGTTAATCAGTCTTCAGGAGATGGAGGAGCAAGCCTCAATGCAAGCACGATCCAAACGAGTATTTTTTTAATTAATTCTTATAAAGAGATTATTAAATCATCGGCCATTATGAATAAGGTTGTCGAGAAATATCCTAACTTAGGAGAGAGCGCTTGGCAATTATCTTCAAAGTTCTCCGTCACATCAGCGAACAATTCACAAGTTATGAACCTGGTCTATCAGGATACATCCTATGTTAAGGCTGCTGAGATTGTAAATGCGGTCTCCGCCGTATTCAAGGAGCAAATTCCTCATATTATGAATGTTGATAACATCACCATCTTGAGCGAGGCAGATACGTCAGCATCACCAGCGCCAATCAATTTCAATCCTATTATGAACTTGTTAATTAGCTTAGCTGTTTCGCTAATGCTGGCGATTGGACTTGTATTTCTACTCGACTATCTGGACGATACGCTGAAGTCAGAAGCGGAGATCATCGAGACATTGGACGTTCCTGTGCTCGCTGTTGTTGGAAAGATGAGTAAAGGAGACCTAAAGAAGTCCGCGAGAATGAAAGTAATCCAAAAAACTCAGGTAGGTGAAAGCCAATATGCGACGATCAATCAATGATAGCAGTCTAATTATATCAATGAACCCCAAATCACCTATATCGGAAGTGTATCGCCTGCTTCGAACAAAAATCCAGTTTTCTTCTAAAGATCAGGAATTGAAGACCCTTATGGTTACATCGACTCAATCAGGGGAAGGGAAGACTACTACGATTAGCAATTTGGCTGTTACTTATGCGCAGGAAGGAAAAAAGGTACTTCTTATTGATGCCGATATGCGCAAGCCCTCGCTGCACCGGGTATTCTCCCAACCCAATCATCAAGGTTTAAGCACACTATTAACAGGGCATACAAGCGTTCAAGATTCAATCCAAGAAACGATCAACGGTCATTTATCGTTACTTCCTTCCGGACCGGTACCTGCGAATCCGGCTGAACTTATGGATTCAGTAGTAATGCGTGAATTGTTGGAACAATTCAAACAGCAATACGATGTGATTCTCATCGATACACCATCAGTGCTTTCTACATCAGATAGTGTCATCGTTAGCGCGTTATGTGATGGCGTTGTATTGGTCGTTGCTGCAGGCAAGGTGAGGAAAGATTACTTAAAGAAGGCCAAAGAGCAGTTGGATCATGTAAATGCGCGAGTGTTAGGCATTGTAATGAATAAAGTAGCGAAGTAAATCCTTAGTAATACTAAAGAGAATATTCAGGACTAATGGCTGAACAGCCATAGAAGCAAAGGTAATGTCTACTGTACCTCTTTCACTGTAGGCACTCGGTCACGCTGTGGGTCCTAGGGACCTTAGACATTATTGTCGAGGGTGTGATGTGAGGACGGGTTGAATGCCCTTATTAGAAAATTTAGCTATGTTCTTTTCCGGGAGAAGAGTGCATAGCTAGGCTTTTCTACTACTTAAGAAATTGTTTAACAATGGTATTAATAATACAGGGATGGGTAGTGAATGAAAAATGAGGAAAGTAAAAAAAGCAATTATACCTGCAGCTGGTCTAGGAACTCGTTTCTTGCCTGCAACAAAAGCGATGCCAAAAGAAATGCTTCCGATCGTGGATAAGCCCACTATTCAATACATTGTTGAGGAAGCGGTAGCATCAGGGATTGAGGATATTATTATTGTGACAGGTAAAGGAAAACGCTCCATTGAAGACCATTTTGATCATGCGTTTGAACTGGAAAATAATCTGTTCAGTAAAGGAAAATTTGATCTCCTTGATGAAGTGCGCCGCTCATCAAATGTAGACATCCATTACATACGTCAGAAGGAAGCTAAAGGGCTTGGCCATGCCGTTTGGTGTGCACGTAATTTTATTGGCGATGAGCCGTTCGCTGTGCTCCTTGGGGATGATATTGTCCAATCCCATTTACCTTGTATTCGTCAGCTGGCGGAGCAGTTCGAGCAATTACAGAAATCAGTGATTGGTGTTCAAACCGTGCCCTTTGATCAAACACAGCGTTATGGAATCGTAGCTCCACTGGAAAGATTCGATCGTTTATATGAAGTAGATTATTTTGTAGAGAAGCCACAAGTAGGTCAGGCTCCATCCCGATTAGCAATAATGGGGAGATACATACTCACGCCAGAAATATTCGGATTTCTGGAACATCAGGAGGAAGGTGCTGGTGGAGAAGTTCAATTGACAGATGCTATTCAAAAGCTAAATGTGAGTCAAGGTGTCTATGCATATGATTTTGAGGGAGTCCGTTATGATGTAGGTGAAAAGCTTGGATTTATTATGACTACAATTGATTTTGCGTTGCAGAATAATGAGTTGCGGAAGCCGTTGCTACAAGGTATGGAAGCCATTCTCGAACGAGAATATCTTAGTAAAATAAATCGCTAATGAGGTGAAGGTAAGTGTCTCCCACTCCGCAACGAAACGAAATTGAAGTTGTTTTCGAGGGGAACTCGGTTTATCCAAACTATGCTCTAGAAAAGAATAAAACTAAAGTTCTGTATCTTATAATTAAACGAATGATGGATTTCACCTGTTCACTCATAGGTCTTGTTCTGCTAACTCCGCTCTTCTTAATCATATCCATATTAATTAAACTGGAGGATCCTAAAGGGTCCGTTTTTTTTTGTCAGACCCGTATCGGTAAGAATGAGAGACCATTCCGCATGTATAAGTTCCGCTCAATGGTTTCGAATGCTGAGGAGCTGCTGGAGGAGCTGTTGGATCAGAATGAGATTAGTGGTGCAATGTTCAAGATGAAAGAAGATCCGCGCATTACGAAGTTTGGAAAGTTTATCCGTAAGACCAGTATAGATGAGTTACCACAGTTATGGAATGTAATCCGCGGAGAGATGTCGCTTGTAGGGCCAAGACCAGCACTTCAAAGAGAGGTTAGTCAATATACTAATTATGACAAGCTACGATTGAGGGTTACTCCGGGCTGTACTGGTTTATGGCAGGTAAGTGGACGGAACAATTTGAGCTTCCATGAGATGCTAGCATTAGATTTGGAGTATATTGAGCGCAGAAGTTTATGGCTTGATGTAAAGGTCTTATTTAGAACGGTAAAGATTATTGTCTTCCCGAATTCAGCCTATTAAATATGGAGTGTTTAGAAAATGAATATGACCATAAGCGTAATCGTTCCGACTTATAACAGGGTTGAAGCTCTTTTAAACTGTATGCAAGGAATTAAAAGACAAACTAGATATCCCGATGAAATCATTGTTGTAGTAAGAAGCACGGATAAGTGTACATTAGATCGCATATCTGCAATTTCTATAAAGAATTTGAAGATCGCTCTTATTGAACAGACAGGTGTAGTAGCTGCATTGAATTGCGGGATTGAGCAAAGTTCAGGATCTATTTTGGTGCTAACGGATGATGATACAGTTCCCCATACGGATTGGCTTGCAAAAATTGAAAATTATTATCTAACGGAACCTACTGTAGGAGGAGTAGGAGGAAGAGATATTGTACATTCTCGAGGGAAAACGATTCCAGCTGTAAAACAAAAGGTCGGAATTATCAAGCCCTATGGTCGAATCATTGGTAACCATCATATTGGAATAGGTAAAACAAGGGAGGTAGATATCCTTAAAGGAGCTAATATGAGCTTTCGGAAAGATGCAATTCAAGGACTGAAATTTGATGAAATGTTAAAAGGTACTGGTGCCCAAGTATATAACGAGATGGAAATCAGTCTTTCTGTTAAGAAGAAAGGCTGGAAACTAATCTATGACCCACAATTGTGTGTTGATCATTTCCCGGCTGAAAGATTCGATGAGGACAAACGGAACCAATTTAATGAGATTGCGTTTTTTAATACTGCCCATAACGAGACGTATACTTTACTTAAACATTCCAATTGGACTAGGAGATTGTTACTTATAGTGTGGATCATTCTCGTTGGAAGTAAGGCCTCACCGGGAGCTATTCAATTTGTTAGAATGCTCCCTAGAGAGAAATACAATAGCTTTAATAAAATTATAATTTCTTATAAAGGAAGAGTCGAAGGGTGGAGGACATGGAGACTCAGCAAAAAGGGACTATTGAAAGCATAAAGAAATTACGGATTGCTGTAGTTGCATTTGAATTGATTACACCTAATCAACGAACAGGCGGAGTCAGTCACTTCAATCACAGATTATGTACCAAGCTTTCAGATATGGGTCATGAAGTTACGGCTATAACAATGAATTCTTTGCTAGAAGACGCTAATTATAATATAAAGTCACTCTCGAAATCAGTAGATATTAACAAGCGTTTCCAGCGTTATTATCTAACGGCGTTAAAGGGTAGAAAAATTAATTTTGATGGGTACGATCTTGTTATTTCCAATGGTGATGATTGGGCGATGCGTCGGGCTGGAGTACCGTGGGTCCGTATCATGCATGGAAGTGCTATAAGGGAGCTTCAACATAACCATAGATTGCTTAGAAAAATGAACCTTTCCATTCTTTATTTATTAGAAAGATATTCATCTAAACGATCTACAGTAACTTTATATAATTCAAAAGATACTCAGAAATTATATAAAAACAGAAAACAAGATGAAGTTCTACATTTACCTGTAGACAGAGATCTTTTTTTTCCGGCGGAAAAAGAGAAAGAACCGACTATATTGTTTGTAGGAGCTTTAGATAGTAGGAAAAGAGGGCGTCTACTCCGTAATTTATATGTATCTAATATAAAAAAGGAAATCCCTAATTGCAAATTGTGGATGGTTTGTAATCGTGATGAATCAATTGATGGAGTGACCTATTTCAATAATCTAACTAACGAGGCGTTGGCGTCTCTATACAGAAAAGCTCATATATTTTGTATGCCTTCTACATATGAGGGATTTGGACTCCCTTATTTAGAAGCCATGGCAAGTGGAACCTTAGTCGTGACAACTCCTAATCCAGGAGCAGATGAAATATTGGATAATGGAAAATATGGGGTGATTGTCAAGGACTCTGAACTAGGAGAGTCTCTAATTGCTTCATTAAGAAATATTAATAAATATGAGATGATTATCCAAAGGGCTATAAAGTTTGCGGAACAGCAATCATGGGAGAATATCATTGCAAAATACTTGACTTATTTGAATTCAAATAATAATTATGAGGAGAAACAATGATTGTTAATGAGGCTATCTTCATTAAACCGAAAAAAAACATACTACTCTATTGTTGCGTAATCATAATTGCGATTTTTATTGGGTTATTTACACCAAATCATACTAATATAATGCTTCAGATTGGCTGTGTGTTCGCAGCGTTTGTACCCGCATTAATTCTGTCTTTACGAGATCATCCAATGCTTATTCCGTATATCGTTGGTTGTTGGGTCTTCTCACCAGCATTACGACGATATTTGGATTGGTCAGTGGGAGAATTCCAACAATTCTCCTTAATTCTAATTCTGCCGCACATTGTGACATTTACACTGTTGTTTAGCATATTGAGAAATAATAAAAATCGAAGTATGAAACAAGAGTTCCTCAGTAATCGATTTTACATATTTTTTCTTGTTTCCTATATTTATGCGACCATATTAGGGGTGGCATTAAATAAGACTTCAGGTATTTATGATGCGATAGGATATGTTGCTCCTGCACTAATATTCTTCTACTTTTTTTATAAATCATTCAGCCAACTAGAGATAGAAAATATGATTAGAGTTATCGTCTGTTATGCCCTCATAGTTTCGATTTACGGTTGGTTCCAATATCTCACACTGCCATCATGGGATAAGTTTTGGCTTGTAAATGCAAATATGAACTCCATCGGTAAACCGGAACCTCTTGGCTTCCGCATGTTTTCGACAATGAACTCACAAGGACCAGTTGCTGTTTTTTTATCCACAGTAGTCGTGTTCATGATAATGAATAAAAGGTGGAGAGGACCAGTTGGGTCGCTGGGAATCGCTTTGGTTATAACTGCTTTGTTCATTACTTTGGTCCGCTCTGCTTGGATTACGTTAATTTTTGGCTTAGTTGCCTATATTGCGTTTATGGAGAAAGGAAAGAAGATAGGCAAGATTATCTCGATTGTTCTAATAGGAATTTGTTCATATTTTTTAATAAGTAAATTGCCAGGTGCAGAAAACATTACTTCTAGGATTGAAACCTTTCAAAATATTGACGAGGATCACTCCTTTCAGGAAAGAATAGAGCTTGTTCTAACAGCTACTCCCCAGATTTTAGGGAATCCACTAGGAAGAGGATTTGGAAGCATCGGCAGAAGTACAATACTGGGAGATGGTCAGAGTTTTGCTGGTTTAGGCAGCGTAGATAATGGTTACCTTGGCGTGTTCTCTACTTTTGGTGTCATAGGTGGCTTAGTCTTTTTTATCGGTCTATTTTCTTTATTTTGGCATATCAAACAACTCAACAATAACATGTTTAGGGCACTGGCTCTTTCATCAGTTGTTCAACTATTCGTTACTTTTTTATTTGGTGGTGGTTTGCTTGGTTATCAGGGTGTATTGTTTTGGTTATTCGTATCGATAGCAATAACAAAAATCGACTTCAATAAAGATAGGCCAGCCGTTGCAATATTATTGAAATGAATTTGGATGTTAGGGGCTTACATAAATGCCAAAAAAAAAATCAACAAACAAAACCACCACTATAGGCAACTTTTTCCAGAATTTTGGGAGCCAAATTATGATCATGTTTATTACTTTATTATCAGGTGTATTACTTGCTAGAGGGTTGGGGGCTGATGGTAGAGGGAAATATATCGCAATCACAATGTGGACAAATTTATTATACTGGGCTCTTAGTTTTGGTATATATCAAACTGTCCTTTACTATTGGAAATCACATGACAAACCCAAAAAGGTGATATTTACAACTTTTCTTGTGTACACTTTAATCGCCTGCATTTTAGCAATTATAATCTCAGAGTTGGTAATTGTTCCACTTATAACGGTCGATTACGATACAGAATTGGTGGTAGCAGCGAGAATTTACTTTGTTGGAATCATTTACTTAGCATTTTCCGATGTACTCATGGCTTCATTAGCAGGAGATGAAAAGTTTGGTTATTCAAACATGCTTCGTATTGCTATTCCAGGAGTGACCACCTTATTGATGTTGAGCTTATTTTTGTTTGGGATCCTCGATGCCAGATCCGCACTGTATGCTTCATTTATTACCTCAAGTAGTTTATTTGTTTTAAATTTAATTAAAATTTTAAAGCTGAATTACATTGGCCTTAAGATCGACTGGCCTTTGATGTGGAAAGCATTTAAATATGGGGCAAAATCACAAGGTGGAGATGTAGCGGGTATGGCATCGAATAACTCTACTCAGATGATTTTGTCCGTTTTTTTACCTCCAGCATCACTTGGTTTGTACTCTACAGCACAGAGCGCCATTTCTCCACTAAAGACAATTACATCTACTATAGCCATCACGACACAACCTAAGCTAACTGCTGAAGATATAGGAAAGGTTCATAACCGTGTGACAGAAATATTTCGTAAATCAATCATTCTTATCGGTACTTCTTCTATTGGGTTGGCTTTAGTTCTTCCATTTCTTTTACCGTTTGTCTATGGTAACGAGTTTGAGGCTGCTATCCTTCCAGCGTTGGTTCTTCTTCCAAATCTATTGTTTAACAGCCTTTCAAATGTTCTTCGTAATGCTTTGAATGGAGCAGGTATGACATTTATTAATACAAAATCAGAACTTATAATCCTTGTTTTCACCATCATATCCTTATATGTCTTTTTGGATCGTTGGGCCCTGTTAGGAGCAGCAATTGTAACATTACTTACTAGCATCTTGAGATTGGCTATTTTTTATTATGAGTATAGAAAACGAATGATCCAAATTTCTTATAAAGCTGTAATTCCTACATGGAGTGATGCAAAAGGAATCTATAACGTAATTAGGTTACAACTCAATAAACTGCGGGGATCAGTTCGTGAATATCATTAATAATTCGAAAAAATAGTGAGGAGACTTAATGTGTTAACGCTTAGTATCGGCATAATAACACGTAATAGATATCATGATTTAATTAGATGTGTCACCTCTATTGAAAATAGTATTGACCATTGTATAACGAATGGAGGAGGACTCTCAATCGGAGAGTTGGTTATTTCTAATGATGGCTCGGAAATAACAGTAAAAGACATCAGGTATACCTGGAAGGTTATAGAGGGACCAAAGAAAGGGATTGGTGCCAATAGAAATAATATAATTGACAACATTAATGGAGAATACATTCTAATTACAGACGATGATATGGAATTCCCGGTGGATTTTATCAAGAAATCATTAGAGAAATTGCTAACAGTAAACAGGAATATTGTCCTTACTGGTAGGTTGAAAGATACCAAGGGGTATATAATTCCGACGGAACCAGACTTCTGGGGATATCGAAGAATTCCAATCGATATTTCACAACAGCCAAGAGGATTTTCTGATCCTGTAACATGGTTTCCAGTGAACTGTTTTTCTAAGTGTAGATTCGATGATTCTGTAACATATGGACCAACTGAAATGGATTTTTCCTATCAGCTTAGATTTAATGGATATGAGATTACCTATATGCCGGAGTTATGGGCAATTCACTGGGGTGAAAATAGAACAAGTGTTACGTTAAACAAAGCTCACATGGAGTTTTCAAGGATTTATTACACACTTAGAAGGTATCATTCGTGGGAACGTTCCACTCTGAACTTGTTGTTATTCCGTATACTAGAATTGCCTCGACTTACTGTTGCACTCACAAGAAAAATGGGGTTGAAGGGCATATTACTAGCGTTTCATGCGTTTGTAAAAGCTAATGTGCAGTTCGAACGAGGGAAACACTCAATGGAAAGGGAATTGGAGGATACATCTTCTCATTCGATAATTTGAGCAGGCTATGGAATAGCAGCTAATTAAGTAAGGAGTGAGTGAGTATACATGAACATACTTTTATCTATTCATCATAGATTAAACAAAAACGAAGGGGCTCCAGGTGTAACATACCAACTGTATCAAGAATATAAGGAATTAGGACACGAGGTATCTATTTTCTCAATTGACGATATTCCCTCCTTTATTCCAAATAAACTCAAGTCCTTTTTATTTCCGGTTTTCTTTTATTTCCATGTAAAAAAAACATCAAGGAAGAAGAAAATCCATGTTATCGACGCATCAAGCGGGGATTCATGGATTTTAAGTTTATTAAGAAACAATAAGCGGAATCTGGATACTGTTCTTGTAGCGAGAAGTCATGGATTAGAGCATACAGTTCACCAATCACGACTAGATCAACAAAGAGTTGGTGATATTAAACTTTCGTGGAAATATCCTATTTATCATGGAGGATTACGATTATGGGAAGTATCCACTTCATTTAAAAAGGCGGATGGATGTCTCTTTTTAAATAAACATGATCTTCAATATGCATTGAAGAATATAAAGGCCAATGAGCGATATTCTCGAATTATTAGTAACGGCCTACCTAATTATTTTCTCAATTTAAGTGGTGCTATTAAACCAGTCCCTAGTCATGAAAAAATGCAAATTGCTCAAGTTGGAAGTTATATTCCTAGAAAAGGTATCTTGTATACTGCAAAAGCCATGAATGTGATATTAGAGCAATTTCCTAGTATAGAGCTTTCCTTTATTGGTACGGGATGTAGCGTTGAGAAGGTGCTCATGGATTATAAACCTGAATTTCATAACAGAATTCATGTGATTAGCAAATATAACCATGAAGATTTACCAAAGTTACTAATAGGTAAGCATATCTTGATGTTTCCATCATTAGCTGAAGGCTTTCCTTTGGTACTTATCGAAGCAATGGCATGTGGTCTACTACCGATAGCAACCTCGACCCCAGGACCTCTAACGATACTTAAAGATGGATATGATTCTGTTATTGTCCCACCAGCCGATAGTAAAGCGATAGAAAATTCCCTGCACAATATTGTTACAGATCCTGAGCGATTGAATCAGATACGCATCAATGCCTACAAATCAGCACAGCGATATAAATGGTCAGTAATAGCAAAAGAAACCATTGAGTTTTATGAAGAAATTAGACTTGGTAAATCTAACTTAAATGAAAGGACCAGATTGTTTTGATTAAAGAAGTTATTTTTCTTAGAAGCATTGCATGTTTAGCTATTGTTCTGGGCCATTCCATCGCCTCATCGCTAAGCTGGTACCCTCATATAACTTCCGAAGCCGGGTATATAACGGATTCTTGGAAGATGCTAATGCAGCTCCTGCTCTTTGGAACGCCGATATTTGTTTTTATCAGCGCGCTGGTTTTATCTTATTCATACCCGAATGGAACTCCAAAGCATTTTTTATCGAAGCGTTTAATATTTATACTGATTCCCTATGTAATTATGGGTCTGGGTTATGCCATATTGGCCTCTTTAACGCAGGGCTCATTCAACAATCTGTTGGGAAATATGTTTGATAATGTAATTCTTGGACAATTCCACGGTTACTTCATCATTATCATATTTCAATTTTACTTGCTTCATATCGTCTTTCATAAGCTTGTTAATTACATCAGAATTGAACGATTAGTAATCTATTCCCTGATTATTAATGTTATCTATTTACAGATTGCAGGGGTATATCTTCAAGATACAAGGTGGGGGACACAGTTATGGTGGTTCCCTTTGTGTGCGTGGATTTTTTACTATTCCTTGGCATATTATCTAGGCCGGAATCTTGATAAATTTAGAAGCGCATTGAATCGACATCGATGGGCTATTGGAATTAGTGTATTCTAACCGGAGCTCTAGTCCTTACGTTATTCCATTTTAATGTACTACCATCGTCAGGATCGAAACGTATTGATGTGCTGCTGTATACCACATTTACATGCTTTTTCCTCTTTTACATTGGTTCAAGGATGAAGAAGATTCCATCGGTCTTTGTTGCGATTAGTTCGTACTCCTTTGGGATCTACTGGCTGCATGTTTTCTATATACAGGTTTTTCACAAAGTTTATAAAATGCTGGCTGTTGACTACCAACAACTTTTAAATGTTTCAGGGTATATTATAGTTTTATTTATCGGCAGTACATTGTTATCGATAGCTACGGTTTATTTGCTTCATAAATTTAGATTTGGAGCTTATGTCGTGGGTAAAATCGGGGCTCCGTATAACAAAAGTCAAATAAATCATAATTCGGTGGAATCGCTGAAAGCATCCTGAGATTCAGATTATCGGTATTACGTTCAATATTTCAAATTATGAATCAAGAAAAGAGAGATACCATGAATGTGCTTTCAACCGGAATGGGATGGATCGATATCCAGCATGGAGGTTTAAACCGTTATTTTGCAGATTACACCAAAGCCATGAAAGAATTTGGACATTCTGAACTGGGCTTTGTCGTCGCTCCTAAAGGAGTGGAGCTGCCTTCAGACTGGAACATCAGTAACGCAACCAACGAGCTTCGCCTCAACCACTTCCTTCCACGTATGAAATCGGTGCAGAAGCATGCGGTTCAAGCGGTCCGAAGCTTTCATCCGGATGTATTTAATCCACATTTTGCGTTTTACACAACCATGGTTACAAGAAACCATATCCCTGCGCATATTCCCATTGTCACACACTTCCATGGACCATGGGCCATGGAATCCAGAGTAGAGGAAAAGTCAACTGCGGGTGCAATAAAAAATACAAAGTATTGGATCAAAAAGCAAGTGGAGCAGTTGACCTACCGCCGTTCCGATAGTTTCATTGTACTTAGTGAATATTTTCGTGATGTATTGACCGAAACCTACGGCGTAGATGAGCGGAAAATACATATCATACCCGGTGCAGTGGATCATAATCGCTTTCGGCCGCATCCAGATCGTAATGAATTAAGACTGCGATTAGGCATCGCCCCCTATCAACCTATACTCTTCTGCATCAGGAGATTGGTTCGCAGGATGGGGATCGACCGACTGATTTATGCCATGGTAGATGTGGTGCGAGTATTCCCTGAGGTCCGATTGTTCATCGGTGGAGACGGACCGATGCGGGCGGAGTATGAAGCGTTAATCCTTCGGCTTGGACTTTCTCCCAATGTGAAACTGCTTGGCAGAATTTCAAATGAGGAGCTTGTTGAGTACTACCAGGCTGCTGATATCAGTTTAGTGCCGACACTCACGTTAGAGGGGTTCGGTCTTATTACCGTTGAGTCTCTTGCCTGTGGTACGCCGGTACTGGGAACCCCTTATGGGGGAACGAAGGAAATTTTGCATCAAGTATCGGATGATTTGATGTTTGAAGACGGTACTGCTGAATCGATAAGCAAGAAAATCATTGATGTTTTGAATAAAGACTCATTCCTTCCTTCACGAGAAGCGTGCAGGGAACATGTATTGAATCGGTACACATGGAGTCGAGTGGCGGAAGCGGTGACCGCTGTTTTCACGGAGGAAGTTGAGAAAAGAAAGGTATTCAGAACATGAAAATCGCCTTTTATAACCATACAAGCACGGTAAGTGGTGCGGAGATCAGTCTCTTGTTAACTGCAAAATATGTAACGGAGGCACATCCGATTATATTTGCCCCCGAAGGGGAACTGCTGCAGAAGGCACGCAATCAAGGAATCGAGGTTGTTGCTCTACCCAGTTATAGGGCGCGAATGACCAGAAATCCATTTCTGCTTGTTGTCTATGTGATGGGGATGCTGTGGGCAGGATGGAAGCTTGCTCTTCTCATGAAAAAAAGCCAAGTGGATCTCATCCATGCGAATTCCATCCGAGCAGGTATTATGGCTGGACTATTCGGATGGTACCATAGTCTACCCGTTGTGTGGCATATTCGAGACATGCCTCCCCAAGGTTATATAGGCAATCTAATCAAAAGACTCGCAGGGAGTACAGCTAAAGCGCTGATCTGTATTTCAGAATCTGTCTTGCAAAGTATGGAGCATCCTTCCGTAGCTAAGCGGTGCCACCTTGTACATAACGGTGTGGAGCTAAAGAGCTTTCATGACGAAGAGAAACAAAGGATTAAAGGGCATATCCGTTCGGAATTACAAACACCACAGGAAGCACAGGTGCTGGCTATCATCGGTCAAATTGCTCCCTGGAAGAGACAAGAAGATGCCATAGAAGCATTCGCAAGTCTTATTCGTGAAGAACGGAATGCGGTTTTATGGATCGTTGGGGAAGCCAAGTTCAGGCAAGAGAACGAACGTTATCTGGTCAGATTGCAAGAGATGGTTAAAGCTTTTGGCCTTGAAGACAAAGTCATATTCACCGGATTCCGGGAAGATGTATTGGAGATCTGCTGTGCTGCAGATCTCCTTTTATTATGTTCGGACCATGAACCTTTCGGCAGAGTCATCATTGAAGCCATGTCACAAGGCACTCCGGTTGTGGGAACCAGGGGCGGTGGTGTACCTGAGATTATTGATCATGGGGTGAGCGGGTTCATGTATGAAATCGGAAATACAGATGAACTCGCACAGTATATCCGTCAGGTGCTCGATGATAAGGCTGTATGGTCTTTACTTAGTCAAAATGGGCAGGAAAGAGTAAGGGAGATGTTCTCCATTAAGCAGACATCTCATAATGTTCAACAGATCTATAAGGAGCTATTGGCGAGACCCGGCGTCGAATCGATAGAGCGTCAGCGGGCAAAGGAGATTGTATAATGCGGAATTTGAAAGTGGCTATCGTACATGATTACCTCAATCAGATGGGAGGAGCCGAACGGGTTGTGGCTGTATTCCACAAGATGTTTCCCGATGCTCCAATTTATACGACGATCGTCGATGAGAATAAACTGCTTCCCGAATTGAAGGATGCAGTCATTTATACCACATGGATGCAGCGCATACCTGGGATATTGAGCAAATTCAAACTGTTTTTCTGGCTGTATCCTTTTGCTGTTCGATCCATGAATGTAAAAGGCTACGATCTTATTCTAAGCTCCAGCAGTGCTTATGCGAAAGGTGTGAGGAAGGGAAATCAGAGTGTGCACGTATGTTATTGCCATGCTCCCATGCGCTTTGCGTGGAATTTTGAAGCCTATATGGATAGCGTGCAAGTGCCGAATCTCGTGAAGCGGATTGCTAAATGGTTCACCTTCCCCCTTCAAGCATGGGATAAGGACAACTCCAAGCAGGTGGATTACCTTATTGCCAACTCTACCATCGTGAAACAGAGAATCAGGCAATGGTATGGAATAAATGCCTCTGTTATATTTCCCCCCGTAGAAATTAGTCGGTTTAGCATCGATGAAGAGAAGCCGGAGGATTATTTTCTCGTTGTCTCCAGATTAGTATCTTACAAAAAAATTGACCTCGCCGTAGAGGCCTGCACTCGTCTAGGCCGGCGGCTGATCGTCGTTGGAGATGGACCGGATCGACAGAGGCTTGAGCAGTTAGCAGGTGATACCATTACTTTTCTCGGCAGAAAAAGTGATGAAGAGGTTGTCCGCTATATGCAGCATTGCCAAGCGCTTATCTTTCCGGGGATTGAGGATTTTGGGATTACACCGCTTGAAGTGAATGCATGCGGTCGCCCGATCATTGCGTACCGTGAAGGCGGAGCTTTGGACACGGTCGTAGCGGAGAGGACCGGACTGTTTTTCGACAAACAATCGATAGACTCGCTTTCCGAAACGATTAGGCGCTTTGACCAATATGATTGGGATTCGGAATGTATTCGGGAGCATGCTGAGAAATTTAGCGAGGATGTATTTGTAAAACGACTGCAGACCAGCATCGATGGCCTGATCAGGGCAAGAGAGATCAACGCTAAGCTTATGGAAGTGGAAGGGAGCTATTAAATCATGCATATTGTTCTATTGTCTGGGGGCAGCGGCAACCGATTATGGCCATTGTCCAATGAGACACGTTCCAAGCAATTTCTGAAGATATTAGACGGGGAGTCAGGACGACGCCAGTCGATGGTTCAGAGAGTATGGGATCAGTTAGGACAAATGGACCTTCAGCAATCCACGATTGTGGCAACCGGGAAATCCCAGGTAGAACTACTCCAAAATCAGCTTGGTTATGAGGTGGAAATTATCATAGAACCGGAACGGAGAGATACTTTTCCGGCGATTGCTTTATCAGCGGGATATTTATATTCCATTAAAGGTATCAGTCTCAATGAGGTTGTGATCGTACTTCCGGTTGATCCGTTTGTCGAGGATCATTTCTTCGAGAAGGTAAAGGAATTAGAGGCGTTAATGCTGGAAAGCGGCGCTGATCTCGGGTTGATGGGGGTTTTGCCTGATCATCCATCCTCGAAGTTTGGTTACATCGTCCCTCAGTCGGCATCGAATTTAGAGAATGGGACGGAATTCTTCAAGGTGAGCCACTTTGTAGAAAAACCTGAAGAAGAGCATGCGCTTCGGCTGATAGAACAAACAGCGTTTTGGAACTGCGGCGTGTTCGCTTTTCGGCTTGAGTATCTCATTCATTATCTGATAGAGAAATCGCTTCCTATTCAATATGATGAATTGCTTCAGCAATATCGCCGTATAAACAAAACAAGCTTTGATTATGCCGTGGTTGAGAAAGCGCAAAACATCGTTGTTATGCCTTATAAAGGAATGTGGAAGGATTTAGGAACTTGGGATGCATTGACCGAAGAAATTCATACCCCTTTGATCGGAAAAGGAACCTTAACCGACGATTCCTCCAATACGCATGTCATCAATGAGTTGGATATTCCCATAACGGTCATCGGAGCGCCTAATTTGATTGTTGCCGCTAGTCCCGACGGTATTCTGGTCTCTGAGAAGAGCGCCAGTATGCGGATAAAGGAAGTGCTCCAATTCGGAGACCAGCGGCCTATGTATGAAGAGCGTCGCTGGGGACGATATCGCGTGCTCGACTATACCAAGTATCCAAACGGCAATGAAGTATTGACAAAACGGATATGCATTTTAGAAGGGAAGAATTTAAGTTACCAATATCATTTGCTGCGCAGCGAAGTATGGACGGTGATATCCGGTCAAGGCGAAATGATATTGGACGGCAACGTTCGAATGATTGGTAAGGGGGATGTTGTTGTTATCTCGGCTGAAGCAAGGCATAGTCTACGCGCTATCACCGATATCGAAATCATTGAGGTGCAAACCGGCAGCGAATTGATTGAGGATGATATTGTAAGATTGGCGATGAATTGGGATGAAATCAAGATAAGTGTTTTAACTTCATAAAGGATAGCGAAATCCGCTATCAGAGGAGTGAAAAAGGATGAAAATCACGGTCATTGGTACGGGCTACGTTGGCCTGGTCTCAGGCGTATGCTTCTCCGAGCTTGGAAACGAGGTCATCTGCGTAGATAAAATAGAGGCTAAGATTGAACAACTTCAACGTGGAGAGATTCCCATTTACGAGCCTGGTCTTCAGTCGTTGATCACCGTTAATAAGGAAGCAGGGAATCTTCGTTTTACCACCGATTTGATCGCTTCAGTCAAGCAATCGGACATCATCATCATCGCGGTGGGAACACCGTCTATGCCGAATGGGCAAGCCGATTTGAGTTATATCGAGATGGCAGCCCAAGAGATCGGGCAGGCGATGAACAGTTATAAGATTATCGTAACGAAGAGTACCGTTCCGGTAGGAACGAACGAAAAAGTCAAAGAAATCATTGCACAGCATACACATGAATCCTTTGATATCGCTTCGGTGCCTGAATTCTTGCGGGAAGGCACGGCGGTTCAAGACACCATGAATCCAGACCGGATTATTATTGGAACGGACAGCAAGAGGGCAGAGGAGCAGCTTGTTGAGTTGCACAAACCTTTGACGGAAAATATGATCATAACGGATGTTCGCAGTGCTGAAATGATTAAATATGCTTCTAATGCTTTTCTTGCTACAAAGATTTCCTTTATCAATGAAATTGCAAATATATGTGAGCGAGTTGGAGCTGATGTGACGAAAGTAGCCTATGGTATGGGTTATGACAAGCGCATTGGCTCTTCTTTTCTGAAAGCGGGTATCGGATACGGTGGTTCCTGCTTCCCTAAAGACACACAAGCTCTTATTCAAATAGCCGGACAGATGGATTACGATTTTAAGCTTCTAAAATCCGTCGTTGAGGTCAATCGAGACCAACGCCTCAACATTATTCGCAAGTTGGGAGCCTTGATGGGTGATCTAACGGGTAGAACGATTGGGGTTTGGGGATTGGCGTTTAAGCCTGAAACCGACGATGTCCGTGATTCGCCGGCATATGAGATTATATCGGAATTAATGGAACGAGGGGCAAAGGTGAAGGCTTACGATCCAGTTGCGACGGATAATTTCAAGAGAAATTATGATATTGCCGGAATTACTTACTGCCGAAATGCCCGGGAAGCAGTTTGGCAAGCGGATGCACTTTGTATTTTAACGGAATGGAATGAATTCCAGCAGGTTCCATTATCCGATATCGAGAGTTGGTTGAAATCGCCGTACCTGATCGATGGTCGTAATATATACGATGAGGAACAATTGGCAAAGACGAAGCTTGTCTATTACTCGATCGGCCGGCCAGGAATGAATAAAGGCGTAAGAGAGCAAGTGCCTGCACTCTTGCTATGATCAATTTTATTGGGGTGGATACCTTGATTATTGAAGATGCCGTTAAGTTGGATCTGAGTGATATCTCCAAAGAGCTGTCTTTTTTACTCTATCTTCTCCGCAATAACACGCATGAAGAAATTCTCATAAAGCAATATGCATCGGATGTCGATTGGGATATGTTCATGAAACTCGCGCTGCACCACCGGGTTTATCCGCTTGTATATCTGCGACTTAAAGGGGTGGATGCATCCCTCATTCCATTCGAGGTTATGGCGTCTCTCCAGCAGCATTATCATAGTAACGTGATGAAAATGCTTCATTTAAGCAGGGAAATGAGCCAGCTTTGTGAGGCGCTCAAGGATACTGGGGTGCGTACACTTTTGCTTAAAGGCCCTATACTAGCTACGCAGCTCTATGGGGATCTGGCACACAGGACTTCGAAGGATTTGGATATCTTGGTGGATGCGGATGACGTGGAAAGAGTTGAACGGGTGCTGGTACAGCTTGGGTACGAATTGCAGGATGAACGTATCTTGGGAAATTGGAAGAAAACAAGCCATCATTTGTCCTACGAGCATAAGAAACATTCAGCGCAGATCGAAGTTCACTGGCGTCTGAATCCTCATTATAACAAGTCATTCTCCTTTGATTTATTGTGGGAGCGCAGGAATGATGTGATGCTGTCCCATCAGATTTATCATTATCTGGGAAATGAGGATTTGCTAAACTATCTGGCCGACCATGGTGCCAGGCATGGTTGGTTCCGGCTGCGTTGGCTGATGGATATTGCAAGGCTGCTTCCCATGATAAACAGCAACGATATGAAGGCCCACTTTGAGCGATATGGGGGGCAGCAATATGTAGGGCAGGCCTTTATTCTTTTATCGCGACTGTTCTCAGTCGACATTCCGCACGATATGACTGTATTAACGATAAACTCGAAAGCCCACCGCCTTGCACAAAGTGCACTCTACTATATTAAAAGGATCGTCAAATTGAACCCGGTGCCGGAGAAAAGCGTGGCATGGCGTTATAACCGTTACCTATTCTCGTTAATGACGGGACAACAGAAAGTTTTGTATATATTGAATAAGTTTCTGCCCAATTCGCGGGACGCTTCGGTACTGCCATTACCCAAATCACTGCACTTTCTGTATTATCCGCTCCGGCCATTTCTCTGGTTCTGGCGGCGTATGAAACAACCATCGATTTAAGGGTGCAGCATCATCGCTTTTATCATTGGATCACAATCACAATCCATTTTGTAGAAGCGGGTATCATCAGAATATTCTCAGGCCAGTTTATATAGCTGAAAAAAGGGGGGTTCTATCCATGACTACTGAATTAATCACGACAGACGCTCTCGTTGTACAATCTGAAGGTTTCCTGGTCAGTGATATGGATGGCGAGAAGGTGATGCTGAGCATCGAAAACGGCAAGTATTATAATCTGGGACGGATTGGCGGGCGAATATGGGAACTTATTTCGTCTCCCGTCACGATCTCCAATATGGTGGATCAATTGGTATTGGAGTATGAGATCGAGCCGGAGCTCTGTGAGCAGCAGGTACGATTATTCCTCAAGCAGTTAGCCACAGAAGGCCTTGTTCAGGTGGATAAATAGCAATGAGCCTGTACCGGAAAGCACGCCGATTTATGTCTTTTCCTGTAAGCATGAAGCTTATGTTGGCAGAAGCTTACTTGTATCTGGCTTGGGGAAGAGTGTTCAAGCTTTTCCCTTTTCAAAAGGTATCTCCGTCTCTGGGAGAACCTATGAAGGAGACACCGTATGTGGGCTATACGGAGGAGGAGCTTTCGCTTGTCCGCCAAATCTCCAGAGCCGTCCATACCATGAGCCGTGTCACATGGTGGGAAAGCCAATGCCTGGTTAAAGCCGTTGCCGCGATGAAGATGCTGGAGCGAAGAGGGATTCCGAGTACACTTTATCTGGGAAGCGGTCGGGACGATAACGGAATGATGGTTGCCCATGCCTGGCTCCGCTTCGGCTCTTATATTGTAACGGGAAGAGAAGGGCATGAAAGGTATGCCGTTGTCGGGATATTCGGTAAGGATATGGGGACCGAAGGTTTGAACTTGAAGCGGTCATCCGATAAGGAGTTTTTACATTGAAGGATCTCTTTTATTTTATCCGTAAAATGCATGGGATGGCCGGGTTTAAGCTCTACCTCAATATGGGTATGATCCTGTTCATCAGTGTTTTGGACGGCATCGGCATCTATTTGATCGTCCCTCTGCTCGGTGTAATTGGTGTATTCCAGACCGATTTGAGCGGGGTGCCGCTTGTCTCAACCTTGATGGATCTGGCTGGTTCATGGTCATTGCAGCTCAATTTGCCGATGATGCTGGCCCTCTATGTGGTGATTGTGGGCGGGCAAGCCCTGCTGCAGCGCAGTCAGAACCTGTTGAATGCAAAAATATTGCAGCGATTCATTCGCAAACTGCGCATGGAAACGTATCAGGGGTTGCTGCATGCCAAGTGGGAGTTCTTCCTGCGCCACCGCAAGTCGGATTTCAACCATGTCATGACCAATGAACTCGGGCGCGTGAATCAAGGCACGTTTCTGTTCTTGCAGATGGTTTCGTCTTTCTTGTTCACAATAATTCAGATTGGGCTTGCCCTATGGCTCGCCCCGATGCTGACCCTCATCGTCCTGATGAGCGGTGGGCTCCTTGCCCTGTTTGGACGCCGATTCATCCGGCGGTCGAAGCGGATCGGCGAGCAGACGACAGAGCTTTCGAAATATTATTTTGCGGGCATCAGCGAACATTTCAACGGCATCAAGGATATTAAAAGCAACCGGTTGGAACCATTTCATATGAACTGGTTTGACAGGCTGTCGCGAAAAATGGAGCATAATTTTATCCAATTCGGCAAGATCAATTCCTTGTCCCAGCTGATCTATCGGCTCTCGTCTGTATTGCTGGTTGCCGGATTTGTGTATTTGGCGCTGGAAGTGCTGCGTACGCCTGCTGAACAGCTGCTGATGATCGTTCTTATCTTTTCGCGCCTATGGCCTAGATTTATCAGCATTCAATCGAGCACCGAGCAGCTCGTGTCGAATTTCCCGGCCTTCCGGGCGATACGCGAGCTGCAAGCGGAATACGAGGTAGACAGGGAGATCGCCGGATCGATTTCGATGACAGGGGGCGAGCGACTTCAGCTGCAGCATGGAATCGATTGTACTCATGTGGACTATCGGTACGATGGCGCTTCCCCCGTCTATGCTTTGCGAAATATCAACTTACATATTCCTGCTAATCGCATGACGGCCATCGTCGGCAAATCAGGGGCGGGCAAGAGCACCCTTATCGATCTTCTTATGGGACTGATCCAACCGGAGAGCGGGCAAGTTCTTGTAGACGGCGTGTCCATGGAGGACGAACGTCAGTTGATGTCGCTCCGAGGGAGTATCGGATATGTGGCGCAGGATCCTTTTCTCTTCAATGAGAGCATCCGGGATAATCTGAAGCTGGTTGCTCCCGATGCCTCGGATAACGAGCTGTGGGAAGCGCTGAGGTTTTCAGCCTCCGACGAATTCGTACATGGGCTTCCGCTAGGCCTCGACACCGTCATTGGTGACCGCGGTATCCGCCTGTCCGGTGGAGAACGTCAGCGGATTGTGCTGGCGAGAGCTATCTTGAAAAAGCCTTCGATTCTGGTGTTGGACGAAGCGACAAGCGCACTCGACAGTGAGAACGAGCAGCGGATACAGGAAGCGTTGGAACAGCTGAAAGGGAGCATGACGATCATTGTGATCGCCCACCGACTGTCCACCATTCGCCATGCCGATCAGGTCATCGTGATGGAGCAAGGGCGGGTTATCCAGCAGGGGGGGTATCAGCAGCTTTCCCAAGATCACAAAGGCACTTTCCGGCAGCTGCTGAGTTATCAGACAGGTGCTCAGATGTAACCTCTGATTGGATCGCATAACACTGCTGTATGTGCAAGACCTGTTGTTTAAAGCTGCAACCCTACGGCCATTTCCCGGTATTTTACCGGGAAATGGCCGTTTTTTTGCGGAAGCATTTCTTGAGCTAGCAGATTATACTTACACCGGGCCTCCTTATCAACATCCCTTTAGCGGCCATTTGTTTACATTCAGCTTACCCTTGTCTTTTTATGAATTGTACATAAGAAATAAGACGTTTGCTATTTTGGAACGGTTGGGGTATAATAAGTTTATTGGGATTTTGACCTGAGATTCACATATTGCAGAGGGTTATTATTTTGATCAGGAACCTTGTGCAATATGTGAATTTTTTGTTTTTAACCAAAAATGAGAAAATCATATAAATTTAGGAGGTGTTTCTATGCAAACAGGAACAGTGAAATGGTTTAACGCAGAAAAAGGCTTTGGTTTCATCGAGGTTGAAGGTGGCGAAGACGTATTCGTACACTTTAGTGCAATCACAGGTGACGGCTTCAAGTCGCTTGATGAAGGACAACGTGTTGAATTTAACGTAGTCCAAGGCAACCGCGGTCAACAAGCTGAGAACGTTGTAAAACTGTAGATTTTTGAAAAGATCCCCAAACGTACCGTTTGGGGTTTTTTTTATAATAGAGCTCAAAACAGCATGAAGGCGTTAAAAATGTAGCTAAGGGGGAAGTTCATTGTCTTATTCTTGGAATAAACCACTGGAAAATCTGCCGGAAGAGATGACTGCGATCTGGTCTTGTACGAAGGAAGGGTGTAACGGTTGGATTCGAGATAGCTTCTCGTTCAAGGAAGTTCCCGTTTGTTCACAGTGCGCGTCGTCCATGGTCAGCAGCAATAAAGTCTTGCCGATCCTTGTTTCGTCGGATCAGCAAATCAAGCTTTACCGTAAGAATCAGCGCAAGGACACCAAATCGTAAGGGGGTGCTCTCACGGCTCCTTGACCATTTTGTTTTAGTCGTTGCGTTAAAGAAAGGTTGAGATCTCATGCAGGTGTTCGAAGATTGGAATTTAAAGGTGAAAAAAACGTTTAATGCAACCAGTAATGAAGAAGTATTAACCGTTTCTGAGGCAGGTCAATTGTTAGGTCTGTCCAAAGATCAAATGAAAAGATATGTCGATCAGAATAAGCTGACCAAAGTTCCTATCATGAGAAGCGTGCATCGATACCTTTTGTTGAAGAGTGAAATCGATCATATTGTGAAAAACGGTAGGTCTACTCACCCCAATATATAACTGAAACGGGCACCCATTCGGGTGTCTTTTTTATCGTGCTAAATTTCGCGTGAACATAGTTTTATTGGGAAGCATGGAAACGAAACAGTCTGAAGGTCAAAAAAGGTCAAATCGAAAGATCGAGACCAATTCATGCGAAAAATCGGCTGAAAATACGTTATTTTAGTCCTGTTTTCTTTATAACCGGTTTTGGCATTTATGCGTGCAAGGCATATAATAAAGGCGTAAGGTCAAGCAAGGTCAAATAAGAAAGGGGAAATCTATGATGTTTGATTTGATGTCATTTGGAAAGCGCGGGGAGGATGCCTTCGGGCAGTTGGTGAAGTCATTTCACGATGTCTTTAACGATGCGTTTCAAGATGAGGTGTTTGCACCGTTCAAAGGTTCGATGATGTCTTTCAAAACAGACGTTAAAGAGACGGAGCGCGCTTATCTGGTTGAGGCCGAGCTTCCAGGTTTTCAAAAAGACGACATCGAAATCAGCTACGCTGACCCTTACTTAACGATCAAAGCCGTTCGCAAGGAAGATAACAGCGTGGAGGATACGAAGCAGCAAATCGTCCGGAAGGAACGTCGTTATGGCGAGTATGTGCGCAGATTCTACGTTCAGAATATAGCGGAGGACCAAATTGCCGCTTCCCTGAAGGATGGGGTCCTCAAGCTTGAAATACCGAAACAGCCGGACTCTGGTAAGAAACGCATCCAGATCCGGGATGATATCTAATAAACGTACCCTCCGATCTGATATGGTCGGGGGGATTTTTTTGCGTAGCATTAGTTATATTTTTACATATATTCCATCAAATTTCGGCATTTGAAACCTTTTAGCGGTATGTAGGGTATTATAGGTTAAATGTAAACTTTTCGAGGGGGAAACTCAGGGTGGGAATCTTATCGAGGTTTAAGGATGTTATGAAGGTGAATGTGAACGCACTGTTGGATCGGACGGAAGATCCGGAGAAAACAGTTGACACGTATATGCGTAGCTTGAATATGGACTTGGGTCAGGTGAAAGCGGAGACGGCTTCCGTGCTTTCGGATGAGCGAAGAGCGAAGCGGGCCCTTGATGAGTGTGGTGCCGAGATCAAGAAGTTGCAGCGATATGCAGAGAAGGCCGTAGAAGCGGGAAATGAGGATAATGCTCTGAAGTTTCTGGAGAGAAAAGCAACCCAGGCCCAGAAGCTGAACGAACTGCAGGCAGCATACGAATCGGCATCCGCAAACGCCATCAGGATGAAACAAATGCAGGATAAGCTGGTGTCGGACATGAGCCAACTGGAGGCTCGCTATGCCGAGTTGAAAGGGAAAATGGCGGCTGCCAAAGCCCAGCAGGATGTAAACGCCAGCCATTCATCCTCGGGCGGTGCGAATGCGGCATTCAACACGATGGAAGAGAAGGCAAACCGTGCCTTGGATGAAGCGCTGGCCCTGGCTGAGCTTCGCGCCGGAGCGAAGGAAGACGATCTGGACGATCTGATCGCTGAATTGGAGAAGAATATGAGGAAGGACGGAGCTGCTCCAATGGAGACTCTCCCTGCCCAGGATGAACTGGAAGCAATCAAAGAAAAGCTGAAAGAGAAGGAATAATCATTTCATTGTTATCGAGGTGAGGAAATGCCGGTTATCGAATACAAATGCCCGAACTGCGGCAGCAGCATGGTTTTTGACGGCGATACAGGAATGTTGTCTTGCCTGAGCTGCGGAAGAAAAGATAATATCGAGGAAATTCCCGACCCGCTGAAAAAGCAGGTTTTCGTCGAAAACGAAGTGAAGGAGTATCACTGCAACAGCTGCGGGGCCGTCATCGTGACGGAGCCGGAGACCAGCGCCACGACCTGCAGCTTCTGCGGCTCCGCCGTTGTACTCAGCGACCGACTGAGCGGCGATCTGGCTCCGGTTATGGTCATCCCTTTTTCGATTACCAAGGAAGAAGCGATGAAGGCTTTCAAGAAATGGTGCAGAAATGGCCTCCTGACACCAAGCGGATTTATGACAGCGAACCGGATCAAGGAAATTACCGGGATATATGTACCTTTTTGGCTATATGAGTTACATAATCGGGTTGAAGTTCATGGCCACGCCACCAAGGTGAGAACCTACACACAAGGAGATTACCAGTACACGGAGACCCAGCACTTCGACATCTACCGGAAGATTCGCTTGAACTATATGAAGGTGCCGATCGATGCTTCGGAGAAAATGAACGATGAGTTGATGGATAAGCTGGAGCCTTTTCCCTATCAGCAGCTGAAGGAATTCAAGACGCCTTATCTCGCCGGGTACATTGCCGAAAAATACAGCCATAATGAGCAGCAGCTTCTTCCGCGTGCCAAAGATAAGATCAGCTCCTACATTGATTCGTATATTTCGTCAGCCGTGTCAGGATACACAACCGTAAATTATACCAACAAGCAGATCGATACCACCGTAAAACAGGCGGATTATGTCCTCCTTCCGGTATGGATGGTGCACTATGATTACAACAAATCGGAGCATACCTTTGCGATGAACGGCCAGACGGGGAAAGTGGTCGGCAAGCCGCCGATCAGCAAAGCGAAAGTAGCTGCGTGGTTTGCAGGCATTTCGGGCGTCTCGTTACTGTCATTGAAGCTGATCTCCTGGGCGATGGGAGGAGGTTTCCTGTGAGAAGACGATATGCCTTATGGACGGTCTTATTTTTACTAACGGTATATTTGATAGCGCCCTCCGGGATCGTCAAAGCTGCGAATGATAAGCCTTTGATCTTTGACGAAGCGAATCTGCTCAGTCCGGAAGAACGCCATGAGCTGAATGCGATGGCCATTGAGTATGGCGCTGAACGCGAGACGGATTTCATGATACTTACGGTTAACCGTGTTGAAAATGATGAAGTTGAGACTTGGACGGAAAACTTTTACGATGAGTATGCCCCCGGGTATGATAAGCCGCACGGCAATACGGCTATTTTGACCATAGTAATGGATACCAACGATGTGCATCTGGAAGGTTATTATAAGGCTGAGAAGTATCTCGATTCCGGGAGACTGACCAAAATACGCAACAAGATTACGCCCGATTTATCGAGCGGTAATTATAAGCAGGCGTTTGAAAAATACATCAAAACCGCTCATCGTTACATGGGCTTTGAGCCGGACGTGAACCCGGATAATATTATATTTAATCTCTGGTTTCAGCTAGGAACTGCCGCTGCCATCGGCGCTATCGCCGTGGGTGTCATGGCTTATCGTTCTGGCGGACGGGTGACGGTCAATTCTCGCACCTATGAGGATACCAGCACATCGGGGATACTGAACCAGCAGGACCGTTATGTTAGAACAACGGTAACGAAGCAGAAGATCGAGCGCAACACGAGCAGCGGCTCGGGCGGCGGAGGCGGTGGCGGCGTCAGCAGTGGCGGCCATTCGCACAGCAGCAGCAGCGGGAAATTTTAATGGAAGGGATTGATAACATCGATGGGATTTTTCAAGAACCAATTCTCTAATGTCGTGGAATGGGAAGAGTTTAGGGACGATATGATTTTCTGGAAATGGAGCAACCGGGAGATTAAAAAAGGAAGCAAGCTGGTCATCCGCTCCGGTCAGGACGCGATTTTTGTCAATAACGGCAAGATCGAGGGGATTTTTGAGGATGAAGGCGTATATAACATCGACTCGGATATCATTCCGTTCCTTTCTACTTTAAAGGGATTTAAATTTGGCTTTAACAGTGGCATGCGCGTGGAAGTACTGTTCGTGAACACGAAGGAATTCACCGTCAGATGGGGGACGCAGAATCCGGTCCTCATTCCGACGCCGCAGCTTCCGGGCGGTATGCCGATTCGTGCCAACGGCACGTTCAATTTTAAAGTGAATGATTATGTGACGCTGATCGACAGAATCGCCGGGATGAAAGAGAGCTATCTTGTGGACGACGTCAAGATCCGGATCACTTCGGTGCTCGATCAATTGTTGATGAAATGGATCAGTCGCGAAGGCAAGGACATGTTTAATCTGCAGGCGAATGCCTCTGAAATCGCGAGAGGGATTCGAGAAGACCTGGACATGGAAGTGATGGACAACGGGATAACGATCACCGGCTTCCAGGTGATGAGCTTCAACTATCCGAAGGAAATTCAGGATATGATCACCAAGACGGCTTCCCATGAAATGATCGGCAATCTGCAAAAATACCAGCAGGTCAGCATGACGGATGGGATTGCATCCGGCAAGGTGCAAGGCGGCGGTGCGGCTTCGGATATGGCAGGCATGATGATGGGGATGAACATGGCTAATGAAATGATGAAAAATATGAATCAGAACCAGAACCAGAATCAGAACAATTCGAATCAAAGCCAACAGCCTCCGGCTGCGAAGGAGCCATCCGCCCCGGCGGCTGCATCCCCTTCTGAAGGAAGCAAGAAGCCCAATTTCTGCCCGAACTGCGGCGCAAAGAATGAAGGGGCGAACTTCTGTCCGAATTGTGGGCAGAAGCTGGGTTAAGTTGAATTTGTGACTAGCCGCGCTAATAAATGTACAAGATTTGATACAAAGTTCGATGCCATCATTGGAATGACGCAAATGGTGGTGGCGTTGAGCGAACGTAAAAACTCTTATCAAAACAGCACCCCTCGCTTTTAAAGCGGAGGGTGCTGTTTTTCTATGTTCGCTGTTTCCTTTAACTAGTTATGTATCCACCTATACTGTTTGTACCTTCTTAGTTATCTTTCGTTCTCCACGTTCCTCCAACACGTTACTTCGCGCTCTGCAACCCTATCTTCTCATATAGATTCACTTCTCTGTCTGTTCCAACTCCTGCACAGAAAATGTGATCCCTACATGAAAATGATTACGACCCATTCGATCAAATCCCTAATGAAGCTGGTCCAGCGGCAATTGAGAACTCGCCGGGCCAAAAACAACCGGTGGAACCCGTTTGATTCGGCCGCGCGAGTACCGAATCCGGCCAATGAGAACTAGGCGTGCTGCAGCGGTGAATGCTACGATGGCTCCGTTCGAATCCTGCAATCCGCACAAGAAAAGGAGGAATGTCTTTAAGAGCAACGGAGAACGTTCGGCGGGCCGTTTGTCGAGCTGTCGCGGAGCTGGCATCGCAATTGCCGGCACTGCCCGGCACATGCGAAAGAATAAGCAAAAAGGAGGTATTAAAGAAATGAGTATTAAAAGCAGGAAGCAATGGCTTTTCGTTGTTGTGCTTGTTTTCGTTGTTTTCTTGACGGGGTGCACAAGGGGCGGAGGGAATTCCGCCGACGAGCCGAAGCCGGAACCTCAGGTGGCCGTGACAGAGCAGGAGGATGAGCAGCCAAAGAGCGGGGAAGAGCAGCAGGCGCCTGAGGAGGAGCAAACGATTGACATGCAGGGAAAACCGGTGCGCGTCATATCGTGGGGGTATGCCGGAGGCGAGAAAGGCACAGAAGCAGGCGAGCAGCGAATCGCCCTCGAGCAGGAATTGGAAAAGAAGTACAATACAAAGTTTCAATTCGAGCAGATTCCCTGGGGTGATATCCAAGATAAGATTACAGCGTCCATCGTAGCCGGCGAGCCGATCGCGGATGTCTTCCTGCTGGAGCGGTATCGGGCATTCCCTGCGATGGTGCAGAAGGATTTCCTGCAGCCGATTGATGGCATTCTGGATATTAACAACGAAAAGTGGCCTGCTGAAATGCGGATGACCGGCAGCTTCGATGGCAAAGTGTACGGCTTCTCGACGGCTGTAGGCGGCGGGGGCGGCATTTATTACAACAAGGCGATATTGAAGAAGGAGGGTTTACCAGATCCACAAGAGCTGCATGAGAAAGGGGAGTGGAATTGGGATACGTTTCTGGATATAGCGAAGAAGTCGACCAAGGATACAAACGGTGACGGGAAAATTGACCAGTACGGGCTGGCGCTTACCTCAGTAAACTTCGTACCGGCATTTATCGCGTCGAATGACGGAGACGTGACAAAGGTGGTCGACGGTAAGCTGGCGTTCACCGGGGATGACGAAAATGCGATGGAAGCGCTCCGGTTTTATAGCGATTTGAGTAATGTGCACAAAGTCGTCAAGCCGAACCAGACTGACAATTGGGAAGATTACATCAACGCCTTCAACGAAGGCATCGTCGCGATGCGGTATGGAGAAGGTTGGGAGGGAAGCGGTATTCAGACGAACCTGGGGAATGATTACGGCTTCATCTTCATTCCGAAAGGGCCGAAAGCGACCGCTTACCACAACGCGATGCAGCCGACGCTCTGGTACGTGCCGAAGGGTGCGAATCCGGATGCTGTCCGCATCTACGCCGAGTACCTGCTCGGCTACATGCCGAAGGAGGGGGAGTTGGACGCTTGGACGGAATCGCTGTTTGCCGATCAGAAGAGCCTCGACAACTACATGGAGATGGGAAAAATTATGAAGCCGAAGGATTGGGAGGGAATCCCTAACTTTGGTCAGGAAATCCGCAAGGTCTGGGATAATATCGGTGCAGGCAAGGAAACGCCGGAAACGGGCATGAAGAGCGTACGTCCGGTGCTGGAAGGGCTGCTCGATGCAGCGCAGTAATCATAGCGATACTCCGCGGTGCCCGGGCTTCGGGAAGCCTCCCGGATGCCGCACAAGTTCGCGAGCAAAGAGGGGAGTGGCGGATGAGAGTTCGAGCCATCTGGAAACGAAGCTTGTTAGCCGTCCTATGCGGAGTGCTTGGCTGGGCCACACTGCTGCTGTTGCCTGATGGAAGCTCCGCGCCGCTAGCGGCAACGGACGCGGCAGTTAAGACTGTCTCTCCAGAGGAAGCCTTCGAGGGGAAGGAGGGCTCGTACGCCCGCTATCTTCAGGACCATGCAGACGAGCGTCTTCCCTCAGACGAGATACGGATTGAAGCAGAGCGGCAGCCGATCAGTGGTTCCGGCGCTGTCGTTGCCATGGAGCGCGAGGGGGCAGAAGGAAGCGCCGCTCTGTCCGGAGAGAGCGGCGAGATCAGCTGGGACGTCGACATCGAAGAGGGCGGGCTCTATCATCTCTACGTGCGCTATTACCCAATGGAGGGCCGAAGCGAGGCGATTGAGAGGGCGCTGTTCATCGACGGTCAGCTTCCGTTTACCGAAGCAGAGCGGTTGCTGTTTCCACGTGCTTGGGGCAACAAGGAGGAGCGCATCCGGCAGGATGCGAACGGAAACGACATGAGGCCGTCCCAGGTGGAAATCCCGGCATGGGAGGAGATGGCGCTCTCCGATGCGGACGGCTATTATGAGGAACCTTACCGGTTTTATTTTGCCAAGGGAAAGCACAGGATTACACTCCGCTCCGTACGGGAGCCGATGCTGGTCGATTATTTGGTACTGCGCCCGGCCAAGGAAATACCCGCTTACGCCGACCTGCGGGCATCGTACGAGCGGCTCGGATACGGCAAACCGGCGGAAGGTACCTTGATCTCCGTGCAAGGTGAAGACGCTGCGGTCAAATCGAGCCCGACCTTGTATCCGCTTGCCGACCGGTCCAGCCCCGCCACCGAGCCGTTTCATCCAAAGGAAATCCGGCTGAATACGATTGGCGGCAACAATTGGCGCATCCCGGGACAATCCATTACGTGGACGTTCGAAGCGCCACAGGATGGACTGTACAAGATCGCCGTGAAGTATAGGCAGCATTTTGTCCAGTCTCTCGAAGTTTCACGGCGGCTCAAGATCGACGGCCAGGTTCCCTTCGCAGAAGCAAACTGTATCGGCTTCAAGCCAGGCGGTGGGTGGCAAATGATGCAGCTGGGCAATCCTGAAGAGCCTTATTTGTTCTATTTGACGAAAGGAAAGCACAGGCTATCGCTCGAAGTGACATTGGGCGAAATGACGCAGCATATCCGCAGCGTCGAGCAAGCCGTGCTGGAGCTGAACCAGCTGTACCGTAAAATTATTATGATTACTGGCGGGTCCCCTGACCCGTTCCGCGATTATGAGCTGCAGAAGCGGATTCCCGAGCTGCGCGAGACATTCGAGGCGGAGGGCCGACGTCTTCAAGGCGTGATCGGAAGCATGGAGCAGCTGTACGGTGGCAAGGGTGAGCGGATGGCGGTGCTGAATACGGTCGCCTTTCAGTTGCTAGATCTGGCGGACGACCCGGAATCGATCGCCAAGCGTCTGGATGCGTTCAAATCCAATATCGTCGCCTTGGGGACGTGGATGTTGACGGCGAAGGAACTGCCTTTGGAAATTGATTATTTGATCGTCGCTTCAGAAGAAGCCCGGCTTCCGCAAGCGGACGTATCGTGGCTGGCTAATGCGGAACACGGCGTCCGGCAGTTCCTTCTGTCGTTTTTCACCGATTACGATGCAGTCGGCGCGACCGACGAGGAGGCGGAGGCGGTAGACGTCTGGGTTACAGGGGGGCGGGATCAGGCCCAACTGATCAAATCGATGATCGACACCTCATTCACCCCGCAGACCGGCATTCCCGTCAATTTGCGGCTAGTCGACCCGGCGGTGCTGCTTCCAGCGACGCTGGCCGGCTCCGGGCCTGATGTGGCGCTCGCGTCTAGCAATGTCATCGATTTCGCCATGCGTGGCGCTTTGCAGGACCTGTCGGTCTTTGACTCGTTCCAGCATGTGAAGCAGCGGTTTGCAGCCAGCGCGTTCGTCCCGTTCGAGTACGAGGGCGGGGTGTACGCTATCCCGGAGCAGCAGACGTTTCCGATGCTGTTCTACCGAAAAGACGTGCTGGAAGAGATCGGCGCAGAGGTGCCGCAGACATGGGAGGAAATGTATGCGCTTATCCCGGTGCTGAACAAGCGACAGCTGTCGATCGGATTGACGCCGGATGTGACGATGGACATTCTGTTGTACCAGAACGGCGGCTCGTATTACAAGGACGGAGGCAAGGCGTCGGGATTGGATGCAGAGGAAGCATTGTTGGCTTTCAAGCGGTGGACGGATCTATATGTCAACTACAAGGCACCGCAGCAATTCGATTTCATCAACCGGTTCCGCATCGGCGAGATGCCGGTGGGCATCGCGGACTACACAACCTACAATTCACTGGTCGTCTTCGCTCCGGAAATCCGCGGCTTATGGGCTTTCGCTCCTGTCCCGGGAACACCGGAAAGCGAAGCCGCAATCCATCGCGAAAGCGCGTCCGTCACGCTCGGCTCGGTCATGTTCAAGCGTGCGAAGAATAAGGAGAACGCCTGGGCGTTCATCGACTGGTGGACCGGCAAGGAAGCCCAGCTGACGTTCGGCCGGGAGCTGGAGGCGCTCATGGGCGCTGCAGCGCGGTATCCGACGGCCAATCTGGAGGCGCTGCGGGAGCTGCCTTGGCCAGCTGACGATTTTGAGCGGCTGATGGAGCAGCTGGAATGGGTACGCGGTGTTCCGGACGTGCCCGGTGGCTACTTCACGAAGCGCCATCTGAACAATGCGTTTTTCGAGGTGCTGAACAAAGGGGCTAATCCGCGCGAGACGTTGAAGGATTACGCGCGGACGATCAACCAGGAAATTACGGTCAAACGTCGCGAATTTCATTTGCCAACGGATTAGAGAGGAGGATGCATCATAAGCGTACTGTCTAAACAGACGAAGGCAGGCGCGGCGCCGTTTCGGACGGAGCGTCCGACTCGATTCCGCAGGCTGCTGCTCGAGTTGAAGGCGAGCCGGCAGGATTATATGATGCTGGCGCCGTTCTTCGCCATCTTCTTCACATTTACGGTCCTGCCTGTTCTCATGTCTATGCTGCTTAGCCTGACGGATTTCAATATGCTGGCGTTCCCGAACTGGGTCGGGCTTAACAACTATGCCCGTTTGTTTATTAACGACGAAGTGTTCCTCATTGCGGTGAAGAATACGATCCTGCTCGCGACGATTACCGGCCCGATCAGCTATCTGGCCTGTTTTGTCCTGGCCTGGCTGATCAACGAAGTGTCGCCGAAGATCCGCGCCTTCGTCACGCTTGTGTTCTACGCCCCGTCTTTGTCGGGCAACGCCTTTATCGTCTGGAAGCTGCTGTTTGCGAATGATTCCTATGGCTTCGTCAACGCCTTCCTGCTGCGCAACCGTATCATTATGGAGCCCATATTGTGGCTGTCCGACATCAACTACATCCTGCCGATTCTGATCATCGTGCAGCTTTGGCTCAGTCTGGGCACAAGTTTCCTGGCGTTCATCGCAGGACTGCAGGGGATGGACAAAACGCTGTTCGAAGCCGGCGCGATCGACGGCATCCGTAACCGTTGGCAAGAGCTGTGGTATATCACGCTCCCGTCAATGCGTCCGCAGCTTATGTTCGGCGCGGTTATCCAAATTACAGCTTCATTCGCAATTGCCGAGGTTTCGACCCAGATCGCCGGGTTTCCGAGCGTGCAGTACGCAGGCCACACCATCGTCACCCATCTGGACGATTATGGCGGTATCCGGTACGAGATGGGCTATGCATCGGCGATCGCGACCGTGCTGTTCGCCTTAATGCTGGGCTCCAATTTACTTGTTCAAAGACTGCTCAAGAAAGTCGGTGAATAAAGTTGGCGACGATACGGATTCGACGTAATCGAAGATGGAACCGTTCGCTTGCCGTCGACCTTCTGCTGTTTCTGGCGCTTGCTGGCGTCGGCGCCTTTATGGTGCTGCCGCTGCTGTTTGTCGTCAGCAACGCGTTTAAGCCACTCGACGAGATCTTCCGGTTTCCGCCGAGGTTTTTCGTCCGGTATCCGACGCTGCGAAACTTTACGGAATTATATTATTTGCTGTCCTCATTCTGGGTGCCATATACGCGCTATATATTCAACACTGTCTTTATCGCGGTCGTCGGCACGGCGGGCCATGTCATACTGGCGTCTTTGGCCGCTTACCCGCTGGCCAAACGCCGCTTCCGGGGGCGAGGCGTGCTTTTTACCATCGTTGTCCTTTCCCTCATGTTTTCCGGGCATGTGACGGCCATTCCCAACTACATGACGATGTCGTGGCTCGGCCTGCTGGACAGCTACTGGGCGGTCATCATTCCGGCGCTCGGCTCTTCGCTCGGACTGTTCCTGATGAAGCAGTTTATGGAGCAAATGGTACCGGACGCGCTGCTTGAGGCAGCCCGCATCGACGGCTGCAGCGAGTATCGGATCTTATGGCGGGTCGTGATGCCGATCGTCAAACCGGCCTGGATGACGCTCATCATTTTCTCCTTCCAAGGGTTGTGGGGCGCGGGCGGCACCGGCAAAATCTACATCTACAGCGAACAGCTCAAGACACTCGACCATGCGCTCGGGCAAATATTGGCGGGCGGCATCGTGCGCACGGGACCCTCGATGGCTGCAACGCTGCTCATGATCTCAGTGCCGATTGCGATCTTCATTATCTCGCAGAGCAACGTTATCCAAACGATGTCGACATCCGGTATGAAAGATTGAGAGGGGGGGACAAAAGGAATGAATCGGATATGGCTGCCGCTTCTCGTTATGCTTGTCCTTGCTCTGGCATCGCCCCCGCTAGCCGATGCGGCTCCCTATTACGGCTATCATTACTCCTCTGACGGAGAAGCCGTTCCGGCTCCGCTGCCGTATATGCCGGATAAGGTCATCTATGGCTCGACTGTGAATGCGGAGGCCTTCAATAATCCGGAGGATCTGTTTGTCGGGCCGGACAGGCGCGTCTATATCGCGGATACGGGCAACGACCGCGTTGTCGTGGTGGACGAAAATTGGCGACTCGTCCGGATTATCGATTCCTTCCAGCGCGAAGGCAAGGCCGATGCGTTCAATAAGCCGCAAGGCGTCTTCGTCGACAAGGAGCATCATATTCACGTGGCAGACACGCAGAATGGGCGGATCGTCGAGCTGGACGGGGAAGGGAAGCTCGTGCGTATCGTAGGGCCGCCTGAGTCCGAGACACTTCGCGCGGATTTCAAATTTTTGCCGACAAAGCTGGCACTCGACTCTGCGGGGCGGCTGTTCGCGGTCAGTCAGGGTGTGTTCGACGGCATCGTAGAATTTGATGCGAATGGGGCTTTCAGCGGCTTTTTCGGCAAAAATCCGGTCCGCTTCAACGCGGCAGACCTGTTCTGGAAGCAGCTCGCGACCGATGCGCAGCGCCGGCAAATGGCGCTGTACGTCCCGATCGAATTCAACAATCTGGCTATCGACGCCGAACAATTCGTCTATGCGACGGCAACGGAGAACCGAACTACGATTGATATGGTGAAGCGACTCAATCCATCGGGTATCAACGTTCTAAGGCAGGATGGCATGATTCCGGTTATGGGAGATTTACGCTCGACGCGTTCCGGCAGCTTCGGTGGCAGCTCTACGCTGATCTCCATCGATGTTGACGCCGACCAGATCTACCTGGTACTGGACTCCAAGCGAGGCCGCACATTTGCCTACGATTATGACGGGAATCTGCTGTTCCAGTTCGGCCAAATCGGCGATAAGGTCGGCAATTTCCGCGGGCCGGCGGATGTAGCCTGGTTCGGACGGGACATTCTTGTGCTCGACCGCGCACTGAACAGGCTCACGTTGTTCAAGCCGACACGCTACGGCTCGCTTATGCTTGATGCGGCATCGGCTTACTACAATGGCAAGGAAGAGCAAGCGGCAAGGCTGTGGCGCGAAGCGAGCAAGCTCAACGGCAATCTCGAGCTTGCCCATATCGGCATAGGGAAGGCCCAACTGGAGGAGGGGAACTACGAAGCGGCGATGGCGAGTTTCAAGTTCGGCGATTCGCGCCCGTATTTTTCCAAGGCGTTCGCCGGCTACCGCAAAGCGTTCCTGTGGAACAACTTTGCCTGGCTGTTTGCTTGCCTCGCCGCTACCATCGCGGTCTTTGTCCTCGCCAAGCGTTTCGCGCCAAAGCGATCATCGGATGACGAGTATGGGCCAGTCCGCACCGCGCTGCTTACGACCGTGAGACCGTTCAAGCAGTTCTGGGAATTGAAATATGAAGGGAAGGGTAGGCTCTGGGTCGCGTTGACTATCGTCGCGCTAGTCGGCTTCATCTTTGTCCTGCGGGCCTTCTACTCCGGCTATCTCGTCTCGGGCGGGCAGTGGGAACGGATCAACAGTGTGGAGGAATTCGCCTTCATCGTTATACCGTTTCTGGTCTGGTGCGTGGCCAACTGGTCGCTGACGACGCTTATGGACGGAGAAGGGACGTTCAAGGAGATCGTTGTCGCGAGCGGTTATGCCATGCTGCCGTTGCTGCTGGCCAGCACGCTGCAGCTGGCTTTCGGCTGGATGATTACCTTGCAGGAGTTGAGCTTCTACTCGTTATTTGGCACGATCGGCGTGCTGTGGTTTGCCGGTCTGCTGTTCGTGGCCACGCTGACGGTGCATCAGTACACGCCGCTAAAGACTGTCGTGACGATGGTTTTGACGGTCGTCGTTATTGCCATCATCGTTTTTTTGGCCCTATTGGTGTTTAGCTTGATTCAGCAACTGGTCGTCTTTATTTTGACGGTCTACCAGGAATTATCATTACGGATATGAGGGGAGATGCGCTTGATGCGAATGAGCATGCTTTGGCGACGGTTCGTTATCATCACGGCCGGAGTTTCGGCGCTTGCGCTTGTGGCCGCCGTTGTCTTGTCTTCGCTGTCCGCGCCGGGCGACCCGGCTGCCGTAATTGCTGAAGCGGAAACCCGGCTCGAGGCGAGCCGAACGGCGGCAGCCGCTTCGGCGCCCGCGCTCCCCTGGATTCAGGATCAGGGCGCCGTTCCGGATGGGATGGAGAAGGCGGCCGAAAACGGCCGGCTGACGCTGTTCATGGACCGGCAGACGACGTCGTTTGCCGTCAGGCACAAGGAAAGCGGCCGATTGTGGTACTCCAACCCCACGAGCCGCGAATCGGACCCAATCGCGTCAGGAGTGCATAAAGATCGGCTGTCATCCCTGTTTTTCCTGTCCTACTTGCTGGATACGGGCCAGGAGCAAGAGTACGACAGCTATGCGGACAGTGTCGCGCTTGGACAGTTCGAAACGGAGCTGATCGAGAACGGGGTGAAGGTGACGTATACGGTCGGCCAGGTCGTCCGCGGGATTGAGTCTATACCGCGAGTGATGACCGGGAGTCGTTTCGAGGAGCGGATTATCAGCCGATTGTCGGACGAACGGGCCGTAAGCGAGATGAAAAAGCGGTTCAAATATGAGGCAGACCGCGATGTGTATACGCGGCGGGAGTTGCCCAGTTTGGCGGTGTCTGCCGTGCTCGACATTTTAAATCAGGTCGGATACGGGGAGGAGGATCTGGCTTACGATGATGAAGAGAATGGTCTGGAGCCGGAAGCGGGCTCCGGACGGCCGCGATTTTCGATTCCGGTCGAATACAGGCTCGACGGGGAGCAGTTTGTCGTGCGCATTGATGCAGGAGCGATTGAGAAAACGGGGACAATGCCGCTGCATACCATAACGCTGCTGGAGTTTTTCGGAGCGGCCGATTCATTGCAGTCCGGTTACATGTTCGTCCCCGATGGGTCAGGAGCGCTTATATGGCTGAACAACGGGCGGACCGTCGAACCACCATACCTCGCTCCGGTGTACGGAGAGGACGGTGCGATCGCCAGGGATGAGAAGCTGGCGGAGCATGAGACGGTCCGACTGCCTGTATTTGGGATGAAGGCGGGTGACGCGGCTTGGCTTGGCATCATTGAGCAGGGTGACGCGATTGCATCCATCAAGGCTGACATCGCTGGCAGGCTGAACGGCTATAACTATATCGCTCCGTCATTCACGCTAGCGAGCAGGGATAAGGTGATCATCGCCGGAAACTCGGCGACAAGTACGAATCCGGTTCACCAGAAAACGCCGTACGGAGGGGACATCGTTGTTCGTTACGGATTTCTGGCGGATGACAAGGCAGACTACTCCGGGATGGCAGCTTTGTATCGCGACTATCTAGCCGAACATAACCGGCTGCGGAGGCTGGAACCTGTGGCGGACACTCCGTTCGTGCTCGAGCTCGTCGGCGGGATGGAAACGCGCAAATCGATGCTGGGCGTGCCGTATGATGCGGTCACGCCGCTGACGACGCTCGATCAGGCGCTGGAGGTGCTTGCCGCCTTGCGCAAGGAACAGGTGGCAGCCGTCAAGCTGCGTTATATGGGTTGGTTTAACGGCGGGACTCAACATCATTACCCGTCGCGGGTGGCGGTTGGTGAAGAGATTGGCGGACGGGCGACATTTACCGAGTTCGCGCAGAAGCTGCGCGGGCAGGGCGTCAGGTTCTATCCGGACGCGGCCTTCCTGAACGTTTATACGGACGGTCACGGATTCCGCGCTGGACGCGATGCGATCAAATACATGTCGCAGAAGACTGCGAGTGTGTACCGTGTCGACAGGCCAAGCTTCATCCTCGATGGGGAGTCCTTTTCCCACTACCCGCTGTCTCCTGTCCGGCTTCCTGCGGTTATCCGCAGCTTCACCAAGGCAGTGAAGCCGCTCGGCATCGGCGGGCTGTCGCTGCGGGATTTGGGCGACACGCTCTATTCCGACTTCGACCAGAAGAAGCCGGCAGACCGGCAGCAGAGCGCAGTGATCGTCGAATCTCAGCTGATTGAGCTGTCCGCGGACTTTCCGGATCTGATGGCGAGCGGCGGTAACGCTTATTTGCTGCCGTATGCGCAGACGATCGTGAATGCGCCTGCAGCTTCGAGCGGATTTAACCTGGAGGACGAATCGGTCCCTTTTTATCAGATGGTTCTTCACGGTTACGCGGATTTGGCCGGCCTGCCGTTCAACCAGGCGGACGACCAGTATGCCCGAAAAAATATTTTGAAGGCGATTGAGACGGGTTCAAACGTTTACTATCGCTGGGTGTACAGCATGCCGTCCGAGCTGAAGTCTCCCGCAGCCCGCGAACTGTACGCGGCCGGCTATGCGGACTGGGTCGAGGAAGCAGCCGCAGCCTACAAGGAAGTGAACGAGGCACTGAAGCCGGTCCGGCACCTGCGAATCTCCCGGCACGAGAAGCTGTCTGAAGGAGTCTACCGGACCACGTATGAGGACGGCACGGCAATTACGGTCAATTACAACGACAAACCGGTTTCACCGGGCGGCTATGCCGTCGGTGCGCTAAGCTATCGGATAGGAGGGAAGTGACATGCGTCATGTCCGTTTCACTCTTCAGCGCAAGAGGGCGCTGATGGGCATGCTGTTTACGCTGCCGTGGCTGATCGGATTCATTTTCCTCTTTGCTGTCCCGCTGGCCCAATCTTTTCAATTCAGCCTGCATGAGCTCAAGCTGGGGGAAAGCGGCCTGGAGCTTGAATATCTGGGTTGGGACAACTACAAGCACGCCTTCTATGTCCATGCGACGTTCAACCGAATACTGACCGAGTCGGTCATCGGAATGGCTGTGAACGTACCGCTTATCATCTTTTTCAGCCTGTTTATCGCCACCGTGCTGAACCAGAGGTTCAGGGGCCGGTCGCTCGCGCGCATGATTTTCTTCCTGCCGGTTATCGTGTCCACCGGCGTCATCTCCAGCCTGGGCTGGGCCGATTACATGTCACAGGCGATCGGGCAGACGCTCGCAGAGGGCGGCTTCAGCAGTCTCGGCAGCTTCGAGCTGAAAGGCATCCTGTACGATATGGGCATGAACCGGGGGCTCGTCAATTATTTGGCGGACGCAGTCGATCGAATCTATGACATCATCAGCTCGTCCGGCGTGCAAATTCTCATTTTTTTGGCAGGGCTACAGTCGATCCCCCCGTCTCTCTATGAGGCATCGCGAATCGAGGGCGCCACAGGGTACGAGAATTTCTGGAAAATTACATTTCCGATGATGGCGCCGCTCATCCTGACCAACGTGATCTATACGATCATCGACTCGTTCCTGAACAGCCGGATGGCCAGCCTGCTGAAAGAAACGTCGTTCAAGCTGTTTGATTTCGGCTTGAGCGCTGCAATGTCCTGGATTTATTTCGGCGTCATCGTGCTGCTGCTTGGTTTGTTCACAGCCGTCATTTCACGCAGGGCGTTTTATTACGATTCATAGCGCTGGCTGCCGAATCGGAGCTGCTGTGAGCTTTAGCCAGCGTGGAAGCTTGAACGGTGCTTGAAGGGAGCTTGCGCAGCTACACTATATTTGGAGGAGGGGCATCATGCTTGTAACAGCCGCCGGCAAAATCAAGGCTTGGTCATGGGCATTGTTCCGCACAGTCCTCGTGATGGGCATCGGCTATGTCATCCTGTACCCGATCCTGTTGAAAATTTCACTTGCCCTTCGGGGAAAAGAAGACATTTACGATCAAACGATCATTTGGTTTCCGAAGCATGCCACCCTCGACAATCTGGTGTTCGTGCTAGACAAAATGAATTACATGGATGCGCTGCTCAATACGATCGGCATCTCGGCCATGGCTGCCGTCCTGCAGACGGCTTCCTGCGCCCTGGCGGGTTACGGCTTCGCGCGCTTGAAGTATCCTGGGCAAGGCCTCCTATTTATGCTCGTTGTCTTCACGATCATCGTCCCGCCGCAGACGATTATGATTCCGACGTACATGCATTTTCGGTATTTCGATCCGTTGGGGCTTGTAGAGCTGTTTACCGGCAGACCGGGTGTCAGCCTGCTTGATACCCATTGGCCGTTTGTCTTGTCGTCCATTACGGCGATGGGGCTAAAAAACGGGCTTTACATTTATATTTTCAAGCAATTTTTCCGCTCGCTTCCCGGAGAACTAGAGGAGGCCGCTCTCGTGGACGGCGCAGGTATATTCAAAACTTTCTATCGGGTTATGCTGCCGAACGCGATGCCGGCGATCATCACCGTCGTGTTGTTCTCATTCGTCTGGCAGTATAACGATTCATTCTACGTTTCGATGTATTTGACGGATACAAAAGTGCTGTCGATGCAGCTTGCGTCTTTGCCCGGTTTGCTGGCTGCGGACTCGCCCGAATATATGCTGACCTCTATTCGGTTGAATGCGGGCACCGTACTGGTGATCATTCCGTTGATGATCTTCTACTTGTTCTTGCAGAAGCATTTCGTCGAAGGAGTCGAACGCTCGGGCATCGTCGGCTGATCGAATGTCATGAGGGATACACCCACCGTATTCCGGCTCTGAATGTCGGGTCCAGAATTTATAGGGAGGTAATCTGATGTTTACGAAAAAAAATGGATTTATACTCACGATCATTGCCGTCATGCTGTTTACCCTTACTCCAAGTGCACTGGCCCAAGAAGAAACTGAAACACCAAGGAATCTAGCGGCTGAATTAAGCTATCAGTACTCAGCGGCTCCGAATGAAAGTTACCCTGACTCCGGAAACGAGTTGACCGATGGGGTATACGAGCCTTTGGAATATGTGAACCCCGGCTGGCAGGGACATCTTCGCGGTATCACAAGAGAAGTGGTGTTCGATTTGCAGGATTTCAAATCCATTAACGCCATCAAAGCGCATTTTATGCAGGACAGCAATGCGGGAATATTTTATCCCGTAACGGTTTCGATGTACGTCTCCGATGATGGCCAAAACTGGGGGACGCTGGCACATCGGAATACACAAATTCCATTGTGGGAGCCGGGACCGGCAACCGAACAGTTCTATATATGGGACGCAGCAGCGGACGGATTGCCGCATCCGAACAAGAACGCTTCATCGGCATATGCGCGTTATGTAAAAATTACGTTTACGACGCAAACGTGGACATTCCTCGATGAAATTGAAATTTGGGGCATGGACGGCAAAGCGAAGCATGCGGTTCGGATCAAGCCTGAAGAGCCGGCTTATTTGGAACCGGGCAAAGATACGAACGGCATCCGCGATCTTGTGTTGCTGTACAATGGCTGGTATCCAAACGGAGAAGGCATTTGGACGAAAGATAAAATTATCCCGTACATTAGTTATGTCGACCAGCAAGGTGAACCGACCGATTGGTTTTATGATGGCGTCCTTTACCTTGGTTTGCTGACCCCAGGCGGGGAACGAAACTTTGGCAGCACGGCTTTGTTTGAAGATTGGCAGTGGTACTTGGACACCACGTTTGGCGCGGACGGTGACATGAAGCATTTGAACGATGCGACTGCAGAAGTCGGTCAAAAACTCGGCGATCCGAAGCACCGTACGAAAGTCGTGCTGATGATTCCTAACCCGGACACCGCTACGACGGATTTTGGTGACGTTGACGGCGACGGCATTTCGGAGAACTTCAATCCCGACCAGGTAGGCGCGGAAGCGGCTCTCCATAACAGACAAAAAGCAGTAAGCTGGTATATGGATCAAGTTAAACAAAGATGGTCAGCGGCGGGCTACTCCAATCTCGAATTGTCTGGCATGTACTGGCTCGCCGAAAGTGCGTGGCTCGGTGAACAATTTGATGAACCGTTGATCCGGTATACGAGCGATCTTGTCCATAGCAATCACAAGCAGAAGTTTTTCTGGATTCCGCATTTTTACGCAAACGGCAGCTTCGCTAAGGAACAGCTTGGCTTTGACGCCGTGGCTCTGCAGCCGAATCATTTCTTTAACGAAACAGAAGCGACGCGTCTCGAGGATGCGGCCGGGCTTGCCCGCCAGTATGGGATCGGCGTTGAATTTGAAACGGATGAACGGATGAACACCGATCAGGAGATGCGCAAGCGATTCATCGAATATTTGAATGGCGGCGTCGATTACGGATATATGACCCGTGCCTTCAAAGCTTATTATCAAGGCAATACTTCCCTTCTGGACAGCTCAAGAAGCAGCGATCCGATCGTGCGTTCGAATTATGACTTTATGTATCAATTCGTAAAGGGTACTTATGTGAAGCAAACGGTGCCCGATCCGGTGGAATGAGCGTTGATTTCATACGATACGTTATCAATTTGCTCATCCCACTCTCATATCACCCTCGGCTTGATCAAGTGTCGTCAATATTGCAGCTTTGAGATGCACGCCTGAATTGATGGTTCAAAAAATCATTGGAAAAGAGGTTGGTTGCATGATGGTATGCACCCTCCAAGCCTTGTTTCATCGTCACAAGCAGGTCCGTATTGCAGTTGTTGTTGCTGTTTGCAATACAGCGGTGAAGCTGCTGTCCGGGTTCAGCACTCCAGCATTAGCTAAAGCAAACGTTACAAGTGTGGTGCATGAGGAAACGGTTGATCTGACGGTTATGACCTTCAACATTCGGCTTGGGGGAGGCGTTGTGTCTTTCGATCAAACCGCCGAGACGATCCGGACAGCCGGGGCCGATATCGTCGGCATCCAGGAGCCAGGTGGCAATCTTGCCGCGCTTGCGCAAAAGCTCGGTTTTTATTATGCCGAAGGCCATAACATCATGAGTCGGTTTCCCATTATCAACGCACACCAGCGAGAGTATGTTTACATCGAGGTCAGGCCGGGCAAAGTGGTTGCGATGAGCAACGTGCATCTGTCTGCGTATCCGTACGGGCCTTATGACATACGGGACGGAAAATCTGTACATGATGTGCTGAGCAACGAAAAAAAATATCATATGGCGGAGATGAAGAGTCGGTTCGAAGTGCTGCCGAACCTTGCGAGCCGCGGACTATCCGTATTTCTTACGGGCGATTTTAACGTGCCGTCCCACCTCGACTGGACGAATGCAACAAAAAGCAATCATTATGGCGTTTCGATCCAATGGCCCGTGTCTGCGAAGCTGCAACAGTTGAATTTTCGCGACTCATACCGTGAAATTCGCCCGAATCCGGTTACGCATCCTGCCAATACGTGGACGCCGGGGGAAAACGGACAAATCGGCACGAATGAAGTACATGACCGCATCGATTTTGTGTATGCGTCGGGACCATCGACTACGCTTGGCAGCAAAATCGTCGGTGAAAACGGGCCCTATTCGGATATTGTGCTTGCGCCTTGGCCGTCCGATCATCGTGCAATTGTCTCCACATTCCGCGCGCAGCTCGCTCCGACCCCCGATTTGCCGAACGGAGCAACGATATGTACGGATAAGCCGGCATATGCTCAAGAAGAAACTGTGCTCGTAACATATACGAGCGCATCGGTCAGCAAGGATTGGATCGGCATTTACCAGGAAGGCATAATTCCGGGTATCGGTAATCCGTCGATCGTTTGGAAGTATGCAAGCGAAGGGCAGCCACCGAACGGGACGATCAGCTTCGACTCCTTGAGCCTATCGGCCGGAACTTACGATGCCATACTGCTCGCCGACGACGGATATACTGAATTGGCGCGAACGACATTTACAATCGGGTCGAACGCAGGGCGATGAAATGGTGCAGAACACTTACGTTGCATTGAGCTGTTCCAAGGCTTCTCAAACTGGAACGTCGCTAATCTAAGCTTTATTGCCCTCATCTTGATTACCACGGAGTAACTTGCTCTTGTTGCCACGGACAAAACACCTTCAAGGTTGTTTCCATATCTGACGATATGGTTGCATTTACTTGAAGGTGTTTTTATTTGTCTCCTTCCCTGGGGCCAGTCCCACTGCGAATTCCTACACTTAATTGCAGATCGTGGACGTATGCTGCAGGCGAATCCGGAGAAATAGAACTTGACGGACAAATGAGAACTAGGCAAACAGAAAAGGGGTGCATTATGATAGGACATATTAGTCATAAGAGAACTGCCATTGACGAAGGGGGACTGAGGGATATTATGTTCAGATCGACATCCTGGCGCATATTTGTGATAAGCGGCATCTTTTTTGCGATCACCATCATACCGCTCTCGTTGTTTCTGGCCAACCGATTTTCTCATTACGCTTATTCCCAGATGGGGACGTTTAATCAGGACCGTATCAACGAAATGGCAGAGCGGGTCGAGTACATCCTGGCTAAGCTGAAATGGTACGGTCTGACCATGTACGAAGATCGTACCGTGCAAAACTGGATGTATGCTTCCCCCGACGATCTGCTGCAGAATGCCAGCGCGATGGGGGTGTTGACTAAATATTTATCTAATGAGCCTTATATTGAAACCGCTTACTTATTTAGCTTTCGTAAACGTGAGGTGATCGACTCCAAAGTTGGGTTGATTCCGTTCGAGGAATTTGCCGATCAGCCGATGCTGCAGCGAATTGAGCGTACTCCCGGGGCCTTCCTGCGTTATTTTGACCACCAGATAGGAAATAAATCGTATTTGGCTCTTCAGCTACCCTCGACTCCTGTGCAGAAAAATCGCGATGGGTATCTTGTTGTCCTGTTCGACAAGAAGGAGCTCCAGAAGCATTTGATCTCAAGCGGTGAAAGAGCGGATACGCTGCTTACTATTGTGGATGATCGAGGAAAATGGATTCTGGGGGAACAGGATGAGCGGCTTGAGGAGACCATCTATAACATCCAACCGGGAGTGAAGGAAGGTTCATTCGAGTTGAACAGAGCGGGAGGGGCAGTGTTCGTCAACTACGCCCGAATGGAATCGTCGGAGTGGACTATTATATCTGTCACTGAAATGAAACAATTTCGCGAAAAGGCAGGGGCATTTAAAACCGTCATCATCGCCTGCTCGCTGCTGCTGCTCATCGCGCTGCTTCTGGTCGCCTATTGGAATTCGCGCCGTTTCGTCGGACCATTCCGCCGGCTGGCGGATCAACTGCAGCGGAAGCTGGGCGTGAAGGGGGAGAACGATTACGGTGTCATTGAGCAGGGCGTCGTTATGCTTCGCGATCATTATCCGCTGATCAAGACCGAATATTTACGGCAATGGCTGCTGCAGGGCAGACTGACTGATGGCGCCAGAGCGGCCATTGTCCGCGAATCGTGCCTGCTTGACTATGAGTGGCTTCGACTAGCTGTTATCAAGATCGACTCCTATTATGAGATATCCGAGCGGTACGATTTCGTCTCTCGCAAGCTGCTCAAGTATGCAATCGGCAATATCGCAGAGGAGCTGCTGGGCACACCTGAACGGCCGATCGAGGTGGTCGATTTTGGGACCGACCATCTGGTCGTGCTGGTTGGCACGGTTAGCTCCCTCCCTGATCCCGAGTTGACTAAAGAGCTGAAGGAGCTTAGTCGTCAAGTCACCCGTCACGTAAAGCTGGACGTGACGATCGCCGAAAGCTCAGCGCGGCGTGTGCATGATGATTTACGCAAAGTATACGACGATATGAACGAGCTGACATTATTCAAGTTTGTCAGTGGTGATGACAAAATCTACGTTGAACAAGACTTTGAGCGGTATGCCGATTTACAAGCGCCGATCGACTCCGCCGTGCATGAAAGCTTGATCCAGACGATTCGCAGCGGCAAAGAGGAGAAGGTGCTGGCCATGCTGGAGGAGGTGTTCACGCGCCTGCAGACGATGAAGTATACCGAGTGCCAATTCCAACTGAAGCTGCTTCTGTTTGCGATCGTCAAGTCGTTCAGCAAAATGATGTCTATTCAGAGTGTTGAAGGGATTGAGCGCCACTTGAGGCAGTTCGCCACGCTTACCGAGGTCCGCGAATGGCTGAAGGAAGAGACTGGGCGGATTATCCGGCAGCTTAGCGACCAAAAGGGATTCAATCGCAAGGAAAAGCTGGTTGGGGAAATCATCGAGTATGTCCGCTATCATACCCATGACCCGATGCTGTCGGTAGACGATATCGCTGACCATATCGCTTTGTCGGCCAAATACGTCAGGCAGCTGTTTCACGAACAATATGGCATGCCTTTATCGAATTTCATCTTGAACGAGCGGCTCGGGAAGGTTAAGGAGCTGCTGGAGCAGACCAGCATGCAGATCACCGAAATTGCAGAGCAGTCCGGCTTTCAGACGAAAAGCCACTTTTTCACCGCATTTAAAAAAGCGACCGGCATGACGCCAAGCCAATACCGCGACAGCAAGGCGAGCGAGCGGTTGGAGCGGACGACGCGGCAGATGGGCGGGAACTCTGCGAATTAGCAGGCGGGGTAGGCGGCGATTGAGAACTGGCCAGACCAATAACAACCGGCGAACGCTCGCGATTTTAGCCACGCGAGAACCCAATCCGGCCAATGAGAACTAGGCAAGCCGCAGCCGTGAATGCTACGATGGCTCCGTTCGAATCCTGCAAGCCCACAAGAAAGGAGGAACGCTTTTTGGAGCGACGGAAAAGATTCGGCGGGTCGTTTGTGCGCGAGCTGTCGCGGAACCGGTATTTGTACTTGCTGGCGCTGCCCGGCATTGCGTTTCTGGTCGTATTTGCGTATATGCCCATGCTGGGGCATCTGCTCGCCTTCCAGAATTACCGGCTATCGGATGGAATATGGGGGAGCGAATGGGTCGGATTTAAAAACTTCGAGTTTTTCTTCAATGGGAAAGACTGGCTGCGGGTAACGCTGAATACCGTTTTCCTGAATGCGCTGTTTCTTCTATCCGGCCTCGGCAGCGCGGTCGTGCTGGCTATCTTCCTGAACGAAATCCGAAACAGGCTGTTCAAGCGAATCACGCAATCCTTTATTTTTTTACCGTATTTTATTTCATGGCTTGTCGTCAGCATGATGGCCTTGACGCTATTCAGCACATCGGAGGGACTGATTAACCGCGCGCTTGTCGCCCTTGGCTACGAAGGAGTGGACTGGTATTTGTCGCCTGGCGTATGGCCGTATATCTTAACCGTGATTAGCGCCTGGAAGATGGCCGGATATAATTCCATTATTTTTTTGGCCGTCATTACGGGCATCTCCGCAGAATATTATGAGAGCGCCCGAATTGAAGGTGCGAGCCGGATGCAACAGATGCTCTACATAACGCTGCCGTTGATGCGGCCGACGGTGATGGTATTGGCGCTGCTTGGCATTGGCCGTATTTTTTACGGCGATTTCGGCATGATTTACGCGATTATCGGAGATAACGGCGTACTCTTTCCGACGACAGATGTCATCGATACGTATGCATTTCGGGCGCTGCGGCAGCTGGGTAATTTCAGCATGTCGTCTGCCGTCATCGTGTACCAGTCCTGCATGGGGCTCGTCACGATTCTCATCTTCAATGCGATCGCGCGCAAGGTGGACGCGGATTCAAGACTATTCTAAAAGGGTTCGGCGAAACGGGCAATGGCCCGGTCCATGCGGCCTTTTCGCCGGACAATGTAAGGTGTGATCGACATGAGAGAACGGTTGTTTCTTATTCTGATGTATGCGGTGCTGGGCGCGTTTGCGCTGTTTTGCTTCATTCCGTTCTGGATTGTGTTCATCAACTCGTTCGCTGATGAATCGCTTCTGCAGACGGCGGGGTACCAGTTGCTTCCGAGCAAATTCAGCCTCCATGCGTACAAATTTCTGCTCTCCGGCAAGCAGGTGTTTCTAAGCTACGGCATGACGATTATCGTGACGATCGCCGGCACGGCGCTGGGCGTCCTTTTGACAGCTGCCTATGCGTACACGCTGAGCCACCGGAAAGTGAAATATCGCAACATTTTATCGTTTTTGACCTTCCTGACGATGCTGTTCGGTGCAGGGCTGGTCGGCTTCTACATGCTGATTGCCAACTGGCTGCACCTGAAAGACTCGGTTTGGGCGCTCATTTTGCCCTATCTGCTTAATCCGTTCTATGCCTTCATTCTTGTCTCCTACTACCGGACGCTGCCGTATGAATTGAATGAAGCTGCGACTGTGGACGGAGCCAATGATATCTTTATTTTCTTTCGGATCATCTGGCCGATTTCGCTGCCTGTAATCGCCACGGTGAGCCTGTTCTACGCACTGCAATATTGGAACGACTGGTATTTGTCATTGCTGTTTATCGACAATTACAAGATGCTGCCGCTGCAGATGATGATACGCCAGCTTATGTCCAATTTGAATGTTATGGCTTATGTGAGCGGGAGCCAGACGCAGTACAACGTCGTCGTGCCGACCTATGGGATGCAGCTGGCGATCGTCTGCGTTACCATCGGCCCGATTGTGTTCGTCTATCCCTTCATACAGCGCTTCTTTATTAAAGGTTTGACACTTGGATCGGTAAAAGGGTAGAGCGGCAAGCGGGAAGCGCGGTTGACCGGTTCGAGCTTTCGAGCGCTGCTGTTTTCGAACCGGCCCATCCGCCTTTTTTTCTATTTTTTGAAACAGGGGGAATGAACAATGAAAAGACTCTTGTCCATCGCGCTCGTGTTATTGATCGCGCTTGTCGCGATTGCAGGTTGTTCGGGCAAGAACGAAGGGGAAGGGAAGACGCCCGGACCGTCGGGTCAGACCGGAGATGGCGTGAGCGGTGACGCCAAACTTGAAGAGGTCACCTTGAAAATCATGATTCCCGGCGACCGGCCGCCGGATATGGATTTAGTCATCGCCGAAGCAGAGAAGCGAATGAAGGATACGATCAATGTCAAGCTTGACATCGTGTTCGTGCCTTGGTCCGATCTGGCGCAAAAGACACAGGTGACGCTCGCTTCTGGCGAAAACATCGATCTTATCTTTGATGCGCCATGGCTGCACATCAACCAAATGATTGCAAGCGGTTTCTATGAACCGCTGGATGACCTGTTGGCCCAGTACGGCCAAACAGTGCTGGAGAAACGGCCGCAGCAAATGTGGGACTACAACAAATACGGCGGCAAAATTATGGCCGTCCCGCTCGGCGTCAGTTACATGTCCGGCAATTCCTACATGGTGCGCAAAGATATTCGCGAGAACCTTGGCGTACCGCCGATCAAGACGTATGATGAACTGATTGCATTCGCCTACAAGGTGAAGGAGCAGAAGAAAGACATCATTCCGATGAGCGCAGGCTCTTACACGTATTCTTTCGTCAATCACCATGCACTGAACGATTACGAAACTCATGTCAGGCCGACCCACGCGCTCGGCAACAGCTTGATGCTCTACTATAAGAACAACGACGGGAAAGTATACAATTTGCTGGAGGATCGGGAACCGATCGGAACGTGGCTGGCGAACACGCACAAATGGTTTAAAGACGGACTGATTTTCAAGGACATTTTGACGACGAAAGATTTCCACCAACCGATCTCGGCAGGCAAAGTAGCAATCGTCACAAACGGCGCGTTCGGTATTGGCGATTCCTTCAAGAACACATTTAAGAACAATGTACCGGACGGCGAGCTGGAAACGGTCACCTTCTTTAACCCGGAAAAAGGCGCGAATTTCACCAATTTTAAGCAGTGGAATTTCCTGGCTGTTCCGAAGGTAAGCAAAAACAAGGAACGGGCGATTATGTTCCTGAACTGGGCGAATGAGAAGGAAAACTACGACCTGCTCTCTTACGGAATTGAAGGGAAGCATTGGGAAGCGGCAGGAGAGGACAAAATGAAAAACCTGGATACATCCGGCTACTCTGCATTCGGCTATGTCTGGCTATGGAATCCGGTCGATGAGCGCAGTGTTGTGGGTGGCGATCCGAAGAATGATGAAATGGATGCCGTGCTTCGCGATGCCGACATGTTCACCACCGATATTTTGGCCGGTTTCGAATTTGACAGTGCCCCGGTTCAAAACGAAATCAGCCAGTACAATACAGTCGATGGACAATACTACACGGCGCTGTTCAACGGGGTTATCGATCCGGACGAGACATTGAAGAAATTCGAAGCGGAAGCCGGGCCTGCCCTCAAAAAAATTCAGCAGGAGCTGGAAAAGCAAATCGATGAGTTCCTGGCGGCAAAAGCGAAATAGACCAGAATCACGACGTGGTGAAGACGGCTTCCTCTTTCGGAGGAAGCCGATCTTGTACACGCTGCTGCTTGCTTATATCAGATTTCGCGAAAGGGGGGATCCAAATTTAGCGTTCACCCGGAACAGAAATAAGAGTTTAGAATCTTTGATATTTCTGTACTTGAGAATAAGAAAAAGGAGCTGGCCTTGATGAGTTTGAATAAAAAATGGGTATCCGGATTAATGGCAGCCGTATTACTAATGTCTCCGGTCTCTGCGGTGCAGGCGAAATCGCCTGTTCCGGATGTGGCGGACCTGCAAGCGGCAATTGAAGTCAATCAACCGACGAAAGCTGGTGAACCGGGAGTGGAACAGGCACCACTAGCAGGAGACGAGAATCAAGCAGCAGAATCTTCCGCAGTACAGGAGACGCAATTCCGCAATCTTGCGGCCGGCCTCCCGTACGAATGGTCTGAAGCTCCGGAAGCTTCGCATCCCGATGACGGATACAAGCTTACAGACGGTAAATACGGCGCATTGGATATGAACGACCCGGCATGGGTAGGACATCAGCGCGGAAAAGCGCGCGAAATCGTATTTGATCTGGGGGAGGAAAAGTCGGTCGGGAAGATAACCGCTCGTTTTCTCCAGGATTATCCGACGAACTCGATCCTCGTGCCGCTGTCGGTATCGATGTATGTCTCTGACGATAAGGAAAATTGGGGGCTGCTTTCTCATAACGCTACGCAGCTGCTATGGGGAGCAGGACCGCCTAGACAGGAGACTTTTGAATGGGATGGCAGCCGGGATGGAATTAAGGGCGGGAATACGGATGGCAAGTTGGCTTATGCCCGTTATGTGAAGGTAATCTTTTATATGCATCCTACACAGTGGGAATACATTGACGAAATCGAAATTATGGGTATGGACGGCAAGATTGAAGGGGCGGTAAAGGTTCCTGCCGAGCAGCCTCGTTTTTTGGAGCCGGGGGAAGCTACGGCCGGGATCCGGAATCTGAATTTGCTGTATAACGGGCAATACGCGAATGGTTTGGGCGATTGGAAGAAGGAACGGATTATCCCTAATATCAGCTATGTAAATAAAGACGGCGAGCCGGTCGATTGGCTTTATGACGGCGTTCTATATCTCGGGATTGCTTCGCCTGCTGGTCGCGATTTCGGTCAGGGACAAACGAACCTGGACGATTGGAAATGGTATTTGGATAAAACATTTGCAGCCACGGGCGATATGCAGCAGTTGAATGAGGCCGCCAAGGAAGTTGGGGCCAAGCTGAAACAGCCCGATCATCAAGTCAAGGTTGTGTTAATGATTCCGAATCCAGGGGAATCCTTAACAGATTTTGGCGACATTGACGGTAGCGGTTCCTTAAATTTCAACGACTCCGTCGTAGGCAAAGAAAAAGCGTCTGAAAACAGAGGAAAAGCAGTACAGTGGTGGCTGGACCAGACCCAGCAAAGATGGCAGGCTGCCAACTACTCTAATCTTGAGCTTGTCGGCATGTACTGGATGCCGGAACAAATCGACATATCCGAATCAGGACCGGACATAGCTCGCATGGTGTCGGATAAAGTGCACGCCATGAACAGGAAGGTTTTCTGGATTCCACACTCATATGCTTACAAAATGTTTATGTGGAAAGACGCAGGGTTCGATGCCGCGGCGCTTCAGCCTAACTATTTCTTCGGCGGAATGGATTCCGACCGTATGGACGATGCTACAGATACTGCAAAGCGGTACGGAATGGGGAACGAAGTTGAATTTGATGACGGAATGTTGACAGATCCCGTACTTCGTCAGCGTTTTGTCGAATACTTGGACAGCGGCGTCAGATCCGGTCTGATGCAAAATGGCTTCAGAGCTCACTATCAAGGCAATAATGCAGTATACAACTTAGGGGTAAGCAAGGATCCAAGTTTGCGTTTAATGTATGACTGGCTGTATCAGTATTTGAACGGAACGTACGCTATCGACAGCAGCCCGGCGCCGGAGACGATGACGGAGCTTGTACGGCGGTATGTCGCGTCGAACGAAATCGAATCGGTTTTTGGTAATGAGTTGTCGTATCGATTGCAGACCATCAAGCTTCTTCTGGACGAAAACAAGCCGAAGGATGCCGTAACGTATATGCAGGATTTTCTTGCGCACATTCATGACCCGGCCGTTCAAGCGCAAGGGTTGATTTCGGCCTCGGCCGCATCGGTGCTTGATTCCTACGCCCAAGTTCTCATTCAAACCTGGTCTGACGGAGGGGGACTCAGCAATCTGGTTCTTGGCAAAAGCTATACAATTTCACAGCAGCCTAACAGCAACTATCCCGATTCCGGGAACGAACTTACGGACGGCCGATTCGGCGGGACGGATTACCGCACCGAGCAGTGGCAGGCCCATGCGGGAAGCGACTACCCTGACGAACGAAGCCGCACCATCACATTTGATTTGGGCGGCAACAAATCGATCGGGGCAATTAGAGCCCATTTTCTTCAGGATAAAGGACCCGGCATCTATTTCCCTCCGAACGTCACTTTTTCCGTTTCATCTGACGGCGAATCCTGGAGCACGCTGGCAACCGTTTCTCCCCCACCGGCACATGATGCTGCCTCGGCCGAGTTCGTGAGCTGGAGCGGGATAACAGACGGCGTGCCGGGGAAAGCGGGAGCCGACAAAGTGTCTGCCCGCTACGTTAAAGTCGAATTCCCGGTCAACGTCTGGGTCTTCCTTGATGAAATCGAAGTTCTCGGTACGGATGATCAGGCAGGAGGTGAGACGGGTATCGACGGCGCAAGAGCCGTGGTGGATGCCGCTGCGAAGAAATTGACAATCGACGGTCTGGTCGTGAACGGCAGCCAGTCCCAAGTGAATTTGAAAATACTCGATTCGAAAGGGAAAGTTCGCTACGAAGGCCAGACGACCAGTACAGAAACGGGAAGTTTCGAATTCATGATCAAGCTTACCGGCAATTTAAAGGGAACTTGCGACGCCTATCTGTCTATGGAAGGAATGTCGGATCCCGTTAAGATTTCATTCGAGTACAATAAAAAGGACTGATGAGTTATTTCCAGCACGAGCTCAGGTTCCGATGGCATAATGGCCTGATTTCCGAGAAGTTGACTTAGGATAAGGGCATTTTATGGCAAACTCTGCCGAGCATGATGCATGATAACTTATGTTTCGTAAAAAAAGCCATGGAGGCAGCGTTATTTCCACGCTGTAGCCCGTGGCTTTTGCTTTCGAATCGGTCTTGATGATCACATGGGAAATATGTGGCGCATAACGATGTTTATGAACACGTTTAATATAATGAAGGAAGAAGAAAACCGGTAATTAGATTCAAAGTCGCAAAGGATTGTTGGTCTCCCAAACTACATCAAGGGCTATCTGGAAATTTCATGCTGAGAAAGTTGAGAACAATGTAAACGCATACTTATTCATGGTATAATGCATCTAATAGATTAAGCGATTTTAGTCATTTGGGATTATATTGCTGTAAATCTGGGCTGGGGGTGTTGCGAGAATGAGAAGGTATAGCGTGTGGCGTCCGATTATGCTGATTGCGGTGGCGCTGCTTACGAACAGTTTGGTTACGAATTTGGCGGGGGTATTTGGCATGACGCCGGAGTCGGCAAGCAGCTTGGGCGTAGTCGCCATGATTATTGCCGGATTGATTACGTATAATCGCATGATGAAGTCCCGCCGCAAGTGAATATTCATTCAAAACTTTCATTGAAATGAACAGCATGTTTGTAAGCACCTTGCCGAGGTGCTTTCTTTCATAAGGGGCTATTATTTTTTTCCAAATTGCAGGGTCTGAGCACTTGCAAGTTTGCGTACCACACCAATTGTAACCCCCCGTGTTATCTATAAAAACCGTGATATCAACACCGCGTTAACTACGGCTTCCTATCTCTACTAGAATTGGAATAAAACATGTCTTAAACGTTTCACCGCGACACAGATGCAGCTTGACAGATTCACCCAAATTTATGTTGAAAAGGGTCTGTTTTATTAATATATTGTAAATAGCACGAATCTAGTATTCGGGCATATATACCTAGGAGGGTTATCCTTAATGAAAAAAGGGGTCATATCTTTAATCAGTTTGGCGTTATCTGTCACAATGCTGGCAGGTTGCGGCGACAAACCAGCGTCAGAACCAAGCGGCGGCGCAGGCGGCGATGCACCTAAGGCAAACTTCAAGGTAGGGATGGTTACGGACGCGGGAACCATCGATGACAAGTCGTTTAACCAAGGAACGTACGAAGGTATCGAGAAGGCCAATAAGGACTTCAAAATGGAGTATAAATACCTGAAGCCGGCCGGAACGACAGAAGCCGACTACTCGAAAGAGATCGGAAACCTGTACGATGCCGGATTTAAGTTCATTGTAACTCCAGGCTTCAAATTTGAAACAGCCGTGTTCAAAGCACAGGACAAGTATACAGATGCTAAATTCGTGATTATCGATGGAACACCTCATTCCGGCGACAGCAATCCGGTAGTTAAGGAAAATACCGTATCCATCTTCTTCGCTGAGCAAGAGTCCGGTTTCCTGGCTGGCGTAGCGACTGCGCTTCATGTGAAGGATGGACAAGCTGGATTTATCGGCGGAATGGAAATCCCTCCTGTACAGAAGTTCAACTGGGGCTTCCAGCAGGGTGTAGCTTACGCCAACGAGAATCTCGGCACGAAACTGGTAATTAACAAAGAAAACGTTGTTTACCAAGGATCCTTTGATGATGTTGCAGCAGGCAGCCAATTGGCGGCTCAAATGTATGACCGTGGCGTAAACGTTATCTTTGCGGCAGCAGGCGGCGTTGGCGTTGGTGCGATTAACGAAGCGAAGACTCGCGTACAGAATGGATCTGAAGTATGGATCGTTGGCGTAGACGTTGACCAGTATCAAGATGGCGTTTACGAAGGCGACAAATCCGTTGTCCTGACTTCGGCCGTGAAGAAAATCGACCATGCGGCTTACGATATGATCAAAGCTGAAATGGAAGGTAAATTCCCAGGCGGACAAACGCTTACGCTGGATGCGACCAATGACGGCGTCGGCCTTCCTGAGAAGAATCCGAACCTGAGCGATGACGTCCTCAAGCAAGTGGACGAAGTGTTTGGCAAGATCAAAGCCGGCGAAATTAAAGTTACGGCAGAGCAAGGCGATTTGATTAAGTAATCCAAGACACCAAGGTCATCTACAGAAGCGTGGATAGACTTACTTGAAAAGCAGCGATACCGCATGAAAAAAGACGGATTCCCTCCGTCTTTTTTTAAGGTATCAGAATTTATAAGTTATTTCAGCGAAGCGTAAGCAATTCTGTAATCGCATTTATATGTTTTGGGGCCCCCGCAAAGTATTTGGAACAAGCATCGAAGCATAGGCTCCACTTTGTGGGGCTATTTTAGGTATCAGACCGTATCACCGGCGCAAGCGATTGCATCCTGATATTGAATGTAGAAATCGATCTATGTAACTGCGTTCTGGCTGTTTGGAAGTGAGTCGATCCGCGTTTTTTTTAAAAGCAGTTATGCACAGGAAGATATTTAACAAAAAAGAAGGAGAGGACCCAAAACCATGGACTATGTTGTCGAGATGGTGGGCATCCGCAAGGAATTTCCGGGGATCGTGGCCAATGACGATATCACGATTAGGTTGAAAAAAGGCGAGATTCATGCGCTGCTCGGTGAGAACGGGGCGGGCAAGTCCACCCTGATGAGCATCCTGTTTGGCATGTATCAGCCTGACCGTGGCGTAATCAAAGTCAACGGCAAGGACGTGCGGATCTCGAATCCGAACGTCGCGAACAAACTCGGAATCGGGATGGTGCATCAGCATTTTAAATTGGTCGAGCCGTTTACCGTGACCGAGAATATTATTCTGGGCAGCGAGACGCGCAAGTACTTCTTCGGCTTGGACGTGAGATCGGCTGCCAAACGGGTCGAGGAGCTGTCCAAGCGATACGGCCTCAATGTAGACCCGTATGCCAAAATCGAGGATATTTCGGTCGGGATGCAGCAGAGAGTGGAAATTCTCAAAATGCTGTACCGAGACGCGGAAGTGCTCATTTTTGACGAGCCGACCGCCGTACTGACCCCTCAGGAAATCGAAGATCTGCAGGGCATTATGAAAAACCTGGTCAATGAAGGCAAATCGATCATTCTGATCACCCACAAATTGAAAGAAATTAAAGCGGTTGCGGACCGCTGCACCGTCATCCGCCGCGGCAAGACGATTGGCACCGTAGAAGTGGCAGACACGAGCCGCGAGGCAATGGCCGAAATGATGGTGGGCCGCAGCGTATCCTTTAAGGTGGACAAGCAAGAGAGCCATCCGGGTAAAACCGTTCTGGAGATCAAATCGCTTATGGTAAAGAACAGCAAGAAAGTTGATGCGCTCAAAGGCTTTAGTCTGGACCTGCATGCCGGGGAGATTGTGGGCATTGCAGGCGTGGATGGTAACGGTCAATCGGAACTGATAGAAGCCATTACCGGACTTCGGCAGGCGGAGAGCGGAACGGTGAGCTTGAATGGAAAAACGCTCAACGGTCTATCTGTCCGTCAACGAAATGAAAGCGGAATCGGCCACATTCCAGAGGACCGCCAAAAGAGGGGCCTCGTACTGGATTATACGATTGAAGAGAATTTGATCCTCGAGGTGTATAACCGCCCACCGTATTCCAAGAACGGGCTGCTGCAGCCAGCAGCGATCCGCAAGCATGCGGAGCATATCATTCAGAGTTTTGATGTGCGTTCCGGAACGGGCGGCCGGTCGATCGTGCGTTCGATGTCCGGCGGTAACCAACAAAAAGCGATCATCGGCCGCGAGGTAGAGCGCGATCCGGATCTGCTTATTGCTGTCCAGCCGACTCGGGGCCTTGACGTAGGCTCGATTGAATATATTCACCGGCGTCTGATCGAACAGCGCGACAAGGGGAAAGCCGTTCTGCTGGTTTCCCTGGAGCTTGATGAAGTGCTGAATCTGTCGGACCGCATTGCCGTTATCAACAACGGTGAACTGGTAGGTATCGTTAAAACCTCCGAAACGAACGAAAGAGAGCTCGGACTGATGATGGCCGGGTATCAAAAAGAGGAGGCACCACATGAATAACAGCGTAAAATCGTTGCTTGCCGTCCTGTTCGGACTCATTGCGGGGGCACTGCTTATGGCGCTGACCGGACATAATCCGGTAGAAGGGTATAAGTATCTCATCCAGGGTGGACTCAAAAACCCGGAGCGGATCGGAAATACGCTGGCGACGGCGACTCCGCTTATTTTAACCGGTCTGTCCGTGGCTTTTGCCTTCCGCACTGGACTGTTTAATATCGGTGCTGCAGGCCAGATGCTGTTCGGTGGATTTTGCGCGACGGCTGTCGGCCTCTCGCTGGACCTGCCGCGGGCTCTGCTCCTGTTAGTCATGGTACTGGTCGGGTTTATCGGCGGTGCGCTATGGGCGGTTGTCCCAGGTTTCCTGAAGGCTAAATATAATGTGCACGAGGTCGTATCCACGATCATGATGAACTGGACGGCCTACTGGACCGTTTATTATGTCATTCCGGGTTACTTCAAAGGGGCGAGCCTGGAGACGGAATCGCGTCAGCTTCCGCCGGAAGCTATGCTGCATCAGCAGTGGCTAAGCGATATGTTCCAAGGTTCTTATGTCAATCTGGGCTTTTTTATCGCGGTTATTGCTGTTCTGGTCGTCGCTTTCCTTATTAACAAAACAACGCTCGGGTATGAATTGAAGGCGGTCGGATTCAACCGGCACGCTTCCGAATATGCGGGTATCGCTGTCAAACGCAGCATCGTGCTGTCCATGTTCATCTCCGGCGGTCTCGCGGGCCTCGCGGGTGTTGCACAGTATACGGGGAATGCCTCCAGCATGCAGATCGGCATTCTGCCGAGCCAGGGATTTGACGGGATTGCCGTAGCTCTGCTTGGAATCAATGCACCTATCGGTGTATTGGTGTCGGCCTTGTTCTTCGGAATTCTCTATTCGGGCAGAGGGTTTATGAATGCCATGACGGAGATTCCGCCGGAAATCGCCGATTCGATTATCGCCATCATTATCTATTTTGCGGCAACCAGCATCTTGATCGAACGACTATACCGTAAAATGAAGCTGCGTCGCGCGGCTAATAAAAAGCAGGGGGAGTAAGGACATATGTGGACAACGATTGAACAGATTTTTCCGTATGCCATCGCTTACACGATCCCGCTTTTGATTACCGCCTTGGGCGCGCTGTTCAGTGAACGAAGCGGGGTCGTCAATATCGGCCTTGACGGCTTGATGATTGTTGGTTCTTTCATCGGAGCCTTTGTCATATTCAAAATGCAGGCCCAATGGCCCGGCCAATCGTGGGTACTTTGGGTAGGATTATTGGCAGCAGCGGCAGCGAGTGCACTATTCTCGCTGTTACATGCCTTTGCGAGCATCAACCTTAGTGCCAACCAGATCATAAGCGGTACGGCGATCAATATGATCGCGGGTGCCCTGACGATTTTCCTTGCCCGTAACATTACGGGTAGCGGCAAGATCAGCATCACGAATGGTTTTGCACCGTTTGATGTGCCTGTGCTGTCCAAGATACCGGTTATTGGGGATTTGTTTTTTACCAAAACCTATGCAACAACCTGGCTTGTTCTGTTAGTGTTAGTGCTCAGCGCACTAATATTGTACAGAACACCGTTCGGTCTGCGTCTCCGGTCCTGCGGCGAGCATCCGCACGCAGCGGAAGCAGCCGGCATTAAGGTGCAGTCCATGCGCTATGTCGGCGTCATGATCTCGGGTGCTTTTTCCGGACTCGGGGGGGCTGTCATTCTGTTGACGTATTCCGGTGAATTTACGGGGAACGTTGCAGGACTAGGGTTCCTGGCTCTGGCGTCCTTGATCTTCGGACAATGGAAGCCGCTCGGCATCCTGCTGGCCACCTTGTTCTTCGGATTTGCCACGACGGTAGCCAACGTATCGCAGGTGATCCCGTCATTGGCGGTGATCCCGCCGGTCATTCTCAAGATTTTCCCTTATGTTGTCACGCTGATCGCACTCGTGATTTTCTCCAAATCCTCGAATGCGCCGAAAGCCGTAGGGGAGCCGTTCGATTCAGGTAAACGGTAACGGATTGCGCAAGTCGATGTAACACATCTAGAACCTCTGATATGCTTATGCCCACTTAGGGCTAGGTCTATCGGAGGTTTTTTTACATTTAGCATACTTTAGGTTAGAACTCCCAAAACATCTCTGGTATATATAGTAAATAAGGCTACAGAATTTAATAGAATAGAGGAGTGAAAACCTGAATGCGCATTCGATTACATAGGTGCCAAAAGCAGCTAAGTATGTTTATGGCTATCGTAATGCTCCTGAGTATCATCGTTCCTTTCAGTTCCATGAAGGTGGCTGAGGCTGCTCCCCAACATGATCAGGTTGTGATCAGCCAGGTATATGGCGGCGGCGGGAATAGCGGGGCCATTTATACGCATGATTTTATCGAATTGTTCAATCCGACCGGCAGTCCGGTTGACCTTACAGGCTGGAAGGTACGTTATGCAAGCGCAGCAGGCAGTTTTAACGGCACGACCTCTTTAACTGGTATTATAGAGCCTTATTCTTATTATTTAATCCAACAACAGAGTAGTGGCTCGGTAGGTGCTACTCTACCGGCGCCTAATGTTCAAGGATCGCTGAACTTGAGCGGCTCTAACGGCAAAGTAGATCTGGTAAACGCCGCGGGCGATCGTATCGACCTCATTGGCTATGGATCGGCTTCAGAATCTGAGACGAGTCCGACCGTAGCTTTATCTAACAGTACGGCTGCGATCCGCAAGGAATTGACCGTTGGTCAAAATGACCGCGGCCACGACACGGATAACAATGCAGCGGATTTTACCGTTACCTCACCGGAGCCCCGGAACAGCGCGAGTCCAGCTACGCCGGTCACTCCGGGCACGGGCTTGGGAATGGTAACGGCTAATCCGGAGCCTAACGCCTGGCCTGCCGGTACGAAGATTACGCTGTATCCGCCTACGGTAGGGGCTTCCGTCTATGCGGATGTGTATCTGTCCGGCGGAAACGGCTCCGGCTTCCAGCTCGTCAACGGCCCGATCACCATAAACGAGCCTACGCGAGTGGATGCCTATGTAGTCCAAGATGGCCTGCCGGATGGGCCGGTCTCCTCGTTCCAATATGATATTTTAACGCAAACGTCTGTCGCTGAAGCCCGCAGCAAGGCAAAAGGAGAGCATGTCTGGACGGAAGGCGTCATTACGCATATCGAAGGCAGAGAAACCTACATTCAAGACGACGCAGCAGGTATTGTTCTCTATGACTACCCCCTCAATGCCAGCGTTGGCGATCGGGTGAGCGTGGCCGGCGTGATGGAGATTTATAACAATCTTCAGGAGATCAAACCGCACGCCTTGCTGCCGCATGACGTGACAGGGAACCAAGTCGGAGTGCCGCAGGCTCTCCCAATTACCGGAGCTGATCTATCCCAAGCTGCAGGGGAGACTTATGAGGCAAGGCTTGTCTACTTGGATGATGTGACTATCAAATCTGAGAACAGACCTGGCGAATACACGGCCGAGCAAGGTGGGCATGAATTCATCATCTATTCCGGATTGTCCAAGCTGAAGACGGTGAAAACCTTCAGCCGCGTCACGGGCGTGGTCAAGCAGTTCGGCAACATCTATGAGCTGATCCCTCTCGGCGAGCATGCCTTAATCGAGGAGATGTTCTCCGTGATTGCCAGTCCGGGTGCGGGACCGATCATCATCGGGGGAACGGTGGCGCTGTCCAGCCCTACGCAAGGGGCGAGCATCTATTATACGCTCGATGGGTCAGACCCGACGCAAGCTAGTACACAGTACAGCTCACCGATTCAAATAGACCGTGACACGACCATCAAAGCGGTTGTTGTCTCGGGTGCAGATGTGAGCAAGGTATACGAATTTGCTTATAAAGTTACTCAGCAGCCGCGCATCGCGGATATTCAAGGCGAGGACCATACTTCGCCGTATACAGGACAGACGGTAACTGATATTGAAGGTGTTGTAACCCAATATGGTTATACGTTCTCTAACGGCAATATCAAGGGATTCTATATCCAGGATCCGAAGCCGGATTCCAATCCGAATACCTCGGATGCGATTTTTGTGTATTCCACAGATCCAAGCCGGCCTCAAATCGGAGATCTGGTGAGCGTAACCGGAAAAGTGGCCGAGTTTAACGAGGGAAGCTCCAGTAACTTGACCTCCACCCAAATCGAGCTGCAATCCATCAAGAAGCTTGATCAGGCTCAGCAGCTGCCCGAACCGGTTACCTTAGGTAAAGGCGGGCGCCCGATTCCTGCCGCCATTATCGATAATGACAGCATGACAACGTTCGATCCGGACGAAGATGCCATCGACTTCTACGAATCTCTGGAGGGCATGCTGGTCAGACTTCCGCAGCCAACGATCATTAGTCCGTATTGGACAAGCAGCGGAACCTACAACATTGCGACCCGGGTCGAGAATGATACCGCGGATGTCATTACGCCTGCGGGCGGTCTCGTTCTGAAAGAACAAGGCAATTTCAACCCGCAGCGTCTTATAATTGCTTACGGCAATCCGGGGCAAGAAGTAAGCACCGGCGATACGTTTGCCAATGATGTGATCGGCGTAATCGGTTATAACAGTGGTAATTTCAAGGTGATTCCGGCTAAAGGCGAGTTGCCTGCAATCAACAGCAGCTCTTTTAAGCAAGAGGTATCCACTATCGACGTGAATGACAGACAGCTCAGAGTGGCGACGTATAATATCGAGAATTTCTATCCGGGTGTTAGCTCCGCTAAAATCAACAAGCTGGCGGAGTCGATCGTAAACAACATCAAGTCTCCGGATATTATCGGTCTCGTAGAAGTACAGGATAACAACGGAGAGCAGAACAATGGAACTACCGCGGCAGACCAAAGCTACCAGACCTTGATTAACGCCATCAAGGCAGCGGGAGGACCCACGTACAGCTTTACCGACATTGATCCGGTGAATAATAACGATGGGGGAGCGCCGGGAGCGAACATTCGGGTCGGGTTCCTCTACAACGCGGATCATGTTCAGTTATCCGACAGCGTTCAAGGCAAAAAGGGCTCCTCGACGGAATCCGTTGCGTATGATGCGGCAAAGGATCAGTTAACCCTGAATCCGGGCCGGATTGATCCGCTGAATGCGGCATTCAACGCGTCGCGTAAACCTTTGGCCGCACAGTTCGAATTCCAGGGCGAGAAAGTGATCGTCATCGCGAATCATTTTAACTCGAAATCCGGGGACCAAGGACCATTCGGCAATACCCAGCCGCCGGTTCTCTCCAGCGAAACGCAGCGCCATCAGATTGCAGCGGTCGTGAACGGGTTCGTGAAAGACGTTGTGTCCGCTAACCCTGATGCGAACGTCGTCGTTCTGGGAGATTTGAATGATTTCCAATTTACCGAGACGGCGAACATTTTGAAAGGAAACGAATTAGACAATCTGATCGATACCCTTCCGCTCGAGGAGAGGTATACCTACACGTATGACGGGAACTCGCAGGTGCTGGATCATATTCTCGTCAGTAAGAATCTGACCCGCTCAGCGCAAGCCGATGTCGTTCATCTGAATGCCGACTTCCCGGTTTCCAAGGGTCGCGTATCGGATCATGATCCGGTTGTCGCGCAGATCGACCTGAAGGGAGAAGCCGTGGACGGCTTCCCGCTGACGATTTTGCATACCAATGACACGCATGCCAATCTGGACACCGTAAACTCGCCGGATAACATTGCGCGCCGGGTGACGGCGATCAAGGAAGCCAGAGCAAACGCGGTCAATCCTCTGCTCGTGGATGCAGGGGACGTATTCTCCGGCACGCTGTATTTTAATCAATATTTGGGACTGGCGGATCTGGAGTTCATGAACCTGGTTCAATATGATGCCATGACCTTCGGTAACCATGAGTTCGATAAAGGATCTGAGGTGCTGAACGATTTCATTGAGCATGCGGAATTCCCGTTTGTTTCCTCGAACGTGAATTTTTCGGCCGATGCTTTATTGACCCAGAAATTCAAGAATGAAGTGACCCGGGATGCCAAGGATGCAACCATCTACCCGGCCATCATCATGGAGGTAGACGGGGAGCAGGTTGGCCTCATTGGACTTACAACCGAAGACACGGCGAACATCGCTTCGCCTGGAGACGTCACCTTCGATGATGCGGTGCAAAAGACAAGAGACACCGTGGCGATGCTGCAGAAGGAAAGCATTAACAAAATCGTCGTGCTGTCGCACCTCGGTTATGACGTGGACGTTAACCTTGCTAAGGAAGTTGAAGGCATCGACATCATCGTGGGCGGTCACAGTCATACCAAGCTGGATCAAGCGGTCGTAGACAGGTCGGACAGTGAACCGAAGCTGATCGTGCAGACAGGGGAAAAAGGACAATTCTTAGGTCGGTTTGAGGTCGTATTTGACGACGAGGGTGTTCTGCAGGAGTGGAACAGTAACCTCATTTCCGTTGACGAGAAAGATAGTGCCGGCCAATACGCGGTACAGCCGGATCCCGAAGCCTTGCAAATTCTGAACACCAAATATAAGCCGGGCGTGGAGGAACTAAAACAAACGGAAGTCGGTTTGACCGAAGTGAAGCTGAACGGCGTTCGTGCCGACGTGCGGACGAAGGAAACGAATCTTGGCAACCTGATTGCCGATGGCATGCTGGATGCGGCGCAAGCGGCCGGCACGAATGCGGTCATCGCCCTGCAGAACGGCGGCGGGATACGCGAATCCATTGAGGCAGGCAAAGTCACAATGGGTGACGTGATGACGGTGCTTCCGTTTAACAATGATCTGGTCACGATTACGTTAACGGGCGCCGAGATTAAAGAAGCCATGGAGAACGGGGTTTCCAAGACGCCGGCACAGGACGGGCGCTTCCCGCATATCGCGGGCATGAAGTTTATCTATGACTCCACCAAGCCGGTTGGATCACGCGTCCTGCGTATCGAGGTCAAAGGCAAGAACGGATACGAGCCGATCGATATGAATAAATCCTACGAGGTAGCGACGAACGCGTTTACCGCTAAAGGCGGCGACTTCTATGCTTCGCTCGAGAAGGCTTATCTGGAAGGGCGTGTGAACCTGCTCTATAAGCCTGACTATGAAGTATTCTCGAACTATGTGAAAAAAGTAGGCACCATCACAGCCAAAACCTCCGCCGTCGAAGGACGGATTACGGACTTGAAGGGAGCGCCGCTTCCAGGAGGACCTGATCCGGGCGGACCGGGAGAGCCTGGACCGGGGAACCCTGGGAACCCGGGCACCCCTGGAACTCCAGGACCGACGACGCCTCCCGTGAATCCTTCGAATCCTGGCACGACACCTCCGGTCGAACCAGGCAAGGTAAAGGTTCCGGTTAAGGTGGAGAATGGTGTGGCAACAGGCAGCGTCACTGGGGCTGCCATGAAGGAAGCACTGAAACAGCCTGTTGGCGGGAAAATTACCGTAGAGGTAACAAGCACGCAGCCAATCTCTTCTTCATCCGTTACCATCGAGAATGAAGCGCTCCAGGCATGGCTTGATCAAACAAGCGCACAGGTGCTGGTGGTAGCGACGCCTTACGGAAGCTATGAGCTTCCGAAGAAGGAGATCAATCTCCAAGCTCTGGCTGCGCAAACCGGATCGGATATTAGCGGCCTTCACTTGGTCATTCAGCTTGAAGTGGATTCGGATGCTCTTAAATCAGCAGCTTCCAAAGGATATCATGCGCTGCAGGCTGTGAGCTACACCTTGACAGCGAAGTCCAGTAATGGCAAGACCATCACGCTCGGTTCATTCCAATCGTATGTGAAGCGGTCCCTGAATGTCGACAAAGCGCATGCTTTGACCGATATTGCGGTTGTTCGAGTGGGCGGAAACGGCAATGAATATACGCCGGTACCATTCAAGGTGAATGGTCAACGAATCGATATCTATAGCCGTACCAACAGCACGTACCTGGTGCTGCAGAACCCGGTAACGTTCCAGGATATTGCTACGCACTGGTCCAAGGCAGACGTTGAATCGCTTGCGGCCAAAATGATCGTAACCGGACGCACAGAGCAGACCTTTGTTCCGAACGCATCGGTCACTCGAGCCGAGTTCGCAGCGCTTGTCGTCCGGGCATTGGGCCTTTCTGCAGACGCTGCGTCAGGCAGCTTCCAGGACGTGGTGTCATCCGACTGGTATGCCGGAGCTGTCCAGGCAGCGGTCGATTCCGGTATCATTACTGGCTACACGGACGGCACCTTTAAGCCGAACCGGACGATCACGCGCGAAGAGATGGCGGTGATGGCCTACAACGCGCTGGAGTATGCCGGATACAACCAAGCCGACGCGGCAAAAGCCCATTTTGCCGATGCGACCTCGATCGGTGGTTGGTCCAAGACAGCGGTGTATGAATTGGCGGCTCTTGGTATTCTGAACGGAGACCAGAATCAGCGCTTCAACCCTAAATCGAGTGCCACCCGTGGGGAAAGTGCTGCTGTGCTCCATCGCATGATGCAGGATTTGACGTATACCAAATAAACATATTGTATAGCGGCTGGATGCAGATTGAGTTAGCAATCTACGTGAAATAAGCCGAAATAGGATCAAGAGGAGGGCTACCTTTAGGGGTAGCCCCTTTTTAAATCCGAAAAAACTATAAACAAAATGTGACCGATTCGCGTCCATAACTGTGTTAAGGGTAAAAGGAGGTCTAAAGGCGATGCAGATCGATTCGCTCCGGCCGGGCGGAGATATTACGGAAACCTATGAATTATACGGCGACATGCTTTTTAAAATAGCGATGGTGTACCTGGGAAACAAACAGGATGTAGAAGAAGCTATTCAGGAGACGTTTATGAAGCTGATATATAAATCACCTGAGTTCAGCAATCAGGAGCATAAGAAAGCTTGGCTCATTCGGGTGATTACGAACCATTGCAAGAACATGCAAGGAAGCCTGTGGCGCAAGCGGGTAACCAAAATGGAGCATATGAATGATTATTTTGTGGAGCCGACGGAACGAACCCTGATGGATAACGTCATGAGTTTGCCGTTCAAGTATAAGTCGGTGATCCATCTGTTTTATTACGAGGATTATTCCGTTAAGGAAATCGCCGGGATCTTGCAGATTAATGAGTCTGCGGTCAAGATGCGTCTTCAGCGCGGCAGGAAGCTGCTGCGCATGGACTTGGAAGGAGAGGACGATTGATGAATCGGAATGACTACAAAACATTGATAGATCGAATAGAACCTGATAAAGGATTGGAGGAGCGCCTGATGAAAGGAATGAAACAAAATCAGTATCAGACGACAAGAAGGAATCGGTGGGGTATGGCTGGCGTTAGTATGGCTGTTATGTTGGGGCTAGTCCTGGTTGTTTCAATAATGTTGAATCGTGAAGATGTTCCCGTTGTTACCTATACTCCGGAAACGCAAGGGACTGGAGAGCATACCCCGCCGACCGCCCAGGCCGGTCATGATCCGGTAACCATCCCGAAAATCGAGCTTCCGGGTGAGAGCAACGTCAAAGCCGACATGATCGGTTTGGTTGTATACCAGGGCAATATTTACACCCAAACAGGTACGCAAATCACGCCGGAAATTGCCAAGCAGCTGCGGGGCGACAAGCTCGGTCGGTCGAAATCAGGGATTACGGAGTGGAGCTCCTCCGATGATTACACGGAGCTTGCTTCAACAATCGGAGAAATGGACATTTTCTCGGTTAAGGGATATGACGCCGATTTTAGAATCATGTCCTACATGGAGCACGACGGAGAAGTCTATGCTGAATTGTATGAGCATCTAAACGGGATTACGGTGGCCAAGGGCGAGGATATCATAGGCAAGCTGAATCTGATGGGGAACATGACGTCTGTCAAATGGCAGGATTTCGACAGCTGGAACATGGGCGAGAATAAGCAACACGAGCTTTCTGGTGATGCGGCGGTGCAAGCTTTCGTCGAGGCGTTATACGAGGCGAAGCCGGTAGCGGCCGAACCTTTGTTTGAGCAAGGGATCTACGAGACCGGGTCGGGCGAGCAGAAGTTTCTATATATCCAGTTGCAGGACGGGACGGAGGTCCAGTTAAGATTGTTTAAAGGCGGCCAATATGTGCGATATGCCAACGCGCCTGTGTTCTTTCAATTGGAGGACGAGGCGTTCACCACGCTGTGGAAGCTGATGGAGGAGTAGGTCGTCCTACCGTTTATAGCAACGAAAAAAGGTAATGTAAAAAACTAGAGGCTATCCCTAATCGGATGGCCTCTAATCGTTGATGTAGGGTCGCTAATGGCGCCCCCTTTATCGCATGGCGGTCCCTTGCTATTCGCGTTCCGTCGATGATGGGCGGTTCGCTTTCACGAATGCACTCGGCGTCATTCCGAAATACCGGGTAAAGGCGCGGGAAAACGTGAACAAATCCGAATAGCCCAGGGATAAAGCGGTCTGCGTGATGCTGATGCCCTCGGCGGATAATAGGCGGGTCGCTTTCTCCATGATCAACTGCTGCATGTAGCGGGACGGAGAGATGCCGTATCGGCGGGTAAACGCGCGGGTAAAGTGACTGCGATGCACGCCGGCCCACGCGGCAAGCTCCTCCACGGACAGGTTCTCGGTACAGTGAAGCTGCATATACCCGGGGATGGATCCGAGCCAGTCGGATGCAGCAGAAGAAGGAGATTGGTGCCGGTTCGAATTGATGCTGTGGATCAATTGGAATCCCAATGACATCAGCTGAAGACTGTGGTCTAGCTGGGGCTGCCGGAGCAATCTCTGAATCTCCTTGATGATCGCCAGGGTATCGTCCCCGAAGGCGTTTTGTCGATAGGGCCGCTCCGGACATAAATCGATATGCTTCAATATGGATGGCATCAACTCGCCCATAAAAGCCGTCCAGGTGATCGTGGTAGACGGCTGCTCGCAGTCCTTGACATAGGTATAGACCGAGCCGGGGAAGAGGCAGAACAAGTCGCCTTCCGAGCGGAGACGCTACTGCCGTCCCATCCGAATTGCACCTTGCCGCTGGCAACGAAATGTATACTATAAAATCCGACGGACCGGGGACCGACTTTTTCGGTGAAAAAGGGGTGCGTACCGGATTTGTATATCCACAATCCCATTTTTGTCTCAAATGAAACCGGATTGTTAAAGTATTCTTCTCTGGATAGTCTTGGGTTCACTGTCACGTCTCCTCCTGCTTGCTGTTCCTGATCATTTTCTTATTGTTGCTACTATGCAACATATTGTATAACGATTGCAAGGATTGAGCATTCCTTGTGGGCCTGTCAAAGGGTACGATGATGAGGAACAAGTCGAACATAGTAGAGGTGAATTAAGATATGAAACAACCGAATTTTATCGTCGTATATTGCGATGATCTAGGGTATGGGGACCTTGGGTGTTACGGTTCGGAAACCGTGAAAACCCCGCACCTGGACGGATTGGCTGATGAAGGCATTCGTTTTACGAATTGGTATTCCAACTCTCCGGTCTGCTCTCCGTCACGAGCCTCTTTATTGACAGGCAAGTATCCGGTCAGAGCGGGAGTCGGTGAAATCCTGGGGGCGAAGCGCGGCTCGCATGGCCTGCCTGCCGCCGAGGTAACGTTGGCGAAGGCGCTTAAACCCGCCGGTTACAGAACGGCATTGTATGGAAAATGGCATCTGGGTCTGTCAGAGGAAACCAGTCCGAACGCGCATGGGTTTGATGAGTTTTTCGGATTTAAGGCGGGCTGCGTCGATTTTTACTCGCACATCTTTTATTGGGGCCAAGCCCATGGCGTCAATCCCCTTCATGATCTATGGGAAAACGAAACGGAGGTTTGGGAGAACGGCCGGTATATGACCGAACTGATTACGGAACGATCCGTTGATTTCATTAAGCGGTCTCGGGAGCAGAAGGCTCCGTTCTTCTTGTTTACGTCATACAATGCGCCGCATTATCCGATGCATGCACCACAGGAATACATGAACCGGTTTGCGCATTTGCCTTGGGATCGGCAGGTCATGGCCGCCATGATTGCAGCGGTGGATGACGGCGTTGGGGAGATTGTGAAGGCACTGAAGGAAGCGGGTTGTTATGAGGATACGGTCATCTTTTTCTCCAGCGATAACGGACCGTCCTCCGAGAGCCGGAACTGGCTGGACGGGACAGAAGACGTTTATTACGGCGGGAGCGCGGGGATCTTTCGCGGGCATAAAGCAAGTCTGTTTGAAGGCGGAATCCGCGAACCTGCCATACTAAGCTGGCCGAACGGATTGGAGGGCGGACAAGTACGCGATGAGGTGGCGGCCATGATGGACATCGTACCGACCTTTCTGGATCTGGCGGGCGTCGATCCGGCGGCGGGACCGCTTCAAGGCGTTGCACTGGATGGAAGCAGCCTGAAGGGGATGCTGCGAATGGGCGAGCCGTCGCCGCATAAGCAATTGTTCTGGGAGTATCAAGGCCAACTGGCTGTCCGGGAAGGGAAATGGAAGCTGGTGCTGAACGGGAAACTTGATTTCGACCGCGTGGTTCCGGATCAGGTTCATCTGTCCGATCCGTCCAAGGATCCCGGGGAGCGCTCCAACCTGGCGAACCATTACCCCGAGATCGTGGAACGGCTTAGCCGGGATGTGCGAGCCTGGTACGAGGAAGTGCAAAGTAACGGATCATAAGCGTGGATTAGAGCGAATCATATAAGCCTTAGCGATTATGCAAAAAAAAGCCCCGGCATCGGGGCTTTTTTCATATATGTTGGTGACAGGTATCAGCAGATTCCGGTAGCTGGGACCCTTAAAAAGGATTCAGCACATGGTAGAACACGTTCGGCGAAGCCATGCGATAATAATGACTGCACCAGCCGACCCCTTTGTGGTTGTCGCGGTTGGTCGTGCTGAACACCAGCCGTTTCTGCTCAAGCTCTTCAATGCTTGCCGTCTGTCCCTCAACGTATTCCAAAATGCGGAACGATGCGGTATCCAGGCGAGTAATGACGCCGCCATAGCGGATGTCGATGACTTCCCAGCCAAAGGGCTTAAACATCCGGTGCCACTGCGTGCGGTGGACAATGCGCAGCTCTTGAACGGCTTTGGAAATGGCAGGGAGCACGACCTTGGCCATATGCCTTAAGGTATCGGTGTCCTTGGTGTCATAGGCTTTCTTCAGCAAAATGCCAATCTCGCTTTTGCGTTTGAGGACGGCGCTCAACTTCTCTGGCATATCGAACAGATAGTCCAGCTCGGCGCTGCTATCGCGCTTCGCTCGCAGGTTTTGCTCCAGTTCGGCATAGTGGTTCGAGAGGTCCAGGCCTTCGATCTGTTTGTCGAACATCCCGAGGAGCACGTCCTGATACAGCAAAAATTTCGACGGGTTGCTCTGCTTGGCGTTGTTCGGCTCCTGGCCGGGGATTTCGTCCAGATCCTTAAGCAGGAGGAATGTATCCATATCGATGCCCGTACAGAATTTCACCCGTTCCGCCAACTGAATCGGGGACGGCTTCTGTTCCGAGTAGGCATGCTCGGCATAGAGCTGCAGACCGAGCAGCGCCGCGAACGGATTTCCTTCGTTGCCGTCATCGCCCCACATCGTGGCGTATACCTCGCGGATTCCCTCCTGCTTGCACACTTGAAGCGCAACATCCGAAGCGTTCAGTGACAAACCGTAGTTGACGCCGAAGGTGTTGAAAATCCAGACGGCTCCCGCAAACACGAGGTTGCACCCCAGCGGACGGTGATTGGCGATCAGCTTCTTATAGTCCTCCGGCTCCATATGGGTATAGTCCCAGTACACCATGTCCACGTCCTTCGGGATGCGGCGGGCCATATCCTCTGGAATCGACGTTTCCTTGTCGTAATATGCCGCATCGCCGCCTCCGCCGGCAGCGAGCTTCAGGAACATGTCGCTCCACATCATTGGCTTCAGGCCGCGCTTCCGGACGGCAGCCAGGACTTTGTCCAGATGGGCGATCATAATGTCGAAACGGCTCACATAACCGTTGTGATCCAAATATTTTCCCCGTCCGAGCTCCTCCGCTTCGTCCATCCCGATATGAATCTTGTTGCTGCGGAACGGAGCGCTGGCAGCCTCGATCATCCGTTCAATCAGGGAATCGGTCTGCTCGCTGCCGACAAGAAGGGCCCCCTTCGTATCACGGTAATGTTTGATGGGCTCCCACTTCAGAAACTCCTCCAGGTGCGCCAAGGTTTGGATGCTCGGGAAAGCCTCGATGCCGAATTGATCGGCATAATCGTCAATGGCTTTCAGTTCCGCTTGCGTGTAGCGACCGCGCATATAACCGAAATACGGCTCGCCTTCGATCTGGTAGGTATCCTCCATGTATAACATCACGCTGTTCATCCCCATCAGGGCCATCTTGTTCAGCATGAGCTTGAAGCTGTCCACGGTCAACACGGCGTTGCGGGACAGGTCGAACATCGGGCCGATCCGGTCAAATTGCTGACGTTCGTGAAGGTGGAACGTATCGCTTTGGCGGCTATGTTGAACCAGCAAGCCGAGTCCCCGGAAAAATTGATGTTTTCGTCCGTAACGAATATAGGTGTGAGTCCGGTCCCTGCCGACCTCCAGATCTCCATCCGACAAGGCTACCTCTACGGGGACTCCGTCCTCCCCGAGCTCTACGCCAAGCTCATCCAGCAGCAGCTGAATGCCGGGCATGACATCCGTAACAGCGCCCTCAAAACGAAATTTCATATGAAATCCCCCTGCATCCATGATTTTGCGAACATTAAACATTATATCATTATAATGTTTAATGTTATGGGAATCGTCGTGGGAAATCAATCATTAGTTTGAGAAAAGGTGCCGTTACAATTCATCATACTGGAAACGCTAATGTTCTCGCTTAAGCGAGAACATTGGATAACAAAGTAAGTGGTTATGTATATGAAAGGGGAATAGGTTATATTCAAGTATTCAATAATTTCCGTAAGCATGCTAACAAAGATAATTATAAACATGGGGGATATGTATGAAAAAGATATCATCCCGTTTCAAAAAAATAGTAATAATAATGATGATGATATGTGACATGAACGTATATTAGAGCTGAACCTATTTTTTTTAGTCCGGTCCAGTCCGGATTAATTTATTCTGGAGAAAGTGAGGTTACAACGAAACATTTACTGGACAATTCACGTCTGAATAGGAAAGTACTGTAAATAAAAAAATGATAAGGTGGGAATTTGATGAAGACACAAAGAAAAGTAATCATTTCCTTAATCGCATGTCTCTTATTTGTTCCTTCAGCAGCCTCAGCTAAAGAAGCAGAATTGAAGGCACCTGCTGTCAAAAAAGTGAAAGTCCAAAAAATCTGCCCTTCAGCCAAGGTCGAAAGAGAGAAACAAAAAGTGGAAGGGGAACGAACCGTGAAAGGTGCAGTAATCCTTGAACCATTGCAAACGCTCATGGACGACTATAAACTGAATAAAATAGAAGAACAGATCGAAGTAAGCATTATGCTTAGATATGATCTGAACATATCCAAACAAAATTTTTTGAAAACGAAGTTCGCTACGTTTAAGGAGGCTGTAACGGACAAGGATGGATTCGGAGGATACAGTTTTTTTGCCAAGTTGACAATCAAAGAAATTGAGGAAGTGAGTACATGGGATGAAGTATCCACCATGTCACTTCCATCGGATACGATGTCCATCTATTAAATATGTTGAGAAGCCCGTACTACGCCGATTCATTTGGCGAAGTATTGGGTCTTTTTTTTATGGTTTTCGGAAAACACCTTGACAGCCCCTTCGAAAATGTTGGACAAATTGAAAGAAAGACTTCAGGCTAAGACATTACATGCACAAGGGAAAATAGACGTAAGTATCATGCTGAATTACGATGCAGGGATGACGAAGGAAGAATTCATAGAAAGGGAATCGGAAATATTCAATGGAAACATCACAGATTTGAATGGTTTTGGTGGTTACAGTTTTTTTGCCACTTTAACAACCGATCAAATTGAACAATTGTTGCAATTGGATGAAATAGCCTCCCTTTCAACCCCGGACGATGTAGTGTCTGTATATGGTGAGCCGGACGAACAACAATCAGAAATCTATTTGAACGGTGCTACCGAGATGACTGGAATTAAAAAGGGAAGAAGTGACTACGGAGTAACAGGAAATCGTGATGGAAAGGCATCGTATTCCAAAAACGACTCAGTGATCGCAGTAATTGATACGGGTATTGATAGTGGACATGTTGATTTGAGTGGAGGCAAAATTATAGGTTGGAAGGACTTTGTGAATACATCCTCAACTACAGCATATGATGATCTGGGTCATGGAACGCATGTTGCCAGTATTGCAACTGGAACGGGAGCGGGAGATCCCGGAATAGAAACAGGGGTGGCCCCTGGTGCAGCTCTCGTGGGAATCAAGGTATGCTCAAGCAATACAAGTTGTTCTACCCAGAATATACTGAGTGCGTTGGATTGGATTGTTGCCAACAAGGACACATATGGAATTGATATCATTAATATAAGTCTAGGCAGTTCAGGATCGGCCAACACAAGCTTTTGCAACAGGGTGTCTACTGCGGCCAATAACGGAATACTTACAGTGGTGGCTGCTGGTAATACACCAACAGGATCGGACTATGGCTCACTTAATCATATGGCCAAATGTTCGGACGTGTTATCTGTTGCGAATGTGGCGGACCCTTACGAAGGAGGATGGTATCTAAATGCTTCGTCCAACCGGGGAACCGGATCGGAAGGTCCTACATTGGCAGCACCTGGAACTTCTATTCGCGCGGCTAAGGCAAACTCTACTAGCGAATATATTACATACACCGGAACTTCAATGGCAACTCCCATGATTACCGGATTAGCAGCTCTAATGCTTCATGCTAGTAATGGGAGCCTTAAATATGATTTTAAAATAGAAGATTATGGGATGTCGGGATATGATAAAGTTTATGGTAACGGGCTCATCCTAGGCCATCAAACGATTAAAGCTGCGTCAGGGTCTTCTACCGGTTCTTTCGATAACTATCGTAATCATATTCGAGCACAAACAAATATAGCAGCGAACAACATTAATTTATACAATATTAAGGTTAATAGCACAGATGCTTATTTCGCCAACACACTGATCATCAATGATGAAAATGGTGCAGACCTGGATTTGTATATATGGAAACCGGGGGTTGAGCCTATTCAGAATGGACAACTGAGACTAGATTTGGCGATCCAGAGTAGTACAGGAGTTCTTCCTCAGGAAACGATTAGTTTTAAGCCAACAGCAACGGGCAACTACACCATAGGGGTCCTAGCCTATAATTCAGCTACTTATGCCTTGGATTGGGCAGGGCAAATATCGGTTCCATGACAGATGTTTAGGATGAGAAATCCAAAACAACAGAACAAAAGCCGGCCCAACCTTATGGGGGCCGGCTTTTGTTCTGTTTGGTGGGCCCGGCAAGGGCGATAAATTGGCGATGAAAGTCCGCTACAGGCTTGGCGTAGGACTGCTAGTAAAGGCAAGAGTGTCCGCCGCGAGGCGGAATCTGAAGGAAGCCGGCGGCAAACCCTCGGTCTGACGAACAGAAATCATATACAATGCAGGATGGGACGGACGAACTTGCCTAACAAAGCAAAGCCCAATACTGCCAGAACCCCATCGCGTTAATGTAGTAGGTGGATGAGGGGAAGGTTATCTCTCTCACCCGGGGAGATCTCACAGACGTCAAGTAGGAAAAAAATCCGAACGGCGGAGTAAAGCTTGCTGTGAGAAGTCAGCAGAGGCAATACTACCGAGAAGTTTTTTCGGGAAGGGTCGAACAATCGTAAGTCTCGAGTATATACCGAACGGTACGTACGGTGGTGGGAGGGCCGGCTACTCTACTAATGGGTAGCCTCCTCTCCTATCCGATTGTTAGAGCTAGATGCTGCTGGAGGAATCCTCTCTTGAGTCGCAAAATTCATTATGAAAACAGGTCAAAATGTGGTTGACGAGAAGGAGCCTGGATACTACAATAAAAAATGCAAACGTTTTCACTATAATCGCTTTCATCTATCCTTGTTTCATTCTATATTTCGGACCACTCCTCCAATCATTGTCAGTAATTGTCGTACTTTACTTGATGGAAGCTCAAACCCGTTTATGCAAGCGTTTGCGCAATAATTGGCATCAACATAACATCAGCTGTTGTACCTAATCCAAGAACAGAAGGAGGCTATTTGTTTCATGAGAATGACGGTTTCAAGCAAACGAACGTGGTCCATCATCATGGTTTTTTCGTTGATTTTCTCCATGCTTGCCATTCCGCCATCACCGGCCAGTGCCAATAACGCGCCAAGCCAAGTTACGCTGGTGGGGACTCTGCAATCCGAACTAGGCCATAGCGGAGATTGGGACCCGGCCGCCGCCGCGACAACCATGAAGAATATGGGGAACGGAGAATACAGCTTTACCGGTCACTTGCCCGCTGGATCGTACGAGTACAAGATCGCGATTGACGGTAAGTGGGATGAGAATTACGGTTCCACCAATTATTCCAATCCAAGCGGAGCGAGCAAGGATGGCAACATTCTAATAACGCTCGCTCAGGACTCTCAGGTTACTTTTTATTACAACCACGAGAGCCACCGGATCGCGGATTCTACATACTACGTTCCGATTGAAGCGGATAAGCTTCCAAGAGTGATCGGCAGCTTCCAGTCGGGTATTGGTGAAGCGGCCGACTGGTCGCCTACGGATGCGCGCTTGATCATGCAGGATTCCGATTATGACAATGTATACACGGTGACAGCCGACGTGTACGAAGGGGATCATGAGTATCAAATCGCTTTGGGCAGCGATGCGGCAAGCGCGGTTCACCCCGCTAATCGGGAAGCGCTTCAGCTGCCGCAAGATGTGAAGGTTACATTCAGCTATAATGCGAACGATCATGGTGTTGCCGCTCGTTTCACGGTGCCTGCAGATCCGGGAACGCCGGTTCCCGCTAACCATCTGCGCGTCCATTACAACCGGGCAGACGTGAATTACGGTAGCATTGGTCTGTGGATTTTTGATGACGTTGCAGTTCCGTCAGCCAACTGGCCGACAGGGGCAACGCCATTCCCGAGCGGGCAGCAGGACGGCTACGGCGCCTTCGTCGACATTCCGCTCAAGGACGGCGCCCAAAAAGTCGGGATCGTCGTTGTCGACCGCATTAGCGGCAACAAAGACGGCGGCGACAAAAAATTTGCCTTAACCTCGCCGGACATGAACGAAGTATGGCTCAAGGAAGGCTCCGATACGGTATATAGCTTTGAGCCTGTTGACCTGCCTGCAGATACCGTGCGTATCCACTATCAACGGCAGGATCAGAACTACGATTCGTACGGTTTGTGGATATGGGGTGATGATGTCGCTGCGCCTTCGAAAGACTGGCCGACAGGAGCCACCATGTTCACTCCAGGCCAAACCGACCGTTACGGCGCTTACGTGGACGTACTGATGAAGCCGGAGGCCCAGAAGATTAATTTCCTCGTGCTGGATCCGTCCAAGGGAGATGCCGGGAAAGACGGCGGCGACAAAGGTTTTACCCTGGTAGACCGATACCAGCATCTGTTCATTAAAGAAGGCGACAATACTGTCTATACATCTCCGCATGGGGAGGTGCCTACAGGGTTAGTCTCGGCAGAGGTATTGTCTCCCGGAAAGCTCCAGCTCGGATTTACGATGACCGATGGTTTGGAAGCGGATACGCTGAAGAATGAGCTGCAGATCAAGGATAAGGACGACCATACGGTTACCATTCAAGACGTGAAGATTGTCGGAAACACTACCATCGAAGTGTCGGCATTATTCCAGCTGGATCAGACTCCGCTTAAGGTAACCTACGCCGGAAAAACCGTATCGGCTTCGACCGGCTGGAGAATGCTGGATGAGATGTACGCGTACGACGGCGATGATCTCGGGGCGACTTATCAGTCCGGTGGGGCCGAGCTCAAGTTGTGGGCACCGACGGCAACCGAGGTCACCGCGAATGTGTACAGCAAGGATAATGCAACGCAGTTGATCGGCAATGTAACCCTGCAAAAAGGCGATAAAGGGGTTTGGTCGGTTCATTTGAAACCGGGAGATATCGGAATTCAGGATTTTAGAGGATATTTTTATCAATACGAAGTGACCAACAACGGTGTGACGAAAGCCGTGCTGGATCCATATGCCAAATCGATGGCGCAATTCAGAGTGAACACCAAAGGTGAAGCAGGACCGGACGGTGATACCGTCGGCAAAGCGGCTATCGTCGACTTGAGTCAAACGGATCCTGCCGGCTTCGGTTTTGCGGACATTCCTGGTTATGAGCAGCGGGAAGACGCCATCATCTGGGAGATTCACGTCCGGGATTTTACGTCGGATCCGACGATTGAGAACGATCTGCATAACGCGACTTGGGGATCCTACGACGCATTCAAAGAGAAGCTCGAATACATCAAGTCCCTAGGCGTTACCCATGTTCAGCTGCTGCCCGTGATGGCGTGGTATTACGGGGACGAAGCTGCCATGAAGAACAGGGAGCTGGAATATTCGGCAAAAGACAATGAGTACAACTGGGGATATGATCCGCACAGTTATTTCTCTCCTGATGGTGCTTACTCCGAGGATCCTACGGATGCGGAATTGCGAATCAAGGAACTGAAAGCGATGATTAACGCCATCCACGAGGCGGACATGGGCGTCGTATTGGACGTGGTGTACACCCATATGGCCAAGGCAGACTTCCTGAATGATATCGTGCCGAACTATTATGCCTTCCAGGACGCCAACGGCAATTTCATCGGCGGCTTCGGCAACAACCTGGCAACCAACCATAAGATGGCCGAGAAGCTGATGGTAGACTCCGTGAAATACTGGTTCGACGAATACAAAATCGACGGCATGCGCTGGGACATGATGGGCGACGCCACGTATGAGGCTGTACAGAACGCCTATGATGCCGCAGCCTCCATTAACCCGAACGCTCTGTTTATCGGCGAGGGCTGGGTCACCTTCGGCGGACATCTGTCGGATCCTTCCCTGGCAGGCAAGGGGGCAGACCAGAATTGGATGGATAAGACGGACGACGTCGGCGTCTTCTCGGATGAGTTCCGCAATGAGCTGAAATCCGGCTTCGGCAATGAAGGTGAGCCTAGATTCATTACGGGCGGCGCACGCGACATCCAAACGATTTTCAACAATATCAAGGCGCAGCCTAGCAACACGAAGGAAGATGACCCGGGCGACATCGTTCAATACATTGAAGCCCATGACAATCTGCCGCTGTACGACATCATTGCGCAGTCTATCAAGAAGGACCCTTCGATAGCAACGAATGATCTGGAGATTCATAAACGCATTCGTCTGGGCAACCTGATTACTTTGACTTCGCAAGGAACGGCTTTCCTCCATGCAGGGCAGGAATACGGGCGGACCAAGCAATGGCTGGGTCAGGGTGTGCCCGAGCAAAAATATCACGAATTAGAGGACGAGGCGGGAAACCGTTTCGGTTATTTCATCCACGACTCCTACGACTCCTCTGATGCCATTAACATGTTTGATTGGGAAAAGGCAACGGATGAAACCAAGTATCCGGAGAACAACAAGACGCGGGAATATACGACCGGACTGATCGAGTTAAGAAAATCGTCCGACGCTTTCCGCCTGGGCGATCAGTCCATGGTGAATTCGAATGTGATCCTGCTGCAGATTCCCGAGGTGAAAGCGCAGGATCTGGTCATTGCGTATAAAAATAAAGCCACGGACGGAACCGGCAATTATTATGTGTTCGTTAATGCGGATAACCAGTCGAGAACGTTGACGCTTAGCGAGGATCTGACCTCAGGCACGGTGGTGGTTGATAACGACGAAGCGGGCACGACCGGCGTCAAGGCGAAGTCCGGATTTACGTTATCCTCCGGCTCGATTACGCTTGAACCTCTGACGGCCGTTGTAATTAAAATGAAAGCTAAGATCGATGACGGTGGCAACGGCAGCAACCCTGGCAGTGGAAATGGAAATGGAAGCGGAGGCGGGGGAGCAGGCGGCAATCCGGCGACCGATCCGGGAACGAAGCCGAATCAGGGTCAGCGGATCGTCAACGAAGAGTCGCTGCGCAGCGGACAAGAGAAAGTGACGATTCAGCTGGGTGCCGAGGATATCGAGGTTCTCTTGCCGCTGACAGCAGGGGACATTCTGGGAGAGAAGCCGCTGGAGCTGAAGTGGGACGGCGTGGTTGTACAGCTTCCGTCCGCGCTGCTCAAAGCGCTGCACCAGCTCGTACCGGCCGATCAGGCTAAGGATGCGGTTATCTCGTTTAAGCTGGAAGAGGTTGGATCGCAGATGGCTGCCTCACTCGTAGCCAAAGCAGCTGCTTCCGAGAAGGCTAAACTGAAGCAGGGCAGCAAGCTATATGATTTCCAGCTTTCCGTCCGCACGAAAGACGGCAAGGCATATAAACTGGAGAATTTCATAGCACCCGTAACGCTTGGTTTTGCAGTCGACAGCGCTATTCACGGCAAGCTGGCCGGCATCTACCATATCTCGGATCAAGGCCAACTGAAATATGCTGGCGGCAAGCTGGTAAACGGGCTGCTGACGGCCGAAGTCAGCCAATTCAGCACATATGCTGCATTGGAATATGATAAATCGTTTGTGGACCTTACCGGCCATTGGGCCGAGCAAGCGGTAAAAGAGCTTTCCGCGAAGCATATTGTAAATGGCACCGGCGATACGAAATTCAGCCCGAATCAGTCGCTGACACGCGCGCAGTTCGCTGCAATGCTCGTTCGTGCCCTGAGTCTTGAAAGTACGCAAGGCACGGCCTTCACTGATGTGGACGGCGAAGCGTGGTATGCTTCGGCGATTGCGGCAGCTTATCAGCATGGACTGGTGAATGGCAGAGGCAAGGACACCTTCTCGCCGAACGCGGCCATCACCCGCGAGGAGCTGGCTGTGATGCTTTATCGTGCATACCGGACCAGGGGGAACGCCTCTTCTTTAGCAGAAGCACCGGACCTGAAGGATAAGCAGCAAATTTCTCCATGGGCAGTCCAAGCGGTGAAGGAAGCCTTGTCCCTTGGCTTGATGAAGGGACATGCCAACAGCACGTTTACGCCGAATGCCAAGACCACCCGTGCTGAAAGCGCACAGGCTGTGCTCAATCTGTTGAATCAAGTGAAGTAATATCCGACGGAATATCAATAAGAAGAGCCCTGGAGGATTCCAGCGGCTCTTTTTACCGTCATACGAACAGCATTATCTTTTTTTTCCTTACTCATCCGCCTAACAGATAGCAAGTATGCATTCCTTGCCCACCGCGGATTGCCGTACGCAGGATTACATCAGCGGTCGATTCGGATGATCAATAGTTCGGCTGGGCCTTGAACCCAGACATCGAGCTCTTCTCTTAAAAAATAGAAGTCTTTCAGGCTTTCACTGAAGGACTTTTTTTGTTTCTTTTGTCGCAGAACCATTGGATTATTTATGTAATTTTGATGAGCCAGCTTTCGCAAATTAGCCGTGCGTTAGAAAGCTTCGGGCAAAGCGTGTCATATGATACTTCGATTGTCCGACATATGTTTGGTGTTTAATTAACATTTACGCCTATGAAACAATAAAAATATGGTTTTTTTTGCAATGACATATGTTACTCTAAAACAAGAGGTGGTAATATATGTCTGAAATTAAACATGGACGAGGTTACGTATACTCAATCCAGTATCATATCGTATGGTGTGTGAAATATCGCCATAAGGTGTTGCTTAACGGTGTAGACAAAAGACTTAAAGAGATGCTTTGTCAGATAGCATCAGACAACAACTTTGAAATAGTTGAGATCGAAAGTGACAGTGATCATGTTCACTTGTTGGTCGAATGCTCACCACAACACGCTATCCCTTCTATCATTAAAGCATTGAAGGGAGTATCCGCAAGATTGTTGTTTAAAGAGTTTCCTCAGCTAAAGAAGAAGCTTTGGGGAGGGAATCTTTGGAACCCATCTTACTTTGTAGCAACAGTTAGCGAAAATACAGAATCTCAAATTAGACAGTATATACAAAACCAGAAAGTGAAGTGATATCCATGCTAGTACACAAGGCGTACAAGTTCCGCATTTATCCTACCACAGAACAAGCTGTCCTCATTTCTAAGACGATTGGCTGTAGTCGCTTTGTGTTCAATCACTTTCTGGGGAAGTGGAATACAACTTACAAAGAGACGGGCAAGGGACTTACTTACGGAACATGTTCAGCCGAACTAACCAAACTTAAGAAGGAGCTGGATTGGCTCATAGAACCCGATAAGTTCTCTTTGCAGAACGCACTAAAGAATTTAGCAGACTCGTATTCTCGATTCTTCAAAAAGCAGAATGATGCTCCAAGATTCAAGAGCAAGAAGAGCCCTGTTCAGTCTTATCAAACCAACTTCACCAACAACAACATCGCTATAATAGACAACAAAATCAAACTTCCAAAGTTAGGTTTAGTTAAATTTGCAAAATCCAGAGAAATAGAAGGGCGTATCTTGAATGCTACAGTCAGACGCAACCCCACGGGTAAGTATTTTGTGTCTATACGTGCAGAAGTAGAAGTGGAAGCATTGGCTGAGACGAACTCTTCGGTTGGAATCGATGTGGGATTGAAGGAATTTGCCGTTCTGACTAATGGGGAAAACTTCCCAAACCCTAAGTTCTTTCGAGCGCTAGAAGCAAAACTAGCTAAAGAACAACGTATTCTATCAAGAAGGAAAGAAGTAGCATTGATACAAAAGCGACCTCTTGCTGAATCGAGAAACTATCAGAAGCAAAAGCTTAAGGTAGCTAGAATCCATGAACGTATTGCCAATTCGAGAGCAGATTACTTACATAAGATTTCAACGCATATTGTCAAAAACCACGACAACATTGCGATTGAAGACTTGCAAGTAAAGAATATGCTGCAAAACGGCAAACTAGCTAAGGCAATTAGCGAAGTATCTTGGACGCAATTCAGAACGATGTTAGAGTACAAGGCGAAATGGTATGGACGCACAGTGGTCCCTGTATGCAAAACGTTCGCATCTTCACAGCTATGCTCTTGTTGTGGGTTTAAGAACAAAGAAGTTAAAAACCTGAAGCTTCGTGAATGGACTTGCCCAGTGTGCCATTCTCATCACGATCGAGATTGGAATGCAAGTAAGAATATCCTCCATGAAGGAAAAAGACTTCTGTCTGCACAGTTGTAGTGAGTCGTTGTGCAGTAACCGTAGGAAATTACGGGGATAGCCTAATTAATTAGGGTTCGATAGAACCCTGTACTTAGGAATCTCGTCACTTTAGTGATGAGAGGTTCAAATAGTTACCCTACCTCTATGATCTTGCTTGCCTCGGCTTGGCGCCTCTATTCTTACAACAATTCTCTGCGTTCCACCATGGCTTTCCAGACACGGGACGATCATGCCCGTATCATATTAGCAAGGCGAGTTATCTGATACCAAATGGAATGAATTGTGAATCGGCAGGCCTATCGCGTGAGGAAAATGCATCTAACTTCGAAATGAGACGTAGTATGTGTTATATCCTTCATTTACCTATGTTTTACGGATATTTTAAAAGGCGGTTATAAGTCGAATCAGTCATCGCTCTATAGGAGTAAGGGAGGTGTTAATTCTTGAATGGCTCGAAATCCGTGAAGCTGCTCCTGCTTATGGCGGTTATCGCGATCGTAAATATTGTGCTGGTTTCGCCCGGGCTGCTCGGATTCCATATTGGCGGCGATAGCGCCTTCCAGTCGGCATCGGTCATTACCGTATGGATTGTTAGTGTTCTTGCACTCTTTTATGGCAGTTATGTTTTGTTATTCAAGCCTCCGGCTGTGAAGGCGATCCAAACGATTCAGACCCGTGAGGATTACATAGACGCGCTTCATCATTATCGCAACGTGAAAGTGCTGAAGAATGATATCGCCCTTGCCCTGGACCAATTGGAACGAATCGAGAAAAAGAGAAACGCGCTGCTGGATGTCCTGGGTCAGCGTTTTGAGCAAACGGAGCTCAGTTACAAGAAATTCATTGCGGTCATCGATGAGGTCGAGAAGCTGTTCTATCTCAATATCCGAGGGATTCTGAACAAGCTGGGCGTCTTCGCCGCATCCGATTTCAACCGCATGGCCGATCAGCCCAAAGCATCCCAGCTATCCAGCAAGGTGGCGCAGAAAAAAACAGCCTTATACCAAGAGTATCTGGCTTACGTGACCGGTTATCTGGAAGCGAATGAAGAAATCATGCTCAAACTCGATAAACTGCTGCTGGAGATTTCCTTGCTTGGCAGCACCGATTACCGGGATGTGGAGGAGATGCCATGCATGAAGGAAATCGATACGTTAATCAAGCAAACCAAACTATATAAGCAATAAGAGAGGGAGATGATTATGCGAAGCAAAGGGAGTGCCTTTGTCGTATTAGTGGCCATTGCAGTGGTCGTGTTTGTTCTGGTGTATGCGGGGATCACGTTAACCTCCAATCTGGGCAAGAGCCAGTCTGAGGTCGATTCGGAAGGCGCGGCTAAGAAAATCAACAAAATCTACAAGGATATTGTGGTCACGACGGCGGATCCCATAAAAGGCCAAGTCGATCTGGACCCGGTTGCCGTAGCCGACTCTCTGCCCGATATATCCAAGTTTCCGATCTCGGTCGAGAATACAACGGACTTGTATGTTGAGATCTTCTCCTCGCCCGAGAAGGCAGGGCCTGGTATTGACGGTTGGTTGAATGAAGTGGCAGCGGAGTTCAACAACTCCAAGCCGGTGGTGAACGGCAAGCCGGTATCGGTGAAAATCCGTAATATCGCGTCGGGAACCGCAACCGATTACATAACATCCGGAAAGTACGTGCCGGACGCTTTTACGCCTTCTAATGAACTGTGGGGGGAGATGGTCAAGGAATATGGCGTCAAGGCCGAGCTTGTATCCAAGCGCCTCACGGGGAACGTGACCGGCGTTGTCACTCGAAAGGCCAAATACGATGAATTGGTGGAGAAGTACGGCTCCTTGAACGTCAAGACGCTGACGGATGCGATATCGAATAACGAATTGGCGATGGGTTACACAGATCCTTTTGCGAGCTCCACGGGTCTAAACTTCCTGATCACGGCCCTTGAAACGTTTGACAGCTCCGATCTGCTTAGCGAAAAAGCGGTACAGGGCTTCGAGAAATTCCAGGCGAACGTCCCTTTCACGGCTTCGACCACAATCCAGATGCGCGATGCAGCGAAGTCCGGCATGCTGGATGCCTTTGTCCTGGAGTATCAGACCTATGTCAACGCGGCGGACATGAAGAGCGGTTACGTCTTTACCCCGTTTGGCGTAAGGCACGACAGTCCCTTGTATGCGCTCGGGAAAGTGCCGAAGGAGAAGCTGGACATCATTAAGAAATTCGCGGCGTTTGTTGAGCAGGACAAATACCAGAAGTTAGCCGACAAAAAAGGGTTCAATGGTCTTAACGATTATCAATCCGAGCTTGAAGTTGTCGACAGCAGTCTGCTGCCTTCTGCGCAGAAGCTTTGGAAAGAGAAAAAAGATGGCAACAAGCCGGTTGCGGCTGTGTTTGTAGCGGACGTGTCGGGAAGCATGGACGGCGAGCCGTTAAACCGCCTCAAGGAATCGCTGTTGACCGGGCAGAAATATTTGGGCCGGGACAACAGTATCGGCTTTGTATCGTATTCCACGGATGTCACGATTAATCTTCCGATCGGCAAGTACGACTTGAATCAACAGTCGATGTTTGTCGGGGCGATCAACAGCCTTGAAGCCAGCGGGAATACCGCGACCTTTGACGGCATTGTGGTGGCAATGAAGATGCTTCAGGACGAGATGGCGGCGAATCCGGACGTGAAACCTCTGATTTTTGTGCTGAGTGACGGGGAGACGAACGTTGGGCACTCCCTGGATGACATCCGGGAACTGATCAAAGCGTATAAAATCCCAGTATACACGATCGGCTATAATGCCAACATTCAGGCGCTCCAGAGCATATCCAGCATCAATGAAGCAGCCAGCATCAACGCGGATACCGACGATGTCGTATACAAAATCGGCCAGCTGCTGAATGTGCAGATGTAGCAGCATTACAAGCGTTTTTCACATATAACGAAATGGTTCACACAAGAAACTTGTAGGAGGGGTTATATTGTCATTTACGATGGAAGTCATTAGTCCCGAAGAGATTAAGACGGCGATTGAAGAGCAGGTGAAGCCTGAGCCGGAAGAAGTCACGCAGCTGAAGGAGCTGGCGGCTAACAATGTGCAGGCCATCATGGAGCTGGATATCGAATCGCTCGAGAAGCGAAGACAGGTGCTGCAATCCATCGAGAGCTTTGGCATCAGCTCGATGAGATCCTCCTCGGAGAAGAATGCGCTTCTGCAGGTTCAGGTGGGAAGATTATCGAAAACCGGGGATGAAGGCGGTCAAGTGGCCAAAGGGTTAACGGAGCTGCAGCTGCAGCTGAAGGATTTGGACCCGAGCGTTGTGGATTTTGCGAAGAGCGGGCTGCTGGGCATGGTGTTTAACCCGCTGCGCCGATATTTTGCCAAGTTTCAAAAGGCGGATGCCGTCATTTCAGATATCATCATTTCTCTTGATAAAGGCAAAACCGTATTAAAGAACGACAACACCACGCTGGAGATTGAACAGCAAACCCTCCGCGAGCTAACCAAAAAGCTGCAAAAGGAAATTCAGCTGGGGATGCTTATGGACGCAGAGATCGAATCCCAGGTCGAGGCGGCCAAAAAGCGGCAGGAGTCGGAGGATAAAATCCGGTTTATTACCGAAGAGGTGTTGTTCCCGCTGCGCCAGCGCGTGATGGACCTGCAGCAGATGCTGGTCGTAAACCAGCAGGGGATTATGGCGATTGAAGTGGTCATTCGGAACAACAAAGAATTAATTCGCGGCGTAGATCGGGCGAGAAACGTGACGGTAACGGCGCTGAAAATCTCGGTCACGGTGGCTAGTGCCCTGTACAACCAGAAGATTGTCCTGAAGAAAATCGAGCTGCTGAACGAAACCACGAACAATCTGATCAGCGCTACCTCCAAAATGCTGAAGGATCAAGGTGCGGCGATCCACAAGCAGTCGCTGGAAACGAGCATCTCCGTCGATACCTTGAAGCAAGCGTTCACGGATGTGCTGTCGGCGCTCGATTCCATCAGCACTTACAAGCAGGAGGCGCTCCCGCGGATGCGTGAGACGATCCATCAATTCAGTGAGCTGGCGGTAACAGGCGAGCAGCAGATCCAGCGCTTGGAGCGGGGGCAGAAGCTGGGACTGTAAGACAGGACGGGACATATTTTAAAAAAGAGTGTGTAGGTACGAGACTGCGCACTCTTTTTGCTGCTGGGCATGCTTAGGTTCGAAAATTATTGAACAGGTAGGCATATGCAGAAATCAATGCCCAGTGAATGCTTGATCATCCGGATGGTGAAGGGAGGCGATGCAATTGGAACGAAGAAGGGAACTTATGGCCGCCGCTGTAAGCAGGTTCGGACTCTTGGAGAGGGAAAGACTCCAGACGCATTTTTCCGAACACAGCCTTGTCTGTTCTTATCGAAGGGGTGCGGAGACCGTGTATGTACGCTTGACCGACGAGTCCCATAAACCATATGCGAAAATTGAGGGCGAGGTGCAGTGGGCCGAGTTTCTTGGAAGTAAGGGAGTATGCGTTTCGAGACCGCTTTATTCAGTGGAAGGGAATCTGGCGGAACGTATCCGGATGGAGGACCGTGAATATACGGCGGTGTGTTACGAGGAGGCCAAGGGGCGTCCGGTCGGAGAGAACGATGCCAATGAGCGATTATACAAGCGAATGGGCCAATTCATGGGCTCCATGCACCGCATCACCAAAGGGTACACCCATCTGGATCCCGTTACAAGACGCCCTGATTGGTCGGATGAGGCGGAAAAGGTTCGGTATATCGATTTACCGCTAACCGAGAAAGGCGTCACCCGTCGTTACGAGGTTTTGCTCCATTATATTTCGGAGCTTCCGATTGCTGCGGACGCTTATGGACTGATCCATGCGGATTTTCATTACGGCAATTTTTTTGTAAATGGGGATACCTTGTGTCTGATTGATTTTGATGCAAGCCGGTATTCATGGTTCATTGATGATATTGCGGTCGCCGCGTTTTTCTCGGGTTTAACCGAAGGGGCAGATGCGGAGCCGGATCAGTTTCTGACCCCGTTTCTAGAAGGATACCGTCTGGAGCATCATCTGGAGGATAAGTGGTTTCGAGAAATTCCGTATTTCATGAAGCTGCGAGAAATGGGGCGTTATATCAAGCTATTCCATGCTTGTAGCGGGAAGATTGATAAACTCCATCCGTGGGGGCAATGGTATATGAGGGGACGCAAGGAAAAGATTTTGCGAAGTTTCCCAGCAATTGAATAAGCGAAAAAGCCTTGGTTCGAGACGGAACCAGGGCTTTTTTTAATTAATGTAAAGGTCTGCCGCAGCGGGTTCCTCTTAATAGGAAATTAATTCTAGCACGATCAATTATTGCATTGACAGCCTGTTTCGAATCCATTAGTATTTGCATAACTTATTAAACCTACAAGATAACTTAGTTTTAGGGGTGCGTTCGTTTCACGAGTTTTTTGACAGAGCATGATGCATACATTTCATATGCATATGTCTACTACATGGGGGGATTACAATGAAAGCCAGAAAGCTAGGTTTACTCTTATCGTCGATCGTGCTGATGATGTTGATTGCGGCATGCGGCAGCGGTTCCGATCAGGCGGCAGAGGGCACCGCTGAAGACAAAGGAAGTGAGAAGCAAGTCGAACAAAAAGAGTATAAAGACGAGCTGAACATTGCGCTTACGGCTCAGCCGCCTACGTTGGACACGGCCTTGACGGTATCGGCGGTTGCGCTGGATACAGCCGGCAACATCTTCGAGCAGCTGTACACGCTTAATGCAAATTATGAGCCCGTACCGTCTCTGGCAGAGTCCGTCGAACGAAGCGAGGATGGGTTAACGTATACCTTCGCCCTTCGCCAAGGCGTGAAGTTTCACAACGGGAAAGAGATGACTTCCGAGGATGTTGTAGCCTCGATGAACCGCTGGCTGGTGACTTCGTCCCGTGCGAAAGTGCTGCTGACGAATGCTAAATTCGAAGCCGTCGATACGTATACCGTGAAGCTGACCGTAGAGGCACCTACGTCGGACGTGTTGATTCTTATTGCATCGCAAGCGCAGTTCCCTTCCATCATGCCGAAAGAGATTGTAGACGCGGCGCCGGCTGACGGAATCAAGGAGTACATCGGTACAGGACCTTATAAATTCCAGGAATGGAAACAGGATCAGTACATACATTTGGTGCGAAATGAAGATTATCATCAATTGGTGGATACGGAGCCAAGCGGGTTTGACGGAAAAAAAGAAGCTCTTACGAAAAATCTTTACTTCCATTTTGTCACCGACCATTCCACGCGCATTGCAGGCGTGAAGACCGGACAGTATGATGTGGCAGACAGCATTCCGATCGAAAGCTATGATGAGCTTGCTGCCGACAACAATATCAATTTGCTCTCGTTCCCTGGAGGTGCACTGACCGCATTTTTCAATACCAGCGAGGGATTGTTACAGGACGTGAAGATTCGCCAGGCCATTCTTGCCGCGTTAAATAATGAAGAGATCATGTTGGCGAGCTTTGCCAAGCCGGATTTATACTCTTTGGCGCCGGGTTACCTGAATACGAACCAAGTCCAATGGTCGACCGAAGCCGGGGCGGAGTATTACAACCAGTCGAACCCGGAGAAGGCCAAGCAGCTGCTGCAAGAAGCAGGGTATAACGGTGAAGAAATCACGCTGCTGACGACCAAGGACTATAACGAGATGTACACGGCTACATTGGTCATTCAGGAGCAGCTTCGCCAGATCGGCATGAACGTAAAAGTGGAGAATTTCGATTTCCCGACGTTCCTAGAAACGAAGAACGACCGCTCCAAGTGGGACATTTTCGTTGCGAGCACGGGCTATCAGATTACGCCGCCGCAGCTGCTGGCCGTCAATCCGGATTGGGCCGGTCTTGATAATGAAACGGTCAAACAGGCGCTGATCGATATTCGCGGCGCAGCTACGCCGGAAGCCGCCAAGCAGGAATGGGAGAAGCTGCAGGGCTTCCTGTACGAATTTGCTTCCTCCACCGTCATCGGCCATTATAATGGCGTCGTCGCCACAACGAAGAAGCTTGAAGGCTTCGAGTTGTTCGAAGCACCGGTGGTTTGGAATGCCAAAGTAGCGAAGTAAGCGTATATGGAGGGTGTTACAAGTTACCGGAGTAACTTCGATAACACCTTCCTTTTTTGAAATTGGATTCATAGACCATGTACAAATGAGGGGTTTGCCGTGCTGGCTTATATTACGAAAAGACTTTTGTCGCTGATTCCTGTACTGGCCGTTGTCACCATCGCTATTTTTCTGATCATCCACATTACACCAGGGGATCCGGCGGCGGCCATATTGGGAATGGAGGCGTCGCAGGAGGAAATACAGCAGCTGAATCAGGACCTGGGATTGGACCGCCCCATACTCGAACAATATACGAGCTGGGTAACCAACGTGTTCAAGGGGGATCTGGGGGATTCGATCTTCATGAATCAGCCGGTCAGCGAAGCGATTGCGGAGCATGTAACCCCCACGCTATCGCTGGCCATTCTGGCACAGGTTATCGCAATTATACTGGCGATTCCCTTCGGGATTATCGCTGCTTACAAGCGAGGGTCCATCGCAGATTATACGCTGATGGGGATATCCTTGCTGGGCATGGCTTTACCTAGTTTTTTGCTGGGATTGTTCCTTATGCTGTTTGTTGGCGTCAAGCTGCAGTGGCTGCCAGTGGCTGGATATGAACCGCTCAGTAGCGGGCTCTGGGAACATATGAAGTATCTGATTCTTCCCGGCATTTCCCTCGGGACCATACAGGCAGCCCTGATTACGCGGATGACCCGTTCGTCCATGCTGGAAGTGCTGAATTTGAATTTCATCAAGACAGCCAGATCCAAAGGCTTGCATGAAATGAAGGTGCTGTTCAAACATGCGTTTCGGAGCGCGTTTCTGCCCATTCTGACCGTCATTGGACAAACGTTTGGCACGTTGGTGACAGGGGCCGTGGTCGTGGAGGCGATATTCAATATTCCCGGATTGGGTCAATTGATCTTGAATTCCATTGCCAGAAGGGACTTCGCGGTGATCCAAGGCGTGGTGCTTGTAGTTACGCTTATGTACGTCACCATCAACTTAATCATCGACTTGCTTTATGGAGCGGTTGATCCGCGTGTTCGTTTGGAACGCAAATAAAAGAGGTGTGATTGGATGGCAACTGTTCAGGAAAAAGAATACGTCGCTCAAGTCAGTAAAAAGCTGAAAAAAGAGCAGCGTGCACTAGGATATCGCCGACTGAGGTCGAACTATGGGCTTTTGATCGGGGCGACCATCTTTATCGTTCTGGTGATGCTGGCCATGCTAGGGCCTTTATTTACATCCTACGGCCCGTATGACATGAAGGTGGTGGACCGTTTAACGCCGCCGGGGGCCGAGCATTGGCTGGGTACCGACGAATTTGGCCGGGATTTGTTAACGAGGCTTCTGTACGGTGCAAGGGTATCGATTAGCGTAGGACTGGCGGTTGCACTGCTGTCCTCGACTCTAGGGCTCGTGATCGGCGTCTATGCGACCTATTACAAAACATTGGATCATATTCTTATGCGCATCTGTGACGGGTTGATTGCGATTCCGGGTATTTTGCTGGCCATTGCCTTAATGGCTGCACTCGGCGCATCAGCCATTAATGTCATCACGGCGCTAACCATCGTGTTTACGCCGAATATTGCCCGGGTCGTTCGCTCGGCCGCGCTGGTGGTACGCGAGCAAACTTACATCGAGGCGATGCATGTCCAGGGGGCAAGCTCCACGCGCATCATATGGCAGCACATCGTGCCCAATACGCTATCTCCGCTACTGGTGCAGGCTACCTTCGTATTTGCCGAAGCCATTATATCCGAGGCCGCGCTAAGCTTTCTCGGAGCGGGCATTCCTGCGCCTGAAGCCAGCTGGGGGAACATTCTGCAGGCGAGCAAGCTTGTCATTTACAAGGCATGGTGGATGGTTGTATTTCCAGGAGCAACGCTTGTTCTGTCTGTCCTCAGCTTGAATTTGCTGGGCGACGGACTGCGTGATTGGCTGGATCCTCGCGTGAAGCAAAAGTTGAGAAAGTCATGAATATAAAGCTGGAGGTACTTTCATGAATAGCGAACCTCTATTGGAAGTGAAAAATCTAAAAACGCATTTTCATACCGAGCGGGGGAAAGTGACGGCCGTGAACGGAGTCAGTTTTTCCATGAATAAAGGCGATATCATTGGTATTGTCGGGGAATCCGGCAGCGGAAAGAGCGTAATGTCCCAATCGATCATAAGACTGCTGGACCATACGGATGCGATCGAGTACGAGGGAGAGATCCTATTTGAGAAGCAGGACCTGCTGTCTCTCTCGCCTTCTAAATTACGGGCGGTCCGCGGCGACAAAATCTCCATGGTTTTTCAGGACCCGCTTACGTCCCTAAGTCCCGTATATACGATTGGTAATCAAATCGAGGAAGCCATACGCCTCCATCAGAAAAAGTCTAAGAAAGAAGCTCGTCAACAAGCTATTGAGATCCTACGGATGACGGGTATTCCATCTCCGGAAGTGAGGGTGGATGAATATCCCCATCAGCTGTCGGGAGGAATGCAGCAGCGGGCGATGATTGCCATGGCGCTCTCCTGTGAGCCGAACCTGTTGATTGCGGATGAACCGACAACCGCGCTCGACGTAACGATTCAGGCGCAGATTCTGGAGCTGATCGCCGACTTGAATCGCAAAATGGGCATGGGCGTGCTGTTCATAACGCATGATCTGGGTGTCGTATCGGAAATTTGTACGGGCGTGAAGGTGATGTACTTGGGGCAGATCGTGGAGGAAGCTCCCACGGAGCAGTTGTTTCATACGCCGCTCCATCCTTATACGCAGGGGCTGATCCAATCCATCCCCAAGCTGGAAGGGGACAGAGACGATGAACTCCATGTCATTGAGGGAACGGTGCCGTCTCTGACGGATATACCGCAGGGCTGCGGCTTTTCTACACGATGTCCTTATGCCGACGAGTTATGCCGTACCTCAGAGCCGCCGATGAGAATGGCCCATACCGATCATCGTGTGAAGTGCTGGCATTACGAGGCTATAAACGAGCCGAAAGGGAGGGAGACAACCGTTGGAACAAGCAGCTGATCATTCGATTTTAAAAGTAAGCTCCCTTCACAAGCAGTTTCCGGTGTACGGATCTTTCGGTAAGTTACGGGGCGCCAAGGGATATGTGAAAGCCGTAACGGATGTTTCTTTTCAATTAAGAGAGGGAGAGACATACGGACTTGTTGGAGAATCCGGTTCGGGTAAAACCACCACAGGGCGTACGATCTTAGGGTTAACCCCGGCAAGCCAAGGTCAGGTTTTATACCGGGACCGGGATTTGGCTACGATGTCGAGGGAGGAAATCCGGAAATTCCGCAAGGACGTACAGCTTGTTTTTCAAGATCCGTTCTCATCGCTTAACCCGAGGAAAAGAATCGGCCGAATTCTGGAGGAGCCCCTGATTATTCATAAAATGGGAGACAAGGCAGAGCGTCAGGAAAAAGTCTTTCGCATCTTGAAAACCGTGGGCCTGCAGCCGGAGCATTATTTCCGTTTTCCCCATGAATTTTCGGGCGGTCAACGCCAGCGTCTGGGCTTGGCGCGCGCGCTTATCATGAATCCGAAGATTATCGTATGCGACGAGCCGGTCTCGGCACTGGACGTCTCCATTCAGTCGCAAATTTTGAATATGCTCAAACGTCTGCAGCGGGAATTGAAATTAACGCTATTATTTATTACGCATGATATCAGCGTGGTTCGGTATATTTCCGATCGGATCGGCATTATGTATCTCGGAAAAATCGTGGAAGAAGCTTTAACGGATGATCTATTCCATGAGCCCTTGCATCCCTATACGAAGGCGCTGTTCTCGGCAGTGCCCGACTTTTCCCACAGCCGATTAAAGGATCGGATCATGTTGCGGGGGGAAATCCCGTCCCCCTTATCACCGCCGAGCGGTTGTGTTTTTCATACGCGCTGTCCCTATGCAACGGATGTCTGTAAGGCAGAAGTTCCGACTTTAAGAGAAGTTCGGCCCAACCAGAAGGTAGCTTGCCATCTGGTTGATGAGAGCCGTTCATCCTGAAACGAAGACTAAAAGAAAAGAGGCTAAGAACATGACAACGTTAAAAATCGTAGAGGGCCAGGATCGGATATTCAATGAGGCGGGGTTTCAGCTCGTCGGAAATCATGGACCGAATCTGGAGGGCGGCTTGTCTCCGAGAGAGCTGCTGGAAGCGTCCTTGGCGCTATGCGTGTCCATATCTCTCCAAAAAATAATGGATTACGACGGCGTGGATTATGATAAATCCTCTATTCATATTGAAGTTTCATCGGTAAAGGCAGAAGATAAAAGCAATAAATTCTCGCACTTCAACGTGTTTGTCTCGCTGCCGCCAACCCTGGAGGCAGCGTACAAGGAGAAGCTGAAATCTGTCGTAGAACGCGCCTGCACCATCGGTAATACGTTGAAGAGTGAGGCCGTTGTTGAACTGATCGAAGTGAATGAACCCATCGAAACGAGCAGCAATGCGTAATGGGTACGCTTTTATGTTAATCTTTTAAGCGAATCCAACAACAGCCTTAGTCCAGGTTTCATCGCGGACTAAGGCTGTTCTGTTCTTAAGGGATCATACAATGCAATATTATGAGTACGTGCTGCATCTATTTTCGCCGTATGCCTTATGGCGTTTAGTTACGACTGCGGCTGTACATCCCGCTCAAAAGCGACGATCCAATCGCCCTGAATGGCGGCATAGCCGGTGTCTCCCTCCACAACAAGGCCATACAGATTTTTGACATCGAGGAATTCTTTCCGGTCTCCATTATCAAATTCGAGGGTGATGTAGTAATACGTTCGGGATGAATTGCTGGAATGGATCATGCTGTTATCCCCGTTGTGATGATTGGTGTGGTGACGGACGTCCATACGTTTGGAGACAACCCGGGCAAACTCGGACGTGCGAGGCGACTTGGCGTTCTTAACATAACGGGCGCCATTAGAGATGAAGCCCACAATCACAATCACGAATACAATTCCAATCAGAATGGGAACCAGCGTAAACATAAAATCAAATCCTCCGCCAAAAGACGTTCCTTGCGGCATCATCGACTGCACTCCTCTCTGTCCGTTATTTTTTCATTGTATATATGTACGGTAAAATGGACTGAAATGTTTCAATCTTAAAGAATCAGTCATTTCACGCTTACTCCAGAGTCCGCATAATGCAATCCCAGCTGATAAGCACGCTCGAGCAAACTCTCCATATGCTCCTGTCTACCCTCCAACGTATCATAGAAGAATTCCACACGGGAATTCTTGATTCCGGAGTAGTCGGCCATTCCAATATTGAGGGAAAGGGATAACATCTGATCATAGCCCCGCTTGGCAAAATGATCTTCCGAAGCTCCCGCGAGCGCCAGCCATAATACCTGTTGGTGATGAAGCTTTGAGCCGCCGCCGTAAGCGAAGCCATGATTCCAGACACGGTCGATATACCCTTTCAGCATGGCCGGGATTCCGTACCACCACACCGGGAAGATATAGGCCAGCGCGTCGTGTTCCTTCATTCGTGCAATTTCAGCTTCTACTTCAGGAGAATAGATCTTGGTAGGATTAGACCAATCAGGTTCGTCTGCCTCCCACAGGACCGGATCGAAACCGATGCGGTGGAGGTCCAGAATCTCCGCTTCATGCCCGGAGTCCCGAAGCCCTTGTACAAACTTCTCGGTAATTGCAAATGTAAAGGAATTTTCGCGTGGATGCGTAACAACCGTTAATACCTTCATGAGGGTTCACCGTCTCTTTCTTCTCTTCGAATTTGAATGCCAAATTGTTCAATACGTGTCATTGCAGTTACAAGAGGAACCAGCGTTTCAGGTAGATAGAAGCCTCCGGGAGCAGGAGGTGAGCCATCCCAGCCCAGAATACGCTCAATGGAAAGGAGGATACCGAGGGCCGTAAAATGCGCCTGTCCCTTCGGATCGGTCAACGTGATTCTCCGTTTCGCGGAACGGCCGTCAAGAAGAACACCTTCAAGATCAATGTAGAGGTCTTGAGAGGCCGTGCCTCCAGCCCGTGTCCCTATAGAGTCATGAATGGCGAAATCGAATCGAATATTAGGCGCTCCCGTAACAGCAGCGAGGCTTGGAACATCCAATAAACTCATGGGATGGCCCTCTACCCGGGAACCGTTTGAAAGACTTATGCTTCTCGGATACTTCGTAGCCTCAACCCATTTCCATATCCCGTTTTCCCGGATGAGGGCACGGTTGATAAATCCCTCGGTTTCCTCAAGCGTCATAGGCCCCATTGGATCGCGTTCATCATAGTGACCCGCCAAGCCGATCGATTGGATGCTTCGGAAAGACTTCGCCTCCTGATACGCGACCAAGGTCAGGATTCCCGCTTGCGAATGTCCCAGAGGCACAATCGGTGCTTGAGGGGGATGGCTTTGCATGGCGAATAGAATAGGTGTCAGTTCGTCGGCAAGCTTGGTGATCCCGATATGCGCAATTCCTTTTGCAAGGGCCTCTTGCATGAGGAGGTCGGCCGGATCCTGGATGGTAGAAACGATAAGGTCGGCTTGTTCCAGCTCTGTTGGAGACAGACCCTGGCGGATATCTAAAAAAGCGGTACGGGCGTTTCCTAGTTCTTGTACTAGTAAGCTCCCCTTCTCGGGATGCCTTCCGGCGAGTATAATCTTGGCATCTTGATTGATCGTTCGGATATGCCGGGCAACGGCACTCCCGATTACGCCATAACCTCCGGCAATGTATATACGCTGCATGCCATTTCACCTCCAATTTTTATGCTTAAGCTCTGGTATAAGGGGATTATGTAACATATAATGACGGAAAGGAAGTACGCACTTAATGGTTCTATAGGTACCTAAAAGTATCATTAGTACCCCAAGGTGCCTGTTATCCGTCCTATGCGACTTACGTTCGAAAAGGAGAGAAGATCTTATGAATGGGGAGCGACAATACAATATTCCGTCCGAGGCAACTATGGATGTAATCGGCGGCAAGTGGAAGGTCATTGTGCTGTGCCACTTAAGTTATGGACCCAAGCGAACGAGTGAAATTAAGAAGCAGATGCCGGATATTACGCAGAAAATGTTAACCCAGACGCTGCGGGAGCTGGAGGAGGATGGGATTATCACGCGAACGGTCTTTAATCAAGTGCCGCCTAAGGTCGTGTACGAGCTGAGTGAAATGGGCGTTTCGCTGCAACCGATCCTTGATCAAATCTGTGAATGGGGCGAGAAGTACTTGAATGGGAAATCGAAGGTAATTACACCTTGAGGACAGACAAAATAAAAGCTGCTGACCTAATAAGGGTCCGTAGCTTTTTTATTTTTTGAAATAGATTGTTGTCGCTCATAATTTCCATAGGGTAGAGGAAAAGCCTAGATATCCGCAGAATATTTAGTTCTTTAGACTCATTAAAATCCGGGCGATTTTAGCAATTTCTATGTTTGTCGAGAAATTGAATAGTTACTATAGATATAATAATGGATAGGGTGTAGGGCTGGGGAGGCCGTGAATATAAGGATTATCAATTTCTGATATGCAGCGGGACGAGTCACCCATGAATTAATAGAAACGTTTGTCCATTAGGAAACGTATGATCTTCATAGGACCTAAGGATTACTCACAAAAGGAGTGTGTACAGCTCAGATGGAAGGCAATTATAACTTATATATTGTTGGGCTTTCAATTGCGATTGCTATACTTGCTTCATACTCGGCTTTGAATATTACCTCTAAAATTTCGGATGCGAACGGCAAATCCAAGTTTTATTGGCTTTGCGGTGGCGCCATGGTCATGGGAAGCGGCATTTGGTCCATGCATTTTGTCGGCATGCTGGCGATGCACATGAATATGAACGTGAAGTATGATGCCTTTCTGACCATCATGTCGATGCTGGCCAGCGTGATTTCCTCCTTCATCGCGTTTTATATCACCATGCCCAAAAGCATTAACTGGTCCAAGATCGCCATTGGCGGTTTCATTATGGGAAGCGGCATCGTAACGATGCATTACATGGGAATGGAGGCCATGATTGTACACGCCGAAATCCGTTATGATCCCGGCATGTGGGCATTGTCCGCCATCATTGCGCTGGCAGCTTCCTATGCGGCCTTATTATTGTTTCTCCGTTTTCGCAACCATTCCAAGTCCAGCTTTCTTAAGTGGGGCTCGGCGGTCGTCATGGGATTTGCCGTGTGCGGAATGCATTATACAGGCATGAAAGCCGCGCGGTTCGAGGCTCATGCCGGCATGATGGCGCATCAACCGCAGTCTGTTGATTCCTTTCTTCTGTACTGTGTGACGGTCACGATTTTTGCCATCCTGCTGATATCCTGGGGAGCGATGTTCTTTGATCGGCATGTGCTGGAAAAGCTGGCCTATCAGGATACGATCACGGGATTGCCTAACCGCAATGAGATGAACCGGTTCTTTGGGGCGAATCCCGAAACAGAGAAGATTACGATCCTGTTTCTGGATTTGGACCAATTTAAGGCCATCAACGATACGCTGGGCCATAATGTCGGGGATTTGCTGGTTCAGGAAGTGGGTAAGCGACTGCGTCAATTCATTCGAGGCGGCCAGCAGGTATTCCGGATCGGCGGGGACGAATTTCTGGTTATTTTGAAGCAAAGCGACCCGAATTATGCCCAGCGCTTAGCCGACGATATACTTCAACAAATAAAAAACGTGTACCATATCGACGGCAACGAATTGTACGTGACGGCAAGTATCGGAATCAGCATCGGTTCCGTCCATAGCTCTGACCGTACGACGCTGCTGAAGAATGCGGATACCGCAATGTATAAAGCGAAGGGACTGGGCAAGAACCAGCAATGCCTCTATGACGAGGAGATGGGTCTTCAAGAGGTTCGCAAAATGGAATTGGAGAAGGACCTGCAACGAGCGTTTGAGCTGAAGGAGTTCTTCATTGTATATCAGCCCAAATGGAATGTGCAAAGTGATCGCTTGGTCGGATTCGAGGCGCTGCTTCGCTGGAAGCATCCCAGATTAGGCGTGATATCGCCACTTGAATTCATTCCGATTGCCGAAGAGACGGGGCTGATTATACCAATGACCCGATGGACGCTTGAGGAAGCATGCAAACAGTGCAGAATTTGGCAGGAGAGAGGAATTGTCCAGCCGGTTTCGGTAAATTTATCGATTCGTTTATTTCATGGTGACAATCTGCTTGAGCTTATTCAAAACGTTCTGGATCAGGCGAATTTGGAGCCTCGCTTGTTAGAACTGGAAATAGCAGAGTCCATGGTGCTGCATGATGTGAATGATATTATCCGCCAGCTTGGGAATATCAGGTCCTTGGGGGTTAAGGTCTCCATGGATGATTTCGGAACCGGTTATTCCTCGATTGGTCTATTGGACCGGATTCCGATTGATGCTTTAAAGCTGGACCGCCAGTTCACCAATGATTTGGACACGCCCAGCAAACGCGCCATTGTCAACGCCATCGTTCTTATGGCAGAGAATTTGAATCTAGATGTAATCGCGGAAGGTGTCGAGAACAAGGAGCATATCGACTTTTTGACCGGACTTGGCTGCCACGTCATGCAAGGTTATTATTACGGAAAGCCGATGGATATCGATGAGATTAAGGTCTGGATGTACGAACATAATCACAAAACAGAAGAGATCGTGACCCTTCGATGAAAAATAAATGGAATAGATACAGATCATAAGAATAACGGGCACCGTGAAGGTGTCCGTTATGTTGTTGAAGGTACATATTCTCACATCCCACCCCACTGAATTCAGAATATGAGTATAGGATTGGCAATGGTCGTGGTGATCAATGCATGATACCTGCCTCCAAGAAGGTCGGAGTTCTTTACACTTTTTGTATGATACTCAATAGCTTATTTCTTCTTTGTTGCAGGAGTTTTGTTGCTATTTTACTGGTAACGGATACAATAGTATGTGAATCTAATGAATGGTAGTGGTGATATATATGGTGTCAATCAAAGATGTGGCCAAGCTGGCGAACGTTTCGATATCAGCCGTTTCCAAGACGCTGAATGGCTATTCGGATGTAAGCGAAACCACGAAACAAAAGGTCATGAAGGCCGCGCAGGAATTGAACTATTTTCCGAACCGTCTGGCCAAAAACCTAAAGCACAAGGTCACCAAGACTATTGCGCTTATCATATCGAACTTTGAACAGGCGAACGGCAAGGACGGTGTCATGTTCCAAATCATGACCGGCGTCTATGCTGCAGCCCAGCATTATCAATATGAGGTGGTCATATATACGCGGAGCTTGTCCGAACAGCAGGATAAATCGTATTGGCAGTTCTGCAAGGAGAATAAGATCGCTGGCGTCGTAATTTCCGGGCTTCGTACCACGGACCCCTATTTTGAAGAATTGGTAAACAGTGAATTTCCATGCATGGTGATAGATGCTGATATTGTCGGTCCCCATACCGGTTCGGTGATAACGGATAACGTGGGTGCTGCCAGAAAAGCGGTGGAATATTTAATCGGCAAAGGGCACCGTGAGATCGGCATGATTAACGGACATAGCTTTGCGGCTGTCAGCATTCAGCGACTTCAGGGGTTCAGGGAAGCACTGGAAGGAGCAGGCCTGATTTATGATTTGAACAGGGTCATTGAAGCGGATTTTAGCGAGCAGGTGGCGTACGAAGCGGCCGAACCTTATTTGCAGCGTCATCCGAATTTATCGGCTGTTTTTATATCCAGTGATCTGATGGCGATCGGATTTATGACGCGCTGCCGCGAACTGAACATCCGAATTCCTGAGGACATCTCCATCATGGGCTTTGATGATATTGTGCTCTCCAGTTATACGACACCTAGATTGTCCACGGTTCGACAAGATTTTACAAAAATCGGCTATTCGGCATTTGAGGAAGTGATCAAGATGCTGGAGAATCAGACTCCCGGCTATCATAAAATTCTTTCATTCGAAATTGTTGACAGGGAGACAATAATGGTGCAATAATGTTATCGAAAACGTTTTCGCATTAGGAAGGCTTTTATTTTAGGCTCATTCCGAAATCGTTTTCGGTTCTTTTTTGAAAAGATCGAAAACGATTTAGGTATCGCTTACAAAAATAGAGAAAAATACAACAAATGGAGAGGATAACAACATGCTGAGCTGCAACGAGGTACAGTCTGAAGAGTTGAAGAAATGGTCATTTTCCGAAGTGCAATTCAATCCGCTGGCTTTAGGCAAGTGTGAAGCGATCATGTCGCTAGGGAATGGATATATGGGGCTTCGATCAGCTGCGGATGAGTCGTATATCGGGGAGAAGAGAAATCTGTTTGTGAACGGAACCTTCAATAAATTCGATGAATTCGAAGTGACGGAGCTTCCGAATACGGCCGATATGACGCGTCTGGATATTCGGATTGACGGTACAAGGTTCTCCTTGGAGCGTGGAATGGTTGCCGAATACGAGAGAATGCTGAACATTCGCGATGCCGAGCTCGTTCGGAGCTTTATCTGGGAATACCAAGGGAAAAGAATTCGATTTGAGTTCAAGCGCTATGTATCGCTGGCCAAGCTGCATCAGATCGGCCTGAAGGTAAGCATAACTCCTCTGAACGAGGGCATAACACTGGTCATTAACTCCGGGATTGACGGCCAGGTGAGCAACAGCGGAAGTCAGCATTTTCACGAAGGAGAGAAGCGGATTTTCGATAAGACCTTCCTGGAGCTGATTCAGACGACAACCGAGTCCAAGGTGGATTTCATCCATGGTGTGGCCCATCGTCTTAAGTTAAACCAGCAAGTGCTGGATGTTGCTCCCAAAATGGATATCGACCGACGTAAGGTTGCCGTCTCCTATGCACTTGATGTTGCAGCAGGGGAGTGCTTTGAATTTGAGAAAATGGCGACGGTATTCACTAGCCGTGACAGTGAATTTGCGGAAGGAACAAGCCTGGAAGACATTCGGCAGCATGCACTCGCTGAATTGAAAGCGTTCCATTCTGCCGGATACGACCGGCTTTTTGAAGAGCATCGGTTGGCCTGGAGCAAGGTGTGGGAGCAATACAACATCTCGATCCAATCCTCCAATTCCTTTGATCAGTTGGCAGTCCGGTTTGCCATATACCATCTGGTTATCATGACTCCGGCACATGACCGGCGGATGGGAATCGGCGCCAAGGGGCTCAGCGGAGAGGGATATAAGGGTCACTCTTTCTGGGATACGGAAATTTTTATTTTGCCATTCTATATTTATACGAAACCCGAGGTTGCGCGATCCTTGCTTGAATATCGATATCTCGGTCTGGAAGGCGCTAGGGCAAAGGCAGTTGAAAATGGCTTTGCAGGCGCGATGTATCCATGGGAAGCAGCATGGCCAAGCGATGGCGAGGTCACGCCGGAGTGGGGTCAGGTGGATATTGTCACAGGCAAACAGATCAAGATATGGTCCGGATTTATTGAACAGCATATTACGTCCGATGTCGCTTACGCCGTGTGGCACTATTACAAAGCGACCGGTGATCAGGACTTTATGGATCGTTGCGGCTACGAAATGATATTTGATACCGCTAAATTCTGGGCGAGCCGTCTGGAATGGAATGAAAGCAAGGCGATATATGAAATCAATGAGGTTGTGGGGCCGGATGAGTACAAGGAGCATGTGGATAACAATGCGTTCACCAATTACATGGCTTCCTTTAATATCCGGTTGGCCATGGAATACTACGAGAGTCTACAAACATCGGATGCGAAGTTATTCCAGTCGCTGAACGGGAAGCTGGGGCTGGAGCAGGCCATGAATGAGTGGCAGAATAAGTTCCATCAGATCTACTTGCCACAGCCGAACCAAGATGGCATTATCCCGCAGGATGACACCTACTTGCAGAAGAAACTCATTGATTTAACTCCTTATAAACAACAGAGCAAGGTAGGCAGCATCTTTGACGATTACAACCTGGATCAGGTTGGAGAAATGCAGGTATCCAAACAGGCTGATATTATGATGCTTTTCTTCCTGCTGGAGGATCAGTTCTCTCCGGAAGTGAAGAAAGCCAATTACGATTATTACGAGCCGAAGACGCTGCATGATTCCTCGCTGTCGATGTCTACACATAGCATTCTGGCGAACGATTTTGGCGATGGGGATCTGGCATATCAATTGTTCGAACGAGCTTCGAAAATTGACTTGGGGCCGTACATGTACTCCTCAGATGCCGGCATACACTCCGCGTCACTTGGCGGCATATGGGAATGTGTGGTGCTCGGGTTCGCAGGCGTCCGCATGCTGGGCGGGGAGCTGCACATGAATCCAAATCTGCCTGAAGCCTGGGAGGAGCTTTCCTTCCCGCTATACTGGCAGGGGCAGCGCCTGGAAGTGCACATCGACCGTGAGAGGCTGACGCTGACTACGAATTCGGAGCAGGAACTGCAGCTGGTGTTCCACGGCAACACCATCAAATTCTCGAAAGAGCTTCAAATCCAATATTGAATATTCAGGAGGGTCATTCAATGAAAAAGAATTGGAAATGGTCAACCATGCTCAGCATGGTCATCATCGCTGCGTTGGCATTATCCGCTTGCGGCGGTAACGGTGGCAGCTCGGACAAAGGCGCGGCCGGAGAGAAAGTTAACCTTACATTCACCGTCTGGGGCGATGTGAGCTCCGGTGCGAACGAACAGCAGCTCGCTGATGAATTCAATAAAGCACACCCGGATATCCAGGTGAAATTCGAGCCGATTCCGAGTGAAGGTTACGGCACCAAATTGACGACTTCGCTTGCAGCCGGGCAAGCACCCGACGTATTCCTGATCGGTGAAGGCGATTATTTCAAATATGTTGAAAAAGGCGTTGTTGAGCCGCTGGATGAATACTTGAGCAAGGACAGTGGTTTCAGTCTGGATATCTTCCAGAAGGATCTGATCGACAACATGAATATCAATGGCAAACAGTACTACCTGCCGAAGGATTTCAATCCGCTTGCGCTCTGGTACAACAAGCGCATGTTTGATGAAGCGGGCATGGAGTATCCGTCCGATAATTGGACTTGGGACCAACTGATCGAAACTTCCAAGAAGCTGACCAAGAAGGAAGGCAATAAGTATACCGAATTCGGTTTCAATGCCGGCAAATGGGAATATCCGATTTACACGTATCTGTGGGATCATGGCACGGATATAGCGAATGAAGACGGAACGCAAGCCGAAGGATTCATGAATGGTGAGAAGACGGTAGCCGCTATTGAAAAATACGTATCCCTGTCCCAAGGCGAAGACCGCGTATCGCCTACGCCTCAGGATGCCGAGACCCTTGGTGGAGACTCCTCCATGTTCATGACGGACAAACTGGCCATGATGGTCACCGGCCGCTGGGTGAAGGGCGATCTGGATAAATCGGATGTGGAATACGGATCAGCCCTGATTCCGACAGGCGAGGATGGTACACGGAGCAGCATTATCGCAAGTGCAGGCTGGGCTATCAATGCAAACGGCAAACACAAGCAGGAAGCGTATGAGCTGTTGAAATGGTTGTCCGGAACGGAAGCACAGAAGCTTCGCTCCGAGAATGGCAAGGTTCTTCCTGCAACCGTAGTGGAACTTGAAGAAGTGAAAGCAAAGGAAGTGTCAGACAAGCCGGTTATCGAGATGATGGATTATGCGAAGAAACCGGTCACATTGCGCTCTACCCATGGCCCCATTTTTGTTGAGGAATTCAACAAAGCCATAGAGAAGATTTTGCTGAAACAACAGGACGTGAAGGGCGCCCTGGATGAAGCTGCGAAAAACGTCGATAGCAAAATCAAGTAAAAACGACAGGTGAAGCGCATGACGAATGCGCTTTACCTGCTTCATCAAGGAGGCTTGTTATGCGAAAGTCTAAATCGGATTGGGCCGGCTACTTATACATCATGCCATGGCTTCTGGGACTTCTGCTGTTTACGATTGGACCGATGCTGTTCTCGTTGCTGCTAGCCTTCAGCAAATGGGACATTATAACGGGAGTGCAATCGATCGAGTGGGTTGGGCTGGACAACTTCAAGGCGATTTTCCATGACGAATTGTTCTATCAATCATTAAAAGTAACTTTTATCTTTGCTTTGGTATCTGTGCCACTCTACCAGATTGTGTCCCTCTTGATTGCGGTACTGCTCAATATGCGCAGCCGCGGCATGAAAGTGTTCCGATTGATCTATTTCATGCCGTCCGTCATTCCTGCGGTTGCGGTATCGATGATGTGGGTGATGATATTCAACCCCGAGTATGGGATTCTGAACAAAGCGCTTGGCTGGTTTGGCATCCAGGGACCCGCTTGGCTTCAAGATCCATCCTATGCTCTCGGAGCGCTCATCGTCATGGGGATCTGGGGCGTCGGCAACACGATCATTATTTATCTGTCGGGTCTGCAAAGCGTGCCGGAGGACATGCATGAAGCGGCTGAGCTGGACGGTGCCGGCCGTTTCCGCCGGTTCTTCAGCATTACGCTGCCGATGATATCGCCAACGGTATTTTTCAATTTGATCATGGGGATTATCGGCGGGTTCCAATACTTCACCCAGGCTTTTGTCATGACCAACGGAGGACCGCTGAATTCTACTTTGTTCTATAATCTGTATCTCTATAATAAGGCCTTTCAGGATTACGAGATGGGGTATGCCTCCGCCTTGTCCTGGATCTTGTTTGTCATCATTCTTGTATTCACACTGATTGTCATTCGAAGCTCGTCCATGTGGGTGTATTATCAGGGCGACGATGATAAGGATTAAAGGAGGCGTCATTCATGAATCAATCTGCCAAGCGTCGTATCAACGTGCCGCATATCCTATCCATGCTGGCGCTCATTGCCGGGGCTCTTATCGTCATTGTGCCTTTACTGTGGACCTTCTTCACGTCATTGAAGTCACCGGCTGAGGTGTTTAAAGATAATTTCTTCCCCACCGTGTGGCACTGGACCAATTACCGAGATGCCGTGCAAGCCGTTCCATTCTTCAAATTTCTGGGCAATACCCTCATTATTCTGATTCCGGTTTTGATCGGAACCGTATTATCTTCGGCTATCTGTGCTTACGGATTCGCGAGATTTAATTTCAAAGGGAAACGCATGCTGTTTCTGGTTTTGCTTGCAACCATGATGCTGCCTTCGCAGGTTACGATGATTCCGATGTTCATCATGTTCAAGGAAATCGGCTGGGTGGATACTTTCCTGCCTCTCATCATCCCTGCGTTTTTTGGCGGTGGCGCATTTAATATATTCCTCATTCGCCAGTTCATGCGCGGCATACCGCGGGACCTGGATGAGTCGGCCTTCGTGGATGGTGCCAACCGGTTCCAGATCTTTACGCGCATCGTTCTGCCGCTGTCCGTGGCACCGCTGATTGCGGTATCGATCTTTACCTTCATGGGCGTATGGAATGATTTCCAAGGACCGCTTATTTACCTGAATTCCAGCGATAAATATACGCTGGCTCTGGGACTTTCCATGTTCAAGGGATTGTACAATGTCGAATGGAACATGCTGATGGCGGCAACGATTCTGATTATGCTGCCGGCATTAATCGTATTTTTCTTGGCACAAAAATATTTCATCGAAGGCATTTCCATCTCTTCAGCCATCAAGGGCTGATCAGTTGACGATGCGTTAGGAGGCTGACATGCCAAAAACTACAGGATTAAGTAGCAGACATCCTTTCAATTTATACTATAATGCCAGTGAGTATATTAAAATCTGTGGAACCCAGGACGGATATTTCCCGGATTTCGGACATCATATTGCCAATGAGATGGGCGGGGTGTGGCTGCACCCGATCAAGCTGCTGGACGGCTTCTGGCTGAGAATTACGGATCTGGACCGGAATATCTCGGTTTGGTCGAGATCGGACGGCTTTACGAATGAGCCTTGGGGCAGCCGGTTTCAATACGATCACGGGCTGGGCCATATTCCGGTTCAATTGGAGCGCACGCAATTCGCACCCGAGCTGGAAAAAGGATTCGTGGCGGATTATAAACTGCTGTCCTATGGAAAAGGTACGACCCGCCTGAAGCTGGAGCTGCTGGCTCGCACCGATCTTCGCCCCGTCTGGTTCTCCGATGAAATCGGCATAACCGATGGCGAGCAGGATGAGGTGATCCTCAGCTCGGATCGGAAAGTCACCGTGAAAGACAGTGCACATGACTGGTATGTCCAGATCGGTTCGGATCTGCCGGGCAGCGTGGTTGAGACGGGGCCGTCTCTATATGGGCCCGAGTTCACCGCTGGAAACGGGACGGGTGTAGCCTTCCGGAGCGAAGTGATTGAGCTCCGGGAGAAGGAGACATTGCAATTCCGCTTATTTGTGGCCGGCTCCTATCAATCCCAGGAAGAGAGCGAAGCGGTATATGACAAGCTTGTCTCTTCGCATGAGGCTCTTTTTGACGAGAAAAAGGTTATATATGAAGAGGTCGCTAACCGGGCCAAACTGAAAATCGCCGGCGAGGACTTGCTGAATGAAGCCTTTACGTGGGCCAAATTGAACAATCAGTGGCTTGTGCAAAAGGTGGACGGGATCGGACGCGGCTTGACTGCCGGCGGACCTACCTATCCGTGGTGGTTCGGATGTGACAATACCTATTCCCTTCAAGGGGTGCTTGCTATCGGGGATGCGCAGCTTGCAAAGGATACGCTGAACCTTTTGCTTGAAAAATCGGAGGAAGCCAATGGCAATGGCAGAATCGTGCACGAGATCACGACCATGGGGGCGGTGTCGAATCCGGGCAACACCCAGGAAACGGCCCATTACATCGCTTTTGTATGGGAGCTGTTCCGCTGGACAGGAGATGAAGAACTGCTGCGCCGTCATTACCGCTATTGCGTAAAGGGCGTAGACTGGCTGCTGCATGAAATGGATCCGGACGGCGATCTGTTCCCGTCAGGTTACGGCATCATTGAGATTGCCGGTCTGAACATGGAACTGATCGACAGTGCCGTGTACACCGCCCAGGCTCTGCGGGCGATGGTCGATATGAGCAGGCATCTCGGCGAGGAAGAAAACGCGGAGAAGTATGGTCAGCTCGCGGACCGGGCAGTACGCGCGATCAATGAAGTGTATTGGTGTGAGTCGGAGGGATTATACGCTGACGCCGTTGCGACCAGAGGCGATATTGAGCCAAAGGTGGACTATATGGTATCCCTCTCAGAGAAGGAAGGCATTCAGGGGTATCGCGAATACCTGGAGCAAATGCTGGCCGAAGCTAAAGATGCGAAGGCTGACCGGGGCTGGCCGCTTAACAAGAACTGGGTCATCGTGACGCCGATGGAGACGGGCATTGCCGATCCGGAGAAGGCCGAGAGGGCGCTTCAAACCATGCGTTCCGATGTGTTTATCGGGGAGCATGGCACCTATCTTGGGGGGATCTACAAGCAGGGCACGATGACCATCTCGACGGGGGTTCACGCGGTAGCGGAAGCGGCCAACGGCCATCCGGACGAGGCGCTGGCGCTGCTGCGCAGAATGCTGGGGACCTTCTCGAAGGTGCTTCCGGGTTCTTTTTCCGAGATGTCGCCGGATTACGGCTGCGTGGTGCAGGCGTGGACATTATATGCCCTCACGGTTCCGGTTATCCGCCATTTCTTCGGTGTGACACCAAACGCGTTTGAGAAGACGGTTTATATCAAGCCGCAGCTTCCAACCTCGTGGCATGATCGTGAATGCAGCCTGAGCAATCTTCGGGTAGGCGAAGCCGAGCTGGATATTTCCATAGCGCCACAACAAGCGGGGAATGGACGGACAGTAATCGTTCGCAACCCTCAGGGGTGGAACATTGTTATCGAGCTGGACGGTCAACGCCTGGAGAGCACAGAAACGCATATAATCTGGGCAGTGGAATCAGTCCAGGTGTAAGCCAGCAAGAGAAATGCCCCTTGAACGAGGGGCATTTCGACGATTCTCATCTAAAATAAAGGTCCCTCAATCCGTGTAAAACGGAGGAGGGATCTTTTTTCGTGTCGAGTGATCAGGAAGATCCATTCGTTGAATTTGAGGGTTAAATTGAAAGCCCTTTCGGAAATCTATGATATACTACGACATAACAGGCATACCATTTATAACAACCTATATTTTCCTATATTAGCCTCATACTTTCACAAGCAAAGGAGATTTCATGATGTTTAATGTTCTTGTTGTTGACGATGAGTCCGTTCAAAGAGAAGGCATTAAGGATTTGATCTCTCAGTACCGCTTTCCCTTTCAAGTACTGGAAGCCGAGAACGGAATGAGCGCGGAGCGGATTCTGGTTCAGAACGCGATTGATATCCTCATCACCGATGTCAGAATGCCTCTGATGGACGGACTTGCGCTAAGCAAACAAGCCCGAAAGATGCAGCAGGATCTAAAGATTGTCATCTGCAGCGGTTATGACGAATTTGAATATGCCCGCAGCGCCATCCGGCTGGGCGTGGTAAATTACTTGCTGAAGCCGCTGGTCAGGGAGGAGTTTCTGGAGGTGATGGAGGATATTACGCAGATCAGTCCCTATGGTGGGGATCTTGAGCAGGAGACGGTGGAATCCAAGGTCATCCTTCAGGTCAAGGATTATGTGAAGGATCATTACCAGCGGGACATTTCGTTGTCGGATGCAGCCCACGATGTATACCTGTCCCCGGGGTATTTGAGTATTTTGTTCAAGAAAGAGACCGGCGAGAACTTCTCGAAGTATTTAACCGATTACCGCTTGCGACGGGCAAGCCATCTGCTCCTGAACTCCAATATGAAGGTAAATGATATCGCCGGAGCGGTTGGCATCGATAACCATTCGTATTTTGCCAAGCTGTTCAAAAGCAAGTTCGGCGTCAGTCCCTTACAGTACAGAGAGTGCGGGGTGCTCCATGATCGGATGGATCAAGAACAAGTTCAATGATATCAGGTTCCGCAACAAGCTGCTGCTGTCCCACTTGGTGATTGCACTCATTCCCATTCTTCTGCTCGGGCTGCTCTCCTTCATTCAGTCCTACCGCATTCAGATGAAGGAACTGCGGAGCGAGGCCGAAGCCAGCCTGGAGCAGGTGGCGAACATTATGGATTACAAGATTAACCGGTACAATACGCTGAGCGAGTTCATGGTGCTGAATCGGGATTTATCCCAAATTTTCATTAAGGACTACGAAGAGAACTATTTTAACATGTACCTGGATTTCCGTGACATACTGGAGTCGTTGATCTCGAACATCCGGCTGATGGACGAGGATATTGAGGCCATTACCTTTTATACCTCCGGTGAGCTGCTGGGGATTCGCGACAATATTTTGCCGATCGGGGATCTCAAGAGCAAATCTTGGTACGATGGATTTCGGGGCAGGCGCTGGATTGTGGACGGGGAGAAGCTTTATCTCGTTCAGGAATTGATCAGCAATCCGAAGGACAGCAATTTCATGGTCATTTCCATTCAGCATGACAGCATTTTTGCAGACCTGGACAAGCTGTCGGAGCATGTGGCGGTTCATATCGAGGATGCTGAGCATCGTGTGATATTCAAGGTGAGCAAGGAGGCGGATGCTTCAGCCGGTTTGGAGAGTGGAGAGCCGAGCGGTCTGATCCTAAGTCGGTCGCTTGCCAACAATGGGTGGACGATTCACTACAATCTGCTGAATACGAATGCGTATGCAAATGCGCTGGGTATTTTTCAAATTACGTTGTTTGTCATTATCCTCAGCTTGATCATTACTTTCCTGCTCATTTATGTGATCTCCAACAACTTTACGCGACGAATTATCCATATCAAGAACAAGGTGGACAAGGTGGAACAGAACAATCTCGATGTGATCATCCAGAGCTCATCGAGGGACGAATTCGGCGAGCTGACCAATGGCATCGGCAAAATGCTGAAACGAATCAACAGCCTCATTTCCCAGGTGTATCAAGCCGAAATCGCCAAAAGGGAAAGCGAGTATAACAAGCTGGTCAATCAGATCAATCCGCACTTCTTGTACAATACGCTCTCCTTTATCCGTTGGAGGTCCGAGAAGAAGGCAGATATCGAAACGAGTTATATGGTATCGGCATTGGCCCGATTCTATAGAACGACATTGAATCAGGGGAGGCAAATGGCCACGATCAATGATGAGATGCAGCATATCAAGGCCTACCTGGACTTGCAGCTCATCATGAACGATGGCCGGTTTGACGTGGATTACCATATTGACGAGGGAGTGTTACATACCGAGGTCATTCATTTTATTTTGCAGCCGATCGTGGAGAATGCCATCAAGCACGGATTCGTGGAGGCAGGTGCGGTCGATTGTCGAATTCACATTGGGGTCAGCCGGGTCGGAGAGGGCATTAGGTTCACCGTTAGCGATAACGGGGTGGGCATGACTCCAGTACAGGCGGCACGCTTGTTAACCGGGGAGAATGGCGGGTGCGGCGTTCGGAACGTGAATGACCGGATCAAGCTGTACTACGGTCTGGATTACGGACTCGATATTCATAGCGAGCCAGGCAGCGGAACGGAAGTATCGATGGTCATTCCTGCCTCATGAACAGAGTGGATGCTATTCCGGCCATAGCGTTGGTAATGAAAGCGGTGCTGCAGCGGCCGCTTTTTTTGTGTTTGAGGTCGGAAAAGAAGGTCATGAAAAAAGTGATACATATCCGAAAAATGTTGCATATACGCCAATTTTGAAACCGCATACAATTTGATTATCAACCAAAACGAGAAAAAGGGGATGACAGGATGAACAAACGCAGAAAGATGGCTTCTCTGCTGCTCAGCTGTATGATGCTGGCCGTATTCAGCGGCTGCGGCGGGGGCAAGAGTGATAACGCGCAGCCGGAAATTTTAGAGCAGGATTATGAGCCTTACGGAAAATATGAGACGCCGGTGGAATTTACGATCGGCCGGAATACCAATCATGTGAACAACCTGCCATCAGGCGATACGATTGAGGACAATTTGGCTACCCGTTACGTGGAGGACCGGGTGAATGTGAAAGCCAAAGTGGCTTGGGAGACGGATGATATGGATCAGAAGCTCTCGCTATCGATGACAACGGGCGATCTGCCGGACGTTATGCTGGTCAGCCGCGATATTTTCAACCAACTGGTGGATAATGACCTGATTGCCGATATGACGGAGGTGTACGAGAAGACCGCATCCGACGGGGTCAAGAATATCTACGCTTCCTATGGCGACTTGCTGCTGAACCAGGTGAAGGTCGACGGTAAAATCATGGGCCTTCCGATGACGAATATCGGCAACCAGCACCAGCTGCTGTGGGTTCGGAAGGACTGGGTGGATAAAGTCGGCGCGAAGATGCCGGAATCCGTCGAGGATGTATGGAACCTCGCCAGAACATTCGTGGAAAAGGACGCCTCGGGAACAGGCAAGACGGTCGGAATGGTGATGGATTCCAATGCCATGAACTTTACGCCGGTATTCGCTGCGCATGGCGCCTTTCCGATGAACTGGATCGAGAAGGACGGCCAGGTTGTATATGGATCGGTCCAGCCCGAGATGAAGCAAGCGCTGACGGAGCTGAGCGCCATGTACAAGGAAGGTTTGATTGATAAACAGTTCGCCGTCCGTTCGAATGAAGAGAAGGAAGCGCTTGTGATCAACGGTCAGGTAGGCATGCTGTTTAATCCATGGTGGATCGGATACACCAACTACAAGGACTCGATCAAGCAAGATCCCAATGCTGTCTGGGTTGCCGTATCGGCACCGATAGACGAGAACGGCAAATTCAAGACGATCCGTCAGGATCCGGTGGGCGGCGGTATCGTTGTGGTGAAGAAGGATTTTGCCCATCCCGAAGCGATCATGAAGTCGGTCAATCTGACAACAGATTTCCTGTACTCCTTAACGGATGATGCAATCAACTACAAGAAAGAGCATCCGGACGAGATGCTGACTGATGCCAGCCGTTGGAACAATGATCCGACGCAAATTCCGATGCAAGTGGATTATGACGACGTGTTGAAGCGTTATTACGACGATCTGATGAAGGCGGATCAATCCGGTGATGCTTCGGCCGTTCAGGAGGACCGGGTGGTGTCCTTCAAGGCGTATCAGGAGTTTAAGGAGAAAGGCAATGCCGTCGATGTGAACACCTATGGTGAATACCTCTCCCGTATCGAGGGTCAGCGCGAAGCGAACAATCCGAATCTGGAAGTGATTCCTGCCGGCTTCTACGGAACCACCGAGACGATGAAGCTGAAGTGGGCCAACCTCCAAAAGCTCGAAGAGGAGACGATACTGAAAATCATCATGGGCCAAGCCCCCGTAGATGAATTCGATAAGTTCGTGGGCACCTGGAAGCGTACCGGCGGCGATGAGATTACGGAAGAGGTCAACCAGATGAGCAGCAGATAAGGAAAGCATGAGCCTTGGCGCGGAGGGCTCTTGGTGGTCATCCGCGCGGGCTTTTAATTCGATAAGGTCTGTCCTGACAGGGACATGATGGAGGTGGAGCGGACGATGGCGCAAGTGGAAACAACCGTCAATCCAGAGCGGGAAGTACGATACCGGAGGAAAAAGAAACGAAGAACCTTTGACGAAATGACCTATCATGCGATGCTGCTGCCCGGCATGGCCATGCTGTTCATTTTCTCGATTGTGCCGATGTTCGGGGTGGTTATGGCTTTTCAGAAGTTCATCCCAGCAAAAGGGATACTCGGCTCCGCATGGGCAGGGCTCGACAATTTCACGTATATGTTTCAACTGCCGGATGCCAAACAGATTTTTGTGAATACGCTGGTCATCGCGGTCGGGAAGATTGTTCTCGGATTGATTGTACCGATTGTGTTCGCCCTGCTGCTTAATGAGGTGCGTCTGAAGCTCTTCAAAAGCACGATTCAAACCATCGTGTATTTGCCGCATTTTATGTCATGGGTGGTCCTGGGTACGATGCTGACCATGATCTTTTCCTTTGACGGCATGATTAACAATTTCCTTGAGCTTCTGGGGCTGGAGCGGATCATGTTTCTGGCAAGCAACGACTGGTTCAGGCCGCTGCTCATCGTGACGGATACCTGGAAGGAATTCGGCTACGGGACGATTGTGTATTTGGCTGCATTGACGGCGATTAACCCGGCTTTGTATGAATCCGCCGCCATGGACGGCGCGAGCCGCTGGAAACAGACGCTGAATATCACACTGCCGGGCATGTTTCCGACGATCATCCTGCTGGGCACGCTGAGCCTCGGCAATGTGCTGAATGCGGGATTTGACCAGGTGTTCAACCTGTATAATCCGCTGGTATATGAGACGGGTGATATTATCGATACGTTTGTGTACCGCATGGGTCTGATCAATATGCAGTATTCGTTCGCAACGGCGATCGGACTGATGAAATCGGTCATTAGCTTTATTCTGATCGTTATATCCTACAGGCTGGCCTCGAGGTATGCGGGGTACAGGATTTTCTAGGAGGGTTAGCATGATTCAATCCAAAACGCTGGGCTCAAGGCTATCCCGCCTGATGATTATGCTCGCGCTCGTTCTGATTACATTTGTGTCGCTGGCCCCCATCGTCAATACGATTATGGTGTCTGTCAGCAGCAGCACGGCTGTTAATGCTGGCAAGGTCTACTTTTTTCCGGTGGAGCTGAATTTCTCATCCTACGGGCAGATACTGAATGACACGAAGTTTTGGAAGGCGTTTCTAATATCCGTGGAACGGGTGCTGCTTGGGGGCGCGATCAACATGATATTGACCATCCTCATGGCCTATCCATTGTCGCGGAGCGTCACGCAGTTCCGATCGAGAAATAAATATATGTGGATTATCGTGTTTACGATGCTCTTCAGCGGCGGGATCGTTCCCTGGTATATGGTGATCAGCAAGCTGGGGTTGATCAACAGCATCTGGGCACTGGTTCTGCCGGGTGCGGTTCCTGTCTTCAACGTGATTCTCCTGATGAACTTCTTCAAGGGCATTCCGAAGGAGCTAGAGGAGGCCGCATTCATTGATGGTGCCGGTCCGTTGAAAATCCTGCTCAAGATCTTTATCCCGATTTCCATGCCCAGTCTGGCAACCATTACCCTGTTTGTCATCGTCGGTCACTGGAACAACTTCTTTGACGGAATCATCCTGATCAATGACAGCGAAAAAATACCGCTTCAAACCTATCTGCAGCAGCTCAGTCTGACGCGCGACCAGATGCAGAATCTCTCGGTCGAACAGCTGCAGCAATTCAATAAAATTTCCAACACGACCCTGAACTCAGCCAAAATTCTGGTTTCCATGATTCCAATTCTGCTCATCTATCCGTTTCTGCAGCGTTACTTAATCCACGGAATCGTTCTGGGGGCCGTGAAGGAATAGAACAGCTCAGCCGGTCAGGCTTATTAGCGTGCTCTGCTTGAGCGGGTACATCCAGTACCGGCAAATGGAATAGGTAGTCGACAGAGAACAGCGCCGCAGGATAGTCTTTCCGGCGAAAGACTATCCTGCGGCGCTGTTTTGTCATGGTTGGGACTGTTCCGATTGTATTTAATTTGTAAGCGGTATTCGTTCAACATGGACAATTTAAACATATCATGTTATATTGTTATATAAATTAGTAGGTTTTGGAGTACCGTTGGAGGGATATCAATTTGAAAGATGCAGCTTCCACGAAGCCGATGTATGAACAAATTTTTAATGAGATGAAGCGAAAGATCTCAACCCATATTTTTCGGATAGGCGATAAAGTCCCTTCGGAGAAGGAACTCGCGGATGAATACGGAGTTAGTCGAATCACAAGCAAAAAAGCATTGGATCTGCTGGCGGCCGAAGGCGTGATTGTACGCAAGCCGGGCAAGGGATCGTTCGTAGCTGATCCGGATGAGCCTGTGGTACACAGGGAACCTCTCTCCTCAGAGAGCACAGATGCTGCAGCGGCCAGCCGGGAGAAGATGATCGGCCTCGTCATTACAGACTTTTCTTCAAGCTATGGAACGCGTCTTATCTACAGCATGGAGCAGTATTCCAGGGACAATGACTGTTTTCTGGTACTGCGCAGAACATTTGGAGACCAGGATAATGAGGAATTATCCATTCAGAAGCTGCGTAATCTCGGCGTGAACGGACTCATCGTATTTCCCGCCCAGGGGGAATATTTCAATGCCGAAATATTGAAGATGGTTATTGCCCGTTTCCCGCTTGTTCTGATTGATCGCAAGCTGAAGGGAGTCGCAGCGGCTTCCATCAGTACAGATAATCTTGGGGCAGCCGTGCAGGCGGTGGAGCATTTATTCGATTTGGGTCACCGTCATATTTCTCTGCTGTCTCCTCCACCGAGAGATACGACAGCGGTTGAAGAACGGATTGAAGGGTTCGTGCAGGCTCATGCCGCCCGGGGCATCGCGTTTGATAAGGAAATCTGGATTAGCGACGTGACGGCCACTTTGCCCAATGCCTTCCACGAGAGCAATATTGAACGCGAAATCCAGCGGATCGTGCAGCATTTGCAGGATCACCCGTCGATTACTGCCTTTTTTGCGATCGAATATAACATTGCTTTGCTAGCCAAGGTTGCGGCAGAGCGCCTCGGTCTGCGGGTGCCGGAGGACGTATCCATCATATGCTTCGACAGTCCGCAGCTAAATATCGGCGAGGGTTATTTGTTTACCCATATGCGGCAGAACGAGGAAGAGATGGGCAGGCTGGCGATCGAGACGGTATTGGGCATCATGAATCACGATGATGTAGCAGTTGAGAAGCAATTGCCGGCGGAATTGGTGGCTGGAGCATCTACCGGGCCTGTAAAGAAATAACCAGCAAACTTTGTCTAAACTTCTGTGCGGTGACGCGCAGCCACATATGCATGTATAGCACGATATAACGTAATTCACCTGATACCGCTATATCGCGGAATTGAATTTTGGTTTCGAAGACGGTGCGTAGCCGAACACGGAATCGAACCGGATATAGTAATAAAAGTATTCTTATGCTTATTCCACTATAGAAGAACAAATACAAACCATGCGCTCATGAATAGGTGAGTGCATGGTTTGTTTGAACTTCTGAATGAATGGATTAGACATGATGTGGAGACTGCAGGAATCCGATATAACATTTATAATTATTTTATATATTGACATATTAACTAGAGGGTTGGAAGGAATTAAACGACTGTAGGTTATACTATCCACTTAATTGCGCGTAAACAATTTTGTTTTGCAGAACTATCCATATAAATCTCAAGCTTTCGTCTAAATCATATGTCATTATTTCTCGGGAAATAGCAGCTGTTAGCGAAATAACCGAAATAAATCGTAGTCACATCTAAATAATTCCACTCTAATCTTCTACTTCAATATCGCTCAAATGTATAGCTCGTGTATGCTTTGTAGGATTCCAATTTACGTTCTTCATTGTAATGAGTGACCAAAGGAACAGTGGTACGTAAGTTAGATTGAAGAAGTACAGGTACACATAGTTCCGGAAGATGCTTACTTTATTTTTCGAATCAAGAAACTGTGCGTACCCTACGTAAATGAATTGGAATAACAAACATATCATCCAAACTTGCCAAGGAATCAAATGATGAGCCTCTAATAAGTCGGTAGCAATGGACATGAAAATAAGGAGACCTGTTGCAGCACTTAAAACAATCTTGCCAGGATTAATAAGGTACATAAAACCATCAAAAGCTTTGAAGTCTAGCTTGCTAATGAATCTCCAAATTAATCTGTGAGCGTATTTAAAGCAAACATCCCAATGCCCTCTTGCCCATCGGAGACGTTGAATGCAGGAAGACTTGAAACTTTCCGGCTTCTCATCGTACACGCGCGCAAAATGACACCATTTAGCTGGTACCCCTTCAAGCAAACACTGCATCGTAAACTCAAGGTCTTCTGTTAAGGAACGAGCGGTCCAACCGATGGTTTTGAACAGAGTCGTGTCTACGCAGAAACCAGTTCCACCGATCGCGTTACCTAAGCCTAATCTGGACTTAGCAAGCTGCCAAGAGCGGTTCATGAAAATGTAGCTTACGGAGTAACCTATTGTCACCCAGTTGTCATTGGGGTTCTTAGAATCCAGGTAACATTGTATTAATTGATCCCCGTTCAACAAGTGGTTATTCATTTCCCTTAAATAGTTCAATGAGACCAGGTTGTCGGCATCGAAGAAGGCGATACCGTCAAAATCATCGATTAACCTATCTCCATACTGCTCAATGGCGTATTTAATTCCATAAGGCTTTCCCTTTTGTTCTCCTGGCAGGTAGGTATGTTCAATAACGATAGCACCAAGTTTTCTAGCGATTTCACTAGTTTTATCTTTACATCCATCAGCAATAACGCACACTTCATAGAGCTCCCTCGGGTAGTCCATTTTATGAAGGTTCTCGACAAGGTGTCCGATAACCGCTTCTTCGTTGTGCGCAGGAATCATGAGAAGAAATCTTTTCAAAGGTTTATATTCCTTGAGTCTCTTTGGTTTTCCAAAGCCAAAGAGACTGATGAGCATCCAATATGCCCAGAAAAACAGTAGGAGGCATTGAATGAAGGTTAATCCAACACCAAATACATACTCAAAACTCATTACTTGCTCAACCCTTTTTACTGAAATTTTTCTAGATGGTGATGCGGGAGCGCAATTAAATCCGGATAAAAAAGGCAACCCCATTCGCCCTGTGTGACGATGAGATTGCCTCGGCTACAATTAATCGAACTTGATCACACCCGTGGTATGAAGCAGCACCAAAAATACGAGTACTGGCGCGATATAACGGAGCATGAATAGCCATACCCGGAACCAGCCGGCTTTCAGGCCAGCGGCATCTGCCGCCTTCTTCCAGAAGTATCCTGCAAAGAGAGTGGTGATCAGACCCCCGACCGGAAGCAGAATATTGGATGTGATGAAATCCAGCCAATCGAAGAAGTTTTTGCCACCGATATCGGAAAGCCCAGGTACGATGCCGAATGACAACGCGGAGGGTAGACCGATCAGCATAACCAGTACGCTAATGGCGATTACGGCTTTAGTCCGTCCCCAATGCCAGCGGTCCATGACATACGAGGTTGGGACCTCCAGCAATGAGACGGAAGATGTTAATGCGGCGATGGCTAGAAGAATAAAGAACAATCCCCCGAAAAAAGAACCCAGCGGCATGGCCGAGAAGGCAGCTGGCAAGGCAATGAAGACAAGAGAAGGTCCGGCATTCGGTTCAATCCCGAAAGAAGCGGTTGTCGGGAATATAATGAGCCCGGCAATAAACGCATAAATCAGGTCACCCGCGCCGATGGCAAGGGTTGCTGGACCTAGCGATTGTCGCTTATCCACATAAGCGCCGTAGGTCAACAGAATCCCCATCCCCAGCGAGAGGGAGAAGAAGGCATGACCCAGCGCGACCAGCGCTGCTTCCGGGCTCAGCTTCGAGAAGTCAGGATTCAAGAAGAAGGAAACGCCCGCGCCAGCTCCTGGCAAGGTTACCGCACGGATCATTAGTACGATCAACAGAATGATTAGGCCCGGAATCAGAACCTTGTTGAATTTCTCGATCCCTCCGGAAATTCCTTTAGCTACAACCCATCCGGTAATAATAATAGCGGCGAATTGCCATATAATCGGCATGTAGCCTTCCGTAAACGTAGTAAATTGACCACCGAAATCGGTATTGTTGTACAGATTGCCGCTAAACGACATGACCGCATAATGTAGCGTCCAGCCTGCCACAATAACATAGAAGGTCAGAATGAGAAACGGTGCAATGACCTGGAGCAATCCAAGATGACCGAAGACTTTCGGTCCGCCCGCTTTAACGAAGGAAGTTGCAGCACTCCCGCGGCCAGCTCGTCCGATGGCAAGCTCGGCCAACAGGACGGGCAGACCGATCACGATGAGACAGATAATAAAGAGCAGGAAGAAAGCTGCGCCGCCGTGTTCTCCCGTAATGTAAGGAAACTTCCACATGTTTCCGAGGCCGACAGAGCTCCCGATCGCGGCCAGAATAAATCCAGCAGAGGAAAAACGATCATTTTTCCCCGTTGAAGCTGGGTTGTTGAGCTGAGATTTCATAGATGTTCCCCCAGTTGATTAAAGTTAAGTTCCTCTATTATATTTCAAGTTCTGGCAGAAAGGCATAAGTAATTTTTCCTAAGGGATGAGGACCTGCTTTTTTTATTATGCTGCGAACACAAAGGTTTCAATACTAACAATAACCACGATTTGTAAATAAATAAACCTTAAACACCAAGTTTAAGGAAATGAAGAGGCTTTGGGTAGGGAAAAAATCACAAATTAAACCCTTCCGGAAGCGAAAGTTGGCGGGGTTGACAAACATCTTATATTGTTATATCTTTATATTAAGATAAATGAAAATCAAATGGAAAAGAGGGATATCATGATCAAAAGCTTAACCCGGATTAATGAATTGGCTAAAAAACAGCGGGAGGGGGTACTTACTGCCGCGGAAAAAGCCGAACAGCAAGTTTTGCGCACGGACTATCTGCGTGAAATTCGCGGACAGGTGCTAAGCACCTTTTCGGGATTAAGCATCGTGGATCCCGACGGAAATGACGTGACACCTGAAAAACTTCGTCATGAGCAGAAGAAGCTGAGAGAATATTAAATTGCCGTGACTGTGTAACGACTTTACACAGTATGGTGAGCATAATAATACAAAGAAGGGATCGTCATGTCATGGTGATCCCTTCTTTGTATTAAACACAGTTGCGTGAGGGGGCCTTTATCCAAACCGCTCCGTCTTGTACCACTTGGATTCCCTGCCCGTGATTTTATCCACGATCAAGGAGTAGAAGGCCTTAATAGATATGACGAGGAACAGCTGAGAGTAGGTGAAGTAGGACACGCAGGAGAGAATGAAGTTGCGCGTGTTGCTCTGGCCAATGTCCGTTGCGAGCGCCAGGTTAATCTGCAGGACGTAAATGTAATACATTAAGGCCCAAGCAATGATGAGATACATATATACATCGCCCTCAAACCGGAAAGGTGAGACGACGGCAGGATTAAACAGCGCGATGATCTGATACACGATGTTGGCGACAAAAATGATATCCGAGATGATGATGGCAATCATAAACCAGAAGTAACTGGCCGCGTAATACAGCACATGCAGCTTAATCCGCCAGCTGGTCCGGTCAAACAGATGATGAATATTGTCCGTGACAACGCTGTAGTTGCCTTTGGCCCAGCGTTCGCGCTGCTTCATGTACACCTTCAGATCCTCGGGCTCCTGCTGATAAGCTTCGGCTTGGGGAGCCAGCGCAATCAACTGCCCTTTCGTCAGGATCTCGAATGAAATTGCGGTATCTTCGGTGATGGCATGCTCATCCCATCCGCCGATGTCCTGAATGAGCGCGGTTTTCACGATAAAGTTCGTGCCCGGAATGGTCCCCAGTTTAAACAGCTGCCATAACCCGGTATGATGCACGCGCTGAATGGTCACCAGCTCCAGATTGATGCAGCGGGACAGGAAATTCTGTCCGCGGTTTCGGGCCTTGTTGCGTCCGAAGACGGCCCCGTAGCGTTCGGGCTGCTCCATCGCCTTCTGCGTCAGGAACAACAGGGCATTTTTCTCGGGTGCGGCATCCGCGTCGTAGACACAGATCCATTCTCCCGTTGCCTGCTTGAGCGCGTCGTTTAGGGCACCTGATTTGCCGCCGGTTCCGGTTCTCTCCAGAATAAGAAAGTCGCGGTCCCGGTAACGCTCATTCGCTTTGAGCGCTTTTAACCGCTCGGCCGTATGATCCTTGCAATTGTCGGCGATGACAATCAGTTGCATTTTGTGGTGAGGGTAATTCATCTGCAGAATGTGCTCGACCGTTGCCTGGATGACCAGTTCCTCGTTATGCGCGGGCACCATGACCGTCACGGTGGGGAAATCCTCCAGATTGCTCGGATTCACCAGCTTCTTCCGGTTTTGTTTATGAATGAACACGATGGCCCCCGCCATGATAATGATCGATTCCAGCACGGCAATCCATATACTGATAATGGAGATGACCAGGAAAAAGTCAGTCACTGAACCTCCCCCGATCATATTTTCGTTTGACTTTCGAACGGAAGCTTAAGGTGGCAATCGTCAGAATAACGATGGCGATGGAGAACACGATGCTGACCCCGATGCACAGAGGGATAAACCAGCTGGTATACGACATCGGCTGCAAGCCTCCTTTTGATTGATGATGGTAACTTAACTTCATTAAATATATTCCCCGATGAGGTCGGTTTCGGTATTCCGTTCTAATGCAGAGATGACGTCATCGATATTTTCGTATCGGCTAAATTGCTCCTTCTGAAATACGAGGCCGCCGGCGCGGACCACAAGCTTGAGGGACATGCCTTTCTTGTCACGGAAGGGGACGTTCATCATGGCGACTTTGATGCGCTCCATAAGGCTTTTGAGATATTCCGGCTTGGTGAGCGGGCACAGAATGATAAAGCGTCCTTCTCCAATGGAGAATTTATAGTCCTCATAACGAATCTGCTGCTGAATCGTGCTTGACAGTTCCATAATCAGCTTGGCAAAGCGGTGGGCTCCGACGTTTTCCCTGGTCAGGGGGAGGAAATCGAGCTTAAACATCATGATGCAGAAGCTGTACTGATCCGAATATCGATTGGCCAGATTGGCTTGTTTCACCAGCGTATCTTCGAAAGCATCCTTGCTGCCAAGAGAGGTGTCGATGTCGATATCCGGGTTGGTTTTCCTCAATTGCTCGAGACGCCTTATGAACCTTCGGCTTCGTACCAGAGCCAGCTTGATGAAGACAGCAATCGTGGTATTGGCGGGCAGCAGCAGAATCCAGGAGAGTGTGAGTGCATTGACCGGGGCCAGAGTGGACAACCATACGAAATAAGTGACCAAATACACAAACACCGTAACCGTCGAAACGCCTACCGGAAGAAAGAAGCCGATCAATAAGGCGCCCAGTGTACCGACGCTGAACAGGAATTCCGTGAAAGTAAAACTTTGGTTTACATAGATGTTCCAGAATATGAACAACTGCTGGACCATGGCGAGAGCAATCAGCAGAAAATAACCGAGTTCGACGCGACGTAAAGGGGTGGACTTTTTCATGTTTTACCTACTTTCTAATCTCTTAAACCTTTTATCGCAGTAGTTAGGCCATTCCATATGTTATTTAAAAATTACCCAAATGTCGATAGATATATCGAACGTTGACATAATCTACACATTGGATAACGAATTTAATGTCCACTGACCCTGGGATTCTTCTTTCAACTGACCCTTACGGAAATCTTGGCATATGGGGTAGAGTAGAGAATAACGTCTTCATGATGTCACAGGTGGTATATCCCGTTTGTCTTATAAGTGGTGTAGCTTTCATGCTAGAGAATATACAGAATAAGAAGGTGTGCCTGATGTTATTGGATCAAATCTATACCGAATACAAGCCGATGATGTTCAGCCTGGCCTATCGGATGCTGGGGAGTGTGGCGGATGCAGAGGACATTGTGCAGGATGTTTTCTCCCAATTCGTGCAGATGGATCGGGGAGAAGTACTGAACGAGAAGGCATATTTGGCCAAAATGACAACGAACCGCTGCATCAATCTGTTGAAATCGTCCAGACGCCAGCGCGAAACGTATACCGGTCCCTGGCTGCCGGAGCCGATGCCGGACTATGACATGCTGACGCGGTCCGATCCTGCGGAACGCCGCGAAACGATTGGTTATGCCTACCTGGTGCTGCTTCAACGGTTAACGCCGCTGGAACGTGCCATTTATATCGCCAAGGATACGCTGGGGCTTGAATATCCGATCATAGCGGAGATGCTTGGAAAGACGGAGATCAGCTGCCGCAAGACCTTCAGCCGTGCCAAGCAGAAAATGGGGCAGGCCACGGAGAGGCCAAAGGGAGTAAATGTCCGGACGGAAACGCAGGAACGCTTCGTTGAAGCATTCCTGCGGGCGTCCGATATGGGCAATTTTAAGCCACTGTTGTCTTTCCTGAAGGAGGAGGTTACGCTGCTATCGGATGGCGGCGGCAAAGCAAAGGCAGCCATCAATCCGATACTGGGCGTGGAACGGGTACGTGCTTTCTTCGAGGGGTTATCTGCCAAAGGCTCGTTTCGAGAAGGATTTGAACCCGTCACCGTAAACGGGGAGCCCGGTTTATTGCTGAAGCGGGACGGCAGGGTCTCCATGGTGCTGACGGTAGAATGGGAACCCGACTTATCCCGCATCAGTCGGATTTTTCTTGTGGTGAATCCGGATAAATTACAGCTGTTTAATCAAAACAGCCCGGGAACAGACCTGTAGCGACACCGATCCGGTTCCAGGCATTGATCGTTGTGATAGCCATGATCAGATCGACGAATTGCTTCTCGTCAAAATGCTTGCGCACGCGTTCGTATACCTCTGTAGGAACACCGGCCTCGGATAGCTTAGTCACGCACTCCGTCAATTCGATGACGGCCCGTTCCTCGTCGGAATATATCGGGACTTCCCGCCACATCGGCAGAAGGAGGAGGCGATCCACGCTTTCGCCCATGGATAGCAGATCCTTGGAATGCATATCCACGCAGTAGGAGCAGCCGTTGATCTGGGATGCCCGGAGCTTAATGATCTCGTACAGTTTGTGATCGAGTCCGCTTTGTTGGGCCGCTTGCTCCAGGGCAAGCAGGGTTTTGAAGGCTTCGGGATTGGCCGATCGGTAATTCATTCGCAGTTCCATATTCAGTTCCCCTTTTTGGTATGATTTTTGATGTTCACCCATATGACAGTTGGCCGTGCAGAATTGTGACATGTCCAACGGAAAAAGAAAGAAACCCTTCAAAGGTGGAGAACGAAAGACCGAAAAAGATGGGCGCTTCTTGGCAGAAGCGCCGTTCCGGGCAGCGTTCATGTTCATCCAGAGGGTTTCTTTGTCGTTTATAACGTTGTATATGTTATTTTCCGGCCTTAAGCTGGACGCGCAGGACATCGTCTCGCTTATGAGTGGCATACTTCGAAATATACACCTCAAGCTCGGTCTTGTCGAAATTCTCATACACGTCCATATGTTTATTGTTGTCATCGCCGAACAGGCTAGTCATGGCTGGCATTCCATAGTTCCGGTCGTTGCCGTCAAGATAATAGGTTTGGTTAACGCCTCCGAACGCCGGATCTGCGCTGGAGGATTCCACATAGAGGTTATTCTCCTTCATGTAATAGATCCATGTGATCTGATAACCCGCAATGCTGGTCGTTATGGTCTGATGCTTAGCCGAAATATCGGTCAAGCGGATCGGACTCTTGTCTCCATCATATGCATCGACGCGGTGCTTGGCGATCAGGGACACAGGCTGGTTCGCCAGGGAGGCCGCATTCAGTCCGGTCATTTCAAATCGCAGCTCCGTTTTATTGTGTTGTCCCTGAACAGACCATATATTTCCGTTCAATAGCGTTCCGCCTATATCCAGTTGGTATTCCATGTAAGGAACCTGCGTGTATTTTTCTTCATGGGTCAGGATCAACCGGACTTGGGTTGGCGTAACGATCATTTCATGGATCTTCGTTCCGCCAGGGACCTGATCTACAGGGATATTCAGCGTTTCCTTAAACGTTCCATTATCCATTTGTTTCTTGGACAGGGCCATATTTAAGCTCCAAGTACCCTCTGCGGACTCAAGTGTGCGATCATAAGCAAGCTGGAAAGCAGTACCTTCTGCAAGCAACTGGTCGGACTCGAATATTTGCTGATTTACAAATTCTCCAGCTGCACCCGGGGTTCCATTAAAGGAAGGCTCGGTTTCCTTGATAATCTCACTCTTGTCATTGATGGCCTCTACTCGCACCCAGCCTCTACTGCTCATCTCGGGATCCGTATACGTAATGGCCGTTCGAAGCAGGACATTTCCATCGGATTGATCGAATGACTGCAGGCTCACGCTGTCAATGCCATCTTTCTGGATAGGGAATACCTGTGTATTGGAGTTACTAGGGTCGTAGTTGATGGACTGTTTTCCATCGCCGGTAAAATGGATATTCTCCATGGCAAACTCAATATCCGCCATCTGGCCGTCAGCGACCCAATCGGTCTCAAAATAACCTTGGAATACGCCTAGCTCCTCATTCCATTGATGGGAGTAACGGCCCTCGATGGATTGGCCCTCCTTATCTTTAAGCCCAATATGATCAAAGGCTGATTGCTCACCAGCCCGTGAGCCGGGATTCAAACTATAGAGCAGGAATGTCCGGTTCTCATCGATAAACGCCGTGTGCACCGTTAAGGTGATGCCATCCTTTGTAACCGATTGCTCAATCGTCTGGCCAAGCTCCTGCTCTAGTGCGGTCTGGATACCGGCCCTGTAAGATAGAAGATTGGACCAATCATAGTTCAGGGCTGCATAGACTGGTGTAGCCATCAAGGCGACGGATAGCCCCGTGATGATTGCAATACGTTTTCGTTTTCGCGGACGAAGTGGAACCGATTCACCCCCGGCCACCTTCAATTCGTTCTGCTGGACGCTGCTCCACATCCGATCAAAATCCGGATAAGACACGTTATTCGCCTCTTTCATTTGGTTTTTCAGATTGTTCTCAAAACGATCCAAATTGGTTCTCTCCCTTCAGCCAAAAGCCGTTATGGTGTTCAAGCTTTTTGCGCATGATTTTCAATGCTTTGTGAAGCCTTGATTTAACCGTCCCGACTGGAATCTTCAACGTTTCAGCGATTTCTGCCATCGACAGCTCACCGATATAGCGGAGCGTGACAACGGCCATTAGCTTATCCGGAAGCTGCCGCAGCAATTTCTCCCATTCCGCCGCCGCTGCTTTTTCCAATATGATGGTGTCTACGGATTTAACCGATGCCGTGGTCTGCTCGTGGAGCCACTCGACCTGGCTTTGCTTGTCCCGCTGGGTCTGATTCCTTCTAAGCAGGTTCAAGCAATGGTTCATCGCGATGCGCATAATCCAGGCGCGTGTATGCTCAACACTTCTCCAATCCTGACGAAATACGGTGACAAAAACGTCGTGGCAGAGATCTTCCGCATCTTGCGCGTTACGCAGCATGTAGTAACAGGTGCGGTATACATCCTTGTTATAAGAATCGAACAACTCGCGTTCCGTCAATCCAAGGCACTCCTTTCTTCGCGTTATGTCTAATAAACAAATGACCCCTAGAAAGGGTTCATCTTTTTTTTGGCTGCCGTAATGCAGCGAAGGTTTGAGTCCGTCTCCGTAACTGTTAATTGATTTCATTCTAACAAAAAAGAACATCTGCCCCACGATATAAAAAGAAGGACAGATGTTCTATGGATATCTGTAAGTTTAGAAGCCGCTGACAGGCTCGTTAGAACCATCGATTAAGCATATTACAGAGGGTTATCACTGGATCGCTGGCGGTTTAAGCTATGCGGAACCAGCTGATTTGCACTTCGCCTTTAATGATAAGGAAGACGTCGGCTCGTCCAGTTAATCCTGTCAGTTGAGCTTGAACCGTAGTCCAGGCTTGGCGTCCGCCGGTCGGCAGAATCTTGCAGCTTCCAGCTGCAGGACCATCCGGGCTGCCGGTCGTAATGACGATTTCGCCGCCCTTGATATGCCCGCTCACCCTGGCCTCGAACATTGCCGGGGAATCACCGAGATCCGTTTCATGGAAAGCGATCCATCCCGTCTCGTCGGTTAAACGAATGCTTTCGCCGCCTTCACGGCATTCATCCAGGAAGACACCCTGGTAGTCGTCATAATTCACCGCTCGAACAGGCTCTCGCAGAGTGCGTGGAGGGATCGTCTCACCTTCGACTTGAAGGACTGCGGTTTCCGGCAATTGGCTGGAGGACGGTCCAGCCATGAGCGTGTAAGTCCCCTTTTCAACGCAGTAGCGATCCCGGGTGACATCCCAGAACGCCAGATCCTCCGCTTTGAGCTCAAAGCTTACCGTTTTCGAAGCTCCCGGGGCCAGATGGATGCGACGGAAGCCTTTCAACGTTTTGGAAGGGCGAATGATGCGGGAGGAATCAGCATTCACATACAGCTGAACCACCTCATCTCCGGCCAACGTGCCCTCATTCCTGACGGTAACGTTGACAGTTACGCTACCATCGGCGGTAATTTCCGACTGGCTTAGCGACAGACCACGGTAATGGAAGCGGGAATAGCTGAGACCATGACCGAACGGATACAGCACATCCCCGTCGAAATATTGATAGGTCCGTTTCCCTTTGATAATGTCGTAATCCATGAGGTCTGGAAGCTGTTCGATTGACTTATACCACGTCATATTTAAGCGACCGCCCGGATTGAAATCTCCGTACAGAACGTCGGCAACCGCATGACCCAGCTCCTGTCCGGCATGAGACGTAAAGAGGATGGATGGCACATGCTCCTGTTCCCAGTTCACGGCGAACGGATATCCGCCTACGATGACAACCACCGTATTGGGATTGGCTTCATAGACCGCCTGAATTAAGGCTTGCTGAGTAGGCGGGAGGGTGATGTCGGGACGGTCGATCGTTTCCTTGCCGTTAATGAACGGACTGTTTCCCACGAAGACTATGGCGGTTTCAGCCGATGCTGCTGCCGCGACGGCTTCAGCGATGCCGTCCTGAACCGTCTCGATGGCCATTGGCGTTCCCGCATCTTCGCTGCTGCCTACCACAAGCCGTCCGTGCTTATCCAGTAGGATCGGTTTGCCCTCCCAATTGTTCATTACAAAGCTTCCATCCGGTAACACCTCGAAGCTGAAAGCCTCTTTAACGAACCAGCCGCGAGCCTCGTCGGCCGTTGCTTGCAGTCCCGTCTCGGTTTCAGTTACGAATTTGCTGCTACTGGCGAGCCGAAGCGTCACGGAGCCCCACCCCCAGTCGTTCCGCTCGAACACCGCCGCTCCGGAGGGCTCAGCCGTGCTTGCAAACAGCCCGCCATTCTCTTCTGAAGATAAGGCGATATATTTGCCGCTAACAGCAGAAAGAAGACGTACCTGGTCCAATCCCGTATGAAAATGGACGCTGCGTTCCCCCATTTTCTCCTGCACGCCCTGAAGCGGCGTTATCCGGTATGGAGGCGTACCGCTGTACCAATCCGTAAATGCTTCGTTAGCCAGGGGACCGATGACAGCAGCGGACTTCAACTGATCACGCTTAAAGGGCAGTAATCCATCGTTTTTCAGGAGGACGATCGATTCCCGGGCGGCTCGAAGAGATAATTCGGCATGCTCGGGCGCGCAGAGCTTCGACTCCGGCACATGGCTGTAAGGATTCGGTTCTTCCGGATCGAATTCCCCTAGACGGAAGCGGACGCGGAAAGTATTGCGCAGGGCATGATCCAGATCCTGCTCCTCAAGCAATCCTTGCTCTAATGCGTCGCGAAGAGCACGGAAGGAGATGTCCTGATCATCGGTAATGCTGTCGATACCGGCTTTAACGGAGCCGGCAACGGCCTCTGCATAGGAGGATACATATTGATGGTCCATGACAGTGCCCAGAACGTCACCCGCGTCCCCTACCACGAATCCGTCCATGCCCCATTCCTGTTTGACGATGTCGTTCACTTCATGGTTCAGGTTGCACGGCGTGCCGTTGATGCCGTTATACGCGGTCATCATGGAACCGGCTTTCCCTTCCCGGAACGGTGCCTCGAAAGCCTTCAGATAATACTCGCGTTTGTTCCTCGGATCGATGCTTACCGAGGCGCTGCCGCGGTCAACTTCGTTGTTATTGCCGTAGAAGTGCTTCAGGGTAGCTACTGTTTTGTAGTAGAAGGGATGGTCTCCCTGCATGCCCTTCACAAGCCCGGTGGAGAGTTCCCCGGTCAGGTGCGGGTCTTCCCCGTAGGCTTCTTCCGTGCGTCCCCATCGTGGGTCGCGTTCCAGATCCACCGTGGGTGCCCAGATGGTCAGTCCGTTGATGGCCCGGTCGCGCTGGTAATAGACGCGGGCTTCGTCCGCGATGACCGATCCGATCTCCCGCATCAGCTCGGGATTCCAGGTACACGCAAGCCCGGTATTTTGCGGAAATACCGTCGCTTCGCCAAGCCATGCCACGCCGTGAGCACCTTCGGTGCCATGCTTATATTTTTGCACGCCGAGGCGGGGGATTTCCGCCTGGTATTGGCACATTAATTCAATTTTTTCGTCCAAGGTAAATCGGGATACAAGATCATTAACCCGTTCTTCCAGCGGAAGATCCGGATTCTGGAATGGATATTTCATGGAGCAAAACCTCATTTCTATGCAGTTGGAATGGAAACGCTCTCAGTTATACATGTGATAAGTTCATGCTTCTCTTAAGCCAATTAGACCAATTCCATCATAGCGTGCAAAGCGGAGCCGTAATACACCGAGAATTAGTGCAGTTTTCATGTGGGAATTTCGATTCCTTCAGGACAGCTGATTTGACGATCTCATCGCCTCCGCGCCTCATCTTGTAAACTGGTGGTGTTTGATGTTTTGTAAGGGCTCCAGGAAACTGGGGGAGGAATGGGCTGCCGGGGATCGTCCTGTCCTTTTGTAACCCAGTCATTAGATCAAGCGTTAGATTAATAATGAATGAAATAAATGGAGGAGACGAGAGAAAGGAGTGATTTTATTCCAAGAGCAAAGAAAATCATAATTGCAGTATTAGTGGTGCTCTTAGCAGCTACTATGGCGATTATTTATTATTCTGTTCGATTGCCTTCTACAAGCGTCATTGCCCATTCTACTAAAATAGAAAAGATCTCTTTTCTATACCTGAAAGGAACTAACGTGATACCTTACCTCATCGAATTCGAAGACCAAAATGAAGAGCTTAATCAATTGATGAGCATTTTAGACTCCGTTTCGTATACGAGATCGTCGAGATCGTTTTTTAGCAGAAACATAAGAAATGATGGGGGGCCAACGTTTGCATTCATTATTTTTTACCGTGATCGTGACGGAGAAATAGATGATTATTTTTTGGATATCAATCAAAAAGGTTATGTTCTAAGGGGAGGGAAGAAAATATATAAAATGGTTGATCGGGAAGAGGAGGTCTTTGATCAGCTTTCCAGATGGCTGTTTGAAAGAGCTGTTAGAATGCCAGTAACTTAAAAGCTGAAAGAAATGAACACGGAATAGAACGAAGGATTTATGAAACCTCTCCGATGAAAGGGATGCTTAAGCGCCTCCGTTTCTTCTTGAGAGGTTTCTGTTTTCTTTCGTCCGTTACATTCTGCAAATCTCTTTGGGGCAGTCCTCGCAGTGGCAGATATTCCGTAAATAGTCGGGATCATTCAGAACGATGCGTCCCCGTTCGGTAGAAATCACGCCTTGATCCTTAAGCTCGTTCAATATCCGGTTAACGCTTTCACGGGTGGAGCCAATCATCTCCGCCATTTCCAAATTCGTAATCCGCTTGCCAATGATAGATCGTCCATCCTTGATTGTCCCACTCGTTCCGTACATATTGTACAGTCGCAGCAGCAGTGAGCAAAGAGCCCCGGATTTACCATGCAGCAGCAGGTCGCGTAATTTGCTCTGCGCGGTGCGCTGCATGAGTGCCATCCAGCCCATATATTCCACGGCAAAGTCCCCGTTGGTGCGGATGACTTTATCCAGTTCGGCCTGCGGCACAATTCCGACCTCACTATCCTCCAAGGCTTTGGCTTCGAATTGATGAACGGCTCGTCCGAACGGATCGGGTTCACCGAACAGATCGCCGGGGACGTGAAGCGATAAGGTAGCAGACAATCCATCTTCCAGCAGCTTGGATACCTTCAAGCTTCCACGGTTTACAAAGTACAGCCGATCCGCAGGATCATTCTCCTGGTATAGATAATCGCCGGCAAACAAACGGACAGGCTCAGCCATCTCCCGGATCAGAGCGAGATGCGGTTGTGAATAGACAGAGGAAGTACCCGCTGGAAACAACCCTCCATTCCATGTTTCCGACCTTGCAGCTCGATTCTGTTTCATACGATCTTCTCCTTCCATAAGTTTATTCGGCAAGCTGATAATCGTCATTGGTCAGCTTAAATGCATGGGTCAGACCTGAGGTGAGATAGATTTGATGATCGGTGGTGACAAAAATGGCTTCGGCATCGTCGCGGCTCTCGACGAACTGCCGTCCTTCCGTTAGTCCAAGCGAGAAGACGGAAGTTGACATGGCGTCGGCGTCCATGGACGTGTCGGTCACAATCGTTACGCTGAGCAGGTCATTATCGACCGGATAACCAGTGAAGGGGCTCAGAATATGGTGATACACCTTCCCTTCTGCTTCGAAGAAGCGCTCGTACACGCCGGAGGTTACGATTGTCTTATTGACGACCTTCAGTGTTCCCAGATGCTGCCCACGCTTTTCTCCGGGATCCTGGATGCCGATATTCCACGGTGAACCGTTCGGTTTCGAGCCCATGGCAAGGATATTGCCCCCAAGATCGATGATGGCCGAATGAAAATCCTGCTGCTGCAAATAATCCGCGATGACGTCCGCTGCATATCCTTTGGCGATGGCCCCCAGATCCAGCGACATTCCTTCTTTCTTCAGCAGAATGGCATGGGATGCAGGATTCAAAATGACATCCTTGTAGTTCATTCGCTTCATGGCAGCATCCAGCTCATCCTCTTCCGGCACAGCGGGGTGTTCACCGCCAATGCCCCAGAGGTCTACAAGCGGGCCTACGGTCGGTTCGAAATGTCCGCCGGAAGCCGCCGCATAATCGATGGCGGTTTGGACAACCTTGAAGGTTTCCTCGGATACGCTCACTTCGGACTTGCCCGCCGCTTGATTGACCCGATCAATCTCGCTGTCCGCCAGCTGCCGGTTCATGCGTTGGTCGATCCGATCCAGCAGTGCGCCTACCTCATCGAAATGCTGGGACGTCATCCGTTCATCGTAAACGCGGAGACTTACAATGGTATCGAATATAAAGTAACGTTCGGTTGCCGGTTCGTTGCTGGCGGCTACCTTCTGATCTGCTGTGGTTGTGCAGCCAATCGATCCCGTCATCAACAGGGTGAGCATGATCAACAGGCTGCTGTAGGAAAGAAGCTTCCTATACATGACAGTGCCTCCTCTTTTCAGTTCTGGTGCTGTTCTCAATCGAGTTCCGATGATCCCAGCGTATCAGACCCTTCCCTTGCTGAATGTGAGAAAAATCATTTCTGGCACTTGGTGCAGCCCTGATAATGAAGATAAGCAAAGCGAAGTGGAGAGATGCTGATGAAACGCGGAGATATTGGAATAGCGCTCGTGCTGATAGTGGTTGTCGCCTGGTTTGGAATATCCAAGTTTATGGGAGAAGACGGAGCGGCGCAGGGAAACTATGCCATGATCGAGGTGAATGGAAAGCATTATGATACGGTGGCGCTTACGGAAGAGCCCCGAGATATAGAAATCCGGACAGAACGGGGTTATAACCTCTTGAGGGTCTCCCGCGAGGGGATCGAGATGGTGGAGTCGGATTGTCCGGATCAGCTCTGCATTGGGTTCGGTCACGTTCACGATGTTCATGGCACCATAGTATGTTTGCCCAATCGGGTGTTTGTAGAAGTGACTGGAGATCAAGTTGAAGGAAGTGAGCCGGATGCCGTTGTCTCCTGATCCCCATGCACTCCGCAAGCTGGTCGTAATCGCCATCTGCGCTTCCTTATCGGTGGTGCTTGGCATTGTGGAAGCCCTGATTCCATTTGCGGTCACGATACCCGGTGCCAAGCTGGGACTTGGCAATATTTTGGTGCTGACCTGTCTAGTCTGCCTAGGGGGCAGGGATGCCCTGTGGCTTATTGTTTTAAAGACATTGCTGACTGCCTTTATACTGGGAAGCTTTTCGACCTTTCTGTTCAGTATGTTCGGCGCGCTGGCGAGTTTTTTGGTGATGTATGTCATGCTTAGGCTCGGGGGCCATAATTTCAGTTTAACCGGCGTGAGCATCGCAGGTGGCATTGCTCATAATATTGGCCAATTAACGGTAGCTTCGCTGGTATTGGGAACAACCAAAATTTATTATTACTTGCCATTTTTGCTCGGGGCGGGTGTCGTGACGGGGATCTTTGTGGGATGGGCTGCAAAACATCTGATCGAATCCCTGCGACGTATCGATCCGTTTGGCATGTTTCACACGGAAAGTTAAGGAGGAGGCGTTAGGCATGGTGGACATAACCGATAAGTCAGAGCACGCGGTCCAACTCAAGCATGTATATTACGGACAGGGCTGTACGAACGTGCTCAAAGACGTCTCGCTGGCGATCCCCCATGGGCAATGGGTATGCATCGCCGGAAGGAACGGGGCAGGCAAGTCCACGCTGATTCGCCTGTTAAACGGACTTCTCCTCATGAGTCGGGGACGGATTCTTATTGATGGTCTGGAATTGAACGGCCGTACGCTGGGTGAAATTCGCCGTCATATTGGCATGGTGTTTGCCAATCCTGACGATCAGTTTGTTGGCCTCACCGTAGAGGATGATATTGCGTTTGGCCTGGAAAATCTGTGTCTGAGCCGGGAAGAGATGCTGCAGCGGATTCGGACCTATGCGGAGCGGCTGGATATCGTCCATCTGCTCCACCGCCATCCGGCTACTTTGTCCGGTGGACAGAAGCAGCGCGCTGCCATTGCTGCCGTGCTGGCGATGGAGCCTTCTATCATTGTCTTGGACGAGGCAGCTTCCATGCTTGATGAGAAGGCTAAGAATGAGCTGCTGGGTTTCATGCGAACCATGCATGCCGAAGGCCGATATACCATCATCTCCATCACCCATGACGTAGAGGAGATGGCCGAAGCAGACCGGATGATCGTGTTGGATGGCGGAATGGTCACGGCAGACGGAAGTCCAAGGGAGCTGCTGCTGCAGGAAGAGCTGCTCCAGCGTTGCAGGCTAAAGGTTCCTTTTGCCCTCCAGCTATGCAGGGAGCTGAAGGCGCGGGGGATTGATATCGGTGAGCTGGTTAGGGAGAAGGAGGTGCTGGAGGCGTTATGGTCATATCATTCGAAGAGGTTTCTTACCGCTACCGGGACCGGGGGATGAGCCCTATTCTTGGACTCGACGGTCTTAATCTGGAGCTGGAGGAAGGCGGAATGATTGCCGTCCTCGGTGCGCCGGGTTCGGGAAAATCAACGCTTCTCCAGCATATGAACGGATTGATACGGGCAGATGAGGGCTTGATTCGCATATTGGATTTCCGCCTTGAATCGGGTGACAGCAAGAAAGTCCCTGCCGGTCTGCGGCAGCGCGTCGGCCTGGTGTTCCAATACCCGGAGCAGCAGCTGTTTGAAGAGACGGTGGAGAAAGATCTGCTGTTCGGGCCGCTTAACTTCGGGCGGAGTCCAGCCGAAGCTGCCGAGGCGGTCCTCAGAGCGGCTTCCTTCGTCGGATTAGACGAGGAGCTGCTGGCGCAGAGTCCATTCAAGTTAAGCTCGGGCCAGATGCGAAAAGCGGCCGTGGCTGCCGTATTGGCGGCTGACCCCGACATTTTGGCTTTGGATGAGCCTACGGCCTCCCTCGACCCTGCCAGCCGTGAGGATTTGATGGGGCGGCTGCATGGATTAACGAGGACCCAAGGCAAGACGGTTCTCATCGTCACCCACCGGCTGGAAGAAGTCGTGGCCTACGCGGACGAGTTCGTTGTAATTAGAGATGGCAGCGTCGTATTTCAAGGAACTGCCAAAGAGTTGGTACACCGGCAGGAGGTGCTGGAGCAGGCGGGACTGATGGCTCCGTCGTCCGTGCGGATGGCGGGCAAGCTGGCAGCTCAGCTTGGAGTACAGCCTCCGGAGATGCCACCGGATGCGGCGGCGCTGGCGGATTGGTACGCAAGCCAGCTTGAAATATAGGGCAGGGCGAAGCAGAGGCGAAAGGAGGAAGCATGGATGAAGCGAAAAATCATCCTGGGCCGATATATGGAAGGTGATTCATGGGTTCACCGTCTGGATCCGCGTGCCAAGACGGCTGCCATGCCGCTCTTTATGGTAGCCGTGTTCCTGGTAGACGGATATATGGGGGTGCTAGCGCTGCTGCTGTTCACTGCGGCGGTGATCCGGGCTACGAGAATCCCGTACCGTTATTTCATTAGAGCCATGAAGCCGCTGATGTTCCTAATATTGTTCATCCTGGTATTTCATCTTCTCTATGACGCGGGAGGCGGGAAACTGCTGGATGTGGGCGCGTTCAAGGTGTATACCGGCGGATTGGAAAAAGGCATCGTGTCCGCATCACGGATGGCGCTCTTCATCATGTTGGCGGCGGTGCTGACCTTCACGACCCAGCCGGAGCAGCTGGCCCAGGGGCTCGGCAGCCTTCTGCGGCCCCTGACCTATATCGGCGTGCCGACCGATCGACTGGTGCTGATGCTCGGCATTGCCCTCCGGTTCATTCCGACCATCTTCGAGGAAGCGGAGCGGCTGTGGAAGGCACAGCAGTCCAGGGGACTGGACCTGTCGTCGCGGTCGCTGAAGGAGAAGGCGCGGCTGATTATTGCCCTGCTGGTGCCTGTTACGACAGGCGCGTTCCGGCGCGCCATCGGACTTGCCGATTCCATGGAAGCCAGAGGCTACCGGCTGGGTGCGCCGCGAAGCAGATTCAGGGCATCTGTATGGAAGCGGGCGGACACGCTGTTTGTTGCATTGTTCCTGCTGCCTGTGGCCGCAGCCGCGCTGCTGTAGTTTGGGGCTTGAAGGAAATGAAAACCGCAGTCAATCCTTAAGGACTGAATGCGGTTATTTTACTTGAATTTTATAGGGAAGGCTTCACAAACACTCGTGGACGAGTTGCTGCAGCTTGTTGGCTCTGATTCGTTTCCAATGTCTGTTAATAGTTTTGAGAATTCACCCAGATAGGGCTGCAAGACATGTTTATTGTTATTGATTTTCCCTTGAACGATCCCAGCAAACCGTCCATTCTCCGTCACGTCTTTTGCGGTAACGAGTTTCCCATTCTTGTAATTCTCTACTCTATAGTATTCTTCATCCTCGAAACGTTGATCCACTCCGGTATAGAGCTCCATCACCTCATCCGCATTAATGCATCGGCATCGGCGTATTCGTCGGCTCGATCCCTTGGTAGGCCTGATCCACGGACTGCCGGATTCCCTTCATGCTGGACATATGCGAAAGAGGCGTATCGGGATTCAGCAGGTAGTCGCTTTTTCCGTCGGATCGGTCTGCAAGCTTTTCCGCATACAGGACATGTTCTGCAATATCCTTTCATAATCGAACAGGGATGCATCCATCATGGATGCATCCCTGTTCATTTTGAGTATATGGATTCATGTCTTTAGGGCAGAAAATAATGGAGCAGGACCTGCAAATCATGCTGGGCCGGATGATCCGTAAAGTCGCCGATCATTCGCTGAGCCTGTTCCGCATACGATCGGGCAAGCGCCTCGCTTTGCTCAATGGCACTGCTTGCGGCAATGCGATAGATGACTTCATTCATGTCAGCCGCCGCAGAGTGGGGGCCAAGCTGTCTGATTCCAGGTGCAAGGGCTGGATCGTTGAGGGCGTAAATCACCGGCAGCGTAATGTTGCCATTTCGCAGGTCTGCGCCAGCCGGCTTGCCGATGGCCTCCTTGGGCTTCGTGAAATCGAGCAGGTCATCCCGGATTTGAAATGCCATGCCGAGCGACTCCCCGAATTGAAACAGCCGTTCAGCGGTTCTCGCATCCGCTTTGGCTGCTTCCGCGCCCGCTTTCAGGCAGTGGGCCATCAGCAGGGCGGTTTTGCAGCGCGTTTTCTCCAAATACTGCTCCAGCGTCAGTTCATAGTTAAAGCGGTGGTGCAGCTGATCGTATTCTCCCATACAGAGCTCGGTTACCAGAGCCGCAAGTTCGGCTAACCGGTAAGCATCCTCCTCGGAGACGCCATCACTACTCCTGTCTGACTCGTCATTCGGATTACCTGCGGCCCATTCGATGGCACGGGCAATCATGTAATTGCCGATATGCACGGCCGTCTGGACATCCGTGGTTTCATGCAGGGTCGGTAGCCCTCGCCGCATATCGGATTGATCGATGATGTCATCGTGTACCAGCGAGGCCATGTGTAAATATTCAAGCAGCACGGCGGTTTTCATTACGGCTGGATCATGCCCGCTTTCCCCGAAACGGCTGCCGAGCACGACCATGAGCGGACGCAGCCGCTTGCCGCCGGCGTCAATGAGATCTATGACGCTGCTCAGCACAACAGAGGGAGGAGTGAGGTCACGGTCTGAGGTGACCACCTCCCGGAGCAGATTGTCGAAGGAAGCGAGATCCACTCCCATTTGGTTATGAATGTTCATTTGCATCATCGCTCCTTTCCCAGATGGCTCCTTACGCGCTCCGTTGTTCCAGATAGCTGCGGATTTCGCGCTTTAGCTCTTTAAGCAGGGTTTCGGGTGAAACGTTCTTCATTAGATTCAGCTGCATGCGTTTATGAAAGGGGAGAAGCCGGGACAGCAGCTTCCATTCCTTCCGTTTGACGGCAATCCGGTACATAAGCCCGGTTAAATAATCGCCGTCCAGCAGCATGCGCGTCAATCTCTCGTTGTCCTGTGCCTGCAGCTTGCCGTGCTTACTTAGAGCGGAATGAATCAGGATGCAGCATGCCAGCACCGTCATTTTCCGGGAATAGGCCAGTTCATAAGCGTTGAGCATATCGGCAATGTCCCTCACCGGCCTGTTATCCATCTCCATCCAATCGATATCCGTTCCGGAATCGATATGCGACCGAAGCAGGTCGATCGTATCCTGTAATAGCTTCATATCCATCGTTATTGACTCCTTCCGGAAGGCTCGTGTTGATTAAGAGTGTGAATGACGGCAGAACGGCCTATGAACCGAATCGGCAAGCATGATAAGACAAGCCGATTCTCTCGAATGGTGAAGGATTAGTCCGTATACACGTACCATCGCCTTACGATCGGAATTCGTTTCCATACCTTCTTCAGCCAAGGATATACATAGTAGTCAAGTCCGAACGTGCTGCCCGATCCGCCGATTAAGGCGATCCCAGCTGCCAGATACCACAGCATTTCGTTAGGTGCCATACCTGATACCCAAACCATCGCGCCCATGGCAACGCTAGCTACGGCTGCAGGTGCCGTGAACAATCCGACGATCAGCAGGATGCCGACGATCAGCTCAGCCAGGACCATCGAGGTCTGAAACACATAGGCGAGCGAAGTATAGCCGCCGTCGCCGGTGTAAAACATCAGGTCCATCGACCAATCGACAATGGATTTCATGAAACCCGGAACCGGCAGGGCGGATACCGCTTCTGCGGTATAAGCGGAGGCGGCGGAGACCGCGTCAGCCGCTCCAGCTCCGGCTGCTCCGGCAGCATCGGCGCCGGCAGCAGACGCTGCGCTTACGCCATCGGCTGCTTTGGCAGGAATAAGGAACACCTTATTCGGATCCTCAATAATCTTGTGGATTTTATCCCATCCCTGAGAGAGCCACATCCATCCGGCAAAAATCCGCAGCGGAACGAGCCAGAAATTCGGAGACCGTTTGGCAAAATGTCCCCCCACGAAGCTGCGATTGTTCCGAACATGGAAGAATTCATGCAGCAGGTAATGGTATACCTTGTTGAAGCCGCAAACCTGAAACAGATAGAGCATATTGATCATATGTTTGACCAGCATAGCCATGAAGCCGCTGAGCCTGAACATGTGGCCAGGAACACCCACGTTAGCTACTCCGTAGCGGCTGCCGATACAGACCATCGTTCCGTGGAACGTCGGTTTGTAGGATTTCATCGGTTTGTTCAATAGTTCAGCCACAATGTTATGTGCGATGACTGGGGCTGCGAGTTCCGCATTTTCTACCATTTGAGGTACGGGTGCAGCCGCGCCCTCAGGAATGTAGAAAATATTGTCCCCGACGACATAAACGTTCGGATGGGCAGGAACTTGAAGCTTGTCGTTGGTCAAAATACGCTTGCGGCCTTTTTGCTCGACATCCATATTGCCAACTACGTCGGAACCCTCAACCCCCGCGGTCCAGATAACCGTACGGGATTTGATGTCATTGCCGCCGACGGTAACGCCGTCCGGTTTAACTTCTGTAATCTTCGAGCCTGTGATGATATTGACATCCATTTTGCGCAGCCGTTTCTCGGCTTTGCGGATTAACGGTTCGGGCAGGATCGGCAGGATCTTGTCGACCATGTCGGCGACATGAAGTGTAACCTCGCTTGGATCGACGTAGAACTCTTTGCATAATTGTTGAGTGAATTCGGCCAGCTCGCCGATCATTTCGACCCCGGTGAATCCACCGCCGACCACGACAAAGGTCAGCATTTCTTTGCGGACCTGCGGGTCGCGCTCCAGTACTGCTTTTCGGAACATATTCAGGGTATGTTCCTTCAAGCGGACCGCATCATCATACGACCATAAGGTAAAGGCGTGTTGATCTGCGCCCGGTATGCCGAAGAAGGTTGGCTTGCTGCCTGTTCCGATGACCAGATAATCATAGTTATAGGTTTGTTTCTCTCCACGGAGTGTTTGACCGTCAAAGTCAATGCCGCCGATTTCATCCAGCACCACGTCTACATTGCGGAATCCGGAGAACACTTTTTTCAGATCGATTTTGATGGAATCTTCTTCGACCCGATTCGCGGCCACTTCATGCAGCTCGGTCAGCAGTGTATGATACGGCTTGCGGTCGATGAGTGTTATCCGCAAATCTTTCTGTTTGCGCAGTCGTTTAGCCAGCTTCTTGGCGGTAAGTATACCGCCATATCCGCCGCCCAGCACGATAATCTGTTTCATGCGAATCTCCCCTCAAGGAATAGTTGTCTTATATCTATCGCTCTTGTGCTTATTTGGCGCCTTCGAGTGCTTTCGTTGCCAGCTCTACAAATCCGCTGACGTGGATCGACACACCGGAAATGGCATCGGTTTTGCCGTCTTCAGCCGTTACGATTGCTTGCGGATCTTGCTTTTCAATCAAATACTGCTCGGCTTGATACGCCTGTTCATGCCATTCGGATTGAGCTCCGCCGTTCTTCATGCCGTATTCACCGGATTTGGAACGGGTAACTTTATCGGTACCGCCGTCTTTATGAACGCCGTTCCAGCTAACCGTGGCAATCTTGCCGTTAATAACGGTAACGTCGACGGTTTCTTTCCAGCCGGAATTAGCGTCGAAATCTGCCGCTTCTGCGTGATAGCTGCCGTCTTTGTATGGTCCTGCTTCAACAGGTCCCGCCGCCAGCGCTTTTGCTGCCAGTTCCGTAAATCCGTTGACATGGATCGATACTCCGGACACGGCATCCGTGCGGCCTTCATCGTTCAAGGTCAAACCTTCAACCGACTGCTGAGCCACCAGGTATTCCTCCATTTTAGCTGCCTGCTCATGCCATTCTGCTTGAGCGCCGCCTTTTTCCTTCATACCGTAGAAGCCTTTTTCGGAAAATGTCTTTTTGTCCAAGCCGCCGTCCTTATGAAGCCCGTTCCAGTTGGCGCTGACGATCTTGCCGCCTTCGACCTTAATCGCAACGAGTTCTTTCCAGCCGGAGTCTTCGGCAAACTCGCCTTCAGCGTAATATAAGCCGTCCTGCAGGGTTCCTTCTTGTGCAGGCTGTTCCGCATTACTTGTGTTATCCGTGTTTTGGCTCTCTGCTGGTTTGTCCGTATTAACCGGCTCATTGTCACCGTTGCCTCCGCAGCCGACAAGCAGCGCAAACATCAACATGACGGAGAGGGATAGAGAGAGTGTCCTTTTCATTCTGGTTTCCTCCTAATTTTGTGAATTACTTCACAAATATTGTTCTTGAGTTCATTTTATTCTTAAAAAGAATAGTTATCGGTGAAAAAAATCACAAATAGTGTCGGTGCTTCATGTTCGAGGTGATCCTGTTGATTTATATGAAGGATCATAGGTCAGATAATGCCTCGAATGTCATCCAGCGAATGGATGCCTTCGCTTTCCATCAATTCAATCAATTCTTCGGCCAGGGTATCACCGGCCCGCAAGTTGATGAAATTGTAGGTCCCGATCTGTACAGCAGCGGCGCCTGCCATGATGAATTCGAGGATATCCTCGGCGCTGCTGATGCCGCCGATTCCAACGACCGGGATGGATACCGACCGTGCCACCTGATGGACCATGCGGAGCGCGATCGGTTTAATTGCCGGCCCGGACAGCCCGGCGTAGGCTCTGTCAAATACGCTTCGTCGCTCCCGTATATCAATCGCCATCGCTTGGATCGTATTGATGAGCGAAAGACCATCAGCGCCTTCAGCTTCACACATGCGGGCCATTTCCTTTAAATCCCTTGCACCGGGAGAGAGTTTAACAAGCAGAGGCAGCGTGGTCGCTTTCCGGACTGCGCGAACCACCTCTTGAGCCTGCTCATTCTCAACGCCGAAGGCCAGCCCGCCTTCCTTGATGTTGGGGCAGGAGATGTTGAGCTCAATCATGTCGACAGCTCGTTTGCCGGATGACCGTAACTTGAGGCTGGCTTCGGTAAGCAGCTCGGCGCCCTCCGTATATTCCCGTATGGTGCCGCCGCCAAGATTGACAATGACTGCAGCCCCGTGTGAGGTCATCTCGGATAATTCATGCTCCAGAAAAGCGTGGATGCCCGGATTCTCAAGGCCAATGCTGTTCATGATGCCGGATGGCGTTTCATAAAGCCTTGTTCCAGAATTGCCGATTCGTGGAGTCAGGGTCAGTCCTTTGGAGACAATGCCTCCAAGCTTGCGAAGCGGATACAGATCCGCATACGGTTTGCCGAATCCGAACGTGCCCGATGCCGCCAAAATCGGATTCGCCAGCGGGACGCCCGCCAGTTCACAATCGATGGAGATCATTCCAGTTCACCTCCTTCGCCGGAAATACGGGGCCGTCGGTGCATACCTTGCGGCTTGCGCCAGCGGAGGTTAACGTGCAGCTGTTGCATGCCCCGATGCCGCAGCCCATTCGCTTCTCGATGGCGACGTGAAGCTTGGCGTTAGTACTCTCCGTTTTTTGGGCCAGACTGTGCATCATGCCAACCGGTCCGCATGCGAATATCGTGTCATAGCGGCTTGGGTCCACTGCATCTACAATGGTTCCGCCGGATTTGACGGTGACATTGCGGCTGATCTCGTGGAATCCGGTGACTCCGAAAGGTACGCTGGTGTATCCCAGATATACGTTGGCCTCGGGTATTTCCTTAGCTGCCAGCAGCAGCGGGGCTACACCAATGCCGCCTCCTACCAGTGCCGTCCGGCCTTGGGGCTTGGGGAATCCTTGCCCGAAAGGTCCTTCCAGCTGAATCTTGTCACCCGCTTGAAGCGCCGACAGCAGCCATGTACCGGTTCCCTGCACGCGATACAAGAAGGAAACGGAGTCCTCCGTCAGGTTATGAACGCTGATCGGTCGTGACAGCACGGGATAGGTATCCCAGCAGCGAAGCATGAAGAACTGTCCCATTCGTGCCGAATAACTGCCTTGAACGGTAAGTCGATATATGTGATGGGCCAGTCTGACATTTTGAATAACAAGGGCCACGTTCTCATTCTCCTCCCTTGGCGTACTTTTTCCGCCCGCTATGTTCCTTGATACAGTATCATAGACCGATAACGCTACCTGTGACATTTCTCATATTCGGGCGTTGTCAGGGCTTGATACCTTTTGTATACATACACGAGACAAAAAAGGATGGGGATCATACATGAGAACACTGGTCATCGTTGCACATCCGGGTCTGCATGAGGGATCACGGATCAATCGCGAACTAACCGAGACGGTGAGACATAATCATGAGGTGACGGTGCATGACCTCTATCAGCGTTATCCGGATGGACATATCGATATCGAGGCCGAGCATCAATTGCTGCTCCAGCATGAACGCATCGTGTTTCAATTCCCTTTCTGGTGGTACAGTTCACCGCCCCTTTTGAAGCATTGGTTCGACGAGGTGCTAACTTTCGGATGGGCGTATGGTCCGGGCGGAGACAAGCTCCAGGGAAAAGAGTGGGGCGTAGCCGTTACGACCGGCGGAGCCGCGGAGGCCTACGGCAGCGAAGGATACAACCGCTACACGGTGGAAGAGCTGACCCGGCCCTATGAAGTGACGGCCAGCCTGGTAGGCGCGATTTATTTACCGATATTTACTGTTCATAATGCCATGCAGCTGACGGATGAAGAGCTGCGGCGTCATGCGGAGGATTTTGCGTTGCACGTTACAGGAGTGGTGAGATCCAGGTAAGGGTTGCTATTGAAAGCGTGCAGCTGCTGAAGTGATGGTTCGAATTAATATTCACGAATTCGGCCGTTTTCCAGAGGCATGTTGTTCCACGCGAAATCATGAACGATTCAAGCGTGTTTATCCATTCGTGAAAAGGAAAAACTGAATCGCTGTTAAATTAGCCTGGCGGTAGTAGCTGCCGGGCTTTTCGGTGTACTGGAAAATTTCTGTGGATTCCGAGCGATCAGGGGAAATTCCTCTGGGACTGCTGTGCTTCTGTTTATAGGCTACGCTGCTGTTCTCATAGAAAGGTAGGTGCGACGAGCGCTACGATTTGTTGATTAGAAGGTAGATGCATGAATCGCTATATAATCCGAAAACATTCGTTGCATTGTGGAGACGCATATTTTATACTCATATACATAGATTTACGATACATAGATTATCTAGGTATTGGAGTGATAGAGGAATGGGCATTAACAAAGAGCTGCTGAAAGGCAGCACCGTCATATTATTGCTTACCGTGTTGAACAAGCGGGAAATGTACGGGTACGAGCTGATCAAGGAGATTGAGCAAAGCTCGGATGGGGTGTTCCTGATGAAGGAAGGCACGTTATACCCGATTCTGCACACGCTGGAGGCGGAAGGTTGGCTGGATTCCTCCTGGAGCCAGCATGATGGACGCAAACGGAAATATTACCGGATTACCGAGCGCGGCAGGGAGCAGCTCCAAGAGAAGACCAAGGAGTGGGTCAAATTCCGTACGGCGGTGGATACGGTCATCGGGGAGGGAAGCTAGCGTGCGACCGGTTGAAGAATACAAGGTTGTTCAAGACTTCCTGACCCGGGTGTGCAGGCAGGTACGCGCAAGAGCCATGCATCCGGAAATCCGCGAAGAGCTGCTCGGCCATATCGAGGAGCGGACGGAGCTTCTGATGCTGGAGGGCAATGCGGAGGAGCCGGCGGTACAGGAAGCGGTGAAACAAATGGGGGATCCGGGGGATATCGGAAAAAGCTTGCATATGGCTCATCGGCCTCAGTTGGATTGGAAGCTGCTCGTTCTGCTGGCCTTGCTCTCGCTCATTGGATTGTTCGGGGCACTGAGTGTGGATTATGCAGGGACAGAAAAGATCACAGATATGTTTGGGAGAAAAGTTGTGTTCTTCGGTATAGGCTTGATTCTTCTCATCGCTTTCTATTTCCTGGACTACAGAAAGCTTAAGAAATACTCTGGGGTTTTGTTTTTTATCACGCTTTGCCTGATGGCACTTACGTTGATTCGGGGTGTTGACTTCAATGGACTAACGATATTCCTGGATTTCGGTCCAATCATGATCCCAATGCTCGGTGTAGCATCTGTTTTTCTTCTCCTGATTTCCTTGGCAGGCATGAAGCCTGCGACTCAGTGGGGGGTGTGGGAAAGTGTATTCCACATCCTGTATCGGGGTGTGCTGCCGATCGTACTATACAGTATGAGCGGTTCGATGGTATATATGTTCATCTATTTGCTAGGATTCCTGATACTGACCTGGACGAAAAAAAAGAATATTAAACAATTTGCGATGCTAACGCTGCTGCCGTTCATTGGATTGGCCTATATCTTGTTTACAAAAAGAATATACCTCATGTGGAGATTTGAGGGGCTCGCAGACCGTGAGGGGGACGGTGGTTATTTCATGCGGGTCATCGCGGATGCCGTTTCTTCTGCCGGTTGGTTCGGTCAAGGCTTTGCTGCAGCGAATCCGGGAATCCCGTACGTTTATAGCGACTCCATATACCCCTATCTGATATATTGCTTCGGCTGGATGTTTGGCATTGTGGTTGGAATGGTCGTTCTTTTGTTCCTAGCCAGAGTGTGGAGTATATCCAATGTACTTCACGATTCCTACGGGAAAAATATCGTGACAGGTGTCATCGTTGTGTTGGGCCTGCGCCTGCTCATGCCGATCATTATGGGATTGGGTATGGTCCCCGTTATCAGCCTGGACTTTCCTTTTATCTCGTATGGCGGCGTCAACAACATGCTGGATTTTGCCATGGTCGGCCTACTCCTCTCCATCTACAGACGCAAAAACATGATCCCAAGCGATGTGGGGCAGGCGGCCCCGATGAAGGTGGCTTAGCGGAATGGCCGACCTAGGCAGCTTATTTTTTTATCGAACAGACTTATCGTACAACACCTACTGTTTTTAACTCTCATAGATGACCAGATAACTCTCTTCGGATTGGCTCGGGTGGAACGGGATTCAATAAATCACGGATGTTCATCCGAGGTATGATTGAGCACCAGCACCCATCTTGAGGGGAGTTATCTTTTTTATCGTAATTTACTGTAAAAAGATTCATGTTTTAACTAAAAACCCCTATCTATATTCGAGGCTATGCCATCAAATTCATGAAATTCAAACGATAATTTATATCCTTGTCAAGGAGGAACCACATGCGGCAAATGGAGGAGTATATGGTTGTCCGGAAATTTCTGGACCGTGTGTGCAAGCAAGTGCGCACGAGGCAAATGCATCCCGAGATTCGAGAGGAACTGCTGGGTCATATTGAGGATCGGGCCAAACTGTTGATGCTGGAGGGCAATGCGGAGGAGCCAGCCGTGCAGGAAGCGGTGAAACAAATGGGGGATCCAGGGGATATCGGCAAAAGCCTGCATTTGGCTCATCGGCCTCAGTTGGATTGGAAGCTGCTCGTTATGCTGGCCCTGTTCCTAATCATTGGACTGGTTGGCATGGTGAGTGTTTATTACGCGGATGAAAGGTATTCCGTTAGCCTAGTCGAGAGGAAGTTGTTTTACTTCGGAATCGGAGTATTATTCCTGATAGGTTTTTATTTTCTGGATTATCGAAAGCTAAAGAAATACTCGGCCCCTGTGTTTTTCCTTATTGTTATTCTAATGGTCATTTCATTGGTATATGGACAACTGCACGATAGGAGAACTGCCTATATCAACATAGGTCCCATTGGAGTCAATATGATCACTTTCTCCTTGATACCGCTTCTGCTCGCTTTGGCAGGGATGAAGCCTGCCAGCCAGTGGGGACGGTGGGAGACGGTATTGAACATCCTCTATCGAGGAGTACTGCCTGTGGTTCTCTATAGCATAAGTAGCTCTATTATATACACCTACATCTATGTGATCGGGTTCCTGGTTTTGACATGGAGAACAAGTAAAAGCTTGAAACAATTTGCTATGATTTCCACGCTGCCATTTGCAGGATTAGCTATTTTCCTCTGCACCCGGACGGATCATTTACTGTTACGGTGGAGAGAATTTATGAACCCTTCAGCCAAAGAAATGTGGTATATGGGGAATAACGCAGATGCCATCCAAGCAGCAGGCTGGTTTGGGCAAGGTTTTGGTCAAGCTACACCGAAGATCCCATATGTCCTTTATGATAACGTGTTTCCATACCTCATCTATTGCTTCGGCTGGTTGTTCGGGATCGTAGTTGGCGTACTGATTCTGCTGTTTCTCGTTAGAATATGGAATATTTCTACGGTCCACAGGGATTCTTATGCAAAGTATATCGCTGCATTACTCATCGTTGTTTTTGGATTTCGGCTGCTATGGCCGCTACTCATGGGGCTCGGCATTCTTCCAAGGGTTACATTGGATCCACCCTTCTTCTCTTACAGCGGGATGAACCAAATCCTGGACATGGCAGCAGTCGGCCTGCTCCTCTCCATTTACAGACGTAAAAACATGATTCCAAGCGAGGTGGGAGAAGCGGCTCCTATGAAGGTGGCCTAGTTGAGGCTGAAGATCATCTTTCAATTCCGGTTAGCAGGATAAAGTTTTGCAAAAGAAAAAGCGAGAGCTTGATTCTCGCTTTTTTCTCGTTTATAGAGAGGTGTCGTTATCCGGTTCGGTGGCGTATAAGTTACACCTTCTCCAGCGCACCGGATGCGATTTCTTCGATATAGTGGCAGGCCGCCTGATGGCCTCTGCGCTCATCGACTTCCCGAAGCAACGGGGCCTCGGACCGGCAGAAATCCGTGGCATACATGCAGCGGGTATGAAACCGGCAGCCGGAAGGCGGGTTGATCGGGGACGGAACATCTCCCTTGAGAATGATGCGTTCCTTCTTGCGCTCGGGATCCAGCGTCGGGATGGCCGACAGCAGAGCGCGGGTGTAAGGATGCTGTGGGTGCCGGAAGAGGGAATGTTTATCCGCGATTTCCACGATCGTTCCCAGATACATCACGATAATCCGGTCGGAAATATGCCGGACGACCCCAAGGTCATGGGAAATAAACAGATAGGTCAGCTTGAATTCGGTTTGCAGTGATTTCATCAGATTGAGCACCTGTGCCTGGATAGATACGTCAAGCGCAGAGACCGCTTCATCGCTGATGATCAGCTTGGGATTCACGGACAAGGCGCGAGCAATTCCGATCCGCTGCCGCTGTCCGCCACTGAATTCATGCGGGTACCGATTGGCTTGATAGGCGGCCAAGCCCACCGTTTCCAGAAGTTCGATGGCCCGGCCCCGCCGATCCTTCTTGAGAACGACGTTTTGAATGTCCATCGCTTCTTCTAGGACTTGCAGCGCTGTTTTTCTAGGATTCAGCGAAGCATAGGGGTCCTGAAAAATCATCTGCAGGTCTTTACGCCTTCGGTTCATCTGCGCTTTATTTAGGGAAAGCAGATCGGTGCCTTCGAACACCACCTCTCCAGCGGTTGGTTCGTCCAACCTCAGGATAGCCCGGCCCGTGGTTGATTTGCCGCAGCCGGATTCGCCCACGATACTGACAGTTTCTCCCTCATGTACGGAGAATGAAATATCATCCACAGCTTTTACGAAGTTGACGGCACGGCCCAGGATGCCGCCCTTGATCGGGAAATACTGCTTGAGGTTTTTGACGGTTAACAACTCTTTGCTCATGACAGAACGTTCACCTCGCTTTCCAGCTCCCATTGATCGGTGTATTTCCAGCACCTGACTTGTTGGTTATCATCCAGCACATGAAGCTCCGGCAGTTTGTCATAGCACAGCTTGGCTGCATGGGGACAGCGGGGGGCGAAGCGACAGCCGTCCTGTGGGTCATATGGGCTTGGAACAGAGCCTTTAATCGGCTCTAGCGTTTCCTTATCGATATCATGCCGCGGCAGCGAGTTCATCAGGCCGATGGTGTAGGGGTGCTTCGGATGCTTGAAGAGGGTGCGCACATCGGTATACTCCACCACTTTTCCGCAGTACATGACCGCTACCTCATCGCAGGTTTCCGCAACGATGCCCAGATCATGGGTGATAAAAATAATCGACATCTGCAGCTTCCGCTGCAGCTCCTTCATCAGCTCCAAAATTTGAGCCTGAATGGTCACGTCAAGCGCTGTGGTCGGCTCGTCTGCAATGAGCAGATCCGGATTGCACGCCAGCGCCATGGCAATCATGACACGTTGGCGCATACCGCCGGACAGCTGGAAAGGGTACTGTCGGACTCTTTTTTCCGGGGAAGGAATGCCGACCAGTTTCAACATCTCGACGGCTTTGTCCATCGCTTGTTTTTTGCTCAGATTCTCATGGATTTGGTAGGCCTCCGCGATCTGATCGCCGACGGTGAAGACCGGATTGAGCGATGTCATCGGCTCCTGGAAGATCATCGAGATCTGATTGCCCCTTATTTTGCGCATCTGCCGGTCCGATTGTTCGAGCAGATTCACACCGTTATATAGGATTTGGCCACCGACGATTCGTCCCGGATGAAAGATCAGCCGCAGGATGGAGAGGGACAGTATGCTTTTGCCTGAACCGGATTCGCCCACGATGCCGAGCGTCTTCCCCTTGCGTACGGTAAGGCTGATATCATCCACAGCTTTCACTTCGCCCAGTTCGGTGAAAAAAGAGGTTTGCAGGTTCTTGATCGTAAGCAAACTTGATGTGTGCTGTTCCATCTTGTCTAAGCTCCCTTCGCTTTCAATTGGTCTTGGAATCATGCGTCCGTATGGACTCCAAAATGGATCGATTTTCGGTAAATAGCTTATCGTGTGTCCGCGTGACTCCCAAACAGCTAGATTCGTCTGGATTAGCATGTATGAGGACTGTAGTTCCGCTATTACTTTATTTTTTTCGTATTAGTGGAAGTACGAGGACATGAGAGCCGCTATTGCGAGAAATAGTTGGCTAAAATCGTGATTTTGGGTACATTAACGGATCGTGTGTCCGGATTGGCTCCCAAATAGCTCGATTTTCGGTAAATAGCGGATCGTGTGTCCGCATGACTCCCAAACAGCTCGTTTTTGCAGCAAAGTAGCAGATCTGTGTCCGCGGGGACTTTAAAAAGGAATGATTTGAAGCAAATAGTAGATCGTATGTCCACATGGACTCAAAATCAGCTAGATTCGTCTGGATTAGCGATATTTGAGGACTGTAGTTCCGCTATTACTTTATTTTCTGCATGTTAGTGGAAGTACGAGGACATGAGATACGTTATTGCGAGAAATAGTTGGCTACATTCGTGATTTTGGGTACATTAACGGATCATGTGTCCGGATTGGCTCCCAAATAGCTCGATTTTCGGTGAATAGCGGATCGTATGTCCACTTGAACCAAACTGTAGATCATACTAATCCATACGCTTGCCACACAATGTAGAGTTCACACTAAATCCCACACTAATCCCACAGCTAAAACTCACCAATCAATCGAAATCAATGCGCTTGTTGAAGTATCGGTAGGAGATGTCCACAAGCAGGTTCACAAGCACGAACATGATCGAGAGCACAAGCACGGTTGCCTGTACGACCGGGAAATCCCGCGCCCGGATCGAGTCGATGACGTACCGTCCCATGCCGTTGACGGCGAATACGGACTCGGTCAGCACCGCCCCGCCTAGCAGGCCGCCGAATTCTAGACCGATGACGGTAATGACGGGAATCATGGCATTTTTCAGGGCATGCCGGTAGATGATGACACGCTCTCGGACGCCTTTGGCTTGAGCGGTGCGGATGTAATCCTGGCCGATGACCTCCAGCATGCTGGAACGGGTCATTCTGGCAATGATCGCGGCGCCGCCTGTCCCGAGCGTGATCACGGGAAGGACGGTTTGCGACCACGTGCCCCAGCCGGAGGGACGGAACCAGCCTAGATCCACGGCAAAATATTGGATCAGCATGAGCCCAAGCCAGAAATTCGGCATCGATAGTCCGAACAGGGCAACGAACATGACGCCGATATCGGCGGGCGAGCTTTTTTTGACGGCGGAGATGATGCCGGCCAGAATGCCGAGAAATACAGCCAGGATCGTAGAGTATATGGCAAGCTCGACGGTGATCCAGAATCGGCTTTTGAATATTTCATCGGCGATGGGGCGGCTGCTGCGGATCGAATCTCCCAAATCTCCCTGCAGTAAACCGCTGACGTAATTCCAATACTGAAGCGGCAGCGGATCGTTTAATCCCAGGTTCTCACGGATCTTCTCCACCTGCTCCTTGGGCGCCCCTTCCCCGATAATGACCTGCGCCGCATCTCCCGGAATGAGGTGCATCAGCAGGAAGACGACAATGGTAACGCCAATGACAACAGGTAACGTCTGAATTAGCCTTCGAATGGAATAGATGAGCATGGCCCGGCAGCTCCCTTCATTATTTTTTCATTTTCGGGTCAAGGACATCCCGCAAGCCGTCACCCAGCAGATTAAATGCGATAACAACGAACACGATCGACAAGCCGGGGAACAGGGCAACATGGGGGTGATCCATAATATAGTTGCGCCCATCATTCAGCATGGCTCCCCACTCCGGCGTCGGCGGCTGTGCGCCAAGACCGAGGAAAGACAAGCCGCTGGCGGTCAGGATAGCAACAGCGATCCGCAGTGTAGCCTGCACGATGATAGGGGATGTGATATTCGGCAAAATATGCCCGAAGATGATTCGTCCATCGCTCGCGCCCAGCGAACGCATGGCATCAATATACTCGAGCTTGCGGACGGCCAGCGTCGAGCCGCGCACGACTCTGGCAAAGGTGGGGATCGAGAAGATGCTGACGGCGATAATCACGTTGAACAGATTTTTTCCAAGAACGCTGACAACCGCCAATGCCAGCAAAATGCCGGGAAACGCCAGCATGACATCGGTCATTCTCATAATGAGTGCATCCCATTTACCTCCGTAATATCCGGATATGATTCCGAGTACGACACCAAAGGCTGCCCCGATGATGACCGAGATAAAACCGACCGAGAGCGTAAGACGCATGCCGTGGATAATCCTGGTGAAAATATCTCGCCCGTTGTGGTCCGTACCAAACCAATGGTCAGCGGACGGCTTCAGCAGTTTCGTAGAATAATCCACTTTGGTCGGATCATACTGGGTGAGCAGGGGGCCGAAAATTGCGACAAGAATCATCAGCAGGAGAAAATACCCCCCGAATAAGGCCGCTTTGTTCTTCTTCAGACGGTGGTAGAAAGATTTCCATTGAACGAGACGGGTACCACTAGGTAGCGATTCATGTGTTCTGGCATCAGCGGTCATGTTAGGCACGTGAAATCATCCTTTCTCCAAGTTTGGATGTCAGCATTGGTGTCGTAGAAACGTGAGGTAAATCTGGCTTCTACTGGTATAAATATCAAATAGTAAAATATATGTTAACTGTGCATAAAATATTTTCCTATTTTGATTGAGAAGGGGGAGTTTGTTTCACATGACAGGTAATAGAAGATTAAAGTGGCTTGTCTGCATCCTGGTCATGCTTACCGTAATAGTCTCGGCGTGCGGCAGTCCAAGCAAGAGCAGTAACCCTGAAACCCCGCCAAACGGCAGTAATACGCCAGCTCCGGAGCCGGGGGCCAAGGATCCTCCCAAAGGAACGGACGATACCGGTGCAAATGAGCTTGTGATTGCCTGGCTTTCTGATCCGCCATCCATGGACCCTCATATGTCGACGGACCAGCAAACGAGCGTAATGACAACGCATATTTATGACACATTGGTGATTCATGATAAGGATCTGAATATTCAGCCGGGGCTCGCCGAGAGCTGGAAAGCGATCGATGAATTGACCTGGGAGTTCAAGCTGAGACAAGGCGTGAAGTTTACGGACGGCACTCCATTCAATGCAGAGGTGGTCAAAGCCAACATTGATCGTATGCAGGATCCGGAGGTTGCTTCTCCACGCGCGTCGCTTGTTGGCATGATTAAAGAGGTTAAAGTCGTTGACGAATACACGGTGCAGCTTGTGACCGAGTATGCTTTCTCGCCGCTGCTTGCCCATCTGGCCCATTCTGCGGTGGGCATGATTAGTGCCGAAGCCATCAAGCTGGATTACGAGAAGGTGAAGGCAGGCGAGAAGGGAGGCGCATATCTGGCACAGAACCCTGTAGGCACGGGCGTGTTCAAATTAGAGAGCTGGAACCCCGGACAGGAAGTGAAGCTGGTTGCGAATGCCGATTATTGGGGGGATAAAGCGAAGGTTGAACGGGTCACGTTCAAAGTCGTAAGCGAAGAGGGAACGCGGATCGCGGAGCTGGAAACCGGCTATGCGCATATTATCGATCCGGTGTCGCCGAGCAGCATCAGCCGCATTGAGAGCACTGACGGCATGTCTCTGAACCGTCAGGCTTCGCTGAGCTTGTCTTATATCGGGTTTAACAACGACAAAAAGCCGTTTAACGATGTGCGAGTACGGCAGGCCTTGTCGATGGCCATCAATAAGGATGAAATCATCTCGGGCATCTACGAAGGCACCGGAATTCCTGCTGTTGGTCCGCTGGCACCGGACGTGAACGGCTATGATGCTACCGTTAAGCCGATCGAACATAACATCGACAAAGCCAAAGAGCTGTTGAAGGAGGCCGGATACGAGGGTGGCTTCTCAACGACCATCTGGACCAATGATAATCCGGAACGGATTAAGGTCGCCGAGTACGTACAATCCAAGCTGAAGGAATTGAATGTTGAAGTCAAAATCGAAGTGGTCGAATGGGGCGCATACCTGGCTCAAACCGCAGAAGGCAAGCATGATATGTTTATCCTCGGCTGGTCCACGGTAACGGCTGATGCCGACTATGGCATGTATGAGTTATTCCATTCCAAGAATGTAGGGGAGCCGGGTAACCGTACCTTCACGAAGGATCCGGAACTGGATAAACTGCTGGATGCCGGGCGTAAAGAGAACGATCCTGAACAACGCAAGCTTATCTATAAACAGGCGCAAGAGAAGCTGGTTGAGTTAGCGCCGATGCTGTATATCCATCATCAGGAGTATTTAAACGGTGTCAGCAGCAAGGTCGAGGGCTTCTGGCGGCATCCGAACGGCATCATGCAGCTGCATCAAGTGTCCATTCAGCCATAAGGATGTCTGAAAGCTTTATAGCTTTGAATCGTCATGATATAAGAGATATGCATCAAGAGGCCCCTATGAGGGGGTCTCTTTTTTTGATGTTGTTCGAGTGCTGGGACAGGAGATAGGGTTGACAGCAATGGTTCATTATCTTTGCTCGTTGGCATCAAGATGATCATACAGCTTGCGAGCGGAAGGAATTGAGGTGATGTCACATTTATCACGTCAAAAGAATCAAAAAACAGATCCTTATATACGTTGACATGTATATATGAATTGATGTATATTAAAACCATGAATACTTCAGCTATGCAATTAACCCTGTTCACGATCTCGGAGCCGAACCGCTTCAACATCATTGAACTTTTAAAGCAAGGGTCGAGATCGGTCAGCGACATCGTAGAGATTCTGGGAATCGGCCAGCCCCAAGTATCCCGCCATCTGCGGATACTGAGCGAGGCCGGGCTGGTGAAAGTCCGTAAGAACGCACAGCAGCGCATTTATAGTCTTGAAGCCCAGCCGTTTCAGGAGCTGGACGTCTGGTTCGATTCGTTCAGTCGATTGTGGGAAGAGCGACTCGACAAGTTCGAGGACTATATGAGCGACTTCAACGGAAAGGAGAGTTGATTCAACTTTTTTGCTAGATCCACAGGAAGATACGGCTCTGCATGCAGAGCCGATTTCACAAACAGGAGGAAGTCACATGGGCAGGACGACCATTGTCAAGAAAGACCGGGAGCAGCGGAAGCTAACCGTGGAACGTATCGTAACCATCCCTCTGAAGCTGTCCTGGCAGGGATGGACTAAGCCGGAACACATCGAACGCTGGTGGGGGCCGAGGAACTGGAATGCCACGGTATATGAGATGGATGTCAGACCGGGTGGCGTATGGCGCTACAGGCTGGCTCCTGATAAGGCAGGAGAAGGGGAAGAAGTCTTTTGCAAGGCGACCTACTCCGAAGTGACGGAGTTATCAAGGCTCGTATATACGGACACATTCACGGATCCGAACTGGAACCCCGTAGCAGGCAGCGACATGTTGACTTCGGTTACGTTTGAAGAGGCCGGGGAAGGGACCAGGCTATGCATCATTACCCATTTTGCGAGTGCAGAGGAACTGGAAGCTGCGGAAGGCATGGGAATGGTAGAAGGATACACGGATACGCTGGAACGGTTTGAGAATGAAATTAGCTTGTACATAACAGGATAATAAAAGGAGTGATGACCATGAGTTATGCAATGTCGAATGACGGTACCCGAATTTTTTATGAAAAGAAAGGGACTGGTCCAGCTATTATTCTTGTAGCTGCTGCAGCTTCGGATCACAACGATACAACGCGTCTTGGGGAGTTTCTGTCTGAACAATTCACCGTCTACAATCATGACCGGCGGGGACGGGGCAGTAGCGCGGATACGGCTCCGTATGCCGTTGAACGTGAGGTCGAAGATATCGATGCCCTTATCCAGGAGGCGGGCGGGAGCGCGTATGTATTCGGAAGTTCTTCGGGCGCTGTTCTGGCTCTGGATGCGGCGAGCAGACTCGGAAGCAGCAAAGTTAGAAAACTGTTTTTATATGAGCCGCCGTTTATCATTGACGATAGCCGCGAACCCGTACCGACAGAATACGTGCAGCATTTGAATGCACTGATGGCCGAGAATCGACGCAGCGAAGCCGTAGAATATTTCATGACAGCAGCGCTGGGGATCCCCGCGGAATATATCGAATTCATGAAGGCAGATCCTTCTTGGCAAGTCATGGAGGGCATGGCGCATACATTGGCCTATGACGGCATGATTATGGGGAGCACGCAATCCGGTCAACCGCTGCCAACGGATCGCTGGGATGTCGATGTCCCGGTCATGGTGATGACGGGCGAGAACAGCGGGTCCATGTTCCATGGGGCCGCTAGCGCATTGGTCGACTTGCTCCCTCAGTGCGAGCACCGGATGCTGCCTGGTCAGGACCATTCTGCCGTCGTGATGGCGCCGGAAGTGCTGGCTCCTGAGGTGTCGGGTTTTCTGCAGCCTTCGGCAGACCAAATACCGAGATAAGTGTTCCTTTCTCATCAAGAAACCGTGACCCTTAGGGCCACGGTTTCTTTGTTCCCGTTCCGGTCGAAGTATTTATTCGGTCTTCTTAAACGGCTCAATAAAATGATTAAAGGCGCTGGTGCGAAACAGGTCGCGCCGGAATACAAAATGGACCTTGGAGCTGCGATATCGCTCGGGGATTTGGAAAGCCTGCAATCTCCCGGCATCCACCCAGTCCTTAACGGAAGACCGCGTTAGCAGCGAGATACCCAGCCCGGCGGCCACACCGCCCATGATGGCTTCCAACGTACCAAACTCCATAATATTCATGGGTCCCACGTTCTCTTCATGAAGCCATTGCTCCAACCGTTCACGATGGTAGCAGCCCTTGCCAAAGAACAGCAGCGGTTTGGTGAGCAAATCGCGAAGCGCAGCCTCAGTCGGTTCCGAGATGAGAACAAGCTCCTCGTCAAAGGCCCGGATTTCGTCAAAGTCCGGGTAATCCAGAGGCCCGCTGATAAACGCCCCGTCCAGTTCATACTCGTTCAGGGCTCGAATCAAGTCAGCTCTATGGCCTGTAATTAATGACAATTTCACGTCAGGATACCGTCTATGATAATCCAGCATGATACCGGGTAGATGTACCGCGGCTGTGGTTTCCGATGATCCGATCCGCAGCGGACCCGACGGTTCTTCCGAGAATTGCGTCGATTTCACGGCTTCGTCAAGCAAACGCGTAATCTGATCGGCATATTTGAGCAGATTACAGCCGGCCGAAGTTAAGGCAACGCCGCGGCTGAGCCGATAGAACAGAGGCGTGTTCAGCTCGGATTCAAGCTGCCGGATTCTAGCGGTCACGTTCGATTGCACGTAACCTAGGCTGGCGGCAGCCTTGGTTATATTTCCTTCACGGGCAACAGCCTGGAATATTTTCAGATCCCCACTCTCCACCTTAGGAACCTCCTTATATCCATCATTCACAGTGATGGTTCGAATCTTATTTAATTATTTTACATGATATGAAGGTCGGAATAAACTGAGGATACACTTGGTTAAGGAGAGGGGAATTCATGGCATGAGCAAACCGCGTATGCTGTTTCTGACGATATTTACGATGCTGGTCGCTGGACTTAACTTCCCGATCGGCAAAATTGCGCTCTCCTTCGGTTCCCCATTCGTGCTGCTGGCGATCCGGTTTGTGGGAGCGGGACTTCTGATGCTGCCCTTCATTGTAAGACGGCCCCATCCCAAGAGCGGCGCTGCCTGGCTGAAGCTGGCAACGATCGGGCTGTTTCAATCGGCACTCGTGATGAGTGGCATCTACCTGAGCATGCAGACGATATCCTCTGGCAGCTCCTCGGTTCTGTCCTCCAGCAACCCAATCTGGTTCATCGTGTTCAGCTTCCTGATCTTCGGTATAAGGTACCGTCTTCTTCAGTGGGCGGGTGTGATCATCGGTTTTATCGGCGTGTGCATTACGCAAGGCTTGGAGATGCAAATGCAGAGCGGATTTTGGTTTGCGCTGGGCGCAGGGATGGCTTGGGGCATGGCGACGCTGCTAAGTTCCCGTTGGGGCAAGGAGTTTGACGCTTGGGTCATGGCTGCCTATCAGATGCTGATCGGAGGCATCCTTCTGCTCATCGCAAGTCCGCTGCTGGAACAGCCGCATTTTGTATTGGATTCGTCCCAGATCGTGAAGGAACTCTTTGTTCTGGGCTGGATGATTCTGATGAGCTCGATTGCCCAGTTCGTCACCTGGTATTATGTGCTGCGCAATAGCGATCCCAATAAAGCCAACGTGTATCTGTTTCTTATTCCCGTGTTCGGTGTATTATCCGGATGGCTTATATTAGGCGAGCAGTTGCATTGGTATACCTTGGCCGGCACAGTGTGTATCGGGCTTGGCATTTATCTGGTGAATCGGCCTAGACGAGTAGACAAAACAAAAGATCCATTCGCGATCAGGGAACGGTGCGGTACCGTATAAAGGGCAAGAAATCTAATAAATTTGGATTTAGCAGGTCACAGCGAATGGATTCGTGTGGCCTGTTTTTTGCTATGGCGAACAAAGGTTTTCTCGTCTGAACAGGTATCATGAGAAGCAATAACAAGGATGATGTTCCTAGGAAAACCTCGTCCAAACAAAATAAGTAAATTTTATTAAAAATAAATCCATGTTATATTAAATTTACTAACGCCTTGGAGAGGGGATAGGATTCATGAGTGGTTTGAAGGAAATTGCAAAGCTCGCGGATGTCTCGGTGTCTACAGTGTCCAACGTGCTGAACGGGCGTAAGAACGTGGGGCGGGAGACGAGGGAGCGGGTGCTGAGATTATGCTCGGAGCACGGCTATTTTCCGCATAAGTCAACCAAATCCGATAAAAGCAACACGATTATATTTGTCTTCAGCGACTTTGATCGCGATTATTATTTAAAGATCATCAAGGGGATCAGCCATTGCCTGACGGAGAATGGATACGATCTTATCATCTGTACGAATAAATCCAGCACCAATTTTATGCGCAGTAAATTTGCAAGCGGTACCATAAGCCTCGATCGGAACATGACGGACGAATATTTAGTCTCGGTAGCCACGCCGCAGTTCCCTGTCGTTCTCATGGATCGGATTATTGATAATGAGTACGCCAACACCAAAAGCGTGATCGTGGACAACTACCCCGTGATGTGTGAAATGGTCCAGGCCTTAGTGGATAAACAGTTTACGAATTTTGGATACATTGGCGGCTTGGAGTTTACCCTGGATCACAAGGAGCGGTTCGCCGGATTTATGGATACGCTCGCGAAGAATGGCATCGTGTTTGACCGCCGTAATTACTTTCATGGCGATTACAGCGAGGAAAGCGGATATCAGGCGGCCAAAATTCTGATCCTGAGCAACGCCTTGCCGGAAGTGCTGGTCTGTGCGAATGACAATATGGCTCTCGGCGCGATCAAAGCTTTGGAAGAGAACGGAATACGGGTCCCGGAGGATATCTCGATCACCGGATTCGATAATTCGGATGCGGCGGCGATGGCCGGTTTGACCACGATTGCAATCCCGCGTTATGAAAGCGGTTATTTGGCGGCGAAGGAGCTGCTCGAGATGATCAAGGGCACAACGGGCAGGGAGCCTTTTAAGCTGAATGCCACCATTCAGTGGAGAAAAACGGTGAGATAAACTTTATGAGTTCAACTAGTAAAATATCAAGAATTTTACTAGTTTTTTTACTTAGTATTTTTATGAAAACGCGTACAATTTTTATTGACATTCTAGGTAAACCGCCCTATGATTGGTTTGTAAACGTTTTACTTTATAGAGTCCTTAAGGGGGAGGCGTGTCACTTGAAAAAAGTAAAAAAGGTATTAAGCATACTAACAGCAACGGCTTTGGTTGCGACACTTGCAGCCTGTGGTGGTACATCTGACAAAGATTCTGGGGCAGCATCCGGGGGAGATAAGCTGAAGAAAATTACGCTCTTCCAATCGAAAGTTGAAATTACAGAACCTCTTGAAGCTTTGGTTAAAACCTATAAAGAAGAAACCGGCAATGAGGTTGAGGTATGGGGTGCCGCAGGTGACGCTTATTCGCAGCAGTTGGTAGCGAAGCTCAGCAGCAACCAGGGACCGACTATATTTAGCGTAGCTCCGGGGCCCGAGTCCGAGAAGCTGAAATCCTATTTCTCCGATTTGAGCGGTGAAGAGTATGTTAAGAACATTGCGCCTGATATGGAATTGAAGGTCGAAGATAAAACCGTTGGCGTTCCATACGGCGTAGAAGGTTTCGGTCTTGTGTATAACAAGGATATGGTAGATCCGGCTAACATGAAAGATCTGGATTCCTTCACCAAGACGCTGGAGCAGCTGAAAGCCGACGGCAAGAACGGTTTGAGTTTGTCCCAGGAGGCTTACTTCTTGATCGGACACATCATCAACACGCCGTTTGCTCTACAATCCGATCCGCTGGCCTTTATCGAGCAGCTGAACAAAGGCGAAGTGAAGATGGCGGATACGAAGGAGTTCCAAGAGTGGGCAAAATTCATGGACGTGATCAAGGCGAATTCCAAGAATCCGCTGGAAGTGAAATATGATAGCCAGATGGGTGACTTTGCAACGGAAAAAACGGCTATGGTGCATCAAGGCAACTGGAGTTATTCCATGCTTGCGGACTTCGGTGATTTCGGCTCCAAAGTCGGCATGATGCCATTCCCGCTCGCCGGCAATGACAAAATCGCCGTCGGCGTGGCCAGCTACTGGGTCGTAAACAATCAGGCGGATGCTGAGGAAGTCAAAGCTGCGAACGCTTTCCTGAACTGGCTCTTTACTAGCGACAGCGGCAAGAAAGCTATCGTGGACGATTTCAAATTCATCCCGGCTTTAACGAATATTGAAGCAGGCGATCTGGATCCTTTGTCTCAAGCGGTGCACGAAGCAACAACGAAGGGTGAGACGATCACTTGGGCGTTGAACTACTTCCCATCGGGAATCATCACCAATGACCTGGCTCCGGCTACGCAGGAGTACTTTATGAATCCGAGCATGACAGGAGAACAGTTCCTGCAGAAGCTGGATGAAGTGTGGGCGAAAGCATCGAAATAATCGAGGCGGGCGACCATCATCTGATATTACAATTCCATGAAAACGAAAGCCTAGCCTCAGACGTTCTGATGATGAGCGTTAGGCTTTTGTTTTTTCTAACACGACTTCAAGGTTTGATGCCGCCTTGCGGGAATCATCCGGAACGGAAAGAAGGTATGGATTATGAGCAAAAGAAAGGATAAAGCCTGGTTTGCCCTGTTTACGGTGCCGCTTCTGTTTATTTTCACGACCGTGGTCATCATCCCGTTCATTATCGGGATTGTGTACTCCTTCGTCAATTGGGACGGCATTCCGGCGAATCCTAAAGTATTCGTAGGGTTCGACAATTACGTTCAGCTGTTCCAGGACGACCGATTCCTGACATCGGCTTGGCATACGGTTCAATTCACGCTGCTCGCGCTGGTATGCGTCAACGTTCTGGGACTGGGCTTTGCGCTGCTGGTGACGACAAAGCTCCGCTCGAGAAATGCGGCACGGACGATGTTTTTCATGCCGAACCTGATCGGCGGCCTGATTCTGGGTTACATCTGGCAGTTTATTTTTACGGATGCCTTCAGCTTCCTGGGTGAGAAAACCGGGTTTGACAGCGTGTTCTTTAACTGGCTGCTGCATCCGCAGTTTGCACTGTACGCCATCGTCGCCGTATTCACCTGGCAGTTGGCGGGTTATACGATGATCATCTACATCGCGGGCATCCAGGGGATTCCGGATGAATTGATGGAAGCGGCCAAGGTCGATGGCGCCAACATATGGCAGCGACTGAAGAGCATTGTGTTCCCGCTGTTAATGCCTTCGTTCACGATCTGTCTGTTCCTGACACTGTCCGGGGCGTTCAAAATCTATGACGTGAACCTGTCGTTGACCAAGGGCGGACCGAGCAATGCGACGGAGATGTTTGCGATGAATATTTTCAACGAGATTTTTGCTTACGGTAATTATGGTTTAGGTCAGGCGAAAGCGATCATCTTCTTCCTGATTGTTGCCGGACTTACGCTGACGCAAGTTATCATCACGAAGAGAAGAGAGGTGCAGATGTAATGAAGAAATCAGGGAAATGGCTGCTTGACATCCTGCTGTTCCTCGTTGCACTGGTCTTCTTGTCTCCGGTCTTCATCATGCTGATTAACTCGTTCAAGGATCGTGCGGAGCTATACGAGAATGCGCTCGCGCTGCCTTCTTCCTTCAGCTTTGAGTATTATAAATTGGCCATGGAGAAGATGAATTTCTTCACCGCTCTGGGTAACTCGCTCTATGTCACCGTCATCTCGGTGATCATTGTCATCGTGCTCGCCTCCATGACGGCATGGATGCTGGTGCGGACGGATAATAAGCTGAGCAAAATCATTTTCTTCACGTTTGTAGCGACCATGCTGATTCCATTCCAGACGCTCATGATGCCGCTGATGCAGGTGATGGACTGGATTCGAAGCAATCTGCACATTCCGATGCTCAATACCCATGAGGGCTTGATCTATATGAACGTCGGCTTTACATCAAGTATGGCGGTTTTCCTGTACCACGGGTTCATCAAATCCGTGCCGGTTGCGCTGGAGGAGGCGGCAACGCTAGATGGCTGCTCCAAGCTGGGCGTGTTCTGGAGAATCGTGTTCCCGCTGCTGAAGAACATCAGTGTGACCATCGCGATTCTGAACGTCATTGCGTTGTGGAACGACTACCTGCTCCCATCGCTGACGCTGTCGGATAAAGGGCTGCGGACGATTCCGCTCTCGACCTTCTATTTCTTCGGGGAGTTCACGATTGTGTGGAACCAGGCGATGGCCGGTCTGACGCTGACGATCATCCCGGTTGTCATTTTCTATATTTTCGCTCAGAAATACATCATCAAGGGGATTGCGGCAGGTGCGGTAAAATGAGGGGAATCATTACGAGAGCCGACGATTATGCTTCCAGCCGTTCCGCCAATCTAGCGATTACCCGGACGGTAGAGGCTAGGTTCATCAAAAATGTGTCCATCATGGCGCCCGGCCCTTATCTTACCGAGGCCGCGCAGCTGTTGGCGCATCGCAAGGACATCTGCTTCGGTTTCCATATGACGCTGAACGCGGAATGGGATAACGTACGCTGGGGACCTGTTGCCGCGAAGGAACAGGTTCCTTCGCTTGTCGATCGGGCCGGATATTTCTATCAGGACCCGATCCTGTTTCAGGATCATCCGCCTTCGCTGCAGGAGATCCTTGTAGAGTGCGAAGCGCAGCTTAATAAACTGACCGCAGCAGGCTTCAATATTTCTTATGTCGATTCTCATATGCTGCCGGAGCGCTTCATCCCCGGGCTGCAAGAAGAGCTGGACCGCTGGATTGAAGCGAAGGGGCTAATCAACCATCGCGATTACTATAACTTTTTCCCGGGCGGCGTTCCGGACGGGGTCGAGTCGTTTGAAAGGGTGCTTGGCGGCCTGACGGAAGACCAGTACTTCTTTCTGTCCCATCCAGCCCTATATTCGAAGGAAATGGTGCAGTGCGGCAATGCTCAAGTGGATGGGGAAGAGCTGGCGCGCGGACGCGATCAGGAGGCTTCTTTTCTTGCACGGGAGGACTTAAATGAGATTAGTGAGCGACTGGGTTTCCGCGCTATACGTTATGATGAAGCGGTACCATTACCTGGTGTATAATGGAAGGGCCATAATGAATTTATCTTATGGATACAGGGAGAGGCGAAAGGAAGATGAACATGAAAATGGTTCAATTATTGCCAAGAAGCACCCCCGAAAATCAAGGAATCTCATCGCAGTCTATCGAACGCTTTATCCGATCGATTCAGGAAAAGGAGCTGGAACTCCACAGCTTCATGCTGGTACGGCATGGACATGTCGTAGCGGAAAGCTGGTGGAAGCCGTATGATGCGGACAAACCGCATATGCTGTTCTCGCTAAGCAAGAGCTTTACCTCTACCGCGATTGGACTTTTGGTCCAGGAAGGCCGGATTACGCTGGAGGATCGGGTGATCGGCTTCTTTCCGGAATACGCTCCTGAAGATCCCTCGCCGAATCTGTCCGCGATGACGATTCGCGATTTGTTGATTATGGGAACGGGGCACGACCAGGAGCCTGCCATGCAGTCCGATATTTGGGTGGCCGATTTTCTTAAACAAGCGGTTGAGCATGAACCCGGGACCCACTTTGTATATAACAGCGCAGCGACTTACATGCTCTCGGCCATTCTGCAGAAGGTCACTGGCATCACGCTGCTGGATTATTTGCAGCCCCGTCTGTTTGAGCCACTCGGCATTTATGGAGCCACCTGGGAAAGCTGTCCGCAGGGGATCAACACTGGCGGATGGGGACTTAAGCTGAAGACTGAGGACATTGCCAAATTCGGTCAGCTTTATCTTCAGAAGGGGGTATGGGAAGGCCAGCGTCTGATCCCGGAAGCGTGGATTGAAGACGCAACCTCCAAGCAGATATCCAACGGACCTGCGGATTCCTCTTCGGATTGGACCGAAGGGTACGGATATCAATTCTGGATGTGCCGCCACGGTGCCTACCGCGGCGACGGTGCCTTTGGACAATTCTGCGTCGTGTTCCCGGAACAGGATGCGGTGATTGCGATTACCTCCGGCCTTGGGGACATGCAGGCCGTGCTGAATGAGATATGGGAGCATCTGCAGCCAGCGATGGGATTGGATGCACTGCCGGTCGACACCGGAGCGGAGGCTTCTCTTATTAGAACGCTGCAAGAGCTTAAGCTGGATCCGCCAATCGAAGAGGCGGTATCCCCAATCGAGAAGGACGTCTCCGGGATCGTCTATGATCTCGAGGAGAATGAGGAGAAGCTGCGTTCATTCTCCGTTCGATTTGAAGAAGATGGCGCGGTCATGGAGCTTGAAGGGGAACACGGCATCAATTTGGTTGTCTGTGGTCGTAACGAGTGGAAGTCGGGAACCACGAAGCTGATGATGACGGCGGATAACGAATATGCTGCCTCCATGACCTGGAAGGATGACCGGACGTTAAAGTTGACCATCCGACTGACAGAGACGCCATTCTACTTAACTACGGAATGCACCTTCGGTGAGGAAAGCATTCATCTTGCATACTGGATGAATCAATCATTCGAGGGCAAGGTGGTCCGGGAGATTAAGGGCAAGGTTAAGGCGTAGAGCCTGTAAAATAAGCAGCGGCACATAAAAAGCCTCTCCATCGTCATGGAGAGGCTTTTTTGCATGCCGTAATCAGAATCGCTCTGATACCGTCTTCGCCTGCGTGAACAGGAGCAGGTAATCAAGCCCGCCGGCTTTGGAATCGGTCCCGGACATATTGAAGCCTCCGAATGGGTGGGTGCCCACCAAGGCACCGGTGCATTTCCGGTTCAAATACAGGTTGCCGACATGGAAATCGCGCCGCGCCTGCTCTAGATGAGCGCGGTTGTTCGAGATCACCGCGCCAGTCAGCCCGTAGTCGGTGTTGTTGGCGATTTGGATCGCTTCGTCGAAGGAGGCGGCCTTCGTGAAGGCCACCACCGGGCCGAAGATCTCCTCTTGGGAAATACGGGCGGTGCTGGCCACGTCCGCGAAGATCGTCGGCTGGATGAAATACCCCTCCGGATCGCCCGGAAATCCACCGAGTACCAGCGTGCCTTCGCCTTTCCCGATTTCGATATAGTCCAGAATTTTACGGTAGGCCTTATCGTCGATGACAGGCCCTACCTGCACCGCGGTGTGTAACGGACTGCCGATAACCAGCTTCTTGGAGCGGTCGATAACCTTCTGCAGCACGGTATCATAGACGTCCTCATGCACGATGGCCCTGGAGCAGGCGGAGCATTTCTGGCCGGAGAAACCGAATGCGGAGGCGGTGATCGCGTCTGCCGCGAGGTCCAGATCGGCCTCACTGTCTACAATAATGGCGTCTTTTCCGCCCATTTCAGCGATGACGCGTTTGATCCATTGTTGCCCCGGCTGTGTCTTGGCCGCGCGTTCCTGAATCCGCAGTCCAACGTCGCGGGATCCCGTAAAGCTGATGAACCTGGTCAGCGGATGATCCACCAGATAGTCGCCTACTTCCTGGCCCGGTCCCGGCAGGAAGTTAACAACGCCCGGAGGCAGGCTGACTTCTTCCAGTAGCTCCACGAATTTGGCGGCAATGACCGGCGTGGTGCTCGCCGGTTTCAGCACAACGGTGTTGCCCGAGACGATGGCCGCCGTGGTCATGCCTGCCATAATCGCGAGCGGAAAGTTCCACGGCGGAATGACGATGCCGACGCCGAGTGGAATGTAATAGAGATGATTTTCTTCCTCCTCATGAACCGTTAGCGGCTGGGGCGCGCTCAGGCGCTGCATTTCGCGTGCATAGAATTCCATGAAATCGATGGCTTCGGCCGTATCCGCATCCGCTTCGGCACGCGTTTTGCCAGCTTCCAGCGTCATCAGTGCGGAGAATTCAAACTTACGTCGCCGCATGATTGCTGCAGCCTTGTACAAATATCGTGCCCGTTCGCTCGGCGCGGTGTGTTTCCACGTCTCAAAAGTCCGTGCGGCTGTCTGAATGGCTTGTTCCGCAAGTTCGGTATCGGCTTGGGATACAATGCCGATGACCTGACGTTTACGGGACGGATTGGCCGACTTTAGAGTACGCTCCGTATGGATTTGGGCACCGCCGATAACCAGAGGGTACGTCTTGCCGAGTTCGGCTTCGACCGCGGATAGCGCAGCATCGTATAACTTGTTGTTCAACTCGTTCTTGAAGTCCAGAAATGGTTCATTCCGAAAAGGTACTCGCATGGAAGGCCCCTCCTTAACATGATATGATTCGGAGCTTTAGGTTTATGGTCCAGCTGCTGAATGCGTCATGGTGGGGTGTTTAGAATCTCTTGGTGAAAAGCTCGATGTTAGATATGTATGTCTTTCTGCATGCCGTCATGATTTTTGCATATGAGTTAAGATAGAGTGCATTTTGGTTTGCCTTTTGCAAAGGGGGAGCTCGCATGGACGGAACCGAACTTTACCGTAAAGTGATCCTGACGGTGTCCGGTAATAAATTCGTGAAGTGGTTGTCGATCAAGTACGGCCGAAAACTGGCGGGCAGATTCATAGCCGGCGATACCTTGGACGAGGCGCTGGATGAAATTGAGAGGCTGAATGAGAAGGGCATTCTCGTCACGCTCGATCATTTGGGGGAGGGTATCACGACGCTGGACGAAGCGGCCGGGTACCGGGAGGAGTATTTGAAGCTTGTAGAAGGGATTGCCAAGCGGGGAGTGAAATCGAACGTTTCGCTGAAGCCGACGCAGATGGGCATGGCACTGGACCCCGAGAAGGCTTACGAGAATATCAAGCTGGTGGCGAAAAAGGCGAAAGAGCACCGCAACTTCGTTCGTCTGGATATGGAGGATTCGCCGTATACCCAGGCGACGATAGACATGACGCTGCGGCTCCATAAGGAGGGGCTGACCAATGTGGGGACCGTGATGCAGGCCTACTTGTTCCGTACCGAGGAGGACGTCAAGAATTTAATCAATGCCGGTGTTAATCTGCGGCTCGTGAAGGGGGCGTACAAAGAGCCGGGAACGATCGCTTTTCAGCAGAAGCGGGAGGTCATTGACAACTATAAGAAATTGATCAAAATGCATTTTGATCAGGGTGCCTACGTTGCGATTGCTTCGCATGATGACAACATCATCGACTGGGTGAAGGTGTTTGCCGAGCAGAGTCACATAGACAAACAGGAATTTGAGTTTCAGATGCTGTACGGGCTGCGGATGAACGATCAGGCAGCGCTTGCACAGGACGGCTACCGCATTCGGTGTTATATGCCCTACGGAACGATGTGGTACCCGTATTTTACGCGGCGGCTGGCGGAGAAGCCGGCCAACCTGATGATGGTGCTCAAAAATATGTTCAAGTGAGCGGGGGAAAACAATCAATTGAAAGTGAAGCGAGGACGGTAGCTCTCTAGCTACTGTCCTAGAAGAAATAATACGCCTCCGAGCAGTCCATCAGGAAGGAACGCTCCAGCGGCAAGCTGCCTAACCGCTTACGGGTGATGTGCTGTTGCCGATTGGTCTCCAGATCGGCGAGCGCCGATACGGCGAGCTGCATCCGGGCGGATCCCCACTGGTGCTGCTTCTGGGCATAGCGAACGGCCTCGGTCACGGACATGCCTTTCAGCCTCGTAAAGACGGCTGCCCAGCGGACTAGATCCGTGAATTCCCTGTTGCTTGGCAGCGCATATTCGGCATAACCGGCCGCGTCTTTGCAGCTGATTTTGAACAAACCGCAGTTCCAATCTCGTTTGCTCCAGGGGATAAAGCGTTCAGCCGAGCCCTGGTCGAAACGAAATATCTCCATATGGCGGATGGGCTCTACACTTAATGCGGGAACTTCGGTTTCGATAACGGATGTCAGTGCAGCCTCGATGAATTTCGTCATGATCTACGCTCCTTTATAGGAATGTTATATGCGCGGCAAATAGGCCTGGTGAGCAGAGATCCCCCGCTCTCCAGGCCTATTTATCGTTAGAGGCCCTGTTCCAGTGGCCGCTTCCGCTTAAGGCTCGGGTGGTGTTCTCTCTCAAAACGCGCCTACGAGGTTAGCTGACGGATTCGGGCTTGAGAGCACCCTACCGCAGTGCCTGACCATCTAGGCACTTCGGATTCACCCCATTCACCAATAGAAGCTCCATTGGCGATTTTGGTTCCCCCGTCTCCCCATCAGTCGAGAGCTCAGCGTATAACGAATGTTTCGAATAGATGGATGAATCATACGCCGGAGGAAACTAAAAGTAAATGATCATATGGGACGGATACATTCCGAAAATCGATGAAAACCGTATAAGAAAACGTGTACATTCAGTCGTGTCATCGATTATCATGGCAAAATCTCGGTATCTCGATAGATTGCGATAAATACAAGAAAACAAGAGAAATACATAGTATAGAGTAGTATTCGGGAGATAATGAAGCGATACTGGTCAGTTCCTGTTCGACATAACGCCACATGTGTTTTTGCTCACATTTACTTCCTGCAGGGCCAGACGTATGATACGAACTATGAATTGACGGACATCAGCGACAGGCAAACGGGCAGCCGTTCCATGAAGGCCTACAGACAGTGTGAGAGCTCAGTTGGGCTCTTTTATGGATCGAATCTCGGGCGAAGGCGCCATGGGCCTTCGCTGAAATTGCAGGATGATGCGACTCTCACCGCTCGAACCTGATGCTGTGTTGTTTTGCCGGACCTGGATGTTTAGTCAATGGCTAATAGAATAACATGCTACTCGTTTTCAATTTTCGCTGAGTCCTTGAATGGAAAAGGAACGGGGGAACCAGTCGGGAGATGAATCTATCTCTCAGGGGTGAATCCCATGGACAAGATAACGGTCTATGGGTAGGGCGACTCTCACGCCCGAATCCGTCAGCTAACCTCGTAAGCGTATCGAGAGAGGCAACGATTGTCGTGGACTTGGGCCACGGTGTATTTCACCGTGTCCTATTAAGGAGCCTGCGGGAAGAGTTCTTCTCTTTCCACAGGCTTCTTTGTTGTTGTCTTCTCTTTCCGAACTTAGGAGGAGAACAAAAGATGGAGAAATCGCAGGAGTTTATCCTGGTATCCGCACCGAACAAGGCCGGGGAAGAATTTATCCGCCAGCTGATCTTTAAGCGCATTTCGTTTGTGGCCATAGCCAACAACCGGGTTGAACAGGAGAGGCTGCATGAGCTGGGCTGCACCAACATGATACTAATCGATACAAGGGACGAGCAAACCTGGATCATTCCCGAGTTTCCCGTCAGCAAGGTGTTTCTGTTCGAGAGCAGCTTGAATCTATGCTGCCGCTATTTACGGATTTGCCGGACCTGGACCACAGAGTCGATTTATGTGATTACCCATTCCAGCAATCCGCGATTGATATACAAAGGGCTGGGTGCCGATGTGGTGCTTCATACGAACCATCACCAGGTATCCTTCCTGATTTCGTCCATTGTCAGCTAAGGTCTTGGCTGATATCACAACGAGGTTTTAGGAGGTTATATTCATGCAGGATTTATATATGGTGCTCATATTGGGAGGAACCTACGGACTGTTCATGCTGTTCATGTCTTGGTGTGGGCGCGTGGTTTCTGAACCGGAGGCGGATTAACCATGATGATCATTTTGGTATGCACGCTCTTTATTTTTCTGTACTTGATTTATGCGCTGATTCACCCTGAAAAATTCTAGGGAGAAAGCTGAAGGAGGAAGGCATTCGCCATGGGCATTTTACAAATTGCCATCGTTATACTCGTTCTGGTGCTGCTGGTAAAGCCGCTTGGAACTTATCTATATCAGGTGTTTCGCAATGAAGGCAATGGAACGGACAGATGGTTCTCCTGGGCGGAGAAACCGATCTTCGCACTGATTGGCTTGAAAGAACGCAAGGGAATGACGTGGAAAGGTTATGCCATCAGCTTTGTGATGACGAATATCGTGCTGGTCGCGGCTGGGTATTTGATTCTGCGGTTGCAGAGAGTACTGCCCTTCAACCCGAATGGCATCGATAATATGGAATCGACCTTGTCGTTCTCTACGATCATCAGCTTTATGACCAATACGAATCTTCAGCATTACAGCGGGGAGTCGGGGTTATCCTATATGGCCCAGATGGCTGTCATTACGATGATGATGTTCACGTCTGCGGCAACCGGGCTCTGCGTGGCGATTGCTTTTATCCGGGCGGTGACTAGCAAGGGCTCAACCGTCGGTAATTTTTTTGAGGACTTCGTCAAAGCTCACACCCGGGTGTTCATCCCGGCTGCGTTCATCATTGCAATGGTACTGGTTGCACTGCAGGTGCCGCAGACCTTGAAGCCTACGCTCAGCGTCACGACGCTGGAAGGTAGCGAGCAGCAAATAGCTGTAGGGCCAGTAGCTGCGCTTGAATCGATCAAGCATCTGGGCACCAACGGCGGCGGGTTTATGGGAGTGAACTCGGCACATCCGTTCGAGAACCCGTCCCCGCTGACCAATGTCATCGAAATCCTGTCCATGTGGAGTCTCGGGGCGGCACTTCCGTATACGTTCGGTTTATTCGCCAAGAGCCGCAAACAGGGCTGGATTATTTTCTCGGTGATGATGACCTTGTTTATCGCTTTCCTGTCGCTGAACTATGCCGCTGAAACCAATGGCAATCCGGCGCTGAACCGCTTGGGCATCGATGCCTCGCAAGGCAGCATGGAGGGCAAGGAGGTCCGGTTCGGGGTTGCTCAATCTTCTCTGTTCACCACGGTGACGACCGCGGCCACGACCGGGTCGGTCAACAACATGCATGATACACTCACGCCGCTTGGAGGGATTACGCCGCTGTCCCTGATGATGCTGAACTCTGTTTTTGGCGGAAAGGGCGTTGGGCTGATGAATATGCTCATGTACGCGATATTGGCGGTGTTCCTGGCCGGTCTTATGGTTGGTCGAACCCCCGAATTTCTAGGCAGAAAAATCGAGGCGCGGGAGATGAAGCTGATTGCGATTGTTATCCTGGTGCATCCATTTATCATCCTGGCTCCGACCGCCCTTGCGCTGATGACGGATGCAGGGCAGGCAGGCATTACCAATGCGGGCTTTCATGGCATCTCACAAGTATTGTACGAATACACGTCTTCCGCTGCCAATAACGGTTCCGGATTTGAGGGTCTGTCAGATAACACGCCGTTCTGGAACATTACAACAGGACTGGTCATGCTCTTCGGCCGTTACATTTCGATGATTGCCCTGTTGGCGGTGGGCGGCTCGCTGATGCGGAAGCAATGGGTTCCCGAGACGCTTGGGACGTTCCGGACAGATAATAAGCTGTTTGCCGGCATTCTCATTGCAGTGGTTCTGATTATCGGTGCATTGACCTTCCTGCCTGTACTTGTGCTTGGTCCGATTGCTGAGCATCTGACGATCCGTTAATAGAAAAGGTGGCCTATTACCATGAATAATACGAGAAAAAAAGTGATGTCCAAAGAGATGGTTCGTCAGGCGCTCAAGGAGAGCTTCACGAAGCTGAACCCCGTCCTGATGATGAGAAATCCGGTCATGTTTGTGGTGGAGGCCGGCACCCTGGTTGTTTTGCTGATGACGTTATTTCCGTCCTATTTCGGGACAGAGGGCAGTATCGGATTTAATCTGACGGTGTTTGTGATTTTGCTGTTGACGCTGCTGTTCGCTAACTTCGCAGAGGCGCTTGCCGAAGGACGAGGGAAGGCGCAGGCCGACTCCCTTAAGCAATCCAAGCAGGAAATGACGGCTCATAAAGTGATGGAGAACGGAGGGGTACAATCCGTACCATCCACGGATCTTCGCAAAGGAGATATCGTGATCGTTACGCAGGGCGAGATGATTCCCGGGGACGGGGAGGTCATTGCGGGCCTTGCGTCCGTTGACGAATCGGCGATTACCGGCGAGTCCGCGCCCGTCATTAAAGAAGCCGGCGGCGATTTCAGTTCGGTTACCGGGGGTACCCGGGTTGTCAGCGATACGATCAAAATCCGGATTACGAGCGATCCGGGGGAATCGTTTATCGACCGAATGATTTCGCTTGTTGAAGGAGCCGCCCGCCAGAAGACGCCGAATGAAATTGCTCTGAACACGTTGTTGATCGTCTTAACGCTGATTTTCCTGATCGTTGTCGTTACGCTCGCACCGATTTCGAAGTATCTTGGCATCGAGCTGTCCGTTCCGGTGCTGATCTCGCTGCTGGTGTGTCTCATCCCGACCACGATCGGGGGCTTGCTGTCGGCGATCGGGATTGCCGGCATGGACCGGGTGACGCAGTTCAATGTGCTGGCGATGTCGGGCAAGGCGGTGGAGGCAGCCGGTGACATCAATACAATGATTCTGGATAAGACGGGTACGATTACGTTTGGTAACCGGATGGCCAGCCAGTTGATTCCCGTCGGCGGTGAATCGCTTGCCTCGGTTTCCCAGTGGGCAGCCGTGAGCTCGCTGCAAGACGAGACGCCGGAAGGACGCTCGGTATTGGAGCTGCTGAAGAAGGAAGGACTTGAAGTGGATGAAAGCATGGCGGCTCGGGCGGAATTCATCGAATTTAAGGCTGAGACCCGGATGAGCGGCATGGATCTGCAGGATGGACGGAAAGTCCGCAAGGGTGCGGTGGATGCCGTCAAGGCGTGGGTGCAGTCGCAAGGAGGTTCCATCCCTTCGGATTTGACGCCAAACAGTGACGCCATCGCGACAGAGGGCGGAACTCCGCTCGCTGTCGCCGTGGATAACCGCATCTATGGTCTGATCTACCTTAAGGATACCGTGAAGCCGGGCATGAAGGAACGGTTTGAGCAGCTGCGCCGGATGGGCATCAAGACGATTATGTGCACGGGCGACAATCCGCTCACCGCGGCGACGATTGCCCGTGAAGCAGGTGTCGATGATTATATCGCCGAGAGCAAGCCCGAGGATAAGATTGCCGTCATCCGCCGAGAACAAGCCGAAGGGAAGTTAGTAGCGATGACCGGTGACGGTACGAACGACGCCCCGGCGCTGGCCCAGGCCGATGTGGGGCTGGCGATGAACAGCGGTACCACCGCAGCCAAGGAAGCGGCTAATATGGTGGATCTGGATTCAGATCCATCGAAGATTATCGAGGTGGTTGCCATCGGCAAGCAGCTGCTAATGACGAGGGGCGCGCTGACCACGTTCAGCGTCGCGAACGATGTCGCCAAATATTTTGCCATCATACCGGCGATGTTTGCAGCCGCCATACCAAGCATGAATGTTCTGAACGTCATGGGACTGGGTTCTCCCATGTCGGCGATTCTGTCTGCGCTGATCTTTAATGCCGTCATTATCCCACTGCTGATACCGCTTGCGATGAAGGGCGTAGCCTATAAGCCAATGAGTTCGTCGAAGCTGCTTCAGCGCAATGTGCTGATCTATGGCTTAGGTGGCGTGATCGTACCCTTTATCGGGATTAAGCTGATCGACATGATCGTCCATCTGTGGATTTAGATATGATCATCGTAGCGGGCATATCGAGATAACTCGAAGATTGCTTTACGTGGAAGATATCAAGGGAAGGATTGAGGAATTATGAATAATCCATTGCAGCAATCATCACCGGCGCCTCATACTAAGGCGGGTTCCGCCCGTGTCTCCCTGGGCATTGCCGTAAGAACGAGTCTTGTATTTATCGTGTTATGTGGAGTTCTCTATCCGCTGGTTACGACAGGAGCGGCGCAGCTGCTCATGCCGAAGCAAGCCGGCGGCAGCTTGGTCACGGATTCCGGCGGAAAGGTGGTCGGATCGGAATTGATCGGCCAAAACTTTACGGAACCTCAATATTTTCACGGCAGGGTGTCCAGCATTGAATACAACGGAGCCGGCTCAGGCAGCAATAACTACGCACCTTCCAATCCGGATTTGATCGAACGAACGAAGGCTTCGATTGAAGCATGGAAGGAGAACAATCCGGACGTTCCGGTGAGCAAGGTGCCGATCGATCTGGTAACGAATTCCGGCTCCGGGTTGGATCCTCACATATCGCCTCAGGCAGCGAATATTCAGATTCCGCGGATCAGCAAGCTGACCGGAATCACGGAAGCGGAGCTGAAGCAGTTAGTAGAGGAGCATACGGAGGGACGGGATTTGGGCGTGTTCGGCGAACCGCGCGTCAATGTGTTGACGCTGAACCTGGCTCTTGCCGAGCTTCTTGATTGATTATGGACCCATTTCGGAGAAAATCGCCGGAGGAAATCTTAAGGTCGATTGCGAAGCTCCACCATGGGAGACTCAAGGTATATATCGGGGCTGTGAGCGGTTCGGGAAAAACCTATCATATGCTTCGCGAAGGACAGACTCTGAGGCTGCAAGGCATCGATGTCGTCATATGTGCCGTATCCACGATGCAGCGTCCGGAAACGGTGGAGCAGGTCCGGAATCTGGAGCGGGTGCCCAGCATTCATTGGGTGGAGGACGGCGTAGAAAAGAAGGATCTTGATCTGGATCTGCTGGTGCAGCGCAACCCGGAGGTGGTGCTTGTTGATGGGCTTGCTCATCGGAACCGGAAGGGAGCGCGGCATGCCACGCGACTGGATGACATCCGATTCCTGTTAAGTCGGGGGATCAGCGTCATCACGACGGTCAATGTGTATGAGCTGGAGGACGTGCAGGGCATTGCCTCCAAGCTGACGGGCATTAAAGCCAGCCATACGGTACCGGCCGATACGCTGGAGAGCGCCGATGAGGTGGTGCTCATTGACGTAACGCCCGAAACGATGCTGGAACGGGCACAGGATGGCCTGCTTGGAGGCGGCAGCGTATGGAAGCAGGGCAATCTGGCCGTGCTCCGGGAGTTGACGCTCCGTCTTGTTGCTGAAGGAGTGAGCCATTCGCTGGAGCGGTACCGCAAGGAACACGGACTCGTTGGTCCATCTGGAGCCCTTGAGCGAATACTGGTGTCCACCCAGTACCATTGGAACGGGTCTATCTATATGCGACGCGGGCAGCAGATCGCGAAGCGATTAAACGGCGAGCTGTTGGCCGTCACGTTTGTGAAACCGGGATTGGAGCTTACCAAAGAACAGGCTGCCTTTAAGCGTTCCATGGTTAAGCTCGCGGTGCGGATTGGTGCCAAGCTGGAGGAACTTCCCCTCCGTTCCCGGAGGAAGCTGGCTGACGTGCTTGTTCAGTATGCGGTGGAGCACCATGTTACACGCATTGTTCTTGGCCATTCGAAGCAGACGCGCATGCAAGAGCTGTGGCAGGGCTCGATCCTTCAGGATCTGCTGAAGAAGACGCGTGGGATGGATATTTTTATGGTGGCGGATCGGGCGGCACATGACGGAGAGCGGATCATCCCGGCTCGGCTCCATCCGCAGCGGCTCCCTTCCGAATCGTTCCATCGCTTGAATGAACAAGAGCTGGACCGGAAGATGGAGCAGGTCAAGCGGGGGCGGTTTAAAGTCTATATCGGGGCTGCCCCGGGTGTGGGCAAGACGTATGCGATGCTGCGCGAAGGCAACGATCTACTGAAGAAGGGATTGACGGTTCTGGCTGGATTGCTGGAGACGCACGGCCGGAAGGATACACGGGCACAGGTAGCTGATCTGGAGGTTCTTCCGCGAAAAAGGGTGGACTACCGGGGATCGCTCCTTGAGGAGATGGATACCGATGAGATCATTCGCCGCAGACCGGACGTGGTCCTCGTGGATGAGCTGGCGCATACGAACGTGCCTGGGAGCAAGTACAAGAAACGGTATAAAGATGTGCTGGACATTCTGTCGACCGGCATTTCCGTCATTACGACCGTGAACGTGCAGCATCTGGAGAGCTTGAATGATGCTGTCGAGCAGATTACAGGCGTCCGCGTCCGCGAGACGATACCGGATCATATTCTGCAATTGGCCGATGAGGTCCAACTCGTCGATGTGACGCCGGAGTCTCTGCAGCAGCGGATGAAGGACGGGAACATTTATGCGAAGGAGAAGGTGCATCAGGCACTCAGCCATTTTTTCAAGACGGGAAACCTTATTGCCCTAAGAGAGCTTGCCTTAAGGGAAATTGCCGATGATGTGGACGAGAGACTGGAATCCTGGCAGCGCAGCGGCTCGCTTCGGGGGCCGTGGCGGCGCGAGGAGGTTATCTATGTCATGGTTGGCAGGGGCCCGCAAGCGGAGCGGCTCATTCGACGCGGCTTCCGGATCGCTCATCGGCTAAAGGCGAACTGGTATGTGGCGTTTCCTCTGGAACGTCATCACAGTCTGTCCCATGACGACGAGCAGCGCCTGACGGCGATTCAGACATTAACGGAGCGACTTGGGGGAACCTTCATGATGCTGCCGGTAAAAAGGGGGCCAGCGCACGCCATTTCTTCTCAATTGGTCGCCGCAGCCGATGAGGCGAAAGCCACCCAGCTGATTATCGGCCAGCCGCAGATGGCCGGATGGAAGCTGTGCGCTCAGAGGAGAATGATCCGGGGCCTGCTAAGAAGCGCAAGGCATATGGATGTGCTCGTAGTTGCGGATTACGATCCGCATATTTGATGGTTGAACTGCCGGGAGCTGAATGCTTTGAGAGCACCGGTGAGTCAGGAAACGGTGGAAATGCTGAAAGTGCAGGAAGTGCAGGAAACGCGGAAAACGCAGGAATTGCAGGAATCGCAGTAAACGCGGATAACGCAACATTCCGGAAACAAGAACGCAGAGAACCCAACAAATGCGGAAGCGGAAAAACTCAAGCAATACGAGCGGGAAAATACTAGCGCAAATGACACGGATAACACCAAAAAGGGGCTGTCCCAAAAGTAAGTTTGCTCACTCGATAACAGCTTGATAGGTGAAAAAGCAGGGGGAATAAAAGAATGGCGGTGCCAGGGAGGTCATCCCTGCACCGCCATTTCTGTACCTCATCCGCAAATATCCTGTATTAAACAATCAACTCTGGAACCTCTTTTAGATTTGCAATATTCCTATATGCCCCTAGACGATTCCCACTATAGGGCTCGTACGGATTTGATTCCGTTCCGTCAAAAAGTAGGCGGAGTAGAAACTGCTATTAGCAACGTTTCGCCTTCCCAGATATTCTTATAACTATGGGGGATTCTGGCATCATAATAGATGCTGTCCCCTTCTTCGAGCCTATAACGTTCATTGCCCAGTACAAACTCCAAACGCCCGGAGTGAACAAATAGAAATTCCTCGCCATCACTATGGCCGACGCTGACGTCGCCGTAAGCTGCTCCTTCCTCCAGCACTCCCCATATCGGCCCCATTTTGTTGCTGCTTCCTTGGCTGAGCGCGTACCAGGTAATGCGGGAGCCTTCGGAATGCACCAAAGGTTTACGCTCATTTTTTCTAACGACAATGCTTCGATTCTCCTCACCAAACAAATCCGTAAAATTCACGTTTAATGCATTCGCTATGCGCTTCAGAACGCTGATGGACGGATTCGCCTTATCGCGTTCAATTTCACTGAGAAAAGACAAGGATATGGAGGCTGCATGGGCTACCTTCTTAAGCGTTAATTTCTGTTTTTTTCGTGTACTTCGAATTGCTTCTCCGATCGAATTCATGTGCCAGTCTCCTAAATTTCGAAATTATTTCGCTGACAGCGAAATTTACTATTTTATAATATGTGTAAATATGAGCAATATCAAGCTCTTTTACTAGGGCGGAATTACGGTGTAAAAACGTTGATTTGGCGCTATTATTGGACTAAGATTTAATCAAGGTTGACGATCGAATTTCACCCGGGTATCTGCACATCGTTCACTCAACAGAATAATTTTCATTTACAGCGAAACTTTTGAAGGTAACAAGATACTGATCACATGATTGCAACAGAAAACCGTTCCTTGTTACTCGAATTCATAGAAACGTGTCAGAAGGACGAAAGGGGCATAAAAGAATGACTACCGAAATTCCCAAAGTCTATCAAGTAGGTGATGTTACCGTTACGCGTGTCACGGAAATGATGCTTGGCGGTATTCCGCCAGAAGTGTATTTTCCGGGATCGTGGGACCGCATGTTCCTGGAGGAGAATCGGGACTCTCTTCCGTCTGGCCTGATCGATGGCAATTCTCAGCTTATCGTTAGCATTGGAACATGGGTGGTGAAAACCACGAACCATACGATCCTAATCGATACAGCTACAGGGAACGATAAAAATCTGCCTCTTAATCCGGACCTTGCCAATCTCCAGCTCCCTTATCTCAAGCGGCTGAAGGAGGCGGGGGTTACGCCGGAGGAAGTGGACTACGTTCTGCTGACGCATCTTCACGTGGACCATGTTGGTTGGAATACGAAGCTTGTGGACGGAAAATGGGTGCCGACTTTCCCAAATGCCAAATACGTATTTCCCCTCGCGGAGCAAGAATATTACTCCAGCGAGGCCAGCCACAACAAAGCAAACGAAGTAAACTTTAACGTTTACGAAGAAAGCGTATTGCCCGTTGTCGAAGCTGGCTTAACGCAAACCATCGGCCCTGAGGGCGGGCATTTTCTTGAAATTTTCAAATTCATTCCGACACCCGGCCACAGTATCGGCCAAATGTCCATCAGTCTCAAATCTGACGGAGAAGAAGCTTTGTTTGGCGCCGATGTGATGCACCATCCGTTCCAGGTTTTTAATCCGGACTGGAACTCCATGTACTGCGAATTTACCGATCAAGCCCGTATTTCACGGCTTCGGGTACTGGAATACATCGCGGATCGCCCGGTCATTTATTTCAGCACGCATTTTCCGGAAAGCGCGGCGGGATACGTGACTCGAAACGGCGACGGCTACAAGTGGGACTTTATTTAATACGACTTGACGCAAACAAAATACGAAAGGTGCTGAGCTTATGACAAACCATGATTTTCTTAACGATGTAACCATCTTGACCGAAGACCTTCGTATCGCGAGCGATACACCCGGGATTGAGCTTTATGTACGAAATAAACGGCCAGCCTCCATGAATACCTTCTCTAACGAAAAAACAATCGTGATGGTTCATGGCGCTACCTATCCAATAGGCAGTCTGTATGACGTGGAGCTAGACGGTTTCTCTTTCCTAGACTTCCTTGCCAGCCATGGCTATGATGTTTACGCTGTGGACGTTCGCGGCTACGGCAGCTCGACAAGGCCGCCTGAGATGGAGCAGCCTGCCGACCTTAATCCTCCGTTGGTCCGTACGGAAACGGGAGTCCGAGATTTTGGCACAGCAGTGGACTACGTTTTGAAACGCCGAAATTTAACGAAAGTCAATGTTTTGGGAATGTCTTGGGGAGGAACGGTTGCGGGAGCTTATACCAGTCAAAACAACGATAAAGTAAACAAGCTTTCGCTTGTTGCCCCACAATGGTTGAGCTCTAAACCGGTTCCTATCGATACCGGCGGTCCGCTTGGTTCATATCGCTTTGTTGCTGCCGGCGGCACGAAGGAACGATGGCTAAGCGCCGCGCCAGAACATAAGCGCGGCGATTTGATTCCGGATGGCTGGTTTGAACAATGGGTCAAAGCAACTCTTGCTTCCGACCCGGGGAGCCTAACCGATCATCCTGAGCATATTCGGGCGACCAATGGCCCTATCCTGGATATTCGCGAATACTGGACGGCAGGTAAAGCTTTCTATGAGCCAAAAGAAATCACTGTTCCCGTCCTTCTTGTCCATGCGGAGTGGGATATCGATGTGCCCCTTGAATTGGCTCAGAATTTCTTCACTTCCCTGACAGGAGCTGCCTATCGCCGCTGGGTCGAAATCGGAGAAGGAACGCATATGGTTTTGCTGGAGAAAAACAGGCTTCAGGCTTTTCAAGCCATCTGCGGTTTCTTGGATGAAACGTACGCGCCAGCGAAGTAAATATGCCACTGCAAGAGCGGGTTTTAGTTTTATCGCTTGCCTAATTTAGAGGCCCGCGGCATTGTCGCCTCGGGCTCTTTATTCACCGAATTTACAAAAGACGGAGAGGAACTTAATACAATGAGCCACACCGCAATAACAACAACGAAAGCACCTGCAGCTATCGGTCCTTATTCGCAAGCCATCGCTTTTGGAGATGCCATCTATACGTCGGGCATGCTTCCGATTGATGCTGAAGGAAATCTCAAAGAAGGCATCGTGGACCAAACCCATCAAATATTAAAGAACCTGCGGGCCGTCTTAGCCAAGGCTGGATTTTCTTTGGAAGACGTTGTAAAAACATCCGTTTTCATGACGGATTTAGAGCAATTTCAACAGATGAATGAAGCGTACAGCCAATATTTCATTGATCATCACCCTGCCAGAACAACCGTAGAAGTGTCCAGACTACCAAGAGATGCTGGGATTGAAATCGAGCTTATCGCAGTTAAACGCATTTAAATCTGCCCATTATCCGTATTTCTTTGAAAGAAGGCGCATCTGCTTGCGATCTTATTTGCTTCTCTTGTTTTGTGCAACACTTTACGGGAGCAATTTCGTATTAGGCTCGCTGCTACTGCAAGCATTTCCCGCCTTGCACCTGTCGGCATACCGACTTATGGTTTCATCGGTGTTCCTGCTTATATATTTGATTGCAACCCATCGCTTGACGAAGATTACGTTCCGTGACTCCGTTTATTTGGTACCATTCGCTCTTATCGGGATGCTGCTGCACCAAGTTTCTTTCTTTACGGGACTTCGGACAACGGACGCAACGACGGCTTCGCTCATCTTATCGTTAGCTCCGATTTTCACAGCGCTGTTTGCCCGCTTATTTTTGAGGGAACCGTTTACGATACGTATGACCGCAGGCTCGATTGTTGCCCTTGCCGGCGTCTTCTTCGTTGTTGGACATGGCGGAAGCTTAGGCATTGACATCACCGAAGGCATCTGGATCATGTTTATCTGTATGTTGGCATTATCGGGATCTATTATCCTAATGAAAAAACTGACCGAACGTATGGAATCGTTTGTCGCAACCGTGTACACCACAGTGCTGGGGTGTATTACCGTATACCCGGTAGCGGTCTGGAGCGAGCCTCACGTGCAGGTGGAGCCTGGCTTTTGGTGGTGGGTTCTCTTAATCGGATCAGCGCTGCTTATTCAAGGCTTATGCGCGATCATCTGGAATGCACAGATCCGCAAGGTGGGGGCTGCTAAAGCCTCCCTGTTTCTGAATTTGCAGCCGTTTGTCGCCATGGTTTTAGGTTATATCACGCTCGGCACCCCGGTTTCCTTAACGCAAGTGGGAGGATCTGTTCTAATTATTTGCGGCGTAGTTCTAGCTACCTTACAGGGGTACAAAACAAGGAAAACGCCTGACGATAAGCTGGAATTATCCCCTGCGGAGAGGTAATGGCCTATTCTTAAAAATTTATAGGTACGAAAGCAACATTATCGAAGCGAGCTAGAAGGCGGCAATTGACCAAAATACAGAAATGGTGGTGCCAGGGATGACCTCCCTGGCACCACCATTCTTTTATTCCCCTGCTTTTTCACTAATCAAGCTGTCTTATCGAGTGAACAAACTTACTTTTGGGACAGCCCCTTTTTTCTATGCTGCCAAACTGACAAATAGCTGATTCGCAGGCTTGTCCTATTCCCCCGACAGCGTGCGGTCGCCGGTCAAATATTTCTCGGTCAAGATGGAGAGCAGGCGAATGCCGACTTCATTCTCTCCGCCTTCGGGAATGATCAGGTCGGCGTATTTCTTGGAGGGTTCAATGAACGCCTCATGCATCGGCTTGACGGTTGTCAGATACTGATTGTGAATCGACTGGATGGTCCGGCCGCGGTCTTCGATATCGCGTACGACCCGGCGAAGCAGGCGTACATCGGGATCGGTATCCACAAACACTTTAATGTGAAGCAGCTTGCGCAGATTCTCATCGGACAGCACGTGAAGGCCTTCAATGATGACGATGTTGTTCGGCTTCAGTTCGAGGGTCTGATCCGTGAAGCGGGCATGGGCAGTAAAATCATACACTGGTGCGAATGCGGGTTGTCCGCTTTTCAAAATGCCGAGATGTTCGACGAGCAGCTCGTTGTCAAAGGCGAACGGATGATCATAGTTAATCGCTTCGCGTTCCTCGAAACTGAGTTCCTTATGATCCTTGTAATAGTTATCCTGCGAAATGAAAGTCACTTTATCTGAACCAAGACGGTCAATGACAGAGCGGGCAACCGTCGTTTTGCCCGATCCGGTGCCGCCGGCGATACCAATTATGAGCATGGCGAATCCATAACCCTCCCTAGAGTTTGCAATTTTATTATTGTAGCACAGCATGCGCTTATTTTCACTATGGGGACATAGAGCAAAAGATGGGATTTCCCGTATGTTCTTTATTCTTACCACGGAATAGCGAACCGAATCTGTATGTCTTATCATAGAGGATAGATTAACCATTGAATTTTTTCGGAGGGATGATCATGCATTATACGGCAATTTACCCATGCAAGCCCGTTATATACAAGCAGCAGGGAGAGCATCAGGGGAGCGTCGATTGGGACCGTTATGAAGCAGTGGCCTTAAGTGATACCGTGACCGGGCTTGCTACGAAAGAAGCGACCGAGGTTCGCGCCTGCTGGAGCTCCGAATGCTTCTATGTACGGTTTGTTTGCCAAGATTCTCATATCGTATCGGAGTATCAGCATCGGGATGATCCGCTGTATGAACAGGATGTCGTGGAACTGTTTATCGACGAAGCAGGAACGGGAACGGAATATATCGAGCTTGAGGTTAGTCCGAACAATGTGATATTCGACGCCCTGATCCGTAATGATGGAGGGAAGTCGATCACAAGCAGCGATATTCATTGGGATCTTACCGGTCTTCAAACCTCGGTAGAACATGACGGTAAGGGAAATTTGGTTTATGAAATTCGCATCCCGGCTGCGAACTTCAAGAACGCTCCGCAAGCGGGACGAAGCTGGGGCGTGAATTTTTACCGCATTGATGAGGACACCCAAGGAAACCGGGAGTATCAGGCATGGAGCCCGACCGGTGAGGTGAACTACCATATTCCTTCGCGTTTTGGGAAGCTGGAGTTTGTCGATGTCATTTAGCATATCAATGTAACCGGAATGCCGCATCGGTGGATTTTCATATCCGCTGTGCGGCATTCTTGTGTTTGCGAAGAGAATCATGTTGCAAATAAGATCATCCTGTATTATCATTCACTTACCGACCGGTAAGTAGAATTTTGAGGGGCTGTTCAGATCAAGATGAGTAATCCATCAACGTACGAGGTTATTTTAGATACAAGCTATCGCTTGTTTGCGGAACAAGGTTTTGAGAAAACGAGCATGGCGATGATCGCCAAGGAACTGGATGTATCCAAGCCTGCGCTTTATTATCACTTTTCTTCGAAGGAAGCTCTTATTGACAAGCTTTTTGAAGAGATTTGCCGCAGCATCGGCTTTCATGTTTATTTTCAACTGGAGAATTATACGGTGGAGAATTTCGGCGCGAGGCTTACCTATGACGGATTGAACATGATTCATAAGCAACAGGAAGATGAGCACTACACTCGAATTATGAATCAGTATCAGGCCTTGGGTTATCGCAATCCTAAATATGCACGGCAGCTAATCGGCATTCTGGAAGGGTTCACTTCCGGCTTTACGGAGCTGCTGCAGCATGGAGTTTCCATTGGAGCTTTGCCAGAGGGCAATATGGGAGTTCAGGCACAGATGCTAACGATGATCATTGACAGCTTGGATAACTTCATGAGTTACGGTCTTGAGTACGATTATGAGGTGATCTGGACGCAAGTGGTCAACCAGGTGATGTCAGGAGCTGGCGGGAAATGAGCTCTAAGACAACGCGTTTAACCGCACTCGATTATGCTCGCGCCTGGGCTATCTTTGGCATGATTATTGTCAATTATAAACTTGCCATGGAGGTGGGGGATCATGGAGCAATTTGGCTGCACACCATCGCCGGTCTTTTTGAAGGAAGAGCTTCTGCATTGTTCGTGGTGCTGGCTGGCATCGGAGTGTCCTTAATGACTGCGAAAGCCAGGTTATCCCGGGACCAACACATGATTCGAGAGAATCGGAAGACATTGGTGAGGAGAGCCGTATTTCTGTTTATTGCCGGGACAGTTCTGCTGCTGACCGGATGGAGCGCCGATATATTGCACTATTATGCGGTATTTTTGCTTCTGGCCGCGGTACTTATAACGGTATCGGACAGAACGCTCCTAATCCTGACTGGACTCGTTCTGATCGTATCGTCATCCATGTTGATCCTGCTGGATTACAGCAAGGGCTGGGACTCCGGTTTTCATCGATATGCCGACTTTTGGACCGGGGAAGGATTCATACTCAATTTGATGTTCAACGGATATCATCCTCTTTTTCCATGGAGCAGCTTTTTCCTCATCGGCATGTGGCTTGGAAGAAAGGGCTGGTGGGGCGGCAACCACAGACGGAAGCTCATGATTTATTCATTGTCCGGGGCGGTTATATTTGAGCTGTTATCGTATTTCCTCATTCACTGGACGTCCCCGTGGCTTGATGCCGATTCGGCGAGTTATCTGTTTACGACCAAGCCGATGCCGCCCACGCTGCTCTATGTATGTTCTGCCGCATGTCTGGCTGTTGCCGTGATTACGATCTGTTTTTATATCGTTGAGCGTTTTGAGAAGAACCGTCTGACAGGTTGGCTTATATGGACCGGGCAGCTCTCGCTCTCCCATTATCTCGGTCATATCTTCATTGGGTTGGGGCTGCTGGAAGCGGTCGGGTATTTGAACAATGGCCATCTGGGCTTTGCGGTTGCTTACGGCTGCGGTTACTTTGTGATGGCTGTCATCTTCTCTTGGGCATGGAGAAAGCGAGTGAAGCGAGGCCCCATGGAGCTGCTTATGCGAAAATGGTGTTAACTCTCCGGTAGGAGAGCGGGCTATCTCTATCCCACTTATCCCTGTATCGAATTAACTGATACCGCCATGAAATAGCTGTGCTTCAGCAGCCAGAAATTTCCCGGGGTGTTTTCATAAAAGAACCAAAACGAACATCTCAAGAGGGATTTTGTCCCTTTTTTTGCATGCCGCAGGACATGTTGTTTTCATTGCAGCGTTCTATATACTTTTTAGTATAGGGAAGCACTCCGCTTGGAGTAAGTGGACATGTAATAAACGGAGGTTATTGTATGAATGCTGTCATTGATGGACTGATGCTCGAGCTGGAGCAGCAGTTGGAGGAGAAGGTTGCCGAAGATCTTCGGGATCTGCTGGAGGAATATAAACAATTGGAGGGGGCTGCTCCTGCCCAGTTGCAGCTTTTCGAAGCGGAGTTCGGGATCAAGTTGCCGCAGGACTTTCGTTCGTTTTACAGTAAGAAGAACGGCAGCGGATACGGGTTTCACGTGCTCTATCCCGGTAACGAGGGGGATGGAGAATACCCGCCGTTTTACCTGATGAGCCTGGAAGAGATGAAGGAAGTCAAATCTTATTTTTGCGAGCGGGATGAACCACTGGATGCGTATTACAGTTCGGAGGAAATACAGCAGCTGGATCCGAAGATTAAACCGTATCTGTTTCACAAGGCTTGGTATCCATTTGCCACGATGGCAGGCGGGTCGCTGTATCTAATGCTGGATTTCGATCCGGCGGAGCCGGGAACGTCCGGGCAGATCATCATGTACGTGCATGATCCTGACTTTGTGTATTATATCGCGCCTTCCTTCATGGAACTGCTTCGGGCGTCCAATCGCAATTTGCGCACCGATATTGAAGAGGTGGACTACTGATGGAACGCCAGAAAGCGCTCTTGATGCTTACATACGATGTCGTTGTGCGTGATAATCAGAAGAAGAACTAGCGAGGGGGGTGGCAGCATGAAAGGCAGGCGGGTCCTCTGGGGAGTGATCATACTGGTGGCAGCCACGCTGTTGATACCCGGCTATTTTATTGCGCGCACGTATGGGCTTTTTCAGAATGAGGTGGTCCTGACCAAATACCAGCTGGCCGTTGATGTGGATGGTGAACAAGTGGATGTTTGGCCGCTGCTGGCCGGTTTCGCCGCAACTGATAAGCAAGGGGAACTTCGTCCGTTGTACTACAGGTTGGAAGGGTCGGATCTCAACATGCTGTATCAATTGGCATACGGGCAGTTCGAGGTGGAGGTTGCGGAGGACAATCCGTTCTTGGCAGGGCGGGTTCAGTATGGCCATCTGGAGAGCGACTATATCGAGACGCGAAAAGAGTATGTGAACGCAAAGGAATACCGGCAGGACATGATCTTTTATAATGACCGTAAAGAGCCCATATTTACATACGATCCGGACGCCAAAGCGGATGGGGATATGGTGAAAGAGATTATCACCGCAGGCATGACGCGTTCCAACGGCCGAGGAGGATCGGGAGTCGTCGAGGATAAGTATCTGAATGTCACCCGATTGTTCGAGGAGAAGCTGGGCATCAGCATGCGGGTTCAGGTGGATAAGGACCGCAGGCTGGCCACGATCCATATGGAGCGGCTTAAATAGAATGCAGATATCCAAAAAGCGAGGTGCTATACATATGCAGCATACAAAAATGACCCAAGAGGTGGACCTCACGATCTCGCACCATCAGATACAAGTCCGCTCACGGGACTTTGATGAGGATTTGTGCCAATGGGGAGAAACCAATATCAAGCAGGGCGTTGTCATTCATCCCGGTTATCTCACCTTTGATCCCATCCCTGACGATGCTTTCGGTGCTTGGGTGAAGCTGGCCTTGAAAGAAGCGTTCATCGAAGATCCGAACGCGCAGCGGCGGATGGTCGTGCCGTTTGATGTTCTGGATCCCGGGAAGCTGGAGCTGTTGTCCGTCATGTCGGACGCCGTTATTGAGCTGCCGCTGCAAAAGGGGCGATACGCACTGTATTTTGAGATTTGCGAGGATGAAGAAGTGTATTATCGTTTCACTTTTGTACATGAGGGAGAAGGGATTCATGCCCGGTATCTGATGGATGATGAATGGGGCGGCAAGGCTGGAGAAGCATTGTCGTTGGGGTATTGCTGACGGAATTTTGCGTTATAACAGGGACAAGGAAGGCCTAGTTAAGGTAAACGTTCTTCAGAGCTAACAGAAAATAAGAAGAGGCCGTCTCCGTGTTGGAGAGGGCCTCTTCTTTACCGCATGCTGTGCTGTCCCTGCTTTTGGAAAGATGGTGTGCAGGAGGCACAGGCTTTGAATGGAGTGGATCTATTATTTTGCAGCGGTCACCGTAATCTGGCCATGCTTGCTTTGATCTGCCTTCAGGTTCAGAACGTCTGTCAGGAAAGCAAGTGGAACATAGATGTGGCCTTTTTTCATTACAGGAGCCGAGCCCAGCGAACGTGGGGCCATTTTACCCAAAGTGTACGCATCCTTGTTCAGCTTCACCGCGCTCCAGACAGCTCCTTTGGAGATTTCGGTGGTTTTGCTCTTGCCGTTCCACTTGACATTGAATTGCAGCTGGCGCAGCACGGATACCTGAACCATGATCTTGCCGTTTTTATCTTTGTAATAAGCGCCTGATTTCACTACGGCTGCAGCAGGCTTTTTGTCTGATCCTTTACCCGGCAGCTTTATGGCAAATTCCGGTGTACCTGTGGATCCAGGGGCGATGCTGTATTTTTGGAATACGATATAGGCTTTTCCGTCCGCGACATAGAAGGATTGCTCCGCGTCTATGCCTTGAAATCCGTCTTCGTTCGCGAAGTATTGGTCCTGATCCGCGGCAATCGCGGTTTTGACAGCTTTATCCACGATGGATGTGTAATCTTTACCGAACAGGTCTTCGAGCGTCACGCGCTGTGCTTCGACTTCGTTCGTGAAGTTGTACGTATCCACACGAGGATCGCCATTGTTCATTCCGATGCCTTCGGTGATGACCTTAAGGGAAATCAAGCTGTCGTCTTTACCATCCGATGTGAGCTCATAATTGATGGTCAGCTGATAAGGGTGCATGGTATAGCCATTCTTTTGTGCATTTGCAGCCGCTTCCGCCGCTTCTTTCTCCCATTTGTCCATATCCTTGGAAGCATGGGATTCGATAATGTCATTCAACTGGTCTTGATATTTGGTGTCAGTCAGACCTTGGAATACAGGGATCTTAATATTGGTTTCCAGCCATTTTTCCTTGGATTGCAGTGTTTTGGATGTTACTAGTTGCGGGGCAACGGTTGGAGCGGTCACCCGATTCGTGCTCGCTGCAGCTTTGGTTTCGGCATGGACATGAGCGGATGGCAGACCCGAAGCGGAGATCATAAGGATGCCCGCTAATCCGGCAGCCGCCAGGGTTTTGGTTAATGGGGTTGTTGTTTTCATTGTTTTTTTCATTATATATTGCCTCCAGGTTTAGGGTTTAATATCTACAATTTGTGATCTGAAACGGAGAAGGCAGAATCGTTCTGGAGAAGCGAAGCGGTCCCCTTTGTCCCCGGATTTCCACTGACTCATAAAATTTCAAAAGAAAATCTGGGGGCAACAGGGATCGGAAGAACGATCTGCATTCCTAGTGATGAACGGCGGATCTATCGGATGTATTCGCTGCTGACGAGCTGGTCTGCGATTACTTCCGTTGGGATCGTAAATTCCACGACGCCCATATAGCCGGGTGCAACATCGTATTCATTAAAGCTGATGACCAGTTTGCCGTTTTGGTTGATGTAGAAGTTTTGGTCCTTGGCGATCGTTTGGAACAGATCCTCCGGTACATCGGACTCCACGCCGGGCTGCTCCACCCAGTAGATGTTGTCCGGATTATTCTGCATCTGCTGGCGCATCTGCTCCTTGATATTGTCACTGATGACTTGGATATAACGATCATCCTTGAACAGACTTGGCAGCGTGATCACCATCTGGTTCTTCTTGTCGATCGTATCGTATTTTCTGGATTCGGCAGAGCTTCCAGCAGATTCGACAATATAGCGCGAAAGCGTCAGCAGCTGTTCAGTGTCGGTGATTACTTCATAACCGCTAGCAAGACTCAGATGCGCGCCGCCTTCTTTATTTAGCAGGGCGACTTCGTCTTTGAAGTTCTCATACAGCTTTTTATTTTCTTCCAGGTATTTGTTATTCAGGGTTTGCTCAAGCTCTGTATTTCCTAAGTTGGCAATGCCGGGTGTTTCAATATGCACTTCCGTGTTATCGTCTTGCTCGGCATATTCACGGATGGTGATCACCTTGATGATATGGCCCAGAACCGGCACATCGGACATGGCCTGGGCAAAGGCAGGGCTGGTATTCACTCCGGCGAACAGTAGCATGCATGCAGCTGCGCTACTAGCGAGCCAGGGCAGCGCTCTATTTTTTTTTCTTCTGGTTGCTATGGTCTTGTTGACAATCGAGCTTAGTTCGTCAGGAATAGGAGTGCTCTCGTACTGCTCTTTCATCCTATTCAGCTTGTCATGCATTATCGTTGTGCCTCCTCTTGATCTTCCTCGCTTAAGTTCACCCGCAGTCTCTGTAGTCCTTGGTATAATCTCGTTTTCACCGTGCTGACGTTCTCGTTGAGCACTTCGGCAATTTCGTCAATCTTCATATCTTCAAAAAATCGGAGTATGATGACGACCCGATACTTGTCGGGTAATTCCTCCAAAGATTGGGCCAGATCCAGATTCGGATAGTGGTCATGGCTGCCGGGTAATATAACCTCCAGGTTCTCGTCATCCATGACATGGACTTTTTTCTGTTTTCTAATGAAATCCAGGGAGGTTGTTACAATAATTCGGAAAAACCAGCTTTTTATTGAACCCGTCTGCTTCAGCTTTTCCATGGATAAAAATGCTTTGTGGATCGCGTCCTGAACGATATCGAGGGCATCCTCTTTATTTCTAACGTAGCTGTATGCCAGCCGGTAGGCGCTGTCCTGATTTTCGGTTATACATTGAATAAGAAGCTTCTCAAGCTTCCGGCCGCCACTCATGTAAATATGACACTCCTTTGGGCCCGCGCGGGTAACCATCAATTGCAATTGACTTACGGAAGCAAGACGTGCGAGTCTTGTAAAAAGTTTGATTCTGCGAAAAAAAATTTAAAAAGTGTTTCTGTCTCATTATTCAGCCCATTCTTCCAGAATCGCAACAAGAAAAAGACCCCAGTTTTCACTGGGGTCTGGAACTCATGGTTATTCGTGCTCATATTTCTGGATAACAATCGCCGAATTATGTCCGCCGAAGCCAAAGGAATTCGACATGCCAATCCGGAGCTCGGCGTTTCTCGCCTGGTTCGGTACATAATCCAAATCGCATGCTGGATCGGGATGCTCCAGATTGATTGTCGGCGGTATGATGCCTTCTTGCAGAGATTTTACGAGTGCAATGGCCTCCACGCCGCCGCATGCGCCCAGCATATGTCCGGTCATCGACTTGTTGGCCGTTACCGGAATGCGATACGCCTCCTCGCCAAACACCTGCTTAATGGCCGCTGTCTCCGAACGGTCACCGATGACCGTGCTTGTGGCATGGGCGCTGATGATATCCACGTCGGCTGGAGAGAGGTTCGCCTCGGTCAGGGCCAGCTTCATCGCCCGTGCCGCGCCGTTGCCGTCCTCCGGTGTGGCGACCATATGATAGGCATCCGAGCTGGCGCCGTATCCGATGACCTCGCCCAGAATTTCAGCGCCTCTGCGTAAGGCATGGGAGAGGGATTCCAGAACGAGGATGCCGGCACCTTCCGCCATGACGAATCCATCCCGGTCTGTATCGAACGGCCGGCTGGCCCGGCCCGGTTCATCGTTACGGGAGGAAAGAGCGGTTGCATTCGCGAAGCTGGCTAGCGAGATGTCGGTCAATGCGGCTTCGGATCCTCCCGCGATGATGATGTCGGACCGGCCGGCTTGGATGTTAAAGAAAGCCTCGCCGATCGCCGTATTGCCGATCGAACATGCCGTAACCGGTGCCAGCGTGGAGCCCAGCGCCTTGTATTTAATGCTGATGAGCGCGGCCGCCATATTGGGAATCATCATGGGAACCAGTGTAGGACTGACCCGCTCGGGACCCCGCGACGACAGCGTGCCGCTCTGATTCATCAGGGTTTGGATGCCGCCGATGCCGGAGCCGACGTAGACCCCCATGCGCTCATGATCGATCTGATCAAGATCGAGTCCCGACTGACTTATAGCTTGATCCGCCGCTGCCAAGGCAAACTGGCAAAAGCGGTCCAAACGCCGAGCTTCCTTAACTCCAAACAGCGCGTTTGCGTCAAACTCCTTCACGGCACCCGCTATTTGTACCTTTTGTCTTGATGTGTCCAAATTTTCTATATGTGTAATACCGGACTCTCCCCGAACAAGCCGGGACCAGAACGTCTCAACATCATGGCCCAGCGGCGATATGACGCCCATACCGGTGATAACAACTCTTTCCATGGATCAACAGCCTCCTTAAGACTTTATAACTTGTCAATCTTAAGGTTATAATGTCACGTGTAGTATCCTATTACAAGATACCGTTTATCCTAGTATAAATACTGCTATCCTTAATGAGTGAAGGGGGCTTGTACAATGAATTCCCAGGTTAGGCTGCAAGCGTTGTCGGCATTCTTGAAAGGGCAGCGTGCCAAAATCTCACCCGAGTCGGTCGGACTTCCGCCCGGGACTAGACGGAGAACACCAGGCTTGCGCAGGGAAGAGGTCGCCCAGCTGGCGGGTGTCAGCACCACTTGGTACACCTGGCTCGAGCAGGGACGCGACATCCAGGTATCGTCGTCCGTGCTGGACTGCGTCGCCAATGCGCTTCAGCTAAATGCGGATGAGCGCAGATATCTGTATTCGCTGGCGCTGGAGAGCGGGGCGGAGCCTTATACGGTCAAACAAGAAGCGGTGCAGATCAGTCCGTCCCTGCAAAAAATCATCACCGAGCTGAAATATTGCCCCGTCATGATATCGGATCGGATGTGCAACATTGTGGGGTGGAACCGTGCAGCTGCATACGTGTTCCTTGATTTTGACCGCATTCCGCCCGAGGAGCGGAATATGATCCGGCTGCTCTTCACCCGCAGGGAGTTTCAACGGCTGGCGGTAAATTGGGAACAGTTCGCCAGCGGCTTCTTGTCGATGTTCCGGTCCTATTACGGTCAATACGTCGAGGATGAGTGGTATGACCGTTTTCTGGAGGAGATGAAGAACGGGCATCCCGATTTCAATCGGATGTGGGAGCAGAGCCAGGTCAGCTACGCCCCGGAAGTACATCTGGAGTTCAGGCATGCCAAGGCCGGGAAAATGGTATATGAGCTCACGTCGCTCAAAGTGTACGGAAATGATGACCTGCGGTGCAGCATCTATACCCCTGCCCCCGATTCGACTACGGAAGCGAAGCTGCGGCAGCTGATGGAGGAGAAGTAAGCGGAGGGGGGCTGGGTGGCGCAATCGAGGGAAGCGGCGGGGCTTGTACGTGAAGTAGAGGACCCGATTGCCGATTACACTTGCTGCACTAGAAGTATCGGACTCCAGTTCCGCTATATTGCGAGATAACGCCATAATTTCAAACTTAGAGGACACTAGGTACGTTATTGAGCTCGCTTACGGCATTTTTATGCTGTTTTGCACAAATAACAGATCCCATGTCCGTTCAGTATCTAAAAATGATGAATTTGTTCTAAATAACGTATTCTGTGTCCGTTAATGGTAAGAATCATTCTCCTCCTACCTAACTACCAGCAGGTTGCGGGACGTTCCGGTACCAGCCATCTTGCGCAGTTGAATCAGAGTTCTCCCCGTAAGTGAAGTACTTCAAGACTGCCCCAATTATTACACTCGTATAGCAAGTGTACCTCAAGTTGAACCGTATTACCCTCGAAAGCGGGAGTACCTTAAGTTGAACTGGATTGCCCTCGAAAGCGAGAGTACCTTGAGTTGAACTGGATTACCCTCGAAAGCGAGTACCTTAAGTTGAAACAGATTACACAAGTGAGAGTACTTCAACTGGTTCGAACCTTAGATCTTTTAGCCATACAAGCTTCATGTGCGTAAACAATTTGAAATTTTTCTAAACAACATTAACTTTCTCTAAGCACATTAAACTTCACCGAATAACAAAAGCCCCGTGTCCGCTCAGTGCCTCCGAAAAATCGCAAGTTCTTCAGTGGCCTCGTCCGCATAACGGGGCATTCTATTATTCAACATATGGTTATAGAGCGACACCTGGTGGCTGCCTAGGAGTTCCACAGGCATTCCGCTGTGCTCCACCTGTTGGGGCCGTATGCCCAGATCGAGGTCCTGATCTATGAGGAAGAATTGCCGCAGATCCGTCGAATGTCGCCTATCCGTGTACTTCTTGATCCGGCGATTACGCCCAGTCGCGCCGCAGCGTGAAGAGATCCTTCAGCTCATCGGTGGACAGCTCGGTAATCCAGCCCTCGCTGCTTGAGATCACCTGATCGCTCAGCTGCTGCTTGCTCTCCAGCATCTCATCGATTCGCTCTTCGAGCGTCCCCATGGAGATGAACTTGTACACCTGGACATCCTTGGTCTGTCCCATCCGATAAGCGCGGTCGGTAGCCTGATTCTCCACCGCAGGGTTCCACCAGCGGTCGAAATGGAACACATGATTCGCCGCGGTCAGATTCAGACCAACGCCGCCGGCCTTGATCGAGAGAATCATGACATTCGGTTGCTCTTCGGGCGGCAGCGTCTGGGATTGGAATTGCTCGATCATGCGGTCGCGAGTCCGCTTGGGCGTGCTGCCGTTCAAGTACAGCACGGGCTCCCCGAGCTCTTGATGGAGCACCTGCCGCATCATCTCACCCATACCGATATACTGGGTGAAGATCAGGCAGCGCTCGCCCTCTTCCCGCAGCTCCTTCACCATGGACAGCAGCCGCTCCAGCTTGGCTGAACGGTTGACGACAGCTTCGGTGTCGAGCAAGCCGCCGCCTCCCGGCAATTCCGGAAGCGGCTCCTTCGTAAGCAGAGCCGGATGATCGCAGAGCTGCTTGAATTGTGTAAGAGCTGCCAGGATGGCCCCTTTGCGCTCGATGCCCTCGAGCTTTTGCATGCGTTCCAGCAGGCTGTTCACGGTTTGATCGTAAAGCGCACCTTGCTCAGCTGTGAGATGGATATAGGTCTTCATCTCGTTTTTGTCCGGCAGGTCGAGCTGAATTGCAGGATCCTTCTTCTTGCGTCGAAGCATGAAGGGCTTGATCAGCTTCTGCAGATCAGCCGTGCGCTGTTCGCTCTTGTCTTTCTCGATGGCTTGGATGAACCGGAGATTGAACGCGCGCAGGCTGCCGAGATATCCGGGATTGATGAAGTCATAGATGGACCACAATTCGGACAGCCGGTTCTCAATCGGTGTGCCGGTTAGCGCGACGCGGTGTCTTGCCGGGAAACTTCGCACGGCGGCGGATTGCTTGGTGTCGGCATTTTTGATATTTTGGGCCTCGTCGATGCCGATCGCTTCCCACTTCATGTCTCTTAACATTTCTTGATCGAGCGTGGCCGTCGCATAGGAAGTAAGGATAATATCGGCTTGGTAAGCCTCTTTATAGAAATCCTCGCTGCTGCTTCGTTTGCCGCCGTAGTGAAGCATGACCTGGAGCGACGGGGCAAACCGTTCAAGCTCCTTCTGCCAATTGCCCAGCACCGAGGTGGGACAGATCAGCAGGGAAGGGAGGCGTCGCTCTTCCCGCTGCATCGCCGTCTCCTTCACGTGCAGCAGGTAGGCGATAAACTGCACGGTTTTGCCAAGACCCATGTCATCGGCAAGGCATGCACCAAGCCCGTAACGCCGCAAAAAGGCAAGCCAGGCAAAGCCGTCATGCTGATAAGTCCGCAGCTCGGCCTTCAGCCCAGCCGGGACAGGAAGGTTCGGCCATTCGCTTTGTCGGCCGAGCTGGCCGATAAGCTTCACGAGGTGCTCGTTCAGCTCCACCTCAAGCTTGATCCGTTCCGGATCCCGCGCTTCCTCCGCATCCTGCTGAGTCTGCTCCGGCTCATCGTTGTTCCCGAGCAGATGCAGGTGCAGAATATCCTGGAACGATAGGCCTTCCTCACGATCTACGCCCGCCATCATCTGGCGGATTTGGGCGACCAGAGCGGGATCCAGCGGAATCCACTGGCCCCGGAACCGTACCAGCCGTTCGTTCCGGGCAACAAGCTCCGCGAATTCCGCCTCGGAAAGAGTAGCTTCGCCGATGGCGATCCGCCAATCGAAATTGACCAGCGCATCCAGACCGAACAGGGAACCGCCGCTGCTTCGCTCGGCGTTCTCGCCCTCGCCCGAGCGTACCTTCGCCCGCAGTTTGGGTTTCTTCTTGCTGGCGGCTTCCCACCAAGCGGGCAGCAGGACCAGCCAACCTGACTGGAGCAGCCGCTGGCTGTCAACGGTCAGGAACTGCCATGCAGCCTCGTCGGACAGAGGCGTACCGAGTGCGTCTTCAGCTGGAGCGTGAAGCACCCTTGCCGGCAGTGCTGCCTGCAAGCCTTGGAGCCAGCCGGGGGACCGCTCCTTGATATGGGGTGTCCATGTCTCTGGCCATGATCCATATGCCTGCCCGTCTTCAGCCAGACGAACGGCTGCAAGCGATGCAGCGTCTTGCTTGTCTTGCAATACAAGCCGAAGGCGCCATGCGGCTTCTTCTTCGTCAGGCTCCAACAATTGCAGCAGCGGTCGGAATGGAGCGGTATCCGGCCGCCATCCGATGGCGATCAGCCATGACTTGTCGTCCATGCCCTCGGCTGCCGTGCGGTTCGGCGAGAAGAGAAGAGGGTATTCTCTGCGCAGGTCAGCCGCCGCCTCTTCGCTGCCGTAACACTGATCTTGAACGGCGGCAGAGAACGCCGCCTGTAAGCCCTCATTCCATATCTCGTCTGCATTCAGCAGGGAAAGACGGGACAACTCTTCCGCTGTGAACGCCTCCGGATCCCAAATCCATTGCAGCTTGCCTGATTTGAAGGCACTCAGGCTGGGCGCGTATTGCTTGTCCTGAATGCAAGCTGCCAGCGAAGGAGCAATTTCAATGAAGGGAAGACAATCCTCGTCCCATACCCATTCAATATGCTCGAGCAGTCGTCCATCCGCAAAAAACGGTATGACCTGCTCGGAAGGTAGGATGACCACTTCCATATCCTGAACGGATTGAACGGTGAGCTCTGTTCCGTAGAAGGAAGCTTCGTGCCACGCAAATAAACGGTGCTTCAGGTATTGTCCGGACACGTAACCCCGCATGACGGTAGAGCCGTATATGACGGCATCTCCGTATTCGCTTAACGCCATGTGGACCGTGATGGTTTCTGTGTGTCTGCTCATGATATCAGCTTTCCTCTCCGCAGCTCTTCCTGGAATGCACGAAGCCGGCTGTTTCGTACGGACAATGAGATAATGAACAGATCCCAGCGCTCCTGCTGCTTGAGCTTTTTATATAGCTTGGCCAACCGTTTGAGCAGCTTGACCGCTGCTTTATAGCCGGCTCGGTTCTTATGAAGGATGTACCGCTCGACGGCCTGATGGTAAAAAGGCAGCAGCAGCTCGGGCGCATTCTTCTCAATCGGCGCGAGCTCGCTGACCCGGAGCTCCAGCGGCTCCCGGCCTGTGCTTAATTGGTAGTCGATCCATTCCCGCCATCTGCCGTGCGTGATCAAGGCATTCTGATAGATGTCCTTCGCATAAGGAAGCATGTCGGCAAGACTGCTCCACATCTGTTCAGCCTCCTCGGGCAGGTGCTCTATGACGGCATCCCAATAGAACTGATAGCTGCTGAGATGCTCGTTGCGGTGACTGCCAAGCAGCGGGCCGATCTCCGGGAGCCAGTGAGCCAAGCGTTCCCATTGTTGCCAGGAATGCAGCATGTCGAAGAAGCCTAGGACGGAAGCCGGGGACAGACTGCTAACCTTGTCTGCTTCCTTGATCAGGCTCCAAGACGTTTTGTCTTGTCCGAGGTAGAAGGACATTAAGCCCTGCGCCATATACCACGAGGCACGCGAGAGGGTGCTGCCGAATTCGGCTTCGGCTGCCTGTAACTGCTCTAACTCTGCCTGGATTAAGCTGTTGTCCTTTTTGGCAAACGGATAGATCCAGTACATCCAGAGCTGTATATAGACCTGGGCGTAAAATTTGCGGTTCCGCGGCTCGCTCAGCATGCTCCGCCGGACATGCGAAATGGTCTCGGTCAGTCGCTGCTTGAATGCCTCTCCATGTTCGCTGCTCTCAAGCCCTTCATGGAAGATGCGCTCGATTCTGGCCAGGATATGATCCGCTGCTACCTGCGTATGATAGCCGATGTAGGATCCGGAGGAATTCCAGGCACTAGCGGGCTGCTTGACCAGCTTCTCGAGAATAAAGAGATGAGCATGAAGCTCGTATAATGATCCCATTTCCGGCGGCATCGGCGGTTTGATGTGATGGAGGGAGGCCAGTGCATTTTTGGCGTAAAATGAGTTCTGCGTATTAGCTCCCAGCGAAGCCGTGCAAACTTCGAACAGCTCATGCCATGCGGAGATCGGCAGCTCGGGCAAATGGTCCGCCTTGACTCTCCATTTTGATGCTCCGGCAGACGGCCGTTCTTGCGCTGGGCTGAAGTCGGACTCCTTTCGGTCATACGTAGAGGTGGGAGCATACGTGGTGGAATGGGCATTAACTAGGGCGTGAATGGAACGACCCTGAAGCTGGGCATAGTCAAGCAGAACAGCCACCATATGCTTGCAGCCTTCATTAACGGGACAACTGCATGTGCTGTCACTCAGCGAATGAAGATGGAGCTGGATACGGTAAGTTTCCGTTCCATCAACGGCAGCCTCAATTATCCCGGAAGCCTCTGTCAACTCGCTTGTGTGAACACGACCTTGCTTGTAATATTGAAACCCCCGTTTAATAGTCAAATCGCTGAAGTAACCGGCGGTTTGTTGAATGAGCGTCTGCCACTGTATATCATCTAACGTTTGGTTTGGGTTCATTATTGGACTCTCCTAAGAGAAATAATTCTAAGTATCCATTTAATCTATCATATTCGCATAGATGAAGAAACAAGCCGGGACAGCTTTGCACTGGAAAAGCCCGGCAACAGGCTGCTGAACGGGCTTTTTTATGGGTGGAGCAATATGTTGGCATCCTAAGCCTAATATTGAATCGTAAACCGTCCGATCTGATCGCATTCCTCGGCGAACCAGACCTCGCCGCCGGAATCCACGGTAATGCCATGTGGTTCCGCGGAGGGGGTAGGGATCGGGTACTCGGTAATGTCCCCGTTACAGGTAATTCGTCCGATTTGATTGGCTCCCCATTCGGTAAACCATAGATCTTCGCAAACCCCCGCCGTGATGGCATGGGGTCTGGCATTCCTGGACGGGAGCTTGAATTCAGTGAATTCCCCGGCCGTTGTGATCCGACCGATTTGATTGCCGTTGATTTGAACAAACCATAGGGCGCCATCGGCACCTGCCGTGATGCCGACCGGGCCGGATTGCTCTGTTGGAAAGCGGAATTCGGTAATCTCTCCGTCCACCGTAATCCGTCCGATGCAGTTGTTCTGGTTTTCCGTAAACCACAACGCGCCGTCCGGACCGGCTGTAATATAGGAAGGGTACGCCCCTTTGCATGGTAAGTCATATTCCGCGATAACGCCTGCCGGCGTTATATTTCCGATTCGGTTGCCGGTTAGCTCGGTGAACCATATGCCTCCATCCGGACCTTCCGTCAGGCCGTAAGGAGACGAGTTGGCTTCAGGTAGTTCGAATTCCGTAAATGTTCCTTCCACTGTCATTCTTCCGATTTTATTCGCTTTGTACTCCGTGAACCAGAGGTCACCGGTATGGGTAGACAGGATGGACATGACCCCTGCATCCGGAGTCGGCACTTCGAACGTGCGCATATCCCCATCCTTGGTGAGCCGTCCAATCCGGTTTCCTTTTTGTTCCGTGAACCATATGGTCCCATCTTGTCCTGTCGTAATACCATAAGGTCCCGACTCCCGATTCGCTGTCTTGTACTCCTGTGTTATGATCTGCATGCAAACATGCCTCCCTTGTTTAGAAAAGTTGTTAGGAATGCTTTAAGACGGACTCTTCATTTGTCTGAGCGTATCCAAGTCTCACGTTCCGGATTCCTGGAATTGCGTAAGGTTCTCCTGGATTCGGTGCTGTCATGGATGATCCATCCTCTCATATTAGGTTTTTAAATAAAAAAGCCTCCCACTCCGAGATTTCGGAATAGGAGGCTGAATACGGACAAAAGAAGATACCGGCTTCATGAATAAAGAAGCTTCAAGCATCTACCCGTCACATATAAAAAAAGCCGCACGAATCCTATCCCGAAAACCTCGTATCGAAATCGAAGTGTTTTCCAAATGCTTGGGACAGGATTAGTAGATCATTGGCTTTTAGTTCACCCTTTCATTTCTGGTTGCCTAGACTTTACCACAGGAGATTCAGTAGTTTCAATCCTAAATGATCTGAAGTTTACATTCACAACCGCCGGTTTCTTTTCTCATCGATGTAAAGCTCGACAGCTGTTATGGCGCGAATCAGAAGTTTAATGAGCAGATACAATGCATACAAACCAAGCAGCATAAAAAGTCCGTTTATGATTAAGATCAACATGGGCCATAAATGAAACATGGAACTGGAACTACCTATACTCATATGGCTCGCCTCCCTTCTACATTTTCCTTGCAGGGTTCTCCTGGAACCGGAATGATAACCTCGAACTATTTATTCCATAATATAACAATCATATCTGATTCTAACATAACATAAGGAGCGTAGTCATGATTTTTGCCATTGAATGGGGTGAATGATTGGATGCCTGGCAGGAAGGGGACGACAGAGGAAGTATTTTCATTATTTGTTGATATGGACTAACCAATCCCGGTCACGATGCGTTAAAGTGTATAAGGATTCATATTTTCAGCTAAGGAGATTTAAAGACATGACAACCCAGAAATGGACAAAACTGGCGGCAAGCGGCGCAATAGCGGCCACAATGCTGTTAAGCTCGATGGTACAGGCTCAAGCTGAGGCTGGGCACAAGAAGGAATTGGGATTAAATGTTAATCATTATGTTGTCACGATGGACGTTAAACCTGTCATCGTGAATGGTACGGCGCTGGTCCCTTTGAACACGGTGAGGGAATATTTGAAGCCTATGCACCTCCGCTGGAATAACAAGAACAAAACGCTAACTGTCAACACAGGCACCGATCAAGTCACCCTAAAGATGGGGAGCAAGGAAGCCAAGGGAAAGGGGAAGATCTACACCTTGTCTGTTCCCGCTCAACTAAAGGATGGGCGCGTCATGGTTCCTGCTCGATGGATGGCGGAGCTGTATGGTGCACAGGTAAGCTTGGATACAAAGGCCGGGATGGTCTACATCTATACACCGGAGGTTGACGTGTCGACGGCTGAGGAGAACCGGGATGTGAAGCTGTATCCGGTAAGCGCAACGAAATACGGCAGATATGAAGGAATGGTGGTCGAGGTCGAAGGAAGGAAGCAGGTCTTTAAGGACTGGAACGGCGGAGATGGTATGCGTAAACCCGTCATTCAATATCAGGATGTTACAGGCGATGGCAAGCCGGAAGTTGTGGTGTTCTATGTGAACGGGACCGGCACGGGTCTTTACATGGGGGAGATGCATGTAGTCGACGCCGAGACTCTGAAGGAAATTCCTATCGAATCATTGGAACAGGCGGTATTGAGCCATGTGCAATCCAACATTGAGAAGTATGCAGACCACTTTGTGATCAAACTTTTGATCGACGGGAAGGAGTATGTCGAAAGGATCGAGGATGATTCCAAGGATAAAAGCTACCTATATGATAAGGTTGGCTTCGGGGCCGTCGTCAGACACAAACTAGCGGAAGGCCAGCTTGTTACGGAAGCTGCGGGAAGCATCAGCCCTGCCGGCTTCGCTGGCGATCTCCATATAACATACCGATTTCAAGAAAAGTTGAACCGATTTGTGGTGGATAGCATTGAATATAGTAGTCTGGAAGAATGGGGGAAGTAACGGTTTATTGATGTGGAACTTTAGATCTACATATAAACGCATATCTGATAAGACGTTATGAACATGGACTAGAAGCATAAATCTTGATAGAATGATGTGCTTCGCTAATCAAAAGGGTGCTACGGCGCCCTTTTTTTGCTTTTTTAATGTCCAGTCCATCCCATTTATTTCCTCCACACTCTCCAAAAAGGAACCAGAGAGAATGGCGCATATAGAACCTATGCAAGAAGAATTCATCCTCTTTCATAGGTCTTTATTACCATTTACTTGAGTCTTAAGATTCCTCTAAGATAGTTAATAAACCTGACACATTTTTGCTAGGGGAAGAGAGTGATTTCGTAAGTAAACGCATTCAATGTTAAGTAATATAACAAGTCCATACCATGAGGGCTTTGAACGAGGTGTTTTTATGCAGCAATGGCTTGGGAAATCGCTAAAGCATAAATTGTCGTTACTTATTATTATCGCTACGCTGGTGCCGCTGCTGTTTCTCGGTATTTTCTCTTTTAACATAGCCAAGAGTCTGACGGAGGAGAAGGCCAAGATCACAGGAATGAATACACTTCGACAGCTGGAAGCTTACCTGGATACGATGGTCAAAGACGTGGAGAACATCTCGCTGTTTCTCATCGGGCATACCGGTGTTCAAGCCTATCTGAAGACCGAACAGAGCAACTATGTCCAGCAGACGACGGTTATTAATTTTTTGACGAATCTGGCCTTTTCCAAAGATTATATCGCCAACATCATTGTCGAACCGCTCGGCAGCAAAGATGCGATCTCGCACAAGTCCTTGGTTCGCTCCGAGTTCCGGAATATTACCGAAGTGGTCCCCGATTATTACGAGCATCATCCCAAATGGTGGTCCTTTGTACATCGGCAGTGGACTTTTGAAGGCGTTAGGAAAGTCATTACGTTGGCCAGACCGATCCGGAGCACGGATAAATATAAGCCGATCGGGAATCTGCAGATCAACCTGGATCAGGGCGTCATTGCCAATCAATTCCGGCAGGCCGTCCTGGAGAAGACCGGGTTTGTCCTTCTTCTTGATGAGAATAACCGGATTATCGCCGGTCCGCCGGATATGGAGACCAATCTTACACTTGCAGACAATTATCCTTCGATTGGAGAGTTTGAGGGGCTCAGCGGAAATATAGACTATGGCGAGGGGAGCAACAAGAAGACCATTCTCTATAAGAAAATGTCCAGCGTGAACTGGAAACTGGTCGGCATCATACCCTCACAGGAATACCGTTCCCAGAACCAATACTTTATCAAATTGACGGCGGTTGCCGTCACCGTGGCTATACTGCTTGCCATTATACTGGTTCTTTTCCTGATCCAGAAAATTACGAATCCGCTGTCCGTGCTAACAAAGTTTCTCAAGAATTCAAGCCCGGAAGAGCCGCTGCCTGCTCTCCCGGTTAAGACGGTCGATGAGGTCGGGCAGCTCATTATCAGTTACAACCGGCTCAGCTCCCGGATTGTGAAGCTTACCGATGAAGTGAAATTGAATGAGTCGCTGAAGAAGGAGGCGGATATGCATGCGCTGCAGGTGCAGATTAATCCGCATTTCCTCTACAATACGCTGTCATCCATCCATTGGTTGGCACTGATGAACCAGGATGTGAAAATCGCCGAGATGGTGGGATCGCTCAGCGATTTCCTGAGGTTCAGTCTCAATAACGGGCAGGAATATTGCACGATTCAGCAGGAAATTATGCATGTCCGTCATTACGTGAATATCCAAACCATCCGCTATCCGGAAAAGTTCAAGTTTGAGGTTCATGTGGAGGAAGAGCTGTATCAGCACACCATGTTAAAGCTGCTGCTGCAGCCGTTGGTTGAAAACTCCATGCTGCACGGTATTTTGAGCCGTGACGGGATGGGGACGATTACGATTCGCGGGCACCGCGAGCCTAAAGGGATCCGCTTCGTGGTGGAGGATGATGGCATCGGAATGACGACGGATCGCCTGAAGTGGCTTCAGGATCAGCTGGTTGAGAATCCGCTGCAGTACGAGAAGGGGCAGACCCCGCGGGGAAGCTACGGGCTGCGCAATGTCCATAAACGGCTTCTCCTTCATTACGGCAAGGATGCGGGCTTGCGTGTGGAGAGTACGGAAGGAGTCGGAACACGTGTGATGTTTACGATACCTGATTTACCTGAAATTCAACAATCTGAATTATCCAATAAAGGGGATGGCGACATTGAAGGTATTGATCGTTGATGATGAAGTGATCATTCGAAATGGTCTGAGTACAGTGATCAATTGGGCCGATAACGGCTTTACGGTGCTGACGCCCGCGGCTTCAGCGGAGGAAGCCCTTCAGCGTATTCCTGTTGAAATGCCCGAAATTATTTTTACCGATATTCGCATGACAGGCTTGAGCGGACTGGATATGGCACATGAAGTCAAGCAGCAGTATCCCGAGATCGAAATCATTGTTATATCAGGATATGATGAATTTTCATATGCGCAGCAGGCGATGCGGGAAGGCGTAAGTGACTATTTGCTGAAGACGAGCAGGCCCGGGGAAATTATTGAGGCTGCTGTCCAAGCCAGGGAACGGCTGTTACAGCGCAGGCTTACACAAGCGAAGGGAAGGGCGCAGGAGTTGGTAGTCAGCCGGGGTTTCCTGAGAAGGCTGCTTGCTTCCGGCACTCCGCTGGACGAGCATGCCGAGGCCGAATTGTGTGAGCGATACCCGGAGCTGCGTTTGGAATCGAACGGCTCGGTGCTGCAGATCTGGATACTGTCGGTATATCCGCTGCATCCAGAAGAAGAGGAACAATCGAACGTTAGCGAGCTGCATCGATTAATCGGCACGGAGTTGGCCGAAGTGCTGCAATGTGCGTGGCTGGAGTGGAACGGCTCCCTGCTTCTGTTGGTGCGGGCAGAGCCGAGTAATGGCTGGGGGCGGGTAGATTCCGCTCTGCGGAAAATGGAATCCATGCACGCCTGCCGCATCAAGGCTGCCAGCGGCCAACGGGTCGCAAACGCCAGGGAGCTGCACATTGCGCTGGCTACCGCGGTAGAGGCCAGCTCCTACGAGTGGCTGCTGCAATCGGAACGGCATATCCGCTATGAAGATATCGAAGGACGTACAGGCATCCGCACGGTCTGTTCGATGGAAGAAGAAACCAAGCTGTCATCCCTGCTGCGTTCGGGAGAATCCGCCGACTTGCAGGCATGGGTGACGGATTTGCTGCGGCGCATCCAAAGTCAGGACCAGGCAACGCCCGGCTCGGTTCAGGCTTACCTACATTCCCTGATCGTCTCGGCACAGCGCTGGCTTATACGGGCTGCAACGTCTATCGGCTATACCAGTCCGGTGAAAGTGGAAGAGACGTACGATATCCGCGAGTTGACCAAGAATCCGGAGAAGGTGCTGGTCGATTCGCTCGGGCTCATCATGAAGGAGTACCGTGATATGGTGTCGACGACAAGTCCCGTCCAGCGAGCGATCTCCTTCATTCATGAGCATCTGGGACAGAGTTTGTCTCTCCAACAAGTGGCCAAGCATGTTCATATGAACCCCAACTATTTCAGCGAGATATTCAAGAAGGAAACCGGGCAGAATTATATCGAATTCGTGACCCAGGCGAAACTGCGAAAAGCGATGCACCTGCTGCGGGAAACGCCAGCCAAAATCAGTGAAATCGCGAATGAAATCGGCTATGAGGATATTAAGTATTTTAACCGCCTGTTCAAGAAATGGACGGGACAAACCCCGTCGGAGTATCGGGCAAATCCTGAATTTTGTCCCTCTATCGACTGAATTATATCCCCTATGTAAGCGTTATATCCTTTTATATACTTGGACTAATCATCTAAGACGTTTCATCATTTTCGTATATTAAAAAAGGGGGATTGACCATGAGACCAAAACGTAAAATAGGTCTTGTTCTGCTGATGATGTCACTGGTCCTTGCAGCTTGCGGAGGCGGGCAAAGCAAAGAGCAGGCGGGAGGAAATGAGAGTAATCAAGAGAAGGTCAAGCTGACAATCTGGCATAACTTTGCCGGTGATGACCTGCGTGCAAAATCAGTTCGAAGCTTTATCGATCAGTTTGCTCAGGACCATCCTGAAGTTACGCTCGATGCACAAGCGATTCCGCCGGACGGTTACCGTCAACGTCTGAGTACGGTTGCGGCTGCGAATGAAATGCCGGATGTATTCTTCGTATATGCTGGAAGCCAGTCAGCTGAGCTTCATCAGGCGAAACTGCTTCAGCCGATTACAGAGGTGCTCGATGCGCATTCGGATTGGAAGAATAAATTCCTGCCGGGAGCGTTTGATCCATACGAGTTCGAGGACGGCCAGATCTACTCTGCTCCACTAGGCATGTCCGCAACTTCAATTCTCTACTACAACAAAGCATTGTTTGACAAACATAACGTAAAAGTTCCAACGACTTGGGAAGAAATGATGGCGGCGGTTAAAACGTTCAATGATAACGGCATTACGCCGATCGCACTCGGAAACAAAGCGCCATGGGTTGCGCAATCCACCATTATCGGATCGATTGCCGACCGTGTGACAGGCACCGAATGGTTCAAGAAAGCGGCAGCACAGGATGGCGCGAAATTTACCGATCCTGAGTTTATCGAAGCGCTTGGATATTTCAAAGAGCTGGTAGATAACAAAGCCTTCCAGGAAGGTGCGAACAGCATCGACAACACGCAAGCCGAGCAGTATTTCATCCAAGGAAATGCAGCGATGATGATCAGCGGTGCATGGACACTCACGAACCTGGCGGCTTCTTCATCGGAGGAGCAAATGAAGGATATTGAAGTGACGACATTGCCTTCGATCCCGGGCGGTAAAGGTGAGGCTAACACCATCTCCGGCGGAGCTGGCGGCGGTCTGGCCCTTAGCAGCAGAACGGAAGGGAAAGCGAAAGAATTGGCGCTGGAACTGATTTATGCGGTCAGCGGACCAGAAGCGCAAAAAGCGATTGCCGAGAGCAACTCCATGGTAATGTACGATACCGAAATCGATCAGGCCAAAGTTACTTCCTTGTACTACAAAGCCTTTAACCTGGTGAAATCCACAAGCATTACGCCGGTATACGATGCTTATCTGTCTGCAGAAGCGGCTGAAGTCATCAACAACGGTCTGCAGGAAATTATGATGGGCGGCCCCGTCGAAGGTGTGGCCCAGAAGCTACAGGATGCGCAAGCCAGATCCGCTACTCCATAAGAAACCGTTCATCACTGCACAAGGATTAGGAGGGAGGAGGCTGCCATGCCTACAGCGATGAGAAGCAAAGGATTTATAGCCATAGCTCTTCTTCCTGCGCTTCTGTTGTTTCTGATATTTGTCATTATTCCGGTCTTCTGGTCAGCTTACTACGGATTTTTCAGTTGGAAAGGGTTCGGAGACGCCACATTTATCGGCCTTGATAATTATAAAGAGATGTTCAAGGATCCGATCTTCTGGCGGGCGCTTCGAAACAACCTGATTCTGGTCGTATCATCCATTATCGGTCAGGTTCCAATCGCGTTGATTCTGGCTATTGTATTGTTCAAGAATTCGTTCTTCTCCAGGTTCATTCGGTCTGCCGTATTCATGCCGATGGTTCTCTCCACGGTTGTTGTCGGTCTCATCTGGGGTTATATTTATCATCCTCAGTTCGGAATCGCCAACTATGTGCTGGAGATGCTCGGTCTGGAGTCATGGACCCGTGCCTGGCTGTCCGATCCAAAAGTCAACATGCTGGCGATATCAATCCCGATTAACTGGGCGAACATCGGCCCTTATCTGGTCATCTTTATCGCAGCACTGCAAAATATTTCACCGGAGATCCATGATGCGGCCAAAATCGATGGGTCCACCGGTTGGAACAAGCTAATGCAAATCACGCTGCCGATGATCTGGAGCACGGTTGTCGTAACCATTGTGCTATGCATCTCGGGAAGCCTGAAAGCTTTTGACCATGTCATCGTCATGACGGGTGGCGGACCGGCGCAATCGACCGAGCTGCTAGCCACTTATATGTACAACAGCACGTTCAGCGTGTACCGTTACGGTTACGGCTCCGCCGTCTCCACGATGATTATGATCGTCAGCGCCATTCTTATCGCGCTTAACTATTTCGCAACGCGCAGAAAGTCAAGTTAACATGAAGGAGGGAGCGATGTGAATTTACAGACGACCGGGACCGGAAGCGCCTCAGGGAAACGCGTCATCACGAAGGGGTTAACCGGGTTCGTAAAATTGCTGCTGATTGTGTATGCGATTCTTACGCTCTATCCCTTGTACTGGCTTTTTACGAGCGCGTTTAAATCGAATCAGGATTTCTTCACCAACCCTTACGGCTTGCCGAAGGAGTGGATGACCGAGAATTTATTCCGGGCATGGGAGCTTGGAAATATGGGCAGAGCGATGCTGAATTCAACGGTTGTGACGATTACAGCTGTCGTTCTGACCATCCTGCTCAGTGTACTTGCGGCATATGTATTGTCCAGATTCGAGTTTCGGTTCAAAAAGCTGGTGGTCGTGTTGTTTACGACCGGGCTGCTGATTCCGATTCATAGTACGCTGGTGCCCCTATTTATTATGATGAAAAATATCGGCCTGCTCGACACGTACGGTGCGCTCATTCTGCCTTATACGGCATTTGAGCTGCCAATCGCGATCTTCTTGGCGATGGCTTACATGTCATCCATTCCAAGAGAGATTGAAGAAGCGGCCATGATTGACGGCAGCGGCTGGTGGGGAATTTTCGGCAGAATGATTCTTCCGCTCTGTACGCCGATCGTGGCAACGATATCGATTCTGGCATTCCTTCGATTCTGGAATGACTTCTCCTTCGCACTCGTATTTATCAATACGCAAGCGCTGAAGACGCTGCCGCTAAGTCTGTCCTTGTTCTCGGACGGCTTCGGCACGGATTACAGCTTGACGATGGGAGCGATGGCGATCGCAGTCATTCCAACGATCGTGGCCTACTTGATCTTGCAGGAGCAGATCATGAAGGGTATGGTGGCAGGGTCCATCAAAGGTTAGATCTTTGGTCTTAAGGAAATTCAATATTCTTAAAAGAAAGGCCTCTTCCGGTCAACGGAAGGGGTTTTTCGTATTATTAGGTCAACCAGGATTATCAGGTTGGTCTAATTCCGTAGTGCGGTTTGTTTAAGTACTGAAGTTGGCAAAGTTTTCGCTTCTCCCTCGAAAATATTCATGCACGATTTTCGGCTACGCCATGCCGGCATATCCAATATAATAGGAAGACAAGGACAAAGAGAGCATGAGATGATGGCTTGCAAGCGATAGCCACAGTGTACGTATATGAGATCGAGGGAGGAACCCCAAGTGATATCGGCTGCGAATCAACAGGAGTATTATCAGGCATTAGTGGAAAAGAAATCGGAGTACGAGGGCGTTTTTTATGTGGGCGTGAAGACCACGGGGGTGTTCTGCCGCCCGACATGTCCGGCCCGAAAACCAAAAATGGAAAATTGTGAATTTTACGAGACGGCTCAAGAAGCGCTGCTTGCTTCCTTCAGGCCCTGTAAACGATGCCGTCCGCTATCACACCCCAATCAGGTGTCCGACCTGGTCCGGCTGCTCGTTGAGGCGGTGGAAGAAAATCCGGAGAAAAGGTGGACCAACCAGGATTTTCAGAAGCTGTCCGTGGATGCTTCGACGGCGAGACGCCAATTCAAGAAGCGGTTCGGGATGACCTTCGTCGAATATGCACGGGCACGGCGGATGGGACTTGCCCTGAAGCAAATCCGGGAGGGGCATGCCGTCATCGATGCGCAGCTGTCGACCGGCTACGAGTCCAGCAGTGGCTTTAGGGATGCTTTTTCGCGCATTATGGGCGCAGCGCCTACTCGATCGGGGAATAACAAGATCTTAAAAGCATCGTGGCTCGACACGCGCCTTGGACCGATGATGGCCATCGCGGATGAGGAGGCGCTGTATTTGCTCGAATTCGTGGACCGCCGGGGCTTGGAGCGTGAGGTTGAACGTCTCCGGCAGAGAACCAAGTCGGCCATCATTCCGGGTTATACAGCTCCGATCCGTTCGATCGAACTTGAACTCGGCACGTATTTTGACGGGGAATTAACGGAATTCAAGACGCCTTTGTTTCTATTAGGATCGCCGTTTCAAAAAGAAGTATGGGATCAGTTACTGCAGATTCCACCTGGACAGACGTCTTCGTATGGCGAGCTCGCAGCAACGATGGGAAGGCCTACCGCCTATCGTGCCGTTGCTCAAGCGAATGGCGCCAACCAGCTCGCGATTGTCATTCCATGCCATCGGGTGATCAATACGAGCGGCGAATTGGGCGGATATGGCGGAGGATTGTCACGCAAGCAGTGGCTGCTGCATCATGAGAAACCGATGAGTGCTGCAACCATACATGAATAGCAGACGTTCGTCATTAACCAAGCAGATGGATTATTGCCTCCATCCTGCGGGTGACGATTAGCTATAAAGTAGCCTCGGGATGCAGGAGTCTTATGCTATAATTTGGATTGTCCCTATGTGGTTTCTAAAGATACTCTGTTTCTGAAACGGGACGTTTGTTATATCGATTCCTGTACACCGAAAGCGTGTTGGATCACGAACTCAACTATTTTATGCTAAGACCGTATGGTTTGCCGTCAGTTTCATATGGCTGCTCCCGTACGTGGTAGAGATCAAGCCCCGGGAGTGGAATCGCAGTCATCTGATTTGGGTAGGCGTCTATTTCGCGCTTGTCTTTGCTGCCTCCGGGGCCGCGATAATATGAATGGATGTGGCCGGAAAAAGAGTTCTGGAAAATATATCGAGTTATGAATACGCAAAGCAGCCAAGCTCCTGCCTTTAAGGATGAGCATGGGCTGCTTTTTTATTACTTCATTATATAGTAGAAAAAATTCAGCGGGGGCCTTTTGCTTGTTCCGGCCTGGCCGGTACCGTTGCCGTTGCCCGGAACTTGACCGGGGACACGCCATAGTTGGCCCGGAATACCCGGTGAAAATAGGAATAGCTAGCAAAGCCGCAGGTTTCCGCGATTTCCTCCAGCGTCATGGTGCTGTATTTCATGCGCTCGACGGCTGCATTCAACCTGATCTCCAGGGCGTACTGGATCATCGTTTTTCCGTAATATTCCTTGAACAGTTTAACGGCACGGGATAAACTGAGTCCCACATGGGAAGCAGCCTCCTCCAGCTTGAAGGTGATGGTGGCATGTTCCTCTACGAATCGCTTCAGCCGCAGGGCGGTGAAGGCAAGACGATCGGTCGGCTTGATCTCGGTAATGGCCCGGTCCAGGCAGAGGCAGAGACTCCGCAGCAGGTAGTCGGTCAGCTCCCCGATTTCCCCCTCAAGTCCGCGCCGCTTCTCCAGCAGCATCTGTCTCCACAAGCCCAGCAAATGATCGTCGAGCCCGACATGGCTGACGACAGGGCGGGGGATGCGGTTCCACCAATCATCAATCCAGGTGCCGTCGCAAAATATAAAATAATCCCCGCTGGACACGCGGCCATCCTCGCCGTCTTCCTTCACCCGCAGCTCGTATTCATCGCCGGGCTTCAGCAGCAGCAGGTCGCCTGCCTGCACGTGGTGCTCGATGCCGTTACAGTAGATTTCGCAGGAGCCTTCGGTTTGGAGACGGAACAGATAGGTCGTCAAGCCACCCCGATGGCTGTTGCTGAACTGCTGAAAGTGATAGGAATAGTCGCAGATGAGCAGTCTTGCTTCCATCATGGTAACAACCCCCAGTAAAAATGTAAGCAGATAGTTCATGTTGCAGCAATATTGTTTATGTTCATTTTAGCCTATTTGCATGTATGATAGTAGCAGATAGAGCAGTAACTCATTTTTGGAATCGAGGTGCGCTATAATGAGAAGAATGAACATTGGTTTGCAAATGTATACGCTGCGCGATGAGACAGCACAGGATTTCCGCGGTACGCTTCGCAAAGTGGCTGAATTAGGTTATGAAGGGGTGGAATTTGCAGGGTATGGAGACATTCCAGCCGAGGAAATGAAAACGCTTCTTCAAGAACTTGGCCTGAAAGCGATCGGCAGTCATGTAGGCCTGCACCTTCTTCGTGCAGATCTGCAGAAGGAAATTGATTACCTGAAAACCATTGGCGCTAAATATATGATGTGTCCATATGTGGCCGAAGAAGATCGTAAAGATGCCGACGATTGGAAGAACCTTTTCTCCTTCCTGGAGGAAGTAGGGGCTGAAGCGCGCAAGCAGGGCCTGATCTTTGGTTATCATAACCATGCATTCGAATTCGAAGCCGAGGTCGATGGCCAGTTCGTATTTGATGCGATGTATTCCGCAACGACGCCGGAAGCCGTGCAAGTGGAAATGGACGTATGCTGGGTACAATTCGCCGGACAAGATCCGCTTGCTTACATTCCAAAATATGCAGGCCGTCTTCCGCTGCTTCACCTGAAAGATTTTAGTAAGGATTCAGAAGGCAACATGAAAACGCTGGAGCTGAGTCAAGGCTCGGTTAACCTGCCGGGCGTCATTCAAGCTGCATCCGATGCAGGCACGGAATGGTTGATCGTCGAGCAGGACGTATGTCAGAATCCGCCGCTGCAAAGCGTGGAGAACAGCATGAACTGGCTGAAGCAGAACTACCTGAACCAATTTTAATCTATTTGCACAAAGGAGACTTTCAATGAGTAAAATTAAAGTGGCTGTGTTTGGCTGCGGCGCAATCGCCCAGCGCAGACATATTCCTGAATACGCGAACAATGCTAACGTGGAACTGGTTGCTTTTGCCGATCCGGTAAAGGAACGCGCCGAAGAGATGGCAGCCCAGTATGGCGGTAAAGCTTATACAGACTATCAAGAACTGCTGAAGAACGAGAAGCTCGATGCCGTTAGCGTATGTACGCCGAACTATCTGCATGCTCCAATGAGCATCGCGGCTGCGAATGCCGGTCTTCATGTGCTGGTGGAGAAGCCGATGGCAACAACGGCTGAAGAAGGAGAGCAAATGATCGAGGCAGCCCGCAAAAATGGGGTTTACCTCATGGTAGGCCACAACCAGCGTCTCATGCCTCCGCACGTGAAAGCGAAGGAAATCCTGGATTCCGGCAAGCTCGGCAAGGTGCTTACCTTCCGTACTTCCTTCGGCCACGGCGGTCCGGAGAGCTGGAGCCTCGATGGTCGCGACAGCTGGTTCTTCCGCAAAGAAGAAGCGATTATGGGCGCTATGGGTGACCTCGGCGTGCATAAATCCGACTTTATCCGTTATTTGCTGAACGATGAAATCGCGGAAGTGGCGGGTTTCATCGGAACGGTTCATAAAGACGGAACCGATGTGGACGACAACGCGACTTGCATCGTTCGCATGAAGAGCGGGGCCGTAGGCACACTGATGGCGAGCTGGACGCATTACAGAGCCGGCGATAACGGAACGGTATTATGGTGCGAGAAGGGCGCCATGATGATCGGTACCGTTAACGGTGATGAAGTGGTTGTTGAGCTGACCGACGGTACGGTGGAAACCTACAAGGTCGGCGCCATGGCAACCAATGAGAAGCAGGTTCCGAGCGGCGTCATCGACACTTTTGTCGAATCCATTCTTACGAATACGCCTCCAAGCATTTCCGGTGAGGAAGGACTGCGTTCCTTGAACGTGATCCTGGGTGCATTCGAATCCCAAGAGACCGGTAAAATTGTGAAGCTGTAATATGATATTCAGGGAGAGCCGTCTGCGGACGGCTCTTTTTCTGTTGTGTGTGGAGCACCCTTGTACAGCTTAAAAACGAACCAGATTGTTGATTCGGACAGGCATGCCGGTTGCGATGGCGCGGTTGGCTGCAATTCCTGTCAGTATGGATCTCGCTCCATCGATATGGTTGGCCGCACGGGCGTACGGATCTTCCACGGGCTCTCCGAACAAATCATTCAGAAGAACCGGGTCGCCTCCACCATGCCCGCCTTTTTTCTCTTCGACATGAACCTCATAAGGGGCATCCAACATTGGAAGCACCCGCAGCGTTTTTCCGATTAACGCGCCTTCCTGATTCTTGTCGCCCAGCGAATTCACGTAGGATTGTTCAACAATGTTCATCTCGATCCGGCCTTTGGTGCCGTTAATTGCGATGCGATAGCCTTCCCACGGCTGATAGGCCACCAGTGAATACGTTAAAATGGCTTTGTTCTGATACCGCACGAGAACGCCCATCGTATCTTCAATATTAATGCCGTCGCCGAAAACGCTCTGGTCCCGCTGATAGCCATCTTCCGGCTCAGCATCCAGATACATGGCTTTGAGATGCGCATCGGAATCCAGATGGAGCGCGAAAGGATCCTCCTTCGCAACCTGGTTGCCGGTGGCACGATTGTAAAATTGCGTTACGCCCCGTGTTTCGGCATTCTCTCTACCATAGTACATGAGATCTCCAAATGCGAAAACGGTTTCAGGATGCGAGCCGATCCAGAAATTGACTAAGTCGAAGTGATGGGTGGATTTATGGACGAGCAGTCCGCCGCTGTTCCGCTTGTCCCGGTGCCAACGCCGGAAGTAATCCGCTCCGTGGCGGGTATTCAGCAGCCATTCGAAGTGAACCGAGGTCACCTGGCCGATGGTATCATTCATGATTAGCTCCCGTACCTTGGTATGATGGGGAGCGTAACGGTAGTTAAAGGTGACCCTGATATTTTGTCCGGTCCGCTTGACGGCATCCAGGATGGCTTGGCATTTCTCCTCGTCGATCGTTATTGGCTTCTCGGTCACGACATCGCATCCAAGCTCCATCGCGCGGATAATGTACTTGTGATGGGTCCGGTCGATGCTCGTGACAATGACGAAGTCGGGCTTCTCGTTCTCGATCATCTGGTCGAATTGGTCCGCGGTGTATGTAGGAACCTCGGCGTATTTATATTTTTCCCGCAGCAGCTGATTCGCGTAATTCATGCGAGTCTGGTTGATATCGCAAAAGGCAGCAAGCTCGGATTTGTCACGGAAATTCTGGGCTAGGGCGCCATAAAAAAATTCGGCTCGGCCGCCGGTTCCGACCAAAACATAACGTTTCTTGTCAATCATCTCTATCGCCTCCTTGAATATAGCTATAGCCTATAACAAAGAAGTACTTCTTTCGCCGCATTTTATGTTTAATCGCTTTCGAACACCGCTTATTTTGCTATAATCCAAGCAAAGGGGGCAGCGACATGACGAAGCCGTTTCGAGCGGACTACCACGATCCCAGCGGATATTTGGACATTGAATATGACCGCCGCATTGGATATTTCTCCATGACGGTTGACCATCTTCATGATCATTACGAGTTGTACTACCTGTTATCGGGTGAGCGCATATACTTCATTAAGGACCGTTCCTACCGGGTCAGAGCCGGGGATCTCGTTTTCGTGGACCGGAATGCCGTTCATAAGACGCTGGACAGCGGCCGGCCCGATCATGACCGGGTTGTCCTTTATATAAGTCCGGAGTTGTTTGCGGAATTGACCGTATCCCCCGACCTGGCCGAAGGACTGAAGGAGCCGTTCGGCTGGGATGTTCCGATTCTAAGGCTTTCTTCACCGGCATGTGAAGTCATGGAGCGAATGGTCGGTGAAATGGTGGAGGAGATGGTCCGTCCCCAGGCGGGGAGCAGCTGGCTGCTGCGGCACCGGACGGTTGAATTGCTGCTCTTCGCCTACCGTAACCAGCATCTGGGAACGGTTCGCTCCGCCGATACCGAGCCGGTTCTTCATCCGAAGACCCAGGCGGTCGTCCGGTATCTTAACGACAACTACCAGAAGGCCTTAACGTTGCCCGAGATAGCGGAGGCGTTCCGAATCAGTCCGCACTATCTCAGCCGGCTGTTCAAACAGACAACGGGGTTTACCTTTAGCGATTATCTTAATCTGCTTCGGGTCAAGGAAGCGCAGCGGCTGTTGCGGGAGAGTGATGATCCCATCACGGATATCGCCATGCGCTCGGGATTCAGCAACTTCTCCCACTTTGGTAAGATGTTCAAGCGGGCGGTTCAGATGTCGCCGAGGCAATATCGGCAGCAGTATCGAATGCGAAGTTAGGGGGATATGGCTATGTCTTCTTTCTGGCTCACTAGAAAAAGCTGAATTGAAATAGATAGTCTCTATTTTACTACAGCGAGGAGCTAGCCCTGATTTTGTGTATGACTCAGATTTTCTGCGCTTCCTGCCGAATGAGGTCGCGCAGCGTGCGTATTGCACCAATGAAAAAGATTATGCGCGTGCCGTCGCGCCTATTCGAGAGTCTGTTATTTTTGGGCCGCCGGTCGGGTGCGGGAGCATGACAACCAATCAAATCTATGCGAGAAGGGGTAATAGAGGCTGTAGCCCTAGTCCCTAATAGTGGCACCACATTCATCGAGTTGGATCAGCCCTTGACGGTGGTGCTTTTTGGTGTGCATATGGTATCTTGGAATTGAACGGAAAACGCCATGTTTGATAGATTCGTTGAGAGGATCGACAGTCAAAATGAAAACAAAAATACAAGAGTTGCCGCTGTCGCCGGGCGTATATCTCATGAGAGATTCACGGGGAACGGTCATTTACGTTGGCAAATCCAAAAGTCTCAAGAAGCGAGTACAATCGTATTTTTACAACAATAAATCGCACTCCCCAAAAGTGAAGAAGCTGGTTCAGCATATCAAAGACCTGGAGCATATCGTCACCGACACGGAGTTTGAGGCGTTCATGCTGGAATGCAGGCTCATTCAGGACTTAAAGCCGATGTATAACCGCAAGATGAAAAATCCGCTAGGTTACAGTTATATCGTATTGCGGCAAAAGCGAGATTGGCGCTGGCTGGAAATTACAGATACACTGGATGAAGGCGGTCACGACTGCTCTCGTTTTTTCGGCCCCTATACAGCCAGCAGACATAGTCTTGAACATGCAGTGCAAAAGGTTAAGGAATGCTGTAAAATCGCCTGTAATCATACACCTGCCGCTTCTTCGGCAAATACTCCCTGCTTAAATTATTCGATTGGCCTCTGTCTTGGTAAGTGTCTTGGCGGCGAAACCGGGCGGCAATTTGATGAAATCATGGATCGATTCATTGCTCTGCTTCAGGGGGACGACCGAAGTTTATATGATGGAATGGAGCGCAACATGCTCGACGCCGCAGAGCGTTTCGATTTTGAGCAGGCTGCAAAATACAGGGACGGCATGGAGGCGGTGAACTTTCTCTTAAGTAAACGGCATGTGATCGAGTTCGCCGAAGAGAATCACAGCATCGTTGTCTACGAGTATCTAGACGAAGATACGATCAAGTTATTTCTGATTAAGGGGAACGTTGTGCTGCACAGCGAGCGATGCTCTGTGGCTACCACAGTGGACATGGAATCGTTGAGGCAGAGGGTCAAAGCCTTGATTCTCAGCTATTTCACGAGGGATATGGAATGCGATGCTACCGAGGTTACCCGGGAAGATATCGATGCTGCACAAATCATCTACAGCTATTTGCAGAGCAGCGCTTGCCGTTATCTTGTTATTCAGGATCCATGGATCGAAGACGGTGGGGAGGCTGATATGGAGGCTGCACTGCGGGATTTTTTGAATCATTATATTATGTCATCTTAATTTGATCATGAACCGGGTTGCTACAGCCCGGTTTTTTTGTTACCAAAAAATCAAAAAAAAGTTTGGAATGCCGATATAAATATAAAAGAAATAATTTTCTGGAAAATTTGTAATAAAGATGGAGTGATGGAAGTGGCTATTATTGGCATTGATTTAGGAACCTCGAACAGTTTAGTTACTTGTTTTATAGAAGATGAATGTGTAATCATTCCAAATGCGATGGGAGAAAAACTGACCCCGTCTGTGGTGAGTGTACTTGAGACAGGTGAAATCATAACTGGCAGTGCAGCGAAGGAGCGGTTAATAACTCATCCACATATGAGCGCTGCTGTTTTTAAGCGTCATATCGGTACAGGAAAAAAGTATGATCTGGGCAGTTATCAATTTTCACCAACGGAGCTTTCTTCTCTTGTGCTTAAATCACTTAAAGCCGATGCAGAAAACTATTTGGGAACGGAAGTTACTGAGGCAGTGATAAGTGTACCAGCCTATTTTAATGATCATCAAAGAAGGGCTACGAAGGAAGCTGGGGTTTTGGCGGGTCTGAAGGTCGAACGATTGATTAATGAGCCTACGGCGGCGGCTGTAGCTTATGGTTTAAATGATTTGGAAGAAGAAAAGCAAGTGCTTATCTTTGACTTAGGTGGAGGAACGTTTGACGTTTCGGTTTTAGATATGATGGAGGATGTCATGGAAGTAAGGGCTGTTGCAGGAGATAATTGGTTGGGCGGTGAAGACTTCGACGATTGTCTGATTCGATATTTCCTGGAGAAGCACAACATGAAGTTAGACAGGACAGCTCACAAAACCTACTCTATGCTCCGTAAACAGGCAGAGAATTGTAAAAAGGCTCTTTCACAATCAGATGTTGGCGAGATGTCATGCATGATTAATGGAATGAATTATACATCGCGGATTACGAGTAATGAATTTGAAAAGATGGTAATGGATTTACTCGCAAAATTTAAGAAACCACTAAAGCAGGCATTAATGGATTCCTCCGTTCACCCAGATGAATTAGACCATGTAATTTTAGTCGGTGGTTCGACTAAGATGCCTGTTATTCGCGCATTTGTATCTAAATTATTCGGCAAATTTCCTCTTAGCCATTTAAACCCGGATGAAGTTGTAGGCATTGGAGCCGGAATTTATGCAGCGATGAAGGAACGTCATCAGAATCTCCGCGAAACGGTGCTTACCGATGTTTGTCCGTATACCTTAGGAATTGGACTTGCAGGCGATCGGTTTGCTCCGTTAATTGAGAGGAATACAGTCATTCCTTACAGTAAAGTGAGTGAGTTCTGCAATGCTTATGACCATCAGACTCAGATTACCGTCAGCATTTATCAAGGAGAAAGCCGCAATACCGAGAATAATTTGTTACTTGGGGATCTTGAACTGGATATACCACCGGCTCCTGCAGGACACTCGGTAATTGATGTTAGATTCACCTATGATATCAATGGTTTATTGGAGGTCGAGGTTTATTCCCACGTAACCCGGGAAAAGAAATCAAAGGTTATTATCAATAGTTCTATTAGCATGACCGAGGAAGAAATAAGTCAGCGATTGCGTGAACTTGAACAATTAAAAATCCACCCACGTGAGAACAGTAAACATCAATTTTTGTTAGCGCTTGGGGAACGGTTGTTTGAGGAAAATTTATCAGATATACGAATTACCATTGCCCGTGAACTAGAGAATTTCGAGAAAATTTTAGATCAACAGAACCCTCTAGAAATTAAAAGAGCGGCACAGCGACTCGAACGATTTTTAAGAAGCGTGGAGGAGTGGCCATTTGAATAAATCGTGGAGTATTCTGGAAATCAGGCCCACAAAAAATAAAAAAGAAATTCGACGTGCCTACACAAGATTATTAAAAAAATATCATCCGGAAGATAACCCGGACGGGTTCATGAGGCTTCGGGCTGCATATGAACAGGCTATGAAGTGGGCTGAACAGCTTGATAAAGCTCCTTCCAATGATACTCATTCAGCGCTCTTTGGTTCTGAAGCTGACTTCATAACGAAAGAAGAACAAAAGGTTATTACGGATGAAGTCAATGGAGAACAGGAAGAACAAGAACGAATTATCATTACGGATGAAGTCGAGGTAAGCGACTTTTATGAAGAGATGCGTGCCATCTATGATGATATTTTTAAACGCAGGGATATAAATAGCTGGACTTCACTTTTTTTACATCAATCCTTGGTGGTAAGCGAGCGATTATCCGAAGTTGCCATACAATTTTTTATAGAGAACCCTCACCTGCCGCATGACATATGGTTATACCTGGACAGCGAATTGTCTTTCAGCAAACTTTCATGGTTCCCTTGGAAGGATATGATTCAATATGACCTGGGGCTCACTTTTCAATACTTGGATCCTAATCTTGCTGTTGATTACGAGAAGTATGCTGATTTAAGATTTCAAGCTTTTTTGGCTATCCGTGATATGAAATACTTAGAGGGCATAGATTATGCTATGCAGGCTATGGAAATATACAATAGAGACCCGGTATTGTATAAGTTATTAGGCGTATCTTACTATGTTTTGGGTGATTATGATCGCGTTGAAATAACTTTTTCCAGGGTATTAAAATTCATTCCCAATGATGTAGATGCCTTTGTATATCGGGGTTATGCATATTATCAAAACGGCGATTATGAAAAAGCGAAGCAGGATTTTAATCAAGCTTTATCCAGAGATCAGGACAACATTGAGGCACGGAGAGGCCTAGGCCTGATTCTTAAGGAAATAAAGGCACGAAACCAAACGGTGGATGATAAGTGTTTTGACCAAATTTATGCAATGGATCTGGAGCTGGACTATTCTAAATGTAGTGAAAGTATGTTCTTTTTTCCGGATCTTCCTGAGAAAGAAAGTTATTTAACCTTTATAAGGAGGAACCTTTCTCTCCTTTTTCAGATCTTAGTGTTTAGCGGCATATTACTGTTTCTATTAACTGGGATATACACTATGATTTTTGAAATAGGAGATGTATTGCTGTCAATGATCTTGATCATTGTCTTAATTATTGGAGTAATAAAAGTGGTATTACTAGTAAATCAATTAGAGAGGTAAGTTATTCGATGATTCATCAAAAGTTATGGAATCTCTCTTTAAGCATGACTTCTGTATTTGGAGCAAAGCATGATTTAGAGATCATTTCTATGAAGCAGGGTTTTTGGGAGAACATCAAGAATAACGAGTTAGAGCTTGATCCCGAAATAATTTTTGGCGTTCCTGAATCACAAGGGCTAGAGAAAGCGTTAAGAAAAGAAGAAACAAGTCAATTTCTAGGCCGTTTTGGTGTTTCAAGTCACAAGACATTTAAAGTGAAGATCGAGGAGCTGCTTCAGGGTAGCGAACTGAATGTCTTATTTGATTCAATAAGGGGCTCACTTCTTGTTATGCCATTGCAGGAAAGAGCTAAGCTGCTAAAAAGTATCCAACATGAACAAGAAAAATACATACGATATTCTGTTGTGGCTCAGTATGACAAAACGTTGCTCGCTTGTGGCATTAGAGGTTTCGATATTGCAAATGGTACGAGTCTGTGCCGCTTATCTGCATATTTGGGATATATAGAGGAAGAAGAAATGTTTAACTGGTTGGAACAAATCGCTTCTCTTGCAAATACATACTTTGGAAGTTTTAAAGAATATGCACTGTCAAGCACGGTAGGAGGATTATTCTGGGTTGGCAGTGGAAACGTAGATGATGCCTTCTTGAAAAATTATTATAACTGTTTACAGCATCCATATAGTTACTGGAAGCACCTCACATGGGATCAATGCCAGTAAATATGGGTAGTCGGATAAACAATGATGCAGATAACCAAGAGATCCATTCCTACCTTGGAATTGGGGATCTTGGTTTTTCTATTGCTTTTAAAAAAATCCGAAGTTTTGTTCAAATCATGAGTGCCGCAGGCATCTTTCTTCTATAGGCCCTATAAATAACCGTTCAAAGAGAGGAGGAGAGGGAACTTATGCTGGAAACCACGGCAGATGGGACCACTATCGAGACGATGGAGGACCGCATCTTAACAGAGCGGGCGAAGGCAGGAGATACGGAAGCCTTCGGGGAGCTTGTTCGCCGCCATCGTACCTCGGCTCGTAGCTGGGCGCGTTCCATGACCCGGGATACCCATATGGCAGAGGACATCGTGCAGGATTCGTTAATCAAGGCGTTCCTGCACGTCGGACAACTGATCGATTCATCCAGATTCATGGGCTGGCTGCGGGCCATTGTCCGCAGGCAGGCCCAGATGAAGCTGCGACGCGGCGGTCCTTATCGAATCGAACAGCCATTCACCAGCCTGAAGCCATCCCAAACGATGGATTCCGCGAACATCGATTGGGGCGATGTGGATCATATTTTACAATTTCTGTCTGTGAAGCTAACGCACAAACAGAATGAGTTGAATCCGGAGACGTTGTACTTACGCAAGGAAACGATTGAAATGATCCAGTCCTTCCTGCACGGCTTAAGCCGCAAGGAACGCGGCATTTTTGAAGCTTATTTTTTTAAACAATGGTCTCCTGATGAGATCGCCGCGATGTTCCAGACGACAACCCAGTCGGTCTATACCTACATCTATAGGGCCAAACGCAAGGTGCGTGAGGAGCATTCCCGCATGCTGATCCCTGCTTCTTCAGGGAAACCGGATCAGGAGGAGAATGGAGGAAACAGCTGGGTGAAAAAGTTGCCATTGCCTAGAACTAGAACGAGGAAAACGGCGTCTTCACTCATCGATACCGTATCCATGATGCTGGACATGACGAATCATACATATAGTGTGAGCGACCTGATTGGACGCTCCGGTTCTGCTTTTCGTTTGCGGATTTCCGGATTGTCGACCTATGCTGACGGTGCGTTTGTGTTCGATTGGCAGGAGGTATTAAGGCAGCTGTTTGATGGGATGGGATATGAGACTGCATTTGTGAGTGGTCAGCTTCCGGATGAAGGTATCGTCCCGCTGGTCCCCGTAGCCTCCTCCTTTCCTTTTGCCAAATCAAGGAGTCCTGAGGTTATGAACTTTGTCAGGGAATACTTGATTGCGGGAACGCCGGTGATGTTTTTTGATACCTACGTTCAGAAGCCTTTTACGTTTGAATGGAGCCTGATTTACGGTTACGATGACGGTCGGCAGGAGCTTTATGTGACGGACCCGTCGGCTCCTTACATGAAAACCATAACGTACGAAGAGCTGACAACAAGCAGCTTGCGTTTTTTGTGCGGAATTAAAAAGAGACCCGAACAGGTAAATGACACAGGGCAGATTGCATCGTCTTCTATGGCGGAGCAGCTAAGCCGTATCGCCAGAGTCGCTGTAGAGGGTGACGGTTATTCGCCGCGTACCCCATTTCCTTATTATGTGCAGGGTTTGGCGGCTTATGATGCCTGGAGGGATCACCTGAAGCGGGGTGAAGCGCATATCAATCTGCATGGGATGAGCTATTTGATTCGCGTGTATGGGGATGCCCGGAGGCATGCCGTGACGTATCTTCGCGATCTCAAGGACCGATGGAGTGCGCAAAGGGGCTGCCATGAAACGGCTGATAGTGGAATAGTCCATGATTCAACGATATCGTCTGAGTATCAGATAAATGAAGCCTATGATCATCTCATAACATGTTATGAAGAGTCGGCAAAGATGTGGACGGAACTGGAGACGCTCTTCCCGTTTCCTTGCGGCACCGGAAGTTCTGACCCGGAAGCGATCGTGGCGGCAAGCGATCTTTTGAAACGGGCTCATGAACAGGAAAGGGAAGCCATGCGAAGTTTGCAATTCGTGATTGATAATATAAGGAGGGATCATAAGTGACAACATCAACTGAGCTTCGCCTCATCACAGAAGCGAATGGATATGATCTTAAATATGTGCAAACGGTGATTCAATCATTCGAAGTTTTCAGGCCAGACGTCAAAGTGGTGCTGGTCCAGGCGGAGGACAGCTATGGCGTGATGGAACAATTCCATCACGAAGGGGCTGATCTGCTGCATATCCGTGAGGGTGGTTATTCTACTCAGTTACGTAAAGGTGTTGTTCAAGATTTGCTGCCTTATCTGAGGAATGATCCGGTGCTGAAGATGGATGATTTTTATCAGGGAGCATTGACGCAGCCGATGTGGGGGGGCCAGCTAGCTGTGCTGCCGGTTGTGGATGTCGCAGTACCCCAAATTTTTTATAACAAAAAATGGTTTGCCGAAGCGAATGTACCCTTTCCTACGAATGAATGGACAGAGGATCAATTTCTTGATGCTGCGGTCCGCTTGACGCGGCACGGAGAGAACGGGGATGAATCACGGTATGGTTTTTACATTTATCCGGATGTGGAATTTTTGGAGCCGTTTCTTATGCGCAGGGGAGGGCGGCATTTGTCGGACGACGGTTCTGTGGGTAGGGGCTATACGGATAGCGAGATCGCGCACGCCACGTATCAATGGATTGTGGACCTTTATCGGAAGCATCGAGTGGCTCCTCCGCCGGGAGTCCAGGTTGACAACATATTCCATTCAAAACGTTTTGCCATGATCTATGACTTTAGCTGGCATAACGGGATAGCCTACGATCCCGAGTTAAGTGAAGCCTATGGCGTGGTAGGATTGCCTCATGCACAGGGCGGCAGGGATATTTATACGATGTACTCGACAGGCTACGGCATTCCTGTCACGTCCAAGTATTCTGAGCTGGCATGGGAATTGCTGAAAGAATTAGCACTGCCTTCTTCGGAGGAAGCGAGGCGTGCTTATTGGGGCGTGCCCATCACAAGAACATTGGCTAAGGAACTTGGACGTATCGATAACCCTTGGTGGGGTCCGGCCCTGTATGCCATGGAGCGAATCGATAAGAATGCTTATCTCTCCAATCAGGTCTGGAACCTGTCAAGGCAGCAAATTAATCGGGATATTGAGCGGATGATCAAGGGAGAAGCCGGCGTCGAGGAAACGTTATCCCGCTGGGCGGAGATTGTATCGTAGGAATCTATCAGTTACAGAGAACTGTGGAATTGAATCTTTATCACATAAGCCTCTATCCAACACGGATAGAGGCTTTGGTTTACTTATTTATTTTCAAAAGAGAGTCCTGGGAACACAGTATAATTATCGACATCAAAGAGCTTGGCTCTCTTCATCGATTTAATTTTGCCTTGAGCATTTAGCCGTTATTGAAAAATCGCCCCATCGGCATCTCCCTCGTAAAAGTGATGCCCCAATACTTATATTTCACTTCGATCCGAGTGATGGGCTCATCGCTATAAAGACGGACGCCGTAATTAAGCGGAATGCGCGATCCTTGATCGAGTACAGCTCTCTTCTCATCCGGCCTGAGCTCGAGTTGAATCGGTATCTCCCGAATATCGACGAATTCGATATCGGGATCTTCATCAAGGCCTTCGCCGCCGACCAGATGAAGGGAATAACTGATGCCCAGTTCAGCCTTGGCGGGCTTCATGCCGTCGTTCACCCGCACGTCCAGCAGCTCCACATCGGCGAATCCTTCATTAATCACCTCGAAGATCACGGTATTTTCATCCGCGAAGGATGTGAATCCACCCACCTTGATTGGCGTGGGACGAAGGAACAGCAGGAATAGAACGAAGGCCGAGAAGAGTAAACCCAGGCCTAAATAGCCGAGCCGGCGGAGAGGTTTGGATTTTGGTTTCATGGTAGACAATCTTCCTTCTCTATATTAAGTGGACAGCTTCACAACCGATTTGCCTGCCTCAATATCAGCTTTCATCGCTAAGAGATAATTCCGGGTGCGCTCGTTCATCTCATTCCAGTTTACGAATTTGGAGAAGTAGACAAAGGAGTAGATATTGCGGAAGTCGATGAAAAATGGAATTCGCTCGATCCAATCCTCACTCAGCGTATTCTCTTGGAGGTAGCCGGATAAGAACGAGTCGAAGAATCTGGCGACAAATTCGGCTTTTCCGCTTTCAGGCACAGTCTGAACCGCATGATAGATGGCAATAGCGATATCGTAGGCAAACCAATGACAGGAGACATCCCCGAAATCGAAAAAGATAATCTCCCCGTTATGTACGTGAAAGTTGTTATGGTGAAGGTCATTGTGAACGATGCCGTAGCCTTCCTGATCCTGTGGGAGGGACTTCAATTCCTTAAGATACTGCTTCCACTGCGATTGGACTCTTTCACCTGCAGCCTCCGGGAACGCATCGGTAAAGATTACATGGTCATTCCATTGGGGAAAGGCCATTCGGTGCACGAGTGAGGAAGCGGTGGCGTCCTTTTTGCCGAGTTTATGCATACGGCCCATCCCTCGTCCCCACTGCTTGATCATTGCGAAATCCGATGTCAAATCCGTTAACTGGCTGCCCGGAGCCTTCGTAAAAGCAATGACATAATATCGCTTCGACTCATAAGTTATCTCTTCAATAAGTAGATCCTGAGCGGATCGAACCGACTCGGCCATGTTCAGCCCATGCTCGGCGAGATAGGCCATCCACGTTAGCTCGCGAATGATCGAGGCTTTGCGGTATTTGGATGCGTCCAAAAATTTAATAATGAAGCGGCGTCCGTCTTCACCGTTGTATTCAAATACATTCTGATCGAATCCCCCAAGTAACTTCAGCGAATAAGTACCTCGGCCGAATCGTTCGGCCCCTTGATCCAAGACAGCCTGATCCATGGAAAGTCCCCTTTATCGTATTCTCGATATGCCCGTCTGACTGACATACCGGATAAGTTACAGGTATTCACTACCAACTACAAGTCTACCGAAGATGGTGATCGGTTGCAAAAAGGGGTGGACACATGAAAAAAGGGCGCTCCCGAAGGAGCGCCCCTTTTAATCTATGATCTGCCTTCAAACGTCTGCGCCAGTATACGGAAGTCCAGCTCCGCCGTGCTGGACAGCACGACATCCGCGTGCGGGAAATGCGCGGCATTGCCGATTGCCACGGCGAACATACCGGCGCCCTTGATGGCATCAACGCCGGATGCGGCATCCTCCACCCCGATGCAGTCAGCAGGCTCTACGCCAAGCTCTGCGGCAGCAGTGAGGAAGATCTCCGGGTCCGGCTTGTTGTTCTTCAGCTTGGTTACATCGACAATCACGTCGAACTGGTCCATGACCCCAAGCCGTGTAAGCACGGCGATGGCGTTTTTGCTGGCGGACGCGATGCCGGTCTTCAGGCCGGCCGACCGGATGTCTGCCACAAACTCCGTAATGGCGGGCAGCAGGTCGGCTGGCGTAATCGTTTCGATCAGCTCGACATACAGCTTATTTTTGCGGTCGGCCAGCTGTACCAGCTCTTCATCCGAATAGCTTACAGGCTTCTCCGCTTGGCTTAACAGCAGCTTTAAGGAGTCCATGCGGGATACCCCTTTGAGATTCTCGTTGAACTCTCGCGTGAAGGGAATGCCCAGCTCGGTTGCCGTGGCTTTCCATGCCTGATAATGATACTCCGCCGTATCGGTAATGACGCCGTCCAAGTCAAAGATGACAGCTTTCAACTTACGTGTTTCGTTCATGTTTTTACAGCTCCTTTTTGAGAAATCAGAAAGTATAAAATCGATGCATGGGACCTCTCTGATAACGCAAGAAAAATGACGGCTTACCGCAGTCTGTCTTCATGGAATATATATCGATAGATCGTTTTCTTCGTAAACCGGGAGTGATGCCATACGTATAGGTAGGGCATCACCCCACGGCCTAAACCTAATTACTTGCTCTGAAGCGCATGTTTCACAGATTTCCCTTCTTCAAGCGTTACGGCTTTGTCGTACAGCTTGATCTCGATGGAATCCCCTTCAACAATCTCCAGGGTCACGCCGTCCTTCTCGATGGATACGCCGATGAGGCGGCCGCGGAAGTTCAGGCGGAAGGCATACTTCTCCCAGTCCTGCGGAATGGCCGGGGAGAGGGAAAGTCCGCTTTCCTTCAGGCGCATGCCGGCAAAGCCGTAGACGATGGACATCCAGGTACCGCCCATGTTAGCCATGTGCAGGCCGTCCTTCGTGTTGCCGTGCGTATTGTCCAGATCCAGGCGTGCCGTCTCGATGAAATACTCATACGCCTTGTCCATGCTGCCGATCTTCGAAGCCATGATGCTGAAGATGCAGGAGGACAGGGACGAATCATGCGTCGTGATGCCTTCATAGTAGTCATACGAACGCTGGATCGTTTCCAAGCTTTGCTCGTCTTCCAGCAGGAAGTGAGCAAGCACTGTATCCGCCTGTTTACACACTTGGTAACGGTAAATGGTCAGCGGATGGTAGTTCAGCAGCAGCGGATATTTGTCCTCCGGCGTGTTGTCGAAGTCCCATACCGCCTTGCGGAGGAACGTATCATCCTGCGGGTTAATGCCGAGTGCCTCGTCGTACGGTAGCAGCATAGCGTCCGCCGCTTTGGCCCATGCCATGATCTCGTCTTCCGTGATGCCAAGCCGGTCACAGAGGGACTTGAAGCCCTGAGCATCATAGGATTTCAGGATAGAGCAGCTTTTGGCAGCCCATTTCAGGTTATGCTTCGCCATGACATTGGTGTAATAGTTGTTATTCACGCAGCAGGTATATTCATCCGGCCCCGTAACCTCATCGATATGGAAGGCGCCGTTATAATAGTGGCCGATGTCGGCCCACAAGCGGGCGGTTTCGATCAACACCTCGGCCCCATAGGACATGAGGAAATCCCGATCCTGTTCGGCGAGATAATACTGAATATAGCTGTAGGCAATGTCTGCGCTGATATGGTATTGCGCCGTTCCCGATGGGAAGAAGGAGGAACATTCCGTTCCAGAGATCGTGCGCCACGGGAACAGGGCGCCTTGCCGGTGACCCATTTCCCTAGCTCTGTCTCTCGCTTGCTCCAGCGTGGAATAGCGATACAGCAGCAGCTGGAGCGCAATGTCCGGCTGCGTCATCAGAAAGACAGGGAACATGTAAATTTCCGTGTCCCAGAAATAGTGACCTTCATAGCCTTCGCCGCTCAGTCCTTTTGCAGATATGTTGCTGTGCTTGTCCCGACCGGCGGATTGCAGCAGCTGGAACAGGTTGAAGCGGATGCCTTCCTGCAGCTGGTCATCGTTCTGAATCAGCACATCGGCCGACTTCCAGTAGTTATTCAGATACTCGGTCTGCTCAGCCAGCAAGTCCTCAAACGAGGTATCCTTCAACTCCTCCTGCAGCTGGATTCCACGTTCGATCATGTCCTGCCCGTGACGAAGACTGTCGGTATACAGATTGTATTTCGTAAAGTGGATCGGTCCGGTCAATGGAATAGTAGCTGTGAATGTAACCTCTCCGGTTCCGGCTTCGAGCTGAACGTCGGCGTCGGCATCCAACTGGTGACGGGTCACACAAGCTGCACGCAGCTTGGAGGCCATCGTCTCATCAACAACATAGGCGTCGCTGCCCTTCACACCGGCATCGATGACGGTCATCCGTTCCGCATGCCCTGCGCCGACCCGGGGATCATTGGCATTGGTGTAGTTCTTCACTTTGCCGTTCACGGTGGAGACGATGCGAACCTGACCGTTGAAATTAACCGGTTCGATCCGTACATGGATGGCAAACAATTCCCGGTGTGTGAAGGACACCAGACGGCGGAAGGTCAGCTTGATCTCTTTGCCTTCAGGCGATTTCCACTGTACGATTCGCTCCGAATACCCCTTGTCCATATGCAAGTGGCGCTCATGTGAAGTGATCGTGCCGTGATCAAGGCGGAAAGGTTCTTTTTCTTCACCTAAATAGATCAGGACCGTTTGGGCATCAATATTGTTAACGAGTTTTTGCTGTGTATCGGGAAAGGCGAAGAGCTTCTCGCCGTAAGGGATGTCAATCACGTCGTGGAAAGCGTTCAGATAGGTGCCGCGAATGGTGGACAAACTCTCTCCGTAGCCTTCTTCGAAGTTGCCACGCACACCCAAGTAACCGTTTCCGAGTGCAAAAATACTTTCCATATTCAGCAACGCTTGCTGTGACAAATCAGGATTTGATATATTCCAGGTCATGGTCTACACTTCCTTCCTAGCATGGTTATGCTTGAATTCTAGAGCTAATCGGGGTTATGTTATACTAAAATATCAAGGTTTTTATCAATATTTTTAGGTGGTGTGGAAATAATGAAAGAGCCTTCACGCTCGGGAAACCGTCCGTTTTATCTGTCTTCCCGTATGCATTATTTGCGCGAGAATTTTATCCATCCCCCATTTGATTATGAGCACGAGCTGCTGGAAGCGATCCGCTTCGGCGATGAGAATAGAGCCATGGATATGCTTCGTAAGATTAACGAGCTGGAAGCGGCTGTGCTGGCGACGTATCCGCTTCGGTCGAAGAAGAATGCCTTGATTGCTTCCTGTACCTTATTTACCCGCGCAATCATCCGGGGCGGCGTGGATCCTGAGATTGCTTTTCACTTAAGCGATACGCTGATCCTTGAGATCGAGAAAATGACCGATGTGGAGCGGCTGGTTCATTTTGAGTATGAAATGCTGGTGCAGTTTGTTTCGATGATTCGCTCCGAGAAAGAGGATGTGTCCTTCTCTCACATTGTGAACCTGGCGATCTATTACATTAGGGAGCATATTTTTGAGGAACTGACCTTGCAGAGAGTTGCGGAATATTTGAAAGTCCACCCAAGCTATCTATCCGATCGCTTTAAGCGGGAGACGGGCGTATCCATTACAACCTTTATTAATCGGCGGAAGATTGAGGAGTCCAAACATTTGCTGGCTAATACGAACCAGTCAATATCCGAAATCGCGTTTACGTTCAAGTTTTGCAGCCAGAGTTATTATACGCAATTGTTCAAGAATTTTACGGGGATGACGCCGAGAAAATTCCGGATAAGCGGGACGGCGCGATAAAGGATGATCCCAACGAGAAGAGAGAGACACGGCTCATGAAGAAACTAAAGCAGAAGATACTTCACTTAAGTCTGGAGAAGAAACTGATCGCGGCGTTCTCCGCCTTTATCATCGTTCCCCTCCTGCTGATCGGCGGCATCGTATCCTGGGTATACGTGGAGAATAACCGGAGTACGATGATTGATGCCGCCGTGGAGAACAACAAACAAATTATTAAAAATATCGACACCTCCCTGCAACCGCTGCTGCGACTGTCCATGTTTCCGATTCAGGATTCCACGGTGTATGCCATTATGCGCAAGGATTACGGCAAGGTGACGTATCCATTGCTTGAACGGGGGCAGGATTTCGATAAAGTGAACGGCTTGATCCAGAGCGGGATCATGCTGTATTCGGATTTGATTGACTCCGTTGTCATCTATCACGAGAACAGTCAGTCGATTATTGGCCGAAGCAACAGGGAATATATGAACTTCGCTTATTTCAAGGAGCAGTTTACCCGTGAGCCTTTTGTCCAGAAGATCAGAGGAGCCCATGGTCGCCTTGTCCCTGTAGGGATTCGTCAGGAGCGGCTGCTGTCAGCCAAGGGAATTCCGGTCGTGTCGGTTGGCCGGGCCATCATGGATCCGTACACGAAGGAGGATCTTGGGTTTATCCTCTTTAACATTTCGGTGGATAAACTCAAGACGCTGTGGAGCGATACGGCATTTTCCGAGAATACGAATTTCTATCTGATCGATGAAGCCGATCATATCGTGCATAGCGTCCACCCCGAGGAAATCGGGCTGTCGGCATCCGAAGTATTGGGGAATGATTTTCAATATAACGCAGACGGCGAAGTGAACACGAAGATCAATCGGGATACCTACATGATTTCTTCTTCCTCTTCTTTGGCTAATTGGAAGGCGGTTACGGTCATTCCGAAGAAGGATTTGTTCTCGATTGTCTATCTTATGGTTGCCATCTTAATCGCCGCATTGATTCTGCTGCTCGTGCTGTCCATCCTGATCTCGGCACGCATTGCGACCACGATCATGAAACCGCTGGCGGTGCTGAACAGCAAAATGAAGCTTGTCTCCCAAGGTCAGCTTGACGTAAGCTTTGATACGAGACAGCACGGCGAAATCGGTGTGATCAGCCATACCGTAGACCAGATGCTGCAGGAAATTCGCGATTTAATCGAGCGGATCTATGTGGAGGAAGAGGAGAAGCGGAATCTAGAGATGAATGCGCTGCAGTCGCAGATTCGTCCGCATTTTATATATAACACGCTGAACGTCATCAAGTGGATGGCCAAGATTCAGGGGGCAACCGGCATTGAAGAAGCGCTTCAGGCTTTCTCTTCGGTCATCAAGTTTACGGTGAAGAAGGAAGGCGACTACGTGACCATTGCGGAGGAAGTCCAATTCATGGAGAATTATACGAAAATTCTCGATTTCCGCTATTTTAATAAATTTGATGTCACGTATGAGGTGGATCCGGCCGTAATGAATCATAGGACCTTGAAGTTTCTGCTTCAGCCCCTTGTGGAGAACGCAGTTTTCCATGGCTTCGAAGGTATCGATTACAAGGGAAGCCTTGTGATATCGATTTATGAGGAACTGGATGCGCTCATCATGAAAGTAAGTGATAACGGACGCGGTTTTCCGGAGGGTGGACAAGCGAAGGTGGAGCAGGGCGGTCCGCAGGATACCTTCAACTCGATCGGATTGAACAATATACGGAACCGGATATCCCTTCATTTTGGGCCGGAATACGGCTTGTGGATCAAGAGGGGAGAGCATGGCGGAACCGTGGCATGGCTTCGGCTTCCGATCATCACAGAAGAAACAGGGTGATAAGCAAGTGCGAATACTTATAGTAGATGACGAGCCCCTCGTTCGGATCGGGATCAAATCAGCGATTGACTGGGGGGCCCAGGGCGTGGACATTGTGGGTGAGGCTGGCGACGGAGAAGAAGCGCTGCGCATGATAACGGAAACCGCGCCTGACGTGGTGCTGCTGGATATCAAAATGCCGAAGATGGACGGGATCGAGGTACTCCGGGCGGTTAAGGACCGGCAGCTTCCTGTGCAGGCCATTGTGCTGAGCAGTTTCGATGATATTACGTATGTGAAGGAAGCTTTGAAGCTGGGGGCGTTCGATTATTTTCACAAACCCGACATGAATGAACGCGAGCTGACCGCGATGCTGAAGAGCGTCCGGGAGCAGTTTGGAAGCCGGGGGGGTCCCGCTCAAGTAGGGCCGAGTGCAGCGGGCAACCGGAAGGAGCAGATGTTATATGACGCTCTCCATGGCCATGTTCATGATTTGCATGAAACGGGGCTTAAAGAGGGCAACATGTACGTCGTCCTTTTCAAAATCAAAAATTATCACACGATCATCCAAAGGTATACCAAAGAAACCGAGTCAATCCTGCCGAATACGGTGCAGAACGTGGTCAGCGAGATTCTGTCCACGGAGAAGGAAGTTGAATATCTTCAGCTGGACGAGCAGTGCAGCGCCGTATTCATCAGCAACAGCGAGCTGAAAAGCCTGCTGGCTTCGTTGACGCGTGTAAATAAAATGGTGCAGATGATCAGCTCCGCGCTCAAGCGCTTTGTGAACATAGACATCGTTTTGGGCATCAGCGACTGGTTTGCCGATTTCGACGGTATTCGGAAGGGCTATGAGCAAGCAGGAACCGCGTTAGCCCATCAATTTTACCACCCGGATACGTCGATATTCTATTATCAGCATCTGAAGCAGAAGAGTGAGAGTGTCTATAAACAGGCGGATGCTTATTTAAGCCAGATGAAGTCTGCGCTCAAGGAAGAAGCGAACGACCGGTTTATGGAGTTGCTGTCCCAGTGGGAGAAGTTTCTGGCGCAAGAGGAATGCATGGAAGAGAAGGATGTCCGTAAGGTATACGAAGGTCTGCTGTTTATGATCGGGGAGAGCGGCGGAGGTGTGCCGGGCGGGGCCGTTCAAGAAGAGGTAGCAGCCTTTGAAGAGATCCACAATTTCCAGCAGCTGTCGGCTGCGTACCGGGCCAGATTCGAGGAGCGGTTTAAGAACCGCAACCATCTGGAGATGAAGGGATACAGCCAGCTCACGCGCAATATTATGGAGTATACGGAAAAGCACTACCCGGAGAGCCTCTCGTTAAAATTGTTCGGGGACTTATTTCATGTCAGCCCGAATTATGTCAGTCGTCTGTTTAAGCAAGAGGTCGGTCAAGGCCTGTTCGATTATATTAATGAGCTCCGGATCGAAAAGGCGAAGACGCTCCTTAAGGACTACCGCTACAAAATTTATGACGTTGCCGAGATGGTAGGGTTTAATAATCAGGCCCATTTTGCGATTGTATTTCAAAAATACACGGGCTTTTCTCCTAAGCAGTATAGGAAAGAAGAAGTGTGATATTCGAAAAGAAAGTGTTATTTTTCATAAAAACGCTCTTGCCGTGCAATCTATTTATAAAAAAATAGTCAATTTTAAAAAATTAATCATCATTTGATTAATTTTTTTTATTGCTTCCGCTCTTTATCATTAAGGAGCAAGGTAAAACGAAAAGAAACGTGGGGGGTAGCATCATGGGTAAATTGAACAAGAAGTTTTCGGCCATGCTGGTGTTGTGCCTGGCTCTTGTTGTTGGTTTAACCGCTTGCGGCGGCAATAAAAGCGCTGACAATAAAGATAATGGAGCCGCAGATGCGGAAAAAGTAACAGTGAATTTCGGATTCTGGGGTACGGCACAGGATTTGGAGATTTATCAGAAAGCGGCGGACACCATCTCCGAGCAATATCCGGAGCTTGAACTGAAAATCAAACAATATCCAAGCAGTGAGCAATTCTGGAACACGCTTCCGGGTGAAATCGCTGCCGGCGTTGCACCTGATTTCATTAAGATGTCCAACGAAGGTGCTTACGAGTACATCAACAAAGGATTGTTCTCGCCAATCGATGACCTGGTTCAAGCAACGGGCGTTGACATGAACCGTTTCCCGGATGCATCGAAGAAAATCTGGAACGTGGATGGAAAACAATACGGTGTGCCGAACAGTGATATGCCGGCGATGTTCTTCATCAACGAGCAAATGTGGAAAGATGCTGGCCTCGGCGAGTACCCAACCACTTGGGATGAAGTGATCAAAGCGGCGAAAGTGCTGAACAAAGGCGATGTGAAGGGCATTATCGTCAATCTGGATGCCTTCCATATTACGAACTACGTGAAGAGCTTCGGCGGCGGCTGGGGCAATGGTGAGACCATCAACTCGCCAGAGAACGTCAAAGCGCTGGAAATGATCATCGATATGTATGACCAAGGACTGGCTGTAACTCCTAAATCAGTCGGCTTTGGCTGGGACGGCGAAGTATTCAGCAACGAGCAGGGCGCTATGAGTACAGGCGGTTACTGGTACAAAGGTTACCTGAAGGATGCAAATCCGGACCTGAAAATGGTAGCTATTCCGGTACCAAAAGGAACAACCAACGGAAGCACCATGAGCTCTGACGCTTATATGGTACTGAAAGACGCGAAGAACAAAGAAGCTGCGCTCAAAGCTGCTTATTACATGACCAATGACGATACGCAAACCGCATTCATGGAGCTTGGCTTTAATCCGGCGGTAGCCTCATTGTCCGAGCAGTATTTCGAGAAAAACCCTGAATTCAAGGCGCTGCAGCCTGCGCTGGAGTACAGCACAGACTATGGTTATCCGACAGATACCAAGCGTTTCACGGATGAACTCGTGAAAGAATTGGAAGGCTTGATTCTAGGTGGCTCCGGTAAAACGGCTCAGCAAATTCTCGACGATATTCAAAGCCAGTTCAAATAAGAAAAAGGCAACACCCGCTCCCGCTCCTTGTTCTAAGGGAGCGGGAGCGGGTGTTAAATGATCCATTCAATTTAAGCCATGGAAGCGGGGGATAAATTATGTCCGATTACAGCAGCAAGCACGCTGATATGAAAGGGAACAAGATCAGGCAATCCTGGTTCCGTTCGCTGGCAGACTCCGACAAAACGCTGGGCTGGTTGTTTACGCTGCCCTTTTTGATTTTATGGGCGTGGTGGTTTCTCTATCCATTTATCCAGTCTTTCGTAAGGAGTTTTCAGGATGCGAATTTCGCTGCCTTGGACCAGGCGAAATTCATCGGCCTCGAAAACTATGTCACCATTCTTCAAGATAAGGAATTCTTCCAGGCGCTGCTTCACTCCCTGGAAATCGTTGTCATCTCGATTCCGATTCAGACCCTGCTGGGTCTGCTCCTGGCGATCCTGGTCAACCAGAAGCTGAAGGGCAAGGGAATATTCCGGACGGTATTCTTCATTCCGTACATTACCTCGCAAATCGCGATCACCACGGTGTTCATGATGCTCTTCAAGAAGGGTACCTTCCTGACGGAATTTTTCGGAGCGTTGGGCTTCGGGAATGTGACATGGTTTGCGGATACTAACTATGCGCTCTTATTCGTATGTATTCTGTTTATCTTTCAACAAGCCGGCTTCACCATGATTGTGTATTTGTCGGGTCTACAGGAAATTCCGAAGGATCTGTATGAAGCGAGCGAGATTGACGGAGCGTCCAAGTGGAACAAATTCCGCTACATTACGGTGCCGTTCCTGAAGCCGATCACGTTCTTCATCGTGTCGGTATCAACGATTGCCGGCTTCCAGATCTACGATCAGATTGCAGCGATTTCCCGGTATGGCGCACTCGGTTCGCCAGCGGGCGCTACCAGTACGGTGGTTACGTATTTCTACCAGCACGGAATCCGTTACATGAACATTGGATACGGAAGCGCGGCGGTGGTGCTGTTCTTCATGATCATCATGCTGATTACGTATCTGCAAAAAAAATTCTTGGATGAGAAGGAGTGAGGGGAATGTTGACCCGTACGAATAACGGTCGGCTGTTTCTGTATATCGGCACGATCATCCTTGGGCTCTTATTTGCCCTTCCTTTTCTCTATACCCTCTATACGTCTATCATCCCGATGCGCCATGTCAATACACTGACGTCGCCGGCCAACTGGACGCTCGAGAACTTTAAAATCTTCTTCACGAATGATGCGTACAACGTGCCGAGATGGTTTCTGAACACCGTGATCATGACCGGCGTCGTTGTCATCGGGAACCTGATCATTAACCCGATGGCCGGCTTTGCCCTGGCCAAGCTGAATTTCAAGGGAAAAGGTCTGATTTATTGGATCGTCGTTGCCACCATGATGGTGCCATACCATATGATCCTGATCCCGGTATATGTGAATGTGGCACAGCTCGGTTGGCTGAACACATTCTGGGGGTTAACGGTACCGTTCCTATATCAAGGTCTGTACATCTTCATGCTCCGCCAGTTCTTCATCTCGGTTCCGAATGAGTTTCTGGAAGCTGCGCGGATGGATGGCCTGACGAAGATGGGCGCTTTCTGGCGGATCGTCTACCCGCTGGCCCGTTCATCGCTGATTACGATGTCGATTCTTGCTTTTGCCGGAACCTGGAACAGTTACCTTGTTCCGAGTACGCTTGCGAATACGCCGGAAATGTATGTGCTGGTTGTGGGTCTGAACAGCGTGAAGGATATGTTCTTTGAGAATACGCCGATGATTATGGCGGGGGTTGTACTGTCCACGCTGCCGATCATCCTGTTCTTCTTCCTGTTCCAGCGCCAATATATTGAGGGGATTTCGAACGCCGGCGTGAAAGGTTGATATAAAAGCCTTGGGAGGGATTAGATATGGATAACGTGGAACAGCGTGCAAAGGATCTTGTCGCGCAGATGACCTTGACCGAGAAGGTTGGTCAGACGGTGCAGTACGGCCGGTGCGAGGAGCAGGAGCTGAAGCTGGTTGCCGAAGGCAAGATCGGATCGCTGCTGAATGTGCATGGTCCGAAAAAGATCAACGAGCTCCAGCGGCTGGCCGTGGAGAAAACGCGGCTGGGGATTCCCCTTCTCATCGGGGATGATGTCATTCACGGTTTTCGCACCATCTTTCCGATTCCGCTCGGCGAAGCCGCCAGCTGGGATCCCGAAGGGATGGAGAAGAACGCTCGCATTGCAGCGGTAGAGGCCGCAGCGGAAGGCATCCGCTGGACGTTTGCCCCGATGGTTGACATCACGCGTGATCCCCGTTGGGGCCGCATCGCGGAGAGCACGGGGGAGGACATCTATCTGTCCTCCCTGGCCGCTGCCGCGAAGGTCAGAGGATTTCAAAGTCCGAATGAGGACGGCTACCCGACGGTGGCGGCATGCGTGAAGCATTTTGCCGGTTACGGCTGGATCGAAGGCGGCCGGGACTATGACACGACGGACATGTCGGAGCGGACGCTCCGGGAAACCGTGCTTCCCCCGTTCTATCACGGGATTCAGGCCGGGGCTCTGTCCGTGATGAGTGCCTTCAGCGAACTGAACGGCGTTCCGGCTTCCGGCAGTCGGTATCTGCTGCGGGATATATTAAAGCAGGAATGGGGCTTTGACGGCATGGTGGTCAGCGATTGGGAGTCGATTGAAGAGCTGATCCACCATGGCTATGCGGAAGACCGGAAGGATTCCGCGTTGAAGGGATTGAACGCCGGCGTCGACATGGACATGCACGCCGGAGTCTATCTCGATCATCTGGAAACGCTGGTCCAGGAAAACCCTGAGCTGCTTAAGCTATTGGACGATGCGGTTCTCCGCATATTACAGGTAAAAATTCGCCTTGGATTGTTCGAGAATCCGTATGTGAGCGAAGATGCTGAAGGCGCCGGAGATCCGCTGAAAGGGCAAGCCATTCCAGCGGATCATCTGGCTCAGGCTAGGGACAGCGCCCGTAGATCGATCGTGCTGCTGCAGAATAACGGCGGAATTTTGCCGTTGGATACCAGTAAGCACAAGAGACTGGCGTTAATTGGGCCGCTGGCGGATGACCGCCACAATTCGATGGGCTGCTGGGCTTGGAAAGGCCGCGATGAGGACGTCGTCACGGTATGGGATGCTTTTCAATCGGAAATCGCACCTAAAGCCGAGGTATTCTATGAGCAGGGCAGCGGCATTCTGGAGGAACTGGATGGGGGAGTAGAACGGGCTGTGGAGCTCGCCAGACAGTGTGATGCCGCCGTGGTCGTTGTGGGTGAATCCGAAGCGATGACGGGCGAGCATTACAACGTAACGTCCATCACGCTTCCATCCTGCCAGGAGCGCCTGATTCAGGAGCTGAAACGCCAGACCGACACGCCGATCGTCGTCGTCCTGATGAACGGACGTCCGCTTGCCACTCCATGGCTGCATGAACATGCGGATGCTGTGGTTGAAGCGTGGCATTTGGGAACCACCACAGGTCATGCGCTTGTGGACGTGCTCACCGGCGCTTACAATCCGAGTGGTCGCCTGCCGGTTACCGTTCCGCGTGCGACGGGCCAAATTCCGATGTATTACAACCGGAAGAATACCGGACGTCCTCATTTGTACGAAGATTATATCGATTGCGATGATTCTCCGCTGTATCCGTTCGGGTATGGCCTCAGTTATACAACGTTCGAATATACGGATTTGCAGCTGGATCGGCATCAAATCGGCTGGGACGAGACCGTACATGTATCCGTGAGCATAACGAATACCGGATCCAGAGCCGGCGAGGAAACCGCGCAGCTGTATATCCGCGACTTGGTGGCAAGCTCTACCCGGCCGGTCAAAGAGTTGAAGGGATTCCGCAAGGTACAGCTGCAGCCCGGCGAGAACCGAACGGTGCATTTTACGCTGGGGCGTGAAGAGCTGGGGCTCTTGGATGAGAGGCTTGCGTTTACGGTCGAGCCCGGGAAGTTCCATGTCTGGGTCGGCCCGCATTCGGAAGAAGGATTGCAGGCTGAGCTTGTGGTTGTTGAGTAAACCGGAATCAAAGGGGGATTTATGCATGGACTACCGCGTAATTAAAGAAGGAGACGTATTTTTTCTGACCGGGCTTAATGGAGATATCGTCCTCGGGGATGATCAAGGCCATGGGTTATATACGAAGGATACGCGTTTCCTGAGCCGCATGGAGCTGTTCATCGACGGCGAGAAGCCTTCGCTCTTGTCCTCTACGGGCGACAAGAGTTATGTGGCATCCTTCCGCCTAATGAAGGATACAAAGGATGTAGGGGCGATTGAAGTGCTTCGGGAGCGTTTCATCTATAATGGCATCCTGTACGAGCGCTGCACCTTGACCAATTATTTTGTGACGGATTCGAATATCGAGTTCACGGTTTCCTTTGATGCCGATTTTCAGGATATGTTCCTGGTGCGTAAATATCGTACCGGGGAAGTTGGCAAGATGGAGGGTATACGGACAGGCGATCAAGATATGACGCTGGCCTATGTCGGCGCCGACAACCTGAAAAGGCAGACACGCATTACTTGGGATGCGGATGGCGGCCAAGCGGATGAATCCGGGAATGTTTCGTTCCCTTTGTCCCTGAAAGCCAAAGAGCAGAAGGTTATTACGTTCTTTGTTTCGCCGATGACGGAGCAGCATACCGCAGCGGAGCCGTTGACCTACGAAGAGGGGTTGAAGAAGCTCGAAGCCTCCTATGAAGCTTGGTACGCGAACAGCTCGCAGGTCCAGTCGGACTCCGCGCTGTTCAGCGGCTTGTACCAGAGAGGACTGCAGGATCTGCGCATGCTGACGACCGATGTAGGCTTCGGCGATACAACGGTCGCGGGGCTGCCGTGGTTCGCGGTTCCATTCGGCAGAGACAGCTTGATCACGGCCCTGTTCATGCTTCCGGTGAATCCGCTCCATGCCAAGGGGACCCTGAGAACGCTCGCAGCTTATCAAGGTGAGAAAACCGATCCTTGGCGGGATGAGCAGCCGGGCAAAATCATGCATGAGATTCGCTATGGTGAGCTGGTCACGACGAACCAATCCCCGTTCTCGCCGTACTACGGCACCATCGACTCCACGCCGCTGTTTCTGGCGCTGATCGGCGAATATTACCGCTGGACGGGCGATCTTTCCTTGGCGGAGGAGCTTAAGCCAAACATGCTGCGGGCATTGGATTACATCGATGCCGCGCTTGAAGCGGGCTCCGGCTTCATGGCCTACAAACAGGAAGCGGAGAAAGGCTTTCCGAACCAGGGCTGGAAGGATTCCGCCAACTCGATCATTCATGAGAACGGGGAGTACGCGGAATCTCCGATCGCGCTGTCGGAGGTTCAGGGTTACGTGTATCAAGCGAAGAAATCGCTGGCACCCGTCTTCGCAGAGCTGGGCGAGCCGGATCTGGCCCGTAAGCTGGAGACGGAAGCCGAGGAGCTTCGCGCCCGTTTCGAAGCGGCCTTCTGGATGGAGGATCAGCAGTGTTATGCCATCGCTTTGGATAAGGACCTGCGTCAGGTCCGAAGCGTCACCTCGAACCCGGGGCATCTGCTCATGAGCGGACTGCCGGAAGAGAGCCGGGCGAAAGCCCAGTCCGAGCGGATGCTCCGAAACGATATGTTTAACGGATACGGTATTCGTACGATGAGCACAGACTCCACCGGATATTATCCGGTGAGCTATCACAATGGCAGCGTATGGCCGCATGACAATGCCATGATCCTGCTGGGTCTCGGCAAGCAAGGATTCAAAGCTGAGGCAGGCAAGGTGATCTCCGGCCTGCTGCAGGCTTCCGCACATTTTGAATACCAGCGTCTGCCGGAGCTGTTCTGCGGACATGATGCGAAGCTGGGCCATCCGGTTCCGTACCCGACAACCTGCTCGCCGCAGGCATGGGCGGCCGGAACCTCGATTGTCTTCCTACAGGCAATGCTCGGATTGTATCCGAATGCGGTGACCAAGGAAATCGCATTGTCCCCGTTCCTTCCGGAAGGGATGAATGAACTGAAGGCCGAACGGATTGCGATCGGAAGCGGCCATCTGTCCGTCAGCGTCGTGCGTGAAGCTGACGGCAGCACGTTCCGCGTGGAAGTGCTTGAGAATACAACCGGATTTAATCTCGTTGGCTGATCGGTCATAAGATATATAGCGGAACAACCTGCCTCTTAGCATTTAAGGGGCAGGTTGTTTTTTTGTTGAAATATTAGGAACATATGTTCTATAATAATGAAGCGAGTTCGAACAACATATTAGTGTATACATATTGGATTGGAGAGAACATATGAATTCCTATTGTACATATGCATTACATCAGATTGAGGTTGCTATCGTTTCCATTGTTGCGATTATCGACAAGCTCGATGAAGCGGATTTGCACGTTAAGCCGACAGAGGGTAAATATTCTGTCGGGGAACTGCTTAAGCATATCGCCGTCATTTGCCGAGCCGATTTCCACATATCCGGAGGAGCCACGCAAGAGGAGATGAGCACCTATTATGCAAGTGTATCGTTAAATAACCTGAAGAATTTACAGGCTGAATTATTAAGCAGCTATTCTTATCTGGAGCAGGCGTTTAGAGAGATGACAGAAGAAGAGCTCCATCAGGAGATGACGTCCTACTGGGGTGTCACCTATTCGAGGTATGAATGGCTGCTCGAAATCGTGGCGCATGTGTATCACCACAGAGGACAACTGCATGCGATGCTGGTTCATTGTAACGGGAAGGATCCGAAGGTACCGTTATTCGAATAGCCTTTGCCCGCAGAAGAACTAAAGGAGGGGCCACGCAACGAAACATGTGGGATTCGTATGTAATTCAAGGTATGCAAAAGGCACCCCAAATCCGGAAATGACCGGAAATGGGGTGCCTTTTAACCCTTTTTATTAGCCTTTCTAGCTGTTTACATCGGATCTGGCAATATGGGCATTTGCCCAATCCGCATGGTCGTAGCCAGTGCCGTCTCCGCCATCAATGACGACCAGTTTCAGTACGTTTGCGCCTGAGATATCAGCATGAACTTTTTTGGCGGAATCAGATCCGGTAACAAGCCCGCTGTCATATACCTTCTCGCCGTCTGCCCAAATTTGAAAGACGACCGATCCTCTATTTCCCACTTCATCATCAATTCCGATATCTGCGGTAAATGTCGAGAAGTTGCCGCCTATATAATAAGCAATCTCAGCATTCGCATGCACACCTAAGCCTTTCGTATATTCTACGCCGCCAATAGTTATGGTTTTTCCGTCGTCTTTTGCTTTTTCACCGTTGCTTTGATCCCGTTCTACGGGCCCCCAATGATTTGCGGAATGAATCCATTCCACATCACTTACATAAGAATCGGCAGCTGGGAGCCGTTCTGGTATCCAGACTATAGAGCCGGCACTCCATTCTGTTTGCTTATTATTTTCTCCATATTTAAATGAGACGGCTGCATCTAATTTTGCGAATCCAGGCTCAACAGTATCAGGGGGCGTCACACGCCAATCTGTTTCAATCGAACTTCCAGGCGAAAGATGGGTGACCAGAGGATCGGTTACTGCCTCTACACTCCAACCATCGGGGGCCGTTAAGTCCAATTGGATGGCCTTGACTGTGTTTTGTCCATAATTTGTAAATTTCGTGGTTAATAGGGCGGTTTCACCCGGAATAACGTAGTTATTACGATAAGAAAATGTGGTTGCCGATTGGACATCAATCGTGTAATGCGCTTCGGGAATCCATTGCTTACGGTAAAAGTCACGTCCTTGGACTACGACCCTGTCATCGTAAATTTGCACATACAATCCTTGGCTTTCGTCCCAGTTTACTGTCGGTGCGAAGGTTGTATAATAGACAGAGGCTGTATTGATGCTCGTAAATTCATTCTGTGTTAGGTTAATATTTGGAAGTCGCATATCCCGATGGGTATGGCCAGAGAATAAAATAACTTGCGGATACTTCGAGAAGAGATCGGTTAGACGCTTTTCTGCTGCTTCATATACGGCGGAAAGGGGCTGATGAAGAAAAACAAACATAGGCTTCTCGCTCTTGCTGCGTTTCTCCAAAGTATCTTCCAGCCAATTCAACTGCTCGTCGCTCAGATAGGCATCGTCTTTGGCGGGAGAATCGACAGGCCCCCAGCTTTCAGAGCCAAGGAATATAAAAGGATAGCCGTTCACCATTTTCTCGTAATACACATGCTCCTCTTCGATAAAGTCTGCGAACCGATTGGTGTTCACTTCATTTCCAGCTCCATTAAAAAACTCATGATTCCCAATGGTCATATACAGATTCATCGGTTTAGGCGATTGATCAAGAAGCTCGCGAGCCTTTGCATATTCTTCGGGAAAACCGTTATTCGTTATATCTCCGTTGATGACCATAGCATCTGCCAGCGGGTCAATGGAATGCAGGTCGTGAAGCGCTTTCGAAAGCTTGTTATGAGAGAACGATGTATCCCTAATATGCAGGTCACTGATCACTTGAAAGGTTGCTTTTGGTTTTTTTTCATTTGCATTTATGTCCCCTTGGGCTGATTGCGCGTGCACTGGAGCACCTAAGGGGATAAGCATACAAGCGGCTAAACCGAGACAAGCCATTACTTTTTTCATTATTATACCCTCCTCAAACGTTCATATAGTTTTCACTTCGCTTTTCTCGGTACAGCTACTGCGGACCATTAGTTTTGTCGGCAAATAGCTGATCAATGGCAAAGGTATCCCCCCTTCCATGCGCTGAAGCAGTAATTTGACTGCGATTCTCCCCATTTCCTCCTTGTGGACCTGTACCGTTGTTAACGGAGGGTTAATGAATTCTGACATTTCGACATTATCAAAAGAAACAACAGATATATCATTTGGAATCGATAGCCCATATTCACCAATTGCCTTGTACGCCCCAAATGCCATTTTGTCGCTAGCTGTAAATACGGCCGAGGGCGGACTCTGCGTGTTTAAAATTTTTTTCATGGCTTCATAACTCTTGGTTAGATCAAAGCAGCCGTCTTGAACCCACTCCGGAATAATGTCAAGATGGTTAAACTCCATCGCTTCTTTATAACCATAGAAACGTTCTTCTTGATCAATCGGCATTCCAACTTGAGAGCTTCCGCCAATATAAGCAATTTTGCGATGACCAAGATCTACCAAATATTGAACTGCTTGCATTGCCGCATTACGAAAATCCACCGTAACATAATCAATGTCCAGCTTAGGTATTCCGCCCACCGATATGACAAATGGAACCCGCTTATTAAGCTCATTTATAAAATCATGCTTAAGCGGTCCGATACAAATAACTCCTAAGTCACTCTCGTTCATATCCCCGAATAAATTGAAATTGAAAATATCTTGCACCTCAAATGTAAAGTCCAATATACATTCTTGATCAAGCAATTCACTTTCGATCCCGTAAATGATCTCTGAAAAATACGGATCTTGGTATTTAGCTTTTACATCATATAAAGCGAGTCCCACTCTCTTTGGAACTTTTTTATTCACTGAAAAATTCTCATTTTTTTGCAGTGAATTGTTAAACTTATGGTAACCCAGGTCCTTGGCAACTTGAATAATGCGCAGACGCGTTTGGTCGTTTACAAGTGCTGTTGAGTTTGCGTTGTTTAAAGCCCTCGATACAGAAGAAATAGATACATTTGCATGGTCGGCAATGTCTTTTAAAGTTATTTTCATTTCGGCATAACACCTGTCTATTGAATTTTCGGAAAGCGCTTACCTTTCCCTTTGTCGCAATCTTATTCTACATTGGAAAATTATTCAACATTTTTTTTGCGCAATTTTTCATTTTTTTCTGCAAATGTCCCCGATAACCTTGGCAGATCCCGCCGGTCCGGGAATGTATCGAAGTGAGATGGTGTTAGCGTGGTCTTTAAGGTGATGCTATATCATGAATTCGTCGTTCGCGCCATGATATTTGTTACATTGAGTTGATATTCTTTTAAATTCGACAAAATAATACAAATTTCGCTATAGACTATGGCTAAATCATTCCTCTATGATAGATATTAAATAGTTTGGCGAGCTATTCTGAAAGCGCTATCCTAACCTCTTCGCTGAACCGAATGATCCTAAGTCTAGGGGGAATCCAACAAACCAGGGATATAGCAGAATCTGTTGTTAACTGAATAGTAAGCGTATACATGATATATCGAAGCCTTGATGAGTGCCGTTAACACAGATTTTACATATCGTTAATACTGTCATGATCTTATCGCTTTATCATAAGAGTGTTCGGTAGAAGGGGGACACGCACTTATGGCAGATCAAAGGACACGGCGTCTTCCCGTAATCGCTTCGATTACCAAGCTGGAACAGATCGATGCAGCTGTGAACAGCACGGTGGAGCGTGTGAACCTGATGACAGGCGATATCATAAAACTCAGGGATATCGTTAATCGACTTCACTCCTCAGGCAAAAAAGTGTTTGTTCATCTGGAGATGGTAAGCGGCATTGGCCGGGATAATTCGGCTGTGCAGTATTTGGCGGATTCGTACAAGATCGACGGGATTATTACGACGAAGACGAATACGGTATTGGCTTCGCGCCAAGCGGGCATTAGCTCGATACAGCGAGTGTTTGCCATTGATACGACAGCTTTAAGAACCGCAGTGAAAATGATCGGACAAGCCCGTCCGGATGAGGTGGAATTAATGCCGGGACTCATACCCCGCGTGATCCGCGACCTGAAGAAGGAAATTCACTGTCCGCTTATTGTGGGAGGTTTTTTACGAAGCGAGGAAGAAATCGATGAGGCGCTGGCAAATGGTGCAGACCTCGTATCTACAGGAGATACGCGTTTTTGGACGTAAGATTCCCTGTACGGTTGATGGATTAACTATAATTACATATTTGCTAGGGGTGGAGACGATGAGATAACCCGAGTAGCAGCTACTTTAGCTTTTATAGGAGGTGGTGGCTCTTAGGTTGCGCTCTTTTGACGTCTCTATTTTTGTGCGCTTTTTAAGGGGTAGACGGGTTGATTGGATGGGGGAATCCCCCCATCTTAGGATCCGCGTGCAGTTGAACCGGCCATTTGATGAAGTGGATAGACAGCAGTGATGAAGATGAATGATGAATAGATTCGAGAGGGGACAACAGATCATCTATGAAAAAGAAATCATGGTTGTTAATGTTACTGACCATATTTATGGTTATTACCACGGCTTGCGGAGGCGGCGGTGGAAGTGAAAGTGCCGGAGGAGAGGTTTCGCTCGACGATGTGGAAGCTGCTTCGATGGATATGAAGAATGATACAACGCCTGTCAAAATCCAGTACTGGCATGCCCATGCGGATGCTCAACTGGAAGGCTTGAACTACATGATCGCAGAGTTCCAGAAGAAGTACCCACATATTACGGTAGAACCGGTGTTCCAAGGCGGCTATCCTGATCTTCACAAAAAATTATCGGCTGCAGTAGCAGCGAACGATGTACCGGCCGTTACTAATGTTGAGGTATCTTCACTCGCTAACTTTGCGGATAGCGGCGTTTTTGCCGATCTGGGTCCGTGGATTAAGCGCGACGAAGTGAAGATGGACGATTTCGCTCAAGGTATGCTGAACGCTTATGCATACAACGGGAAACAATTCGGATTCCCTCTGATCGTCAGCACCAGCGTATTCGTCTACAACAAAACGATGCTGGACGAGCTGGGCGTAGAGCCTCCTGCGAAATGGGATGAGATCGAGGATTTCAATGCGAAAGTAACGAAAAAGGAAGGCGACAAAACGACGCGTTATGCTTTCTCTGTCCCAGGCTGGGACACATGGTACTATGACCCGTGGAACATTAACGGCGGTGGACAAATTCTGACGGAGGACCTGAGTGCCTCGGCTGTCGAGAATGAGGATTCTCTCCGTTACCTCCAGAATTTCTACAAGTGGCAAAATGACGGCAGCATGCATATGGGCTTCGGTAAAGGGGCCTCCGATAATATGCGTCAAATGTTCCTGAACGGTGAAATCGCGATGGTACAGCATACTTCCGCGATGCTGAAAATGTACCGCGAGAATGCGAACTTCGAGGTTGGCGTATCTTTCATCCCTGGTGATAAAGTACGGACCTCCAACATCGGCGGCGCGGGGATCGTCATGATGGACGGTGCCGAGGATCTGGAGAAGGAAGCGGCTTGGAAATTCATCGAGTTCATGACTTCGGCGGAGCAAAACATTAAGTGGGCTGAATCCGTTGGATACCTGCCGACAAGAAAATCCGCAATCGAGTCTGAGGAAGGCGATCAATATTTCGAAAGATGGCCGCAATACAGAGCGGTATACGAGCACTTTGACGAAGTGACACCGCGCATGCAGCACCCGGCTTACCCTGAATTCAGCGAAGTTTACAAAGAAGTCGTAGGGGAAATGGTGCTGAACAAAAAAGATCCGACACCACTTATGCAGGATGCAGCCAAGAAGATCAACGATATTCTGGCTGACTATGAGTGATGCCTATGGAGACCAATAAACATATGACAAAGGCGGCGTCCAATCGGGCGACCGCTTCGGTCTCTAAACGGATCTCCCATACGTTGATCGAGAAGTGGAAGGACTTCTCGTTCGCGGTCCCGGCGTTGTTATTCATGGGCGTGTTCCTGTATTATCCTCTGGGTTATTCCGTGTACATCAGCTTTACGAACTGGAATATGACGCGGCCCATGAAGAAGTTCGTGGGCGTCGATAACTATACGCGCTTGCTGTCAAACTCGGATTTCTATCACTCCTTGAAGGTCACGTTCTTGTACACCGTTATGGACGTAGTGTTCACGCTTGTCATCGGGCTGCTGCTGGCGCTGCTGCTCAACGTGTCATCCTCACGGTTGTTCGGTTTCATGCGCGGCGTTATCTTCATGCCGTATTATGTCTCGATGGTTGTCGCCGCCATGGTATTTACCTGGATTTACAACGGGCAATATGGGCTGCTGAATTCCATTGTCTCCTGGTTCGGCATGGAACCGGTCGAATGGCTGACCAACCCTTCGACGGCATTGCCGGCGCTGGTTGCCGTTTCGGTCTGGAAGGGCGTCGGTTTTGCGATGATCCTCTTTATCGCGGGCATGCGTGGGATTCCGGCCGAGTATTATGAGGCGGCTTCGATTGATGGAGCCAGCAAGTTCCGGCAGTTCCGCAACATTACGCTGCCGCTCTTGTCGCCTATGACACTGTTTCTTGTCATCACGAGCTTTATCTCCTCCATGCAGGTGTTCCAGTCCATCGACGTCATGACGGACGGCGGCCCGCTCAAGGCAACAAACGCGATTGTGTACTGGATCTATACGATGGCCTTTGATGAATTCAAAACAGGAAGAGCCTCGGCGCTTGTCATGATTCTGTTTGTAATCATATTGCTGTTAACATTGGTACAATGGGTGGTCAGCAGGAAGAAGGTGCACTATGAAGGATAATTATATGGCTGGATCCGCCAAATACCGAAAGACCATGATGACGCTCCGCATTATCGGAGCCGTGATCGTGACGCTCGTCATGTTCTTTCCGGTGTATTGGCTGCTGATCAGCGCGCTCAAGACACAGTCTGAGATGCGGATGGCCGTACCTACATTCTGGCCGGAAACCTTTGCCTGGCAGAACTTTGCCGAAGCTTTCCGGGTTATCCCATATGCGCGATTTTTCGGCAATACGCTGCTGATGGCTGTCGGAACGATTATTCTGCAGCTGAACGTGGCGCTTATGGCGGCGTATGCATTTGCGAAGGGGAAGTTCTGGGGAAGGGACGCTCTATTCTTGCTCGTTCTCACCGCATTGATCGTACCGGAGCAGGTTATTTTCGTTCCGGTATACGTCATGATGTCCAAGCTGGATTGGCTGAATACGTTCTGGGCGCTCATCGTGCCTCACGGGGCTTCCGCCTACGCGATATTCCTGCTCAGGCAGGCGTTCAAATCGATTAACAACGACGTGCTGGAAGCGGCACGCGTGGATGGAGCCGGTCGTTTCTCCATACTGTACAAGCTTTTATTCCCGATGGCGATGCCGACGATCGTTACCATGGGCGTGTTGATCTTCATCTCGTCCTGGAACTCGTATTTCTGGCCGCTAATCATGACTAATAACAACGACATGCGCGTGCTAACGGTAGGTATTGCGATGCTGAGGGATTCCATCGCTGGAAATGAAGCCATGTTCTTCAATGTCATTATGGCGTCCAGCGTCATGGCGATTATCCCGATCGTGCTGGTCTTTACGGTCATGCAGAAGCATATCGTGGCCGCGATGGCGAATTCGACGTTTAAATAACCGCATAACCGGATGATGTAGGTATTCTAGACGGTATGGATATGGTGGGTAAGCATACACCGCCATGCCGTCTCTCTGTTTTCTCCCGAAGGTTATGATCTGCTGCAGACAGCAGGGATCGGAAAGTTCATGGCGAACAGTCCTATAGAGCTTCAAATGGTATCCCGATTACGTAACTCAGTCCGTTAACGTACGGTACTGGCCGTGATCGAGGCCATCAATCGACTTAAATATGGAGGGAATGGCACATGGAAGTACGGGGATTGGCTCATAGAGGATATCCGCTGAAATACCCGGAGAACACGATGCTGGGCTTTCGGAAAGCGTTGGAGCTTGGCTTCTCACACCTGGAACTGGATGTCCAGCTGACAAAGGACGGCGTACCCGTTGTGATCCATGATCCAACGGTAAACCGGACGACCAACGGAACAGGGGCAATCAATGCCTTCACGCTGGAGGAAATACGCAAGCTGGATGCAGGTTTAGGAGAAGTCATTCCCACGCTGGAGGAAGCACTGCGCTTTGCCAAGGATCGGATGATCGTTGACATTGAGCTGAAGCAGATGGGGGATACGTACCCCGGCCTGGAACAGAAGGTCATTGACGTGATCAAGGAAACGGGCATGGAGAAGCAGGTATTCCTCACCTCCTTCGATCATTATTCCATTGAACGAGCACGTTCCCTGGACCCTGAAATCGAGCTGGGCCTGGTGATATATGGAGCTACGCCATCGGTATTCCCTTACCTGGAGGAGATCGGCGCTCGTTATGTGTCCGTTAAATATGTGTACGTGACCCCTTCATTTATGGAGGAAGCGCGTAAGCGGGGGGTTCAGCTCATTGTCTGGACGCCGGATGATGAGGCTGTACTGGCATCTCTTGCCCAATACCCTGAGCTCTTGATCGTTACGAACAATCTGGAGGGCTGGGCCAGAGTATACAAGGAGAAGATTGCGCTGAACGCATAACGGCTCACGAAGCCGACGTGCGTGAATAATAAAATCGAAGGATCTGTCCTAAGTTGCGGCGTAGGGCGGATCCTTTTTTTGTGAAGAAGATAACAACCCGTAATTCTATGTGTGTCCACTGCATGACCCAGCGGATTCGTACCATGGAAGGCATCCATTTTTCTTTTATTGAAAATTTAATGAAAATTTTCAGTTGACCTGCGGACAATTGTCCGTTACAATAAAAAACGCATTACCGGACAATTGTCCGTGTATACAGAGATAAGGGAGGATAAGCTCTTGGATATGGGAGTGGGGCCAAGTTCGGCCAAGATTGATTTAAGCAAAATAAAGAGAGGGCCGATTGTTGCCGCACTGATTATTGGCGCGTTCGTTTCCATCTTGAATGAGACACTGCTGAACATCGCTTTCCCAAGCTTGATGGAGCAGTTTGGTATTGGAGAGTCTACGGTGCAGTGGCTTTCAACATCCTATATGCTGGTTGTCGGTATTCTGGTGCCAGTCACGGCGCTGCTGCAGCTGTGGTTCACGACAAGACAGATGTTTATAGGCGCCATGACGCTATTTCTTATAGGTACGATTATCTGCGGCTTTTCACCGGTATTTGGGGTGCTGCTGGTAGGGCGTATCCTGCAAGCGGTCGGAACGGGGCTTATGCTGCCGGTTCTGATGAACACGATACTTAGTATTTATCCGCCTCAGAATCGCGGAGCCGCCATGGGGATGATCGGTCTTGTCATCATGACTGCCCCGGCGATCGGACCGACGCTGTCCGGCTTGATCGTGGACGCGCTGAACTGGCGCTGGTTGTTCTATCTGGTCATTCCGCTTGCTGCGTTCTCCATTGCATTTGCAGCGGTTTTCCTTAAGAACGTATCGATCCTGACCAAGCCGAAGGTCGATTATATCTCGATTATTCTGTCTACTATCGGTTTTGGGGGTATCGTATATGGATTCAGCAGTGCCGGAGAAGGCACTTGGTCTGATCCGAAGGTAGTATGGTGCATTACGGCAGGGGCTATCAGCTTGCTGCTCTTCGTATGGCGCCAACTGAAGATGAAGGAACCGATGCTGGATCTGCGTACCTTCAAATTTCCGATGTTCTCGCTCGTAACCGTGCTGATGCTGGTGCTGATGATGAGCATGTTCTCCACCATGATCATGCTGCCATTGTTCCTGCAGAACGCACTGGGCTTAACTGCGCTTGCAGCTGGCCTTGTCATGATGCCAGGCGGTATCATCAACGGATTGATGGCGCCGATTACAGGAAAGCTATTCGATAAATTCGGACCGAGAGTTCTGATTATCCCAGGTCTTGCTCTCTTGAGCGTCGCCATTTTCCTGTTCTCGCGCATCGACTCTTCATGGACCGGTGGTTATGTCATCTTCCTTCATGTTATGATGATGATAGGGATTTCGATGGTTATGATGCCGGCCCAGACTACAGCGTTGAATCAGTTGCCGCGATTGCTGTATCCGCATGGAACAGCCATCATGAATACACTGCAGCAGGTAGCAGGAGCCGTAGGTATGGCGCTCTTTATCAGCATCATGACAGCAGGTGCTAAAAATTACGTTGAAACAACCGGGGATCTCAATCCGGTAGAGAGCATGGTTGCCGGTCTTCATAATGCTTTTGTAATCGGACTTGTTCTTGCAATCATCGCTTTAGTACTGGGCTTATTTGTTAAACGTACAACTTCACCCGTTGAAGAAGAACAGTCTGCTGCATAAGGTTCCCGTGTGTTCAAATTAGAAAGGGATGCGTGCATTGCCGAAAGAGAATGACGAGTTGGGTCAAAAGATTTTGGATACGGCTCAGGCTTTATTTAATAAATACGGAGTCGAGGACGTCTCCATGCATCAAGTGGCGAAAACGGCTGGGATCGGGCAAGGCACCTTGTACCGCCGTTACCCCAGCAAGAGCAAGATTTGCTTCACGTTGATGGAAGCCAAGATCGATCGGTTTATGGAGGGGCTGGACGTTTACCTTCAGAGCAGCGAAGGTGAACCGGTGGCTCATCGGCTGCGGACGGTGATGACAAAGGTCATTCTGCATTTCAATGAAGATTTGGAGTGGCTAAGGGTGATGCTGACCTCTGACCGTCTGGAGGAAACCAAGAACATTATGTGCGAGAACCCGCCCTTCACGTTTTTACGGTTTCAAATTAAGCGCCTGCTGGAGCGTGCGGCGGAGCAGGGAGTACTGATGCCGCTTGACCCTCAGTTTACCTCTGTGATGCTCGCATCTCTGCCGCGCGCGGATATCATTCTCTACATGCGTGATATGGGATACAGCGCGGAGCAGATTGCGGAGGAATATTGCAGAAGCTTTGTTGACCCGCTATTTATCCATCGCTAAGTCAGATAAAGAGGCCGTTTCGGAAGACTTGATAAGTCTATCCCGGAACGGCCTTTCTGCGTACTATCTTGCACATTCGCTTATCATTTCATTGCAACATTTGGCTAATACGCCCGTCAGTATAGTAGTACATGATAATTTAAGGCACCTAGAAAGGATGATGAGCATGAATAAACAATGGAAGAAGCAAGCGGCGACATTAATGGTTGCAGCCATCGCTGTCTCTGGTGGCGCAGCAGCTTATGCAGCACCCCAGGCTGGAGGCAACCAGGAACAACAACCGGTCGTGATATCGGCTGTAATTGATTATGGGGTTCTGGTAAACGGTAAGAAAGTGGCCGGCGCCGGTTATATGAACGCCGATGCGAAGCAGGTCATGATCCCGCTGCGGAGCGTATCCGAGGCGCTCGGATTTGAACTGGGCTGGAATCAACAGGACCGCTCTGCGGAGCTGACTAAACCGGGATCCCCGATCTGGACCCTCGTGCAAACGGGGAAAGACCAGTATACGGTTAACAAAATGTACAAGTCCCTCGGCGCTGCGCCAGTAAATGTGAAGGGCACGCTCTATGTTCCGGCTAATTTCTTCAGAGAAGTGCTCCAAGCTAACGTATCGGTCGATGGCACGAAAGTGAGCATCTCGTCCGAAGAAGAGGTTAAGAAGGAAACCGTCACTGGCAAAATCACCGAAATTATCAATAACGAAGATCGTAAAGCCGTTCACATGAACGGCACGGGAACCGAAGGAATTGTTCTGAATGTGGATGAGAGCACCATCATCCGCGATGCGGAAGGTACGAAGATTGAGCTTAAGGATCTTGCGGAAGGGATGAAGATCGAAGCGGTTCATAGCTTGGCGATGACCGCGAGCTTACCTCCTCAGACCCACGCTTTTGAAATCAGCGTTAAATCGGACAAGGAAGAGGCGGAGCAGCTCGCTACAGCTGGCGCCATCTCGGACATCAATGCCGATGGCGGCAATCTACGCGTAACGATTAAGGGTAAAGGGTTAACGGAACAATCGCCGAGCGAAGTGATCCTGAATCTGACACCCGAGACGGTCGTCGTGAATAAAGACGGTAAAACCTTGAAAGCTACCGAATTGACCGACGATGCGGAGATTATCGGTTATTACAGCCCCGTGCTGACCAAGAGCCTGCCTCCGATCGGCAATGCCATTAAAATCGTTCTTCAATAAGTCACGAACACAACAAGCCTGGCGGCAGCGCCAGGCTTGTTTTCGGATCATTAATGATACAGGGGAGGGATCTGGATCTCCTTATCGTAGACGGTGATGTTTAAACGCTTCTGTTCATCGAGTGAAGCAAAGAACACCTGATCGAGCGGGATTCCCCGCTCATCCAGCTGAGTCTCCAGCCATTTCCCGGTAAGGTTTAATTTTTGGAGGGTGATCGTCTGAATGCGTCCTTCTTTGACGACGGCGTAAGAAAGCCCGGAATTCGGCCGTTTTAACTTCAGGTCCTCCAGCGTGACGGCGGTCTTCTCCATCTTTTTCAGTATGGATAAGACGCCACTCGGCTCCAATACCGCCATATCGACTTCAGCTATGTCAAATATCTGCTCCTCGCGCAGCATTTGCAAAATGTTATCGATGGAGTATCGGGCTTTTTTCAAATTCGGATAAATGAACTGCCCGTCTTTAACGACAATCATCGGTTCGAACGTAATCCACTTGCCGATGCGCCGGCTCTTCACATGAAGGACAGAGGCTATCTTCTGTAACACGCCGATGGCGACGATCGCGAAGGCGGTGTGGATATGTTCGATTTTTGGATCTGCGATGTCTGCTCCGATCACGGAACCGAGCGACAGGATGATGATGTAGTCAAACACGGGAAGCTCGCCGATGGAGCGGCGGCCCATGAATAAGGTAACGCCCAAGAGCAGCGGGTAGATGGTATAAATTCTTCCAAGCACTAACAGAAGATCTTTGAGGAGTTCCATGGCACAGACCCTTTCTGAAAATTTTACGGTCTTATTTAGAAGGGTTGGCCGATGCCATGAAAAATATGTATGCTCATCCAATTCTATGATCCCATCGTGGCTATTGTCCGGTTCCGTAGGCGTAATCAACTTAGCCTTCGCATAGGCAGGTATATTCGTGCCATCCGCAGAATACTGTACAACAAAATCGTCCATGACGGATGGAGGGAAACGGATGAAGCGCAGTTGGGTGAATTCGCCGTATTCATTTTCGCTTGGCATGTTTGCCATGATGGTCCCGAGCCAGGCGTTCAGCTCCTTTTACATCTTTTTCTACGTGGATACATTGGGTCTAGGCATTGGGCTTGCATCCCTGGCACGAACCGTATTTCTGATCTGGGATGCGGTTAACAATCCGCTCATGGGGTATTGGTCCGATCGAACCAATACCCGGCTGGGACGGCGCAGGCCGTGGGTGTTCGGCGCCATTCCGCTGTTCATGCTGACATTCGTGCTGGTGTTCTCGCCGCCGGAAGGATTGTCTGAGAACGGACTGTTCGTGTGGTTCTTGGTTGCCCTTATCCTGTATGAAGCGGTAGCGACCGTACTATGGGTCAATTATGGAGCGCTGTTCCCCGAGCTGTTCCGCGGAGACCGCATCCGGGCAAAAGCCTCGGCCATCCAACAGGGCTACCAGGTCGTGGCACTATTGATCGGTACCGCGTTGACCCCGATTATTTATGACGCCATGGGGTTCTCGAATATGGCGATTCTGTACGCACTGCTGTTCGGCGTGTTCATGTTTCTCTGCATGATGAGCGTCCGAGAGCAGGAGGTGTACACCGCAAGCGAGCCGCTCAAGCTCGTCCAGGCGTTCCGCGAAACCTTGCGCAACAAGAAGTTTTGGGTGTTTAACATCTCCAACTCCTTTGCCCAGACGGTGAATGGACTGATAAGCTCGACGATCCCTTTTTATGCAAAGTACGTGCTCCGCATCCCTGACAATCAAGTATCCATTCTGCTGGCAGCCGTGTTTGTATCAGTCATTCCGCTGGTATTCGTCTGGTATTGGATGATTCGAAGAATGGATGGTGTGAGAGCATGGCGGTTGTCGCTCGGCGTGTATGGCCTTTCGGTCATTCCGCTCTGGTTTGGTTACGATCTGATCAGCGGGATTCTGGCAGGCATCGGCGTTGGGTTCGGTCTGGCGGGATTTCTGGTAACGCCGGCCATGGTTAGCGGCAACATCATCGACGAGGATGCGGAGCGGACGGGGCTGCGCAGAGAGGGGATCTATACGGCTGTCAGCGGATTTATTACGCGTTCCAGCGGATTGATCTCTGCCCTGGCATTTTTTGTGGTAGGCATGATATTCGGATATGAAAGCGGTGACAATCCGGGAAGTGATCCGGAATCGACCTTCAGGTATTTGATCAGTGTCGTTCCATTGTGTTTGCTGGCTATTTCCTTTCTGTTATCGTTTGCAACCAAAATCGAATTTTCAAAAACTATAGGAGGCGGACACGACCATGGAGCGAAGACTGATCATCAACTGTGACGATTTCGGGCAAAGCAAGGCCATGAATGAGGCGATTCGCCATCTGCTGGAGGAGAACAAAGTCTCCTCGGCAACCATCATGACCGTGGCTCCCGGCTTTGAAGAAGCGGCCTCCTGGGTGGCACGCCGACGTCAACCGAATGTGGGGCTGCATCTAACCTTGACGAGCGAATTTGAGGCTCTGCGATGGCGCAGTTTGACGGGGCACTCCTCCCTTCATGACGCCAGCGGTCATCAATACCGGACCGTTCCGGAGTTTGAACGGGGAGCAGTGACAAGTGCTGTGTTAAAAGAGCTGGAGGCGCAGTACCGGCTGGCGAGCAAGGCCGGCATCCGTATCAGTCATGTGGATAATCATATGGGCAGCCTGTACGGGATGGAAACGGGGCGAAGCCTCATTCCGCAGATGCTGTGGAAGACTTCGCGTTGGCGCCTCCCCGCACGATTGTTCCGCTACATCTACCCGGAGGATCCGCTGCTCAGCTCGCTGCCGAATATCGAGCGTCCGGTTGCGCTCGCCTCAGGCCTTGCTGATACGTTTGGCGTGCCAATCCCGGATTATCTGCTCTCCCATCCGTTTCCTGTTGTCGAGGGGGAGACCTACGACAGCTTCAAGCAATCGCTGATCGATAAGCTGTATAGACTCCCTGAAGGGGTCAGTGAAACCTATGTCCATCCCGGAGCCGAGGATGAGTGGATGCTGGCGAATATCCCGAATTGGGAGAAGCGGGTGTGGGAGTACCGGCTGCTGTTCGATGACGATTTTGCCTACGGACTGCGGGATGCTAAGGTGATATTAACGGATTACCGTTATGTGGAGGAGCACTTGAAGCGTCCCCGCGTGCGCTCGGCTGTTAAACTGATGAAGGTCATGACGAAAAAATCGTGATATAGGCCTATACAGAAGAACAACCCCTGCCGCGGCACCGGCAAGGGTTGTTTGTGCTTTAAGTAGGATCGGCTTGCGCCGACATATGCTGCTCCGTATAACCTTACTTCGCTTCAGCTTCCAACTTGGCGATCTGTTCCTTGTATTGGTCCAGCAATTTCGTCAGCGCCTTTTTGATAGAGTCGGAGTCCTTGGAATCCACCGCTTTGAAGAGATCGATTCTGGCATGGATGAACGCCAGATCCTCATCGTTGATCTTCACTTCCAAACTTGCTGCATCACTGATCTTCACTGCCGCGAAACTTGCTGCCTCGCCTTGGATCACGTCGTATTTCACTTCATCGGACTCTGCATTCACCATTTCGGCCCTTTCCAGCGTTATGCCTTCAAGCGGCGTGATAACGTCCTTAATCTGGGTTGCTTTGAATTCCTTGATGTCCCCGCTGTCTATTAATTCCTGGATATCTTTTGCCGGAGAAGTCTTCATAGCAACGGAAACCTCGAATTCGCCTTCAGCCACAACCGGCTTCATCTCTCCGGCAACTGCAGTTGTAGCGTCGGAGAAAAAGAATGTTCCCTCAGCTCCGGCAAGCTTGCCGTACTTCTCAAGCGTCTCCTTCCAATCCTGTACCGTTTCCGGTGCGTATTTCTCAGCCAATTCCAGCGGATTCGGCAGAATGGAGATGGTTGCAGTAGTTTTAAGAGGCGCGCTTTTGCCTGTTTGACTCGGTACGTCACTTGGGGTATCAGCACCAGAGGCATGTACGGGTAAGGCGGCTGATCCCAGCAGGGCAGCGGATAGGGCAAGTTTACCAAACAGTTTGTGTTTCATCGTATAACACTCCTTATCGGGTTGGTTTGTCTTACAGTACCCAGTGTACGAATCAGCATTGGCAGAACATTGGTGTATTTGTGGAAAAATAATGGCATTCCCCTTCATCATCCCGGAGCTTGGTATACTGGGAGGAGACGAAGCTCGGAGGTACATGGATATGAACCAAAACTATCTCATCGCCGTGATTGACGATGATCAGCATATACGAAATTTAGTGGAGGCTTATTTGCGCAAGGAAGGCTATCGAACCGTGGGCCTTGGCACGGCTGAGGAAGGGTGGGAGATGTGGAGAACGAACCCGCCGGATATGTGGGTGCTGGATATTATGCTGCCCGGCATGGACGGTTTCGAATTGTGCCGGCGGATCCGTGCGGAAGCCGAGGTCCCGATCATCATGATCTCTGCCAAGGATAGCGAAGTGGATAAAATACTGGGGCTTGAGCTGGGAAGCGACGATTATATGGTCAAGCCATTCAGTCCCCGCGAGCTGGTTGCCCGAATCAAACGGCAGCTAAATCGATGGTACAAATTCAATCAGGCGGAGAGCGTTCCGCGGCTTGCGGCCGCTTCCCCGGAGCTTAGCAATGGACGGCTTCAGTTAATGCTGGAGGAGCGGCGAGTATTCTGGAACGGGGAAGAAGTGGATATGACGAACAAGGAATTCGAGATGCTAAAAGTGTTTGCCGAGCATCCGAACCGTGCGTTTACCAGGGACGAACTGCTGACCTCCGTATGGGGGGACGACTATTTTGGAAGCGACCGGGCGGTCGACCATCTCATCAAACGGCTGCGAAAGAAAGTGGAGCAGCTGCCGATCGAGGCCATATGGGGACATGGATATCGAATGAGAACGGATGGGGAGGAAACGTTGATATGAAGCTGGTGCATCAGATCAATCTTGCTTTTGCTTTATCGCTAATACTCGTGCTTTCCGTTACGGCCGTCGTCATTCATTACGTACTGCTGGATCACTTTATCGGTACGCAGCGCAAGGACATGCAGTCCATCGGTGCCGAACTATCGGCAAAGCTGGAGACGGCCGCCGCACAGAGTCTTCCAATCGATAGTACGCCGATTGCCGTCAGTGGTTATACTTCTTCGCGGATTGCGGATGTGGAAGTCATTATTCAAGATGCTCAAGGTAATGTGGTAGCTCCTATGGCAGCTGCTCATTCCTATCCATATACGGAGATAGCCCGAATTACGCCGGAAGACACGGCAACCTTCCAAATCGCGGCGAAGAGTGACATGTATCTGACAGAAGTCACGGCAGTTCCCCAAGGAACGGTAACGCTGATTACGCCGGTCAGCAAGATCAAGGCCATTGAGCAGGCGCTGCTGGGGCGCTTGATGCTCGTATTTGGCGTAGGGGCCGTGATCATGGTGATCTTAAGCCTGTTCATTACCAAGAGGCTGATTAAGCCGCTTATGCATCTGCGCGAAGAATTGAAGAAGGTGAAGGAGCGCCAGTTCTCCGAAGTCCGGCGTGTGTCCGCAAGCGGGGAGATCGGCGCAGTTGCAGAGTCCGTCTACGAAATGGCGGGTGAGCTGGAGCGGTACAACCATGTGCAGAAGCAATTTTTCCAGAATGCCTCCCACGAGCTAAAGTCGCCGCTCATGTCCATATCCGGCTATGCGGAGGGAATTCGGGACGGCGTATTCGAAGGGGAGGATATCCGCAAAGGGCTGGATATCATTATGAGCGAAAGCAGCCGGATGAGAAATATCGTGACCGAGATGACGCTGCTCGCTAAACTGGACAGTGAAGATGATATATTCAAGGCGACAGAAGTGAATTTGAGGGAGCTCGTGGAAGAGACGATCGAAAGAGTCAATCCTCTCCTGGTGAAAAAAGGACTGTTCGTGCATCCTTCCTATGGAGATGATGAATCGTTAATGGTGTATGCCGACCGGGATAAGCTGCTGCAAGCACTGCTGAACATCGTTTCGAATGGAGCAAGGCACGCAAGCAAGCACATCTACATTCAAGCGGCCATCCAGAAAGGCCAAGTCGTGCTCACCGTTTCCGATGATGGCGAAGGCATATCCGAGGAGCTGCTTCCGTATTTGTTCCACCGTTTCGTGAAGGGCAAGAACGGGGAATCCGGCCTGGGCTTGGCGATTGCCCGCGCCATCGTGGAACGCTGTGGAGGGCTGATCACGGCGGGAAATCGGAAAGAGGGAGGAGCCGTCATCTCGTTAGGTTTTCCTCCGTATAGGAAGACAACCATGGTCTAGTTCATGTGTGCCCCAATCGGTGTCCATAGACGGAATAACCCTGGTTGGGTAAGAGGGACTTTTTCTGGGTATTTATACTTAAAGGAAGTCTCTTTTTTTTGCGCATTCGCACATATCAATCAATATTCTCTAACAAAACGCGTAAGCTATAGAGGATTTCAAGTGGGAAGGCAGAATTCTGTATATATCCGGGCAAGCTGGATGATAACAGGTGACAAGCATGATACAAAATAATCAAAAGGCGATGGTGATGTTGTCCATGGATATGCAGTATCGAATTGAAAAAGATTTTCTGGGGGAAAAACAGCTTCCTGTAGAAGCCTATTACGGCATTAATACGGTTAGGGCGGTAGAGAACTTTCCGATCAGCGGGGTTCCCATTCATGCAGAATTGATTTCTGCACTGGGCGAGGTTAAGAAAGCCGCGGCGCTGGCGAACATGGAGCTTGGCCTGCTGCCGAAAAAGATAGGCAGTGCCATTATAGAGGCGGCAGACGAGATCATCGCGGGCAATCTCCGTTCCGAATTCATTGTCGATTCCATCCAGGGCGGAGCAGGCACTTCGATCAATATGAATATGAATGAGGTCTTGGCGAACCGAGCGCTGGAGATTTTGGGAAAACAGAAGGCCGAGTATTTCTACTGCAATCCTAATAATCATGTCAATATGTCGCAATCCACGAACGATGCTATCCCGACGGCGATCCGCATCGCGTCTTACCGTCTGACGCAGGATCTGCTTGGAGTATTCCGGACCTTGGTTGCCGGCATTCAGGAGAAGGCCAAGGAGTTTGATGATGTCATCAAGATGGGGCGCACGCATCTGCAGGATGCGGTACCGATTCGACTCGGACAAGAGTTCGGGGCTTATGCCAATGTTCTGACGCGTGATATCAACCGGATCGAGCGGGCAGCTCAAGGTTTGTTAGTTGTTAATATGGGGGCGACGGCCGTAGGTACGGGGCTTAATGCAACGCCTGACTATATGCACAGCGTTGTTCAGCATTTGATTGAGCAGACAGGCTTCTCCTTGAAACAAGCCGAAGATTTGGTCGATGCCACCCAGAACACCGATGCGTATATGGAATTGTCGGCTGCGCTCAAAGTGTGTGCCGTAAACTTCTCGAAAATGTGCAACGATATCCGCTTGATGGCTTCCGGCCCGAGAGCGGGCTTGAACGAATTGAACGTACCGGCGAGACAACCGGGTTCGTCGATTATGCCGGGCAAGGTCAATCCGGTGATGGCCGAGGTCATGAACCAGGTGTCGTTTCAAGTTATCGGCAATGACCATACGATCAGTTTGGCATGCGAAGCCGGGCAATTCGAACTTAACGTCATGGTTCCGGTCGCAGCGAACAACTTGATGCATTCCCTCAAAATTCTGAAGAACGGCATGGATGTGTTCTACAAGAATCTGATGGTCGATCTTACAGCGAATAAAGAACGCTGCAAGTACTTCGTGGATAACAGCTACGGCATTATTACGGCATTGAACCCGCATCTGGGTTATGACGTAGCCTCCAGACTGGTGAAGGAAGCCCAGAAGACAGGCCAAAGCATCAAGGAGATTATTCTGGAGCAAGGTCTTTTGACAGAGGAACAGATCCAGGTCATCCTGGACCCTTACCATATGACATCCCCAGGCATTGCCGGAGAAGAGTTCCTGCTAAACCAATAAGGTGTACCCTTGTTTTATCGATACAAAGAGCCGACTAAGATGTAGATCTTGGTCGGCTTTTTTTCGCTGTCGGTTATCTCCGGTTGATGACATAGATAAGGCTTGTGAAACCGTTTGAATCCGGTCGCAAGATGTTACCGGCAGGATAAGGGTGGTGTGTTGGTATTATGGATTGTTGAGTGCGGCTATAAGGGAGGCGATGACGTTCTTCTCGGGATCATCCAGCCCCTTATTCGTTTGCCATTGTTCGAGCTCTAGTTTCACCTGTGAAACATCCTGGTAACCAAGATGGTAAGCAATACTGGAAATGACACTTTGCCTGTTAGCATCGTCACTCAAATCAGCGAGTGCTTGAACCATGCCTTCCGTGTCTTGGGTAAACAAATCTCCTGCGATGGCGGCATATTGCTCGGCAGAGGCGCCGTCGAGATTTGTTGTTGCCAGGAACAGGCTTCTGTAATGCTCGGGTTTGATAAGGGAGCGGTGGGTATACAGCAGCTCAAGAGTCGCCAATGTTTGGCTATTACTCAGGCGGTTATATTCTGCCCAGTCTATGCCTTCCAATTGAGCAAGCATGTTCGTGACTTTATTCTCGGTACTCATGTCCTCTCCTTTATATAATGAAAATACGTTCTCCGCCGGACTGTTGTGGTCAATCACTGCAGTTGTCGCAGGTTCGGATGATGAAGTCGGCGCTTCAGCTTGATTGCTCGAGCAGGCTGTTACAAGAAATAGAACGGCCATGAGGAACAGGTAAGCAATATTGGGTTTGAACATGGATTCTCATCTCCTTTACATCCTAAACGGATATTTCCTGTAAAGAGTTACATAACTGGAGAAGAATAAAAGAATATGTTTCCAAAGTTCTGCTTATCCCGTATATATTCATAAATGTTAAGATGAAGGCTGCCAGTTCACTTTCTATTAAGTTTACCGGCAGGCTCCATCTGCCGATAAAAGTGATAGAATAAACGTTAGGTTACATTAAAGTGGCAGTATGATAAAAAGGGGTATGTGATTTTGGATAATCAATGTGGTGAAATAACTGATCTGGAGATCATTCAGCAAACTAAGCAGCAGTGTATAGACAAGGGGATGGACCCGGAGCTTGTTCCAACACATACGAATCGATTGAATGATGAGGTATTGGCCGCAAGGCGTGCAAAATATAAAGAGTACATTGAAGTGATACAAGTTTTCGTGAATAAGTTCCTTTCCTCCGGATCAGGAAACCCTGTCGTGATTACAATTACGGATAACGAGGGATTCATTCTTGATATGGAAGGGGACCCGACCATTATAGAAACAGCCCGGTATTTGGGTATTGCCGAAGGCAACGGCTATTCCCAAGTAGACGGTCCGAGCTCAATTGATCTGTGTCTCCGGTACGAACGGCCATTTACATTGATAGGAGAGGACCATTTTCATCATATTCTTCATCGCATGGCATGTTATTCGGCTCCCTTTCACGGCGAGGATGGGAAGGCGATTATAGGAACGATCTCTCTAATGACGAACAGGGAGTTCGTTCACCCGCATTTGCATGCCTTGCTGTGCACGATGGCCGATTCCCTGGAACGGGAGATGGTTACCCGCAAACAGAACACGCAGTTGCAAACCCTGAATCAGGTGCTCCTCGGAACGAATCATTATGGCGTAATCATTACCGATGCAACGGGTCAAATTCTGGAGATGAACGAAACCAGCTTAAGCCTGCTGTGCCCGGACGGCAGCGACCGAAACCGAGCCCAATATGTGGGTCGATCGGTCTTCGGAATTAAGCCGATTGGCGAGTTTTATGAGCGGGTGATACATCGGCAGCAAATCTGCATCGGAGAAGAGCTTTCGCTTGAGATTTCTGGAAACATGAATCACTATATACTTGATGTTCAGCCTGCTTATGACCGTGAGGGACAGCTCATGCGGGTGGTAGGTTTTCTTCGTGATATTACAGAGCTGAAGCGGACGGAGGAAGTGCTGCGGAATACGGAAAAGCTGGTATTTGCCGGTCAGGTTGCCGTAAGCATCGCTCATGAAGTGCGCAATCCTCTCACCACAGTGAAGGGAATGCTCCAGTTAGCGAATAAGGACGCCTGCCTTCGGCACTATGACCTGATTATGTCCGAGCTGGAGCGGGCTAATCTGATGGTAGGGGAATTTATGATTCTGGGAAAGCCCCAGGCTGCGGTTTTTAAGCTAGAGGACTGCGGTGAAATTCTGACAGAGGTGCTCCACTTGTTTGCCATTCAGGCGGAGCTTAGCGGGATCGACATGACTCAATGCATCGGGCAGCATGCAACGATTCTATGTGACCGGAATCAGATTAAGCAGGTATTTCTTAATATTCTGAAGAATGCGATGGAAGCCTTGCCGCATGGCGGGAATATTCACATTCATCTGGATGTGCAGGAAGGATATCAACGCGTGATTTTTACGGATAACGGCTCCGGCATGACGGATGACGTGCTTCAGCGGATTGGGGAGCCTTTTCATACGACCAAGCCGGACGGCAATGGCCTTGGTATTATGATCGTCCACCGGATCATGGAGAGCCACAATGGCCGGATTGTCATCCGGAGCGAGGAAGAGCGGGGAACATCGGTCGAAATAAGTCTGCCGATCTCGAGTCAGAGCCCATCTAGTTAAGCTGATTAACTATTAAGGTTATGCAGAATTATGCGGATTAACAGAAACAGCGCTGGCCAGGCCAGTCCCTTGAACCTCAGGGACAGGCGCGGCAGCGCTGTTTTTGTACGATGGATTGCTCAATCATTATTCCCAGTAACGGGACATGATGTCCGTAGCCCATTCGGGCTGCTTGGTCTTTGTCTTCGGCAAAAATTCCTCCATGACAGGCTTGATATCAACGACGGGAGTCCCGTCTATAGCATCCAGCCCTTTCACGAAAACGGACCTGCCCTCTCTGCTTACCAACTCCACCATGGTGGCTCCTAGCTTGTTGGGGCGGTTTTTGCCCCGCTGGGCGAAGATACCGACCTTGGGAAAGCTCGGATTATTTCGCGGATGTCTCGCCGCGTACTGGATGCTGTCGTCCTGGACGAGATGGAATACATAGATGATTTCAAGGTGGCTGAACGTTTCAATCCCATCCAGGGAGCATTCATCCCATTCTTTGCCCAGCTTGATCTCCGAGATAACATCCCCCCAGTAATCATCCTGAATCGCCTTTCTTTCGTTATGGATCGTTCCGATCGCCTGTATCGTATACATGCTGTTTCCTCCTTCAGGTTTATCGTTCCTTTATATAAACTTCTGGTGTTTTACCGATCACCGCTTTAAAATCCCGGATAAAATGCGACTGGTCATAATAACCCATATCCATGGCCAGCTCCAGCACATCCTGATGATCAAGGCCTTCAAGCATCTCGGCGACATTCTGCAGTCGGTACAGGCGAATCACCCATTTAGGGTTTACCCCGACGTATTGCTTGAACAGGCGCTGAAGTGATCTCGGGCTCATCTCGAACCATTCGCAAACCTGCTCGACCCGAATGATGTCCCGGTTGTGATGAATCCGATCAATGATGGTATGAATCCGTTCGATCTGTTCATCTTCTTCGGGAAGAACGCGGCGAATAAGCTCCTCCATGTACCTAACCTTTTGCTCCGGTTCCTCTGCGGTCAATAGCTGCTGCTCCAGCGTATGGGGCTCGATTTGGAGAACCTCCATGGTCCCTATGGAGGAATCCGTCAGACGGTCCATGGACGTGTTTACGAACGGATAGAACCCGCCGGGTCTGAACTTGATCCCGAATACTTGCCCCCTGCCCTCCAGATGGTAGGAATGCCTGGTACTGGATACGCCGTAAAAAGCGGTTCGATGGGGCTGAACAACCAAGTTGGCGCAAGGATTAGGAACAACATCCTGCAGATAAGGCTCTTGATCGGTTAAATCCCAATGAATGATCCAGTAATGCTTGATGAAATAGGAAAGGTCCTTGGATGGGGGAACTCGCAGGAGTTGGAACTTCTCTCCGGCTCTGTTCATGTTCAAAATGCCGAGGCTGGACTGACGAGGATGCTGAATCATGGATACATAAACACCTCCGATAATCCGTAACAGGCCAGGATCGATGGACCACTGGCCCTCATACGGGACTTGTGCTTGAAGTGATTCTACAGGTTGCAGCCTGTCGCATTTTTACAATACTTGGATCGCAGCTTCTTGATAACATCATCATATCATAGGAGGACAAGCCGGTCTTACTGCGTATTTCATGGATGGTAGGAGGAAACTAAAATGGAGCCGTTACATTATGAGTTTTATATCGGTGCTTCGCCGGAGAAGGTATGGGATGTCTTAACTTTACCGGAGGGAACTCGAGCCACCTTTTTCGGGAGCGAGCTGAGATCTTCATTTGAAATCGGGGAGCCTTACGCTTATGTGGGTCCGGGGAATGACGGAGAGGAGACGGTTCATGTCTATGGGAAGGTTCTGGCTTATGAGCCGCAGAAGAGACTGAGTCTGTCCGAACATCCGGGTCCGTCGTATTACGCGAATCATGAGGAGCTGGAGTCTCGGATTACGTTCACCCTCGAGCCGGTAGGGAATTGTACCAAGCTGACGCTCGTCAATGATCAATACACGCCGGATCATCCGTCCCGCGCCAAGGCGGCGGACAGCTGGTGGATGGTCATGAGCATTCTGAAGACCTATGCGGAGACGGGGGAGACCCTGGATCTGGGCTGGTAGCCTCATGGTGAATAATCGGCATATGGTCGATCGCATCCAAGCATGCCCGGACCGCGCACTGTGCGTATGATTTATGGATTCGTTATATATTAAAGAAAGCCTATTAAAGAGCCGTAATGGCTCTTTTTTTGTAGGGAATTATAGGTGGCAGGCAGCAGGGGTGGAATTGAAAAGTAATGAATCCCGCTGGCCAATTTCACTTGCCAAATATTCGATAGCGGGTATGATTTAGGTATCCATGCCGGCTTGCCGATAAGCGGCTTCTCGGCAATGGGAAAGATGGGAGTGAAGGAGATATGACGGAGCGGAGGCAACTCCCTGTCCAGCAAATTCGTATCGGTATTATCGGAACCCAGACGATCGTTGATAAAATCATGAAGGTCATTGAAACCTTTCCTTCCTTTGACCCCGTGCCGCTTGTTTTTCAGGATGATGACGAAGCGCCGGCACTGGCTGAGCGGATCGGAGGCGAGGTTGAGGTATTGTTCCTCTCGGATCCGCTGTCCCAGCGCAAGGTGAAGGAGCTCGGACTGGTCTCAATCCCTGTGCATTATGTCCCCGTCACGGACGCGGGTTTATATAAAGCGCTGTTCCATGCCGGGCAGCGGGGAAGACTGGCTGGTGGCATATCGGTGGATACTTTAACCGAGACGATGGTGGTCCGGACGATAAGGGATCTGGGTATCCCGGCTGTACAAGCTGTTATTTACGATGGACCGGCTTATGCCCCGAAGAGGAATCTAATTGATTTTCACCGTCTTCAATATGAATCCGGCGGTTGCTCTGCTGCGTTCACGGGCGTAGAATCGGTGGCCCATGAGCTGACGAGGCTTGGGGTCCCTAATGAATGGCTGCTGCCTTCCGATCAGGATATCGTGGTATCGCTCGAGCGGGCTTTGCTGTCTACGGCATCCCGCCGTAGCAGGGAAGGCCAGATCGTGGTCGGGATGATTAATATAGACGATTTCGGAACCCAGGCGTTAAGACGGAATAATGAGCACGAGGTGCAGAAGCTGAAGCTGGATATTCACCGGATGGTGCTCGATTATGTGGAATCGCTGGATGGCTATTTGACCCATCTGGGCGGTGACGAGTATCTGTTCTTCACGACGCGCGGCATCTTTGAACGGGAAACCGGCGGTTACAAAACGATTCCCTTGGCTAAAGACGTGAACAAAACCTATGGTATTTCGCTCAGCATCGGCATGGGATTCGGCCAGTCGGCCAGCATGGCGGGAACCAATGCGCGCATCGCGATGCGGAAATCCAAGGAGGTTGGCGGCAACGCCTGCTTTATTGTCCGGGAGGATGGAACGCTGATAGGACCGCTGGAGATGGCCGACCCTGTGCAGGAGGTGCTGTCCTTTACAGATGCAGAGCTGATCAAGCGGGCAGAGGACGCGGGTATGACGAGTGCCTATTTGAGCAAGCTGCTGAACCAGCGTGCCCGTTCGGGTAAATATGAATACAAGGTCCACGAGCTCGCTCACCTGCTGGACATTACCGTCCGCAGTGCACATCGGCTGCTCCAGCTGTGGACCGACAACGACTTGGTCGAGATTGCCGGAATCGAGAAGGTGCCGAGGGGGAGACCAAGGCAGATTTTCAGATTTACGTTTTTGGAGTAGCGCTGTGAAATTGCTTTGGAACGGGCGCCCCTTTCGTTACGCGACGAAAGGAGGCGTTTTTTCTGCTCTGTTTTGAACGAAAAAGGCGCGATGGTGCCATATCGACATGGCGAATACGTTCCAGGTTCCACAATGCGGGGATATAAAGTGAGTGTGCGGGCGAAGCGATGCATGGAGAGGGCAAAGGTTTCTCGGAGCAAAGGCCCCGCCTTGATAAATTTCTTTAGCGCGCCCGCAACCTTCCAGATGATGGAACCGTTAGTAGATAAAACGGAAAATATTTATCTTCAGGGGGTTGAAGTATGAGAAAGCGGGGTTCATGGATTGCTGCTTTGATGCTTATCGTATTGCTGGTCAGCGGCTGCTCTTCGGGTTCTCAAGACAAAAGCGCTGGAGGTGCCGCGGCCGTCGAATCGCAAGAAACAACGGCGGATCAAGCCACAAACAAAACAGATGGAGGTGAGGCGGAAGCCAAAAACGAAATGGCGGTGACGAGCAAGAAGAGCGTCGAGGAGCCGGCATCGGCGGATGCCGAGCTTCCGAATATGCCATCGTCTGCCCAGGCTTCCGGCGCAGGGTTTAATTCGCAGGATTTATCAGGCGGGCTCAACAAAAAGCTGATGTACAAAGCGAATATCGTGATGGAGATTCAGGACTATGGAAAAGCGCAGTCGGAAGTCCGGAACACAGTGACGCTTTCTGGCGGTTATATTGTTAATTTCAGCGAAACCCAGTCCAGCAGCGAAAAAGGCGGCACGTTTATTGTGAAAGTTCCTGCAAACGATTTCTCCTCCTTTTTAAACCGTTTGGAGAACATTGCGCATGAAAACCTGCAGCGAAGCATTGAAGGGCAGGACGTGACTGAGGAATACGTCGATTTGGAATCCAGGCTCAAGGCCAAGCAAATCATGGAGGAGCAGTACGTCGCCTTCATGAAAAAAGCGACCAAAACGGCCGACCTTGTCGCTTTTGCCAACGAGCTGGAGCGCATCCAATCGGAAATCGAGCAGATGAAAGGCCGAATGCGTTACATTGACCAAAACGTGTCTTATTCCACGGTAGAAATCAGGCTTTACGAGACGCCACAAAAAAAGGATGATCCCAAAACGTCCGCCATTCAGGCACCGCTCGGGCAGCGGATTTCCCAAGCTTTTCAGGGCAGCATCGACGTGATCACCATCATCGTCCAATGGATTATCGTTATCCTTTCCGGCTCGCTTCCCGTATTGTTCATCGCGGTCTTCGTTCTGCTCATCCTATGGCTGGCGCGAAGATCGGGGCAGCGGAAACGGGAAGAGGTAGTCCGTAAACGAAAGCTGCTCAATAACGGGCCGGCATCTGAGCAAGGGCATCCGGAAGACCAAAAGGACGGAGAAAAACGAATGAAAGACGAATAACGGCAGGAGCAGACCCGGATGCATCAAAAAACGCACATAAAATCCAGAGGAAGGCCAAGGAAAATCTTCAGATTTATGTTTCTGGAATAGAGTATCATATTTGTACTATAATGGAAGTCGAGGTGATTGTGATGAATAAAACGAAGGTCAAATTTACTCGCGTTGAGAAAATCGTCATCTTCACGATGCTGGGGCTGGCAGCCTCCTTTATCATTGCCTTCCTCGTGCTTCGACACATCGTGCTGAACGTTTCGTTTGCTCCCTGAGATCAGGGGGCTTTTTTTAAGAGATAAGAAAGTATAAACATTCGAGGCTTAGCATCCTTATCTCGCAAGAAAAACTTCCTCTAAACGCGGTCTGTCTACTGAGAAAGTACGTCGATAGACGTTTTTCTTATGCTGTCATGAAGATGGTTGCAGCTCGACCGCCGGGGGGTGAAAGTCCCCGTTTCCCGGAAGCAAGTCTGCGAGTATAATGGCACATCGCTGCCTATTTAAAGACAATTTAAAGATTTGTCTTTATATAAAGCGAGGCCGTATGATGAGGATGAATCATCAATCGGAGGAGGAGATTGTTCATGTTAACCGTTGCAGAATTAGAAGCGAAGCTGGCTGAGCCTTCAGCACAGCTTGTTGCCGACCTGGCGTCTTTGGAGGGGGATATCCTTGTGCTGGGTGTCGGCGGGAAGATGGGTCCCAGCCTTGCAAGGCTGGCAGCGAACGCCGTACGTGAAGGCGGTGGTGGCAAACGGATCATCGGCGTATCCCGGTTCTCGAACCAAGAGGCCAGACGCGAGCTGGAGGAGGCGGGCGTCCAAACGATTTCGTGCGACCTGCTGAACGATGGAGAGCTGCAGCAGCTGCCCGAGACTCCTAATGTGATCTATATGGCGGGCAATAAATTCGGCACGACCGGTCGTGAATATTTTACTTGGGCGATGAATTCGTATTTGCCGGGCCGGGTGGCCGAGAAATTCAAGCAATCTCGCATGGTGGTGTTCTCGTCAGGAAATGTGTATCCGTTCTCACCGGTGGGCAGCGGCGGAGTCAACGAATCGGTAGCGCCGGAGCCGGTCGGAGAGTATGCGCAGTCCTGTCTCGGCAGAGAGCGCGTCTTTGAATATTTCTCCCACCAGAATGGTACGCCGATGGCGATCTACCGCCTGAATTATGCTATCGACATGCGTTACGGCGTTCTGCATGAGCTGGCCAGATCGATCCACGAGGACCGGCCGATTCACCTGGCGATGGGGCATGCGAATATCATATGGCAAGGGGATGCCAACGAGATGGCGCTCCGTTCGCTCCTGCACTGCAGCTCGCCTCCTGAAATCATCAACATTACGGGACCGGAGACGATGTCGATCCGCTGGGCGGCACAGGAATTGGCGGTACGGATGGGCAAGGAAGTGACCTTTACGGGTACGGAATCCGAGACTGCACTCCTGAACAATGCTGCGAAATCCCACCAGCTGTTCGGTTATCCGAAGGTGTCTCTGCTGCAGATGCTCGACTGGACCGCAGCATGGGTACAATCCGGCGGCGAGAGCTGGAATAAGCCGACTCACTTCCAAGAGAGAAAGGGGAAATTCTAATGAGCGGACAGGTTCCTACAACTCAACGTTTGGCCCCCGAGAAGCTTAAAGCTCTGCATGAAGGGCTCGTTATACCGGCTCACCCGCTGGCATTGGATGAGAATCGGAAGCTGGACGAACGACGCCAGCGGGCATTAACGCGTTATTATGCGGCATCCGGTGCAGGCGGTATTGCGGTCGGCGTTCATTCGACTCAATTCGAGATCCGCGACAAGGGCATCGACTTGTATGAACCCGTGTTGCGACTTGCGGCAGAAGAGGTTCACAGGGCGGAGCTCGATCGGCCGTTCATGATGGTGGCCGGTGTCTGCGGCCCCACGAAGCAGGCTGTGGAGGAAACAGAGATTGCCCGCAAGCTTGGCTATGACGCCGTCCTTCTCAGCATGGGCGGTTTAAGCGGCTGGAGCGAAGAAGACATTCTAAAGCGCACGGAGGAGGTTGCACAGAGGATGCCGGTGATCGGTTTCTATCTTCAGCCATCGGTTGGCGGCAAGATTTTCTCCTTTGACTTTTGGCGGTCCTTCGCCGAAATTCCGAATATCGTGGCGATCAAGATGGCTCCCTTCAACCGCTACCAGACGATGGACGTCGTTCGTGCCGTCTGTTATTCGAGCCGTAGAGATGATATTGCGCTGTACACGGGGAACGACGATAACATCGTCAATGATTTGCTGACGACGTATCAATTCCAGGTGGAAGGGACGCTGGTCACCAAGCCTATCGTCGGCGGTCTGCTCGGTCATTGGGCAGTCTGGACGAAGAAAGCGGTGGAGCTGCTGGAAGAGATCAAGGAGGCACGCAAGCAGGATCGATTCGCGAAGGAATGGCTGACACGCAACGTGGAGATTACCGACTCCAATGCAGCCTTCTTCGATCCTGCACATCAGTTTGCAGGCTGTATTCCAGGTATCCATGAGGTGCTCCGCAGGCAGGGACTGCTGCAAGGCATATGGTGCCTGAATCCGCATGAGACGCTGTCTCCCGGCCAATCCGAAGAGATTGACAGAGTCTACCGGGATTATCCGCATTTGAACGATGACGATTTTATTCAAGAGCACTTGGAAAGATGGCTAGCGGACTGATACAATGAGGGCAGAATAGTTGAAAGTGGGGAATCGCGCATGCGGTTTAAAGATGTGTTTTCTATTATTGGGCCCAGTATGGTGGGGCCGTCGAGCTCTCATACCGCTGGGGCCGTGCGGATCGGAAGGGCTGCGCGGCGCATATTTGGAGCATTCCCCGATCAAGCGGAAATTGTGTTCTACGGTTCTTTTGCTGAAACCTACCGCGGCCACGGCACCGATCTGGCTGTCGTGGGCGGATTGCTCGATTTTGCCACGGATGATATGCGTATCCGGAATTCGATCGAGCTTGCCGAAGCGGCAGGCATTGAACTTAAATTTAAGACGGCACAGAATGTGGCCTTTCACCCCAATACCGTGGAGTTGAGGCTGACGGACGGCGATCATACCGATGTCATTGCAGGCGCTTCCATTGGCGGAGGCAGCGTGGAAATGCTGCGCGTGAACGGCTTCGACGTCAAGTTTACGATGAATTATCCGGTGCTGCTGGTCTTTCATGACGATACGCCGGGCATGGTCGCGCATATCACCCGGCTCCTGGAGGCCGGCGGCGTCAATATTGCCTATATGGATGTCGACCGCAAGGGAAGAGGCGGTGATGCCATGACGGTGGTGGAGTCGGATGAAGCGGTTCCGGCTGAGTTGATGAAGCATATCGAAGGGTTGCCGAGCGTGCACCGTGTCGTCGTTGCGGATTTGACAGTAGAGGAGGCGCAGTCATGAAGTTTTCTACGCTGGAGCAGATCATCGCATGCTGCCGGGAGGATCAGGTTACGATTGGCCAGCTGATGCTGAATGAACAGATCAAGGAAACGGGGAAAAGCCGGGACGAGACGTTCAAGCAAATGGCCGATTACTACGGCATCATGAAGGAAGCTGTGCACCGGGGGATCCATGAACCCGTCCCTTCCAAAAGCGGCCTGACCGGCGGCGATGCCGTACGCGTCCATCAATACATGAGCAGCGGGATACCCGCGCTCGGTACGGACGCCTGCACGGCACTGGCCTACGCCCTGTCCGTGTCTGAAGTGAATGCCTCTATGGGGCGCATCGTGGCAACGCCGACGGCAGGCTCCTGCGGCATTATCCCCGGGGTGTTCGTCAGCACTCAGGAACGCTTCGGCTGGGAAGACGAGCATTTGGTGATGGGGCTGTTCAGCGCAGGCGCGATCGGCTATGTTATCGCCAACAACTCGTTTATTTCCGGTGCGGAGGGCGGCTGTCAAGCCGAAGTTGGCTCAGCCATCGGTATGGCGGCAGGCGCTTTGACTGAACTTCGAGGCGGCACGCCGGAGCAGGCAGTTCATGCTGTTGGACTTGCACTGAAAAACTCTTTGGGGCTCATCTGCGATCCGGTTGGCGGACTGGTTGAGATCCCTTGCATCGTGCGCAACGGCTTTGGGGCCGTGACAGCACTGGCGGCATCGGATATGGCGCTTGCCGGTGTACGCAGTGTCATTCCATCCGATGAAGTTATTGACGTGATGCTGGAAGTCGGCACGGCCATGCCGTCCAAGCACAGGGAAACAGCGAAGGGTGGTCTTGCGCAGACGCCGACCGGCAAGAAAATCCTGAAGGACTTGTACGGTAAGGAAGGCAAGAAATTGCGGGAAAAGGGTGCCAAAGCAAAGAAAGACGAAATGGGTGAATGAGTTCACACTCATTTTCATAAAAGCCCAAGGCGTCAGGCTTCTCTAATGTACGATGAGGAGGAGAAGAAATTTAACATGCTCCGTGAGGGATTTCATTATGAAATCCCTCATTTTTTTTAGATATTTCTACCGCTTTAGCATTTTCCACATGTATGAAAATCCTGATACTACGCGGTTTTTTGGCATTTTAATGGCTTGGGTGAGAAAAAACAGCATCTCGCCGAAATACGCTTCTTTACGAAACGTGAAAGCGTTTTTATGATGTGGATGGATAGAAAAATCCGTGCCGGAGGATCGGTATCGGCTGCCGAGTGATTTTAGAATATTCCCTGCGCTAAGCTAGGGATCTTCGCCAACAAGGAGGAGTGGTAGGGAGCATCTTGCTATTTGAAACGTAGTCCAGATGAATAAACCAACACGCACAGATGAGAAGAAATAACGGGGGTAGAGTAGCGATTACACAGATTCAGTCAGCAGCATGTAAATGATCTTTTTAAAGGAGGAACGAAAATGACAAAAAAATGGTTTCGTATGGCACTCGCATTCACACTGATAGTTTCGATCCTGGCCGCATGCAGCGGAGGGGGTAAAGAGGCAGCTCCCAAAACGGACGGAGACAAAGCCCCTCCAACGGCACCGGCAGATCCGGATCAATATGGGGATACTGGGGGTCTCGCGCTTCCTTTGGTCGATAAACCGACAACGATCAATTGGATGGTCGTCAGCGAGAAAACCAACCTGAATGATTCCCTGCTTGCAAAGGAAATCGAGAAGCGAACCGGCATCAAGGTGAATTTCCAAGCCTATTCTTCGGCTACCTTTCAAGACAAACTGAAAGTAACGGTTGCATCCGGCAAGCTGCCGGACATTATCCACGGGTTGACGCCTCCGGAGCTGAAGAAGATCGGCAAGCAGAAAGCGGTCGTTGCCATCAACGAATATCTCGACATGCTGCCGAATTTTAAAAAGATGTATGTGGATGAGAATCCGTGGGTCATTCCGTCCTACGGAGACGAATCCGGGAACATCTATACCTGGCCCGTTGCGAATATCAACCGTGACGTCAACCACGGCTTCCTGTACCGTAAAGACATTTTCGACGAGCTGGGCATCAAAGAATGGACGAATACCGATGAATTTTACCAGGCTCTCAAAAAATTGAAGGAAGCCTATCCGGACTCCTATCCTTACGCCTCAAAGACGAAAGAACATATTTTCCGCGATTGGGCCTTCGGCTGGGGAATCGGCGGAGCCAACTATCCGACGTATTACGACGAGAACGCCAAGGTGTGGAAGTACGCTACCATACAGCCCGAGCATAAAGAAATGCTCGATTTCATGAAGAAGCTGTACAACGAGGGACTCCTTGATCCGGAATTCATGACGGACACCGATGATTCCTGGACGGCAAAAATGACGTCAGGCAATAAATCCTTTGTGACCTATGACTGGATCGGACGTTTGGACCTGTTCTACAACCAGGTTAAGAGCCAAAATCCGAACTATGATCTGAGATACGGAAATCCGGTTGGACCGACAGGCAACGGAAAGACGATCGAGAGCATCACGAACGGCTTCAGCATTGCGGTAGCCAACAACGACAACAAGGAAGCTTCCCTGAAGCTGCTCGATTACCTGACGAGCCCGTCCGGCGCCACGCTGGTGACGATGGGCGTGGAAGGCGAGACGTTCAAGATGGAAGGCGATAAAGCCGTCTATCCGGAGCTGACCGACGTGCCGCTGGTGGATATCAGCGTGCTGGAGGATCGTTATGGTCTGTGGCTGCAAGGCCTGTATGTCAATTCCGATAAGCGCAGCGTGTACTTCAATTATACGGAGAAGGAACAAGAGGCTCAGGATAAGCTGCTGAACGGGAATAAATTCGAGCCGCTGGATCCGGTCGTGAACTTTACGGACGAGGAAACCGCATCGATTGCGGAGATCCAAACCTCGCTGAAGAAATTGGCGGATGAATTTAACGCGAAATACATTCTTAACAAAAACTACGGCGATGCGCAGTGGCAGCAATGGCAGGTCCAGGCCGAGAAGCAGGGAGCCAAGCAAATCGTCGATATTTTCAACGCAGCCCAGAAGAGATTGGATGAAGCCACGAAATAATCCGCAGAAGAAATAGGAGTGATGGCGGCATCCGGGTACCACGCTCGGGTGCTGCTCATCATCTTAAGGAGGGAACACCATGTCAAGTGCAGGGACAGAGACAAATCTGGCCAATCCCCGCGGCGGGTTTGGGAGAAGAATGGTTTCGGCCTTTCAGCATATGAAGCGGGACAGACAGCTGTTGATATTGTTTATCCCGTGCCTGTTGTTTTACATTATTTTCCGTTACGGGCCCCTGTACGGCTTAATCATCGCCTTCAAGGATTACAGCGTATTCACCGGTATCATGGAGAGCGACTGGGTCGGGCTCAAGCATTTCGAGAAATTCTTCAACAGTCCCGATTTTTGGCTGTTGTTCAAGAATACGCTGCTTCTCGGCGTATACAATCTGATTTTCGGTTTTCCTTTTCCCATCATTCTGGCGATTCTCTTAAACGAGGTTAGAGTCAAATGGTTCAAAAAGTCGGTTCAAACGCTCAGTTATCTTCCTTCATTCTTGTCGGTCGTCATTATCAGCAGCATGATCATCGACTTCCTGTCGCCCAATCAGGGAATCATTAACCAGCTTATCGCCGCGCTAGGCTTTGAGAAGACGTACTTTCTCATAGAACCGAGCTGGTTCCGAACCATCTACGTTTCCTCGGATATCTGGGCAACCGTCGGTTACGAGGCCATTATCTATATGGCCGCGATCGCAGGGATCAGCCCGTCGCTTTACGAAGCGGCCAAGGTGGATGGTGCCAAGAGGCGCCATATGATCTTCAGAATTACGATTCCCGCCATTCTTCCAACGATTATTATTATGTTTGTCTTGAAGACGGGGTCAATGCTTCGGATCGGATACGAGAAGGTATTGCTGCTTTACAATCCGATGACTTATGAGGTAGCAGACGTATTCTCGACTTATGTCTACCGTAAAGGGCTTCTGGAAAGCAACTACAGCTATGGCGCAGCCGTGGGCTTGTTCGAAGCCGTTGTCGCCATGATATTGCTGCTGTCCTCCAACTACTTCAGCAAGAGACTGGGAGGTAGCGGACTATGGTAAACAACAAACGCTTCAGCCTTCGGAACATCTCGTTGTTCGGGATCATCAATACGCTGATTCTGACGTGCCTTGCTATTATTACCGTGTACCCTGTCGTGTATATCACCGCCGTTTCCCTAAGCGCGACTTCCGAGGTGGTGCAAGGGAATATCACCTTGTTTCCCAAGGGATTTAATCTGGACGCCTATGCTCAGGTGCTGAATGATGATCGGGTGCCGCGCGCCTACCTGAACACGATTTTTTATACCGCCCTCGGTACGGCCATTAACCTGCTGCTTACGGCCGTAGCGGCATATCCGCTTGCACGCAAGAATTTCTTCGGACGCAAGTTTTTCCTGCTTGCGATCATTATGACGATGTTCCTGAATCCGGGGATCATTCCGAATTACTTGATCGTATCAGAGCTTGGCCTCCTGGACAGCGTATGGGCACTCGTGCTTCCGAATGCGATCTGGACCTTTGAATTGTTAATCCTCAAAAGTTTCTACGAGAACATGTCGGAATCCCTGCGCGAGGCAGCCGTCGTCGACGGTGCTTCCGAGTACCGCATCCTGTTCCAGATCGTGATTCCGCTGTCCAAACCGGCTCTTGCCTCGATCGGCTTGTTTTATTTCATGGGCCATTGGAACAGCTTCTTTATCCCGCTGATTTACCTGAACGATGCAAATATGTATCCGCTCCAGGTCGTGCTCAGGGATATGCTGATTTTCAGCGAGAACGGAAGCAACCCGAGCCTGGTAGATGCCTCGGCGCTGGCGCCGCAAGCCATGAAGAATGCAACGATCGTGCTGTCGATGATTCCGGTGCTGCTGATCTATCCGTTTGCCCAGAAGTATTTTGCCAAAGGGGTCATGCTCGGTTCCGAAAAGGGGTGACGGGAAGGTACCGGGGGCTATCATGTTGAATATGAAGGGATGACATCCAAGAGAGGTGAATCCGTATGAATCGATTGATCGCCAACAGAGGATTGCTCCAGATTTTCTTCGCTCTGCAACTGGTCGTCGGCATCATGTTCATATTCAATTACATCGTGTACAAGAATTCCATAACCGGGATTTACGACAAGGTGAGCGAGAACAACCGGATGGTGATCAGAAACATTATTCAGTCGTTTGATACCAGTTTCTCCTCCGTAAACAATTTGATTTTTAACATTCATGCGCTTCCTTCAGACCGGATGCAGTTGGATAACGGCTTGCTGGACATGGAGAAAGTCATCTCCCTGCAGGACAGCTTAACCAGCATTGTGTCCAATGTGGACATCGTGGAAGATGTGGTCGTCTCTTTCGATAATCATGATTTGGCCATAACGACACGCGGAACCAGCAATCTGGACGCTCTGTTTGACAGGCGGTACAAGTCACAGAAGTTCAACTCGATGTTCTGGAAGACGTTTACCCGATCAGAGCACGAGCTTACCATCTTTCCAGCGGAGGTTTATGCGGATCAGAGCAGCGGATACGGCCGGAATCTGATGATTGCCGTGGACGGCAACAAGGTCAGGATGTCGAACAAAAACCTCATGGTCCTGATCAACGTGAACCGGCTGCTTAAAGGGATCGATTTGAACTCGATGATTCCCGACGCCTCGCTCATCGTACTGGATGCGAACCGGAACGTCATCTTGAGCACCGAGAAGGATCTGGATTTGGTAGGCATTCTAAACGATGTATACTTTAACCCGTCGCAGGAAGCCTCCCTCACGCACGACGATTTTGAGTACAATTTCTACAAATCGGACTATAACGGTTTTATATATATCAATAAACTGCCGTACAAGTTTCAAAATATCGATTCCGTCACCAATGCCAACACGTGGATTATGTACGGCGCGATTGCGTTAAACGTCATTCTGTCGGTGCTGCTCAGCATTTATCTATACCGGCCGGTGAAGAACATTGTGCAGCTGCTCGGAGGCAGTTCTCTGAAAGGGAATGATTTCGTGAAAATCCAGAGTGGCATCATCAAGGTCCAGCGGGAGAATGAATCCTTGAAGAAGCAGATGGACCTGGTGGATGAGGATATTCGCCGCGGCGTGTTCCTGCAAACGCTGGACGGTCATCACCATTCGCGCGAGCAGGAAATGCAGATGCAGAAGCATTACACGCATTTTTTCCAGTGTCGGCATTTCATGATGGCAGCCGTGTATTTGCAGCCTGCAGGCAAGGGAGCGGCCATAGCGGATTTTGTCCTGGAGGAGTTAACGGACCAGATCCGAGGCAGCCTGCAGGAACGCTACGAACATGTGGTGGTTTATCATATCGAAGAGCTGAGATTCCTCGCGCTCATCGGTTTGGATCAACCGTCGGACCGCAAGCAGCTGGTACGGAAATTCGAAGACTATATCCGCCTGTGCAACCAGGAGTATACGGATATGTTCACGGTATGGGGCTGCGTTAGCCGGACGTATGAATCCAAGATCAGCAACTGCTGCGAGGCATACCGGAACATTAAGGATGGCCGATTATACCGGAACGTTAATGCGGACACGGATATGGTCGATACGGAGCAAATCCGTTACGTCCCGGATATTTATTATCCGCTTCAGAAAATCGAGAAACTGAGCAACTGCATGCTGAGCGGCAAGGTGGATGAAGGATTGCAGATCGTGAGTGACATTGTTCAGCAGAATGCTGACCTTCACATCCATCATCATCAGATGGTGCATATTGCGGTGAGCATGTTCTTTCTCGTCATGAAGCAGGCCGATTCGCCGTCCGTTGATCGCAATGAGCTGTTTCAGCTGGAGAGTGATTTCATCCGCAAGGTCGATCAAGCCTATACCCATGAAGAGATTCAGGAGGCGCTAATGGAAGTAATGCGCGTGGTGGCCAATACGCGGAACCATGATCCGCGGAGCAAGTTGAATCCCGCCTTCATCTCCCAATATATCGAGCTTCATTATATGGAGAATCTGTATTTGGACCATATGGCTGAAGTGTTGGATACAAGCTCGAAATATTTCTCGAATTATTTCAAGAAGACATTCGGCGTGAATTATGTGGAGTATTTGAACAAGGTCCGACTATCGCACGCGCGTGAATATCTCCGGAACACGGATCTCAGCATTGCCGAAATCGGAGAGAAAACAGGGTATTCGAACTCTTCCACATTTACGACAACGTTTAAGAAGTATAGCGGCGTATCGCCAAGCGAATATCGGAAAGCATCAGGAAAATAAGGTGGAGCAGGAGGGTTCATATTGAAGGCTGTTGCCACGATTCATGGAAAAGTGATCGTTGATCAAATCGAGAAGCCGGCCGGATTGCCGGCAGGCCATGTGCTGATTCGTAGCGAATACTCGGCGGTCAGCCCGGGTACGGAGATGATCTTTATACGAAGAGCATCGGATCAAAAAGTCATTATGGGTTACAGCGCTGTTGGAATTGTCGAAGACATGGGGGAAGGCGTGCAAGGGCTAACCGTCGGTCAACGGGTGGCCTGTTATGGGGCTCCTTATGTGCGTCATGCTCAGTGGCTTACCGTGCCTTCCAACCTAACAGCGATTGTTCCGGATGGAGTGGACCCGCAAGAAGCGGCATTTGCGGGACTCGGAGCGATAGCGATCCATGCCCTGCGGGTAGCGGATCTTCGTTTTGGCGAATCGGCTGTGGTGGTCGGACTTGGCATACTGGGGCAGATGATTGCCCAGGTCGCGCACGCGGCAGCTTGCCCGGTTGCGGGATTTGATCTGAACCCGGAGCGGGTACAGGGAATGAAGCGGCATATTGCTTATGCCTACGATAACCAGGAGCAGCTTGAGGAGCAGATTCAGCGAATGACCGGCGGGCATGGAGCCGACAGTGTCATTCTGTGTGCAAGTGGCTCCGGGGAAGAACTCATTAACTCTTCGATGACATGGATTCGGGATAAGGGGAAAATCGTCATTGTCGGTGATTTGTCTATGACGTACGCCCGGGACCGGATGTTTGGCAAGGAGGCGCAGGTGCTGATATCGCGAGCAGGCGGTCCGGGCCGGTATGACGCAAGTTATGAACTCCGCAATACGGATTACCCGATCGGCTTTGTACGCTGGACGGAAGGTCGTAACATCGCCGAGTATATTCGTCTGTTGGCGGAAGGGAGAATATCGGTCAAACCGCTGATCTCGCATGTGATCCCCGTGGATGAAGCGGATAAGGCTTATGAGCGGTACGGCCCTGGATCAACGACGCTGGGGACGATATTTAACTACGCGGACAATGCGTGAATTCCGGGAATGGGATTCGCGGTAGAGGAACGAGAAGAGGAATCGTTATAGCTGTCTTTCTGAGCAGTGATGCCACTGCAGAAAGACGGCTTTTTGCGTGCGACGGGATCCGATCTGCCAAACTATTAATTTACAATAATATACAATTAAATTATACTAGTAGTAGATATGGATAATTTATCATTTTATATAGAGACATTTACATATCTAATCTTCTTAGGATTTATACATATAAGCAGCATTCCTCGTTTCCATCGATTTTGGAAGGGTGGTGGTTTATTCGAAACCGTTTTACCAAACTGTAGCGGTAATGGCTTTCCAATTCGAAAAACAAAGGAGCGAAGCGTGATGAAAGTATTCCGAAATTCGATCATCCGTAAGTCGGCTGTGTTGTTCTGTGCTGTTCTACTGATCTTGCCAGCCGGATTGTCTCTGGCGGCCAACAAGCCGTTTCCCCAGCATACGTCGTATACGAGCGGTTCGATTAAACCAAACAATGTGACGCAGTCAGCGATGGACAGTGCGGTCAAGAACAAATGGAACAGCTGGAAAGGGTCTTTCCTGAAGCCTGCAGCGACAGGGCAATATTACGTAAAATACAATTCGGCGGGTGAGACAGTGTCCGAGGCTCATGGCTACGGGATGCTCTTCACCGTTCTGATGGCGGGATACGACAGTAATGCCCAGTCGTATTTCGACGGACTTTATCGATATTATAAGGCGCATCCGAGTAATAACAATCCATATCTGATGGCTTGGAAGCAAAACAGCAGCTTTCAGAATATAGGGGGAGCCAATTCGGCAACGGACGGCGATATGGACATTGCTTACGCACTCCTGCTTGCGGACAAGCAGTGGGGAAGCAGCGGATCGATTAATTACCTCCAGGCAGCTAAGAATATTATCAATGCTATCATGAGCAGTGACGTTAATCAGTCCCAGTGGACGCTGCGCTTAGGCGATTGGGCAACAAGCGGCATCTTCGACACCGCCACGCGCCCATCGGATTTCATGCTGAACCATATGAAGGCATTCCGTGCGGCTACTGGCGATGCCCGTTGGGATAATGTCATTAACAAAACCTATACCATCATCAACTCTATCTATAACGGCTACAGCTCGAATACTGGCTTGCTTCCGGATTTCGTAGTCAAGTCGGGCAGCAATTATCAGCCTGCGGAAGGGGGATTCCTGGAAGGGGCGAATGATGGAAAATACTATTACAATTCATCCCGGACTCCTTGGCGGATTACGACTGACTATCTGATGACCGGCGATACGCGTGCGCTGAATCAATTGAACAAGATGAACACGTTCATTAAATCAGCCACAGGCAGCAATCCTGCCAACATCAAGGCAGGGTATAACCTGAACGGCACCGCGCTGGTAACTTATAACAGTGGGGCATTCTATGCTCCTTTTGGCGTAAGTGCGATGACTTCGTCCAGCCACCAGAGCTGGCTGAATTCGGTATGGAGTTACACGGCGAACGCATCCGCAGAGGGATATTATGAGGAAAGCATCAAGCTGTTCTCGATGATCGTGATGTCGGGGAACTGGTGGACATATTAAATTATTACACCATTTAACTTTATGTAAATTCAAAATAAAGCCCTGATCCGTTACGGATCAGGGTTTTTTAGTTCTTTCCTACCAATAATTGATTTATAGTAAAAAATAATAAGAATTTGCATTGATATTTCACATAGAGCAATGTTAATATCTTATTAAATATAAAACATTTTATATTAATATGAATTAAATTCAGGCTGAAGGCTTAACTAAGGGCATTGACATCTTGGTTTTTCTTTTTGTGAAAGGGTTTACAAGAATGAAATCGGGAACGAAGGGAGAATCGTATGCACAAGAGCATGGTGCGTAAGATGGCTGTGGCAGGGATAGCGGCAGTTTTACTGGTTGGAGGTTTAGGCTCTGCAGGTCAAGGACCTTCGGCGAGCGGTCCGGAGGTAAACGCGGAGGCAGCGCCGCTAAAGAAGGGGGAGAAGGCGCCTATATTCCGAGAGGCATCCGTTCATGATCCGTCCGTCATTAAAACAGAGGATACATACTATGTGTTCGGTTCCCACCTGGCCGCCGCCAAATCGAAGGACCTGATGAGCTGGGGCATGGTGGCGTCGGGGGTCTCGAATGGCAACCCGCTGATTCCGAACGTGACGGAGGAATTGAAGGAAACGCTGGAATGGGCACAGAGTGATACCTTGTGGGCAGCCGATGTGATTCAGCTGGCAGACGGCAAATTCTATATGTACTATAACGCCTGTAAAGGGGATTCTCCGCGATCTGCCATGGGGATTGCGGTTGCAGATCAGATTGAGGGGCCTTATAAGGATACGGGCATTATTCTGAAATCCGGCATGTGGGACGAGATCAGTGAGGATGGAACCATCTATGATGCAACGAAGCACCCGAATGTGGTGGATCCGGATGTGTTCTTTGATAAGAACGGCAAGCTGTGGATGGTATACGGCTCCTATTCCGGCGGGATTTTTATCATGGAGCTGGATCTGAAGACCGGAAAACCGCTGCCTGGGCAGGGATACGGCAAGAAGCTGCTCGGCGGCAACCACAGCCGGATTGAAGGGCCGTACATGCTCTACAACCCGGTGACGGATTATTATTATCTGTATCTGTCCTATGGCGGATTGGATGCGGTTGGCGGCTACAATATGCGGGTCGTCCGCTCCAAAAATCCGGACGGTCCTTTCTACGATGCGGAGGGTAACGATATGAGAGAGGTGAAGGCGGATCCTTCCCTTCCGCTCTTTGATGACCGGTCGATTGAGCCGTATGGCGTGAAGCTGATGGGGAACTATTTGTTTAAGCGCTTGATCGGCGATCCGGGAACGGGAATTGGCACGGGAGCCGTATCGCCGGGCCATAACTCCGTCTATTACGATGAACGGAATGGAAGAACATTCCTTATTTTTCACAGCCGCTTCCCGCAGCGGGGGGAAGAGCATGAAATCCGGGTGCATGAATTGTATATGAACCAGGACGGCTGGCCGGTATCCGCTCCATACCGCTATGCGGGTGAAGAAGCCAAGGAATCCAAGAAAATCACGCCGAATGATGCGGCAGGAGACTACAAGCTGATTCAACACGGAAAAGATATTTCGTCCGTCATCAAAGAATCGGTGCCAATGGAGCTTCAAAAGAACGGCAAAGTTACGGGCGAAGCAGAAGGCACATGGAAGATCAGCGGAAAGCGGGATGTGCAGCTTACCCTGGATGGAAAGAGTTATAAAGGCGTATTAACTCCGCAGTGGGATCCGGAAGCGAAGCGGCAGGCGATGACCTTTACGGCCCTCGCGGCCGATGGAACCGCCGTGTGGGGTGTTCGTCAGTTTGATCGGAGCGACAGGGAACTTGTGGATGCCGTGCAGAAGGACCTGTTCCTCGGGGATGTGAGCGGTGTGTTCTACGATCTTGATTTGCCGTCAGAGGCTTCCGGCGGTGCGGTCATTCGCTGGAGCTCCTCTCATCCCGAGGTTGTATCAGCCGAAGGTAAGGTCCATCGTCCTGCTGCCGGGGCCGGGGACGCGAAGGTGACGCTGACCGCTCAGATAACGAAGGGTAAAGTGAAGACTTCCAAAGCCTTTGACGTGACCGTGCTGCAGCAGTCGGCAGGGCCGTTGCTGCTGAATTATCCATTCAGTGAGAATGAGGTTGGCTCGGTATTAGACAGCTCGGATAATGGATTTCACGGCAAGGTCCTTGGAGGGGCCCAGTGGAATGAGAAGAGCCGGCAGGGAGGCGGAATGGACTTTGGCGGGACAGACGGCTACATTGAGCTGCCGAGTCGGGTTACGGATACAGAGGACTTTACCTTTGCGGCTTGGGTATATTGGAAGGGTGGAGCACCCTGGCAGCGAGTGCTGGACGTAGGGAATGGACTTGCCAGGCATATGTTTCTGACACCATCCCAGCATTCGGGCGTTCTTCAATTCACGCTGCATGGCAGTGAGGGAGACCAGAGTCTCTTGTCAAAGGCACCGCTGCCGAGCCATGAATGGACGCATGTTGCGGTCACGCTGCAAGGGAATACCGGTAAGCTGTACGTGAACGGTCAAGTCGTTGCATCTGGTGATCATATGAAACTGAATCCGAATGAACTACTGGCAACGGAAGCTTATTTAGGTAAAAGCCGTTTTGCGGCCGATCCTTATTTTAACGGGAGCTTGGATGAGGTGCGGATTTATAACGAGGCGCTAACCGACAGCGAAATCAAGAAGCTGGCGGAATGATTTTACACAGTGCAGTCATAAGTTATGAGTTATGGGTTTTGAGTTTTGCGTGCAGACTACCGTCTGCACGCTTTTTTGTATTGGCGTTAAAATAACGGTTGACAGAAGGATGTATATCAGATATCTTAATATTAAGTTAAGTGACTATATAAAAGTTAGTTGGTTGAAAGGAGTAAGTTTAAAGTGTTCAAACGTTAGCGAAGATGAAGCAGGTTAATCATTCTATATGTATATATCTTTAAATTAAGATATCGATGGATGGTATCAATGAATTTCTATAAATAATGAAAATGAATATGGAGGCGTATAAAATGGCTATAGATATTGGATTGTTGTTACTTCGTTTGGTGGTTGGGTTGTCGTTCATGGCGCACGGTGCACAGAAGCTGTTTGGATGGTTTGGCGGTTACGGGCCGAAAGGGACAGGCGGCTGGATGGAATCGGTTGGCATTAAACCTGGTGTCGCAATTGCGGTGTTGTCAGGTCTGATGGAACTGGTTGGCGGGCTGTTGTTTGCTGCCGGATTTCTCACGGTGCTCGGTGCAGCGCTGATCACGCTAACGATGCTGGGTGCAATTGTGAAGGTGCATGGCCGGAACGGGTATTGGTCTACAGCGAATGGATATGAGTATAATCTGCTGTTGATCGCAGTCGCAGTTGCACTGGCACTCACGGGTGCAGGTGCATATTCATTGGATGCAGTAATCTTTAACTAATCGATAATGGGGGCGTGCAGATATGAGTGATCTGACAACATTAATTAAGAGCCGGAGATCGGCTAATCTGTTTATGGAAGGGATTGAAATCCCGGATAAGGATTTGATTGATATATTTAATGAAGTTAAATATGCACCTTCGGCTTTTAATTTGCAGCATACACACTATGTTGTAGTTAAGGATCCCGATATCAAGCACAAAGTTTATGAAGCCGCCAACAAGCAGCATAAGATACTCACTGCATCGGCCGTTGTCGTTGTGCTGGGGAATAAGCAGGCCTACCGGGAAATCGGGAAAATGAACGAGGGCTTTCTGAATTTGGGCGTGATCGACAAGCTCGAATATGACATGACGGTTGAATCCGTCACGAACTTTTATGAAGCGGGTGGAGAATCCTTTATGAGGGATGAAGCCATTCGCAATGCCAGTCTATCCGCGATGCTGCTGATGATGGTGGCCAAGGACAAGGGGTGGGATACCTGTCCGATGATCGGTTTTGATCCCGTGGCTCTGCAGAAGGAACTGGATATCCCGGATGCTTATGTGCCTGCCATGCTGATCGCGATCGGCAAGGAAGATGCAAGAAAACCACGTCCCCGGGGTTACCGCAAGCCCGTACTGGAATTTGTAAGCTATAATCAATTTTAAATGATGCATGATATGAGAGGGAGCTCCCGCTGCAGGTCTTTAGATCTGACGGGAGCTTTTTTTCATCCGCTTTGATAAACATTCCTCTCCGTTTTGACGATGATGAATATAAAGAGATCGGTGCAGCGCCAATCCTAAATACGATTGTATTCATTATATATGGGGGTGAACGAAATGAAGACGAGGAAGCGGGCGTATCAGCGATCCGGACAGATCATAGTGCTGGCTGTCATGACAATTATGTTACTGGTGGCATGCACGAAGGAGGTACCGGGATCCATACCGCAAAATAGATCGACTGCCGCCGAGCCGAGCGCAGGAGAAGCTGGGAATCCATCGGAAATGCCGGCAGCGGCAACGGTAAGCTCGCGTACGGCATTCCAGCCGGAAGATCAAAGCAATCACCAGGTTAAGCAAGAAGCGGAGTCGCCAGAGGGGGAGTCCAAATATGACCCGATTGAAGCAGTTCTCAATATGTATGAGGCGCTTCAGGCTAACGATTCTACATTATATTTCCGTTATGCTGACATTCCGAGCGTTCGTATGTCCCCCGCCAAGCTGAAGGTGTTATTCGAAGAGGCTGGCAAGCGTGAAGTGAGACCGGAACGGTTCAAGCTTTTTGATAGAGAAGGGCTGGATCGGGAGAGCCGTCAGATGTTAGCTCTTACGTACGGCAGCCAAGCCGAAATTGTGCTGGAAGAGCTTAGTCAGGGCGATCATAACCTGTGGTTTGTGACGGCGTTTACGGATGGACTTAAAGTGGTAGAGCAATCCACGGTCTATCCCGGTGCCTACGAGCTTGGAAGAGAGGCGACAATGGAAGAACTTATCGCGATAGAGATCCAGCATACGGCTGAAGATAGGGAATTTCTTGCGGCAAAAGCGAAGCAGCCTGTATGGAACCCGGTGCAGACCGTTTCCTTACTGTACCAGGCAGCGCAGGCGGAGGATGCAGAAGCCTTTTATGAGATGTCCGGTGGGGGCGAGGGATACTTTTCGGGTCAGTATGCCCGGGACATGGTGGAATTTACGGAATGGATGAAGTCTTTTGAAAGCGTGCAGCATATTTCAATCGAATCGGTTCCGCCGGAGAATATGGCCGGGAGTTATAGAGAAGAATATAATAAAAGCTTTGGCGACACATGGCAATTCATTGTGGCTTGGGACCCGAAGCATGAAGCAGGCTACCAAGGGACATACTGGATTATGGCGCCTAGCGAAGACGGAATTCAATATGTGGTAAAGCAGACGCTTACCGCCAATCTGGAATCTTTTTTCAAGTGAGGAATGGAATACATACATAGTGAAGACAAATATAGCAGCGCCGCTCATGAAGTGAACGATGACCAAATCGGGTCACAGTTCAAGAGCAGGGCTGCTATATTATCGTCAATGGGCTTGGTTGAATTACGGCTGAAGATTTTGGAGCATATCCATCGTTTCGTTTATTTTAGTAATGGTTTGAACGATGTTGGAATTCTGGAAGTCGGTCACTCCGTTTTGAATTTGATCCATGTAGCCGTTGATGTCAGTCAGCAGCGTGTCATTTAAACCGACCAGCTGTTCATGGATGTTTTGCGCAAAAGCAGGGGCTTCAATGCCGTTAAACTCCGAGATCCGGGTTTTCATCGCTTCGAGTTCCTTGGTCAGCGTTTCCTTGGCATCTGTATTCGTAGCGGCTTGTTGGGCAAGCTCCGGAATAGACTCGGCAAATTGGGATGTTTCATTAATAAACGTGGTAGCTTCTTTTGTATAATCCAAAGAATTGTTCACGCTGTCCACCAAGGAGCAGCCGGAGAGAACTCCCAGTACAAGTGAAATCAACAATAATCTTTTGATCATTCTCATCCTCCTGTCGTCTAAACGCAGTTCTTATACGTTGTATACGTATGGCCAGGAGAATGGTTGTATTTTTTTCGCGGATTAATATTTCCCCAGCAGCCAGCGAATAAGCTCAATCAAACTTGCCAGGATGCCGCCGGACCAGGGGCTTTCGACTGAAGGAGCGGGCTCCTCGGGCTGGATGCCTTTCCCCAGCGAAGTCATGTCAACGGATGAGGAGGGACCCGTATTTCCGCATAGATGGGGTTTGAGCTTTTGCCCGCTTTTGTCGGCGAACACGATATATTCCTTGCCTGTTTCAAAGGATTCCCAGCCATTGGAATAAAGGGTGACGGTAGGGGAATCAGAATCTCCTTTCCACCATTCGGCAACCTGAAATACATAGCTGCTTTTGGATATATCGGCTTTAGGGTTGGACGAGGCCAACGTGCCCCTGAATACCGCATCCGAGGTTTTTAATTCTTCGGTAAGCTTTCGAGGCTCCACGCATGACAATGCGGATGCCGTGGAGTGATCTGCGCCAAGCCATAATCCGACAGTAAGGGAAAGAGCGATCATGGCGAGAAACCCTTTTTTCATATCGACGCCTCCTTTCGGGATGATTATGTATTTAGACGAGGAGGGTTTCACCATTGTTGCAGCGTTGCTTGGAAATAAATTCGACGCAAAATGGCTCCGAGGAGGATTAAGTATTGAATTCTTAGTTTCTGCCAGAAGCGCAAATACCCCGCAAGCCAAAATGGCTGCGGAGCAGAATTGAACCTGGGCGCGCGTATCGCGGGTCGATTGCTTTTTTCACGATCATGATTAGCGGTCCAGCATGTGAGCGGGAATAGCAGTTAGATCTGCTTTGCTTCCAGCCGTTTGGCGATGATGGACAGAAGATAATTCAGCGTGAAGTACAGCAACGACGCAAAAACAAGGGCGGGAATAACATAGTCATAGCTGGAACCGCTAAGAATTTGTACGTTGCGCATCAGCTCAGGCAGCGAAATGATCACGGCGAGCGAGGTGTCTTTAATGAGCGAGATGAACTGGCTCACCATGGGCGGGGACATCCGGCGCAGCGCTAGCGGGAGAATCACGTGCCGCAGTGTCTGCATATAAGAGAGACCCGACGCCCGGGCTGCTTCGATCTGGCCTTTATCCACCGATACGAGGCCGCTGCGGACAATTTCGGCGATCATGGCTCCTTCAAAAATGCTCAGGCCGACGACGGCCGCCCAGAAAGTGGGGATTCGAATCCCGGTCTGCGGCAGAACCATGCCGATGAAGAAAATGATCAGCAGCAGCGGCAGATTGCGGATTATATCCACCAAAAAGGCCGTTGTCCTCGACAGGAAGGGCGTTTTCGTATATCTCACAGTCCCGAGCACGGTTCCAATGATGAAGCTGAACACAATGGATAAGCCGGCAACCTGCACCGTGATCCAAAAGCCTTGAAGGAGATATCGCAGATTCGGCCAGGAGTACGCACCGATAAAATCCATCTCATGCCACCTCCTGTTTATTGGGCAAACTTGCGTTTAACGTCAATTGCTTCTCGCAAAGCGGCGCTCCATATAATGGACGGCCAGGCTGAGCGGTATGGTCAGGAGCAGGTAGAACAGGGCTACAAACGTATAGACGGGAATGCCTTTGAAGGTGCTCAGGTTAATCAGATCGGCATAATACATCAGGTCGAGTCCGGCGATAACGCCGAGGACCGAGGAATTCTTGACCAAATTGATCAATTGGTTGCCGATGGCCGGCAGTACGATTTTGATCGCCTGCGGAAGTATGATGTAGCGCATATTCTGGATATAACTCAGCCCGGAAGAGCGGGCCGCCTCCGACTGTCCGGAGGGCACCGCTTGGATCCCCGCCCGAATGGCTTCGGCAATGAAAGCAGCCGTGTACACCATCAGCCCAAGCGTACCCGAAGTAAACGGGTCAACCGGTATGCCGAGAGAGGGCAGGCCCAGGAAAAAGAAAAATACAACCACCAGGAGTGGAATGTTGCGGATAAACTCTACATAGATGGCGCCAATGGCTTTCAGTATGCGGAATGGGGCAATCCGCAGGATGGCGATCAAGGTGCCCAGCACCAAGCTGCCTATCAGCCCAAGCAGGCTGGCGAGAATGGTCTGGCCCAGGCCAGCCATAAATTGATCCCAATGCTGGACCAGAATGTTAAAATCCCACAAGGTCAAAATGCCTCACCTCCAATGGGGGATGATGATCGGGTGGCCGGTCAAAAGAAGCCAGGCAGTTCCGCCCCGCAAAAGGGAGGAACCTGATTGGAGCCATGATGCCTTAGGACCGGCCCGACCATTACATGCTTGCGGTTATTCCGGTTTCACGCCCATCCATTGCTCATACAATTTGTCGTATTCGCCGCTATCCTTCAGCTCCTTCAACAGCTCATTGACGGTTTTCACAAACTCCGGATTCCCTTTTTTGATGGCCATGCCGTATGGTTCATCCGTAAAGTTTCCGCCGACCAGCTCAAAGCTCGGGTCCTGCTGCTGCATACCGAGGAGGATGGAATTGTCGGTGGTCAGGGCATCGCCCTGTCCCGCCTTGAGTGCGGTGAAGGCGTCCTGATAATTCTCGAATTCGAGAATGACGGCGTCGGGCGCTTTCTCACGGATATTTTGCGCAGAGGTAGAGCCCTTTACCGTGAGCACCTTCGTATCCTTGTTCAAGCTTTCCAGACCCGTGATCGGGCTGCCCTTCTTCACCAGCAGGGATTGGCCGGCTTCAAAATACACATCGCTGAAGTCCACCTGCTCCTTGCGCTCCTCTGTTATGGTCATCGTGGCGATAATGATGTCGATGTCCCCGTTCTTCAGCATGTCGATCCGGGTTTTGGAGGTAACCTCCTTCAGCTCGACCTTGGTCTCGTCACCGAGAATCTTTTTGGCCAGCGCTTTGGCGATGTCGATATCGAAGCCCTCTACATTGCCGGTGGCAGGGTCCTGCAATCCGAACAGCTTCGTATCATATTTCACGCCAGCTACAAGCTTGCCGCGTTTTTTGATCGCCTCGAGGGTATCCGTATTGCCGGAACCCCCGCACCCTGATGCGACCAGCATCATCACTAACACCAGAAGGGCCGCACTCCATCGGAATGGTCTCGTAAATCTTTTCTTCATACACCAGATCCCCCTTAAAGATATGAATTCTCTCGAACAAGCAAACTCCTAACGGCGCGTTGTCCGAGCGTGGACTCCTTGTCTCTTGTGGCAGCCACCATGACAATCCTAAAAAGCAAAGCAACAATTCCTTTTCCACCCCTACGCACCAAGCCCAGGTTAGTGATGCAGCAGGCGGCTCAGGAACGCCCGTGCTCTCTCTTCCCGCGGCTGATTGAAAAAATCGGAGGCGGGTGTATCCTCGATAATCCGGCCTTCGTCCATAAAGACGATTCGATCTGCGGCTTCGCGGGCGAAACCCATCTCATGGGTAACCACGGCCATAGTCATGCCTTGATGGGCGAGTGAACGCATGACATCCAGCACTTCGCCGATCATCTCCGGGTCGAGTGCGGACGTCGGTTCATCAAACAGCATAATCTTCGGGTTCATGGTCAATCCGCGGGCAATCGCCACCCGCTGCTGCTGACCACCGGAGAGTTGGGAAGGATAGCTATCCGCTTTGTCCGCAATTCCGACTCGCTGCAGGTACTTCATCGCTTTTTCCGTCGCTTCCGCTTTGGACATCCCCAGCACCTTCATGGGTGCGAGAATGATGTTGTCGATCACCTTTTTGTGCGGGTACAGGTTGAAATGCTGGAAGACCATCCCGATATCTCGCCTAAATGTATTGATGTCGATCTTTCGGTCATGCAGCTTGACGCTATTCACGACAAGCTCGCCATCCGTAATGCTTTCGAGCCGATTGATACACCGAAGCAGCGTGCTTTTACCGGAGCCGGAAGGTCCAACGATGACAACGACTTCCCCCTGGGAAATGGTTAGGTCGATTTCTTTCAGAACATGGAAGGTTCCGAAAAATTTGTTGACGCGGCTAAATTCAATCAGTAGAAATCCCCTCCTATTCATTTCGAATTGGACGCTTGCATGCATGTAAGCTTGTGACCTGTCTTGGTGCCAGGCCCTTTTTACACTGGTATGGCAAAGGGAGCTTGTTCCATGCCACTTTTAGGAAAATTTAGTATCCAAGCGGTGGGGAGTGAGATATAATAGGGGGCGTATTCATATGAAGGAGGCCACATGGATAAACGTGCAAAAATAACTGAAATCGACCTGGTTCGGGGCTTTGCGATGATGGGCGTGCTGATGGTGCATGCGACGTCGTTCGCCACAGTTCAGATGCGCGGGGACGATTTTTTTGGCTTGTATAACTTCCTGAACATATTCTCGAAGGTTGGAACGACGACTTTCATATTTCTGAGCAGCTTTGTGCTGTTCTATAACTATTATCACCGCCCGTTCAAAGGCCGTGACTTGGCAAGGTTCTTCAAGAACCGGCTGATGTATATTCTGGTACCGTATCTGCTGTTCTCGGTGTTATTCTTTACGGTGGCCTGGTATCATCGCGGGGGGGAGTCAAATCTGGCGGCAATGCTGGAGAGCTTCTGGCCCAAGCTGGCGACGGGGAAATCTTACACGCACTTATATTTCATCTTCATTAACATCCAGTTCTATCTGCTGTTCCCACTCGTACTGATGCTGCTGAAGCGATTCCGCGGCTTCGCGGCGGTCTGCGTGCTGGTCGGCATTGTACTGCAGTGGGTGTTCTATATCGGCAATGATGCCTGGTGGGACGTAACGAACCGGAACAGCTGGTCGCTGTCGTTTCTGTCGTATTATTTTCTCGGGGCATGGATCGGCATTTATTATGACCGGGTCAAGGATTGGCTGACTTCAGCGCAGCATGCCGCAAGACCGGCCCTGCGCAAGCTGGGCTGGGTCGCGCTCTGGGCGATTTGGCTGGGCGCCGCCCTGGTGCATATCGGCCTGCGATACAATCAGCGGCTGCTAGGGACGGAATATCATCCGCTGCTCTACGATGCCTTCTGGAATGTGCATACGTTAACCACTGCCCTGGTCATGCTCCAGGTCGCGCTGGTATTCGGGAATAAGAGGGTATGGTGGTTGAACGGATTCAGACGGCTCGGGGTGTATTCCTTCGGCGTTTATCTGGTGCATCCGCTGGTCCTGCTCTTCTACCGGGACTTTCCTCCGCAGACGGAGAATTCCTGGCTGATGCTGGCGTGGTATGCCGGCGGGCTCGTCTGCGCACTGGCGGTTTCGTATGTGGTGGTCTACAGCATTAGCCTTCTCGGGGGCTGGACCTGGATCTTTTTCGGCAAACTGCCGGGCAGTTTGCGGACGGGAAGATCACCAAATCCTCCTGTTCCGGCTCAGCCGGTTACGGAGGCATCATCGTAAGTTCGATAAAGTGGAAAAGGCGCAATCTTCGCAAAGAGGAGAGCGCCTTTTCTTTTTGCCCGAGTGGCGATATTTCAGAATGATTCCCTGATTTTCGGAATGAGGCTTATCATCTGGGATGTCATGCTATATTTGGTTTGATACTCGGTCTGTGGGTGGTACGAAGACGTTGCTAAGTACAGGTCAATTACATTCGTTACAGACATGAAAAGCGAGGGAGTGCCAATATGAAGGATAGCAGAGATTCCTTAGTAAACGGTTTCATAAAGGCGGACGGCAAGCGCATAGTTAATGGAGATGGTCAGGAAATTCTGCTGCAGGGAGTCGGGCTTGGCAGCTGGCTGCTGCCGGAAGGGTACATGTGGAAGATGCCGGAGCAAGGAGACCGACCTCGGCGCATCGAAGGCATGGTTAGGGACCTGATCGATGAGGAAAAGGCGGCGGCTTTTTGGGAAGCCTATTATGAGCTTTATATCGCGGAAGCCGATATCCGGCAGATCGCTGCCGAGGGCTTTAACTCCATCCGGGTGCCGATCAATGCCAGGTTTATGATGGCGGAAGGACAGCAGCCGCCTTTTGTATATCACGAAGGCCATTTGAAGCTCATCGATCGGGTGATCGATTGGTGCAGGACGTATTCGCTGTATGTTATTCTGGATTTGCATGGCGCGCCAGGCGGACAGACCGGCGCGAATATCGATGATTCCGAGCGGGATTTGCCGGAGCTGTTCACGGATCGGCTGAATGTGGAGCGAACCGTGGCGCTGTGGCGTATGCTGGCAGAACGCTATAAAGACGAGTGGATCGTGGCCGGTTACGACCTGCTTAACGAGCCGCTGCCTGACTGGTTCAGCGAGTATCATGATCGGGTGATGCCGCTGTATAAGGAAATCACCGCGGCTATACGCGAAGTGGACAAGCGCCATATGATCATTTTGGAAGGTGTCCACTGGTCAACGGACTGGAGCATTTTCGACGAGAAATTTGACGATAACCTGATGCTGCAGTTCCATAAGTACTGGAATAATCCCGACACGGAGAGCATTCAGAAGTATCTGGATCTTCGCGAAGAATGGAATGTGCCGATCTTCATGGGTGAAGGCGGCGAGAACAACCCGCAGTGGTATACGGGCGCATTCCGGTTGTTCGAGGATCATAACATATCCTGGAACTTCTGGACCTGGAAGAAGATGAACACTCAAAACTCGCCGTTCTCGATCCGCATGCCGGAAGGCTGGGAGAAGCTGACGGGTTACCTGGAAGGCGGAGAGAAGCCCTCTTCAGCCGAAGCGGAAGCGATTCTGGGCGAATATCTGGATCATCTTCCACTGGCAGCCTGCGATGCTTATCCGAACGTATCCCGGTCATTGCTGCGCCGGCTGCCCATTCAGATTCCGGCAGAGTTTTACGGATATCGGGGTGAGGGTGTCTCTTATCATATTGAGGCGAAGGCCAGTCAGGATATCGGGCTCCGGGTTCATGACGGTGTTCCGATGCGGATGATGACGGGCAAGGCGGAGAAACCAAGCTACGCTCCGGAAGGCGGCAAGCCATGGATAGAGGATAACCTGGTATGCGTGCAGCTCCGGGAGGGAGATTGGCTCGCTTATGATGCGAATTGCGCTTCCGCAGACGTTTTTCATCTGGACATTCGGGGACGCATTCCCGAGGGGACGGTGGATTTGATGCTCCAGATCGGGGATCGGGAGCCTGAGCTTATCTCCTTGTCGGACTCTGGCGAAGGACAGTGGCGCATCCATAGGGTGGCTGAGGCTATGCCGATTGTGGAAGGCCCTGTGGATCTGGTGTTCATGGTGAATAAGGGCCGAATCGAGCTGGATTGGCTGGAATTTACCGAAGCGCGTTTAAATTTATAAGTTGAAGGGGAGATGGCATTATGACGGAACAGGCCGCAATATCGGAAGGGCTGTACCAATGGCTGGATGGAAGTAATCTGGAATCGAAGCAGCACGAAGCGATGATGCTATTGAGCGCAACGGAAGATGGATGGCCGCATACGGCCATGCTCAGCGTGGGGGAGGTTTTGGCCTTAGACCGGAACCGGCTACGACTTGCGTTATGGCAGGGGACGACTACGACTGGCAATCTTCTTCGGTCCGGACAGGGTACGTTGGTGGCGATTCATGATGGAGCGGCCCATTATGTTCGGCTGCGTCTTCAAGGGCTTCCCGATCTGCCGGATGCCCGGCATCCGCTGCAGCGTTTTGAGGCCGAGGTAGTGGCTGTTCGCGAGGATATCGCGAAGTATGCGGATATTAAATCGGCCGTGAAGTTTCAACTGCACGACCCGGATGAAGTCTTGCAGCGCTGGAAGGAAACGCTGGAGGAATTACGAAAGTAAACGTTTACGGCGTGAAAAACCTGCTCAAGATCTAGCTCCCGGCATATGCCGGGAGTTGTATATGCCTACTCATGCCTAATCGGAATGATGCCGAAGAAAATAACTTTAATTTTTCCGCAGAATCTTTTGCATTGGTATTTGCTATCGGCAGTAAAATGTGTTAAGATATGAATATCGAAATCGACCTGAATTCACATATTGTAGAGGGTTGTCATTTCTGGTAACCTTGTGCAATATGTGAATTTTTTTATTCCGTCTGCGAAGAAAAAAGGTCATGTAAATATATATCAAGGAGGATTCCCCCATGCAAACAGGAACTGTTAAATGGTTTAATGCTGAAAAGGGCTTTGGTTTCATCGAAGTTGAAGGCGGTAACGATGTATTCGTTCACTTCAGCGCGATCCAAGGCGACGGCTTCAAAACGCTTGACGAAGGCCAACGCGTTGAATTCAACATTGTTGAAGGAAACCGTGGACCACAAGCTGAGAACGTTGTTAAATTGTAATTACAATTGAAAACTGCCCTTAATGTGTGACATTAAGGGCAGTTTTCTTTTATACGGCGTTTCTATTTTCTAAGACGAGAATAAGGAGGAGCGTTCATGTATTCGCGTAAAAACTCGATGGAGAGTATTCCTGAAGAAATAACAGAAGTATGGGCATGCACGAAGGAAGACTGCAAAGGGTGGATGCGGGACGATTTTGCGTTCGACACGGAACCAGTATGCCATTTGTGTCAATCCCCTATGGTCAAAGAAACGAGAAGCCTGCCGCAGCTAGTTAATACCAATAAACAACAGAAATCTCTGGCTAAGGGGATTCAGATCGAGCGCAAATAGCAGCTAATACCTAGAGAAAGCGCTGGGCAAACACAAATTCTTCTTGAAGCTACCTTCGGATTTTATGGTAAATCCGTCTATTTCTGTTTCATTGGAAGGAGAATGGTTAGTAATACTTGTACCCTTTCATTCTCATTCAGAATGATTTACAGCATAAGGGACGCAAAATTCAAAGGAGTGAAATGTATTGAACACGCAAACCGAGGTACTGAAGCGAAACATTGACAACATGATCAGCCAGGATAACCAAGGCGGCTTGAACGATCAGGAGAAATTCATCATGCAAAAGCTGATGCGTGAGAAATACCAACAGGAACACGAAAGCAAACAGGAACAACGTGAGGAAGACAAAGGGGAATAACTGGGGAACCGTTTGATATACTTGAGGATATAAACGATAAACGTCGCCGCGACGATCCAAGGGATCGCTTGTGGCGAACAATCGTTAACAAGAGGGAAGGCATGAATGGCAGCTATGGAGGCTGCTGTTCATGCCTTTTTTTGTGCCTGGAATGAGCACAGGGCGCAATATTTCGTTTTCAGGATGCATTTTTTCGTAAATGCCGAAGCCTACCCGAAAAATGAGCCCCTTGAAACGAAATCTGAAACCTTTCATGCAGAGAAAGGACGATCTACAATATAAACATAGAGAATGTAAAGGTTTTCAAAATGATAGGATCAACCTGGAGGTCATAACCATGCAAAATCAACTTCATGCCGATGTTTCCGAAACCGGTGTCGGTCCCGTAATGGAGCCTTCTGTACAGAAGAAGCTTGACAGAAAAAGATGGCTCAGGAAACTCTACGGCCAACGACATCTTCAAATTATGGCGCTGCTCGGCGTTGCGTGGATGATCATCTTTAACTACATTCCGATGTACGGTGTCATCATTGCATTTAAAGAATTCAATATCGTGAAGTCCATCGGCGAAGCTCCATGGGTTGGACTAGAGCACTTCAAGGAGTTTTTCTCAGACGAGGACTTTACGAACGTGATGCGGAACACGCTCGGGATCAGCTTGCTGAAGCTGTTTATTGGATTTCCGCTTCCGATCATTTTTGCACTCTTTCTGAACGAGATCCGGTCCGTTCGCTACAAGAGGACCATTCAGACGATTTCTTATTTGCCTCACTTCTTGTCATGGGTCATTCTGGGCGGCATTCTGATGACCTGGCTCGCGGATATCGGTATTATCAATAATATCTTGCTGGCTCTGCATTTTATTGATGAGCCGATCACCTACCTGGCCGAACCGAAATACTTCTGGGGAATTATTATCACTTCGGATATATGGAAGGAGCTTGGGTGGTCCGCGATTATCTATCTGGCGGCCATTGCCAGCATTTCGCCTGAAATGTACGAGGCGTCGACGATTGATGGCGCAGGTCGGTTTCAGAAGATGTGGTACATCACCCTTCCCAGTATCAAATCGACCATATCCATTCTCTTCATTCTTGCGGTTGGTGGTGTGCTGAACTCCAACTTCGATCAGATTTTGGTGCTCCGAAACACGCTGAACGAAAGCGCGAGCAACGTCATCGATATTTTCGTGTACCACACCGGGATGCAGAACGGACGTTACTCCTACGCGCAAGCCGTTGCATTGTTCAAGTCCGTCATTGCGATTATCCTGCTGTTGATCGCGAACAAGGTGACCAAAAAACTGAACGACACATCACTATTCTAGCGAGACCAGCAAGAAGGGAGACGAATAATCCATGTTTAAACGCAGAACCAAATGCGAAGCCTTCTTCGATATATTCAATAATTTCGGCATGCTGATCGTATGTTTTCTGACGATCTACCCGATCTGGTACGTGCTGGTGAATGCCTTCAATGACGGGCAGGATGCCATGCGCGGAGGGATCTACTGGTGGCCGCGGATGTTCAGCCTCGAGAATTTCAGCGCGGTGTTCCAGAGCTCTGGCATCATGACGGCGATGGGCATTACCGTAACCAAAACCGTGATTGGCGTGTTCATTCACGTCCTCTTTACCGCCATGGTGGCTTATGCATTTTCGCGAAAGGGTCTTATTGGCGGTAAAATCTATATTTTGCTGGGAACGGTAACGATGTTTTTCGGCGGCGGACTGATTCCTACTTATCTGTTGATCAAGGATTTGAATATGCTTGACAGTTTCCTGGTTTACATCATACCAGCCATGTTCAGTTTCTTCGATCTCATCATCTTCATGACCTTCTTCAGGGAAATTCCGGACGGTCTGGAGGAAGCGGCAAAGATTGACGGGGCCAATGATTGGTCGATCTTCCTAAGGGTGGTGCTGCCGGTATCGATGCCGGTTATCGCGACAATCGCGTTGTTTCATGGGGTGTACCAGTGGAATGACTATTTCACCGGCGTCATCTACATCAACAATACGGATTTGCAGCCGATCCAGACGTATCTGTATAAGGTCGTCGCACAATCCAGCTCCAATCAGATGATGGCTCAGGTTCCGGGCGGCGTTGCCAAGACGGTCACCTCCCAATCGATCAAAATGGCAACCATGGTTGTAACGACGGCGCCGATCGTCTTCGTCTATCCGTTTCTGCAGCGGTATTTCGTCAAAGGGATGATGATCGGCTCCATTAAAGGTTAATTCTCGGTGTCTGATCATGCAGCTTCCCTCTCCCGGGGGGAGGGGAAGTTCTTACAGGTAGCTTCTCTTGCCTAATTTGGCGGGAGTTCTATATAATCATATTTTTAAATAAGAAAAGGGGTAAACACATGAGCAAGATGCTTAAGCCAAAGAGCCTTCTGTTGTTGATGTTCGCACTGGTCATGGCCTTTACAACAGCATGCTCGTCCGGCGGTGATAATAGCGGCGCGTCGGAAAAAGAAAAAGAGGAAGAAAAGCCGGCAGAAGAAGTAAAATTGACTCAGGATCAGCCGGGATGGGAAGTCGACACCTCCCCGATTACATTTGACTGGTACATCAACTTTGCCTGGTTCCCGAACAAATGGGGCGAGGACATTACTTCTCAATACGTAACCAAAAAGACGGGGGTTAATCTTAATCTGATCGTACCTGCGGGGAACGAAGCCGAGAAGATGAATACGATGATCGCTTCCGGTACATTGCCAGATTTTATTACGCTAGGGTGGTATGAAGACGCTGTCAAAAAGATGATTGAAGGCGATTTGGTCCTGCCGCTGAACGAATTGGCTGATCAATATGATCCGTATTTCTATAAGGTAACGGACCCTGCGAAAGTGTCATGGTACACCAAGGATGATGGTAACATTTACGGTTATCCGAATGCCTCCTCATCCCCGAAGGACTATGAGAAGTTTGGCGACAACATCACATCGAACCAAACCTTCTTGGTACGCAAAGACATGTATGAGGCACTGGGAAGCCCTAATATGCGCACACCGGAAGGGTTCCTGAAAGCGCTTGAGGACGCCAAGAAAATGTTCCCGGATGTGAACGGGCAGCCACTCATTCCGTTTGGATTGCATGATTTCCATGAAAAAGGAAACAGCTCTTTGGAGGGTTACCTGCAGAACTTCCTTGCCATTCCACAGGATAAAGACGGGAAATTGAATGACCGTTCAACAGATCCGGAATATGTAAAATGGTTGAAAACCTTGCGTCTTGCTAATGAAAAAGGATTGATGTCTAAGGATATTTTCGTGGATAAACGTCCGCAGATGGAAGAAAAAATCGCACAGGGACGCTATTTCGCGATGCTGTACCAACGCAGCGATATGGCGAACCAGCAGAACGCGTTGTATGCAAACGATCCGAATTCCGTCTATATCGCTGTGGATGGGCCGGCTAACACCAATCTGGATCAGCCGACGCTGTCGGGTCCTTCGATCTCCGGCTGGACGGTAACCTTGATCTCGAAAAACGTAAAAGACAAAGCGCGTGCCATTCGCTTCCTGGATTACCTGATCTCCGAAGAAGGTCAGCGTGATACTTACCTTGGCGAGAAAGGCGTGACATGGGATACGATCGATGGCAAAGACCAATTCCTGCCAGAGGTTGCAGAGCTGCTGAACAGCGACCGCGGCGCATTCGACAAGAAGTATGGAGCATCCCATACCTTCTGGATGATGATGGATAACAATGTTACGCAGCCTTGGGCGCCTCCGGCCGTGGAACCGTTCAAGCAGATGGAAGACTGGACTCGTGGAAAGACCGAGAGCTTCTCACAATTCGATCAACTGGATCCGGATGCAAGCTCCGAGGAAGGTATCATCAACGACAAGGTGTTGAACGAGTGGGGTAAAATTCTGCCGAAGCTGATCTTTGCCAAAACGGATGCCGAGTTCGATCAGATTTGGAACGATTACCAAGCGAAGCGTGAATCGCTGGGATTTGCGAAAGTGCAGGAATACAGACAGAAAGAATACGAAGAGAACGTGAAGAAGCTTGAGGAATTCTTGAAGTAAGGATGATCCGCTCAGGCAGATGAACAAAATGAAGACTCAAGGTACCCTATTATCGATTTTGTCGAAATAGGGTGCCTTTTGTCGCATCACGAGCTAATATAGGAGGGTATCCGATCGGCTGATGCCGCCTTTCCATTCATGGCTCGGCTGCGGCCATACATAGAAAACGGGAAGTGACAGTCATGATGACACGATTAAGATCGCTTATTCAATCGTTTACTTATTGGTTTGGCCGCAGGTCGATGCAGAGTCGTTTGGTTGCTGCGTATATCTTGATTTTGCTCATTCCGAGCATTATCGTATCGAACTATTTTTTTAAGCAGATCCGCGATACCTATATCAGCGATGCGCTCAACCAGAACTCGTTCCTGTTAGAAATTGAGAAGATGAACATGCTGAACCAGATTGAGGCGATTGAGATGGCCGCTCAGCTGGCAATTTCGGATGACGGGATCAAGGATTATCTCCGGATCAATGAAGAACCGGAGCCGGCGTGGTTAATCGATTTGGCTTGGGGGCCCTTCAAGGATATCCAACGGATCCAAACCAACAATCCGAATATCACGCACCTTCGGTTATATACGAATAATTCCAACGTAACGGAAATGTGGCCTATCATTTTCCAGGAGAAACGGATCGCAAGCGAGCCGTGGTTCCCTAAGATCAAGGATTTGAACGGTGGGGAACTCTGGGTATTCAACTACAGCGATCCCGATATTCTGCAGCGTTACGCTGCCGATGCCTCCGAGGAGCTGCCGAAGGTGTCCTTGATTCGCCAAGTCCTTAGCGGGAGTTACCGTGGCGTGATCCAGGTGGATATGCTGCTCAAGCACTTTGCTCCGAAGACCTTTGCCGGTATCGTGGATGACAGCTCACAGATGGTCATTGTCGATCAGGAAGGACAGCTGTTCATGGACAGAAGCCAATCGTTTATGACCAGTCACGAGGGACTCCGAGATGAGGTGGCGATCCAATTCGCCAATCTGAAGCAGCAGGCGGGTGACTTCGAGAAAACAGTACATGCCCGGTTCAGTTTAAACGGCTCCTCGTTCCTGCTGATTGCGACACCGATGGAACGGCTTCATGCCCATGTGCTGAATATCGTTTCACTGGAAGGGGCGCTGAATAACGTATCCAAAGCCCAGGGGCAGATTATCGCGGCGAACATCGTATTGATTTTTCTGCTGTCGATCATTACGTATTACCTGAATTCCATTATCCTGAAGAGTTTACGCCGTTTAACGGAGACGATGAAGAGAGTCCGCAAGGGCGAAGTGACCGCGACGATTGCCATCCAGGGCGGCGGCGAGGTGGGAGAGCTGGCGCATCATTTTAACAAATTGATCCGCACCATCAATGAACTGATTGCCCAGGGTGTACGCAAGCAAGCGGTGACCAAGGAAGCGGAGCTGCGAACGCTGCACAGCCAGATTGACTCTCATTTCCTATACAATACGCTGGAAAATATAAAGATGCTGGCCGAAATCGAGGGGCAGCGCACAATTTCAGACGCGCTGACCTCCCTTGGCGGGATGATGCGCTATAATTTCAAATGGTCGGGGGAGTACGTCAAACTGAAGGATGAAATTCGCCATATTCGCAATTATATTGATGTCATGAATATCCGGTTTGATGAGCCGATCCGGCTTGAACTTAACATTCCGTCTGAATTCATGGAGCTCGAGGTATTGAAAATGTCGCTGCAGCCCATCGTGGAAAATGCCGTCAAGCATGCCTGGCCCGAGTTCCCGGATCAGGAGAAGCGGATCAAGATCGATGCTATTGCCTGGGAAGAGAACCGGATCACGATTAACGTCACGGATAACGGCATCGGGATGGAGCCTTATCGGCTGGGCAGGCTGAGCGAGATTCTGCGAACGGCGGACAACGAGGAACTCCCCTCCGTAGATTACGGGCGAGGTGGAGTGCAGGCTGGAGGAATCGGACTTCGGAATGTGCACCAGCGAATCCGGTTGTTCTACGGGAATGAATATGGAATCGAAGTGAAGAGCGAAGAGGGGGAGTTCACGCAGGTGACCATGACATTCCCTAAGGTTCTGTTAACAGGAGGAGGCAGTGGACATGAGAAGTCTGATGATCGTGGATGATGAGAAGAATATCCGGTATGGGCTGAAAACGATGATTGAACGGGAATTCCCGGATCAATACGAGATCCGCTTGGCTGCCCAGGGGCAGGACGCGCTGGATTCCTTCCGCGAAGAACCGGCCGAGATCGTCATTACAGACATTCGGATGCCGGTCATGGACGGGATACGCCTCATTGAGGCGCTTGCTGGACTGGAAGAAACAACGGGTGTTAAACCCGTCGTTCTAATCCTGAGCGGATATGACGATTTTGAATATGCGAAGGCGGCGATCCGTTACCAGGTGAAGGAGTACCTGCTTAAGCCGATTCGACGGGATGAGCTGTTCGCTGCCCTCCGAAAGACAGAAGAAGCCTTGGTCCGGCAAGCGGAAGTGAACAACCAGGTGGCCGCCAGTGAATTATATCTTCAGCAGCTGCAGACCCATCGGCTGAAGGAGCTGCTGGAGCTGCCCCAAGGGCTGGGGATGGACATGGAGGCTGCCGCGAGCGAAATCGGGTTTGAATCATTCGTGAAGCCATTCCGGGTAGCGGTGATGAAATACAAGTATGAAGACGGCAATTCCATGAATAAGGATGAGCTGAAGCAATTGATTGATAACATGAGGGCTTCAGTGGAAGGACGGATCAACGCTTGCTTTCTGGACAGCAAGGGGAGGGTCGTGCTCATCGGCAGTCCGGACGGGCAATTCGAGAAGCTGGCACGGCAGTTTACCGAGCGGGAGATGGACGGGCTCTTCGTTGGCATTAGCCGGGAAGGCTTCCGGATCGAAGATATCCGCATCTGTTACATTCAGGCGCTGACCGCCCTGAGCTATACATTCATCCATCCCAACGTCAAGCTGATGAGCCATGATGATATTCAGGGAGAACTGCGCACGTATCCGGTGCCGGAAGAGAGTATCCGCAAGCTGGGCAACATGCTCGGCACAGAGCGGGAGCGGGAGATCCAGGCGCTGCTGCTGGATATTTTCCATATCGGAGATATGCCGCATGTGGCCATCGATTATTTGGAGTTTGTCAGCAAGCGGATCAATGAGCAGGTGCTGGATGAGGTATTCCGTGTGTACGGGGAATCCATGGTGGAAGTGTTGAAGCTATACCGAAAGGTGGGAACGATGGACAATTACCGTCATTTTCACACCTATTTCAGAAATCTGGAGCATTTGCTGCTGCACGTGAATGAATATGTTAAAGGGATTCGTTCCGCCCACAGTGAGCATTCCGAGATCAAGGCAGCGGTGAGTTACATGGAGGAGAATTATCACAGGCCGCTAAACATGGCGATGGTCAGCAATTATGTGTCTTTGAATTATTCTTATTTCAGTGAAGCGTTTAAGGCCCATACGGGTGAGAACTTTGTGGTATATCTTAAGAAGCTGCGGATTACGAAGGCCAAGGACCTGCTCCAGGACGGTGCCATGAAGCTTGCCGACATTGGCAAAGCGGTCGGCTTCGAGAACACCAAGCAATTCTCGCGCGTATTCAAAGAGCTGGAAGGGATCTCGCCGCATGAATACCGGATCAAGGTACAAACGGGTGCGGGATTGCAGCATGAATAGTCCGGCTAACGTTTTGGCATGGTCCTGCCGCATATCTTGAATTGGCGGGATCGATTTTATTTTTTGCGCTGGCGACGATAGATCGCATCTCGTTTTATCCTTAATATGGTAAAATAGAAAAATCGGAGGTGCGTTATGTCGAAAGCAGCGAAATGGATCTGGGTATGGATTGTAGCATTGGTGCTGGTATGCACCGTGTTTCTGATTGAACATCAGAAGAAGATCGAACAGGGGACACAAATGACCTTGCAAAGCATATTGGGCACATCTCTATTTCAAATATGGAGTCATTACACCGACATTCTGGAGTTGAAGTCCATGCCTCTTCATGAAGCGCGCCTTGCAGAAGTACGGCTGAAGCTGGCAGCTATCGAGGCGTATTCCAAGACAGCGGATGAAGCCGTCCGTTCTCAGCTGCTTAACCCCATCGCTGCAAAGTTCCTGGCTCTGTCTGACAGCATAAGGGAGAGTTATGTGGAGAACGGGCGCTTCTCGGACGAAGATATCGAGAAATACGCGATTATTATGCGGGATTCGGAAGCATTGATTCCTCTGATGTACAAGGTCTATTACGTTTCGGAATCGGTTGAGGGGGGCGAAGTCAACCTGGACATCTCCGATTACGGCGAATTGGTAGCGCTTAACAACCGGTTAAAGCATGATCTGGATGGTTTTACTACGAAGAAGTAATTTAGTGAATCCAAGGACCCAGAGAAGAACGATATGGATGACAGAAAAAAAGACACCGGATCGGCTTTCCTGGGACATACCTGGAATTCGCGATCGGGTGTCTTTTCTATATGCAGGATTATGTAATCCCCATGTTATTTATTGAGCTGCAGTCTCTAATGTGGACAGCGTCATTTCCATTTTGCGGGTGATTTCTTTCTGCCATTTCACATCTCCAAGCTGGATCGCAAGGTTCAGCAGGTCTAGATAATCATCGATTTGCAGAGAACAGCGGCGGGAAGTCGTCTTCATAAGTCAATCGGCTCTCCTTTATATATAAACTCTCCAAGCGAAGCGTGTAGGAGCTCAAACGTCCATTCTCAACACATTCTCACTTGTCCGGTAATGATAATCATTATCATATGGCTAATTCTCATTATAAAGAGTTCCCGCACAGGTTGCAAGTCACTTTCTTAGATTTTTGCGTAAAAATGAATTAATTCATAAAGAACCGCTGCCTGTATTTACGCGGCGAGATCCCTTCCTGCTTCGTGAAACAGGAGGTGAAGTACGCTGCATGATTGAAACCGACCTCTTCAGCGACCCGGCTGATGCTGTAGTCCGTCTGCATGAGGAGCATTTTGGCCTGCTCGATCCGGTAGCGCTGCAAATATTCAACAGGCGAACAGCCGAATTCCTTCTGCATGCAGCGTGCGATATAAACAGGGTGGAAGTTAATGCGTTCGCCAAGATCCTGCACCTTGAACTCCTCACGGTAATGCTTCCGCAGATACGCCGCGGCCTGCTCGGCACAGGCAGAGGAAGGGGAGGACATCGGTGTATCCAGTGCGGCGGCCAGCTGTTCGATGAGCTCTTGGAACACCACCTGCTGCCGCCATAGAAATTTGGCCTGGTGACCGTACTGAACGAGCGAAGACATGGTAGCCAGGAGCTCCAGGGCCTTTTCCGGTTGAGGAAGGGTGCCAAATTGGGGGATATTAACGGAAAAATAGTTCGGCGTCATCGCCTTCAGCTCCGGAGCCTCTTCTCTTCTAGGCGTTTGGCATGCCTCGTCCGCATGCCACTCCCCGGAGGTTTGGAAATGAAGCCAGTAATAATCGGTCTCCACCGTGCATCCCTTCGTGCCGAAATGATGCGTATCGGGACGCAGGATGAGGAACATGCCGGGTTCGATTTCATAAGGAATGCCATTCTCCGTGACATGGAGCTCCCCCTTCATGACCACGAGCAGGTCAAAGATACCGATGTTTTTACGGTTGGGATGTCCGCTGTGAATAGGAGCGCGGGTGAGCCCGCTATTGATATATTCCGGCAGCGGCGGAACGGTAAAATTCAGGATTGTCATAAGAAAGCCCTTTCGTAATTCTCGAGGTTTGAATTTTGATAGTTTTCGTTCGGAAAATGATATTATAACTCCAGTATACCATCTATAATTTGAGAAGGTTAAAGACCGTTTCATCATGAATTATGTTTAACCCTTACATCATGGGCGGAGGTTGGAATGTTGGATAAAAACACAAACAAATTTACATTATGGGTTCTCGCATGGCCCATATTCATCGAGCTGTTCCTGCAGTTTTTGCTGGGAGCGGTGGATACATTGATGGTCAGCCGGATTTCCGATGATGCGGTTGCGGTGGTTGGCTTCTCCAATCAGTTGTTTCAGGCTATGACAACGTTGTTCATGACGGTTGCCAGCGGTGCCGGCATTCTCATCGCTCAGAAGATCGGTTCGCATAAAACGGGCGATGCCCGAACGATCGGCATCATGGCGGTGAGTGTCACCACGATCATCGGATTGGTGTGCAGCGGGATATTATTTGCGATGCCGGAGGCCATCGCTTCGGTCCTCCAACTGCCGGACCATTTGCTTCCGCTTGCCGGAACGTATATCTCCATTGTCGGCGGCGGGATGGTGCTGATTGCCATGATGGCTACGATGAGCACCGTCATCCGGAATACCGGCAATACGCGTGCACCGATGTATGTCGCGATCGGAATGAATATCATTCACGTTGTTATGAACTATGGGTTTATTTTCGGCGCTTTCGGGTTCCCGCAGTGGGGACTTACCGGTGTCGCGATCTCGACGGTGGTCAGCCGTCTGCTCGCTGTGCTCTTACTGCTGTATATATTCCTTCGTTCATTTGAATATCGGATCAAATGGAAGGAGTTCCGTGTGTTCAACCGTCCGCTGTTCGGCGAAATTCTGAAGATTGGATGGCCGCTCGGCATCAATATGTCTTGCTGGGTGTTCACGCAGCTGATCATCTATTCCTTCATTGCAACGCTGGGCGCTGCCGAGCTGGCTGCGCGCACGTATATGAATACACTGGAATCCTTCTGTTTCTTACTGGGTTCTTCGATTGCGATGGCTGCCCAGATTCAGATCGCGCATCTGTTTGGCGCGGGCCGGATCAAGGAGGCTTATCGGAGCGCGTATCGCGCGCTGGGCGTCGGGGCTGTTTATGTTGTAGTCAATGCCTTCCTTCTGTATGTGTTCGGGAAGCAGCTGCTGGGGCTGTTTACGGACGATAAGACGATCATTGCGATAGGCGCATCGCTCCTGGGCATGAATCTAATTCTCCAGCCGGGCAAAATGCTCAACATGGCCCTCGGCAACTCGCTTAACGCCGTCGGAGACACGAGGTTTACGATGTATATTTCCCTGGGCTCGATGTGGCTGGTCGCTACCGTGCTCTCTTATGTACTTGGCATTCACATGGGATGGGGGCTCATCGGCATATACTCCTGCATGATTGCCGACGAGTATTTGCGGGGTATGCTGTCCTTCTTCCGCTGGCGCGGGCAGAAGCACTTGAGAAAGGCAGAGCAGGTAGAGCCGGCGAGCCATCAGGCACAGCCAATGGAACCGATCCCGGCGCAAGCGTAATGACGGGCTATAATATAGAAAAAGGATACTTCGGCCGTGCGGCATCGGGGTATCCTTTTTTTGCCATACTATAAAATTAACGTACTCGAAAACTTTTCACCTGCATGCCGGGGTATTGTAAGTGTTTGGCCAAGTGAAAGGAGGCAAGCACGGTGTGGTAAACGACCTTATACAACGATTAAAGATGGAATACAGCGACGAACTGTTTGAACAACTGTATCGGTTATATGCGGATCGGGCGATTCGAACGGCAACCGCAATCACCGGGAGTCCGGCAAGCGCCGCCGATGTGGTCCAGGAAACGTTTATCCGGGTTTACCGTAATCTGGAGTCCTATGATTTGAGCAGGCCCTTTGATCCATGGTTCAACCGGATTCTCTATAACGAGTGCAACCGGTATTTGAAGAAACATGCGAGGGTGGTGCCTTCCGAGATTTCGGAGGAGAGGGATCTTCCCTCGGAGAACGACACCTACGATTTTGACCGGCACGGCGAGGTATATGAGCTGGTGCAGCGGCTGGATGACCAGCACCGGATTCCCGTCATTTTGAAATATTTGAATGATGTTACCGAGAAGGATATCGCGTACATGATGGAGCTGAACGTCAACACAGTGAAGTCCAGATTGTTCAAAGCTCGAAAGAAGCTGAAGGAATGGATACTGAAGAATAGGGGAGGGAATCAGCATGGGACGTGATCCATTGGATCTAGAGATTACAGACGGTCTGAAAAAGGGTACGAATGATGCGCTGCGACATAAAGACGAGATTTGGATAGCGATTAAAGAGCGGATTCATAGCGAGCAAGCCCAGCGGCCTGCGAAATCGGAGACTCCCTTCGCACCGCGGGAATCGAAAGGGCGCCGCCGTTCGGGACGAAGAGCGGCAGGATGGATTGCGGGAACCGCTGCTGCGGCAGCTATTGTGCTGACCGTCAGCTTCCAGACGGCACCGGTTCAGGCGTTTATTGATCAGGTGAAGGAATGGTTTGCTCCCCAGAAAACGGTCGAGCAGGAGCTTGAGGGCACGCCGGAAACAAGCGTAGATCAGCTGCATGAGGGTGCGGATTACGTCATTTACATTGATGAGAGCCGGTTTAAAATGGTTCATGAATCGGGCGTGGACCGCATTGAATTGAAGGAGAAGCCGACGGATGATCGCTATCCGGAAGTGTTCATGGAAATTTCGCAGGAGGGCATCGATCCAAAGACCGCCGCGGATCGGATCCAGGCGGAGCTGCAAGAGTATCCGAAGGTCGAGTCGAATTCGGTGGATGAACCGATTCAAGGCTGGGAAGTGCGTGCCGTTGGCGGAACCGGCGGCAAAGAGTGGGATGATCCGGTTATACGGTATTACGTATTTGATAACGGGCAGGGCGGCAGCTTTGTCGTGAAGCAGCAGTATTTCCTGGAGGCTTCCGAAGGCTTCGGTGCGCGTTTTCATAACATGATGAAGGAATTCCATATTACGACCAATACAAATGCAGAGTCTGACAGTAAGTAGATAGCTTCAGTTTATGATATAAACAAGGATAGTCCAATCGAATGATGAGAGGCTATCCTTTTTAAGTGATTAAAGATCGGTTAGAAGTGCTAGCAGATAACAATATGTAATGTTACATAACATTATCAAGGTCTAATGAATATATTGAGCACTCCCTAATTCTGGGATATATTATTTTTAATTTATTGAAAATGCCCATAAATCAAATGATAATGATGGATATCTTTAATTGGAAACGCTTTTCCTATTGCATGTTCGATTTGTTATATTAAATAACATTAAATAGAATAACTCTAACGAACACATATTTTAATGTTATGTATTATTACATAAAAGGAGAGTGCCATAATGAAACCAAAGTCAAAACGTCCTTTAGCGGTCTGGAGTACCGCTGCATTCACCGCTTTTGTTATTTCTTTATCTCCTCTTGGAACCTATGCGGCACATGCTGCCACAGTGACGGAAGTGAAAGGAACGGTTAGTACGGCTGCACCCGTACAGACTCCTGCAACGCCGGGAAGGAATACGACGGTACCTCCACTATCGGAAGCTTCTAAGCAATCGACCAAGCCGAACGTGCTGGTCATTGCGACAGGCGGGACTTTGGCAGGCCAATCGACGGATGCCACCAGTTTTCAATCTTATCGGGCGGGTACGCTGAAGATTGAAAATATGGTGGGCGAGCTTCCGAATACGGACAAGATTGCGGATATCAGCACGCTCCAGTTCGGCAACTCCGGGTCAAGCGCTTATACCATGGCGGATTTATACGATCTTTCCCGGACCGTCGACAAAGCGTTGAAGGTATACGATAGCGTCGTTGTGACGACGGGGACGGATACGATGGAAGAGATCGCGTACTTCCTCGATCTGACGGTGCAAAGCGACAAACCCGTCGTTATCACGGGTTCCATGAGACCTTGGACGGTGATTGGTTCCGATGCCCAAGCGAACCTGTACAACGCGATCAAGCTTGCCGGAAGCGGCCGTACGGATTCCTTCGGCACGGTGCTGATGCTGAATGATACGATTCATCTGGCACGCGGCGTAACCAAGACCAATGACTACCGTACCGACACGTTCGAAACGCCTATGCTGGGCGCGGTCGGATATATCGATGACGAGAATATCCGTATCTACCGGGCTCCCCTCCGTGCAATGAGGGGGAAAGGTCAAGGCAAACCGGTGTTTGACCTGAGCAAAATCTCGAAAGGGGATCTGGCGAAGGTCGAAATTGCGATCTCCTATCAGGAAGCCGGCGGCGGTGCGATTAAAGGCTTTGTGGCAGACGGAGCCAAAGGCATCGTCACTTCCGGCACTGGTGCAGGCGGCATCTCGAAAGAGATGAGCGCGGCCCGCAAGGATGCTATCGAGAAGGGGGTGGTTTTCGTAACAACGACCCGTACAGGCTCCGGCAGCGTATACGGCGGCGGAGAGGGTATCATTTCAGGTGACAACCTTAGCCCTCAACAAGCCCGCGTTCTGCTGCTGCTCTCCTTGTCCTTTACGGATGATTTCAATACCATTAAGGGTTGGTTCGCAACCTACGGAACACCTGAAGTGTAATCTTAGTTACTCTATTTGGCTACTCCTTATTCCTACTGAACCATGAAATTCCTTCCACCAATATATTTGCCGCCAGGGATAACCTGGCGGTCTTTTTTTGTTCGCAAGCACGAAGAGACAAATGGCTATTTGCGGCTGTCAGATTCAGCGGCTGAAAATAACATTCCTGCCAATCGGATTATAGCCGAGGAGTTCTGCATCAACCGGATGGTAACAGGGGCGTGAGCGTTGAGGATATTTTCGTCGATTTATTGCTTTCTATGTCAGCTATTTGTATACTTTACAATAGTAAACGATTACTATAAGTGAGGGATCCTATGAAGAAGCCGACCACGATACATGATATAGCGAAGATGGCAAATGTTTCTTCGGCGACGGTTTCGCGCGTGTTAAGCAACAGCAGTTATCCTGTCAGCAAGGAGCTTAAAGAGCGCATCCGGCAAATCGCGAAGGAGTCCAATTATATTCCGAATATGCTCGGCAAACAGCTGAAGAAGAACAGCAGCAATACAATCGGAGTCATCATACCTTCTATTGTGAATCCATTCTATTCCTCCGTCATATTCGGGATCGAAGAGGTGGCTCGGCAGAATAGTTTTACGGTTATCGTATGCAATTCCCTGCAAGACCCGGCGCTGGAAGATGAATATTTAAGGACGATCATGGAGAAACAGGTCAAAGGCCTGATCATCTCCTCGATCTCCAAGGATAAGAGCCAGTTGACTCAGTTGATGAAGCTTGGACTGAACGTCATCGCCATCGATCAGAAGATCGACGAGGATAACATTAACCAGATTGAGTTCGACTATCACAAAGCCGGTTACATCGCAACCAAGCATCTGCAGGAGAAGGGGCATGAACGGATCGGTTACGTTACTTCCAAGCTGGATCGCCCAAGTCGCCGAAGCATCCATCAGGGTTATATGTCGGCGATGAAGGACGTGGGTCTCAAGCCGCTGGTGGTCGAGTCGCCGACCGAAGAAGTGTATAATGCGATTACCGAATTCGATACGGGCAAGCAGCTCACGCAGAAATTGCTGGAGCATTCTTCGCCGCAGCCGACGGCGATTTTTGCATGCAACGACATGATGGCCTTTGGGGTGATCAACGAATTGTCACAGCGTGATATCCAAGTGCCGGAGCAGATTTCAGTTATGGGCTTTGACGGCATTGATGTGGGGCAGATGATTCATCCGCCGCTTACAACGATTAAGCAGCCCGATTACGAGATGGGGAAGATGGCCTGCAAAATGCTGCTGGATATGATGCAGGGCGACGATAGTCCGATGTTTGATGTTATGCTGCAGCCTAAATTGCTGGAGAGAAAATCGGTCCGGGATATCCGGGAAAACAAGTGAATACAAGGATGGCATAAAGCCCGGGCATCACTGCTCGGGCTTTATTTGTTTTCATAATAAAAGATATCGATTACTAACTTTTTGCCTATCCTTCTCTTGATTCAACAAGTGGAAAACAATGCCTATTAAACCTCGGAATACCTTATATAACGCTTGAATTCAGACTTTTATAATAAAAAAACATCGAAGGAGAATAGAAAACTCTATTCAAGAAAGGGCTTCCATGCTATACTCGTTACAGAAATCGATTACTATAAAAATAATGCCTTTTGGTATGAGTTGGAGCAGAAAACACGCAATCCTGTTTTTTAAACAAAAAAGGAGGGTTTTCAATGTCAAAAAAGGTAAAGGTATTCACCCTGATGCTGGCGTTTATGATGATTTTCACGGCATGCTCCTCATCCGGAGGGTCAACCGACGGGGAAACTCCGCCGGGCGAACCGGGAGGCAGCAAAGACAAAGTGACGCTCAAGATTGGGCTTCCCGGCAGTTATGAGGTGACGAGTAAGGAAATTATCGATGGCTTTATTGCTTCCCATCCCCACATCAACGTTGAAATTCAAGAAGCGCCATGGGGGGACTTTACGTCCAAGATCGCCACGCAGATTGCAGGCAACACCATGCCGGACGTCTGGTTCCAAGAGAACGCCACCATACTTAGCTACGGACAGCGCGGTGTAGCAGAGGATTTATCCTCTTACATTGAAGCTGATTTGAAGGCAGACGAATACATCGATGGCTTGTTCTCGGCCAAAACGCCTGAAGGCAAGATCTGGGGTGTACCTCACGGTATTAACCCGATTGCACTCGCGTATAACCAGGATGTTTTTGAGAAAGCCGGCGTGCCAGTGCCGACCGACGATTGGACCTATGACGACCTGATTGAGGCCTCCAAGAAGCTGACGATCAAAGAAGGAGACAAAACGAGCCAATTCGGATTTATCGGATCCTTTTCCATAACCAATGGCTGGTTCCCTTGGATCAAGCAGGCAGGCGGCTCTGCCCTGGACGATACCCTGACGAAATCGCGGTTTGACGATCCCAAGACTGCGGTCGGTTTACAGCAGCTGTATGATGGGCTGGACCAGGGATATTTTGCGGATATCGACTTTCTAAAAGCGAACGGCGGCGAGCTCGAAGTATTCGCAAGCGGCAAGGCTGCGATGTACTTCCTCCAATACAGCTTGCAGGTGAATATGAACGAGAGTTTTGCCGATACGAACTGGGATGTTGTCAAAATTCCGAAAGGCGTTGACGGCAAACGTTATGTTCCGATGGTAGCCAACACGTGGCTGGTCTCCTCCAGAGCGAAGCAGGAATCGAAGGATGCCGCCTGGGAGTTCCTGAAATATTACCTCGGCGATGAAGTGCAGGACATGATCGTTAAGACGGGATCCACGCTTCCCGTGAAGAAGTCGGCACTGGATCAATTGAAGGACAGCACAACCAAACCGCTGAACAAAGAGGCTTTCACGGACGGCATTAACGAAGGCGGCGTTACCCTGGATGAAAATGCTACTTGGAGCGAATGGCGCATTCTGGTGCAGCAGGTGGTCAATGAAATCATGGTAGGCAATGTCTCGGTTGAAGACGGCGTGAAAGATATTCATACCAAAGTTCAGAACGTACTGGACTCCAGTAAATAGCTTCATGGGATAAGAGCGGTGCAGTCTTGACGACGTATCGGGCTGCACCTCTCTTCCCGCTATCGAAAGGTAGGTGTGTCATGCAGAAACAAGGGTACTGGGGCTATATATTCACATTGCCGTTTGTCATTAATGTCGTGGTATTCCTCTTATTTCCGATTGTATTCTCCACATATATTTCCTTCACGGAGTGGGACTTGTTTAACGCACCGCGCTGGATCGGGCTGGATAACTGGGTGCGCGTATTGAACAAACATGAATTCTGGGTATCCATCCGAAATGTCTTTATGTTTGCACTCATCTTCGTGCCGATTCAGACGATCATGGCGTTTGTGATCGCCTTTATGCTGAATCAGGCCATTCGGGCCAAGGGGTTGTTCCGCTTGTTCTATTTCCTGCCTGTCGTTACTCCGTGGATCGCCGGCGGCGTGGTCTGGGTGTGGATGTTCAACTACCAATACGGCGTCATCAACTGGGTGTTGGAATCCATCGGCCTCGATCCTGTGAAATGGATAGATAGCAGCAATTGGCTGATGGTCGTCTCCAGCATCGCGATTGTTCAGGTATGGAAGGGCGTTGGTCAATCCATGATCATGATCCTGGCCGGGATGCAAAATGTTCCGAAAGAGGTGCTGGAAGCCTCGCAAATCGACGGCGCCAACGGCTGGAAGCAGTTGACGAAGGTGGTGTTCCCGATGGTAACGCCGATGGTATATCTCGTTATGATTCTGTCCACCATCTCGGCGTTTCAGGCATTTGATGTGTTCCTCGGCCTGTTCGGTTCCATCACCACGGGAATTCCGGAACGGAACATGGTTCCGAACCTGCTAGTGTACCGGGATGCGTTCCTGCTCTTCAAAATGGGACCGGCATCCGCAACGGCCTGGCTGCTGTTTGTCATTATTCTAGGCTTCACCTTGTTCCAGAAGTATTTTGAGAAGAAGTGGGTGCATTATGACTAAGACTACTCACCCCTTACTTAAGGTGCTCATGTACCTGCTACTGATTGTCGGTGCGGTATTCATGGTGTTCCCATTCATATGGATGCTGTCCACATCGCTGAAAACGGTAGGCGCCATTTCGCAGATGCCGCCGCAGTTAATCCCGAATCCGATGAATTGGGATAACTATGTGACGATATGGAATAAAGTCGACTTCGGTCGATACACCCTGAACAGTTTTTTCATCGTCTCGATCGAGATGGTTGGATCCTTGATCTCCTGCGCGTTTGTGGCTTTTGGACTTGCGATGTTCACCTTCCGGCTGCGGGGGCTCATCTATATGATCATGCTGGCAACCTTAATGATTCCGTCTCAAGTGACCATGATCCCGACCTATTTCATCTGGAAGGAATTTGGCGCATTGAATTCGTATTACCCTTTGATCGTGCCCAGCTTTCTGGGCGGGGCGTTCGGTATTTTCCTGATGCATCAGTTTATCAAATCTTTGCCTAAAGAGCTGTATGAATCGGCTACGATTGATGGCTGCAGCCCGCCGGGCATATTCTTCAGAATTTATTTGCCGCTGTGCAAGCCGGCGCTGGCGGCGCTAGGGGTATTCACTTTCATGGGGGCGTGGAACAACACGCTGGGACCGCTGATTTACCTGCAAGACAAGGAATTATATACATTGCCGCTCGGCTTGCTCTACCTGAAATCGGAGAACGTCAACCAAGCGCTGCTGATGGCAGGGGCCGTCATTACGACGCTTCCAGTCGTCATCGTCTATCTGTTCGCGCAGAAGCAATTTGTTCAGGGTATCGCTTCGACAGGGATGAAGGGCTGAAGGAGGAACTTACGACATGAAGAAGTACGTACTGGTCGGCGCTGGGTCAAGAGCGCTGTATATGTTTGCTAAACCGATGGTAACCGATTGGAAGGGGAACGTTGCCTTTGAAGGCGTGTATGATGCCAATCCGGTGCGGGCGCGCTTTCTTAGCGAGGAATGCGGGGGAGTTCCCGTATATGATGATTTCCGCGGCATGCTTGCGGCTGTGAAGCCGGATGTTGTCATTGTGGCGAGCACGGATTACACGCACCATACCTATATCGTGCAAGCCTTGAGAGCCGGCTGTGATGTCATTAGCGAGAAGCCGATGACGATTGATGAAGATAAATGCCGTGAAATTTTGCAAGCGGAGCAGGATAGCGGTAAGAGGGTGACGGTTACGTTCAACCTCCGGTTTGCGCCTTATTTTGCGACCGTGAAGGAATTGCTGCTGCAAGAGGTCATCGGGGATGTCTACCATATTGATCTGGAGTGGTTTCTGGACCGCCGGCATGGCGCGGATTATTTCCGTAGATGGCATGCCGAGATGAAGAACAGCGGCGGACTGCTGGTTCACAAGTCCACGCATCACTTCGACATCATGAACTGGTGGATGAACAGCCGTCCTGTGGAGGTCCATGCCTTTGGAACGAGACGGGTGTATGGGGACGATCGGCAGGATCATGGAGAACGATGCCTTACTTGCCATCGGAAAGACGAGTGCGATTTCTATATGGATATCGAAAAGGATCCGTTTCTTGAAAAATACTATCGCCAGGCTGAAGAAGCGGACGGATATTTCCGGGACCGGTGCCTGTTTGACAGCCGGATCGACATTTATGACACGATGTCGGTCAATGTCCGGTATGACAATAATGCGATGCTGACCTATTCCCTCGTCGCCTATAGCCCTTATGAGGGATGGCGCGCTGCGATCAACGGCAGCAAAGGCCGGATCGAGGTCTCGAATATATACAGCAACGCGGATATGAAGCAAGGGGAAGCGAGCAGGATTCATATCTTCAGAACCGATGGCACGGAAGAGGTGGTCGAGGTCAATACATCGGCCGCCGGTCATGGCGGCGGGGATGCGAAGCTGCGCAAGGCGCTGTTCGAAGGCGGAATCGAAGATCCTCTAGGTCAACAAGCCGATAGCTCGGTAGGCGCCGAATCCCTTCTGATTGGTGCTACAGCCAATCGTTCCATTGCCGAAGGCCGGGCGATGAAACTTCCGGACGTTTCGCCGAAGTTTGTCAACGGGAGTTCACCGAGATGAACAGCGTTCAGGAACTGGAGCAGTATATCTGCACATTATACGACACGAGGGATCAGTTGAAGGTGCATGTGTTTGAACGTTCCGATGCCGCATTTGCAGCCGGGGATGTTATTCGGGATGCCATCGTCACACCCGAAGCGGCGAGAAAGCGGCAGGAGGAGATCAGGGGGGCTTTCCTGAGGTCCATCGGCGGGCTTCCTGATGCGTTTGCCAACCTGGAAAGGGAAGAAGGGACGTCATTCGTGGAGAGGATACAGCCTGGCGTTTCTTTGCCGAATGTATACACGAACAAGGCGGCAGGACGAATCAGTAAAAAGGCAGAAGGGACTTCAGAGGGCGCGTCGCTCGTCAGGCTCCGTTCCGGGCGCGCAGCGGGAGAAACAGGTGATGATGGAGCGCAAGCCAAACATCAGCCTCCGCTTAATGCACATACGGCGGGTGTCGTTAGTGGAGACGGCTTTCAGGTAGAGAAGGTCATATTCGAGTCCAGTCCGGGGTATTATGTCACTTCGAATCTGTACCTGCCCGATCACCGGGAAGAACGTTCCGCGGCCGTCCTGTTTCTGAGCGGACACGAGCTGGGGGCGAAGCATGATGCCTATTATCAGCGCGTGATCCAGCACTTCGTTCGGGCCGGCTTGATTGTGTTGGCAATCGATCCGATCGGGCAGGGCGAGCGCCTTAGCCTTCATGATTTCGAAGATCGGGAAGGAAGCGTCATATGGGGAACGAAGGAGCATCAGCAATACGGCGTTCAGTGTCATATGCTCGGCGACAGCGTAGCCCGCTATTTCGTTCACGATGCCATGCGTGCCGTCGATTACTTATGCGAACGGCCCGATGTTGATCCGGCCCGGATCGGCGTAACGGGGAACTCCGGCGGCGGAACGCAGACGGCCATGATGATGGTTTGCGATGAACGCATTGCGGCGGCGGCTCCCGCCACATTCATCATGAACCGGCAGCTGTACATGCATGCCGGCGGCGTGCAGGATGCCGAGCAGGTATGGCCGGGTCTGTCCGGGCTGGGTTACGACCATGAGGATCTGCTTATCGCTTTTGCGCCGAAGCCGCTGATCGTGCTGGCGGCGGAGTACGACTTCTTCCCGATTGAAGGCACGCGGCGTACCGTGGAGCGAGGAAGACGCTTCTGGGAGCTGCTGGGTCAACGCGATGACCTGCAGCTTGTGACCGACGCCTCGACGCACCGCTATACGGACCGGCTGGCCACGGCGGCGGCGGCTTTTTTCGTCCGGCATCTTGAGGTGAAGGTTGCCGCCAGTCATGCAGTGAAGATAGAGGCGCTTCCGCCGGAACAACTGTGGTGCAGCCCCAGCGGTCAGCTGTACCGGGATAAGGCTGATGCAAGGTCGATCCGGGACTTCAATGCCGATCGCTGCGACCAACTGGCCGCAGACCGGTCGCTGCTGCCGACGCAGCAAAGACAGGATCAAGCAAGGCAGTGGCTACTGGAGAGAATCTACGCCTCCCGCAAGCCTTGCGAATTGAACCCGCGCATTATTCGTCTGGGCGCAGTGGAGGGCCTTGAGGCCGATTATCGCCTGTGGTGGTCACAGGAAGGCATCATGAACAGCGGTTATGTATTCCGACTGGCCGGGGTTATAACCGAACGAAAGCAGCCGCTGACCATTGCGGTTTGGCGGGGAGGGACTCGCCGATTGAAGGATCACTGGGCCTGGATTCAGGAGGCCTGTCAATCCGGCCGCGCCGTACTGGTGCTGAATACGTCCGGAGTCGGTCCGCATGAGCCTTATCCGATATACGAAAAACCTGCGCATTCCTATTTTGGCGTGCTGCATAAGCTTGCCGATGATTTGATCTGGCTCGGGGACAGTTTGGCTGCGCTGCGTACGTACGATGTCATCCGGTGCATGGAGGCTATCTCCCACTTTGATGAGTGGCAGGCGGGAGCGATCCCGTTCTATACGGTGGGTCGGGAAGGGCTGTATGTACAGCTTGCCGCGGAGGTTGACCGAAGAATCGGCACGGTTACGGCCATTCATCCTGTGAGCAGCGCAGCCGATCTGGTCAGGGCGCGGCAGCTTGAGGAGGAGGAAGCGATGAGCGTCGTGTTTCCCGGCATGTTCAAGATGCTTGATCCCTCCGAGCTGAACGAACCACGGGTAGAATATCGCGGGCAACTAGAGGGAAAGGATGTGGAAGGACATGAGTAAACCAAAACCACTAACGGTCACGCTGGTCGGAGCCGGCCTTCGCGGCATGATTTACAGCGGTTATGCGCTCCAGCGACCGGAGGAGATGCAGATTGTTGCCGTTGCCGATCCGGATGAGGTGCGGCGAAGCCGCTGCCAAGCGAAGTTCGGGATAGCGGATGAGCAATGCTTTACGAGCTGGGATGAGCTGTTTGCAGCCCCCCGTCAATCGGATGCGGTCTTCATCTGCACGAGGGATCGGGACCATTATGAGCCGACGATGAAGGCGCTGGCAGCTGGGTACCATGTGCTGCTGGAAAAGCCGATGTCGCCGGAGTGGCAGGAATGCATCGATATGGGTCGGCAGGCGGAAGCCTTCAACCGTACGTTAACGATTTGCCATGTTCTCCGTTATGCGCCTTTTTTCCAAGAACTTAAACGTTTGATTGATGAAGGACGGATCGGTCGTCTGATGTCGATCCAGCACAATGAGAACGTCGGCTATTGGCACCAGGCGCACTCGTACGTGCGGGGATATTTCAATAACAGCGAGTCATCCAGCCCGATGATTCTGGCCAAATCCTGTCACGACCTCGACATTATGCAATGGCTGGCGGGAGGACAATGCCTGAGCGTTGCCTCCTATGGCCACCTGTCGCATTTTCGTCCGGAATCGGCTCCGCCCGGCGCGCCGAAGCGCTGCCTGGATGGATGCCCTGTATCCCATGAATGCCAGTACTATGCGCCGAATACGTATCTGATCGAGAATGCGGGTTGGAAGGGCGAGGCCGCGAGCAACGATCCGAGTTACGAAGCGCGTTACCAAGCGATGCTGGAGGGTCCTTTTGGCCGGTGCGTGTACCATTGCGATAACGATGTCGTGGATCACCAAGTCGTCAGCATGGAATTCGAGCATGACATTACGGCGGTGTTCACGATGAGCGCGTTCACGGAGAAATGCAACCGTACCATCAAGCTTATGGGGACTGAGGGCGAGATTCGGGCCACGATGGAAACCAACGAGATCGAGATCCGCCGCTTTGGCAGCGGCAAGCAGGAAATGATCCAACTCGTCGATCCGGAAGGACATGTAGGACATGGAGGCGGGGATATGCGCTTAATTGAGGATTTTGTGAAGTCGGTCAGATCCCAGGGGCAGCATAACAGCTCAACTTCTGCCCAAGCGTCGATACAGAGTCATCTGATGGCCTTTGCCGCCGAGCGTTCCCGCGTAGAGAAGCGCATGGTTAGGCTGGAGGAATTTATGAATAGCGACGTTCTGGCTTAAATTTACAACGCTGTACAACAAGGAGGAATTATCATTATGCAATTGAACATATTGGAACATGCGGATCAAGCAGGTTTGGAGGCAGCCCGCGCTTGCGAGGCGATTCTCCGCGACACGATCGCGGAAAAAGGAAAAGCGCGCATCGTCCTGTCAACGGGCGCGTCGCAGTTTGAGTTTTTGTCGCAATTCGTGAAGCTGAATATGGAATGGGATAAGATCGAGATGTTCCATTTGGATGAATATATCGCGTTGCCGGAATCTCACCCCGCGAGCTTCCGTAAGTATTTGAAGGAGCGTTTTCTGAAATATGCGAACGTCGGCCAGGCATGGCTCATTGACGGGGAAGGAGATCCTGAGGAAACGGTGAAGCGGTTGAATGAAGAGATTGCCAAGGCTCCTGTGGATCTGGCCCTGATCGGCATTGGGGAAAATGCGCATATTGCCTTTAATGATCCGCCGGCCGATTTTGATAATGAGTCGCCTTATACCATCGTGAACCTGAGCGATACGTGCAAGAGCCAGCAGGTAAGGGAAGGCTGGTTTGCATCGAATGGGGAAGTGCCGAAGCAAGCGATAACGATGACAGTCCAACAGATTTTGAAGAGCCGCCATATCGTCTCGGTCGTGCCTCATCAGGCCAAAGCGGCTGCCATTCAGAATACCATTCAAGGCGCGGTGGACAACCGGGTGCCAGCTACCATCCTGAAGACGCATCCCAGCTGGATGCTGTATCTGGATAAAGCATCGGCAGCGCCGATTTATCAATGGGCGTAGTTAGGGGGACGCCTATGTTGTGGCGTGGAAAGCTCCCGCATACCGGCGAATCGGTTGAGGTAGAGGCGGCGTTAGACGGACGGATCGCGGCTATACGCCGGTTGGGACAGAACGATAAGACGGCGTTACCTTGGATCAGCAGCGGCTGGATCGATGTGCAGGTCAACGGCTTCGGGGGATACGACTTGAATGGGACCGTGACGTCGCAGAGCGATATTGAAGGCGTGACGCGTGCGCTGCATCGGCGAGGGGTTGCCGCATACTTGCCGACGGTCATCACGGGCAGTTATGACCGGATGCGTCAAGCATTTAGCGGGTTGTCCCGGTATGTCCAGTCCGGGGAGTTCGGAAGTGCCTCTATTGCCGGCATTCATATGGAAGGTCCATATCTATCCGGTGAAGACGGCAGTCGAGGGGCGCATCCGAGGGAGTATATCCGGAATCCGGATTGGGATGAGTTTCAGCGGCTCCAGGATGCGGCTGGCGGGCTTATCCGGATGGTGACGCTCGCGCCGGAGCGCGAAGGCTCGGTTCCTTTTATAGAGAAGTTAGTCAAGGCGGGCGTGGTTGTGGCGATCGGGCATACGATGGCTACAGGGGAGCAGATCGATCGGGCGGTGCAGGCAGGAGCGACGGTATCAACTCATCTGGGGAACGGTTCACAGACCGTTCTGCCGCGCCACCCCAACTATATCTGGCATCAGTTGGCGGACGACCGGTTATGGGCAACCTTTATACCGGACGGCCACCATCTGGCGCCCCCTGTGCTGAAAGCGATGCTGCGGGCGAAACGGGACAAATCGCTGCTTGTCAGCGATGCCGTCATGTTCGGTGGCATGGCTCCCGGACGGTACAGCAGCCTCATCGGAGGCGTGGTCGAGCTGACGGCAGACGGGCGCCTGTATACGGTAGAGAATCCGGCGATACTGGCCGGATCCGCTTCTTCGCTGGACGTTGGCATTGCGAATGCGATCCGCTATACGGATATGACGCTGGCGGAAGCGGTAAGCGCGGTCACCATCCGCCCGGCTGTGGTACTGGCTATGCCGCAATTGGGCGGGCTTACGATCGGGAATCCGGCGAACTTGACGCTGTTCGACTGCGATTCAGACGGATCGGGTATGGCTGTCCGGGAGACAGTTGTGGCAGGCGAGACGGTGTACGGTCCTATTTGATATGAGGGTGTAGGAGGCTGCGGGAAAATGAACAGCGTCCGCGAACAACACGTCCTGATTCTTGCAGGGGACTTGGAGAAGTGCAAAGAGTCACGCTCACCGATCGAGAAAGTCCTTTTATGGGACTTTGGGCAGCAAATCTGCTGCCCTCCAGCAGACTACAACTCTCTTTGGCCATCGTCTGGCGGAACCAATACAAAAAACCATCCTTATGCGAGTGATCATTGCGTTAGCTCGCACAGGGATGGTTTTTCTTTTGTTTTATTTTTCGATATGCTCCACAAACCAACGGACGATATGACTCAAGCGCTTCACCCGCAGATGCGGATGGCCGCTTCGGGACAAGTTGTGATCCGCACCCGGGAAACGGATGAACTGAGTTTCCCGGCCGAGTCGCTTCAAAGCGATAAACAGCTGTTCTCCCTGTTCGATCGGGCAGCGGAGATCCTGTTCTCCGTGAAGGATGAGAAGCGGCGTATGGACGTCCTTCACGTAAGCGAGCGGGGAATGCTTCCACAGCTTCTCCAGATCGTCCCACGGATTGCCCCAGATCTGATCCTGCGTAAAGGTGTAGCCGATATCGCTGACGCCGTAGAAGGAGATCCAGTTCGATATCGAGCGCTGGGTTACCGCTGCCTGGAACCGGTCGGTATGACCGACGATCCAGTTGGTCATGAAGCCGCCGTAGCTGCCGCCGGTCACGCCAAGACGGGAAGCGTCGATATAAGTGTAGGTATTCACAACATAATCCACGGCTTCCATCAGATCCTGGTAATCTCGTCCGCCGTAATCTCCTCTAACGGTATTGACGTGTACCTGACCGTACCCGTGGCCACCCCGAGGGTTGGTGTAGAATACCGCATAGCCGGCTGCAGCAAGCAGCTGGAACTCATGCATGAACGTATGTCCGTACATGGCTTGCGGACCGCCGTGAATCTCAAGCACGGCTGGGACCTTGGTGCCTTCCGTGAAGCCGGCAGGCTTCATGATCCACCCTTGAATCGGCCAGCCGTCCGACGTCCGGAACGTAAAGGACTCCGGCGTGCTTAACGTAAGCTCGTTCCACAGCTCCTCGTTGCAGTTTGTCAGACGCTTCTCCTCGTTCTTAGCGATAGAGAAGCTGAACAGATCGCCAGGCTGCAGCGGGTCGGCAGCGGCGAACACCACGTTCTCCTCCGGTGTCAGAGCGAATTGGTACACCTCTCGTTCGCCCGATACGACCAGCTCATAGGATGAACCGTCCAGAGCAAAACGTCCAATATGAACACTGCCATCCTGGCTGAGCTGGATGTATACGGATTGGCCGTCCTTACTGAACAGCGGAGGCGTTCCGGCTCCGGCTCTCATGTCGCTGACCGCGGCGTGCCCCAGCTGAATATCCATGTCCGTGAAGAGCACGCGGGATTTTCCGCCCGATAGCGGAACCAGGTGGATTTTGGTCAGGGTGGCAAAACCGCAGCTGAGGTCGCTGGCAAGCATGAGCATATACTGCCCGTCCGGGGTGAATGCAATGGAACCGATCGAGAGGGTTCCATCCGTCAATTCGGTTACGGATCCGCTATCGAGGTCCATGACAAACACATCGCCTGTCAAACGAAAATCCGGATCCGGGAATTGCTCCGTGGCAAGGCAGGTGCTGTATGCGATGCGGGTGCCGTCCGGTGACCAGGCGAAGGCATGTATATCAAAATCTCCTTCTGTAATTTGCTTGCATTCTTCCGTTGCCGGATTTACGAGGTATAGATGATGTCGACGTTCATTCCACAATCCTGCGCCATCGGCTTTATATTTAATGCGATTAATGATTTTTTCCTCAGGGAGCTTGTTTTTGTCGTCTTTGTCTGATTCTTCGCTTTCCGTAGATTCGGCTGCTTCCGCCTCGCTTCTAACAAGTAGGCGTGCGCTATCCGGGGACCATTTAAAAGTGCTGACACCGTGCTTCATGTCGGTAACCGGCCTTGCTTCCCCGCCGTTGGCAGGCATGATCCATACCTGCGGCTTATCGCCCTTTTTGCGCAAGAAAGCAAGCTCCGACCCGTCAGGGGACCAAGCGGGTGCTGCATCCGCCTCGCCGGACGTGAAGGGAACATCCTGGTCTCCTTCTGCAGGAAGCAGGCGGATATGGGAACGGTAACCGTCGTACTTTTCGCTGACGGATTTATGTACATAGGCTATGGCTCCACTAGTTGGAGATACGACAGGGTCATTCACCCAGTGCATCCGGTACAAATCCTCTGGCGTTATGAGTCGCTTATCAGTCATGAATCATCCTCCTAATCTTCTTGTGTGAGTTAAACATCATTATCCCAGATAATGGCATGGAAATCTAGATGAAAAGTGAAAGGGGAAATGTGAACGTTTCGTACCAAATGCTAGTAAAACAGAGGGGGAATTACAATAATTCTAGATTGTAAAATGAAGCTCTAGAACTGAAAACAGCTCATTAATTTTCAACTGGTCAATTTAGAAGCGATACGGTGTGCTTTTTGTTATAATTGAGACAGGCTCTCAATTAGGAGTATGTAAAATAAAACCAACTATATATAGCTCAGGAGGAAATAAGATATGAACGTAAGTGAAGCTATCCGCACGCGCCGCAGCCTTGGCAAGGTCAAGCCTGACGCTGTACCGCAGGAATGGATTGAACAAATCGTAGAAGCGGGAACCTGGGCGCCGAACCATAAGCTCACGGAGCCGTGGAAATTCTTTGTCATGCAAGGGGAGGGCCGCGACGTGCTCGGCAACGCACTTGGTGACATTCAGGCGGCAGGTGGTGATGATACAAGTGAAGAGGCTGTAATTGCAGCACGCGAGTCAGGACGTACGAAGGCGTACCGGGCTCCGGTTGTTATCGGTGTGGCGGTCGAACCGTCCACGGACCCCAAGGTGATTGAACTTGAAGAGTACGGAGCGGTGTTTGCCGCTATTCAAAATATGCTCCTGCAAATTCATGAGCTTGGCTTGGGTGCAGTGTGGAGAACGGGCGAGCCGTGTTTCCATTCGCTGATGAATCAAGCGTTCGGATTGAAGCCTGAAGATAAAATGCTGGGTTTCCTATACATCGGATATCCGGATATGGAACCTAAGCAGGGGAAACGTCAACCGGCAGCGAACAAAACGGTATGGCTGAATAGTGCTGCAGACCTGTAGTTGATCTACCCTCCACCGCAAAAATCCGGTATAATGAACCCTAAGTTTGTCTATAGGGTGTTACGGCATCCGGGCGATTGACACTAGGGGAGTGTACGGGGATGAAATTTCGGTTCAAGCAGTGGGATCTGGGGAGCAAGTTTATTTTTATAGCCACCTGTTTAGCGCTGGCCTCTTTCTTTTTTAAATGGCTGGATATCGGCGTGGCTGCAGAGAATGGTTTTTTGCAGGGCGGCGTGTTTTTCATCGTATGTTTCATTTATCCATTTTTGAAAGTGATCCGCGAGAAGAAGATGAACAAGCTGATTGCCTACATTTTTGCGCTGGTCGCTATATTTTTGACGATGACGTACGTGTCATCCAAAACCGTAGATTTCTTCGGCCAGACAATAAGAGGGGCGGCGGCAGGGCCGTATTTGTTCTTGGTGTCATGCGGACTGCTGAGCTTCGGTATTTTTAGACGCAGGTACTAGACTCGCTGCGCATGCTTTTGTATATGGCGTGATAGGAATGAAGGGCTGAACCCGGAGGCGACATACCTCTGACAGGGACGGCCCTTTTTCTATTTGAGACAGATCACCACTGGGTGAGAAGGGCAAAGCCGCTGATCGACACCGCGTAAATGATTAACAGCACCACGGCGTACTTTTTGGCACGGATGTTCAAGTTGAAGACGGCGGAGAGTCCGTTGTTGATTATATTTCCGATGAATAGAATGAGCATGAGCGCGAGTGCAGTGATCGCAACGATGAGCGTAGCGGTTTCCATGGGTTCGTGAATCCTCCTGTTTTAGCTGCTAATGGCGTATAAGATACATTCCATTGTAATGGACGAAGTTTAAACCCCGGTTAAATGTAGTTAAAAAATGAATACACCTGGCAAGTGGTGTAACGTTGAGCGGGATACTGGGATTTTGATATACTGGAGAAAGCGACTTTACAACCGCTGCATTACATCAACAGGAGGGATTTCAGAATGGCCAATCAAACTTTTACCGATGGACCTACTTTGAATGACGGCGTAAAAATGCCGTGGCTGGGCCTTGGCGTATGGAAGACCAAAGAAGGCGAAGAGGTTATTCAGTCCGTAAAATCAGCAATCGCTGCAGGGTACCGCAGCATCGATACAGCTGCCATCTACGGCAATGAAGAGGGCGTAGGGCAAGCCATTCGCGAATCCGGAGTTTCGCGGGACGAGCTGTTCATCACCACCAAGGTGTGGAATGATGACCAGGGGTATGAGAAGACGCTGCAAGCTTTTGAGACGAGCCGCAAGAAGCTCGGGCTGGATATCGTTGATTTGTATCTCGTGCACTGGCCGGGAAAAGATAAATACCTCGATACGTGGAAAGCATTGATTCATCTGCAAAAGGAAGGACTCGTGCGTTCCATCGGGGTCAGTAACTTCCAGATCCGCCACCTGCAGCATATCATCGAGGAAACGGGTGTCGTACCGGTTGTCGACCAAGTCGAATTGCATCCGCTGCTCTCCCAGAAGGAGCTGCTAGGGTATGCACGCGAGAATAATATCGTCCTGGAGGCGTGGAGTCCGTTGATGCAGGGCAATCTTGATCAACCAGTGCTCGCGCAGATCGCGGAGAAATACGGAAAAACCACGGCGCAAGTCATTCTGCGCTGGGATATTCAGAACGGTGTCATCGTCATTCCGAAATCGATTAAAGAGCATCGCATTCGCGAAAATGCGGGCATCTTCGATTTCGAGCTTTCGGCGGAGGATATGGCAGCCATTGACGGCTTGAACCAAAACAAACGTTTTGGCTCCAATCCGGATGAAGTCCTGTTCTAAATTTTGCTTCGATATAAAAAGAGCGAGCACAACCCGGAATGAGGGAAGTGCCCGCTTTTTTTTACGTTATTTATCAGGATGGAGTTCCTCTTGCAGTTATCGTTCTTTGAGCCCATCCACAGGAAACAAAGGTTCACCAATCGTACCGAGCTTTCCCTGTATTAGATCTTCGTGCAATCTTTTCAGCCAGTTCAGGTCGGTCTTGGCATGTTCATACATCCCGATCATCAGATGCTGGGCGCTGCGGGGGACGATATGTTGGTGTTCCACGTATAATTGATATGCCTGGTTCACCCGATGCTCTGCTTCCCGGATACGGGACTGCAGGATCGGGGCCAGAACGGCCGGGTCCGCGAGTCGCGAGAACGGCAGCGCAATATAGAGCGGGTGATGCACGGGCTCGATGTCCCTGAATTTTTTGAGCAGCAGCTGCTCAAAAAGCTTGCGTCCGGCATCCGTGATCCGGTAGATGGTTTTGTCTGGGCGGCTATCGCTCTGTATGGTTTCCACTGCTTCGATATATCCGTTCTCGGCAAGCCGGTCTACCGCGTAATAGAGAGAGCCCATCTGAAGCTTCGTATACTGATCCATGCCACGATCCTTCATCTTGATCCGGATCTCGTATGGATGATGGTCTCCTTCCAGCAGCAAGCCCAGGATGGCCAGCTTCATCGACATGACATTAGGCTCCCTTAGCCTTGGCAGGCACGGTCACCCGCTCGTTGCCCATCATGAGCACGAACACGAGAGCCAGTACCGCCGGCACAAGCGCCCACAAGAACGTATTCGCAATGGAATCCGCCAAGGAAGTCGTAATCTGTTCACGCACGTTCGGCGGAAGCTGCCCCATCACTTCAGGTGAAAGAACGGCATCCGCATTTAACTCGGCACCGGCCGGCGCGTTTCCTCCGGCTTCAGCAAGTCGGCTGTTAAGGCCGTTGCGCTGGATGATCCCGAAGATCGTAATCCCCACCGTCATGCCGAAGGAGCGAAGGAAGGAGTTCGTCGATGTTGCCGCGCCACGCTGTCTGGCATCAAAGTTATGGATGGAGGCCATGCTGAGCGTGGAGAACGAGAAACCGACGCCAAAGCCGGTCAGGACCATGAAGATCGTCAACAGGTAGCGCGGCGTATCCGGGCTTATCGTGCTCAGGCAGAAAATGCCTGTGATAAAGCACAAGACGGACAGAATCATGATGTTTCTAAACGAAGTCCGGGTCGTCAGCATACCGCCGCCTTGGCTGCCGAATACGCTGCCGAGCATCATCGGCATCAGAATGAGGCCTGAATTGGTTGCTGATCCACCGTACACGCCGCTAACAAAGATCGGGATGTAGATGGTTGCCACGATAAAGGTTGCTCCATAGAACAAGGCAACGATATTGCTCGAAGCAAACAGGCGTTTACGAAACATTTGGAACGAAATAATGGGTTCGGCTGCCCGGGTCTCTGCGAACAGAAACGCAATAAACAGAGCAATGAATCCCCCGAACAAGCCTAGAATTTGCGGTGAGTCCCATGCATAGGTTTGCCCGCCCAGTTCCAGACCGAACATCAGGCAGATGATTGCCCCTACAAGCGTTGCGGCTCCCGTCCAGTCAATCTTTTGCTTGGCATGGGAACGAGTCTCCTTATAGGAGGTCATGATGAAAATAAAGGATACGATCCCGATTGGAACGTTGACATAGAATATCCATTCCCAGCCGACGCTATCGGTAATAAAAGCACCCAGCAGCGGTCCCATAATGCTGGAGGTACCGAATACGGCACCGAGCAAACCCGTCATTTTACCGCGCTTCTCCGGCGGGAACAGGTCAAACACGATGGTAAACGCAATCGGCATTAGAGCACCGCCGCCGATTCCTTGAATCGCCCGGTAAATAATAAGCTCTGTCATGTTGTTGGCCATCCCGCAGAGGGCGGAACCGATCAAGAAGACAACCAATCCGAATATAAAGAACCGTTTCCGCCCGTACATATCGGACAGCTTGCCGAAGATCGGTGTGCCGGCCATTACGGCAACCATGTAGATCGAGGTTACCCAGACGACTTGGTCAAAGCCCTGGAGATCGCGGATAATCGTCGATAAAGCCGTGGCTACAATCGTGTTATCGATGGCGGCCATGAAGATGCCGAGCAGCAGACCGGCCACGACCAATTTGATGTTGCTTTGTTGTGCATTCATGTTAAGAATACTCCTTTTCCATATTCAACTATGTACATATTATTCAAATTTGAATAATTCGGTGGTTATATTGTAGCCGGATTAACAGATGTTGGCAAGATGTTTAATGGCACTGCCTGTCTCTACATTCTGGACAAGAAAAAACAAGGCCAACCCAAAGCTTACGGGATGACCTTGCAATAATAGGGAATCGGCTGCTGGGATGCCTTCGCGTCAAGACACGCTGTTAGCTGCTTCCAGTTAATACTTAACAGTTCATCTGCGGCGATTTGGGATCCAACTGCATAAATTCGATCCGATTGCCGTCCGGGTCCCTGGCCCAGCACTGCCAGTTGAAGTCTTTTCCTTGGACCGGCGGGACGTCGAGTTTCACGCCCTGATTGCGGAGATGTTCCGCGATGCGCTCGATATGTTCCACCTCGAGGCAGAGATGGGAGAATCCGACGGGCCGTTCTACTTGCTCCGGTTTCTGTTGCCCACCGTAAAACAATTCGATAAACTGTCCGTCACGCACCTTAATGTACTCGATCCAGGGTTCACCTTGATCGTTAGGAATATCAAAAGCACGGGTGAAACCAAGAATATCACAGTAAAAATGCAGAGACTTCTCCATATCGGCGACATCGAACGCCAGATGGGCGATTCCTTTAATCATGACAGCATTCCTCCTTGGTATGTATCAACGCTTAAGGATCAGGCGAGTTCATAAATCTATTGTAGCTTATTCTGTATACGCTTCCATATATATTTGCAAAATCGGAGGAATAAAACAATGGAGAGAAAAAGGACCGACCTGTTACGTTCGGTGAAGAACGATAAGGGGCGGTCCTTATTTGTATATTGGATAGCAGCCTACAAACACATGGATTAATGATTGCAAAATGATCAATGTAATTGTTTTCGGTGACTCCAGAAATTAGGCGTCCCTAGCGCCTCTGATGCACCGGAACTTCTTTACGCCCCTGTTTCATGGGCGACTGGCATAAAGGACAGGCCTTGCTCTCCCGATCCCGAGCGCCAGCGGCGATTCTCGCGTTGACTCGCTGCCAGCCTTTGCAATTGGCGCTGGTGCACAGCCACACGTCGACGATCTCCGTTGCAGCGGGTGCAGTCTGATGCTGTAAGCTGGGAGTGGAGCCTGATCCTGAACCGATGCGTTGGCTCCTCTGGCTGGCAGTGCTTACCGTTGCCCGCCCAGCAGGTGAAGGCAAGGATGAGCGCTTGGCTGAGGTTGAGGTCTCTATGCGGACCGTACGCTTTGCCGTAAACGTCGATCGCGGCGTTGACCCGCCGCCCTTGCTTGGTATGCTGTTGCCTTGCTTGCTCTGCTCGTCCGTAACGAACACATCGCGGAAGAAGCGGGAAACCTCCGCTTTTCGCCCCCGATAAAAGCCAGGCGAACTGACAATCAATTCATCCCGAGCCCTAGTGATAGCGACATAAGCCAATCTGCGCTCCTCTTCCAGCGCATCCAGCGCCTTATCCTCTTTGTCCGATAGCGGACGCTGATCGTCCCTGCGCTCGGCGTCCAAAGCGGACGTATGCGGCAGAATGCCCTCGCTTGCCCCGATCAGGCATACCGAGGGAAACTCCAGTCCTTTGGATTTATGGATCGTCATTAAGCGGACAGCATCGGCATGTTCGTCCCGTTTCATGGCCGCCATTTCCTTATGAATGATGATCAGCCGATCGACAAATTCGACGAACTCAGCGATATCCCCAAAGCGTTTCGCTGAAGCCTCCAACTCATCCAGACCTTCCTGTATGAATTCCTTATGGAGGGTGATTTCCTGGCGCTCGTCTGCCTCCAGAAACTTGTCATAGAATTGGCGCCTCATTTCCTGTACCGCCTGAAGGGGCTCCATCGCCTTTAGTCCCTTAATGAGCTTTGTGCGATCTCTAATATTCTCGATCTGAAAATCCTTCAGGCCGGGAAAGGATAGAAGATGCGATAGAGGCCCTTTCTTGGGACGCGGAGCATCCTGCTGCCGGATGAAAGCCATGCCTTTATCCCGGTTCATGTACAGCGTATGGAGCATGCCCTCCATGGCCGTGAAATTGCGTCGGTCCAGCGACAGCCGCAGATGGTCCATAAGCGGTTTGACAATCCACTGCTCGTAGAACAGATCTCCGTTCTCGTAATGAATGAACGGAATCTCCCGCATCACGAGCTGTTCAAAGATAGCCCGGCTGTTGTTCGCGGTCCGGTACAGAATCGCATGATCGCGGTACTGCTTTCCGTGCTCCCGGACCTGCTCGGTAATATGGGTCAGCAGTTGCTCCGCTTCTTGGTCTGGATCGCCTGGACGAAGATACAGCGGCACGCTGCTGCTCTTGCGGGTCGAACGCAGCTGCTTGGGGCGGCGCCGTTCATTGACGCGGATAATTTCGTTCCCCAGCCCGACGATCGAGGAGAGAGAGCGGTAATTGATATCGAGCGTCACGACCTTAGCCCCGGGAAACGTCTGGTCGAATTCCAGGATGAATTCGTTGCGTGCCCCGTTGAAGCCGTAAATGGTCTGGTCATCGTCACCCACAACCATTAAATTGCGGTGCGGGGCGACGATTTTTTTGAGCAGCTCATAAGGCAGCAGTCCCGTATCCTGGAACTCGTCGACCATGACATAACGGTACCGCCTTTGTAGGGAGGCCAGCAAACCGGGATCTTGAGACAGCAGACGGTGGGACATGACCAGAATATCATCAAAATCCATCTGGCCATGGTCTTTCTTCCACGCTTCATAACGGGCAAAAATTTGCCTTTGCTCGACTTCTGCAGGTGTTTTGACAGGCAGCTCGTCAAGTCCGGTCATACTCATTCGATGGGCAGACCAGAGCGATAGCAGCGTCTCAGCTTCGTAGCTATCCTGCAAGCCCATTTCCCGCAGAATGCGCTTCATAATAAATTGCTGATGTCTGGAGTTGCTCAGGATTTCCTGCTTGTAGCCACGGGTTCGCAGCAAGTACAAGAAGAAGGAGTGGAAGGTTCTGGCCGTTACTTTGGCGGTTTCGCTAGCCCGTAAGCCGGGAAGCGCCATGATGCGTTCTTTCATCTCGGCTGCCGCCTTGGATGAGAAGGTGACAAGCAGGATGGAAGACGGATCAACCTTCTTGGCCGCAATGAGGTAGCCTGTCCGGCTGACCAGCACGGAGGTCTTCCCGGAGCCGGCGCCTGCAAGCGTAAGCAGCGGTCCTTGGGTATGTCGTACAGCTTGGATTTGGGCGCGGTTCAGCAGCAGTCCCCGGGATTCCAAGCCGCGAAAAAAAGCCGCATCCGGCGCGTCATCGCTGATCAGGTCCTGGCTGTTCTCGAAGGAAGCCAGCTTGGCAAACGGAATATCCTGACGCTCTCCGCCGTATGGGCGTTTATAGAAGGGTATGGATGTCATGAAATTCACCAATCATTTCGTATTTCGATTATCGTCCTACCAGTTTACCGGATTCTCGGAGGTCTGGCAAAGCGCAGGATATGGATAAGAACCATGGGATGCGAGTACTTATGAAGGCATGATATGAATTTCAGAGGCACACGCCAGAATTGCACTGATTTGCTCTGACACATCTGTCAGCGCAACCCGCGGATACGAACCAACTTTACACCCGGGGAAAGTGTTATATCATTTAGGATTGTTTTTAGAAGAGCAAAGAAGAGACGAGCATGTTCAAGGAGGAATCTTATGCTGGTTGTTATTGCTATTCTGCAGCTCATAATGATTGGGATCTTGCTGAACATCAACGGGAAGCTGAAGCCGCGAGACTATATTGCTGAAGCGATGGAGAGGGGCCGCCGAATCCGGGAGGAGCGGGAGAGGAAGCGGCAAATGGAGTTATGGTCACATGAGGCAAGTGCTGACAGCGCAGATCATTCATGACCTGAATCATTTATATGAATAACAAAAATCCCGGGCTCAAAATAGGGGAGTCCGGGATAGCTGTTGCCCTTATGTGATTTTGTACATCGTGAGCATGGCTTCCTGTGGTGCACGACGTGCGTAGTCCGGGGGAGGCCTGGATGGCTGTTGACATTATTCATGTCAGCAAGCCTGTTGAAGTATACGGCATTCGCCAAAAGACCATCACTCGGTCCAATTCCACAGCCGCACTTCTCCGACCCGCAGGTCGCGGACCCAGGATACCTCACGCAGGGTCAACAGCTCCTTAACGGGGCCGGTAATGACAGCACCATAGAGACGAACGCCGTTCTTTTCCACGTAAGCTAACGAAGCATCTACGTCAACAAACGGAGCCACCCGGTCGGCAATCAGGTCATACTCTTGCAGCAGCCGCAGCGATTTGACGAAGTGCTCATTCCGCAGTTCCCCGTCCCCATAGGTGTCTATTGAAGGGTAATGCCCGCCGCTGGACACGATTTTGCCAAACCAACCGCGTTTTTCTTCCTTATAGGAGGTAATCGTCAAATCGTCATGATGCCAGACGGGATAAGACGGAAAGCCGACAGGATCGGTGATTACTCCATCATGACCGCCGAATCGGTCATCCGGCCCGGTATCGACGGCAAACCAGACAGCCTCCATATCCCGGTTCTCGAACTGCTTCAGCAACTCGTCGGTCGAGAAGAAGCGGTTAAACGATACATAAGCCTCGGCCACGGTACCCTCTGGGAGTTTTTCAAGCCTGGACCAATCACCGCTCTTGGCGGAAGAGGTGCTAGCGTTCTGTTCTTTCGACTGTTCCTTGGGATCTTCTTCTTGATTTGCGGAAGAAGTCTCCGCAGAGCTATCCGGCCGGTAGAAAATCTGTGATATACCCGAGCTGCCTTCTTTCCAATCCATTTCGACCGACGGCAGCCCGAACAGGAAGTTCACGGTATATTTGCCGACGGTCACTCGTTCTTTCCCTACTTTCTTGTCTATATCCCCATACACTTCCTGCATGAAGAAGACTTTGCCCTGACTGTTGAGTCGAACGTCGATGTTAGGCTGGGATATCGAGATAGCGGAAGCGATGGCATCCCGATATTTATCGTTTCGGCTTGGGTCGCCGACACCGTAGAATAACGCTGTACCAATTGAGCTAAGGATGGATACAACCAGAAACACAGAAATAACCGTCAGCGTATTCGAGATTCGGGCCTTCCATTTGCCCCTGCGCACGATTCGCTTTTCTTTCTTGGGCGAGAGGCCGGTCTGATCGTCAGCGCGCTTGTGCATAGCGCTATTAGAAATAGAGCTTGTGTTATCCATCATTTCATCCAGGTAAGCCTGGTATTCCTCCAGCTTTTCCATTTCCCGCTCTACTTCGATTTTTTCCTCGTCACTCAAATGGCCATCTGCGTAATCCTTCAGCCGCTGTTTAAATTCTTCGCTCATAGTGTCCCTTCCTTTCGTTTCATTTCCCGCAGCCGTTGCCTGGCCCGAAATAACGTGATTTTGATATGGGATAAGGTGATGCCCATAATATCCGCCGCCTCCTGGTAGGAGAATTGATGGAAATCCACCAAGATAACCGCCTGCCGCTGCTTCTCCGGAATATCCGTCAGCAATTGCCCGATTTCTCTTTGGGCTTCTTGCTGAAGCAGGATGTTCTCCGGGGTATTGCGGTCGATCATCTGATCGAAAAAACCAGCGTCCCTCACGATGCTGCGGCTGGCCTTCCGCTGATAATCCACATAAGCGTTATGGGCAACCCGAAATAGCCATGGCTTGATTCGTTCTTCCTTCCAATCCTCAAGGAACAGGTAAGCGCGATAGAAGGTTTCCTGTACCAGGTCTTCCGCCGTATGGTGATCATAGGAGAGGGAGTACAAATAACGATAAACGTCCTTCACGTAATATTGATATATCGATTCCAGACTGTTCAGTTTCATGTCCTCCCCTCTAAGTAACACACGTTTAACCAGAGCATAAAGTTACACTTTCGGCTATAAAGAAATGAAGCAGCGATTGAGCCCCTTAGTCGCAAAAAACAAAAGCCCGCCAGATGAGCGGGCTTCCGATAGAATATGAAGTGCTGTAGAAAAGGGGGTTACCGTAAACGGTGGGACTCACGCGTTGTGCAGTATTCGGAAATCACTTGCTATTCTTGTCTATGTAGGCCGTCAGCGTTTTGTATTGCTTGCTGTCTTTTTCGGCATAGTCCAGCGCTGTTTTTCCGGACGCGTCTTGGATGGAGGCATCCACTTTGTGCTGGTTCAGCAGCTTGTCGATGAAAAAGTCATTCTTGTGGATGACAGCCAGATGAAGCGGTGTCTGACCATCGAAATTTGGCAGGTTGTAATCAAGCTCACCAGCTTTTCCGTCCATCTGTACAAACGGGTCGTAGAGGGAGGAATCGCCGTTTAGAATCAAATAGTGCAGCAGGCCGTTGCCGGTTGCTTCGTCTTGGGAATACAACTTCGCTTCACCGGCAGCGATAACAATATAAATCTTTTGCATATTCAATTCGCCGTTCACTTCGATCAGCTTGCCAAGGTTTTTCACCAAATGGCGTTCTTGAGCAGGTGCTCCTTCGGACTCGGAAGGCGTAGTCGGGCCAACCGGGATTGCCTCTCCATTCGAGGATTTGGGAATAATCCCGATCTGATCGGCACCAACAGAGCCGACCTGATATCCAAGCGCTTCCGAGAAGTCCCGGACAGGGACATAGAGCTTGTTCTGAATGACAACGGGGGACTCGGACAGCTTGGCCTCCGAACCGTTGACCAGGATCTTGGAATGGGACGGTACGGCCTTCAGATAAACGGCAGCGCCAACAACCGTACCTGCTGTTAGTGCCACGCCGACGATTGCGCCAAGTGCAAAAGCAGGAATAGAAGAGAAACGTTTTTTCATAATATCCTCCCATGGCGGTATATGGACTTTTACACCATTATATACCAATACAGCGTTACCTCAATTGAATACTCGGATCCAACACGATAATTCGCTGTTCATTTAGCGCGGTGTGTAGCAGATCATCCTTCAGTTGCTGCGTGCTGGTTATGACCTCAGGCTGGTTTGTCTTGATATCCGTTGTTAGTTTGTTCACTAATCGTTCGATCGATAGCATATCCCGATATTCTGGCGGGGAGTAGTCTTCCCAGTACTGATCTTCGCTGATGCCCATCGTATCCAGAATGCGCGAGTGCTGTTCTTGCACCTGCTGCGGCTGGGTCTCCAATGTACTCCGAAGCTCCTTGGCCCTTTGAACTCCATCTTCCAGACTCGCCGCAACGCCTTGTTCATCGGCCAATTGAAGCATCAATTCCTTTGTTGCCATTTCTTTAAGAAGCGCCGAGTCATCAGGAAAGGGCGCGGTGCTATGCGCGAGGTTAATCTTATAGGTAGTTAAATTGGTATGCGTGATGTAGGTGGAACCAACTTGAATTAGCGCCTGTCCGTTCATGTTGTCGTTCATGCGATGATCCTGGCCTGAGCGATCCGAAGCATCCGTAAAGAAGAGTATGATGCTTACCGTCAGGACGCTTGCCACAGCGATACTGAGAATGGTGATATATTTACGGTTTATTTTCATGCTGTCATTCCTCCTGGCATGAATATATAGGTGCTTAGATACTAATATAGACGTTTCGTCAGCCTGAAAGGTTCTAGAAAAATGCGAAAAAAACGCCTAAAGGCACAAGGTATAAGTGCTTTCAGGCGCAGAAGTTGCATGATGATGGAATGACAGGCTTCACGTTGAAACTTACTTACGAAGCAGTCGGGTTTTATGTGCATAGATAATCGCTTTGTCCGCGAGAAAGGCAGCGTAGAGGAGCAGGAAGACCGAATAAGGAAATCCGGTACCGTCCAGGCTGGGAACCAACCATTCAGCGGCAATAAAGTACAGCAGGGTCAACAGCACCGGGAGCTGCCGTTTCAGGTGGTATTTCCAAACCGACCAGATGACACCGGCAGTCCCGGCAAACAGCATGAGGAGACGGACGGCGTCCAATGCGGATTGCACGACCTTTCTGGCTTCCTCATTTCCGATCGCAGCCGCATATTTGGAGGTGCGGCCAGCAAATATGCTCCGGAAGAGATGAACCAAAGGGTTGCCTTCGATGTATCTCGATTCGAGCCACAGCGAGACAAGGTTCCACGGACCGGACATATACATCAAACGATTGAAAAGCGGGATGTTCAGCCACCATGGGGACAAGATGAGTAAATAACCCGCGCTAATAAGAATGAGCCCGCCGGTTACAATTTTGACCGGACTGCGGTACTTGATCCAAAAGGCAATGAACAATACCGGGTACAGCAGCGCCTGAAGGTTGTAGCAAGCCATAAGCGCCGTAAGCGCGCCGGCAGCCGCGTACCAGCCAGCCTGCTTCAATTCAAGCGCTCCGATGACGGCGCAGACCAGAAGAAGCATTAGGGTCTGCATGGTCGTATCCGGCAGGATCAGCCGGACGGCGCCGTAAGCCGGCCAGAATAGCGCGTAGATCATGCATGACAGAAAAGCGATTCGCGTATTAAACATGTAGCGGGACAGCACAAAAACCAAGTAGACGGAAAATGCATGGAAGAGACATTGGAGCAGCTGGTAGGCAATCAGGGCAGCATCCATGCTTCCGAACAAGGCGGTAAGTCCGGCAATCATAAGCGGCACACCGGGCATGACGCTGGAGGCATGTTCTTCCAGGTCTCCACCGGGGTGGCTGATCATGGCCGCACTTTGGATATATCGTTCTTCGATTACGCTGCTTATGCTCGGGGAACGTTCATCAAGACCGGTAAGAACCAGCAGACATGACATAACCAGAACGGCAGCAATCAGTACCAGCAGCATCCTTCGCTGCACACGGTTTAACGTCCATATGGAAAACAAAGGGTCCACTCCACTCTGTATATAATCTCTAGGGTTCAAATCAGAATTTATACCCTTATACATTAAAGAATAAACGGTGAAATAAAAAGGCTCCGCCAAAACGGAGCCCATAAGTTCAAGTTACGCTGCAGCGACAAGATCTGTCCCACGATTAAAAGCCGCTGTGATACTTATCGTTACTGGATGAACGATCCTTTGACGTCCCGTCCCGCTGCTTCTCTTCCTGGCGCTCCAGCCTGGCGTCTTCCATCGGAATCGGGTCCACATGCTGTTCACTCTCAAACTTATCGAACAGGCTTTCTTGTTCCGTCGGGTATTGTTCAGGGTGATCCATGTTGCCGGGACCGTTGTGAAGCGGAAGATCCTTTTTCTTCTCAGCCACCGTTTCTCACCTCATTTTATCGTTGTGATACTACCTTTATACCTTATTTGGGGAAGTATCAAACATGAAGAGGCGATAAAGGGGAGGGGATTGGTTTCTTTAAGACGTCTCCGAACTGGCTGCAGGCTGCTGCTGCGCTTCTGCCTTAAGTCTTAAATAACGGATAAACAGCTCAACAAGCTCCGGATCGAATTGCGTGCCCGAGCAGCGGAGCAATTCTTCAATTCCCTCCTCGAAGGTTTTCGTTTGCTGGTAAGGCCGTTCCGTTGTCATCGCGTCAAACGAATCGATAATGGTCAGCATCCGGCACAGCTTGGGGATTTGGCTGCCCTTGAAGCCGTGCGGATACCCACCGCCATCATATCTTTCATGGTGCAATTCGATGTAAGGAACCAGTTCCTTGAACTTCTCGTTCGTTTCTGCAATGCGTTTCCCCCAGCTGACATGCCGTTTGACGGTTTCCCATTCGCCGGCCGTGAGCTTGTCCCGTTTGTTCAAGATCCCCCAAGGAATCTCAAGCTTGCCGATATCGTGAATGAGTGCGCCGAGTACGAAATTGCGTCGCTCCACACTATCAAGCTCGAGCACTTCGCTGATATCCATGGCATAGCGGAATACCCGTTTGGAGTGTTTGAACGTATCCACATCTTTATACAAGAACAGCTTCAGCTGCTGCTCGATATCGCGGACGTCTTCCGCGAAGTCGATCTCGGATTCTTTTTCGGCGCCGCTCCCGTATACATGCACATTATTCTTACCCTGCTTCTTGGCATAGTACAGCGCCTGATCGGCAAGCTCGACGAGTTGTGACTTGTCATGGATGTCAATCCTATAGGACGCAACACCAGCAGAGAATGAGAGACACCCCGAGGGAAAAATCTCGACGCCGTCAAAATAGGTATCGTTCAGTTTTTTGCGAAGCCTGTTAATGAAGGAGCGTGCTTTGTTGTCATCGTAACCCGGCATGAGAATCGTGAATTCCTCGCCGCCGAAACGGGAGGCTACCACCTCGGCCATTTCGGATTCTACCTTGAGGTAATTGCCGAGAAATCCGAGCAGCATGTCGCCTTTCAGGTGTCCGAATTGATCGTTGTATTTTTTGAAATCATCAATATCGATCATGGCCAGTGACAATGGCGTCTCATTGGTCTTGGCTTTCTTGATCTCGTCTTCCAGCAAATTTTCGAAATAACTGTGATTGTACAATCCGGTTCGTTGATCCTTGATGGCTTTCTCTTGTACCTGTTTATACATCGTGAAGAGCTGCTTGAAGGAATAGGATAGCATCACGCTGAGACCTATAAACAAGGTTAGTCCGAATACGCCGTTATGTACGATGAGTATGGAGAGAACCAGCGAAAGAATGAGCGTGCTGAGGTAAACTAGCAGTGTATCTTTCATGAAGGTTTTCAAAATATCATATAACGATCCCTTGTATAGAAGGTAGTAGTAGAAACCGACAAGGAAGACGTTGATAACAAAATAAACAACCAACGCTGCAACATACGCGCCAAATTGATTATTGTGAATAGGGCCTGCTTGTCCGCCTGCCATTTTGAAAATGAAGGAGGATCCGACGATCATCACGGTATACACGGAGAAATTAACAAAATGCTTCCAAAAGGGGATTTTTCTGTCGTAAAGCGCCATGGCAAGGGAGACGAGCAGGATGACGGACAGCGCAAAAGGTGCCCCATAGATAAAGATGCATGCCAGGTAAACAGAGGAATCCATGGACTGTAAATTACCCTCTGGCGGCAGCTGGAAGGTGAAGTAATTTAAGATGAGGGCGGCGCCTAACATCGCATAGACCCATACCCACTGTGAAGGAGTATAATGGAGAATTTCCCCTTGATGCACCAGCAGGAAGATGGAACAGCCCAGAAGAGAAAGAAAAACAAAATACAGCTGTCCCGCAAAGCCTTGAGAGAACCTAGGACGCTTAAATATGGACATAAATGATTTCTCCTCAATAAAAATCAATGGTGTATTCTCCACATTTTAAGGTATATTGCGATGCAAAACAACGAAAAAGATGTAAAAAAACAGGCTGAATTTTCCAGCCTGTTTCTTATGGAAGTCTATTATCCGAATCTGTAACCGGAAGTCAGAGCGACAACAACAGAAGCAACGATGATGGCATTCAATACGATGCGGGAATACTTGATTTTATCAGTTTTCTTCACAGTTCTCCCTCCTTTCCAGGTGGTATGATGTATGATTAATTTTGTGGTTCCACACGTTCATTGGTATCGGATTTGCGTATTAAGGTTTGAACAGGGGTATTCTTCCCGGAAGTCATTAGATGGACGATGTAGAAGAATATACCGACATTCATGATGATATCTCCGATACTGATCACCTGTGTTCTTGGGTACGGCGGGGATAACGGTATAATGTCTCCAAGGAACGGCAGGCGGGTAGAGGCGTCCATCAGATAGTGTTTGGTGATGACGGTGCTGTTGCTCAGCATGTCCACGTAATAAGGATCCAGAACGGAAGTGGCGCTCATCGATACGGGCATTCTGCCACCGTTCACTGCCATGACAAGGAAATTCAGAAAGACACCTGCCAAGATGCTGCCAAAACCTTTCTGATCCCGGTTTATCCAGAGAAAGATCATACCGGCGACGTAGATGAACATAAAGACGTAGCCACTTGCGGCTGCCAACCAATCAGAGTTCACTTGAAAGCGGAATATCAGCAGCTGCACAATCAGGAGTATGGGGAAGATTAAGCCGCCCTTCAGACGGATCTTACTGAATTGCTGCAGTCCATGACGGAGTCCGCCACGTATCAGTCCGACAATTAATCCGAGTATAATGCCGTCAAATACCATGATAGAATTCCTACTTTCATAGTTCATTATCTCTGTAATTAATAGTTCGACAGCGAATTGGTAATTCCTTCAACAAAAATCAAATTTTATGAAAAAAATTAGGAGGTCGGATAAAAAGCTTGTCCCTTCCTGTATGAATCTAAAGATTTATGTATATTATAGCAGATAAAAAGGATAAATCTTCCTACTTTTTTCGTGTTTCTGTTGCAGAAAAGAGCAAATTATCGAACTTTACATACCTATGGGGGGTATAGTAAAGTTAAATGGTACAATATTATATGATAGGAGGACGACAGCATGAAACAAGTGACATTGACAGTGGAAGGCATGTCCTGCAACCATTGCGTGAACTCGGTGGAAGGTGCGCTGAAGAATGCGGGAGCTTCTGGTAAAGTCGATCTTGCATCCAATACAGTGGCCGTCGAATACGACGAAACCAAGGTCAGCCTTGAAGCATTGAAAGAAGCGATTGAAGAGCAAGGCTACGATATCGTGTCCTAACGAAAGATTCCCTGGAACAATCCAAAGCCGCGAGCTTTGGCTAAAATAGGAGCCGGCTGCTGAAGCGATCGACAGCAAGCCGGTTTTTTTGCGCTGCCAATCACCTCCCGCGTGAACTTGCACTGCTCAAGCCGAAGTTTCATAATAGATGAAACAATTCTTTCAGAGCCTAAGGAGTGGAAACTCGATGAATGATACCCTATCACTTCTAATGAACCATCGATCGATTCGTAAATATTCGGATCAGCCCGTGTCCGAGGAGCAGCTTAGGGCAGTTGTGGCAGCAGGTCAGATGGCATCAACCTCAAGCAACGTCCAGGCATACAGCGTGATTGCCCTTACCGATCCAGAGAAGAAGCAGCGGTTGGCCGCTTTAGCGGGAAATCAGGCGTATATTGTGGAATGCCCGGTATTTCTGGTGTGGTGCGCGGATCTGTATCGTTTGAAAAAAAGCACAGAGTCGCACGTGGTTGATCAAGAGACGTATGAAGATTCGACCGAGAATTTCATCGTGGCCACGGTGGATGCCGCTTTGGCTGCGCAGAATGCCGCGATCGCCGCGGAATCGCTCGGTCTTGGCATCGTGTATATAGGCGGGGTCCGCAACTCCATTGCCGAGTTCTCCGAGGCTTTGGAACTGCCGGAACTGGTCTATCCGGTATTTGGCATGTGCCTGGGCTACCCGGATCAGGAGCCGGGGCTTCGCCCTCGGTTTCCGGTGGAGGCTGTTTTGCACCGCGACAGCTATCATCGCGCGGCTATAGAGGAAGTGAAGAACTACGATCGAACCTCTTCCGAATACTTGTCCCTGCGTACCCATGGCAAAAACAACACGCCGTGGTCGGCGCTTATGGCTAAACGCCTGGCAGAGCCGATAAGGCTGCACATGAAGGACTTCCTGAAAGGGAAGGGCTTTATGGGGCGTTAGACATCAATAGAGAAAGCCGGTACGGCGCTCTCGTAAATCAATAGAGAGAGGCGGGTACGGCTGCTCTCGTGGGAATACTCTTCGAGGGTACGGTGCTAGGAACTAAGCTCGGCCGCCTAACCGAACCCGGCCGCGGAACCAAGCCAGGCCGCGGAACCAAGCCCGGCTGGCGTGGGATTGGTGGCGTGGGAGACGCAGTGCACCGTAAGTTTGCCGTAGCTTCCAAGCCGAGCAGTGCACCGTAAGTTTGCCGTAGCTTCAAAGCCGCAAGCCGGAACGAGTTACGGCCCGGCCCGGCAGTAGCAGTATCGGACAGCAGATCCGTTATTTTCGCTATGGGCTCGTTTTTGCCGGATCTATCGGACACACGTTCCGTTAAGTAGGGTATAAGCCGAAATATGAGAGCCTTATTCGGTGAATTACGGACCTCATGTCCGCTACCATTCGAAAAATGGCGCTTTTGATCAAAATAAGGTCCGCTGAGTCCGCTAAAATGTGCAACTATTTTGTACATCGTGCGCACTGCTCCCTGTGCGCGATGCGTTGTTCGGGGCATGCTTGGATGACTGGTCGGCGCTAAGCGTGCCGCCATGTACGACGCTTGAACGTAAGCTATAACACAGAAACGGGGCTGTCCCAAAAGGTCATGAAATACGGACCAAGGGACAGCCCTTTTTCAGTGGTCTCCTTTTATATGGAGATTGCTGATCAGGATGACATGGGTCGGCAAATCCATCTTCTCCGCATGCTGAACCCAGTCTGATCTATTTGCCAATGCCCTGCTGACGGTATTGTCCGGGCGTGATCCCTTCAAGCTTCTTGAACATTCGATTGAAGTAGGGAGGCTGATATCCTGCAGCTTCCGCAATCTCGTGAATGCGAAGATCCGTGGTCAGCAGCAATTCTTTACAGCGGTTCATGCGCACGGTTGTCAGATAGTCTATATAATTCGTGCCCGTCATCTGCTTAAACGCTTTGCTCAGCTGGGATACGCTGACACCGGCTTCCATGGCCATGGCATCCAGGGACAGGTCTTGCATCCCGTTTTGCTCGATTTGCTCCAGTACGTTTTCGACCAGCGATTTCATGGAGCTGTTGAAATTTTTTGTTAACTGATCGAGGTAGGGTTCGATGATTTCTTTCTGGAACCAGGTCACGCAGGCCTTCGGATCCCGAAGCAGGGACAGCTGTTCCTGCAGATTGGAGAAATTGTACACCTGATATGGGTTTAAGCCAGCCTGCAGCATAGACCGGTGAACGCTTGTGATTAACCGCATGAGGCCATGGTGGACATGCCACTCCGAACCTCCCCCGGCCTGAAGCGCCGTTACGAAGCGGCTTAGGGAACGCAGCGCATCTTCCTGAAGCCCAAGATTCAAGGTGTGAATGAAATCCTGCTCCAATTCCAGCGGAAAGTCGATCCAGTCGTTTTTCTGGGAAAGCACGGTTTCTGCCTCCAGCAGCTGACTGCCTGCATCAAAGGATCGGTAATGCAGCGCCCGCTTGGCCTGTTCGAGAATATGGGGAACATCCGTCCAGGTTGAGCTTGGTCCTCCCAATACGATGGTTGCCGACATGCGGAGCGTATCGCGCAAAGCCCGCATGATCTGATCGCACAGCTCCCTCATCAAAAGTGACTGTTCATCGGCTTGATGGGAAGCCGGAACGATCAAGATGACGCCGAATGAGCCGTCGAAGAAATTGATGGGATGCATATACGCGCTTATGTCCTCTGCCAGCTCCTGGATCACGTTCAGGGCGGCATAGGTGAGAAGATGCTGATCGTTTTCCGTCAGAGGCGTCCGATCCTCCCCGTGGGTATGCTGCTGAAGCACGATGGCCGAGAACTGTTTATGGGTAATGTCAAGATCCATCTCTTGCAGCTTAAGGACGTATTCGGGCTCCGTCAGGTGGGCGGCTTGTCCACTCAAAAATTGATTGATATAAGCCTCCCTGATCGCGGGCAAGGACCGCTTCCATTGGCTTTGCAGCGTATCGTGCGAGAATCGGTACTGCTTCCACTCGTGTTCAATAAAATCAAGCTCATTGTATCGCAAGCTCGGTTTGGCCTGATCACCGCCAATCATATTCAGCATCTTGCTTATAGGACGATACATGCTCTTAGAGGCAAACCAGCTCACAGCCAGTGATGCCGCAAGCGCAAAAGCAAAGCAAATCAGAATGATATGGGTGTACGGCTTCGTTGGCGCAATGATCTTGGATTGCGGCGTGCCTGAAACATAGGTCCAATTTTGTTGCATTTTTTCAAATTGAACGGTGTTCACCAGCAACACATCTTGGTCCACCGGAACCTTCAACCGCAAATGATTCGCACTTCGGGCATTCTCCGGAAGCTTCAGCTGTTCCTGAATCGCGCTCATCGCTTTCGGCATGCTGCGGCTCATTCCCGACTCCCCGATGACGTGACCATGGTCGTCCAGCAGGAACGAGAGATTCTCGCTATTGCGAATGACGTGCAGCTTCGACGGATCAATATAGATGACGATCGCGCCATAGGGCGTATGACCGTTGAAGGGAAGTCGCATGACGAGCGCGTGGGAAGATTTATCCTTGTTAAATGGCCGCTCTAGGTCATGGACCCAGAACATGTCCGAATCTCCTTCCATGAGCTTGTTGAAGCTTATCGCATCCTGTTCCTGATCCAGCGTCCGCAGGCCGATATCAGGCTCCATGATTTTGTTTTGCTTTTTGATATACAGATAGACCTGATCCACCAAGGGATCGGCATTCCCCACTAGGTTGAGCGTACTGAACAGCTCGTTTGTCTCCTCGACATTCGATACAAAGTCCATATCCGACAACGAAGGCTTGAAATGGGGCTTCACCACCATATTGAGGGCGTAGTGGACCAACTGGGTAAATTGCTCGTCTACTTGTCTCGCAGCGTCAACCAGGGCTTCTTCGTTCCGCTGCTGATATTGGTTAATCATATGCTGGTTGCCCACATAAAGGTAAACGGCCGTAATGGCCGAGATGGGGAGGCATGTTAACAACACGGCCAGCGCGATGCTTCTCCAATACATAATACCTTTGAAAACGGATTCATGATTCTGTTGCCTCATTACTTTAACCCCCTGTTGGCATAGACAAATCAAAGGCTTAATCAAGCGAGCCGGTAAATGATTACTTCCTATCATAGCGAATGAGTGGATGAGTTGAAAAGATCATATCTTCCCAATTGAGGTTGGGACAACGTTATCGATTAACCGAAGCGGACGTTCATTCGTCGTGGAAAAAAAGTGCAATACAAGGAAACGAAAGGGTCCTCAATACCTTAGAGACCAAGCATTTCCCTGTGTTGTGCAGGAAGATACGGGCGATTGGAAACGGCGGAAAAAAAGTGGAATTGCAGGGAATGTTGCAAGCGTTTACATTAGAACTACATTCCGTGAACGGTATGTTGAACAAGATGACAAGGCTGAAAGTGAGGGAGTATCGATGAAAGCACAAGAAACCGTTCAGTCGGCAAAAGGAAGCGGGAGCCCCCCCATTCCCGTGAGATCCAAAACGAAGTGGGGGCGGATATGGTCGGATGTTTCGCGCGACAAATATTTGTACGTGCTGGCCTTGCCGGGTCTGATCTTTTTTATCATTTTCAAATATATTCCGATTACGAATCTCGTAATTGCCTTCCAGGAGTATTCTCCATACTTTGGGGTGCTCGGAAGCCCCTGGGTAGGGTTTGAGCATTTCACCCGGTTTTTCTCCAACCATGATTTCTGGATGCTGCTGCGTAATACGCTGGCGATCAGTTTTCTGAGCTTGATTTTCTTTTTTCCGGCACCGATCATTCTATCTTTGATGCTGAATGAAGTGCGGAACTCCTTCTATAAGCGGACCATTCAATCCCTGGTGTACATCCCCCATTTTTTATCCTGGGTATTGATCTACGGTCTAACCTACCTCATGTTCTCGCAATCGGAGGGCTTGTTTAATAAGTGGCTCATCTCCATGGATTGGGAGACAATCGATATTCTCTCCAACCCGAACTATTTCTGGGGTATGCTGACGGGACAATCCATCTGGAAGGAAGTCGGGTGGGGGACCATCATCTTTCTCGCGGCTATCGCTGGAGTAGACCCGCAATTATATGAAGCAGCCGTCATGGATGGCGCGGGCCGTATGAGACGGATGTGGCATATTACCCTGCCGGCGATGCGCAACGTGATCCTGATTCTGTTGATTCTCCGTCTGGGAACGATTCTGGATACGGGATTCGAACAGATTTATCTGATGATGAATGCACCTGTCACCAATGTAGCCGAAGTGTTCGATACCTATGTATACCGGGTGGGGATTCGGCAGGGTGAGTTCAGCTACAGTACGGCCATCGGATTGTTCAAATCGATTGTCGGCGTCATCCTGGTGGTCACGGCCAACCGGTTGGCGAGACGGTACGGTCAAGAAAGCTTGTACTAAAGGATTGGCGAAGAGACAAGGAGGAGTAAAACATGCATGAGAAAGGATGGAAAACCAGGCTGTTCGGTTTTGTGAATAACGGACTGCTGCTGATCATCGGTTTGGCAACGATATTTCCGATTTACTATACCGTTATTTTGTCGTTTACCGATCCGGTGGAATATTATCAACGAAGCTTGATATTATGGCCGCGGGTTTGGACGCTGGATGCTTACAAGCATTTACTGTCCAACGGATTGTTTGTCACCTCGATTTCCGTGAGCGTGTTCCTGGCTACGGTTGGCACGCTGCTCAGCCTGCTTGTTACCGGGGGCTTGGCTTATGCGGTGTCCCGTAAACGCCTTCGGTTTCGCAAGGCCATCATGATTATGATCCTAATCACCTTTCTCTTTACGCCGGGATTGGTGCCGCTGTATTTGGTCGTCCGCAATGTGGGACTCATTGACAGCGTCTGGTCGCTGATCCTGCCGAGCTTGACCAGCGCATGGTATGTGCTGCTCATGAAGGGATTCTTCGACAGCATTCCGGAAAGTCTGGAGGAAGCCGCGATGATCGACGGCTCGAATGATATCGGCGTATTCTGGCGAATCATTCTGCCGTTGTCGCTGCCGGCGTTGGTGGCGTTTGGATTGTTCTTTGCCGTCGGCTATTGGAATACGTACTTCAACGCACTGATGTTTATTAACGACCAGAAGATGTGGCCGCTGCAAGTATTGCTGCAAAATATGCTTGTGGACCCAACAACGATGGGATCGGGGAGCGGCGGCGGATTCGCCTTCCAAGTGAACCGTCCCGTCCCAACAGAAACGTTGAAGATGGCGGCGGTCGTGATTGCAACCGTTCCGATCATGTTAGTGTATCCATTCCTGCAGAAGCACTTCGCCAAAGGGGCGATGGTAGGCTCTGTCAAGGAATGATCCGATATACGGTCTAACTGCCATCATGATCAGTCAGACGAGATGTAAATTAAAAGGGAGGTCTAATGATGAAAAAAAAGGAAACCAAGCCGGGCAAGTCGTTTTTAAAAATGTCGGGGGTGCTGCTCTTGGCAAGCTCGCTCTTGCTTAGCGCATGCGGCAGCCGAGACGGAAGTGCACCGAGCGATAACGGAAGCGGAACAGACAACAGTGAACCAACCAGCATTACGATACAGACCCTGAATTATGCCACCGAATTTATAGACAACACCAATGTACTATGGAAAGAGCTCGAGAAGCGCACCAATACCAAGCTGAATATTACGTGGCTGTCGCCGTCCACGGCCGAAGAGAAGATCAATGTCATGCTTGCATCCGGCGATCTTCCGGAGGTTACTTTCGTGGAAACGATGCAGAACCCGCAGCTGCAGAAAATGCTGAAGCAGGGCGTCTTCTGGGATCTGACGCCGTTTCTTAAAGACTATCCGAGTTTGAACCGCGAAGAACTGAAGGAAATGTGGGAAATCACCAAGGTGGATGGCAAGAACATCGTCATTCCTCGTTATTATCCTAGCTATGGCGGCGGAGTGTTCCCGATGATCCGCAAGGACTGGCTGGATGCCCTTAAGCTGGAAACGCCCAAAACGCTGGATGAGTTCCATAACGTGTTAAAGGCTTTTAAGGAACAGGATCCGAATGGTAATGGACAGGCCGATGAGATTCCATATGCCGCAAATCCGGGGGCTCTCGCTTATATTTACAATATATTTAATGAAACGCAAGGGTCCTGGAAGCTTCAACCCGATAATACCCTGACTCCGATTATGACGTCGGACGAGTCAAGGGAGGCCATGCTGTGGATCAAACAGGCTTATGACGAGGGCTTGTTCCCCAAAGACTTCGCGATCATGAAGTTCTCGCAGGTGATGGATACGATGCGAAGCGCCAAGGCAGGGGTAGGGGGCATGTCCATGAACCATGCCTGGGTGACCGGCGAAGCCGTGAAAGGCGTTGACCCCAAGGCGGATCTAATGCCGCTTGCTTACTTGGAGAATGCAAACGGGGTGAAGTATACGCCTTCAGGATCGCCGTACTATGGAGTGTACCTGATTCCGAAGAAAGTGCCGGAGGCGAAAGTGAAGAAAATCCTCGAGTTTTTCGATTACGGTTATAGTCAAGAAGGCAATGAGATGCTGACCTACGGAATCGAAGGTGTCCATTATAATGTGGAGAACGGGAAGAAGGTTGCAACGCCGCAGGCCGCCGTGGATAAGACGGGTGACGGCAACTTGAACAATATGATTCACCTCGTCAGCGACGATATGGCCATCAGCGCGGTAGGGATGCCGGATGAAGTATATGAGCGGAACGTAGAGATTGTCACAGAGCGCAAGACGGTCAAGGTTCCGAATCCTTCGGGAGAGCTGTATTCGGAAGCCTATAACAAATACTATCCCGAGATTTCCAAGAAGGTGGAGGATATGCGGGTCATGGTCATCACGGGCAAAGAACCGGTTGAATCGTACGATAAACTGATTGAAACGATCAAGAGTGATCCGAAGATGAAGGAAATTACAGACGAGATGTCAAAGGCGTATCAGGAGAAGTACGTTAAATAATGGAATCCAAAACCACAATGCTGCAACTTGCATTGTGGTTTTTTGGCGTGAATAACAGGAATAGCTCCTCCATGTTATATTTCTGATGTCTAATATTAAACATCCTATAATTTTACATTAAAGCATAAAATATTACATGAGGGGAGGATATAAAGTCATGGAAACGAAGGAAGGCATAAAGTTTAATATCGAGCAAGAACGGCATAAGCTTCATAAGATGAAGCAGCGGTATCGTGATTTTAATCATCCTAAAGTCCTCGGTCAATCGATCGTGCTTGATGAGTTGATTAATCAATATAACCGATTTCTTAAAGAAAACAAGCCGATTGCGTAAACAACCGACTTAAAGCTGAATGAAGATTCTTTTTATAGATCGTAAAGTCTCGCGGCGTTCTCATAAAAAATCCTGCGAGCCTCGGATATGGACAGCCCCTGAAGCTCCGCCCATGCCGCAGCCACAGCAGCCGTCATCCGAGGATGGGTCATCTGTCCGGTGAACGGACCTTCGAACGGCCAAGGACCATCGGTTTCGGTCATGACGAGATGATCCGGATACCTACATGCCATATCCCGAATTTCTTCCTCATAGAGGATGTCAGGCGTGAAGGAAATATAGTATCCGTTACCGGCCATCCGCTGCAAGGTGTCACGGGAGCCCTTGAACCAATGGAAATGGGCACGAGTGACGCCGTATTTTTCGAGCAAATCACATGCGATATCCGCATCTTCATATACAGCGTGCAGAATCACCGGTTTATGATGCTTTTTAGCAAATGCTATAAATTGCTCCAATAGATAGGCGTAAGGGCGGTTATCCCAAGGTCGGCCCTTCGATTCAGCCTCCAGCCTGGCGTAATAGGGGAGACCCACCTCTCCTACGGCGACCATCTCATCGGCATGCTCTGCCATCCAATCCAGCAGCTCTTCGGTTTCGTTAGTGGAAGGGAGGTGCTGCTCCGGATGATAACCGAAAGCCGGCCGCACCATCGGTCCGTACTGCCTGGCCAGCTCCAGGTTTCGCTTGCAGGAAGCCAGATGCATGGAGACGGAGATAACGGATTGAACCTCATGATGACGGATATCCGCGAGAATCGCTTGTTGATCGGATAACGAATAGCTGTCCAGATGAATATGAGTATCCAACAGTGGGAAATTGGCTTCACTTTGCGTAAATGATTTCATCGTTACATAACCTCGCTTGTAAGCTTCCACGAAGCGCTTGGCTAATCATGGATGTATGTATTCCGCTGGCCTTAATCGGTCAGCGCTTATGCTGTTCTTCCCGCATGATGGCGGAAATTTCGGTTTTTAATGCGATGAAGGACGGATCCATCAGGATGTTTTCCCGGCGCGGGCGGGAGAAAGGGACTTCTACCCGTTTCAAGATGGTTCCGGGCCGGGCTGACAGGATATAGATGCTGTCCGAAAGGAGCAGCGCCTCCTCGATATGATGGGTAATCATCAGCACCGAACGGCGCGTATCCTCCCAGATATCGAGCAGCCAGCGCTGCATATCACTGCGCGTCAGCGCATCCAATGCGCTGAACGGTTCGTCCAGGCACATGACTTCCTGGGGACTCATCAGTGCGCGCAGAAAAGCCGCCCGCTGCTGCATTCCGCCTGAAAGGGTGTGCGGATACGCCTTCTCGAAGCCGGTGAGGCCGGCCCGTTCCATCCAGCTGCTGGCATGTTCCCTGGCAGCAGCTTTCGTGGTGCCTCTCAGCTCCTCGGGAAGGAGCACATTGTCCTCCACCGTACGCCAAGGGAACAGGGCTGGCTGTTGAGGCATATAGGCGATGCGGCCTTTTTCCCCGGTCACGTCCTGACCATCCATGAGGACCGAACCCGTATCCGGAGCGGTTAATCCCCCGATGATATGGAAGAGTGTGCTCTTTCCGCTGCCTGAAGGACCGATCAAGGAGACGAATTCCCCGGGTTGTACCTGAAGCGAAAGGCCATCCAGCACATGCACTTCGCTGCGCCGGTCGCGGAAGGTTTTCCGAAGGCTGCGAACCTCGAGGGCAGGTGCTGATGAGACCGACGCAGTGGACGGGTCAGCCCCGTTCTGGAGCGGCAGGGGTATTTGATGTGTCATATCGATAAATGGCCTCCTTTCATATAAGATTCGAAATGTCTATTCACAGGGGGCTCAACCTTTTCGATTCCAGCGGATGAGCCGTTTCTCCAGCAGGGTGATCAGCAGCACCATCAGCAGGCTGAGCAAGACGATGACCAGGATGGCAACAAATACCCGATCCGTGCGGTAGCCGGATTTTTGCAGCATCATGTAGTAGCCGATTCCCCGGTCCGAGCCGATCCATTCCCCGATAACCGCCCCCATGACCGAATAGGTGGCCGCAATTCGAATCCCGGAGAAGATGGAGGGAAGGGCATGCTGCAGCTCCAGCTTGGTGAAAATTTGCCACGAGGTAGCCCCCGCCATCTGCATATAATTCATCATGGTGCGGTCGGTACGTGCGAGTCCATCCAGGGCCGCAACAGCGACAGGGAAGAAGCAGACCAGCGTAATCACGATAACCTTGGGCAGCATGCCGAAGCCGAACCAAATCATGAGAAGCGGGGCTAGGGCGATTGTCGGCACATTTTGGCTAAGAATAAGAAGCGGATAAAGGGCGGTTTTGAGAAAAGGCACCATGTGCAGTGCCAGCGAGATGATTAGACCGATTGCCGTACCGATTATAAAGCCGATCAGGGTTAATTGCAGGGTGGCCGCTGTATGCTGGAAGAGGCCGGAAGCTCCGGTAACGGCCTCATGCCCGATGGCCGTCGGTGCAGGCAAAATAAAGGGTTCAATGTCGAACACGGATACTGCCGCCTGCCATACCACCAAAAAGAAGAGAACCGCCACAACGGGCGGCCAAACAGAACTCCACCAGCTTCTCATGGACGGTATTTCTCAGTCAGCTTATCCATACTGATGCCGCTTGGATGATGCGCGATTTTGACCTGGGATATGATGCTGGGACTGCCCGCATTAACCAGCGCCTCGTGCATGCGCTCAACGATCCTGAGCAGCTCGGAGAGCTCTCCCTCCATGGTCGTTTCGAGTGCATGAACCTCGTATTTCACGCCTGATTCCTGAATAACCTTGATCGCTTCATCTACATAAGGGATGCTGTCGGTCCCGTTTGGCGTTCTCGGTATTACTTGAACGCTCAAGAGAGTATTCGCCATATAAACTCATCCTTTCGTGCAAGCTGTATTGTAATGGAAGAGAGGCGGCCTGCTGCAAAGGCCGTCTCTCTTCTTTTATATAGAAATAACCTTATGGCTTCTCCGGTAAAAATTCATTGGTAAATGCGCTGTCAGCGTCAAGTTCCTTCTCCAGCAGCTTGCGCTCAAACATCCAGTCTGCGTACCCCGACCATACTTCGGCTTTCTGTTCGCCCCAGCGGGATGCATCATCCTGATAACGGGGGCTCAGCCATTTCTGGCTGGCTAGAACCAGTTCGGCATCCAGGTCGGGAACAGCCTTCGTCAGCAGGGCTGCCGCATCTTCGGGATGTTGAATCGTATAGTCGTATCCTTTTGAAGTCGCCCGCATGAACGCTTTGACAAGCTCAGGGTCTTCCTGGATCTGCTTCTCGTTCGTTACGATCACCGGTGTGTAATAATCAAGCTGCTCAGAGTAGTCCTTCACATAAATCATGTCAAGCGGCTCATTGCGAAGCTCGGCTTCAATACCCGTCCAAGCATAGAAGATCCAGGCAAAATCAATGTCGCGTTTGACGGCCGTAAAATAATCGGCATCGCCCATATTGACCATATTCACCTTGCTGACATCGGCACCATCGATCTCCATGATGGACTTCATAACCGCTTCCTCCACAGGCGAGCCCCAGCCGCCATAGGATTTCCCTTCAAAATCGCCTGCCCTCAAGATGCCTTTATCCTTGGGAGCCGCAAAGCCGGATGTATTATGCTGAATGATCGCTGCGATGGAAACGAGCGGCAATCCTTGGGTTCTGGCCAGCGTTACGCCTTCCTGATAACTGATGCCGAACGGCACGTTTCCGGATGCGACCAGCGTGTCCGTTCCGCCTGCTCCCGGCTGGACGATCTGGACATTAAGCCCTTCTTCCTCATAATACCCAAGCTCCTTCGCTGCATACAGGCCGGTGTGATTCGTATTGGCGGACCAATCGAGCATCAGCTGTACGTCACGGAGCTTCCCGGAAGTCTGACTGTCCTCACCTGCTGCGCCTGTCTTCTTGTTCTCTCCGCTTGTACCGCATCCGGACGCAACCATCAGCAGGACGCAAGCGAGAAGCAGCGGAATCCATCTTCCCTTCTTCATCGTTTCTTCTCTCCTTTAAGTTCTCTTTCTATTACCTCGCAACTCCACAAAAAAACGCCCTGATGATATCAGGACGCATGACGGCGTAAGTGTATACCACGGCAAATAAAAGCTGCCGCAAACATGGGCTTCCTACGCTGGCATTACCCAGATCAGGTGTAAGGGTCAGTATCATATCGGATACACTCTCAGCCGGCCAAATTCCAGCTCCCCCGGTATTTATGAAGTTTCGATCATTACATCCGCTATTATAGTCCTAACACAGCAGACCTGTCTAGTTCGAAGAGGCGCGAACGTGACAGGTCTTTGTTAGAACACTAATGAAATGGGAGAATTAATTGATGCTATGAACCTTTCACAAGATAAAGTATTTGAATACGGCTTCTACGCAGAGATTAGCGCTGGAAGAACTCAATCCATTCTCCTTCGGGACCGTGCACGAAGAAATAGCGGTACCCGTTCGGAAGCGTCACGATTTCCTCGTCCAAGTGAGGAACGTCAAGTCCCTGCACACGGGCATATTCCTCTTCAATGTTATCCGTGCTGACTGCAAAATGATGTACAGTTCCTTCCGAAGGGAGCGTGTCGCTGTATCCCTGAATAAGCTCGACTTCCGTCTCGTTGCTGCCGTTAAATCCTAGGAACGCCAGCTGGATAACGCCATTAGTATGGGTCAGGCGGTCCTTCAGCTCAAGTCCGACTACGGATGTATAGAAGGCGATTGTAGCTTCAAGGTCCCGGACAACAATACCAACATGATCCAATCGTTTCTGTGACATGGTTCAACACCCCTTCCGATTCATATAAGATATGACTGAAATATTATCATATAATTCCTATACGTCAAATAGGTTTTATGTTGTTCGTGCACAGACTAATAAGATGATTTTTCTTTCATTTCCTCATCTTTACTTTTGGGTGGGCAAAAAGTATCATGAGAAATAGATATGTTAATTCAAAAGACCTAACACACTTAAAGTGAACCAGCTTACCTTTTGGCCGAGGAGGAATGCTTATGAGTCCAACTCCAGCAGATCATCTGTGGATTCGACTCGCCATAATATATGCATTCATTCAGATAATGATCGCTCTGTGGATGCCTGATGCTTTATCGCTTCAGCGTGTACTAGTCATTATTTCTCCTGCAGCCGCTTCCGTTTATTTAATGCGGCGGATCCGTCGGCGTTTTGAGGTTCATCTTCGCAGGTTTTGGCTTATTGTGAGTCTCGGATTGATGGGGGAGGCAGTGGCCCGAACCCTCCACGCATGCAATATCTGGTTTGGAAAAGAGAGCGCTTTCCTGTCAGTTCTAACCCATTTGTTCTGGGGGCTCGAACTTATCCTGTTCGCAAGTTCTCTCATTTATTTATTCCGGCATGTTCAGGGTTCGTTTCGGGGGCTGCGGTTTATGCTGGATATCGTGATTGTTGGCATAGCGGTCATGACGGTAGGATGGGAATATTTCATCAAGCCTGAGCTTCAGGGTCTGGCCCATGAGGCAGCATGGGGAAACCTTTGGGTGGACATGCTGTATCCACTGTGCGCAATGGTACTTATTTTTTTTACAATGGTGTTGTATTTTAATACCGGACAGTTAAGGAAATGGGCGGCCATCCTGCTATGTCTTGGCGGAAGTACATTTATTGCCGGAGATGTTCTGTACATCTATCTCGTTGATCTTTTGGATATCGAGGTTCGCTCTTACCTGTATCCACTCTATACGTTATCGGTATTTTTCATTAGTTTCGCAGGCGGACATTCCGCTCCTGATACCCGTAATCCATCTGTTGGCGAGCGGGAGCCTCGTTCAACCGGAAACCTGATCGTAAGGTACCTGCTTCCCTACAGCGTGCTCGGCGGGATGTTTGCCCTTATGGCGCAGCATTTTGGAGGGTGGACTGGACTGTTTACCGGCCTTTCCCTGTGCGTTATCCTGATCTTGTTCAGGCAGATTTTGATCCAGTTCGAGAACGACCGATTGTTGGACCGACTGCATGAAAGTCTGATGCAGAGTGAATCCCTGGCACATCGCGATGATCTTACGGGGCTGTATAATCGTCGTTATTTTAATGCAAGGCTGTCAAGTTCGCTGAAGGAGGCGGACCGCACAGGTTCCCGTGTAGGCTTGCTGTATATGGATATGAACCGTTTCAAACGAGTCAATGACCGATACGGCCACCGTGCTGGCGATTTGTTGATACGAAAGGTTGCAGACCGGCTTCAATCACTCGAATCCAAGGGAGTTTTGGTTTCCCGTTTAGGTGGAGACGAATTCACCGTCATGATCCATCCGGCAGGCGATGATCAGGAGCTGATTTGGATGGCGGAGGAGATCTGGACGATGCTTAGTGAGCCGTACGAGTTGGAAGGGCATGAGGTCCGAACCACGCCGAGTATCGGTATTGCGGTTTATCCAGATCATGCCAGAAATGACCAGGAGCTGATTGGTCGTGCGGATGCAGCGATGTATGCGGCGAAGGAACGGAACGCCCCCTGGCATTTTGATGTAGAGCGGACGATGCTGCTGCAGCTTTTGGATCAAAAGGTGAGTAGATGAATGTATGACCATAGTATCGACAATAGGTTGTTAAAAGCAATATAAGTCGATTTTTGTAGAATTTGGCGCAATCATTGCACGAATCTTGCGCATTTCTCTTAAAATAGGTCATAACTTCGATATAAAATCCATAAAATGCAAAGAAATCATATTCAAAATGCCGATAAGAAGCATAGTGAGAGCTAGCTTGCCAAGGAGGACGAACATGATTTGCGACAATTGCAGCACCTTTGAACCGATTGAGGACCAGGGGACCATTCATATGAAGCCTGCAAGTGGTGAGCTTATTCAGTTGCTGGCAGTGAACGGCTACACGGTACAAGAGAACAATGAGGGTTGTGCTGTGAACTACAAGGTACGTGCGGACCTGATCTCTATGATGAAGTGTCTGCAGCCCCTTCCGCTGAAGATTCGTCAAGAGCTGTCCTTCTGTGTTACCGGTGGAGAAGCTCCGCAAATCCGGCATTCGTGGACCCCTATGCAGAAGTTCGAACTGCAGATGGAGCATTACGATATGGTGAGTATCATTTTACATAAGCAGTTTACGAGCTACATGCAGCCCATCGTGGATACATCCGAGCAGATCGTGGCCTACGAATTTCTCCTTCGTCCGGTAGAGTGGGGAGCCAGATTCCAGCCGTATGAGCTGTTTGAGACAGCCCGTAAAACCGGGTTGCATGCATTTCTGGACCGGGCAGCACGAACCAGTGCCATTGAGACGAGTGCCGAGTGGCTTCCTATCGGCGTGAAGCGATTCGTGAACTTCCTGCCATCCTCCATATATGATGCGGAGATGTGTCTAAGCCACACCTTTAATACCATAGACAGGCTCCATCTGGATCCGAGGGATTTCGTATTTGAGGTCGTGGAAACCGAGAAGATTGATGATGTGAAGCATTTGCAATCGATTTTCGAGGTTTATCGCAGTCATGGAATCTCGGTAGCCATGGATGACGTCGGCGCAGGGTATTCCACATTGGAACAGATGATTAAGCTTAAGCCGGATTATGTGAAAATCGACCGGAGTCTGATCGACCATTGCGATCGTAATCCCGCCCAGCAGAAGCAGCTCAAAATGATCACCAACATGGCTCATGATTTTGGGGCCATGGTGCTGGCTGAAGGCATTGAGAGACGGGAGGAGTTTCATTTTTGCCGAGAAATCGGGATCGAGCTCTCGCAGGGGTATTTGTTTGGGAAGCCATCTGAACGGCCTCCGCGTGACCTCATTCTCAACTAATCTATTCATAGCATACATAATCGGCAATTCCCCCGCCATCTTGATGCGGAGCTTTGGCATCTGGTTGCCGGAGCCTTTGGCTGAGTTCAGACAATACAGATGCTTGGCATGGATGAAGACGGGTCCTTCAAGAAGGAGTAATGATGATGTCTGAAGGAGCCCGCTTTCTGTAAAAACAAGAGCCTTGGAGTGTTCTCCAGGGCTCTTGTTTTTACATAGTTCGGGGTAGCCATTGATTGAACAAGCATGCCTGTTATCTTGCGGCTGTTACCTCTCCAAATCCGCTGATACTGTATTCCTTGCCATTCACGTTCAGGACAGCCGGCGTATCCGTTTCGTTCACGATGATGGTTTCCTTGCCTTTGACGTTGACCTTCAGGCGGGACCCGCGGAACATCACCTTGAAGGAGAAGGAAGACCAGTGGCCTGGAATGAATGGATTCAAATGCAATACGCCGTCCTTCACGCGCAAACCGCCGAAGCCATGCACAACGGACATCCAGGTTCCCGCCATACTGGTTGTATGACAGCCGTCCTCGGTATCGTTGTTGTAGTTATCCAGATCCAGGCGAGCTGTACGGAGGTACATCTCGTACGCCTTCTCCTGGTACCCAAGCTCGCACGCGAGAATGGAGTGTACGCATGGCGAGAGGGAGGACTCATGTACCGTGAACGGTTCATAGAAGTCGAAGTTGCGTTTTTTCGTAGCCAAGTCGTACTGATCGCCAAGGAAGAACAATCCTTGCAGCACGTCAGCCTGCTTAATGTATACCGAACGCAGAATGCGGTCCCAGGACCAGTTCTGATTCAGGGGCAGGTGGGCTGGGTCCAATTGCTTCACCGGAACAAGCTCCTTGTTGAGGAATCCGTCCTGCTGCAGGAATACGCCGAGCTCCTCATCTACCGGGTAGTACATTTTGCTGATGATATCCTGCCATTTGGTTGTCTCGACATCCTGCAGCGCAAGCTTCGCCGTAAGCTCGGCATAGCGGGAATTCTCGTTCTCTTTCAAATATTCGAGCACGTCGAGCGTGTATTCCATCGTCCAGCTGGCAATCCGGTTTGTGTACCAGTTGTTGTTCACGTTGTTCTCATACTCGTTCGGACCGGTAACGCCGAGCATCATATACTGATCCTTCGCCGGCACGTAATTCACGCGCTCTTCCCAGAAACGGGAGATTTCCACGAGCACTTCCAGACCGTATTGGCCGAAGTAAGAGAAGTCGCCGGTATAGTTGACATAGTTGTAGATGGCATAGGCAATCGCCCCGTTACGGTGAATTTCCTCAAAGGTAATCTCCCACTCGTTATGACACTCTTCGCCGTTCATCGTCACCATAGGATAGAGAGCGCCTTTGGCAAAGCCGAGCTTCTTGGCGTTTTCCTTCGCTTTTTCCAGGTGCTTATAACGATAAATCAGCAAGTTGCGCGAGATGCTGGCATCCGCGGTGCTCAAGTAGAACGGCAGGCAATACGCCTCGGTATCCCAGTAGGTGCTGCCGCCGTATTTTTCCCCGGTGAAGCCCTTCGGCCCGATGTTCAGGCGGTCGTCTTCGCCGCTGTAGGTTTGGTTCAACTGAAAAATGTTAAAGCGGATCGCTTGCTGGGCCGCCACATCGCCTTCAATGACGATATCGCTTTCCTTCCATTTGTCGCCCCATGCATCCGCCTGCTCCTTCAGCAGCAACTCAAATCCGGTCCGGGCCGCCGGCTCCAGCACAGCACGTGCAGCATCCACCAATTCGCCGAATCCATGATTGCGGGAAGTAACATTAGCCACATATTTATAGATGGTGATGGCTTCACCTTCAGACACCGGCACGCTTACGCGGTTTCCCGCATATTTCTCTTTCTCCACCAGTTCGGCTTGAAGTTCCAGCTTCTCGCCGTTCTTTAAAATCGCATAAGACATGGCGGAGGTTACATGGAAATCAAGCTTCTTGGTTTTTACAGTCAATGCGGCCGAACCTTGCGCAGCTTCCTTGAATACTTCAAGCCAGAATTTCTCGTCATAGTTGGAGTCCTTGTTCTTCACATCGCCATCGAGATATGGCGTTATCGTAAGCTCTCCAGCGAAATTGAGTGGAGTTACGGTATATCGAATGGCACCAATCTCGTGGCGTACAATGCTGACAAAACGAACAGCTTCAACCTTGAGTTCTTTGCCGTCTTCCATGACAGCGGTGAAACTGCGGGAAAGGAAGCCTTCCTTCATGTTCAGCTCACGCACAAAATCCTTCACCGTGCTCTTAGCCAGATCAAGCGGCGCGCCGTCGATTTCAATGCCGATGCCAATCCAGTTAGTGCTGTTCAGCACTTTGGCGAAATATTCAGGATAACCGTTCTTCCACCAGCCTACACGGGTTTTATCCGGGTAATACACGCCGGCCATATAACTGCCTTGCAGGGAGGAGCCGCTGTAGGATTCCTCGAAGTTGGCGCGCTGGCCCATAAATCCATTCCCGATACTGAAGATACTCTCCGAGATCTCATGCGTGTGAGGATCAAAGCCCTCCTCAATAATTGACCATTCATCAAGCTTTAAATATTGTTTCACAATCATCGGCTCCTTTGTTTTTAGGAAAAATGGTTGCAGATCTATATGGGATGAAACTACCAGATGCAGTAAGCATGTGTATGCATTCGCTTACAACTCCTGTAGACGATCCACTGTGAATCCTTCCAGGGAGGGAAGAACGATGTTGGCCCGCCCTAAGGTTTCAGGGGAACCGATGCCGACGCTGCGCATTCCCGCGCGCGTGGCAGCTTCGATACCGGCTTCAGCATCCTCGAATACGACGCAGGCGTCAGGCCGGGCGCCAAGCTCATGAGCGCCCATCGTAAATACCTCTGGATCTGGTTTCGCTTGGGCAGTCTTCGTTCCATCGATAATGGCGTCGAAGTAAGGTGTGAGGCCGGTATTGTTCAGAATTAGCATGGCGTTTTTGCTGGCGGAGCCCAGCGCAACCTTGATGCCGCGGTCCTTCAGCGCTTGGATAAATTCGAGGGCTCCAGGCAAAATCTCGGATTCATCCATGTTGGAAATATACTCGACATACCAGGCGTTCTTCTTCTCGGCCAGTGCCAGCTTGGCGCCTTCATCCAGCTTCACTCCGCCAACCTCGAGCAGAATATCGAGGGAGGCCATGCGGCTTACTCCCTTCAGGCGTTCATTGTCCTGCTCCGTGAATTCAAAGCCGAGTTCCCCGGCAAGACGCTTCCAGGCAATGTAGTGATACTTGGCGGTATCTACCAGAACGCCGTCAAGATCAAATAAACAAGCGGATATGGATGACATGAACATCCTCCTTAACGAATTAGTGCAAACGTTTGAACCAAGCTGCAAAAATAAAGGAAGCACCACGATGCTTCTTTATTTTGAAATACTTCGTGTATCTTCCGCATTTTGGAAACACATTGTGTATCTTCCGCGATTCGATCCGGACCTTAAGATTTCGGCAGCGAAAACATCGAGGATTCGCGGATCATCAACCGGTGCGGAATGATATAACGGTGCGGCAGTATCGTGTTGTCATCGTTTCGAATGGTCTGGATCAGCGCTTGGGAAGCGGTATAACCCAGGTTATAAATCCCGATGTCCACACTGCTTAGCGGCGGGGTCGATAGTTCGGTCAAAGAGATATTGTTGAAACTGATAATGGATACATCTTCGGGTACCTTATACCCCAGCTCGTGCAGTCCCCGAAGCACGCCGAAAGATACAATATCATCAACAATGACAAGCGCCGTCGGACGTTCAGGCAGGTTCATGAAAAAGGACATGGCGCGATAGCCGCTCTCCTGAAGGAACTCGCCTTCCACAATCCACTCTTTTCTCATCTCCAGACCCGCATCGGCAAGCGCTTTGCCATAGCCTTTCATCCGGTCCTGAGATACGATCAGGTTAGGCGGGCCGCTGACAAAGCCAATCCGTTGATGTCCAAGGGAGATTAGATGCTTGGTTGCATCATAGGCAGCCTGCACATTATCGGTATCGACGGATAACAGATCCGGGTATTTCTCGCTCCGGCCGACAAGCACGAACGGATAGTTGTTGGACTTGAGAAAATCAACCACCTTATCGTCCTGCCTGGAGTATAGCAAAATGGCGCCGTCGACGCGGCGACCGTTAAGCAGCCGGGATACGGCTTCGACCTCTTCCTTCTCGTTGCCGCCCGAACTGAGAACGACGTCGTATCCGGAGCGGTTCGCTTGGGTGACGATACCGCGGATCAGTTCCATGAAGAATAAGTTGAGGAACAATTCCTCCGCAGGTTTCGGCAGAATGACGCATATGCTTTCCGTCGTTTTGGAAACAAGGCTTTTGGCCATAATATTGGGATGATAGCCCATTTCCTCCATGATCTCTTTCACCTTACGCGAGGTTTCGCGGCTGATTCTAGGATGATTGGAAAGCACCCGCGAGACGGTGGAGGGGGATACGCCCGCTCGTTTTGCGACATCTTTAATCGTTACAGACATAATAGGACCTCCAGTGGAACCGTTTGCGTTTTTTTGAAAATAAGAAAGCGACTACTGGAGTTCTCTCTTGCTTCAGAAGAGTAACTTCCGCTAATCGCGGACCGTTCTGCTTTATTTAATTGTGGGTCTGTCAGGCCCTGAGTATACATGATACCTATTGATCTAAAGCCATATTGATCCTGTAAGTTAAACGGTTTCACACTGCTATATTAACGTTAATCGATAGGCTTGTAAATACGTATCCAAGTCAGTCCAGCGCAATTATTTCACAAATGCATCAAAAAAGAAGCAAGGGTTAGAAAACTGGAGAAAGGCCGGTATTATGGCCAGAAAAGTCCGGAAAACAACTTAAAACGGCATTGTGCAAACGATTTAACAAAACAAAGAAGTGAGTTATGATATGGATGGATAAAAATGGGCCGCCATCGGCGGAATAAGATGGAATTCAAGTTGGACCACGAAATGTAACCGTTTTACTGGAAAGCACTAGTGGTTTTGAATACAAACGTTTGCGCTTTCCCGGAATGCTGTAGAGATATGAAGAGATACATTTGAATACATAAATGCAGTAACTGGATGAACTTCTGCTGCTGCAGCGAACAGGAGGTAAATAATGTGATACGTTTTACATGGGGAAAACGCAGAGCTCTGCCTATATGGCTTGTCGCCATTACGCTTACCGGAAGTCTGCTGGCAGGCTGTAGCGGTACAGCGGCTCCACCGCAAGAGGACGCCAAGCCGCCAGCGGCGCCGGAAACGAAAGAGTCGGATCCGAAAGCGCCCGCAACAGTGGAGACAGAGGAGGCGGATGAGCAGCCCTCCGACGTCTATTATGAAATTTTCGTGCGCTCATTCTATGATTCCGATGGGGATGGGATCGGTGATTTACAAGGCGTCATTGAGAAGCTGGATTATCTAAATGACGGAAATCCGGACACTACTGACGATCTTGGCGTGACGGGGATTTGGTTGATGCCGATCAATCCTTCGCCAAGCTATCACGGCTATGACGTGACCGACTATCGTTCCATCCATCCGGAGTACGGGATGCTTGATGACTTCAAGACGCTGCTTGCTGAAGCGGATAAGCGCGGGATCAAAATTATTATGGATTTGGTAGTCAATCACACAAGTACGGAGCATGCCTGGTTTAAGCAGGCTGCGAAAGACAAAGCTTCGGCGACCCGCGATTGGTACATCTGGGCCGAGGATCAAGGGAAGACCCCTTCGGGGGCCAGCGCAGCCGGCAGCGGCTCGCCTTGGCATGAGATGAACGGTGCCCATTACATGGGCACGTTCTGGGGCGGAATGCCCGATCTAAACTTCGATCATCCCATGGTCCGCGAGGAGATGAAGGATATCGGGAAGTTCTGGCTGGAGCTCGGTGTCGATGGATTCCGGATCGATGCAGCCAAACATATTTATGAGGATCTGATGTCCGATAAGGGCGAGGCAACCACGGCCAAGAATACGGCCTGGTGGCAGGAATTCCGCGCCAGCATGAATGAGGTGAACCCGGACGCTTATATCGTAGGTGAGATTTGGGATAATTCCGCAGCGGTCATTGCCCCGTATCTCGATAAAGCGTTTGATTCCGGGTTCAATTTTAGCCTGGGCGAGAGCATCATCGGTGCTGCGATGAACGAGAAGGATAACAACCTGGCCTTCACCCTGGAGCGGACTTATGGTTTGTTCAGCCAGGTATCGTACGGCAAGTTTACGGATGCCGCATTCTTGACGAATCATGACATGAACCGTGTCATGTCGCAGCTGAAGGGCGATGAGAACCACGCCAAGATGGCCGCCGGCATTCTGTTGACCATGCCGGGCAATCCGTTTATCTATTACGGAGAAGAGATCGGGATGAAGGGTGCGAAGCCGGACGAACAAATCCGCGAGCCGATGATCTGGTCCAATACGGGCAGCGATAAGAGACAGACGACCTGGGAGCCGCTTAAGCATAACCGGGGCGATCAGGTACAGGGCGTGGAGCAGCAGACGGGCGACCCGGATTCTCTGTTATCCCGGTACCGCACGTTGATCCGTTGGCGGAATGATATGCCTGCGCTGAACAGCGGTACGATTGAATCCTATGCTTCCGGCAATGGGCAGGTGATGGCTTATATCCGCCGTACCCAGGACAACAAAGCCCTTGTTGTCCATAACCTGTCAGGCGAAGAGCAGACGGTCGATTTGGCGGCAAAGAGCGGGGAATCGCCATTCCAATCCTTGTCGAAAACAACGGATGATAGAGCGACATTAAACGGCAGCAGCTTAACGCTGCCGCCTTATACGACCGTCATATTGGAGTAGGTCGCAGCTTGTCTATTGCAGTGGAACACCCAAAGACCCCGAGCCCCTTGGAAGGAGGTATGCTCGGGGTCTTTTTGACCGTTAGGATGCCCTCCGCATGAGCCTGGAAGGCGTAAATGCCTAGGCTTGAAACTGCCGTAAATATCTGGCTGTTAGGGAATGCGGGTTCTTCAGCAGATCGGCCGGTTTGCCAGAGAACAGGATATTCCCGCCGTCTTGCCCCGCGCCGGGTCCCATGTCAATAATCCAATCGGCCTGGCTGATGATATCCAGATTATGCTCGATCACAATGACCGTGCTGTTCTGACGGACAAGGCGGTTGATGATGGACATTAGCCGCTCGCAATCGGACAGATGGAGCCCGGTCGAGGGTTCGTCCAGTACATAAATTTCACCTTGCTTATCAAGCTCGGCCGCCAGCTTCACCCGCTGCCGTTCCCCTCCCGACAGCGTGCTTAAGGGCTGACCGAGCGTCAAGTAGCCCAGTCCAACATGCTGAATGCGCTGAAGTGCGGCCACGATTCCTTGTTCCGTGAAATAATCCAGCGCTTCGTCGGTGGTCATGGCGAGCACGTCACTGATGTTTTTACCGCGAAGTTGATAGCGCAGAACGTCGTCATGAAAACGGCGGCCCCGGCAGGCTTCGCAAACGGTAACAAGGCTGTCCATAAAAGCCAGATCCATCGTAATCGTGCCGGAGCCGTTGCACACCGGACAAGCCCCCTTGGCATTAAAGCTGAACAGGGATGGGCTTACCTGATTCTCGTCGGCGAACAGCTTGCGGATGGCATCAAAAATGCCGGTAAACGTAGCGATATTGGAGCGGTTGGATGCCTGAATCATGTCCTGATTAATAATGATGGCCTCCGGATAAACGTTTGGCAGCACCTGGTTAATGAGCGTGCTTTTTCCTGACCCGGCAACGCCTGTTACCACTGTCAGCACCCCGGCTGGAATGCTCACAGACACCTGCTTCAGATTGTGAAGGGAGGCGTCCTCAATGTGCAGCCATCCGGCCGGCTCCCGCACTGAGGACTTTAACCGGGCGCGTTGACTCAAATATTTACCTGTCAGTGTGTTTGCGTGGCGCAACCCTTCCGGGTCCCCCTCATACACAATCGTACCGCCAGCGGTGCCAGCTCGCGGCCCCATATCTACAATATGATCCGCAATCCGGATGACGTCCGGATCATGCTCCACGATGATGACCGTGTTTCCCTTATCTCGAAGCTGTCGCAGCAGGCGGTTCATGTTGTGCACATCGTGCGGATGCAGGCCGATGCTGGGCTCGTCAAAAATATACGTTAAATCCGTCAAGCTGCTCCCCAGCTGGCGGACCATTTTGATGCGCTGGGACTCGCCGCCGGACAGGGTCGAGGTTTCCCGGTCCATCGTCAGGTAGCCGATCCCGACCAGAAGCAGCTGCTCCAGCCGAGTTATGCAGGTTTCCACGATGGTTGCTGCCGCCGGATCCTGGATTGTGTGCAAAAAGGCGATCAGCTCATTGACCTGCATCCGTGCACAGTCGGCGATGGATGTGTCATTGATTTTGCAAGCGAGCACCTCCTGATTCAGTCTTCCGCCGTGGCATAACGGGCAGGCGGTCTCGGCCACCACTTGTTCAATAGCTTCCCTGTACGTCCTCGCATCCCGCGAATCCTTGCTTATGAATGTTCGCTCCAATCGGGGAATAATGCCTTCATAATACGAGGTGGGCGGCCATTCCTCCGTCGGGTTCGGCGGTTTAAAGCCGGTTTTGTACAGCAGCGTGTCCCATTCTTCCTCGGTGTAATCCTTCAGCTTCTTATCATTATCAAACAGGCCTGTGGCGACATAACGCTTCCAGCGGAACTCTCCCGGCCGGAATGTCGGGAACCGGATGGGGCCTTCGTTCAGCGATTTCTCCTTATCGATCAAGTTCTCGATCCGAAAGCTGTTCACTTTGCCCAGTCCCTCGCAATGAGGGCACATGCCTTGCGGGTTGTTAAAGGAAAATACGTCCGAATATCCGACGAAGGGCCGACCGATCCGGGAGAATAACAAGCGCAGCAAGGAATGGATATCGGTGATGGTTCCAACGGTTGAACGGGCATTGCCGCCGATTCTTTTCTGATTGACTACGATCGCGACCGACAGGTTCTCAACCGAATCGACCTCAGGCTGCCCGTAATGCGGGAGGCGATGACGGATAAAGCTGGAATACGTCTCATTCAGCTGACGCTGGGATTCCGCGGCAATCGTATCGAAGACCATGGCGGATTTGCCGGAACCGGACACGCCGGTGAATACCGTGATTTGTTTTTTGGGAATGGTCAGGCTCACGTTACGCAGGTTTTTGTTTCGGGCACCGTTTACCTTGATGAACTGTTCCATGTGGTTGCACATCATGAGGGCTCCTTTCTTGTATCGTTTTGACCTGGACACAGCAATAGCATATCTTATAAACATGACAATTCTTGTCTAGTTATTGCGTGTGAGGTGGGTATTATGTCAAAAGCGAAACAGCTTATGGATGTCATCATGTATGCCAATGCCAAAAGGAGTTTTACCGCTCAGGAAGTGGCCGATGAATTCGGCGTTTCCGTTCGCACGGCGCACCGATATCTTACCGAAATCAGCGATATGGGCGTTCCCTTATATACGGAGCAAGGTCGGCACGGGGGATACCGTACATTGAAAAGTCGCGTTCTTCCGCCGATCTTATTCGATGAAGATGAAGTGTTTGCTATATTTTTTGCCTTTCAAGCCTTGAAGCGTTATACCTCGTTACCGTTTGAGCTGAATATCGACTCCGCCTCCCGCAAGCTGCTGGCCGGATTTCCGGAGGATACCAAAATGATGATCAGCCGTCTGGAATCGGTGCTGACGTTCTGGAGTCCAAGCAGAACCGCAGGGTCCCCTTATCTAAAAGATGTCATTGAAGCCGCTCTTCATCAGCGGGCTGTACGGATCAGCTATCGTTCCAAATCGGGCACGAGCGACCGGGAAGTGCTGCCGATCGGCGTTTATGCCCAGGATGGTTTATGGTATATGCCCGCGGTGGAGCACCAGAAGGAGGGTGTGCGTGTGTTCCGCATGGATCGGATGGAATTCTTAGCCCTAACCGATCACACCTATGAGGTGGACTTTAGCATGCAAGAATGGCTCGAGGACTATCCCATTCGGGAGCCGGTTCGATTATATGCCGAGCTGACAAGAGAAGGGGCGAGACAGTGCGAGAGCATTGCGTGGCTGGAGAACGAGGTGGTCATGCAAGATGAGCATCAGGGCATTGTGGACACCATCGTAGATCGCAATGATTTTGAATATGTCGCTCAGGTCTTCCTGCGTTTGGGTATGGAGGCGAAAGTCATTGAACCTCAGGAGATCGTGGATATGCTGAGGGAGAAGGCAAGGCAGCTGAGCCTGCATTACGGAGTGGCGGATACATAGGTGCCAGGGTCACCTAAGGGCCGTAAGATCAAGTGGCGTGAAATGTTTGGAGTGAGATTCAGAGAAGGTTGATGAAGGATCAAGGTAGGTTAGCGAATCAGATGCCTGCACGCTTGGTATCCCATGATACAATGACAAATGATGGATCAATATATACATAAATAGATACGGGAGTTTTTTTCCCTAAAAGATATGAATATTGGCACGAGAAAGGAAGATGGATCATGAGCGCATGCATTCTATATATCGAGGACGACCGGGAGATCGGCGGGTGGGTCAGTGAATTTCTCAGGGATAAGGGCTATGAGGTGCGGTGGCTGCTGACTGGAGAGAAGGCCGTAGAGGAAGCGGCTCCGTGTGCGGTCGTTGTTCTGGATGTCATGCTCCCGGGGCTTGACGGTTTTACAATAGGGCAGCGCCTCAAAAAAGCCTATCCTGGACTGCCTATCCTGATGCTGTCGGCCCGCACCTCTATTGACGATAAGCTGCAAGGACTTGAGTTTGCCGATGATTACTTAACGAAGCCTTTTCACCCGGACGAGCTGGCTGCCCGTCTGGAGGTGCTTCTGCGCCGGTCTGTCGTGAAATCAGCGGAGCCCATGAGAGTAAAGCACTTATCCGTATATGAAGCCGAGAATCGGATCGTGAACGAAGATACCGGCGAGGAGACGCTGCTGACCGGCAAGCAGTATCAAATCTTTATGTACCTGCTCCAGCACCAGGGGCGTGTCATGACCAAGGAGCAAATTTACGAATCGGTTTGGGGAGAGTCTTATATTGAGGGGGACAAGACGCTCATGGTCCATATCCGGTATCTGCGCGAGAAGCTGGAACGGGATCCCGCCACTCCGGAGATTATTGAGACGGTTCGCGGGCTTGGTTATCGGGTGAGAGCATGAGATGGAGAAGGAAGCAGGGCAGGTTCCGCAATTCGTTAACCAACCGCTATCTGCTGCTAATCTCAATGGCGATGATCTTCATGCCGATCATGTTTCCGTTAGCGTCGATTTTTTACTGGTTCGTGAATGATACGTTCTCGAATCGGCCGCCGGCCCCTGTCGGAAAGTATACCAGCGGTGCCGTGTTAGAGAAAATGTGGCATGCGGAAGCAGCCGGATTAAGCGGAGCCTCACCGAAGATTATTGAGCAGAAGCTGAATTCGATACGGCAGGAGTATCCGGAAATCTCCATGTTCTGGGTGGACGGCAGCAATGAGACCAGGCTGCAGCTGCCTGTACAGTCTAACATTCCCGAGGTATGGAGCGCGCTTTATACCGTGCAGTTTATGAAAAACTCCCTGGATAGCGACCCGTTCACATCCGTCGCTTTTATCGGGGGAGAGGGATCGGGAGAAGGCTTTATGGTCATGCAGCTGCCGAGAAAATATATCAGCGTCCAGCAGCCCATTGCCAGTGAAACGGCGCTGTACGGCCTGTTCATGGCCTTGATGTCCGGACTGTTCATTCTGGTCTCCTGGCTGTTCTTTGTGCGCATCCGCAAGCGGCTGCTGCGACTTCGCTTTGCCATGACGTCTCCTCATACGGTGACAGGCATTCCGCAGCCGGTTACCTTAACCAAGCATGACGAGATTGGGCAGCTGGAGGCGGGCTATAACGATATGGTCATCCAATTAGAGGAAGGTCAGCGCCGCCAGCGCGAGGAAGAGGAGCTGCGCAAGTCGCTGATTGCCAATCTATCTCATGATCTGAGAACCCCCTTGACGGTGATTCGAAGCCATATTTTCTCCATGGAGCGGGAGCCGCTGAGCGAGAAGGGGAAGGCATCGTTGTCCCTCATCGAATCGAAAATTGCGGATTTAGGCGGGCTGATCGACAACCTGTTGTCCTACAACCTGCTCACCAGCGGCAGAGTGCAGCTGAACATGGAGCTGACCGACGTTCTGCGAATCGTCAAGGAAAGCGCAGCGGCCTGGTACCCCGTATGGGAGAAGGCGGGGATCGAACCCGATATCCAGGTGCGTGACGAACCGCTGAGTTGGAACGTGGACGTGCTGTGGTTCCGAAGGCTTCTTGATAATCTGTTCCAAAATGTCGTCCGCCATGCCAAATCCGGGAAGTACATCGGAATACACACCGAGGAGAGAGAAGGGCTAAGGGGCGTGCTTGTCATTTCGGATCACGGACCGGGAATCGAAAGCGACTCCGGCAACAGAGGAACAGGCATCGGCCTGGCCATCGTGGATCACCTGACAAGGGAAATGAGACTTGGATGCCAAGTGGAAAGCTCGGATGAGGGAACGAGGATCCGCATCTGGAAGCGGTGAGGCAACAAGGGTTGGGCTATCAAGCATCATATCTGGGATGGTTGAGGTCTAGATCGAATATATAAAAAGAGGAACCGGCATTTATAACGGTTCCTCTTTTTTGCTGTCTATAACAGAGACGGGGCACCCTCCCTGTAGGGCGTCCTCATACAATTGTTTTGCTCGAGTTTCACGAGCTCGTTAGGTGAACTGGGTTCATAAGAAAGGCAAGCTACAGTTGCTAGACTGCCTCTTGAACTCATGCAGATACACCAGCGGAGGGGACGGAATCGTTGCTGGAGAAGCGAAGCGTTCGCCTTTAAAACCGGGAAACCACCGCTGGGCAAATTCCAGTTTCCCGGTTTTAACAGCGATCGGAAGAACGATCCGGCCACGCAGCGCCTTAGCTGCACGAACTCACTCTTAGCTTCATGATCTGTAGAACTTCTCCAATGAAACAGACGTTTAAAAGAGACTTCGATAGCCGCATAGCTTTTTTAAAGAAAATTTAAACTTGAGGTCGACCGGCATTTAACCTTGGACATGTAGGATTTATACCTGAGGTGATGAACGTGACGGAACTCGTCATTCAAACAAAAGGCTTATATAAAATATACAAAAAGCGCGCAGCCGTTGTGGATTTGAATCTGGAGATCGCACGCGGTGACATTTATGGCTTCCTCGGACCGAACGGTGCCGGGAAAACAACGACCATCCGCATGCTGCTCGGACTCATTCAACCAACGCGTGGCGCGATTCATTTGTTCGGCAAGGATTTGAAAAGCGAAAAAATGGACATTTTGCGCCGGACCGGATCGCTCGTGGAATACCCATCCTATTACGGCCATTTAACAGCCGTAGAGAATCTGGAAGCCATTCGCCGGATTACCGGCGGATCGAAGTCCCGCATCTCGGAAGTGCTGGAAATCGTCTCCTTGACGAAGGAAGCCAAGCGCCCGGTCAAAGGATACTCCCTTGGGATGAAGCAGCGGCTTGGCATTGCAGCCGCCTTGCTGAACAATCCGGAGCTGCTCATTCTGGACGAGCCGACCAACGGTCTGGATCCATCCGGGATTCATGAAATCCGGGAGCTGATCAAGAATATGCCGCGCCAATACGGAATAACCGTGCTGGTATCCAGTCACCTGCTGGGTGAGGTTGAGCAGATGGCCGATAAAGTCGGCATCATCCGTGAGGGGCGCATGGTGTTCCAGGATACGATCAGCAACCTGGTATCCACGGCGTCCAGCGGCTTCCGTCTATCGGTGTCCGAGCCGGAGTTAGCGCTCGGGTTGGCGCTGGACCTGGGCTGCGAAGGAGTCCTGCGGAACCAGATGCTGGAGCTGGAAAGCATGCAGGACGCGAAGATCGCACTGCTCGTGAAGCGGCTCGTGGAGAATCAGCATGCGGTGTACCGGGTGGAAGAGCAGCGGAGGTCGCTCGAGGATATCTTCATGCAGATCGTAGGGGAGGGAAGCCGGGTATGATGTTCCGTGCGCTTTCCGCCGATTGGCTGAAAATCCGGGGCAAAGGCATTTGGTTTCTCGCTGCGCTCGGTCCCATCGGGCTGGCAGCGATGCAAGGGCTGAACTTCGGACTTCGCTATGATTACCTGATGAAATCCTACGCGGCCGATCCATGGGGCGGGCTGCTGGAGAACGTACTGTTTTTCGTGCCGATTGCCCTCTTTCTTGGGATCACGCTGGTCTGCTCGCTGATGGCCAACGTGGAGCATCAGCTGAGCTCGTGGAAACAGCTGCTCGCATTGCCTATTTCCAGAACGGCAGTATTCAGTGCCAAGTTCGTTCAGGCCTTCCTAATTCTATGCGTATCCTGTCTCCTTCTGTCGATTAGTACTGCCGTGCTCGGCATCATACTGGGGATGGGCGCAGATCAAATGCCGTATCTAGATCTGCTGCGCATCGGTTTTGTGCAATTAATTGCTGCGCTTCCCATGCTGGCCTTTCAGCTGTGGCTCTCATTGACGCTCAAGAACCAGGGGATCGCTGTCGGAATAGGTGTTACCGCCTCCGTTGTATCGATGTTTGCCCTGCAATTCCCCGATTGGATGCCGCTAAAGTGGCCGCTTCTGGCTTATTTGGGGCCGGGGGAAGTCAAGGTCATCGGAGCAGGTTTGCTGCTGGGCGCGGTGATAACGTGCCTTGGCCTGATTCATTTTAACCGAAAGGATGTGGACTAAGATGGCATCCTGTATAAGAGCGGTGTCCGCAGAGTGGCTTAAGCTGTCAAAATCCAAATTGTGGCCGCAGATTTTCCTGTGTGCGATCCTGGTCATGCTGGTGGGCATATTAAATGGAAAGCCTGAGGAGCTGGCGCCATGGGAGCATTTAATCAGCATTATGATCATCCTGCATGCGATGCTGCTGCTTCCGATTCTGACGGGGATTTTTAGTGCCATGGTGTGCCGGTATGAGCATACGGGCGGGGGGTGGAAGCAGCTGCTCGTCCTGCCGGTTTCACGCGGAGCCGTCTATTTTGCGAAATTCTCGGTGGTGGCCATGCTGCTTGCCGTGGTGCAGTTACTGTTCATGGGAGCCGTCCTGGGAGCCGGTTTGATCCATAAGGTGGAAACTCCGATTCCGTGGGAAATGCTGCTGCGCTGCGTGCTGGGCGGATGGGTTGCCTGTTTGCCGCTGGCCGCGCTGCAGCTTGGAGTCTCCACAGCCTGGAGCAGCTTTGCCGCTCCGCTGGCATTGAATGTGGTTTTTACCATACCGAACATGCTGGTGGCCAACTCGCAGACATATGCCCCTTACTATCCGTGGACACAGCCGTTTCTTGCGATGATGCCGGCGGGTCAAGCCGATTTCGGTGCATTCAACCTGCCGTTCGAGAGCCTCATGACCGTCGTGGTTGGCGGGTTTCTACTGTTCTTTCTCGCGGGCTTCATCTATTTTCAGCGGAAAGAAGTGTAATCCAGAACGAGAAAATCCGTGTTTTCATGTAAAAAAAGCTGCCCCGGGCCCTTACGGCCTGCTGGAGCAGCTCTTTTTCTGTGTTTTCTTAAGTGTGACGAACCAGTGGTTACGTTATTGAGGCAATTCTACCCACGTAAATGGCGTGTCAGCTGCCTTTAATCCGTACTCGATAATCGTGATGACAGCAATAGTTTCCGCTGAGTTGACGGCGGGCTTGCCCGATTCGAAGAAGTTCACCAGATTCTCAATGAACAAGGCGAAGAAATTCGAATTAGCGGTGACCTGGGTGAAGCTCCCGGCGTCATTTTTTATCCCTAAGGTAAACGGGCAGTTCTCCCCAAGATGATTCACGGTGGCTTGACGCCCATCCCCAAAATCGATCAGCAGGGCGGGGGAGTCAGGCGTTCCGATGTACATCACCCTCTTCGGGCTGGCCCCCATCAGGCTAACGATCGGCTCGATCTGATGGATCGAGTAATTGGCGAATCCACCGGGGCCCCAGCTGCTGATGGTTTGGATATCGCTCCGTTCCAGCTCCGTATATTCGCTCGCAAAACGAAGGGCCGACGTTGAATACATCGGCGTTCCGTGCTGTGCCGCCAGATCGAACAGGCGGATAGCCGTGTCCCGGTCAGACGCGAACGTTTTATCAATATAGGTTGGTTTGCCGGATTGCAGCGGAAGCTGGGACAGCTCCTCATGGAATTCCGGGTTATCCGGGGACAGCACGATCAGGTAATCGCTGCGCTCCACCACGTCTTCGATCGTGGGCAGCAGCTCAATTCCATTCTCCTTGCTCCAGGCTTCGTTAGTGAGCCCGTTCTCTTTGTCTCTTTTGCCGTAGGCGTACACGACCTTCATGGCACTTTCCGTAGCCTGTTCAATCCAGCCAGGATATTTATTCGCATGGAATTGGTCCAGATGCAGGTCGATGAATCCGATTTTTTTCATGATAAAAGGTCCTCCCTGGCGTTCAAACTATAGGTTAAAGGCTGTTCTGGGCAACGGGCTGCAGCGAAACCTCTGCGCCTTGGTCGGACGAGTCGTAAATCGCCTGGATGATCTGGGAGGAGAGGATGACCGTATCGATATGCGAAGGCTGCTTCTCCCCGGTTTGAATGCAGCGGATGAATCCGTCGATTTCATTCTGGAACATGCTGCCAAGATTGAATTTCGGCGTGGTTTCGATCAATGCGCCGTCCTCCGTAGTGTAGAAGGTGAAGTCTGAGCCGTACTTCAGCCGGATGCCGCCTTTGTCGCCGAGGAAGTCGATGAACATTTCTTCGGCGCCGATATTTTGCGCCCATGCACCGTTCAGGGAAATGGTCGGGCCTTCGGTGCGGACGAGAGCCGTGACAAAATCATCGACGTCATATGTGCCGTCATATTTCGGTGGACCTGCCCACATGTTGAGGAAGGTGTAATTCTCCATATCTTTGCCCAGCTTGCAGTAGGCCTGCCCGGAGACGGTCTTCGGTTTCGGATCGCCCGTACAGTACATCACGACATCGAGGAAGTGAACGCCCCAATCGATCAGCGCGCCGCCGCCAGCGATGGCCTTGGTCGTGAAGGCGCCGCCGAGTCCCGGGATCGAGCGGTGGGAACGGAAGCTGGCATATACGTGATACAGCTCGCCAAGATCGCCGTTTTGGATCATTTTTCTGATTCTGTTTACGCTTTCATTGTAGCGGTTGACCACCCCGATATTAAGCGTCTTGCCCGTTTCGTGCTGAACCTTCTGCATTTCCAGCGCTTCCGGGTAGGTGCGGGCGGCCGGCTTTTCGCATAATACATGCTTGCCTGCGCGTAAACAATCGATGGCGATGGAGGCATGTACGTCATTCGGCGTACAGATGGATACGGCATCGACCTCAGGATCATTTAGAATTTGTTGGTAATCCTCAATGGCTTGACCGCATTCGTATTTGGCGACGGCGGTTTCGGCCCGGTCCTTGACGATATCGCAAAAGTATTTGATCTCGGCGTCTTCGTTGGCCATATAGGCGGGAATATGGGCACTGTTCGCAATCGTGCCGCAGCCAATCACGGCAATTGTAATTTTGTTCATCGGTTCTCCTCCAAAGTCGTGGATTGATGATGCAGGGATTACATGAGCCTGACACTTGATTCTTCGTTATTGCTTGCCCCGAGTATAGCATGGGAACGATCGCTTCGATTTCACTATCGTGTTTATTTATTGGATTATCGTACCGGGGTGTTAGTCCACCGTTTTAAAAGCATTCTTTTTATAGTATGCGGGAGTCGTCCCCGTATATTTCTTAAAAATGCGGCAGAAGTAGGGAAGCTCGTTAAATCCGACCTTGAAGCACACGTCGGTTACCGTGAGTTCAGGCTCCGTGAGCAGCCGCATGGCCATCCGTATCCGGTAGTTGGCCAAGTATTGGCTGAAGGTCCGGCCTGTAACCTCCTTGAATCGGCGGCAAAAATTAGTCCGGGACATCATCGTCCGGGCACACAGATTCTCCAGCCATAGGGGCTGGTCGTAATGGTCATGAATATACTGGACTGATTCCAGGATGGGCTCCCGGTACTGGTCGCTACCGACGGTGATCGATGTATGCTTCCCTTGCTCGGCATACTCGCGGTTCACGATCGCCAGCAGCTTCAGCAGATTGGCTTTCAGCAAAATATCAAAGAATGGACCCCGGCTTCCGTATTCGGCCAGCATTTCGGTTAGGAGCTCCTTCACGGCGAGGTCGCTGCTGCCGGTCAAGGTAATTTTGAACGGTACGTTATCCTCGGTCGTAACAAAAGACTTGATGAAGGAAAGGTCGAACAGCTGCGCCTCGGTCGGCGTCTCATTCAGTCGTTCATTAATGAAGGCCGGCATGAATTCGCACCCCAGCACCTCCAGCTCTTTGCCCGGTATCATCTCCACGCGATGGACGCTATAGGGAGGAAGCACGAATATGTTGCCTTGGACCATTCGGTATTTTTGACCATAGAGCGTATGGATGAACTCGCCTTTGCTGACATACCAGATCTGCAGATAATCGTGCATATGGTCGGACAAACTCCCGAACTTTTCGGTAATTCGGTACATTTTGCAGGGCAGGCCATTCGTCATTTCCAGCTCCGATGTAAAGTAGGCGATTCCTCTTCGGGTACACTCGGCGATATCCGGTGCCAACCAGTGAATAGCCATGATTCATTACCTCCTCATGCGCGTGTTGATCCTGTTATTAACAGCATAACTGATTAAGGACATGAAGGAAGAGAAAAATTGAAAAAGTTAATCGAATGCAAGACGTTCAGGGAGAGAGACGGGAGGGGACGGTACGGTACGTGGTATTAGGCTAGGCTCATTTCTAAAGATCAAATCCTCTTTCGCGTGCGAAGATCAAGTTTCGTCGTGTTGCAAAGAGCCGAGGCGTCCTGAAACACAGGTGCAACCTCGGCTCTTTTTTGTTACGGGCAAAACTCCTTCAGCATCTGCTCCTTCACTTCATCAATGGGGAAGTGCTGGGGATACGTGGATATCATCAGCATAATCCCCTGCAGAGTAGAAGAAAAGTACAAGGAGCGCTTGTGCGGCTCGGGAACTCCGAGGCTTTCGAATATACGGCATTGAATCTCAAACTGTCGTGCAGCCTCTTCCACAAGACGCCTGCTGTAGGGGAACAACTCTTGATCCGCTTCGGGTTGGGTTTGAAGATGCAAGTAAAACCGGAATACTTCCGGCTGCTGATAGACGTTGTCGATGGCTTGCTCCAGAATAAATTTCAGCTGCTCTGCAGGTGCTTGGAGTGAAGCGGCATTCTCTATGACTTCCGCAACGCCTGCGATTCGCTCCTCAACCATGGCGGCCAGTAGTCCTTCCTTGCCTGAAAAATAGTTATAAAGCAACCCTTTGGATATCCCGGCTTGCTTGGCTACATCACTAATGGAAGTGGCATGGTAGCCCTGATGGATAAACAAATCCATGGCGGCTTCTAAAATTTTGTCTTTTGCTATCTGGCGTATGCGCTCGTTCTCGCTGGGTGTGCGTGGCATGAAATCTTCATTCCTTCACAAATTTAGTGATATGGCGGGATAACTCCTCCGGATGCGTTAATGTGACCATGTGATCCGCTCCCGCGATGGTGGCAAAATCAATGCTCGGAACCCTCCGAAATTGTTCTCCTACCTGCTGGTTATCAGGCAGTTCATGATCTCCTATGATAAACAGCGTTTTGGCCGAGATTTCCTGTAATCGCTCCATCGCCGGCGGCTCCGGCCAAATCGAGTCAAAGGTAGACCAGGTAAACGTACGTTCAAAATGGTGCCGAAGCATATGGATCATAAGCTCCCGCTCGGGACGGTTTCTTGTAATTTCATAAGAGGGCGGCTCTATGCACAGCTCGATCATTTTCTCGATGTCAGGGGCAGCAGCGCTTACCCGGAGCATGTAAGTTTGCATTTCCTCAGAATAAGGAAAACCGGACAGGGCTGGTGCAATGACAATCAGTTCCGATACTCTTTCAGGATAATGGATCGCGAACTCCGTGGCAATCCGGCCGCCCATAGAATGTCCGATAACCGCAGCTTGCGAAATATTCAGATGATCAAGAAGAGACAACAGATCTTCAACATAGTTTGGCGGCTGAACGGGAGAGGGAGATCGTCCGGCTCCGCGGCCGTCAAAGGCAATCACGTAAAAGTTCTCGGATAAGAGAGGGACAAGATAGCCCCAATCCCGCATATCCGCTCCACCGCTGTGAACAAGGACGACAGGCTTACCGTTGCCGTGAACTTCGTAGTGCAGATCCAATTGAAAACCTCCATTCGATTTCCAAGCATTTTGCATGGGTTGATGAGTTCATTTTAATATTGAATGAACGATCGGTCAATGAAAAAGCAAGGTCGAATCTTGAGATGCTTTTCGGAGCTGGGATCGTACGGTGAATTTCGCTGTGAATTAATTCACTAATGTTAATTGTGAATTATGTTACAATCGAAAAAAATAAACTTAGCGGATTAGGAGGAACGGACAATGGCTCGTTATTTTAACGGTAAAGAAGTGGAACTGTTGGCTCCTGCCGGAACATTCGAGATATTCAAAACCGTCATTGACGCAAACTGCGATGCCGTATATTTCGGGGGACCATCCCTAAATATGCGCATGATGCGCAAGGGCTATAACTTAAGTTATGAGGAAGTCAGAGAAGCTGTTCAATTGGCCCATGAGCGCGGTAAACGCGCCTACATTACAGTGAACAACCTGATGGATGAAGAGGACCTGGAGGAAGCGAAACGTTACTTCTCCTTTTTGAACGAGGTTGGCCCGGATGCTATTATTGCGCAGGATCTGGCCGTGTTTCCCCTGATTCAAGAGATGAACTACACGAATATTCCGGTTCACTCCTCGGTCATGATGAACGTGCACAATCTTGAGATGATTGAAGCCGTCAAAGCATTGGGCGTTTCCCGCATCGTGGCTTCCCGCGAGATGGACCTGAAGACGGCGGAGGTGCTGCACGCTAAGAGCGGCATGGAGTTCGAGTACTTCGTGCACGGCGATATGTGCACCGTTCACGGTGCGAACTGCCTGTACAGCTCCATGCTGTTTGGCAACAGCTCCAACCGGGGACGATGCATGAAGCCTTGCCGCTGGGATTATCGGGTGAAAAAAGATGGATACCTCTATCCTACCGAGTACCCGCTTGCTGCAAAAGATATGTATATGTACGAGCATATTCCGGAGCTGGTCAAGTCCGGCATTACCAGCTTCAAAATTGAAGGACGCATGAGAGATACCGAATTTTTGCTGATGGTTGTTAATGCTTACGGAGATGCGATCGATCGTTACATTGCGGATCCGATAGGCTTTAACCGCGAAGCCGGGGCAGATACGCTGCATAAAAACCGGAAACGTGATTTCACGACAGCTTATGCTTTTGGCAAGCCGGGACTGGATTTCATCAATCGCCGTTATGAAGGAACAGGCAAGTTTTACAGTACGGGGAAGGTGTTCAGCACGCCTACCGCGGAACGCGAGATGAAGGAGGAACGGGTGCTTCAGGTGAAGGAATCGCTGCATCAAGCGAAGCGTGAGCAGCCGAGCACGTCGATTCCGCAAATTACGGTGCATGTCAACACGGTAGAGCAGGCCCGTGCGGCAATAGAAGAAGGGGCGAACGTCATCTACCTGACAGGTGACGTGTTCCAACCGGATCTTTCATTCGGCCGTGAAGATATCGAAGCTTTGACAGCGGATAAAGGGAACGCCGAAATTATTCTAGGCATGCCCCGCATGATGAATGAGCTTCATATGGAGCAGTATCATCAATTCCTCAGTGCAGGCAAGGAGCATAACCATTATGGTCTGGATGGCTTGCTTGCATCCAACATCGGTGCCATGCACAAGTTTCAATCCCTAGGGCTACCGATGATTGCCGATTTCAGCTTGAATATATACAACCATATGGCGGCTTCGTTCTATCAGAAGCATTTTGGCATATCCAGAATCAATCCGTCCCTTGAGCTTCAGCTCCATGATTTGACGAAATTGCTGCGTCATCCGGAGATTCCCGTGGAGATCATCGTTCATGGATCGCCCATCGTGATGTATCTGGAGCATGACTTATACACCAATGCGGCAGAGTTTGAGCCCATAGCTGAAGAGGATAACCGGTTCGTGGATAACCGTCATCTCGTACTGCTTACGGATAAAGGGGAGAACCCTGTATACCGGGATGCCTCGGGGCGTAACCACTTGGCACTGTCGAAAGAGCTGTGCAATATGCCGTTCTTGAAGGAGCTGCACGAAGCTGGCGTGAATCATTTCCGCATTGAAGGAAAGACGTATACGACGGAGCAGCTTCGCGGCCTGGTGCGGATATATCGCCAAGCTGCCCTGAATCTGGATTCATGCAGCAGGCTGTATGCAGACATGACACCGATCTATGCCGGTTATACACTGGGTTCGCTCCAATTCGGCCATACCCTGCAGCTTGAGCTGACCGAAGTATGAGATGAGCTCCGAAACGGAGAATGAAGATGAGCCCGCATATGGCTATCATTTTTGATATATTTTCACGGAACATAGGAGAAACGAGATCAATTCAAAGAGGTGAATATCCATGACGCATGCAGATCCGACGTATATCGGTCCCGAAGCTATCGTGGCAAAACGTAGGGAGTATGGCTACCCCTGCACGGCTAATTTCTACAAAGAGCCGCCTCAGATCGTCAGCGGCAAGATGCATAAACTTTACGGCCATGATGGCAAAGCGTATGCCGACTTCTTCACGGGGGTGTCGGTTGTCGCCTGTGGTCACTGTAATGAAGCCATTACTGCAAGAACGATTGAACAGTTGCAGATGCTGCAGCATACGTCAACCATTTACCTTACCCAGCCGATGACGGATCTGGCGGAGCGGTTGGCAAACGGTGTTTTGCCTGGCAACCTAAAGCGAACGTTCTTCGTGAACAGCGGCTCCGAAGCGAATGAAGGCGCCCTGCTTGTCGCGCGTCTGCACACGAAACGTCGCAACTTTCTGGCGCTGGAACACAGCCTTCATGGCCGCACCTTCCTGACCATGAACGTGACCGGCATTCCGATGTGGCGTGCCGATGATTTCCTGGACCAGGAGGTGACTACGTTTATTCCGCGTCCTTATGACCCTGCCATGGATCAGGATGCTGCCGCTCGCCGCTCCCTGGATGCGTTGGCGAGTGTGCTCGCTGCGAAAGGAGACACCTTCGCCGCAATGATCGTAGAGCCGATCCAAGGCAACGGGGGAATGATCGTACCGCCGGATTGGTATTTCCATGAGCTGAAGATGATGCTGGAGGAGCATGGGATTCTTCTGATTGTCGATGAAATCCAGACGGGCTGCGGCCGTACAGGACGCATGTTCGCGATCGAGCATTACGGCATCGTGCCCGACATTCTGACCATGGCGAAGGCACTAGGCAATGGCGTGCCCATCGGCGCTTTCTCCACGACGGATGAGATTGCCGCCAGTCTAAACCGACCATCCGCCTCCACTTTCGGCGGCAACCCGGTGTCATCGGCCACGGCGCTTGCCGTATTGGATTACATCGAGCAGGAAGGTTTGGTCGAACGTTCTCTGCGTGTCGGCGGACGGCTCATCAATGGTCTGAGGGAGCTGCAGGGCCGATACGAGCTGATCGCCGATGTCCGAGGCAAGGGCTTTATGGCCGGGGCCGAAATCCGGGGAGCGACAGACGAGGAAAGCGCAGCATGGACGGATATCATTCTGGAGCGCATGAAGGAAGAAGGATTCATTATCGGCAAAAATGGCATCGGCCGAAACGTGCTGGCGTTCCAGCCGGCCATGATGATTCCGGAGGAAGATATCGTGGCCATGCTCAGCGCCTTGGACGAAGTGCTGGCTGGGTTATCCCAATTCGTAAACGAATGAGGTTGGATCCGGATGCAAATGATCAATAAAGTTGTTCATAAGACCAAAATGTTCGGAGAGCTGGTCATGTTCTCCCACACGCTGTTCTCGCTGCCCTTTGCGATCATTTCCATGATCTGGGCTGCGGGCGGCGTACCGTCATGGCATGTCATGCTGTGGTCGTTGATTGCGCTGGTTGCCGCACGCAATGGGGCCAATGCCTTCAACCGCATCGTCGATATGAAGTTCGACGCCGCGAATCCGCGAACGGCGAACCGCCATATGCCGAGAAAACTTCTGCTGCCTCGTGAAGTGTACGTGTTTGTCAGCGTTAATTTTGCCATCTTCATTCTCGCGTCAGGGATGCTGAACCAGCTCTGCTTGTGGCTCTCACCGGCAGCGATTATACTGATCTGCTCGTACTCGTACACGAAGCGCTTCACCTGGCTGTGCCATCTGTACCTGGGCTTCACGATTGCTTCGGCTCCGATCGGGGCTTGGTTTGCCGTAACGGGGCAATTTGCCTTCATTCCGTTTATCATCGGTACCGTTGTGATGCTGTGGATCGCGGGCTTTGATATCATTTACGCAACACAGGATATCGAATTCGATCGCAGCACCGGCTTGTGGAGCATTCCCCGCACGTTTGGGTTAGAGGGCGGACTGCTTATTTCCAGAATGCTGCACGGGATTATGGTCATCCTGCTGGTTTCCCTTTACTTTATCCAAGGCTTGGGCTGGCTCTACTTGACGGGAATTGCTGTCTCGGTGATACTGCTTGCCGTGGAGCATCGCATCATCAAGCCTTCCAGCCGCAGGCGGATGCATCTGGCATCCTATAACCTGAATCAGGTGATTAGTTTGACGATTCTGCTCTTTACCTTGGCCGACCAATTTTTGCTCGGATAAAAAAACTCCCTTCGACTGCCAGCCCGCATACACGGGCCATATGGCACTCAAAGGGAGTTTGATTTTTATTGACCGGCCTTTAAGATGGCAAAGCCATAGGCGGGCAGCTTCACGGTCAACTGGCCTTGCTTCGCGCTAAGGCCTTCGCCGTTCCACAGGTTCGTCCACTGATGATCCAGCACAGGGACGGTCATTGTGTTGCCCGCCTTGTCGTTGTTGACGGCAATGAGGATCGTTTCGTTGTCGTCCTCGCGCAGGTACGCGATTTTACCGCCGTTCTTCTCGGCCTTCAAGAATTTGAAGGTTCCCGTACGGAGAGCGGAATGCTCTTTGCGGAGCTTAATCAGCGTTTGATAGAAATGGAACAGGTCCTTATCATGCTTGGACTCATCCCATTCCATGCATTTGCGGCAGCCCGGATCGTGCCCGCCGTCCATGCCGATTTCGTCGCCGTAATAGATACAAGGCGTGCCGAAATACGTGAACTGGAACATCGCGGCAAGTTTCATCAAGCGTTTGTCGCCGTTCGCCTGCGTTAACAGTCTTGCAGTGTCATGGCTGTCCAGCAGGTTGAACATCACTTCGCTGGCTTGTCTTGGGTAACCGGCAAGCTGTTTGCCAAGCATGAAAGAGAATTTCTCGGCATCGGCGGTACGATTGATGAAGAAGTCCAGTACGGCATTCGTGAACGGGTAGTTCATGACAGCGTCAAACTGGTCGCCTTCCAGCCAGATGGAGGATTCATGCCACACCTCGCCAAGGATGTAAGCATCCGGGTTGGCTTTTTTCACGACTTGGCGGAATTCGCGCCAGAAGCTGTGCCCTACCTCGTTGGCTACATCCAAGCGCCAACCGTCGATACCCGTTTCCTTGATCCAGTACTCGGCAGCCTTGAGCAAGTAAGCCCGAACTTCCGGGTTCTCTGTGTTCAGCTTCGGCATCAGCGGCTCGAATGCAAAGGTATCGTAAGTTGGGATGCCATCCACCACTTCCAGCGGCAGGGAGCGAACGTAGAACCAATCCTTATATTTGGAGTTCATACCGTTCTTCTGCACGTCAACGAACGGCGCAAACGTTCTGCCGGAATGGTTGAAGACTGCATCCAGCAAGACGCGGATTCCGCGTGCATGGCACAGATCGACGAGTTTCTTCAGCGTGTCCTTGTCGCCGAACTGCGGATCGATTTCCATATAGTCTTCGGTATCGTATTTATGGTTTGTTGTTGCCGTGAACAGCGGAGTGAAATAAATCGCGTTAACGCCGAGCTCGCTTAGATAATCGAGATGGTCGATAACCCCCTGAAGATCACCGCCGAAGAAGTTTTTCGGCGTCGGTTCGGCACTGCCCCAAGGCAAAGCGCCTTCCGGGTCGTTGCTTGTATCCCCATTCGCGAAGCGTTCCGGGAAGATTTGATAGAAGATCGCATCTTTGACCCATGCAGGCGGGTGAAAAACGTCATCCGGATTGATGAACGGGTATTCGAACAGGCGGTCCGGATTGGCCGGCGGCTCCGTCAGGAAGTCATATTCGGTCATCCAGCGTTTCTCGTCGCCCTGCTGGAGCAGGAAGCCGTATTTCAAGCGGCGGTAAGGAGGGGTTGCCTCGCACTCCCAATAATCGAACATTTCATCCGAGGACAGCTTGGTCATCGGAATGTATTCCATCGTCTGATCCCACAGGTACTTGTCGCCTGCGAGGGCGTACACTTCGGTAATGTCGTCTTTTTTGGTGCGGATTCTGAGATGGATGGTCGTACCGTTATAGGCATAGGACCAGTTTTTACGCGGACGGTGATAGATGGCTTCCAAGAACATCGATAATTCCTCCTTAAGTAAGTGAAATTAAAAAAAGGCACAGCCAGGACTATGAATAGCCGAGGTTGTACCTTTGTTAAGATAACATTGCCTTTAAATTATGAGGTTTGGATCTGGATGACTATGAATTCATTCGTTATTTAAAAATATACCATGCGCTCTTGGCGTATACAAGCCCTATATCGAAGTTGCTAATGCTATGCAGCAGCGAGCAGCAGGATGCAGATTTTCAAGCGGGAGTTCTGCCGGCGGGGGCAGGTCGTAAGGAAAGAGCGGATGTTTGTTGTATAATATAGGGACAAGGATAAGCCTGACAGTGCAGATACATATTATAGGAGGACAGTCACATGCAATACGACGATCAGATGAAAAACCGGATCAAGCGGATTGAAGGACAGCTTCGCGGCATCTTGAAGATGATGGAGGAGAACAAGGACTGCAGGGAGGTCATCACGCAATTATCCGCTTCGCGTACGGCAATCGACCGGACCATTGGCGTTGTTGTCAGCTCCAACCTGGTGGATTGTGTACGGCAGGCAGAAGCGAACGGTGAGGATACGGAGAAGCTTGTGCAGGATGCCGTTAATCTGCTCGTGAAGAGCAGGTAAACGTTTGAATAGCAGGCAGGGTGAAGGTCTGGATGAACCGCTCCCCTCAGGTATCCGACTCATGATGGAACCACTTCAATTTTAGCGGAACCCTCGAATTAATATGTACCCGAACGCAAAAGGATCACCGGTCGTTAACGGGTCTGGCGCTAGGGCTAGGAAATTTGTAAACGGACAAAATGGGTAAAGATAAGATGACGGTATTTCTTAAAGGAGGGTACTCAGATGTCTGTGAACGAACAAATAATACTAGCCAAAAGGCCGCAAGGCATGCCGGATGAGTCGGATTTTACCTTTGAGGAGCAGCCTTTGCCCGTTCCGCAAGCTGGAGAAGTCCTGGTACGGACCGTATACTTGTCGGGGATCCGTATATGCGGGGCAGAATGAGTGATGCCAAAAGTTACGCGAAGCCCTACGAGGTAGGACAGGTTATCGCTGGAGGCGCAGTAGGGCAGGTGATGGAATCGACGGACCCGACCTATCGGGAAGGCGATTTTGTTGCAGGAACATGGGGCTGGCAGCGCTTTGCCGCCGTGCGGACCGGAACGCTGCGTAAGGTCAACCCGGATCTGGCACCCGTATCGACCGCCTTGGGTGTGCTGGGGATGACCGGTTTGACTGCCTATTTCGGACTGCTGGATATCGGTCAGCCGAAGGAAGGCGAGACGGTGGTGATATCGGGTGCCGCAGGCGCCGTAGGCATGATTGTCGGGCAGATTGCCAAGATCAAAGGAACCCGGGTGATCGGTATTGCCGGTTCTGAAGAGAAAACCAAGTACCTGACGGAGAAGCTGGGGTTTGATGCAGCGATCAATTACCGGACCGAAGATCTGGCATCGGCTTTAGCGGAAGCTTGCCCGAATGGGGTGGACGTCTATTTTGACAATGTCGGCGGTGAGGTTTCCGATGCGGTGCTGCGTCTTATCAACAAAAATGCACGGATTCCGATTTGCGGCCAAATCGCACTCTATAACCTGGAGAAACCCGATACGGGTCCGAGAATCCAGAGCCTGCTGCTGACCAATACGGCACTGATGAAGGGCTTCCTGGTCGGCGACTACGCCAGTCGGTACAATGAGGCATTGCATGAACTGGCCGAATGGCTGAGGGATGGTAAAATTCAGTACGCCGAACATATCGTCGACGGTTTCGAGCAGACTATTGAGGCGTTTCTGGGGCTCTTCTCCGGGGAGAATCTCGGGAAGCAGCTGGTGAAGGTAAGCGAAGAGCAAAGCTAGTCTTTTGACAGACAAAAAATAAAAGAGTGTCGAATTTACGCACTTCGCAAGCCTCCTCATACGGGAGCTCTGCGAGCGGAAGGGTCATAGCCTTCCGGCTTGCGTGATCATCGGCACTCTTTTTTTGTATTATGTAGAAACGAAGTGGTCGCCTTTGCCCCCGGATTTTAACCATGATATGAATGTATCGAAGAAATCTGGGGGCAACAGCGATCGGAAGAATAATCCGCATTCGTAGTGATGCTTAGGCTAAGAATCTTTAGTTCAACTTATATAGTTAACGATGGAACATGTCCGCTATATAGCCGCTTCTGGTGTCGTAAATTGCTGATACTGGCGATACATCGAAATGCGCCAGTGGACAATCATGCCGTAAGCCAGCATGAAGAACAACGCCGCGGTCTGCGGGATGGAAATATGCTGCTCGATATATCCGTGGAGCAGAAGCCGGATTGCCAGCAGGCCGAGCAGAATGTAAATAAAGCTTTTCGATTTCTGCATGAAAATCTGGCCATCGACCTTCTCGAATTTGGTGCTGCGAATCAGTGGATAGGAGAAGATGAACCAGCCTACCAGAAAAGCAATACCCGCCCACCATATAGGGATGCGTACTTGCGGCTCAACGAACATCAGAAACCCGGTGCTCATGGCAACGGGAGGGATGATGATCTTCTTGACGGTGACGGGTCGGTGACTCGCTTTCATACGAATGAAAATAACGGTCAGTGCCATAACCAGCATCACAATCGTAGAGCCTATCTGAAGAATTGGGGAATCGAAATTAACCACAATTCAGAACCTCTTTCCATAAATAAAATGACATGACAATGTGCTGCCTTTTGATTATAGCACATTCTGATGCCAGGCAAAATCAGGCAGGCGCGGGAGGAGCAGCGCTGTTAGCGCCGGCTGTCTTTAAGATTGGAGTCCATCGATGAAAATCTGGATCATAAAATCCAAGCTTTCATCTACATCCAAATCCATGGCGAATTGACCCCCACGTTCCAGAGATGAGAAGCCATGGCAGAGGCTGCGAAGTGTCCGCACGGCATGCAGCGCCTCCGGCTCACTGAGCTGGTAAGGAGCTAAGATTTGGAGCAGAAGCTCGACAATCTGATTGCCTACTTGCTGCGCCTCCTGCTGTTCCGGACGGAGAGGCTGCAATGCGGCTTCGTATAATCCGGGGTGAGATCTGGCAAAGTCAACATAGGTAAGGCATACATAACGCAGGGCATCTTCGCCTGACCGGCCGGCGACAGCCTTCAGCAGCCGATCATGCAATGTCTGGAGGCCATACAGCATAAGGGCGGCATGCAGACCGGGCAGTCCGTCTACGTGGTTATACAGGGAAGGCGACCGAACGCCCAGCTTACCTGCAAGTGCGGCCAAGGTTACGGTATGAAGCCCATCCTGATCCGCTAGTTCGGCAGCGGTTTGAAGCAGTTGAAGCCGATCAATTCCGGGTCTCGGACTCATTTTGCATTCCTCCTTATAATAGATTCCGCATGCGCAACGGCCTGCTGCATGGGAGCCGCCGGATTCTTTAGCATCCGTCCATGGCCAACAGCCAGAACGGCGGGCTTCCGTGCGGTTAGCATTTTGGCGCTTTCCAGAGCCAGATCCTTGCTCCAGGTTGCCATGGCAGGGAAGGGAAACCAGGGCTTGAACACACCGGATACGGCTAATCCGCCCCGTGTCTGCCAAGCATCGCCGGCAATCAGGATACCGCTGCGCTCATCAAGGAATGCCATATGCCCCGGCGTATGTCCGGGAGTGGCGATGGCCTTGAGCGAACCAACGGATTCCCCGTCACCCAGAAGCACATCCGGAACGGTGGTTATGTTCTTGGGAATATCTCCGCGAATCGGAGTTTGCAGCTCTCCAGGTTGGAGCTCGGCATTTCCCTTTAGCAGCAGTGCATCACGCCGCGAGATGTAAACCGAAGCATTCGGAAGCTCTTTCTTTAACCCGTCGAGCCCCCCGACATGGTCGCCGTGAGCATGGGTCAGCACGATCCGGGTGATGGGCTTTCCTATAGCGGAGGCCGCTTGAAGAATTCCCTTTTGGGAAAATGACATACCTGTATCAATCAGCGTAACCCCGTCGTTTTCTTCTACAAGATAGACATTTATCGGGAAAAGACGAGGAAGAAAAGAAATTTGAGTTACGTGTTCAATCGTTGTTATTAACATAATACAATTCCCCTCTCATTCAAAACTAATCATATTAGTATAATAACTAATTATGTTAGTTTTATCAAGTCTGAATTTTAACATTTTCATGAATAGGCTTGTTTAACCCCTAAAATTTTTATAAATTTACCAAATTTTGAGTGCAATTTTCATCATTTTGAGTTACCATAAAGATAGATATACGGAAAAAAATGTAGATTATTGAGATAAAGGGTGAGGGGCGGACGACATGGATATTTTCAAACGCATCGTACTTCTGATGGTGATGTATGCCTTCTCCGCGGTACTTCTGTATGTAGCCAGTCAGCACACGCCATATCTGCTTCCTGTCATCTGGCTTTCTGCGCTTATGCTGCTGTTATGCGGCATCGGATATCTAGGATACCATTACTTTTTTAAAGGACGCAGAAAACGAAGTTAATCGAGAGATACGTTCAAGTCTGCCTGCCAGGGCGGACTTTTTTGTGTGGAAAATAAAAAAACCGTTTGAATCGCTTCGCAGTCTTATATACAGAGATGAATACAAACGAGGTAGGTCGGAGGGGAAGGGTAATCGGATGATGGAAAATAAAGAGCTTGCGGCTGCTGCCTGCAGAGGGGACGAGGAAGCGTTCTATGCACTCGTTACGGAGCACCGAAGGCGCCTATACGGAATTGCGTACAGTTATTTGCATAACGAGAGTGACGCACTGGAGGCATTGCAGGAGACGGTATGCCGGGCGTGGATGAAGTGCCGGAAGCTGAAGCATCCGGAGGCATTTGTTCCTTGGCTCATTCGGATCCTGATTAACTGCTGCGTGGATGAGCAAAAACGAAAAAAGCGCATGGTTCCGGTTGAAGAAGTTCACAGCCGGGAGACGGCTGCCGAGATGGTCAGCGATAGCAAGCTGGATCTGGAGCGCGGGCTCAGCCGCATGAAGCCTAAATACCGCCATGTGCTGATTTTGAAATATTATCAGGACATGACGATTAGTGATATCGCCAAGATTCTCGATGTTCCGGAGGGTACAGTCAAAACCCGGCTGTATCAAGGATTAAAGATGCTTCGGCAAAAAATCGAGCCAGGAGGTGCCATATTCCATGTTTGAGAAGGAAGAGCGAATGCTGAAGGAGATGAATAGGGACGCGGAGATCAGCGCAGCTGTTGTATCCGATGAAGCATTGGACGCGGCGGTGCGAAGCGGGATGCGAAGAGGACGGCGCACGCAGCGGGGCCGGGCACGAATGGCTACCGTCTCTGCCGTGCTTGTAACCGTAGCGGCTGCGCTGCTGTTCGTGGTATGGAGCGGGAACGAAGGGCTGGTGAATCCCCAAAAGCAAATGGCGGCTCAAGGGCCGTATCCGCCATTGACCGGGTTTGATTTCGGAGAAGATATTACGCTGAATACAGCCAACAAACACGGCATGATTCAGCCGGTGAATCAATCGGTGACCAAGGGGGATTATACGGTAACGGTGAACGGGATACTTGTAGGCTCCCAGCAGATGGAGTTGTTCTATACGGTCCAGAACCATGCGGAGAATCCCGCAGACTTAAAGAGGGTGGAGATAAAGCGCCGGGGATCGAGCGAATCGCTGCCTTATAGTATCGGGTCGTCGGGTGGAACTGAGATTAAGCCCGGCCCCGGCAAGCTGTTCCACTCCCGATCAGACATTCATATGGGCGAGAATCACCCTATACCTGAGGAACTGACGTTATCTTTTAGGATCGCCCCCTATTCGACGAATACGGTTTATGAATCCGCTACAGAGAACGAGCAGGTGCTCGATATTAACGTATCCGTTGATATGGAGACCGTTCAGAAGTATACCAGCACCGTTCCGCTCAACAAAATGCTGCAGATTGAGAGCCAGAGGTTCTATTTGAAAGAAGCTGTGTTGTCTCCTGCCGGAATCGTCTTGAAAGCGAACGTCCCATCCAGTAATACGATGAAGGTAACCGGCTTATGGGATGTATATTTGGAAGCTGTGGTTAACGGGGAGAAGATCAGATTGAACAGTGATTCCGCATTCTTACCCGGTGCCGGGGGAGGGGATATGACTTACTTCTTCGACAGCAATATATTGGAGAAGCCAGAATCAATCACGCTGAAAGCAAGCGGATTCCAGGCGGTGGACCCCTCGAAGATGAAACTCGTGGTGGATACGGATAAGAAAGAGATCATCCGTTCACCGGACGGCGACCTTCGGTTCGGAGAGTACACGGGGCATACCCTGACATTTGAATACGAAGAACAGACTGACCGGCATATGGGCAGTGTGTCAATTGAGCCGGAGTTTGTGGATGGAGAGGGGAAAAAGCATAGGATCAATGAAGATGCTGGGGGGCTCAGTTCCTCGTCCCGATCCTCTTCGGATACCGAAGTAAGCCTCATCACACAGTATATCCACCTTAAACCTGGGGACTACCCGCAGCCGCTGACGTTTACGTTAAGCAGCTACCCTGGTGTCATGGAGCAGGCATTCGAGGTGCCGATTCAATAAATTTAGAGATGCTGAAAGCTCATCAGGATAACTACAACGCCGAATGCGATGGTCATTTTGCCAGCGAATTTTAGATACCATATTCTCAAATCGCTGAGTTCAATATCATCCCTCGTTCTTCTGAACCACCATGAATGCGGATTTCTGATGGCGTATAGACCAATCGCGATGAGTACGATGCCCATGAATGCAATAAAAATGAAGTTGAACATGGATTAGTCAGCTCCTTTCTTTAGAGATAATACGTATGGTTAATTAACAAAGTTCCAACATATGTAAAATAACAGAGCATTCTCATTTAAAGTTATGCTCCAGACTTGAGGACACGATTAAGGAACCGCCCCCGACCATGTTGGCCGGAGGACGGTTCCTTTTTTCATTTATGATATCTTCTATCATGGGATTGATTACACGATTCCCTATGCTCGGTAGAGGAGCTGCCTTCAGGTCCCTTAGCATCCAGGAGTTCAATCAAAGCTTTAGGTACCCCGTTAAGCAGCAGCCACTCACGAAGCGTTTCGATGGCGCGGATATGGCCATTTCCTTCATCCCGCCAAGTCAGCAGCTCGACGACCTTGATGACGAGGAGCATCAGTTCCATTTTGTCATGCTCGGTTTGATCCGCGCGGATTTTTTGGAATACGGCTTCTTTCTCCCAATCCAGTAGGATCTCTTCCCCAATGGTTGGTCTCATGAGTGAATAGCTGTAATCGCACTGCGGGCAGAGTACCGTGGTGAACTGTTCTGATTTGAACGTAACCCCGATATCCGCTTGGCACTGACGGCAGTGAAATTGGACTTCAATTGCTGAGTTTGTTTCCATGACTATGATGCCTCCTTCGAAGAGAAAGGTATCTACTTATACCCATTAGTCGGTAACTATGACCCATCTTCCGATGAAAGAGGCCTATGAAACATGAAGAAGGAACCGCCAAATAGAGGCGATTCCTTGAGGATCCAAGCCCAAAATCAGCGTTTCCTTCTATGCGTACTTTTAACATGGGTAAGCACATTATAGAGGAAAGCGAGAATGCCCAGCGTTACCAGAACGCCGCCAACAGCAATGACCGGCTCTACCGATTCCATGCCGCTTACCAGCAGTGCGAGACCGATCATCATGATAGGCAGACCGATATTGTGCAGCCAGAAATGCACTTTGCCTGCGGTGGATTCTCCGGCTGCGGGGAACAGAACATAAATAACACCTGCAAGAGCCAGGGATGCCCAGCCCAGAAGGTTGACATGTGTGTGAACTGAGGCGTAATCGTAGCTGTGGGAGATCGACATGTACATGCCGAGCAATATCCCCAGTACGAAGTATACAGCGGCGATCTTGATTAATTTAACACCCATATAACCCCTCCTCTTATGGATTACTACTATGATATATGTCAGCTTTGGTGAAGTAGACCAAGAGGGAGGAAGATTTAATGAAGAACGATGTTTTATAGCCAGCAAAAAAAGAAACCGTGAATTCCCTTGCCGGGGATTCACGGTTAATCGTTTTACGCACTCGTTATGCCAATGACCTATTCAAGCTCCAGCACATCATAGATCAGCCATTTGCCTTCGGCTTTCTTGAGCCAGTAAAGAGAGGTCGAACGGATGATTTCACCGTCTGCATCATCGCTTTCTTTGGCATAGACAACGGCGTCTTCTCCTTGGAAAAAGACCGTCCGGAGCTCCTCGGACTTGATGTTGAAATTCACCTCATCAAAGATGCCTTCCGCAATGCTGGTTCGGAATATCTCGTGGAAGGCCGATTCCGGATGAATAACCGACATAAGCAGCGGACCATCCTCCTCATTGAAGCCCTTGGACTGGGTATCAATGGTAGCCACGATGGCTGTTTGATCCGCTGCTGGCACTTCTGGACGAGCTTCCAGCAGTTCATCTCCGACCAAATATTCCGTCTCGTAATGGACCAGATCATAGATTTTCCATGCTCCCGAAGCATCTTTCTTCAAAAGATTCTCATAATGGAGTGTAGCATCCCAAGCAAAAGGTCCGCCGGTGCGGTCGAGGGTCACGCTGGTGTAGGCATGGATTGACGTTCCGGCTACGGTTACTTCCCATACATCAGCAGATACATGCAGATCGTTCTTAAATTGGTTCTGATAATATTCTTGCATTTCCGCAAAAATAGGAGATTTCGGATGGAAGGCGCTCATGACAGCATCCAGTTTCTTGGCACTTCCAGCTTCTTCAATTGTATGGTAAAGCTTCTTTACCTCATCGGTGGCTTTATCAATTGCACCCTCACGGTCGATCTTGATGGTACGTGCCTTGGAATCCCACTTCACGGGGAGTCCGGTGGCTTCAGCTACGAAACGAAGGGGAACCAGCGTGTTGCCGCCATCGGTGAATGGGGCAATCTGAAGCGTGGTTGTTGCACCATTGACATAAGCGGTTTTCTGTCCGATGGTCATCTGCAGCTTCTGATCGAGGTATGTACCCGTCACCTGTTTATTCGTGCTGTTCCAATTGACTTTATAATCCAAGGCCTGAAACAGAGGGCGGAATTGCACGAAGGTGACTCCATTCTTCATAATAGGCGCTGCCTGAAATTTGATTTCCTGGTTATCGAGGTAGACCCGGATATTCCCTTGATTATTTGCCGGAGCTGCTTGCGCCGCAGTAGCGAGCAAGAGCAGGAAAGCGATCGTCAGTAGGCTGATTTTTTTCTTCAATTGGCTGTCATCTCCTTCAACGAATGATAGAATAGAGTGGTAATTGTGGTAATCGTACATGATAAAACCAATGCTAGCAATACATTTCTTTATGAGTAATAATTGGTAGATCAACGCGGGGCGGCTTGCCAGATCGAATTGAAAAAAGGCGGTAAGCGCGGAGCCCTGATGGGTAATACATAATAAGAATTAGACCGGTTCACCGGATCATTCATTAGACAAAGGAGTGGATCACATGACAGCAGGACAGGAACTGATATTTTACATAGGAACCTATGGTTCGGAGGAAGAGAATCGAATTCATTGGGGGGCGATGGATCGAGGTACGGGCGAGCTGCGTATCTTAGGTGGTACGGCTGGAATAGAAAACCCTACCTATCTGGATTTCGATGATTCGATCTCTGTATTGTATGCAGCGAGCGAGAAGGGCGAAAGCGATGTGTCGGCTTATTCGGCCAATCTGGTCACCGGTGAATTAACGCTGCTGAACGCTCAGTCTACCGGCTCGTCCGGGGCATGTCATGTATCCCGTACATCGGACGGGAAGTATCTGCTTACGACAGGGTATAGCGATGGACATATATCGGTGCTGGCATTAGAAGGAGACGGCCGGGTTGGAGAGCTGGCCTCCAAGATCAAGCACAGCGGACGCGGTCTTCACGATGACCGTCAATCCGAAGCGCATCCGCATTCGATATTTGAAGACCCCGTCAGCAAGTATATCGTGGTCAGTGACCTGGGCATGGATGATGTGAACCTGTATCGGCTGGAGGAAGGCAAGCTGGTGACCCACCGCGAGATCAGTCTGCCGCCAGGCTCGGGCCCGAGGCATGTGTCTTTTCATCCATCAGGCAAGTGGGTGTATGGCACGAATGAGCTGAACAGTACGGTAACGGCTTACGCAAACGATGGAACATTTGGGGATTTGAAAATATTGCAGCATATATCGACCTTGCCAGAAGACGTAGTGATGGATAACAACACATCGGCCCATCTGCTGGTATCTCCTTGCGGCCGTTATCTGTACGCCTCCAACCGGGGCCATGACAGCATCGTTCAATATGTAATCGACCAGGAGACCGGTACGCTCCGTGCCGTCAACTGGGTGTCTTCCGGCGGTAAAACGCCGCGCCACTTCAATATTATGCCGGACGGCTTCCTGCTGACGGCGAATCAGGACAATGGTTTGATCGCAAGTTATCGGATCGATCCGGACACGGGCAATCTGGTTTCTACGGGTTATACACTAGAAGTTACGCACCCGGTATGCATCTGTCCCGTGGAGAAGGTAAAGGCGTAAGAGCTGTTAGATGGGCTAAATGAATGAAGCTCATAGCCCAAATGAGTGCTTTGCGGGGAATCTTAGTTTAGACAGAAGGGCTGCCGAGTGTGGCCCTTTGTTCATGTTTAGCAAGGTTAATAGAAGAGCGGCGTATGATTTAACAGTATAACGAATTCAAGGCATCATTCATAAGGAGGAAGCATCATGGAGGACTTTATGCGGGCGGCGGGCCGTTTTGTGGAGGCCCGCTTTGGTGAACGAGCAGCGAATCTCACCCCTCTCGCTTCCGGGGATTGGTCAAGTGCCTATTCTTTCATCCTCGATGGGGAAGATATGGTTATTCGCTTCGGGGCTTATTCTGGTGATTTCGAGAAGGATCGGGCGATGGGTGCCTATTCCTCCGAAATACTTCCGATCCCGAAGGTTCTTGAGGTTGGCGAGACGGAGAGCGGCTACTATGCTGTATCCAGGCTGGTATCGGGAAAGCATCTCGATGAGCTGAGCGGGCCTGAGATTCGGGTAGTACTGCCGCAATTGATAGACGCTCTTCATGAATTTCAGAAGTTTGACTTCGCAGCTACACAGAAAGCTGGCATTTGGCACCCTGAGGGGGCGGGGCCCAGCTGGGGGGCCTGGCTTCTCTCTGTTGCTGAGCCAAGAGACCGGCTGCCAGGCTGGCGCGAACGACTGGATGCTTCGCCTTACGAGGCGAAGATCTTCGACGCCGGCATCGAAAGATTGCGTCAGCGCTTACCGCAGCTTCAGGAGTATCGGGGAATTGTTCATAGTGATCTTTTGAACCGAAATGTGCTGGTGAGTGATGGAAGGTTGTCCGGGGTCATCGACTGGGGCAATGCATTCTATGGCGATCCTCTCTATGACATAGCTTGGCTTCTGTACTGGTGGACCTGGTATCCGGAATGGGAGGACATCGATCTGGAGGGAATTTTAGAACGCCACTGGGATAAGTACGGAGACCGGCCCCCGCAGATGGAAGACCGTCTGCTATGCTGCCTTATTCACATCGGCCTGGATCATATCGCCTACAGTGCATTCAGACAGCGTCCTGAGGATATGAGACGTAACGCCAACCAATTGTTGACTTACATCTAGGTAAAAGGCTGGACTCTTATGCCTTCTAATGATAGTAGTAGTGGCAGGTATAAGAGATAGATTGAATAATTGTCACAGAAGATATTATCTATTCAGTAGAAGAAGCAGCTTGAGGCCGTTGATTGGGCTTCAAGCTGCTTCTTTATAATAGTTAACGAGGTTAATAGCGGATTCATTGGTTTAAAGATTCATTCGATGAATCATTAATGAGCAAAAATATGATTGCCGATCTGCAGCACTTGCGGTCTGGACCAGATCCATTTGCTGGTCGCTGTTTTAGGATTGAAATAATAAAGGGATTCATAAGTCGGATCCCAGCCGCGAACGGCATCCAATGCAGCAAGATAGGCAGCCCGGTTCGGAGTCAACCAGTATTGTCCGTCATCTACGGCTGTAAAGGCCCCTTTTTGAAAGACGACGCCCCGAATATCATTCGGAAATTCGCTGGATTGAATGCGGTTCATGACAACAGCCCCGACGGCAACTTGTCCTTTGTAAGGCTCACCGCGGGCTTCGCTATAAATGACTCTGGCCATGACATCCATTTCGGATTGATTTAACGTATATTTTTTCAGCTGTCTCCAGGTTTGTGCGCCGGTAACTCCATCGGCTGGCACACCGTATTCTTTTTGGAAACGGGTAACGGCTGTTTTCGTGTTTGCGCCATATTTGCCATCCAGCGGCTGCGTGTAGAAGTCCAGCGTTTTCAGGCGATATTGAAGCTCCCAGACATCCCCGTTTTCATTGCCAGGCTTTAACACCGGAGCTGCCTCCGTCGTTTGGGCAAATGCAGGCATGAACAGAAGAATACTAAGGAAAAGAGCAGAAATTATTTTTCGATTTGGCTTTCTTATGGTGATCAACTCCCTTTGGGGTAGAATTATAAGGTTGGAAGCGGGTTCATACAACCATCAGTAAATGGAAATCCGCGTCGTGACTGCGTTCGTTGCACCAAAAATGGTTCTATGGTCCGTGTGGTCCTAAACTTGAAATTTTTTGAAAAAAGGTTTGACAGCAGGAGAGGGACTTATTACAATAGCAACATAACATACTAAACAGGTAGGAATTATAATGTATTGTTCTCACCGTATCGACGGAGGAACGCTCGAAGACTAAGAGCAGGCACGGTTGCAAACCGGCTTGACTCTGTTCTGATGAGCTTTCCTCCGTCTTTTTTTGCCATACGGCCTGTTTAGTAGAGAATAATAGGGGGAGTGATCCATATGAAAAAGGTGTTGAAGCAAGGGGTTCTCATCGGATTAACAGTGATGCTGACGGCGGCACTTACAGCTTGCGGTGCAGAGAAAACAGAGACAGTCGCAACCGCCAACGGAGACGCGCCTGCTTCGGGTTCAAGCAAGCCGAGCGTGGAACTGCTCAATGTTTCTTACGATCCGACCCGAGAGTTATATGACCAATACAATAAAGCATTCGCGGCGCATTGGGAGAAGGAACAAGGCCAGAAGGTAACATTTAAGCAATCGCACGGGGGTTCAGGCAAGCAAAGCCGTTCGGTTATCGACGGTTTGGAGGCGGATGTGGTGACACTGGCCCTCGGATACGATATCGATGCGATCCGTCAGGCCGGATTGATCAATGAAGGCTGGGAGAGCAAGTTTGAGCATAACAGTGCGCCTTATACCTCAACCATCGTTTTCCTCGTCCGCAAAGGCAACCCGAAAGGCATCAAGGATTGGCCGGACCTGATCAAGGAGGGCGTGGAGGTGATCACGCCGAATCCACAGACCTCCGGCGGTGCTCGGTGGAACTACCTGGCGGCGTGGGGGTACGCACTCAAGGTTAACAATAACGATGAAGCGAAGGCACAGGAATTTGTGAAAGAGCTGTTCACCCACGTACCGGTGCTGGACAGCGGAGCCCGCGGTGCGACAACCACTTTTGTAGAACGCGGAATCGGGGACGTGCTGTTGGCTTGGGAGAATGAAGCTTATCTCTCGATTAACGAGCTGGGACCCGACAAATTCGAGATCGTGAATCCGTCCGTCAGTATTTTGGCGGAGCCTCCGGTTGCCGTCGTGGATAAGAACGTTGACAAACGTGGGACCCGCGAGGTAGCGGAAGCCTACCTGCAATATCTTTACAGTGAAGAGGGGCAGACGATTGCGGCTGAGAACTACTACCGTCCAACGCTTGCCAGCGTGGCTGACAAGTACAAGGAGAAATTCCCGGCTATCGAATTGTTTACGCTCAAGGATGTGTTTGGAACATGGGAAGAGACACAAACGAAGCATTTCAATGACGGCGGCATCTTTAATCAGATTTACGTGCCAGGGAGCTGATCGGCATAACCGCCGAAGGCAGGAAAGGATGAGTGGATATGGCAGTACTCCCCGAACAGAAGCAAAGCAGAAACAATCGCAGCGTACTCCCGGGTTTTGGAATCGGCATGGGACTGACCGTCCTTTATATGAGCTTGGTTGTGCTCGTGCCGCTGTCGGCGCTGCTTCTCAATCAAACCGGACTAACCTGGGAGAAGTTCTGGTCGGTTGCAACCGATCCGAGGGTACTGGCCTCCTACCGGGTTAGTCTGACGACAGCGGCGCTGGCCGCATTCGCGGATACGATATTGGGGCTGCTGCTGGCTTGGGTGCTGGTGCGGTATGATTTCCCCGGCAAAAAATTGTGGGATGCCCTGATCGATTTGCCCTTCGCCCTGCCAACGGCAGTAGCGGGGGTGGCTTTAACCGCGATCTATTCCGCTAACGGCTGGATTGGATCGCTGCTGGAGCCGCTGGGGATCAAGGCGGCATTTTCTCCCTTAGGCATCACGCTGGCCCTCATGTTCATCGGCATACCGTTCGTTGTGCGGACGGTACAGCCGGTGCTGGAGGACGCGGAGCGGGATACGGAAGAGGCGGCTGCAACGCTCGGGGCACGCCGATGGCGCACGTTTTGCACCATCATTCTGCCGACCTTGATTCCGCCGCTGCTGACCGGATTTGCGCTTGCTTTTGCCAGAGGCATCGGTGAATATGGCTCCGTGGTTTTCATATCGGGGAATATGCCGATGAAGACGGAGATTGCGCCGCTGTTAATCATGACGAAGCTGGAGCAGTTTGATTATGCCGGCGCGACGGCGGTTGCCTTGATCTTGCTGCTCATCTCTTTCGCACTGCTGCTCGGCATCAATATACTACAACATTGGACACGGAAAACCGCCCGTTAAGGAGGGGATACTAATGGCTGGAACTGTACCTGCCGCTCCTGCAGCGAAACGAAACACGCCGTCCTCTCTGGCGGCTGCGGAGAAGCCGTGGGTGAAATGGACATTCATAAGCTTGGCTGGGCTTGTGCTGCTGTGGCTTATTGTGCTGCCTCTGATTACGGTGATGTCGGAGGCGCTTAAGAAGGGCTGGGAGGTCTATGTAGCCGCCTTATCCGATCCTGATGCTCTGTCTGCGCTTCAGCTGACTTTACTGGTGGCGGCTATTGCGGTACCGCTGAATTCGATATTCGGCGTTATTGCAGCATGGACCATAACGAAGTTTCGTTTTAAAGGCAAAAATCTGTTGATTACACTGCTGGATCTGCCGTTTGCGGTATCCCCTGTGATCGGGGGGTTAATCTTCGTGCTGATCTTCGGTCGGCAGGGATGGTTTGGCCCTTGGCTTGAAAGCCATGATATCAAGATTATTTTTGCCGTGCCCGGCATTGTGCTGGCTACATTATTTGTCACGTTTCCCTTTGTGGCAAAGGAACTGATCCCGCTGATGGAAGACCAAGGGACAAAGGAAGAGGAGGCGGCAGTAACGCTGGGCGCCAAGGGCTGGCAAATATTCTGGAGGGTCACCCTGCCCAATATCAAGTGGGGGCTATTGTACGGCATCATATTGTGTAACGCCAGAGCCATGGGCGAGTTTGGGGCCGTGTCTGTTGTATCCGGCCATATCCGCGGCGAGACCAATACGCTGCCCCTTCATGTCGAAATTTTGTACAATGAGTATCAGTTTTCGGCATCGTTCGCGGTGGCCTCATTATTGCTGTTATTAGCCGTCGTAACCCTGCTGCTGAAAAATTGGTTTACGCGAAAAAATGCCCATTGACAGTCGTTTCCAACCCATGCTAATGTTAATTCATACTATGTAGGTTGGAAAAGAATGAATAATGCACGCGTGCAGGTAAAATGTCACTTCGACTTGTGGGGATGAGTAAATATATTTGGGCTTTGCCCGGTGAGGAGGCGTATCCATGGCTAAACCTTTAAAAGTGGATGAAATGTGGCTCGAACGCATAGCCAGCCTGCTGAACGACATGGAATTCGGTTCGCTGCAAATTGTAGTGCATGAGGGTCAAATCGTTCAGATGGAACGAACGGAGCGCAAGCGTTTTGAGAATACGGCCTCCGGAGCGGTCAAGACGTCAGGACCGTCCCGGGCATCCGGCCAACAACGAAGAACGAATGCAAGATGATCCCTAAAGGGTTATCGAGTACCGAGAGAAGAATTTCCTTAGATGCCATAAGCACACTTTACCCAGTAGACTTTGGGGAACACCCTGAGTGTTAACCGATGTAGACTATAGGAGTGTGCTTCGGTAATCATACGGGAATTCTTTTTTTTGTATGAACACAGGGATCCAGGATTGTGGTAGGTAAGAGCGTAATATCGGGTAATGACTGCCTGCCGCACAAGGATTGCGAAGATATAATAACAGCCCGGCCGTTGAATTCGGCACGGGCTGTATCTCGTAATATTCATGTCGTTGCTATCTTATCTGGATCGCAGAGGGCTGTTAGTGATCTCTGGATCGCAGGAACCTCCCGTCTCATTAAGAGGGTCATTCTCTCCCGTAGGATGAAGGAATTGTTCCATTAGTTCCGGGTGTCCGGCATAGGGCCGTTCACGGCGCTTGCGGGTGGCTGTAACCCGGAAACCCGCCAGATACAGCAAGCATTGGGTAGCCAAAACGTATGGTGAGGCCTCGTTCCAGATCAGATTAAACAGGGCTGAAGCTACAATCAGCAGATGCAGTATGGTATAGATCACACCATGCGTTCTTCTTCTGGAATCCATCAATAGTCGGTAGAAGGAGATTGTGGCAATCATGTTGGAGAGCCATAAGCACCATACCTCGGGGTTTGTCCAGGCAGGGGATTGCCTTAGTTCCTGGACGAGAATCGTCGTCCATAGGATCGCGGCACCCAGTGAAAGGGCAGGTACGGCAGGTTTCAAGAGCAGCCACAATCCCATACCCCAACCGGGTTTCTCGAGCCGCCCAACCAGTTCGTCGCGCTCCTTCATAAGTCTGTTGATCTCGCGGTCCAGCAGCTTGTGTAGCGTTGTTAATCTGGATTCATCACGATCGCTAAGAAAGGTATCAATCTGTTCGTGGAGCTCCCGCGTCAACAGGTCAGCGGATTTGCATTCCTGCAGAAGCCGGATCAACAGGTCGTCGGGGACAGCCGTTCGGGTCGGTCGATTGATGAGGGTTCCCAGAGGTCCGGCCAGTCTGGTATAAATCGTCAAGGATTGACGAATGCGAGCGAGTGAATCCTTCCGTGCACCCAATAGCCGGGATGCACTGTATATGTACAGGCCCGAAAATATTGCAGTGGCAAGAAGCACGGCCACGAGCGTGTCCAGTGAGCCCAAGATATCAACCATCCATTCCGTAAGGGACAAGCGGACCCCTCCTTCAATATTCTACCTTTCACTATTGCACAACAAGGGAGGGATTTCAAGCCGATTCGGTAACAGGCAGCTAGGGAGAGCATAGGGGGTTGCGTATAACGTTACGTCATATCCTATAGTCATCTTAGGAGGGGATTGAAGTGAAACGAAAAAAAGGATGGGTGATCTTAGGTAGCATTCTCATTGCGATACTAGCTATACTGACGGTAATAGGCTTTCTATTCAGAGATGACGGGTCGTTAAGCGGTTTTGTTACAGAGGATGGGCAGAAGGAATATGCGGTGGCTTATGATGAGGCGATGAATCACTTACCAGAACCGGTTGAATCGATTATATTTAATACCGATTTTGGCGTGGTGCAGCTCTACAAGTTCCGGGAGAGCGATACACCGTATAAAACACCCTTGTTGCTGCTTCCTGGAAAAGGATCTGCTACACCCATGTGGGAGGCCAATCTAAGCGGTTTTTTAGAACACCGGACTGTATATACCCTTGATTTGATAGGAGAGCCGGGTTTAAGCACAGAAACCAGACGGATTGAAACTGCTGCGGACCAAGCAGCATGGTTAGGGCAAGTGCTGGATCAGCTGCCGGAATCAGAGATCCACCTGTTAGGGCTGTCGTTCGGCGGGTGGAGTGCGGCGAATGTGGCGCTCAAGCATCCTGAGAAGATTCAATCGCTCATATTGCTGGACCCTGTCTATGTGTTTGGCCCCATTCCACTGAAAATGATACTGGTATCCATTCCGGCGTCTGTGCCCATGGTACCCAAACCGATCCGGGAGAAAATGCTCAGCTATATATCCGGCGGGGCTGAAGTTGATGACAGCGACCCGACCGCCAAATTAATCGAAACCGGTATGCGGACATTCAAGAGCAAGCTGCCCATGCCGGAAGCCATCAAGCCTGAACGATTAGCTGAGCTGACGATACCGGTGCTCGGTATTTTAGCTGGACAATCGACGATGCACCATGCTGAAAAGTCGTATCAAACGGGGATGGATTCCCTGAAAGACCTTAATAGCGAGATGGTCGTATTTGAAGATGCCTCGCATGCAATTAACGGGGAATACCCTAAAGAGTTACTGGAAACGATAGAAGCTTTTTTAGCAAAAGTCGAGTAAGGGACGGGAAGGGATGGGTTCATGGGAAGAAAATATTCCGTAAAAGAAATCAGTCAATTGTCGGGAATAACTCCGCGAACCATTCAGTATTACGATAATGAAGGGATTCTTAAGGCGGAACGAGATGAGCTGGGGCATAGAGTATATTATGATAAACAGCTGTATGTACTTGAACAGATTATGTTCTATAGAGCCATCGGTTTCTCTATAAGAAGGATCAAAGAACAATTGATCGTGGGCACCGAGGAGCAGGATATCGAGAACATTCTAGATTACCAGGCATCGGTCCTCTATTCACAGAAAGAGAGTATCCAGGCCAAGCTTGACGGATTGCATGTCGCAAAGGAAATGATGAAAGAAGGTTACAACGTACCCTGGGAGCTGTTAGCCCATCTCATGCGTTCGTTGAATGAGGTCGATATGTCGGCTTGGAAAGAATACGAATTTTCGGAGGAAGACTGGCGGCTATTTCAAAAGGTATTTAACTCTGAGCAGGCGGCATTGGATTTTTACAATACGTTCCGAAAAATATCGCTGCAAGCTGCAGCTTATAAGGCTTCAAACGTTCCGATCGAGTCCCGTTTAGCCAGGACCTTGGCCCAAGAATGGCATCGGATGGTTCAACGTGTGACACATGGCGACGAACAGATTCATGCTGCCTTCTTAGCAGTCGATAGAAATCGGGATCAATGGAACGCTGGAGAGCGTCAGCTTGTAATGGAAGCAGAACAATATTTGCAGGACGTCTTGAAGCGCTATCCTGATCGTGAATGAGCTGCATTGCAGCTCGGGTTCTGCTTCCTATGCAGGAAGCTTAAATCGTATTCTACTGTTTACATGGCTAATCGGTTTTTTTCTTGGCAAACAATTTTTCCTCAAGGCAACATAAGAGACCGAGCCGCATATAGTATATGAATAAGACGGTAGCATCGAAAGAGAGGGAGGGGCCGGGGTGATGGAAGTGCAGGTAAAAAAAGCGCCGCTGCAACGCGCGAAATTGACGGTCGGTTATGTACTGCTTCTCATGTTGACGGTTTAAGAGCGATCAGGCCTTTACCCGGGTGGAGAGGATGAGTTCCTTCATCTAAAAATATAAAGATGGCGCCAGAGGAAACACCCTCTTGAAACGCCATCTTTTTTATTCCTATTATGAAATAATCGCGATGTTATCGATCGGAGTCATGTAATGACTTCCAGTACCTGTAGTCATGAATGGCGAACCCGGAGAACGAAGGGTGCTTCTCCGCTTTGATACATACTTTGGACAACTGCTCTTCCATATAGGACGTGCCTTCCTCAAAAAAGGTAATATAAGCTCCCTCATTGCTCGATTTGGTCTCTACGGCAATCAGGGCTTCCTTGCCAAGTTCATCGGCTTCCTTAAGCTCGGCAGCAGCGACGCTGTAAATGTTATCTGCCTGATCACGATAGGCCATAATGACAACCTGGTCGAACTGCTGGATCATCCACCGACTGATCGACATCGACTGATCCGGCAGCTGGTAGCCATGCAGCCAGAATGTCATGTCAGAACCGATGGGTAGATTCATTGTGTGCGCTTCATGGACCAGATAGCGGACGCTCGCTTGCCATTGCTTTACCAAGGAGGGCTGGTTTGTTTTCCACTCGGCCAGCACATGTGGTTCGATATCGACATGAATGCCGGTGAAGCGCTCATTCGGAGCAGCGGAAGCCTGATAATCAGCGGTCCATTGAATGAAAGTTTCTAATCGATGACGCTCCGTTTCCAGCGCCCAGTTAGGCGCGCCGCCAAGGGCATGAACCTCGATCCCCTGTTCACCTGCTTGGCGGATAAAGCTGCGATAATATTCGGGCCGAACATCACGGTTCATCTGCAGATAGAGCACATTGACGCCTTGACTGGTGGCGAAATTCAGAATGTCATCAGCCGATTCTTGAATCTGCGGGGTATCCCAGAACCAGGTTGCCTTCTGGCGGGATTCGGCTGCAGCCGCATCAGGCTGAAGGGAGAAGCTGCTTAGCAGCAGACTGCTTGCGAGACAGAGGGCCAGCAAGTGGACGTATTTTATTTTCATTGTATGGATAATCTCCTTTACATTACGATAACGTCATAGAAAAACGACAAAATTCCAGCAAACACACGACCTTAGTAATGCGAATTAAGTCATTATGCAATATATATATATTCATAAAAATGCATCTATGTATTCTATCGGTGAAAATAATATTGTGATACATAGGTCTAAAGATCTATTGTTTTGAGGAAAAATGAACGAGTGGAGTTTGAAGAGGTCTGTAAGGGGATAAGTAAATAGGAGGTACGACAGCCCGGAACGGCTATAGTTGGCACTAGGTGTTTATAATACTACTTAAGATTCAGTAAAGAGCCATTCATCACCAGGGGTGATATAGTATAATTTCTAAGCGAAGGAGCGATGAACATGAAGGTAGCATTAATTGGAGCAAGCGGAACGATCGGGAGACGAATTACGGAGGAAGCGCTGCGCCGGGGGCACGAAGTCATGGCGGTATTGCGTAATCCGGATCGATTGGATTCAGAGCATGAACGATTAAAGAAAGTCAAAGCGGATGTCATGGATCCTTCATCATTAGAAGAGGCGATTCAAGGGCATGATGCTGTCATTAGCGCTTTTGGTCCGAAGTTCGGCCAGGAAGAGGAGCTCGTTGCAGCCGCACGCACGATTGTAGAGGGAACGAGACGCGGCGGCGTTACCCGTCTATTGATCGTTGGCGGTGCTGGCAGCTTGATTGCCGATAGCGGCGTACCGCTTATGGACACCCCGGAATTTCCGGAGGAGATCAGGCCGCTTGCCCGTGCGCATGCGGATGCTTACGACCTGTATAAGGAAAGCGATCTGGAATGGACGTATGTCAGTCCGGCGGCGATCATCGAGCCGGGGAAACGCACCGGACAGTTCCGGATCGGCATGGATCGCCTGGTGACCGATGATAGTGGAAGCAGCCGAATTTCGGTTGAAGATTTCGCGGTAGCCGTGATCGACGAGCTGGATGATCCGCAGTTTATTCAGTCCCGTTTTACTGTTGCTTATTAATAGAGGGGCATCCTGAGTCGACGGAACGTTTGTGTAGGATATATCGAAGCAAAGGGGAGAGCTTGGATGTATGTTGTAACGTCTGAACAGATGAGGGCACTCGACAACCATACGATTCATCGAATCGGTATTCCGGCGATTGCGCTGATGGAGAATGCGGGTAGGGCAATTGCCGAGGAAGTTCTGAAGCTGTGCCTAGAGCATGATAAGTGAGCCGTTCGCATTCCGCAACAGCCGCTCGGACAGCTGGACATGCTCATGCATTGATGCGGGAGGATGGGCGGTATGAACAGCGGGTATCCATATCATATCATTCGGCAGCGGTGGAGCCCCCATCCGCCGGGAATGACCGGGTTCTGGAGATGAGCCGCCCGTCGCCTGTCGTAGACGGGGAGGTTCCACTGCCCACCGCGCTCGCGGCGCAGGAGCACTGGCTCATTTTGGTGGGCAAGGGCAATAACGGCGGCGACGGGGTGGTCGCTGCCCGGCATTTGCGTGACGCCGGTATGCGCGTGACGCTGCTCTATGCCGCCGAGCCGTCCGCGCTTGCCGGCGAGGCGGCGGTGCAGCGGGATGCCGCGGCAGCGCTCGGCATCCCGGCTCTGGTCCACGGCCGTGAAGCCGTGGACTACGGCGCGTACACCGGCATCGTGGACGCGCTGCTCGGCACGGGCGCGTCGGGCGCGCCCAGCGGCGCTTACGCCGCGCTCATCCAGGCCGCCAATGCAGCGGCCTGCCCATCGTGTCCGCGGATATTCCGAGCGGACTGGACGCCGATACCGGCGCGCGGCACGAGCCGTGCATCTCGGCCGGGGTGACGGTATGCCTCGCCTTCCTGAAGCGAGGCTTGGTGCAGTACCCCGGCGCCGAGGCGGCAGGCCGGGTGGTGGTCCGCTCCATCGGCATCCCGGCATCGCTGTACCGAACGCAAACAAAGGAATCTTTTTGAATACATAAAACCAATGCTATATTCGTAACTTTTCTTTCATTTAAAACCTCAAAAAAGCTTAGGAACAACTCCTAAGCCTTTCTATTATTGAGTAATGCTTGATTGAAATCAGATTTTTTTAATAGCTAATTTAAACAAACTCCATTCTGAAAAATATAAATCAAAATGGAGTTTAACCTTTTTTATTTAGTATTAGATTTTTAATAAAGTTTGATTATTTTTGTACTCCTTATTTCACTAAAGCCGTTAGATTTGAGAGTCTAAGTATTATTGGACTCAATAAAAGCATTTTTAGCAACCATAAGAAACTCTTTTACAGCCGGAGATGCTTCAGAAATTGCAGAACAAGCTAATGCAACATATAGGTAACTTGTTAAATTAAGTTTTCTTATCTCGATGTTTTGTTGACTTTTTAAAAATAACTCTGTACCGATGGTAACGCCAAGCCCTTCTTGTACCATACTAGCAATGGTAGTGCAATCGCGTACTTCAAAACGGATAGATGGTTTGATTTGTGATTCTTTAAATAACTCCTCTATATGTGATTGGTACATTCCAGTTGGCATAATAAAAGGCTCTTTCTCTAAATCGTGCATATCTATCGTTTCTTTATGAAGGAATTTGTGCTCGGGATGAAAAGCTACAACCATATAGTCTTTCATGAGAGGAACTAGATCAAAGCTAGGATTTGCCTTCCCTTTTACAACAAACCCAATGTCTATAATTCCAGATTGTAACCATTCCGTAATCTCTTCATATGTCCCTTCATAAAACTTAAATTCTATTTTAGGATGTTTTTTCTGAAATTTCGCAAGCAATTTAGGTAATAAGCAGGAAGAAGCGCTCGCAAAAGTACCAATACGAATGGTACCCGTTTCTAAGTTCGTTGCTAATGCAACTTCTTGGTTAATTGCATCAATTCTTTTCAACACTTCTCTTATATGTGGTAGTGTTCTTTGTCCTATTTCTGTGAGTGCTATTCCCTTTCTACGGTCCCTAATCAATAATGGGGCTCCTAATTCTGTTTCCAAACTGGAAATAGCATGACTAACAGCTGATTGAGTCATACTTAATTTTTCAGCGGCTTTTGTAAAACTTCCTAACTCTATTACTTTAGATAAAATCTCGAAGCGAACGATGCTCATGAGTAATAACTCATCTCCATTATCAAAAATATCAATTTTACTTATGTTAACATGGCATTTAAAATAAATTCTACCCAAGAAATACCTAAGGAGATGTAAACGTTGGTAAAGAACATCAATCAATTTATTATTATTCTCTTAGCTTTAGGAGCCTTTGTTACAGGAACGGCAGAGTTTGTTGTTTCTGGAATATTAGAAACCATTTCTTTCGATTTAGAGGTATCAATCTCAACTGCAGGACAACTAATAACCATTTATTCGTTATCGTATGCAGTTGGTGCATTCGCACTGGTTTCGTTAACCGCCAAGTTTGAACGTAAAAAAGTATTATTATATGCTATTTTTACTTTTATTTTAGGGAATCTTGTAGCGTTTATTAGTAATGATTATATTATACTAATGTTGTCAAGAATCATTATGGCAATGAGTGGTGGGCTTTACATTGTTGTTGCAACAAACTATGCTGCTCAAATAGCTACAGTAGATAAACGTGGTAGTGCCATGGCAACGATTATCACTGGCTTTACCGTTTCATTAGTACTTGGTGTACCTATAGGGACATTTTTAGCTGCTTATTTAGATTGGCGTAATATTTTTCTAATTATTGCTTTCGTTACAGTACCTCTTTTACTTTTACTTTATAAATTATTACCTAGTATAAAAGGTAATAAGCCCGTACCATTAAAAAAACAGATACAAATTATAAAGGATAAACGGGTCATCACTGCATTAACAACAACTATCCTTTGGATATTAGGATACACCATGGTGTTTGCTTATATCTCTCCGTTGTTAAGTAATTCTGCAGGCTTTTCAATAGAGATGACTAGTATCGCCTTATTTGTTTTAGGCACGTTTTCTTTTATTGGCTCACGTTTTGGTGGATATGCTGTAGACAAATGGGGGCCAAATCAAACGATATCTATTAGTTTATTCGTTCATGCAGTTACTTTACTTGTATTAACATTTACACAGCATTCGATAATATACTTATTTATAACGTTAGCATTTTGGGGAGTAGTGTCTTGGACAGTAACACCTGCCAAGCAATTTTATTTGATTTCACTAAAACCACAATCATCTGAAACTGTACTCAGTTTTAATACAGCATTAATGAACATCGGGATGGTGATAGGCTCTGCTTTAGGAGGTATCATTATAAAGTATACTAACATTATAAATTTGAGTTGGATTGGTAGTTTATTTGTTATTCTTGCTCTCGTTTCTATCAAATACTCTTTTTACTTAAACAACTCTGATTCACGGAATATTGAAATGAAACTACAAACTAGTCAAGAGGAATGACACTTGAATAAAAGTTGCGTAAACAATTAAGGAGTGATTATATATGACTTTAGAGAATTTAAATAAATGGGCGTTTTTCTACTTTTCTCCCGAATTTTCCCCTAAAGAAAATACTGTCATTAACCGTAATGCAATGGGAACATGTGAAATGATAACAATTGGTTTTGATCCTAACGCTAAAAAAGATGGAAGTATTATTGAGATGGCTAAAAAGTTAAAAATGGAAGGTGTCCAATTCATTGAACTATGCGGTGGTTTTGGCCCTACTTGGGTTACTAAAATTAACGAAGCTTTAGATTATGAGATTCCAGTGGGGACCGTAACTTATGGACCCGAATTCAGAAAACAACTATATGATATTATGAATTAAATTAAGCTCCACTACTTATGATGAAATTATGGCAATAGTAAAGGAGGGATTTCATAATTTCACCACTACTTACAGCCAATAAAGCAAAGATTAAGTGTTGAACTCCATATAATGACCGTAAACACAAAAAGCCCAGTTGGCTGACATTACACAACTCTTCACAAATTAGAGTTTCTTTATATGGATGAAAAATCAATATATAGATCCCACGTTTGCATCAATTGAGTGATTGCTTTGTCGATATTTTCATATGGAACAGCATCCCATGCTTGTGTAGATATACCTTGAAGAAATGTATCAAAAAGTACAATCAACATGGAAATATTTGTTGAATCAGGCAACTCCCCATTGGCTACAGCCCGTTCAATACAGTCTTTTAACCAACCACGGCGCCTTTCTCGTTCCTTGACCAGCATCTCTGTGATGTGTTTTTGCTCAGGAGAACAGTTAACGGCTGTCAGAACCAGTAGGCAACCTAAAGGATGAGATTTGTCCGTCTGCAGCCGCGCTTGGCGTGTGGCTGCACGGCCGTGCCGGCGAGCGGGCCGCGCGGCACCGGGGACATCCCGCCTCGGTCATCGCCGGGGATGTCATCGCAGCACTTTGAAGTGAAGATCAAGGGGAGGGCCCTCGGAGGGCCCTTTTTGCATGGAAGGAAGCTATGGGCACTTGAATCAGATCACCCAGCACAAGAGGGGAACGGCCAAGGCAAAGAACGGGGTGGCCAGAGAATTGCTGGAGAACGTATGCTTTCCCCACAAGAAGAGCAGCAGTGTCAAGGCTCCCGCTGCTGCGCGAAGCCAGAGCTGCTCCGGATTCCCGCCTGTGGATAAGGCGAAGAACAGAAAACCGACCGCTCCGTACACGGCGGCTTGTTTACCCTTATGCAGGGAAGGTAGGAACGAGAGAATGGCATCCGCTGCAAGAGACGCGGTCAGCGCGTAACCGTATACCCAGTGCTCTTGCGGCATATAGAGGCCTAACCATTCCGAAGCTTGATCAGCGCTGGAAGGCCACACCCAATCAAGCAGGCTCAGCAGCAGCACAACGATGCCGGCACTGGCGAGCTTGTTTAATGCATAAAACCCCATGTCCATCCGGGCAGACCGTTTGGGAATTTCGGTGTTCATTGTACACATCCTCTGCTCGTTATTCATAGAATTCTCAGATGCTTGCGACATCCATGCTAGCTGGTTACCATCTGCCCTCCGTTGACGTGAATAGCCTGACCCGTGACAAAAGAGGAACAGATGGATGACGCCAGGTAAACATAGGCGGGTGCCAGCTCGTAGGGCTGTGCGGCCCGCTTCATCGGTGATTTCGTTCCGAATACGGCGACCTCTTCAGCGGAGAAGCTGGATGGGATGAGCGGCGTCCAGACTGAGCCGGGAGCGACGGAATTGACGCGGATGCCTTGATCGACCAGCGAAAGGGCCAGGGATCGGGTAAGGGAAACAATGGCGCCTTTGGTTGAGGAATAGTCGATGAGCTCCTTTAAACCGTCATAGGCGGTAATGGAGGCCGTGTTGATGATCGACGCCCCGGATTTCATGTGGGGCAGCGCTGCCTGGATCATGAAGAAGAAGGGAAAGATATTCGTTTGATAGGTGTGATGGAGCTGTTCTTCCGTGATGTCCAAGATGCTGCGCTGCACATACTGGACGCCATGGTTGTTCACGAGAACATCCAGCTTGCCGAAGCAGGCTATCGTTTCGTTAACCACGGCTTCGCAGTTTTTTTTGTACCGCAGATCAATCTTCATTAAGAGGCATCGTCTGCCGAACGATTCAGTCCGTTGTTTCGTCACCTCCGCATCCGAAGTCTCATATAAGTATGGGATGACCAGATCGGCACCTTCCTTGGCGAAGGCAATGGCGGCCGCTTTGCCGATACCGCTGTCTCCCCCAGTCACAATAGCGATTTTGCCATCCAGTTTACCGCTGCCTCGGTACGCGGGATCTTCGCTGATCGGACGCGGAGACATTAGACTCTCCAGGCCCGGCTGGCAGTGTTGATGCTGTGGAGGGAAAGCGATGGGCTGTTCCTTGCATTCGGTTTTGGAGCCTACGTAGGGAATGGGCTGTTGGGGATTCATTTCAGTCCTCCTTTTAGGTTGTTATCGTTGAACGTCGATGCTTTATCTCTATGCATTCGCCTAGTCCGGGGTGCCGCTTGTGAACAGAATAGGTGAAAGGTCGTGCTTTTACGTGTCGGCGCTATTGGGAATGGATGAAGAAGAGTGGCGAGGAATTGATCGCGGAATAGCGATCCAGCGCCGCTTTCGCTGCATCGCTATGAAGTATATGAACGGGATCATCACATTACCCAGGAAGTTTGGGGAGGAAATGAGCGTAGTGGTTCGCGAAATACCAAGGTTCAATTGCCGGTGCTGCTGCATTGACAAAAGCGCAGACACATTGATACGATGATATTAATTCTGACAAGTTTGCTCTGATTTATATTGGCAAACGTCGGATTTAAGAGCGACTGCTTACGGAAGACTTTGCCGTACCTTTGTAAAGTCTTCTTTTTCTAAAGATGTTGGCTAAGGCCGTCTGACTCTAAGTCGAGAGGACCTTACATAGCGATCTTATGAATGGATGAGATGGCGACACTATAAGATAAGCCGAGGTGAATGATTATGGCGAAAGCTGTTATTATTAACGGGAGTCCCACAGCCGGATCCCGATTGAATGCGATTATGGAGCATGCGGAGCAGGCATTGACTGCTGCGAATTTCGAGGTTAGCCGAATCGACGTGGCCGGGCTGCCGCCTGAGGATTTGATTCATACCAAGTTTGAGAGCGAGCATATTGTCAAAGCGAACGGGCTTGTGGCCGAGGCTGATGCCGTGATTGTGGCAAGTCCGGTTTATAAAGCTTCGTTTACGGGCGTTCTGAAAACATTTTTAGACCTGATTCCGCAAAAAGGATTGGCCGGCAAAATCGTGCTTCCGATGTTCATCGGCGGCAGTCTCGCGCATCTGCTGGCGATTGATTATTCGCTTAAGCCCGTGCTTTCTTCGATCGGAGCCCGTCATATTCTAGGAGGCGTGTACGCGGTGGATGCCCAGGTGGCACGTACTGAGGATGGCGGATTCGATGTAGCGGAAGTGCTTCAGGAACGCTTGACCTCTGCCATGGAGGAATTAATTGAAGAAACCCGTTACCGGATAGAACGTGCTTAAGGATGGCATGAGTGAACGGCAGCGATATGAAAGCGATAGAGATCATATGGAGGGATACCATTTGCAAAAGCTAGTGTTTTTTGTCGGTGTGGCCGGTACAGGCAAGACAACCGTAGCCAAGAAGCTTGCAGTCCGTATACCGGCTGCATTTCTCGACCGCGATACGGTGGGGGGACGCTTTGTTGAGAAGTTCCTGGAAAGTAACGGACTGGATCCGAACGATCGCGACTCTTCCTTTTATAAGGAGAACCTGCGCGATCTGGAATATGATACGACCAAGGACATTTGCATCGAGAACCTGGGTGCCGGACAAAATGTCTTTATGATTTCTCCGTTTACCGCGGAGCTCAAGAGCCGCCAATGGATTGAAGAAGTCATCGCATCGGCAGGTTTAACGAAGAGCGACGTTGACGTGAAGGTCATTGTGGTCGCGCTCAAAGACATGGATTTGCAGAAGGAACGGATCGTTGACCGACAGACCGAGCGGGATCAGTGGAAACTGGATCATTGGGACGACTTCAAGAAGCGCGTCGATTTCGTTCCGGAAGTGAACTGGGACATTCCTCAGACGTCCATTAAGGTATTCGATAACAGCGGCGATCTGACGGAAGAGAAGGTCGAGGAGCTCTATCAATTTATCGTAAGCGAATAGCATATCGGGACAACCGCATTCGATATAATATAAAAAAGTGCGTCATTCCAGGTGCCGGTGAGCCCTGTGATGGCGCATTTTTTGGATATCGACGAGGCATCAACAACTCTAAGGAAGCCTTCCTCTTATGGCAAAAAAGGAGGCGCTGCACGTGTTCATTCTTCAGGGAAATGTCCTATGCTTATGCTCATATATATCGAGCGATGATCCTGAATTGGAACCATTGCTGGAATAATATATAGTAGACTAGTAATTATAGGTTTCACAATCAAGGAGGGGAAGCGCTTGGATAACGCTGCTATGCTTGCCTATCTGCGAAGCGTTGTGTTAATGAGGGACCGTGTCCCGTCATTTCATGAATATCCTTTTAATTTGCCGGCGGTTGCGGCTTTGGACGGACTCCATTTTCATCCGAAGGTCACTTATATCGTGGGCGAGAATGGTATGGGCAAATCCACGCTGCTGGAGGCGATTGCCACGGCCCTTGGGTTTAATCCGGAAGGAGGAACGATGAACTTCTCGTTCTCAACCGAGGAGACGCATTCCAAGCTTCATGAATATATACGAACCGTTCGAGGCGTACGCAAACCGCGTGACGGGTTTTTCTTTCGGGCGGAGAGCTATTATAATGTCGCGACGAATATCGACCGGTTGGATGCCGAATGGAGCTTCGGCCCGCCCATCAAAGATTCCTACGGCGGCAAATCGCTTCACCAGCAATCGCATGGAGAATCGTTTTTCGCCACTTTTTTGAACCGGTTTTGGGGGAATGGCCTGTACATTATGGACGAGCCGGAAGCGGCGTTGTCCCCATTTCGCCAAATGGCGCTGCTCAGACGCATCCATGACCTGGTCCAGGAAGATTCGCAGTTTATTATTTCCACGCATTCGCCGATTGTTATGGCCTATCCGGATTCCGTCATCTATAAGCTGACTTCCGAAGGGGTGGAAGAGTCGAGCTTGGAGGAAACGGATCATTATATGATTACGAAGGAATTTGTGAATCGCCGGGAAGCGATGCTTCATGAATTGTTTGCAGACGATGAAGAATAGCCATATATCAAGTGTGAAGGGTTCCGAAGGCGTTAGTTGGCCTTACCGGGCCCCTTTTTTGTATAGCAGCGGGGATTTAGACTAGGCGAATCGTTATGAAGGGCATACCATGGGGAGTTTTTCTGGAAGGGTGTCTTCTTTAGGGATTCAGGCGGCTCAAATCCCCGCAGTAAACTTCGAATGATCTAAGTAGTTTAGTGATAAAACATGAATTAAAAGGGAAATTCGGTAATGAAAACATGAAAATGGTGTTTACAAGTTAGAATCATTGAACTAAAATAAGATCGAGGTGAAATGCTCTGGAGAACGGAAGAGAAGCAAGCGTGGAGAGACTCATGGATATGTACCGTGAGTTATCGGATAAAATGACGAGGCATCGCGTCGTATCTTTTTTGAATCACTTGAGAAAGAACGATTTAACGATGAATCAATATAAGATTTTAAGTTTGCTCGAGCAGCAGGGTCCGCTGCTTCCCAACCGGTTAGCTGAGCATATGGAGCTTAAGGCTGCAACGATCACGTATTTGGTGGACGCTCTGGGACAACGGGGATTGGTGGTTCGAACGCCCAATCCCAGTGATGGACGAAGCCATTATGTCAATCTTACGGCAGAAGGCCGGCAGCTTGTGCTCGATGCGCGCAGCGAAGGGGATTATGCCGTCATGGAATCCTTCAAGCAGCTGGATGAGGATGAGGCGGATAACCTGTATATTTTACTGCGATTGCTTGGCAAAAAATTATTTCCATAACCCTAGGACTGTACTCTTCGAATCCCGCCTCCAGCTCTGTTAACCAGATCCGGGCGGGGTTACTTTGTTTAGGAGGCTTCATGTGAATACACAAGATAAATCTTCATTTTGGCTTATTATGAGCGCTATCTTTTTCGGTAACTTTCTGGCGGTGCTCAGTATCACCACCATCAACGTGGCATTTCCGGTTGTGATGGAGCAGTTCGATGCCACGCTGAGCACCACCCAATGGCTGATGGCCGGGTACCTGCTCGCCACGGGCATTGTGGCTCCCATCGTAGGCTACATGGGGGACCAGCTCAGTTATAAGAGGCTGTTTGTCCTGGCATTGATGGGTTTTACACTCTCGTCGCTATTATGCGTCGTAGCCTGGAATATCGAGACCTTGATTGCGTTCCGGATTACGCAAGGTGTGTTCGGCGGGATGATTATCCCGATTACGATGACGATCATCTACCAGGTATTTCCCCGGGAACGGCAAGCTTATGCCATGGGCCTATGGAGCCTGGCTTCCATGCTGGCACCGGTGATTGGGCCGACACTTGGCGGATGGCTGGTGCAATATTTTGGCTGGAAATCGATTTTCATTCTAAATATTCCGATCGGCCTGATCTCGATTGTCATCGTAAGCAAATTCATTCCTTTTTACCGACTGACCGGGAAGAAATCGTTTGATTTCCTCGGATTCTTGACAGTGGTGGCAGGCAGTTCTCTTTTGTTGCTTTCCTTCAGCCATGGTAACGACTGGGGTTGGGGATCCTGGAAGACCCTGTCTCTACTCATCTCCGGAGTCTTACTGCTGCTGTTCTTCGTTAAGTGGGAGCTGCGGATTTCATCCCCGTTATTGCAGCTTAAAGTATTCAAATTCCCCCGATTCCGGTACAGCTTGATCCTGAACTGCATCGTGACAATATCCCTGTATACGGGAACCTTGCTGGTGCCGCTCTATTTGCAGACTGTGCTGAAGCTGTCCCCGATGGATACCGGCCTGATCATGCTGCCGGGCGCGATTGTCATGGCAGCAGCGTCGCCGCTTATCGGTAAATTTTATGATCGGATCGGCCCATTCCGGCTGGTGATCACGGGAGTTCTCATCATTGTGGCAGCCACGCTCGCTTTCAGCGGAATCGGCACCAACACCTCGGTTATGTACATTTCCTTGCTGCAGCTGGTTCGCTGCCTTGGCATTGCTTTATGCAATATGCCGTTAACGAACGCAGCGATGAGTGCGGTGTCCAGCGAATATTCAGGTCACGCATCGTCCATCACGAACTGGGCACGACAAGGGCTTGCTTCATTATCGATCGGCATATTCAGCGCACTGGTGGTATCCAGAACATCCTATTACATGGGAGCGGGGGCTTCGACCCAGCGTGCCGCAACAACGATGGGCATTGATGATGTGTTTATGATCGGAACGATGGTGGCTGTTATTGCCATACCTCTTACATTTTTGTTACGGGTCAAAAAGAAAAAATCGGTCCACCCTGTCGCCCTCTGACCCAGCGTTATCGGCCATGCTGGAGAAGATGATCCTTCGGGCTGTTGAAGCTTAGCGCAAGACAGGGTAACTCGAAAGGTATCAAGCGATTGAACGGGGTTGGTTGAACTGCATCATTGGCGTCATGCACAACCTTAAGTTATAGTCAAATAGGACGTTAACCGATGAGAGGGCAGCTGAAGGGCTGCTCTCTTTTTTTGCTATACACCCGTCAATGGATTGGACGAATTATGACAACGCTGTTCTTTTATTGAATTCGCGGTCTGTGGTAGGGTGAAGTATACGAATGTGCAGGTGGTAGGAGGAGCTTATGGAATTTATACGGAAGCTGTGGATTTTCGGTTATCAGCAGGCCTTGTCCTGCATATTTCCAGTGATTATCTTCGGCGCGCTGGGACTGACCAAGGTGATTGAAATTCCCGGTTTGGCGCGGTATGATCTCATCCTTCTCATATGTGTACTGGCACAAATCGGGATGTTGGTGAGCAAGCTGGAGACATGGGATGAGCTGAAGGTCATCTGTGTCTTTCACATCATCGGTTTGATGCTGGAGCTGTATAAAGTGCATATGGGCTCATGGTCTTACCCGGAGGAGGGCTGGAGCAAAATCGGCGGCGTCCCGCTGTACAGCGGCTTTATGTACGCCAGTGTAGCCAGTTATATATGCCAGGCATGGCGCCGAATGAATTTGCGCATCACCGGCTGGCCGCTGCCTGTGCTGACCGTGCTGATCAGCGCAGCGATCTATGCCAACTTCTTCACCCATCACTACGTGTGGGATGCACGCTGGCTTCTCACGGCATTGTTGTTCGTGGTTTTTGGCAGAACCATGGTGTATTTTGATGTGGACGGAAAAACCCTGCGGATGCCGCTGGTGCTGTCGTTTCTGCTGATTGGCTTTTTCATCTGGATCGCTGAGAATATTTCTACGTTTCTTGGGGCCTGGACCTATCCGGGTCAGGAGCGGACATGGAGCATTGTGCATATCGGCAAAATCAGCTCGTGGTTTCTGCTGGTGGTGATCAGTGTCATTATTGTGGCTCAGCTGAAGCATCTGAAACAGGGCAGAGGACCGGCCAAAGACAATCCGAAGGGAACGGTCATGTAAATCCAGTTTAGCGAATTTGACCATTCATTCGAAATCATGTATCCTATGGCTAATTAAGGTATGGAAGACTAACGTTGCGACTCGAGCTGTAAGGCGAGAGACTTTTTATGAACATAGATGTTTGGAACAGATGAACCGCGCGAAGCAGAAGGGAGGAGTATTCACATGAAAAAAAGATCATTGGCGTCTTTGGCAAAAGGCATGGGATACTCCACCGCTGTTTTCTTTGATCCGTCCGATTATGGGAGAAGTGTGTCCAAAATCGGATATTCAGCGATCAAGGATCCTTCCATTCGGTAACCGGATGAGGATGCAGTGGAATTGAACACCACAGGTCGCTTGCTTGTGGTTGCATAGATCGGTATGTACACCACAGGTGCGCTGTGGTGTTTTTTTGTGTTTCTAATGCTTCAAACAAAGGAGAGGATACCATGTTTATGCAAGGGAAACAGATTAATGTCAAGTCGGTAGAGGAATCGGATGTAGAGGCACTGCTGAAGCTCGAGAAGGATAACCGGGACTTTTTTCAGCGGTTTACGGGCTTAAGGGAAGAGAGCTTCTACACCCATCAGGGTCAGCTTGAGCGGATCCGAAAGGCCATGGAAGCCAGCAAGGCAGATCAAGGGTATGTTTATGTGATTGGACTGCAGGACACCGGAGCGACTATCGGCGAGATTATGCTGACCGAAGTGGTGCGGGGGAATCTGCAGAGCTGCTGGATCGGTTACTTTCTGGACCAAGACCACAACGGAAAGGGCTATATGACCGAAGCGGTTCAATTGATTGTGAAGTTTGCCTTTCAGGAATTGAAGTTTCACCGAATTGAGGCGGGTGTGATGCCGCACAACCTCGGCTCGATCCAAGTGCTTTTGAAAGCTGGATTCCATAAAGAAGGCATTGCCCGGAAAAACGTGAAAATCAACGGGACATGGGAAGACCATCAGACGCTGGCTATTTTGAATGAAGCCGATGAGGAACAGGCGTCTCCAATTCAGCGGTACAATCCGCCAGGTATCGCCCCGCCGATCGGGCCTTATACCCATGTAACCAAGGTTCCGAGAGGGGCTGAGCTGTTGGTCTTCTCCGGTCAGGTGGGAACCGATAGGGAGGGGAACTTGCCGGAAGATATGAAGCAGCAGGTGGAGAATACCTTGGCGAACATTGAGAGGTTATTGGCAACGGAAGCGATGTCGGCGGATCATATCGTCAAAATCAACATTTGGGCGGCTCAGGAGGTCGACTGGGATCACTTCCACCAGGTATGGGAGAAATTCCACAGGGGGAAGGCGCCGGCTATGACGATGGCCTACGTACCGGCACTGGCGATGCCGTCCATTCAGGTAGAGATTGAGGTATGGGCAGCGAAGGGGTAAAACGACCAGGAGGATAGATTGAATCTTCAGCTCCTTGGTTTCAACAAAATTAGCTGCTGATCAAGCAAAGAAGCGATGGTTTTTATAGGCAACCACGCGATAACAAGCGTCAAAATCTTTGTTCATTGTTGACAGACATATATTGGGTATGTATATTGTAATTACCGACTATCTAGTCGGTAATTACAATGAGAGATGGGTGCATGTCATGGAAAAAAAATATGGCCTTCAACCGCCGATACCATTCAGCTTCAAATCTGTAGCAGGGTTCATCGTTATTTTTATTATTTGGCAAGGCGGCACTTTATTATGGTTAAATCTTGTTAATGCTTTGATTCCCGCTACTCGCTCAGGATTACCTAGTTTAATCACACTTTATTTGTCTTTTTTATTCCTTATTCTCGGCATCTTCCTTGTCACCAAATATTTCTTCAAAATTCGTTTTAGAACATTTTTGTTTGAAGGCAAAAGGCCCGATTTCCGAAAGTTTGCGATTTATTTCTTGTGGTATTTTATGGCGCTTATTTTGTATTTGCTTGTCGATATCGTCGTGCATCCTCAAGCTTTTACGCTTCATTTTGACCCGCTTCCATGGTTAGGTGTACTCATTGTTACCGCTCCTTTGATTTTGGTTCAAAGTGCTGCTGAAGAGATTTTGTTCCGAGGTTATATGTACCGTATGTTTAGATCATTAAGAGGCGGTGTATTCTGGTCCATTTTCATCACTTCCCTAATTTTTGCCCTGATCCATGGTTTTAACCCCGAAATGCTAAACTACGGGATTTTTGGACCGTTGTATTACCTGCTGGGGGCATTCTTTCTGGGAATCGTTGCCTACCACACCAATGGTCTGGCTGCTCCCATCGGAATCCATTTTGCCACGAACATTTTTAATACATCCATTTGGGGATATGGATCATCGACGCTGGAAAACATGGGGCTGCAAAATATTGTATACCGCCACACGCTAGATATGCCGTTTGCATTTTCTATGGTTTTTGCTATTGTTATCTCATATGGTGCTTTTCAATTTTTCAAGCATAAAAGGAACCGTTCATAAGGTTCCGGGAGGAGCTTATGACCAGAAGGCGATTGCCAGCAGAAGAAGCAAAAACGATTATATTGAACCATGCCAAGTTATTATTTATTGAAAAAGGTTATGATCGAGCTACAATGGACGATTTATGTGTATCGACACAGATGAGTAAAGGCAATTTGTATCATCATTTTAAAAATAAAGAGGTACTCTTTCTCCAATTGCTTACCCAGCATGCCGAAGACATGTCACAAAAGTGGCTTCGTTCGGCCGAGCAATCCACGTCTCCCAGCGAACAGTTGCTTGAAATGGCTGATTTATTCGGACGAGATTGTGAAAGTCCCTTAATCCAAGCACTCGAAGAGTATGCTAAAACACTTTCAAGCGAATCCGAAGCATTGGCTACATTGAGAGAGATCACAGAAGTAGCCTATCGTGCGATTAGACAAGTGCTGCAAAAAGGGATCGAGCAAGGCGTTTTTATTAATGAAGATATCGAAACGTTGAGTTTTGGCGTGATGTCCACATTAGCTGGAGCAACGCAGCTCTGCCTAACGATGCCAAAATTAAGCGGGGACGAATATGCAGCCCTGCATGTCAATGCGATCAAGCTGCTTTTAAAGGGAATATCGATTGATGATCCCAACTGAAAAAAGAGAACACACTTGCTGAAAAATATTCATTGCTCGGACAATCGATGGTCGATAGATGTGCATCGTCGGCTTTCTTTACCCAGGCGATCTACTAGGCACTTCCCCCATCGATCCGGGTACAGCTTTTTTAGCAGCCTTCGGCTCTGCCTGGCGAATTCATCCGGAGTGGTGTCTTCAATGACGTGGCTGTTTCTAAACCGCTCCTTTAATTGCCCGCTCCTTTTTCTCCTGATGAAACTTCGTGAGATTCCAAGAAAAGCGCATGTTTTATGCTTGACGTTATGAAACATAATAGTTATTATAGATCTGTAAAGTCCTTAATTGAGGTGATGTTGAATGAAGTACTCCAAGGCTACCGATTATGCCCTCCATACAATGCTCTTTCTTACTGCGGCGACGCCCCAAAAACCAATAGGTGTACAGCAGTTGGCGGAGCGACAAAGTGTCTCTCCAACCTATTTGTCCAAAATACTGACAAAGTTGGTGAAGGCGGGCATGATTGAATCGATAACGGGGGTGAATGGCGGCTATCGACTCAAACGAAATTGGGAAAATATTTCGTTCCTAGATATTATTCATGCGATTGAAGGTTCGGCTTCCTTGTTCGATTGCAGTTTCGAGCATGGACCAGGATGCCCGATTCAAAAGGTGGTGTTATCGGCAGAAGAGAAGATGGAAGAACAGTTGAGAAATCAGAAAATGTCGGATCTTGTGCGGGAACATAATATAGTCATATGACACTTCTTTTTTTTAAGCCAATTAGTGACAACAAGTGTCTTTAAAATCTACAATATCGATTTATAACTAACCGGGGTGGCTGTCCTACATGAGCCGCGATTTGGATCAAGAAGCGGCCGTGCCGCCGGATGTGTCTGCCGATCGCATCATGAAACTTGTGATGGACCAAAAGGCGTACCTTGGTGAACAGCATGAAGGACAAGAGTGACCCTGGCAAACGGGAAGGAGAGGAGACCATGAATATGAAAGCAATTGCGCTTGGACAATACGAGGGAGCGAAATATCATCCTTTTACGAATATTGATCACGAATTACTAACCATATTTGAACATATGGACATGGACGTTGAATGTACGGATGATTACGCCGTGCTTCAGGAGGATAAGCTGGAGGGCTATGATCTGTTTATATCGTACGCGGATTTTTCGGATCTGGAGATACCCGAAGATCAGGTACAAGCGCTCATATCCTATGTGAGAAACGGCGGAGGACTGCTAGTTATCCACAACGGTATCTCGCTGCAGCAAAGCAAAGAGCTGGAAAAGTTAATCGGCGGCAGGGTTACGGGACATCCGGAATATACGTCACTGCCAGTTCGATATAATCAAGGGAGTCACCCTATTGTGGAGAACTTAAGCGATTTTACGATAGATGAAGAACCGTTTCGGTTCGAGCTGAGTCCGCATGAATCGGCGGTTATACTTGCCGAATATGTGCATGATGGCCAGCGGTGGCCTGCTGCGTGGGCACACACATATGGCTCTGGCCGCGTGGTATATCTGATGCCGGGGCATCATCTTCCATCTTTCCAGGTAGAATCCGTGCGTAAACTGATTCGGAATAGCGGAATGTGGGCTGCACGGGGGAGAGTAGAGTAGAGATCGACCACTAATTTTATGTAAACGTGCACCACTATTAAAGTGGTATTTTTTATTGCGCCACGCATGGCGATTAACTAGGTGGTGAAATCCACAATTTAACCCATACGTATCTTATTATCAAAAGGGGAGCGAGAAGATGGATGTATTCGAAAGCCAGTATGAATTGATCCAACGTACAAGGGAATCATTATTTAGTTATTGCGAAACTATGTCCCCCACAGATTATGTTAAAGAAGTTGAAACCTTAGGCGGAGTTTCTATTCGCAGTCTGCATGCTCATGTAGCCGATTGTTATAGGGTATGGTTGGGGAGTCGTGCCCTTGGTCAATCACTTCCCAAAATAAAACCAGAATTCGTTGACAATGTACAGGAAATGCGTGAAGTTTTTAAGAAAACGGATGCCCTGGTTCATGAATTTCTGAATGAATTTAAAAACAAATGGGATCCTACCATTCCAGCATCCTGGCAGAGTAGCAGCGTAGAGTTAACCGAATTATGGCTTTTTACGCACACCATCACCCACGAATTTCATCATAGGGGGCAAATTGTAAAAATGGGCAGGCAACTCGGGTATATCCCGCCGAAAATGAACCTCGTTAAACCTTAGTGATCGTCATAGAAATACTTTCGGAAATGAAATCGAAAAAAATATTACTTTTAAGATGCCCGATTCAAAAGGTGGTGTTATCGGCAGAAGAAGAGATGGAAGAACAGTCGAGAAATCAGAAAATGACTGATCTTGTGTGAGAACTGAATATAGTTACATAACAAGCAATTCTTTTTTCGACTAATTAAAGACAACTGATATCTTTAAAGTCTATAATATTGGATTATTACGAGGAGAGTGGAGAATATGCAAGCAGCGACGCCAGAAGCACAGCATAATGCGGTGCAAAAATATAAAGTTATTCCAATCATGGTTTCCTTACTATTAAGCGGATTTATTGGGATGTTTAACGAGACGGCTTTAAACGTAGTGCTCAGCGATTTAATCAACCAGTTTCATATCACCGCCGCAACCGCCCAATGGCTGACAACAGGTTACTTACTGACCCTCGGCATATTGGTTCCGATTTCCGGGTTGTTTCTCCAATGGTTTTCAACCAGACAATTGTTCACGGCTTCGCTCTTATTGGCTTTACTCGGCACAGCGGTGGCGACCGTTTCCCCGGGATTTGAGTTGCTCATGATTGCACGAGTCATTCAAGCTGCGGGCGTAGCGGTCATCCTGCCGCTGATGTTTCACACAGTGCTTGTCATTGTTCCACCTGAGAGGCGAGGGACGACCTACGGGCTGATCGGGCTTGTCCTTGTGGTTGCTCCTGCTGTCGGACCTACCCTTTCCGGTATGTTGATCGAGCAGCTTAGCTGGAACTGGATTTTCGGATTGACCCTTCCCGTTTTGGCGTTTTCTCTTCTGTTTGGAATGCGATATATGCAAAATATATCGACGATTACCAAGCCGAAAATAGATATCTATTCGCTTATCTTATCCACGCTTGGCTTCGGCGGAATTGTATTTGCTTTTAGCAGTGCAGGGGAAGGGGAAGGAGGATTTGGAGCGCCCAAGGTCGTGATTCCGATGATTGTCGGCATGTTGGCGATTATGATATTTGCGGTACGGCAATTGCGAATGAAGCAGCCGATGATGGATTTGAGGGCATTCAAACAGCCTATGTTTACGGTTGGCACTGTTATGCTTATGATTGCCGTAATGGTGATGATGGCAGCCATGATTATGTTGCCCTTGTATTTGATCAGAGGCCTCGGCCTTAACGCTTTTTCGGCCGGACTTGTTTTGTTGACCGGGGGGATTGTGAACGCGATCACGCAACCGATTATGGGCAGAATATTCGATAAATTTGGGCCGAGATGGGTTGTTCCCGCGGGTATGGCCTTGATATCCGTCGTTCTCTGGTTTCTCTCAGGAATTACGACAATGACGACAATAACCCAAATCATTGTGCTTCACACCTTTTTGATGATCGGGATCTCCATGGTCTGGATGCCTTCGCAGGCGAATGGACTGAACCAATTGCCTCCTTCACTTTACCCGCACGGTAGCGCGATTATGAATACGGTCCAGCAGGTGGCGGGTGCGATCGGCATAGCGGTTGCGGTAAGTATCATGTCTGTGGGCATGAGCAGCTTTCTGAAGCAAACGGCAGACCAGACGGACCCTGCTAACGCCGCGCTTGCTTTGACAGAAGGGATACAACATGTTTTTGATATTGCTGTTGTCGTTGCGATTGTAGGTTTTATCTTTTCTCTATTCATGAAGCGTGTTCACATATTGGAGCAGAAATAATCCTCAATATTTGAAATTTGAAAATCAACCAGCGCGGCCAGCAGTTTCAGCGGCACGGAACCGATCACGTACAGAAATGTCACCTTCATAAATGATGACACATTATTGTATTACATTTTATTGTAGCCGATCATATGATATAAAAAACCTCCGAGATCCCTGGTAAGGGAATCCCGGAGGTTTGTGTATTTGGAGAGGTTTTTATAGATCGTCAAAACCGTTGTCGTCGCCAACTTTGCCGTAGTTACGGGATTTAGCTTCGAAGAAGTCGGTCTTCGTCGCGTTAAGGGCTTCATCGGAGAAAGGCTTGATCCATGGCATGCAGTTAACGTCCACACCTTCGTAAGCTTTTTCCAGACCCATCATGGTGATGCGACGGTTCGCGATGTACTTGATGTAATCGCCCAATTCGTTCAGATCGATGCCGCGCACATTGCTGAGCGTGTAGTGGGCCCAGTTGGTTTCGAGCTCGACGGCACGGTCAATGGTGCGGTACAGGTAGTCGATGTTCTCTTTGGAGTTCAGCTCAGGGAAATCCTTGAGCAACTGCTTGAACACTTCGGCGAAGAAGTAGCAGTGCTGGTTCTCATCACGCTGAATATAGGAGATCATCTGGCTGGTTGCCATCATCTTCTGGTCACGAGCGAGGTTGTAGAAGAAGGCAAATGTACTGTAGAAGAAGATGCCTTCCAGGATCAGGTCCGCGACCATCGCTTCGAAGAAGGATTGCGGCGACGGATTGTCACGGAAGTTCTGATAAATGTTCGAGATGAACTGGTTGCGTTCCAGAAGTACCGGGTCATGCTTCCAGTATTCGAAGATGTCCTTCTGCTCTTGCTCCGATACGATGGAGGATAGCACGTAGGAATAGGATTGGTTGTGAACCACCTCTTGCTGACCGATGATAGCGGAGATGGCTTCGAGTGACGAATCAGTGAAGTAACGCTTCACGTCGCTGACAAACATCGTCTGCATAGAATCCAGAACAGCGAGCAGGGAGATGTTGATCTTGAAGGTGCGCTGCTCTTCAGGGTCCAGGCGCGGGAACTGCTGCGCGTCCTTGGACATCGGAATCTCGTCCGCGATCCAGTGGTTCAGCAGCAGGACTTTGTACAGCTTATACATATGAGGCATCCGAATGTCGTTCCAGTTCAAGATCCCGGAGCATTCACCCTCAATGACGCGAGTGGAGCGGTTGGGTGCTTCGGTATTAAATATCTTTTGCATTTGCATGCCGATTTTCTCTCCTTGTATATCATAGTAGGGCGGCGCAGAGGCGAAGCCGAGGGATATGGTCCAGCATACTCACGGGACGGGTATCCATCTCCAGCCGCTTGTTGTCCGCCCTTTGCCTGAATGTATTGTAAAGGTTGCAAAGGGCTCCCAAAGGCGGACGTAAACTCTTCCGATTGGATACCCTTACCCTTGAAGTCTTTTATTAGAAAGCATATTCAATCCCACTTACAGCCGTTCGTTGCTTGTAGTGAATCAAACATACAGCGATTCCCAAGGGGAGAGCCAGTCTCAGCGCCGCATGAGAAGCGATTCCCAAAGGGAGAGCGATCCCAGCAGGAAGTAACTCACCAATTGCACGAAGTAACTCATTAGCCTCGCACTAAATTCCAGCGTTCCCGAAGGGAGAAAGCGCTTCTTGCAACTAAAGTAACTTAGAGGCGCCTCATTCACACCCTGCCCACACCTTGCGGGTGTCCAGAGGGCAGAGCCCTTGGGGCCCTCCCTTGGAAGGGAGGGTTTGGGTGGGTTCGAAAATAGGTCTATCGACAGTTAGCTAGCACAGCTTTCGCACTCTTCAATCGTCAGCGCACGGCTGCGTACATAATAAGTGGACTTGATGCCGGCTTTCCAGGCATGCAGGTGCAGCTCCAGGAATTCCGAAGCCCGGATATCAGGGCGGACGTACAGGTTAAAGCTTTGCGCTTGGTCAACGTGACGCTGACGGGCGGCAGCCATTTTGATGGACCAATGCTGGTCGATCAAGAAAGCCGTTTTATAGTACCAGATCGTTTTTTCGGACAGATCCGGAGCCGGGTTAGCCACTTTGTAAGTGGTTTTTTCTTCATAAGACAGAAGTTCGTACAATGGGTCGATGCTCGCCGTGGAACCCGCGATGATCGATGTGGAGCCGTTCGGCGCGATGGCAAACAGCCATGCGTTACGGACACCGTTTTCTTGTACTTCTTGCTGCAATTCGCGCCATTGTTCGGTGGTTACGAACTTGCCTTCATGCTCGCCGTCGGTGTAACCGCGGAACGTGAAGTACTCGCCGCTCTCCCAGTCGGAGCCTTTGAATTTCGGATAGTGGCCTTTTTCCTTGGCCAACTCCATGCTGGATTTAACGAGCAGGTAGTTGATGTGCTCATACAGGTTGTCGTTATATGCAACGGCTTCGTCGGATTCCCAGCGGATGCCTTCCAGCGCCAGCAAGTGATGCAGACCGAAGGTGCCGAGACCGACCGCACGGTATTGGCTGTTGGTATATTGAGCTTGCAGAACTTCAATATTGTTAATGTCGATAACGTTATCCAGCATGCGAACCTGGATCGGAACGAGACGCTCCAGCACACCAGCAGGTACAGCACGAGCCAAGTGGATGGAGTTCAGGTTGCAGACAACGAAATCGCCAGGGATTTTGGAAATTACGATCCGGGTTTGGCCGTCTTTCGTAACCAGCTCCTCTTGCTCAACAACTGTCGGCGATTGGTTCTGCATGATCTCGGTGCACAGGTTGGAAGAGTAGATCATGCCATGCGCAGAGTTCGGGTTCGCACGGTTGACCGTGTCGCGGTAGAACATATACGGTGTACCCGTTTCAAGCTGGGATTTCATGATGCGCTTCATAATGTCGATGGCCTGTACCGTAATACGCGGCAGCAGCGGGCTCGCCACGGCTTCAGCATACTTTTGACGGAATTCGCCTTCGCCTTGTCCTTGATCATAGAAGTCTTCCAGGCCCAGGGGACGGCCGTTCTCGTCTTTCCAGCCCATGATTTTCTTCACTTCATGCGGACAGAACAAGCTCCACTCTTCACGTGCTTCTACAGCTTCCATGAACAGGTCAGGCAGACATACGCCGTGGAACACGTCATGTGCTCTCATGCGCTCGTCACCGTTGTTCAGCTTCAGATCCAAGAAGGACAGAATGTCTTTGTGGAACACATCCAGGTAAACCGCGATAGCGCCTTTACGAGTTCCCAATTGGTCAACGCTAACAGCGGTGTTGTTCAACTGGCGAATCCAAGGGATAACGCCGGAGCTGGTGTTCTTATGACCGCGGATGTCAGAGCCGCGTGCACGGACTTTACCGAGGTACACCCCGATGCCGCCGCCCATTTTGCTGAGACGGGCGATATCCGTATTGGAATCGAAGATTCCTTCCAGGGAGTCGTCCACGGTATCGATGAAGCAGCTGGAAAGCTGGCCGGCTACTTTTTTACCTGCGTTAGACATGGTCGGCGTAGCGGCCGTCATATACAGGTTACTCATGGCCCAGTAGGCTTCTTTGACAAGGTCAAGACGCTTGTCAGCTGGCTCGTTGTGCATGAGGAACATCGCGATGACCATGTACCGTTCTTGCGGAAGTTCCATGACGCGACCGTCAAAGTCGTTTGCCAGGTAACGCTCAGCCAGTGTCAACAGCCCGATGTAATCAAACAGCAGGTCGCGGCTTGGATCGATGCATTCGCCGAGTTCTTCGATTTGTTCTTTGGTGTAGCTGGTCAGAAGATCCTCGCGATAAATGCCTTTCTGTACAAGCTCCGTAATGAGCGGGTAGAAGGCACCGTATGGTTCTTCCGGGTATGCTTTGTATCGGCGGTTGGTGGCCGCTTTTTTATATAAAGAGGTCAGAAACGAACGCGCAGCTGCAAACTTCCAATCCGGCTCCTCTTTGGTTACAAGCTCAAGGGCGGACATCGTGAAGGCGTTGCTGATTTCTTCGCCGGTAACTTGCTCACCGCGCAATTTGGCATTGACGCCGCGAAGCAGGCGCTCTTTATCGAGCATGTCCAATCCTTTTAGAGTCCGGTCGGCATAGACGGAGAGACGAATTTCATCAAAGGCGAGCTGACGGTTGTTCGGTTTAACTACGAGCTGGGGCATGAATAAATTCCTCGCTTTCTTCGGGGGAAATATGAAAAAGGACATCAAAAAAACATTTTCTAAAACCCGCGGGCAGGCTTGAAAATGTCCGTGCGCTGTGATTCGAAAATGACGTTTGCCATAAGCCCATGAATGGGCATGATGTTATGTACAGACGCAAGCTTAACGAACACTTACCTAAAACCCCGTAGGTTGGTGTCTGCTGCATATAGGCAGGTCTCCTGACTTGAGCTACTTCCCTCGGCATTGCCTCCCCTGAGACCTTGATCCGGTTCCTCGGTGGCATATGTCGTATGTGGATGGCTGATAGATCATAAACAGCCTTAGGCCCTTACAGTGGCGGGACCGTGATGGATTTACACCATGCTTCCCTATTAAGCCGGACTGCCTTATAGGTTGATCCGGCACCTACACACACTATATTTGGTTGTTGTTAATCTAATTTAACCCAATATATTGTGTTTGTAAACTATATTCTTAAAATTGAACGCAAAAAGAATTATAGCAAACGAGCGGCCATTGTGCCAGTTAAGAAACTGCCAAAAGGCCATAACATTTCCTGAATTGTGACCAAATGCGACCTTTTCTGCGCAGATACCACGTATATTATCGTTTTGACAAAATAGGATATATTCGTACGGACGAAACGAGGAAGATACACCATATCTTGTATGAAGTTACAGACAGACGGACTTTGATATGGAGGGTCAGAATTGATATGATAACTGTATCCGGGAGTTTAACGCATTCGGAAGCATTCCATATAAATGAGATGCAACGAGGGAGGTATTCAAGATGGCTATAGCGGAGGTAACGGTGATTCCGATCGGAACCGCAACAACGAGCTTGAGTTCTTATGTTGCCGAGATGCAGCGTATATTGAAACAACAGGATGGAATATCCTATGAGCTAACTTCGATGAGCACCATCATCGAGGGAGAGCTTAACATGATCTGGCGGGCGATTGAGGCTTTGCATGAAGCGCCTTTTCTGTCCGGTGCGAAGCGCGTATCGACTTCCGTGAAGATCGACGACCGCAGGGATCAAGTCTCCTCGAGCAAACAGAAGATCCAGTCCGTGCAGGAGAAATTAGGCGGGTAATGCCGCCAGTTACGGAGGATATTTCCGTAAGAATAGGACTTGCATTTTGCTGCTGAAGTATTATAATAATTTTTGTTGTTTCGTGAGGAATATCATCGAACCACATTTGCTGGTGTAGCTCAGGGGTAGAGCAACGCACTCGTAATGCGTAGGTCGGGGGTTCAATTCCCTTCACCAGCATTGTTAGAAAGTCAATAACGGCGCGGTTTTCTGAGATTTTGGAATCGCGCCATTTTTGTTTATTAACCTACACTTCTAACATTCTTCCAACCTTTAGTCGAGTAAAGTGGGTTTTTCGTCCTCGATTTGCTTCCCTAAGATCGAGTCACCAATTGTATTAAGAACAGCTTCTTGCAAGTCGGATAGCACGTGGGAATAGGTATCTAAGGTTACATTAATAGAAGAATGGCCTAGACGTTCCTGAACGATTTTAGGGTGTATACCTGCTTTTAGAAGAAGTGTAGCGCGGGTATGGCGGAGATCGTGAAATCGAATTCTCGGAAAATCCGGGTGTTCCTTAATAATGGTATCAAGAATGCTATAGTAATTCCTCATGAGGTTTCGCGGTCCAAGAGGGGTACCCAAGCTTGTTTGTACGACTAAACCCGAATCTGTGTAGAATTTATTTGTTTCTTTCTCTATCCGCTGTTTTTCAAAATGGTCATGAAGCATTTGTACAGTGTTAGCAAATAGAGCGATTGATCGAATGCTGCTATCATTTTTTGTATCATCAAAGTCATGTCCAACCTCAGCAATTGTATATGCCTGTCTTACAGATATGCTTCTGATGTTTAAGTCTGCATCAATACGTCTTAAAGCAAGGATCTCACTCTGCCTCATGCCGGTAGATGCTGCGAGCTCGAAAGCGACGTAATACTGATTATGAGCTGCTGTATCCAAGAAAATTTTTAGTTGTTTTTCATTCCACACTTCAAACTTTGCCCTTTTCCCTTGGGGAAGATCGACTGATCTTGCTACGTTTTGGACTATCTCACCTCAGTCACGGCTCGATCTAAAGCGTCCATAATGATTACATGGACCTTTTTAATGGATCCAACTGCTAATTTCGGTAACAGCGTTCTATGATAAAAATCGTGGAAGTGCTTTGGTTTTAATTTTGTCATCTGCACCTTTCACTAGCTTAAGCTAGTGGGGTTCTTTCACATAAACGAAATTTTAATTAATAGTTGAGTTCCGTTAATACTGGCGTTCGCAACATCCCCGAATTGAACCAGTTTCTATATTTCACCCGCCCCTGGATCATCGGATTCAAATAAACGAATTTTTTATCCTCACCTGTGACAAGGAATTGACTCTTCGAATAAAACTCTTTCCTGGTTGCCTTTGTAACATATTCGACAATCCCAGCCGACCGAAGACCACCAGACTCATTCTGAACCGCGGCAAGTAATCCGAATTCGTTTTTTCGATACCCGGTTATGATCACGTTAGTATACGACCAATTAATAACCTTCTGCCAAGCTGGTGATCGGCTGCTTACATATAGACTATTCTTTCGTTTACCGACCATCCTTTCAAGTTTTCGGTTCACCATCTGTTCAAATAAAGCTTCGCCTGCGCCTTCCACGAAGGGAATGACGCCAAATTGCTGATTTGGCATTTTTATGCCGGCAAGGATCTCTTTGCGCTGCAGCAGTGGCATCTTCCGAAGGTCTTGCCCTTTGTATTGCAATATGTCGAACACAACAAACGTAACTGGAGAAGATGTGGTCAGCTGCTTGATGCATTGGTCCTTACTTGCTTTAAACCGGACCATAACTTCCTCAAAGTCCACGCCGTCGGGACCGGCACATGCTACTTCACCATCCAGAAGGATGTCATCATCAAACGGAACCAAGAGTTCAGGGTATTGTTGTGTACATTCCGTCTCATGACGAGTATAAAGCCGGATCCGGCCGGACTGTTGGGAAAACAGGAGCCTGTGCCCGTCAATCTTTGGTTCGAATATATAGTGCGAATCTGAGAAAGGAGCTGGCGCTGTTGCGAGAAGCATCGGTTCAATAAACATAAAAAAACACCTCGAAATAATTATAACGTTCAAGGTTATGCTGATCAGGCGGTAAGTTATGTCATAACAGATAGCGGCGCTGATTTTTGGGCTCGATACTTAAGTATAACGAAATAGGATATCCCTAAATAAAACGCTTATTTTTTATCTGGAATGGTTCCGGTTTGTTTGATACAAGTTATTCGTCCACCCCCATGGTGTGCATTTGACATATAGATATGACTATACACACAGTTATAAAGTCTAAGAGAAGGTGGCGAAAATGAAGGGTGGCAGCTAAACGAAAGTACAAATGTTTAAAGGCAAAAAGAAAATACAAACGTACCAAAAGAATTAAAAAAACAGTTTTTCTTAAGAAACTCCTTTGTAAAAGGTGCATATCAAAGTGGTGTTTATTAAATAGAAGAAAGCAAAATCTTCAAGCTCTAATTAACCAGAAAGCCTTACAAGCTGCAATACAGGAAGCTAAATCCAAAATGAAAGCTGAGTTAGCTAAATTGTGTGAAATGCAGAAATCCCTAAGCCAGCCAGGTATTCAAGGGATTTCAGGTCCGCAAGGCCCACAAGGACCACAAGGAGCAAGAGGGTTGGATGGATCACAAGGTCCTCAAGGACCGCCAGGACAACAAGGACCACAAGGAGCAAGAGGGCTGGATGGATCACAAGGTCCTCAAGGACCGCCAGGACAACAAGGACCACAAGGAGAAAGAGGGCTGGATGGATCACAAGGTCCTCAAGGACCGCCAGGACAACAAGGACCACAAGGAGAAAGAGGGCTTGATGGATCACAAGGTCCTCAAGGACCGCCAGGGCAACAAGGACCACAAGGAGAAAGAGGGCTTGATGGATCACAAGGTCCTCAAGGACCGCCAGGGCAACAAGGACCACAAGGAGAAAGAGGGCTTGATGGATCACAAGGTCCTCAAGGACCGCCAGGGCAACAAGGACCACAAGGAGAAAGAGGGCTTGATGGATCACAAGGTCCTCAAGGACTGCCAGGGCAACAAGGACCACAAGGAGAAAGAGGGCTTGATGGATCACAAGGTCCTCAAGGACTGCCAGGGCAACAAGGACCACAAGGAGAAAGAGGGCTTGATGGATCACAAGGTCCTCAAGGCCCACAAGGACCACAAGGCCCTCCTGGAGAAGTAGTCATTCCTGAAGTTACTGTCACTACTGCAATTAACCGTTATTTTTATGAACCAGAAACAGATCTGGATCTAACTATGTCAGCTATGATTCCAGCCGGTCAATTCACGAACGATATGGGAGCCCCCGTGGTGGAATTCTCGGCCCTTGGCCCAAACAGCTTTAACAATCTTTATATAAATGGAATTCTTCAGCTCAGTAACTCGTACGATGTAAATTCGCTCAGCTTATTTTTTCCAGCCCAAAGTAGCACAATCTATGCAGGTACTCCGATCGTTTTAGAAACAGTAGAGTTAACGGCTAATGTTATTGTCTAACAATTTTTGGTAGTATGCCTGCGCAATCCCTGAACTCTTGCATTAAATGTATAAGAGGATCAGGCATGCTTTCAAAGATTTCAGCTTGTGTTTCAGCATGATCCTCAACAAAGAAGGGAGGCGATGAAAATGCCAATAGTACCACCGTATCAAAACAGTAGAAGATTCACTTCTACAGTTGGTGCTGGAACGGGAACAGGAGCAACATTCGCAATTGCAGCCACAGCGTTTACCAATGATGCAGGAACAGCTGCCACGGTATTTCCGAGTACGTTCAACTATTACAACCTTTATGTGAATGGTATAATGCAAACGGCTGATGTTTCTTCTGTTACAACAACGACGATTACCATCCCTGGCGGCGATGCGTTAGATCCCGGAACACCTCTTGTAGTTCAATTCGTTGTCTCTTAAATGTTGGTATATTTGCTCTTATCCAAAAGCCCTGCTCTGTTTTTAAAGGAGCAGGGCTTTTTCTAAATACAAAAGGGGATGATCTTCCCAGATAGTGCTTTCTGAAACAAAATGCACTATTACATTGTGGCTGTTCGATGAGTATGAAGATAGAGTTAACAGGTATTATCGTACCGATCCACACGTTCAGACGAGAAATCAAATTGTCTTTAGCTGAAGGTGAATGGCAATGGATAAAGATTGATGAAATTGTTTCTGCTCACTAGAAAATTGCCCGCTAGCATTTAGCTGACGGGCCTCAGTCTTCTAACAGAACTTCTAACAAATCTTCTAACGGCCAAGAAATACTTCAAGAACCTTAAACGGATCTAGCGGTTTTCCGAGATTTTGGAATCGCGCCATTTTTGTTATTTATTACGTTCTTCTACCATTTTTCTAGCCTTTAATCTGATGAAGTGTTATTTTCACCGTCGATAGGATCACTTTTGTTCTCGATCAAAGCGTCAAATTCCTTGCCGAGTATAGAATCGCCGATATTATTCAGGACAGCTTCCTGAAGGTTGGGGAGAACATGTGAATATGTATTTAGTGTAACATTAATTGAACTATGACCGAGTCTCTCCTGGACAATTTTAGGGTCCCTTCGTCGCCAAGGCGATCATTTGCGACATTGACAAAACAAACATGAAATGGTAGTATTTTCATCACGTTTTTTGTACATTGTTATCTTGAAATAGAAAAAAAGGAGAGTGAAAGAATGTCCGCCCAACAACATTATTTAGTCAACGTAGTTCCCTACAGTTCTGACTGGTCTATGGAATTTGAGAAAGAGAAAGAGCGATTGCTTGAAATACTGGCCCCACACATCGCTGCCATTGAACATACCGGCAGTACTTCAATACCCAATCAAGGCGCAAAGCCCATTATCGATATTTCCGCTGCAGTTCATACTTTGCTTGATAAACAAATCTATGAAAATCTGCTTAGCAATTCAGGCTATGGTTATATTGGAGCCTTCAAGACCGGGCGACACTTCTTCGCAAAAGAACACGCAGGAATACGTACGCATCATTTGCATATCTTTCCACTTGAAGGATTTTACGAAAGAAATGAATTACTATTTCGCGATTACCTTAGGGCCCATCCCGATTTCGTAATAGAGTACGGGGAACTAAAACGAACGTTGGCTGAAGAATATCCTTCAGATCCTGAAGGTTATACGCGGGCAAAAACCGACTTTATCCAACGTGTTGTTGACTTGGCGCGAACAGAACGAGGACTTCCTCTTCAAAACGTATGGGTTGATTAGTTCGTCTAGTACAGTGCCGGTTGAATCCTCACAGATGGGAGGCAGTCCCGTCATTATAGAGGCTCTTCCTCTTTTGAAAATTTAGTTATTTATAAACATCCCTTTTTGTCTTCAAGTCGTAAATACTACGGAATCGATTTATCTGGAATTGTGTAAGACAAAGATGAGATATTTCAACTCCGAAGTGGGGATCCTGTCCCTGTCTAGAGGTATACTACGAAATAATTCTTTACTTGAAGCAATTCCTCCAGCTAATTTGTAACCCACGACTCATTAAAACTCATCGAGCGTGCCTCTAACTTCATGAAAACTTAATCCCTATTTTGGGTTAACGCATTCTACGAACAGTTTCAATCATTTTTTACGCATTCATGCGGAGTAACCACTTCTCCATCATGTCTCCTTTAAAAATTAATCTGAAGGATTTACTAGAATTCAGTCCACGAGTTAAGCTTTCCATTATGGAAGTGTATATAGGTTCTTCCATAAACCCACTGGTCTATTTTCATGTTAGCACTTGTGTACGAGTTTATTTCATCTGGTGCCCCCCAAGACAAGTAGACTTGATCCTCAGACATACCTATACTTATTTTTTGCTGTGTTATTTTGGTCCAGACATTAGATGACCAGTTGGTATACACACTCTTTGGATTGGTTGAATAAAATCCATTCTTAATTGGTTCACTAGGATCATCGTAAAAACTCAGCTTAAAAGTGACATCATGGCCGCTCGCACGTTTTGCTTGAATAATCAATTCTTTCCCCTTCATTTTAATTGATTTAAAATACACCTTTTCAATATTCAACAGGGGATTAGAGGTTGGTAAGAGATTTTTATTTGCCCAGAAATACTTGCCTATATAGAGATAACTCATGAGCTCATAGTGAAAGTATGTACAAAATGAATCGGGTACTTCACCAATAACAATTTCTTCAATTACCTTACCATTATTGAGAAGGATAATAAATCTAACTGAATCACTAGTTATAGGGTCTATTTCAATGACGTGACCTACTTTTTCTCCTTTATATATGTATATTTTCTTACCCATATAGATTTTTAGATCATCTGAAACCTTATCCATTTGTTCAATTAGTTGTGTAGTTTTAGATTTTCCATTCGTGTCACTCCATAAAAAAAGGGAGTTAGGCTCATATAAGTACTTCCCTGATAAGCCTGTCATTCTATAGAAATCTTCAATAGTTATATATGTCGTGTTATCATACAAATATGAATTAGTATTATTCAGTTTAAACGTGCCATTATCAGATTTGACCGTAATAGGCTTTTCATAATTTACTTTTACATTCTTGAGCTTGGCTAAAAGTTTTACTGGTAAATAGATCCCACTCTTTTTGATCCCATCAAGGTTGTACGTTTTTTCTTTTGTTACAACTATCTGCCCATCTAAAAATATCGCAATTGCTTCAGAGGCATATGCATTACTGGGGATAATATTGGATGCAGCTTCTAGTTTAGTTAATGGACTTATGAACAGAATTACTGAAACTAATGTAGCGATTAAAAGAGGTGTTTTTAGTTCCTTTTTCATAAATTCTCCCACCTTATATGGATATCAATACCTATCCAAAGGTATCATATGTAGTACTAATTAGCTAGCTCCTTGAGCTCTTCCTAATAATGAAATAGATGATTCATTCCCATTACAACTCATTTTTCCATAAGACACGTCTGAATGTGCGTTATAGGCAACGTCAGGTATCGGAGGGAAATAGCGCTATCTAGCGCACTCGTAATGCGTAGGTCGGGGGTTCAATTCCCTTCACCAGCATCTTTACAAAGTCAATAATGGCGCGGTTTTCCGAGTTTTTTCGGAACCGCGCCATTTTTGTTTAATAACCTACACTTCTAACATTCTTCTAACCTTTAGTCGAGTAAAGTGGGTTTTTAGTCCTCGATTTGGTTCCCTAAGATTGAGTCACCAATTGTATTAAGAACAGCTTCTTGTAAGTTGGGTAGTACGTGGGAATACGTATCTAAGGTTACATTAATAGAAGAATGGCCTCTGTGTTAGCAAATAGAGCTATTGATCGAATGCTGCTATCATTTTTTGTATCATCAAAGTCATGTCCAACCTCAGCAATTGTATATGCCTGTCTTACAGATATGCTCCTGATGTTTAGGTCTAAATCAATTCGTCTTAAAGCAAGGATCTCACTTTGCCTCATGCCGGTAGATGCCGCGAGCTCGAAAGCCACATAATGGCGAAGCAGTCGCCGTATTGATCAGGAGAATCTACATGCCGATAAGACGGCTAACGCCACGATTCTGATCGAAAAGCAACGTTGGATATCAGAGATATCAGTTTTATACTCATCAGCTTCGGAGAGCATTCGGCTTGATTCAGGATGACGACTCGAGGAAAGCTGTAGACTATAGATATATGTAAGGTTATTCATATAAAGAGACGATGCTGTTCTTTCGGCATGGTCTGAGTGACAGCACTATTCGTCGGAAGATAGCTGAGAGCACAGAGAGCATGGCCAACATGCTTAAGCTCATGGGGTTCTTTGATCAAGATAATGTGGAGTTTTGAAAGGGAAATAAATACAGCGGCTAACTGAGATGTCAAAACCCCAGTTTGCCGCTGTTTTAATTTTAAAGGTTCTATCTTTTATTTTACCTAGCAGACATGGCATCTGCTTTGGTTTCTTGAACCGTGCCATATGGATGCTCTGGAGGAGCATAGATCACGTATACTTTTAGTGGTACATTCCCCATATTGGTTACATTGTGCCATTTTCCAGCCGGTATCATGATTGCATAGTCATCATAGGCCATTTTTTGAAAATCCAAGTTATCTTTACTATCACCCATTTGAACAAGTCCTTTACCTTGTTCAATTCGTATGAATTGATCAGTTGTAGGATGAACTTCTAAACCAATGTCATCTCCAACATTAATGCTCATTAGTGTCACTTGAAAGTGCTTTCCTGTCCATAAGGCGGTTCGGTAAGTATTGTTTTGTTTAGCTGCTTGATCAATATTCAACACAAGAGGCCTTTGTCCATAATCAGTTAATTTCATATTTTCATCATAACGATGCCAATTGTTATTGTTCCAACTCGAATAACGAAAATTCAAATTATCGCTCCAATTTTGGTTATTCCAGTAGTTATGCGCAGGATTATACCCTTGGTAAGGGTGGCATGGATAACGGTACATATTCAATCTCCTCTTCATGGTTTCGTAATTTTCTATCTATCCTATGCAGTAGCCTATATAGAGGAGACAACAATGGGCTGGAGCCTATGGCTTATAACAATATTATCGACCGTTTTTTGGAAATGATATTTTTTCCTTTAAAACGGCTCTTAACAAGATATCTGGTCGCTGGGATGAAGGAGCGCTTTTCCTGGTTATTGGAAGAGTCATCCAGGATATCCTCCGGCCAAGGAGGATATGCAAATCGATAGGGAAAAAGCAATTATTGTTAAACTTTCTTGTCTATTCGTCTAATAAGTCCAATATCGTACCAGCATTAATAAAAATTGCCCGCCGGCTTTTAGCCAGCGAGCCGTAGTCCTCTACCAGAAACTCTACCCAAATCAGGAACCATTGATCATCTCAGCAGAAGTCATTCAAAAATGTCTGGAAGATGAAATCATCATAAAAGCAAGCAGGTAGCGCTTCAAGCGCCGGGAATCATCCCGGCGCTTGCGCATGTCTAACTATTGTAAGAAATCTTTCTTGTTCAGCGCATGATCGACGATACGAATTTCGCTGATCCATCCGTTAAATACGCCGTCCAGCTTATTGGCATATTGGCTCGCGCCGATGATCCACGGTTTGCCGGTCGTGGCGATGCCCTGCGGCTTTGTGTCGGGATTGCGCAATACTTCTACGCCGTCGATATACATCTTTGTCGATTGTCCGTTGTTTACCAGCGCGATATGATGCCAGCTATCGTCCATTTCCCACGACCAACTCGTTTGCTCGCTTCCGTAATTGAGCGGGAAGGACGCCCATTGAATCTCCCGTAAGCTTGACACAGCTAACGTTGCTAGCGGAGCGTCGGCGTCACCTTCTTTCTTGCCGACGTCTTGTCCGGTGCCGTACCGGCCCAGAATGCCCATCCAGGAATGTTTGTCGGCGTCAAAGTCAGGCCCGAGCTTCACGACCGCTTCAATCGTATATCCGTTCGGGAATGTTAGTGCATTGATAGGCGCTTGATCGGATGTTTTCAAATACGAGCCTTTCTTTTGTGACTTGTTATTGAAGAAGCGAATGCCCGAATTACTTTGCGGATTTTGCGCATTTCCTTTGTACCAGATCAGATCGCCTGGTTTGGCGTCGCCTTCGTCGATACGGTACAAATCGTTCCCTTTGCCGGAAAGATCTTCGACCGCTGCTCCCTTGCCTGCCACAGCTTGCCCTTCAGCGGCCGAACGGTTGTCCATTTGCCAGTAAGCGACCGTACCTTCTACTTTCGGCACTTCTTTCTTGACGGAAATGATGGGCTGAAATCCGGAGAACCGTTCTTCAAAATCCATCGCGACTGTAAAATCGTTAAAATCGTCTACTAATTTCTCCTCATCAAACGCGGTTCTTTGTTTCTCCGGCATTCCCATGACCCATGGGGAGAAGGAGGATGTATGAATGCGGTTCTTGTCCATATCGAATTCAAGCGTTCGTAACATTCCGTTGCCGCCGTGAAAGGCGCTCTGATAATCAACGACCATCATAACGACGTCGTGACCTTTGTTATTTTTCTTGACCGTATGAGCATAGCCATGATGATGACCGTTTACGGTGAGGAAGATTTGATCGTTTTTCGCGATCAGCTTGTCCCATAGAAATTGCCCGTGATCTGTCATGACGGCTGATTTTTTGTCGTTGGAAATGTTCAGCAATTGGTGGGTGAACACCATGACCGGGTACGTTGGATGTTTGTCGATTGCTTTTTGCGCCCACTTCAACGTCTCTTCGGACGCTCTCCAATCCAGGAAGAGTGCCATATACTTTTTCCCGGACCCTTCAAAAATATAGTAGGAATTAAATCCGTCCTCCGAATGGCCGGTAAAACCCGGGATGTTTTTCATCCGATCTGTCGAAAAATAGTTCAAAAACGGTTCCTTGGCCAAATCCCGTTCGTTGTCGTATTGCTGCGAGTTGAGCACATCATGGTTTCCTGCCAAAAAACCGTATGGAAGCTTGGCTTTATCGAATACTTTCATCGCCTCGTCGGCGTTGCGCCATTCGTACTCTTCATCGGCGCGATCGACCAAATCGCCTAAATGTGCGGTGAACACAATATTTTCTTTTTTCACGTTCTTTGCGATCCAATTCGTTTGCGACAGCCAAAGCTCGTTTTTGTAACGCGCATACTTTTGCGTATCCGGCAGTATGGCCATTTTGAAGCTATTGTCGCTATCTGGTGAAGTGGCCGGACTTGCGGACGCTTGAAAGCCCGACAGCAGCCCCGCAATCATCGTCGCTGGCAACAGCAGCGCGAGCAATTTCTTGAATTTCTTTTTCATTCTGTCATATCCCTTCATCGATGTAATGTGATAGGGACATTGTACGGAATATGTATTACCGGGATGTTAGGAGAGAAACGGATTTGTGTAAAGTATGGAAATGGTCTGTGCTGATTAAATTGCCGTTGGCTTCCAGTGTGGATCAATTGGCAGTATATCGATCATGGGAATCGCGAGCACCCGGCCACTAAGCTGTGAAGGAGTGATCAAAGAGTCATAAGGAGAATGCCTAACACTAGAAAAAGGGCTCCTAGAACGATCCAGAGAAGTCCACTGGATTTGATATATTGAATGTAGTCCGAACTTGGCTCAGACTCGTGGTTTACTTTCCAACTCTTATAAAACGAACCCCATGTGGGTTTGCGTATTCTCAATAGACCACGTATTAGAAAAACAACAGCGAACAGGATAAATGTAAACCCAGACATATAACCAGCCCCTCATCAATGGCTTAATGAAAAAGTTAAATGCGAGTAATACATATTACAAGTTAGAACAAAGTAGATAACCCTAAAAGAGCTAAAATAATACCAAAACCAACAACAAATACTCCGAGAAACTGCATTTTTAATATATCATTATCATCTATTTCATGGTATTCATCCCGATTCATGCGGATTGCCATTTCTTCAGGATTTCTGAATATTAATGTACCAAGCCAGATATTAATGGCACCGACGAACATGGTAAACATAGAATCAACCCCTTAACAGACAATACGCAAATCCCAATTTTAAGTTCCATTAAATGTAAAATGCAGAGCTCGTATCTAAACTCAAAAGGTGACTAGAAACCGATCTAGGCCGCTCAATATAGGCACAAGCAAACACCGAATGTGCTAAACAGGAGTATCTTATATATATACTCGTCCTTGCAGTAGGACTTACAGTTGCTTGCCTAATATAACCATTGAAGCATTAGTTGGAAGCAATTGCTGCAGTCGCCTTCGCTGTAATGGATCACCGGGCTATTCAACAACCTACAAAGGCGGTGAATGATCGTGAAAAAGGTTTGGATTGACGCAGGGCATGGCGGGAAGGATTCTGGAGCAATCGGAAACGACCTGCAGGAGAAGGAAATCGTATTAGCGGTGTCTCTTGCTGTGAAGAAACGATTGGAAGCGGAATATGGCGATGTCCAAGTACTACTCTCCCGATCCTCAGATGTGTTCCTTGAATTGGCTGAACGGACCCATAAGGCAAACGCTGCTGGCGCCGATATCCTAGTTAGCATCCATTGTAACGCGGGTGGCGGTGCTGGGGGCTTTGAGTCATATCGATATACCTCGGCAAGCTCGGCTTCGGTAAAATTGCAGAACGTTATGCATACGGAAATCATGAGTACCATTAAATCCTTCGGTGTCATCGATCGGGGGCAGAAGGCCGCTAATCTGCATATGGTCCGTGAATCTAAGATGCCTGCTGTCTTAACCGAAAACCTGTTTATCGATGTGGCGGCAGATGCAGCCAAGCTTAAACGGCAGGATGTGATTGATTCTATTGCGATCGGTCATGTGAATGGCATTGCTAAATATTTGGGACTTCAGAAGAAAGAGGGGGGCGTTACGGTGGAGGATAAGGTACATGTCATCGTAAACGGGAAGCAGATCGCGGACGGCAAGCTTGAGAATGGCGTGACCTATGTGCCGCTTCGGGCTATCGGTGAGGCGTTAGGCGCCAAGGTTGTCTGGGATAACAAGACCAAGACGGCTACAGTTACAACAAAGCCATAAATTATTAAGACCTTACTGGCTTGGACGCTGGCAGGGTCTTTGTTTTGTTTACCAAGTATGCATTTCTAAAACTCAATATTTTAGTAGTATCCGAATTCATTAACAGAGCTTCCCGATTAATTCAGGGAGTGGAGTTATTCGTTGGCATTATATGATCCATTTGCAGAGCAATATAATGAGATGGTTAAGGCTGGTGGGCCGGAGAATTCATATCAATACATTATGGAACATTTATCAGGAATTTCAGAGCTTCAGGGGAAAAAGATCTGTGATATCGGCTGCGGCCAAGGGGAGTTAAGTTATCGGCTCTCGTTACGTGGAGCTGTTGTTACAGGGGTTGATCTCAGTATTAAGCTGCTTGAATTTGCACAGCAAAAAACGGACAAAGTGACATGGGTTCATGATGATGCGATGAAATTAAGTAAGCTTCCAAATGAGAACCCAAAAGAATGGATAATTCAGTAGATTTGCTTCCTTCTTTATTAGCTGTTGTAGGACAAAAATCGTCAAACCATCTTTCCTAGTTCAGCCTAATTACAATACCATCAGAAACCTGAAACAATTTATGTCTCTTTAATCATAATTTAAGCTTCCATTAATATTTGGAGCATATGATAAAAGCACCCCTTAAAAAATATATCAGAAGCCCCTCTAACATAGGTTAGAGGGGCTTCTTTGGTTATCGTCCCTCGCCTGCGTACAGGCGGATTTCTGATTGAATATTTAGAATCCCAGCCATTTCGTGATATAAGCGGATACGGCTAACTCCTGGAAATCCTGCCAGCTGCGAAATGGGGTATGTTCAACGATAAATGGGTTAATCGTATGTCCTTGTATGAATTCGTCAAACTCTTCATCTGTGCTTCCCTCATAACCTGCGGCTTTCAGCAAGTGACCGATTGAAGAAAACTTGGTATGTCTTTGAATAAATGATTCCGAGAACAATTCTTCCACGGGCACTTCTTGTTTCATGTCCGAGAGCCTTGCGGCATTTTCGCGAATTTCTGATAGCTTCTGTTCATCCAGTCCGTCTAATCCACTGATCCCAGTATTCATTATGCCCACCTCCAAAAAGTTGCACGTCACTCTATTATACATATACGAGTATGCTGAATTATTGGATTCGCTTTTTTTTGAAGCGGGTATTGACTTGCTAGTTAAATCTTGCATAAGAAAATGTCGAAATGTTAAGAAAATAATAGAAAAATCATATATGGTATGATAATGTGGTATATATTACCTACACGGAGGTTAGTAAATGAGAACAAAGTTTGGTTTGATTTTGATGATTTGTGCATTTTTAGTTATTTCGGCATGCGGAAATAATCCTACGAGCAGTGACTCTGCCAAGCAAGACGAAAGTGTCAATGCAGTTGGGGAGACCGTTAAGGATGAGCCGAGCAAAGAAGCAACAACAGAGCCAGCCAAAGAGGAGCCAAAAAAGGAACCAAAAGAGGCTTCTAACAAACCTGGAGAAAAATTCACCTTAGGTGATTGGGAAGTTGTACTTGATTCGTTTGAGTTTGATCAAAAAGTAAGTGCAGATATGTTTTCGTCGAGTGCTGATGAAGGCAACAAGTTCCTTATTCTAAATTATACAGTCACCAATAATGGTAAAGAGGCAAAGGATTTCACATCAATCATTGGTGGCGTTAGTATGAAAGCCATATTTAAAGAGGAATATGAGTATAACTACACGGTAACCATGATTGATGGCGATCTGGGAACAGGCAGCATCAAGCCTTTGGCTACGAAATCCGGATTTGTTGTCATAGAAGTACCCGATGGCGTAGCTGATTCTAAAGAAAGCTTGGTCATCAAGCTTGAGGATCAGGACAAGGCACAAATCACATTACGATAACACCGAGAGAACGACCGACGCTATATTCAGCACAATAAACGAACGCCAACTCTGCATAGATGCAGAAGCTAGGCGTTCGTTTGCTTTTTCTTAGTACATATTATAATTATTCTTTACCTAGGAATGACTGTGGATATCATGTAGACTGGTAATGATTTACTGCCGCCATGCCTTGCTTTATGGGGAGATGGAGGTCTGTACATACTTGCTTGCATATGGGGGTGGGCACTGTGCCCAAACAAGAAAAGGTTTCAATGTCATGGCTGCTGCGGTATTTAAAACCGGTTAAAGGACGGCTGATACTGCTGATCATGATGCTGCTGACGTCGACAGGCTTGCAGCTTCTGAATCCGCAGATTGTCAAACGGTTTATTGACACGGCAGCCGAAGGTGGCGTTATAGCCACGCTGATTCAACTGGCGGGATTGTTTCTGGTCGTGGCTGTTTTTAATCAGCTGATTACCGTGGCTGTCAGCTATATGGGGAACGATATTTCATGGCGCGCCACGAACCGGCTTCGCGGCGATCTTTTGAAGCATTGCTTGCGGCTGGATATGCGATTTCATAATGTGAAAACGCCAGGCGAGATGATTGAGCGGGTTGATGGCGACGTGACGAATATTTCGAACTTCTTCGCGATGTTCATCGTGCAGGTTATCGGAAGTTTTGTGCTGCTCGCCGGCATACTAGGATTTATGTTCACAGTCAATCTGCCGATCGCGATCGTCATGACGGTGTTTACACTACTGTCTATTTTGTTCATGGTGTTCATCCGGAATATGGGCGTCAATTCTTCGAAGAATGAACGGGAAGCCAGCGCTTCGCTGTTTGGCTTAATTGAGGAACGCATCGCTGGCATTGAGGATGTACAGGCGAACGGCAATGTGCCGTATGTGATGAATCGGTTTCATCGCATGATGCGCAGCGTGTTTCTGAAAGGAAGAAAAGCCTGGATGCTTCGCGTCGTCCCTTGGAATACCACGGTGATTCTGTTTGCCCTTGCAGTTACCGCTGTCCTGCTACTAGGGGTTCGTTATTATTTGATCGGTGAAATTACGCTAGGGACCCTCTTCCTAATCTATCAATATACGCAGATGCTGAATGACCCGATCGAAATGCTGGGTGACCAGGTGCAGGAGTTCCAAAAGGCAAAATCCGGCATGCTGCGTTCCAGAGAGCTGCTGTCCAATAAGAGCGAGATTGTAGACGGAGAACAAGAAGAGCTTCCGGAGGGAGCGCTCGGTTTGGAATTTGAGGGCGTCAACTTCAGTTATAACGAAGATAAACCGGTGTTAAAAGACATCAACTTTGAGGTCAAACCAGGCGAACGCCTGGGGATTATCGGACGTACCGGCAGCGGAAAGTCGAGTCTCAGCCGTATTCTGCTTCGACTGTATAACATCGACAGCGGTGTGATCCGCGTTGGGGGGACCGATATCACGAAGCTGAAGCTGCCTGCGCTTTACCGCCGGGTGGGGATGGTCACGCAGGATGTACAGCTGTTTGATGGCTCGCTGCGTGACAACCTGACGTTGTTCGATAACGGCGTGTCGGATGCATTTATTCTGGAAACGACGGAGCGTCTGGGACTTCGGCAATGGATCGATGCGCAGTCGGAAGGTCTGGATACGCATCTGACAACAGGCGGAGCATCGCTATCCGCGGGGGAAGCGCAGCTATTCGCTTTAACCCGGGTATTTTTGACGCAGCCGAGCCTGGTGATTCTGGATGAACCGTCCTCACGCCTAGACGCCGCAACGGAAATGATGCTGCAGACGGCCGTGGATCAGCTGATGAGCAGTTGTACGGGCATCATCATCGCGCACCGGCTGGCTACGCTGGAGCAGGTGGATAAAATTATGGTGCTGGGTGACGGACGAATTCTGGAATTCGGCGCACGGGAAGCACTTGCACAAGATCCGGCATCGCATTATGCCAGACTGCTGATCACAGGCAGAGAGGAGGAACTGGCATGACCATCACAGGTTTTATAGGGCGCCTATTTCGTTTCAAGCCTTCATTATTTTTATTCAACGGTCTGTTGTGGTGCATATTTCATTCCTTGCCGCTATTGATCGGGCTTGGGATGCAGTGGTTTTTTGACCGGGCTACATCGAATTCGACGGATTATGTATGGCTAGCCGTTCCTTTGATCTTCATTGCCGCAGTAAGGGTTGCGCGGGTGGGGACGTTCTTTGCGGCCTTTTATCAATGGGTAACGTATATTTACCACATTCAGGCCATTCTGCGCACGAACATGCTGGCTGGGATCATGCGCTGGCCGGGGCGGAATTTGCCGGCTTCTCCAGGGGAGGCGATGAGTCGCTTCCGCGATGACGTGGAAGAAGTTGTGGAATACGTGGAATCCTGGGTGGATTTCTGGGGGCGCCTCGTTTTTGCCCTCGTCTCCGTAGTCATTATGGCGAGCATTAACTGGAAGATCATGCTGGTGGCCGTGCTGCCGCTCGTAGTGGTCACACTCTTGAACAATCTGTCCGGCAACCGCGCGCGTCGTTACGGGCTAAAGAACCGGGAAGCTACGGGGCGCATTACAAGCTTTATCGCGGAAACCTTCGGTGCGGTTCAAGCCTTGAAGCTCGGGCAGGCCGAGGATCATGTTCATGAGCGCTTCATGAAGCTGAACGAAGACCGCCGGCAGGCAGCGCTGAAGGATAATCTGTTCAAACAATGGATGCGATCCTTGAATCAGCATGTGCTTAGCATCTGTACGGGACTAATTCTGCTGATGTGCGCTGCTGAAATGCAGGCCGGGCATTTTACCGTCGGGGATTTCGCTTTGTTTACGTCTTACCTGGCTAATATCGGCTTCAGTATTTCCTTGTTCGGGTATATGGTGTTCCAGCACAAGCGGCTGAAGGTTTCCTTTGACCGGATGCGCTCGCTGTTCCGTCCTGGTGAGGAAGACCGGATTATTGAGGCACGGGAAACGTATCTGAACGAAGAGCCGCCGGAACTGCCCGTCATTCACAGAGAACCGGGGGAGAAGCTGCAGGAGCTGGAAGTCAAGAATTTATCATATCATTACCCGAATTCGGAGAATGGCATATCGGATATTAATTTCCGCTTGGAGCGCGGCAAGTTTCTGGTGGTGACAGGACGAATCGGAGCGGGGAAATCGACGCTTGTCCGGACATTGCTGGGTCTGCTGCCGAAGCAGGAAGGGACGATCCGCTGGAACGGGGAAGAGGTGGATCCGGCAACCTTCCTTATGCCTCCTCGGGCGGCGTATACACCGCAGGTTCCTAGGCTGTTTAGTGATCCCTTGAGAGAGAACATTGTTCAAGGGAAGAAAGAGCGGACGGAGGAAGCTCTGGAACGGGCCATCCGTCTGGCCGTCATGGAGAAGGATATCGAGAATCTGGATCAGGGACTGGAGACGTTGGTCGGTCCGAGGGGCGTTATGCTGTCGGGCGGACAAATCCAGCGGGCGGCTACGGCACGCATGCTGATTACGGGCGCGGATTTATTCATTTTTGATGATCTGTCCAGCGCGCTGGACGTGGAGACGGAGCAGCTGGTATGGGATGGGTTGTTCAAGGAGCAGGGCGTCACTTGCATCGCGGTATCGCATCGCAGGGCAGCCCTTTCGAAGGCCGATCATATCATCGTCATGAAGGATGGCCGGATCGAAGCGGAGGGCAGCTTGTCTGCGCTGCTCGCCACGAGCGAAGAGATGCAGCTGTTATGGCAGGGCGAGCAGTCCGTTGTCGAGGCTCAGGCCCCCGTAGAGGATAGAGTTGAGGTTAGCAAGGTATAACATTAAGTTTGGTTTGGAATTGGGGATGTTAGAACAGGTTTCGAGCAAGGCAGCTTCCGTTGGTATGAGGCTGCCTTTTTTTGTATAATATGAATGGAAAATAATGGGACGTACATTCTGATATATCAGGGGGAGCTCTAAATGAAGAACCGCGCCATTCATATTGGATAGTCACTGCGTATTTCCTCCACCCAGGAATACCGCGATTTGTGCTGCGTCCGCTCATCGTCAAACCTATCGAAAATTCCATTTCGCAGATTCTATTATTTTGCTTGCGAGAATAAGGATATAAATACAAGCCGATCGATAGGCTCAAGGAATAGGATGTAGAAGATGAATGGAAAGGTGGGTTTACCATGGAATGGAGCGTCATTTTTCAATTGATTGACCCGCGGCTCTTCATGGTCGTTGCTGCCTGTTGGGTAATCGGATATGTGCTGAAGCAAACCCCCAAGGTTCCGAATTGGAGCATTGTATATCTGGTTATAGTCGTATCGGTTCTATTCACAACCGGCTTGATCGGCTGGAGGGTGGAAAATATCATTCAAGGCATACTCGCAGGGGCGTTTGCGGTATTCGGGCATCAGGCCGTTAAACAAACAGCAGAGGCGATTGCGACTAGAAAGAAGTAAGAACGGCTGAATGACCCAGGGTGGTTTTTGCCTAAACCGAACTTTACCTGGCAGTCTGCCGCTTGAGCCTGTTATTCTTAGGTTCATGAGATGATGTAAGGGAGCGTGAAGATTTGCAGAGGAAAACGTTGACGGTTGAGGCATTGCCTGGGTTTGAGCCGGAGATCGGCCGGTGGATATGGGGACTTGAAGATGTGCGGCGAACGATATTGAGACGGCTGGAAGGGATTCGGCATGAGTTTTTGAACCATAAGGTGGACGGTCGGCAGTCGATCGGTTCACTGTTGTATCATATCGCTTACATTGAAGCGGACTGGCTGTACGCCGAGGTGCTTGAATCCGCTTGGGACCCGAAAATAAAGACCTGCTTTCCCTGGGATCACCGTACCGAGGATAATAGTCTTTCTGAAGTGCCGGATCAGTCATTGGAGGAACACCTTCACCGCATGCAGAGAGTACGTCATGAATTGCTTGCCCATTTCAAAGGCATGGACCTCTCAGACTGGGGGCGAGTCAGACAACTGGAACCGTACGATGTGACGCCCGAATGGGTCATCTATCATCTGATTGAGCATGAATCCCATCATCGGGGACAAATATTTCAGCTGTTAAGAGAGTTGGAACACGCATAAGGATCGATTGTCCACTCAAGTGAGAGTGGGGCCTTCGCGGCTAAAGCCGGAGCCTTTTGAGGCTGCTGCTATACATGTTAAAATTGCCCAGGGCAGGGAGCTTTCCTTGCTCTTTTTTGTATATCCTGCAACGATTCAGCATGTCAAAACGTAATAAGCAGATAAAGAGCACGGTATCGGAGGAGATATGATGAATAATGAATTTTACGTGGGATGGGGAACGCTGGCGTTAATTAATGCCGGATTGGCTCAAGGAAAAAACAGAACGGGATTAAACTGGTTTCTGCTATCCCTGTTGTTAGGCCCGCTCGCAACCCTGTTTCTTGTTCTGTCAGCTAAAAGATGATTTGAGTAATAAAAGAGCCGCCTCCCGGCAAGGGAAGCGGCCTTTATCTATTACATCCGTTGAAACATAGCGGTGTCACGGCTGTAGTGTGTCAGATAACCTGTCTCTTCGTTGCGGATGCGGACGACATCCGGTGTATAGCATTCAATGTAACCTCGCTCGATCTCCACGTATACACTTGCGGGATCCTCTTCCCATACGGAAACTATCGTTTCCGACAGTGCGGCCGCGAAAAAATGGATGTCTTGCGATAGGTACCGACTATTGCGGTCTGTATTCATTTATTTCATATCCCCTTGATGGTTAGAATCAGATAAAATACGGTCAACTAACTCGTTCATTCCCTTCCAGGAATCCTTCAGAATAAATTCATGCTGAATATGCGCGTTCCACGGACGCGGAATCAGAATGGTTTGCTTTCCGGCTTTTCTGGCGGCAATCGCATTATGGGGACCATCGTCAATCAGAAGATCGAATTCCACTAAATCCTTGCGCTTGGCCACGAAAAAATTCTCGAACGGAATAAAAGGCATATGCCGCTGCAGCCATCTCCACTTCTCGGGCACCGAGGAGGGACGGGCTGCGGTAACAACAATAACGTCATAATCATGCGTCATTCTGTGGACTTCGTCAATCGTATATTCATCAAATATTTCAAGTTCTTCATATAAGCCCGGCTTTCCGAAGAAAAACTCTTCTGAGCAGTCAGGATGCCAGATTTGGTGCAGATTATAATCGGTAATCTGATCCAGCGTCAGCTGAGGATCTTTGTACTGCAGATTGTGATAGTGAATGGCCTTGGGTATGAGATGGCAGATGGTATCATCCATATCGATGGCGACTATTTTTTTGCTCATATCGTCATTACTCTCCTGTAAACATGAATTCTAAGAAACGATGATGTTCCGTAATTGTAAGGGACAGGATGCTTATTGGCAAACCGGAATCAAAAATGGGAGGGTGTAACATTTTCTCTCCCCAAACTCTTATAAACTAAGTATAGCATTAATACGGTCAACAACCTTCCTGATATTTACCGGTTGCGGGAATAACTTAATAATAGAGACCTTCACCCATTATGACAGTACATGTCATGATTGCCCTTTTATAATAGGAACACTACAGGGTATAAGGGAGGAGCGGCCATGGCGCAAGAATATATCAACATACGTGGAGCCAGGGAGAATAATCTGAAGAATGTTTCGCTGCAAATTCCAAAACGGAAAATCACGGTCTTTACCGGCGTATCCGGCTCGGGCAAATCGTCCATCGTGTTCGATACCATCAGTTCGGAAGCTCAACGATTGCTGAATGAGACGTTTACCGCTTTTGTTCGTAACCGACTTCCACGGCATAGCCAGCCGGACGTCGATTCGATCGAGAACTTGTCGACGGCCATCGTCATCGACCAGAAGCGTCTGGGGGGCAATTCACGGTCCACGCTAGGCACGATCACGGATCTGTACGCCATACTCCGTCTGTTGTTTTCCAGGGTGGGACAGCCATTTGCGGGATACTCCAACGTCTTTTCTTTTAACGACCCGCAAGGCATGTGTCCGGAATGTCAAGGTATCGGCAGGAAGGTCGAGCTGGATCTAAATAAACTGCTGGATACGAGCAAATCTTTGAATGAGGGAGCAGTCCGATTTCCTATTTTCTCAGTGGATAGCTGGTATATGAAAAATTACACCATGTCCGGTTTCTTTGATAACGATAAGAAGCTGGCCGACTATTCGGAAGCGGAATGGGATCTCTTCCTATACGGCAAGGAGGGAAAGGTGACGTTTCCGTCCAAGGGTGGACCGGTACAGTCTGACTTCGAAGGTCTCGTGTTGAAGTTCAACCGGCTGTATATCCAGAGAGACAGCAGTGAATTGTCCGAACGCACCTTAAATCACGTCAAAAATTTTATTACGCATGGAACATGCCCGTTATGCGAGGGGACACGGCTCAGTCAAGCGGCATTAAGCTGCAGAATCAACGGGTATAATATCGCCGAGTGTGCGGCCATGGAGATTGGGGAGTTAAGAGAGGTCATCCTGAATATCAAGGAGCCGGTGGCTGCCAGTATGGTGGCCAGTTTGGCCGAGCGGCTGCAGCACTTGATGGATATGGGGCTGGATTACTTAACGCTGAATCGGGAGACGACCACGCTCTCCGGAGGTGAATCGCAGCGGGTGAAGATGGTTAGGCATCTGGGCAGCAGTCTGACGGACATGATGTATGTTTTTGATGAGCCGAGCGTTGGTTTGCATCCTCGGGATGTTCACCGCCTGAACGACATGCTCAGGAAGCTTCGTGACAAGGGCAACACGGTGCTGGTCGTGGAGCATGACCGCGACGTGATTGAAATTGCCGACCATGTGGTGGATGTGGGACCGAATGCAGGTACCCGGGGAGGGGAAGTTGTCTTCGAGGGTACGGTTGAGCAGCTGTGCAGCCAAGACTCTACGTTAACCGGGCAGTATATGAAACGCTGCATGCCGATGAAAGAACAGTTCCGGGTACCGACAGGACAAATGCGGATTGCCAATGCCAGTCATCATAACCTGAAAAATGTAACGGTGGATATCCCGGAAGGAGTGTTAACCGTGGTCACGGGCGTAGCGGGGTCAGGCAAGAGCTCGCTGATTCATCATGCCTTCCTGTTCCAGCATCCCGAGGCTGTCGTCATCGACCAGTCCGCCGTCGGCACCTCGATTCGTTCCAATCCTGCTACCTATACGGGGATCATGGATGACATCCGGAGCATGTTTGCCAAAGCTAACGATCAGAGTCCATCCCTGTTCAGCTTCAATTCCAAAGGAGCCTGTCCCGACTGCCACGGTCTCGGGTTCATCTATACGGACCTGGCGTTTATGGAAGGCATCAAGTCTCCGTGCGACACCTGTGATGGCAGGCGCTTTAAGGATGATGTGCTGCAGTATAAACTCCATGGAAAAATGATTACCGACGTACTGGATATGACGGTGCTGCAGGCACTCGATTTTTTCGAGAAAAAAGAAATCAGACGGCGGCTGGAGGCCCTGCACGATGTCGGCTTGCACTATCTAACGCTCGGACAGCCGCTAAGCACCCTGTCCGGGGGCGAAAGCCAGCGCATCAAGCTGGCCAGCGAGCTGCATAGACAGGGAAAGATCTACGTGATGGACGAGCCGACAACGGGGCTGCATATGTCGGATGTCGGGCATTTGCTGGACATGATGAATCGGCTCGTCGATAACGGCAGCTCGGTGATCGTGATCGAGCACAATCTGGATGTAATCCGTCAGGCGGATTGGATCATCGATCTTGGACCCGAGGGCGGCAGCAGGGGAGGCAGGGTCATGTTCGAAGGAACGCCTGCTGAACTGATCATGGCGGAACAATCGCTGACTGCAAAGTATGTACGGGGTTAGCGGGAGATCAAAGAAGTGGAGTGAATGGCGGGTCCTTACCGGAGTCTGACCAAACCCATGCAGTATGTTACATGGAGCAGGCACGAATTCATTTCCGTAGTTGTTTCATAGTGGACTTTATAGTGGCCATGCCGCATATCCCCGCGGCACGGCTATTCTATGGTTGTTAGGCTTATATGATCGCTTAAACGGCAATACTGTATGCTGCGACAGACTAAGTTGGTTAATGAAGTACGTGTAATGACTCGGTCTGCATTCCTAATAAGCAGCATCTTTATTGTAAACGGGGGATACAACAATGCAGAAAGTATGGTGGAAAGAAGCCGTTGCTTACGAGATCTATCCACGCAGTTTTATGGATTCGAATGAAGACGGCATCGGGGATCTGCAAGGGGTTATATCACGCCTGGATTATTTGAAGGATCTCGGGATTGATGTTATATGGGTATGCCCCATCTATCGATCATCCAATAGCGACAACGGTTACGATATCAGTGATTATCAGGATATTATGACGGAGTTCGGATCCATGGCCGACTTCGATCAACTGCTGGCCGAAATCCATAACCGCGGCATGCGCCTTATTATGGATCTGGTGCTCAATCACACCTCGGATGAACATCCGTGGTTTATTGAATCCCGTTCCTCAAGGACTAATCCGAAGCGGGATTACTACATCTGGCGGGATGCGAGGGATGGGGCCGAGCCGAACAATTGGGAATCCATCTTTACCGGTTCCGCTTGGGAATATGACGAGTTAACGGATCAATATTATCTCCACCTCTATTCCAAGAAGCAGCCTGATTTAAATATGGAGAATTCTGCGGTCAGGGATGATCTGGTCAGGATGATCCGTTGGTGGCTCGATAAAGGGATTGACGGTTTCCGCGTGGATGCGATCACCCATATTAAGAAGCTGCCGGGTTTGCCGGATATGCCCAATCCGAATCATCTTCGATATGTCGACTCGAATCCGGGACATCGGAATATAGCGGGCATCCATGATTTTCTTCAACAATTCAAACGCGAAGCGTTCGCCCATTATGACATTATGACGGTTGGCGAAGCGAGTGGCATTCCGATATCGGAAGCAGACCGCTGGATTGGGGAAGAGAATGGGGCACTGAACATGATTTTTCAATTTGAGCACGTCAATCTTGATTTCGGACTCGAAGGGCGCTGGGATTATGCGATCTGGGACTTGGCCGAATTGAAGCAGATCATGCATAAATGGCAGACGGGACTTGAAGGCGTGGGCTGGAATGCCCTCTATATGGAGAATCACGATCAACCGCGCTCCGTATCCCGCTTTGGCGATCCGGTCCACTATCATAAGGAATCGGCCAAGATGCTGGCTACTTTTTTTATGCTGATGCAGGGGACGCCGTTTATTTACCAGGGGCAGGAAATCGGAATGACGAATGTTGAGTTTGCGGAGCTGAGCGATTATCGAGACGTGGAGATCTACAACTATTACCGCGAGCGGCTGTTGGACGGGAAGGACGTGTCCGAGACGATGCGCAGAATCGCGTACCGGGCAAGGGACAATGCAAGAACGCCGATGCAATGGGATGACACGCTTTATGGCGGCTTTTCCACGGTTGTGCCGTGGATCCGCTGCAATCCGAATTATCATGAGATCAACGTGAAGCAGCAGTTAAATGATCCCGATTCCATTCTCAATTACTATAAGGCCTTGATTCGTCTGCGCAAATCCAGTGAGGCGTTGATCTACGGAACATATGAAGCGGTGCTTCAGGAGGATCCGGAGATTTTCGCCTATTCCAGGTCGCTCGGGAACGAGATGTACTTGGTCGTACTCAACTTCTATAGCGGAACACCGGATTTTCAATTCCCTGTCGAGTGGCGTGAGCATCAACCGGAAGTTGTACTCTCGAACTACAAGCGCTCGGAGCGAAGTTTCGGCGAATTCGCTCTACACCCTTATGAAGCGATAGTTTATCGTGTAAACTAAGTTCGTAAGCGATTTCTTGAGATGAGAGGTGAATGCAGCTTGTCACAACCAAACATGATGTCTGCCGCCGTTCTTGATCGCCCTTTATCCATTGAGGTGAAGCAGGTTCCCATTCCGGAGCCAAAGCCGGATGAAGCCTTGATTCAAGTGTATTGCATCGGCATATGCGGTTCGGATGTGCATTACTATGAGCATGGACGGATTGGCAGATATGAGGTGAAGGAACCGTTGATTCTGGGACATGAGCTTGCCGGCGTTGTCGTAAGGACGGGGGAGAAGGTGAGAAATGTCTCCGCCCTTGACCGCGTGGCCGTGGAACCGGGCGTTACGTGCAGGCGCTGCTCTTATTGTAAAAGCGGACGTTACAACCTGTGTCCGGATGTTGTATTTATGGCCACCCCGCCGGTTGACGGAGCTTGGGCCGAATACGTCGCGGTGCGAAGCGACTTCCTGTTCCGGCTGCCGGATGAAATGTCCTTTGAGGAAGGCGCTTTGCTTGAACCGCTGTCCGTAGGACTTCATGCCGTACGCCGCGGGCGTATCCACCCGGAGGACCGGGTGCTGGTTCTCGGTCTGGGGCCGATTGGCCTGCTTGCTATGGAGGCGGCCAAAATGTCCGGAGCTTCTCAGGTATATGGCAGCGACGTCGTAGAATACCGGCGTAATTTGGCCCTTCAGATGGAAGCCTCCGGCGTGATCAATCCGATGGATGAATCCGTTCCGCAGCGGTTGAACGAACTTACGGGCGGCAAAGGGATTGATCTTATTATTGAAACGTCGGGCAACGCCGGTGCCATCGCGGATTCAATCGGTTATGTGAACCGCGGAGGCCGGATCGTGTATGTAGGTCTGCCGACAAAGGATGCCATCCCGGTGGATATCGGCGCTTTGGTTGACGCCGAGCTGGATGTATACGGCGTGTTCCGCTATGCGAACACGTACCCGGCGGCTATACAGATGCTGCAAAACAAGGGCAGCCGCATACGCGATATCATCACCCACCAGTTTTCCTTAGATCAGATCGAGGAAGCTGTAGAGCTTGCTCGCACGCACAAGGACACCAGCGTAAAAGTCATGATCTATCCTCATTCAACCGCATAATATGGTTGCAGCCGGGAGAGCCGCTTCCGGGACCGGCATGTTCAATATTGCCCAAAAAACGTCATTGATCATCATAAAAAAGGCACCGCTCCAACACTTGTCGGAGCGGTGCCTTTTCATAATCCAGGTTAGTTCGGGCGTTCATTGCTCATCCAGCTGTCGATACGCAGATCATCGCTGTAGCTGTCGCGAGCCGAAATTTCACCAAGCTTATGCTCGGCTTCCTCACGGGTATCGAACCCGCCGATGACCGCGATGAAGTCACCGCCAGCGGTCTTAATGAAGGTCACGTCGTCTTCCATATAAATCTCTTCAAGAATAGCAAGGGATTCCCCTTGTGGCATGGCTTCACTGCGGATATAGAAGACCTCGCGCGGGTTTACCGGCTCGCCGGTCGAAGTGAGCTTCAGCTCAATATAGCCGGGGTCATTATATTCGGATACGGTATGCTTCACGCCATCCTTCAGTTCAACGACAAAACGCATGGCCGAGTCGTCCAAAATCACATTTTCATAGACATCCTTCACCAGCGGCAGGGCCAGCATGTCTTTCTTGAGGGTTTCATAATCAAAGTTTCGTACACCGTTAAACGTGAAGATCAGACGGTTTGGTGCATCCCGATGATCCACGGTGTAGGACGGGACACTGGAAACGGACTTGCCTTCCTGATCAAATTGAATCTTAATCACGTCCTCGGAAGCTTCCGTACCCACGGTAACGCCGTCGGTCCGCTCGCCTCCGCCCCCGAACTGTAGAACCTGAACGATGCTGCCCACCACGGGGACTTTGGCTAAGGCGTTTGCCACCGTCGGGATGTTGACCACGAATAGTACGGCAATGGCAGCTGCAACAACGGACGAATATCTCGTCAAGCGCATGGATCGTTTGCGGGCAGCCGCCTTTTTCTGTGCTGCGGCCATAACATCGGTTAGCTGGGCAGGGATCTCAATGTGTTCGTAGCGTTCTTTTCCTGTCATAGATTATCGACCTCTCCCTCGATTAAATACGATTTTAATTTTCCGATAATGCGGTAGAATCTGGTCTTGACCGTGTTTTCGGACAATGACAGCACTTCCGCCATTTCTCGAAAGCGCAGGTCCTCAAAAAACTTCAGAATAATATAGGTTTTCTCTTCTGGCATCAGTCTGTCCAGCGCATCATATAAATCCATTTTCTCTTCCAGCGGTAGGGTATGCTCTGCGGCTGCATAGTCTTGCGTTTGGTCCTCCATATAAGTTACCCGCTTCTTGCGACCGAGATGGTCGATGGCAGCGTTAATGACAATCCGGGTCATCCAGGACTCAAAATACTGCGGCGTGTTCATCCGCTCGTAAGCGAGATATCCCTTATAGGTTGCCTCGGAGACGATATCGAGTGCCTCCTGCTCATTTTTGACATAGCAATAGGCCACCCGGTATAACTTGCTTTTGCATTTCTCAATATTTTCACTGAACTGTTTTGGCTTCGACTCTGTCGCTCTCAGTTCACTCACTCCTAACTACTAGCGCTAGTATTTTATGTCATGGCACGAATTCGTTTTGATCTATTCCTGGTTTAATGGGTTGGATCATGCTCAAGTACTTGAGTGCGCTTGACTGATCATTAGACCGTGGAGCGGGCCAAATAGTTTTAGCCGGGGATAAAAAAGTTGCGGTTGGTGAGATATGCCATCTGATTCGCTTGAAAAAATTAATCCGTGAACTTAACAGAAGTCCTTAACGGTGTTACTATATTAACCATATAAAATGTACGGAGGCCAGAACATGTAGGTTTTTCTACCCTAACCAACACAACTAAATACAGAATTGGGGTAGAAAGATGAAGAGGAAATCTTTTCGGTATCTCTGGATAGGTCAGGCGCTCGCCAATAGCGGCGATTTGTTTTACATTGTCGGCCTGATGGCAATTATCTATGGGATTACGGGATCCGCCATGTTGATGGCCATGATACCTTTTGTCACGACGATGGCACGGTTTATAAGCGGGAGCTTTGCGCCCGTGTTGATGGATAAATACAGCCTCAAGTCGCTGCTTGCTTCGTCGCAAATCGGGAAAACGGCCGTGTTGTTCCTATTGTTAATGACCTACTATATGCTGGGAGAGCAGGAGGTGACGGTCTATGCGATCCTCGGATTCGTATTCCTCATCTCTTTGCTTGATGGCTGGGCTGCACCTGCAAGCCATGCCATGCTGCCGCGTCTGGTGGATGCCACCGAGCTGACGAAAGCGAATAGCTTTGTTGCCATCGTGGATCAGCTAATTCAACTGGGAGGCTGGGCCGTTGGGGGACTGCTGGTCGTAGTCTTGGGCGGAAGCAACGTAATATGGCTGACCTTTGCCCTAGCCCTCGCCGCCGCAGTCTTCATGAAGCTTATAGAGGATCGGCATGAATCTACCCAGGAACAGAAAGAGAAGGCTCGCGTTTCGAATTGGCGCTCCATTCAGGAAGGCTGGACACTCATTTGGAAACAGCCTTCTCTTCGGGCAATTCATGTGATTTATGTATTGGAGACGATGGCGGGCGTGATTTGGATCGCAGCGACCATCTACGTGTATGTAGCCGATGTGCTGCACAGGGAGGAGGCATGGTGGGGATATATCAACGCAAGCTTTTTCCTGGGACTCATGCTGGGTGGACTGTTTGGAATGAAAAACGCGGGGCTGATCGACCGCAACATCCGCAAGTTCGTCATCTGCTCTTCCTTCGGCATTAGTATCATGACGTTCGGTTTTGGATTGACCTCGGTGCCTTGGCTGGCCCTGGTGTTCTCGGCAGGCTTCGGCGTTTTTGAACAGCTTAAGGCAGTCTCGCTTCAGACTACACTGCAGCGGGGCGTATCTGTCCATGTATTGCCAAAAGTGTACGCAGCTCAAAGCGCGCTTGTTTCGCTGGTATTCGGATTATCCACCCTGTTGTTTGGGTTCATAACCGATGAATTCGGCGTTCGGGCTACGTACATCATCGCTGCCACGGTATTGTTCATCTCGGGATGTTACGCATTACGGATACGAACGAGATTGCCGGAGTTAGGGGAGGGGCTTTAACAAGGACGGATCGGCATCGAATAATCAATAAACAAAAGGCGAGCTTAAAGCTCGTCTTTTTTGCATGCATAAATCGCGGGGCGATATTGGTTTGAAAATATTTGGAAATCCGGTTGACAATCCATCTACTATGTATTACGATATACCTGTAGTAGGTCACACTGAATACCGACATCACTGAACAATGAGGTTGCAAAAATATTTTAAAGAAGTTGTTGACACCCCCTGCTACTCAGTATTACAATATACGTGTAATGAGTAATACTTAATAGTGTGTTTTTCCAAATGCTATTAAGTAAAAATTTCCTTCGGTACTATGTTATACTGAATATAGGTAATACTAAGTAGGGGAGGGCGAAATAGAGGAGGCTTTCGAATATGGAAAATTTAACTGAAATGCTGAAGGGTTCGCTGGAAGGCTGTGTGCTGGAAATCATCAGCCGCCGTGAAACCTATGGTTACGAGATTACCCGCCGTCTGAACGAGCTTGGGTTTACCGAAGTCGTGGAAGGAACGGTCTACACCATACTCGTGCGGTTAGAAAAGAAAAAGCTGGTGAACATTGAAAAGAAACCGTCAGACATGGGGCCTCCGCGCAAGTTTTACTCACTTAATGAGGCTGGCCGCCAGGAGCTTGAATCGTTTTGGGAAAGGTGGGATTTCTTATCATCAAAAATCAACGTCTTGAAGTCAATCTAGCCTCATAAGATATTCCGTTCGATATTTTTGGAGTGCCTTGTTCCGCTTTATATAAAAGGAGGAAAATTATATGTTGGAAATGTTCAAAAAAATGATTGGTGATAAAAAAGAGTACAAAATGATGATGGCACGGGTTGAAGCCCTGCCTGAGGACTACCAGTTTGTATTTAAGAAAATTCAAAACTACATGTGGAATTTCTCAGCGGGCAACGGGATGGATATGCTGCACATGCAGTATGAATTAATCGAGTTGTTCGAAGCCGGAGCAGCTGAAGGCAGACAAGTGCTGGAAATCACCGGGGAAGACGTGGCGTCCTTTGCTGACGAACTAGTAGCAAACGCTAAAACCTATGTAGCCAAGTATCGGGAAGATTTGAATCAGAGTATCATGAACCGATTGGGTAAAAAATAAATTCAATAGATCATACCGACTGATTAGCTGGTTACTAATGTGAATTGCCACCTTCGCTATTCAGTTAATTTTTAACCCGGTAGTAAGTTATACAGATTATCAGTATTACTAAATAGTTGGGTGCAGGCAACCTAGCTCCGCAAGGCGCTAATTATGAGGAGGAAAAAATATGAGGAATGCAGCGATTTCTGTAAAAGGGTTAAAAAAATCCTTTAAAGACAAGGAAGTCTTAAAGGGGGTGGATTTTGAAGTGCGGCGTGGGGAAATTTTCGCACTGCTGGGCTCAAATGGAGCAGGCAAGACAACGACAGTCAACATTCTCTCAACGCTGATGAAGCTCGATGGCGGCCAAGTAGGTATTTGCGGCTTTGACGTCCAGCGTCAACCGGATCATGTTCGCCAGAGCATCAGCCTGACAGGGCAGTTCGCAGCTTTAGACGGCATGCTTACCGGGCGGGAAAACCTGATGATGATTGCCAAGATGCGGGGAGTTTCCAATCCAGCTCAAGTCGCCGACGATCTGCTTGCAAGATTCAGCCTGACCGATGCGGCTAGCCGCCGGGCAGATAAATATTCCGGCGGGATGAAGCGCCGGCTTGACATCGCCATGAGCCTGATCGGGACACCAGCCGTCATTTTTCTCGACGAACCGACGACAGGGCTTGACCCCGAAGCGCGGATTGAGGTCTGGAATACCGTCAAGGAGCTTGCCGGCGGCGGCACGACCATCTTGCTGACGACCCAGTACCTGGAGGAAGCCGAACAACTGGCGGACCGTATCGCCATTCTGCATGGCGGAAAAATCATCACGACCGGTACCCTTACCGAACTCAAAGAGATGTTCCCGCCAGCCAAAGTGGAGTACATCGAGAAGCAGCCGACATTGGAGGAAATTTTCCTCGCGATCATCGGCAACAAGGAGGCGATGTAAATGAAAAGCAAAACAGGGGTGTTACTAGGGCGTTTAATGCGCAACATCATGCGCAGCCCGGACACAATTATCACGGTGGCGATTACGCCAATTATGATGATGCTGCTGTTTGTCTACGTATTTGGCGGCGCCATAGAGACAGGTACGGACAATTACGTCAATTATTTATTGCCGGGAATTTTGCTGATGGCTATCGCCTCCGGCGTTGCTTACACTTCCTTGCGGCTGTTTACGGATGTAAAGAGTGGGTTGATGGCGCGTTTCATTACCATGCCGATCAAGCGCTCGTCGGTATTGTGGGCTCACGTATTGACCTCACTTGTTTCCAATGCGCTTACTGTCGTGGTGGTTTTCCTCGTCGCGCTCTTGATGGGCTTCCGCTCCGGCGCCGATATCTTGGATTGGCTCGCAGTAGCTGGGATACTCGGGTTGTTTACGCTGGCGCTGACATGGCTGGCGGTCATTCCCGGATTGACAGCGGGGTCTATGGAAGGGGCGACAGCCTACTCGTACCCGCTAATTTTCCTGCCGTTTATTAGTTCAGCCTTTGTCCCCACCGAAACCATGCCTAAAATTGTCCGTGCGTTTGCTGAGAACCAGCCCGTGACTTCAATCGTGAATGCGATTCGTGCCCTCTTATATGAAGGGACGGTTGGCAACGATATCTGGATCGCGATTGCCTGGTGCGTCGGCATCATGGTCATCGCTTACTTCTTCGCCAGTAAAACATTTAAACGCCAGTTAGGGTAAGTAAACCATTATGGGAATGTGGAGAAATTGACGTAAAAGAGGCCCTCCCGTGTTACCCAGGGGAGGGCCTCTTTTGGAATGCTATGGTGTTACCGTGAAGGACCGATCGCAATCCAGGACATGAAACCATAGGCGAGATTGCAGTTAGGCTGGCGGCTCACTTCAAGGACGGCGGTATCCTCGCGCTGGGATTTTAGGGAGATCTGGAAGCCTGGATTGTTGCTCATCCCCACAATGATATAGTTGATCCCAGCAAAAGCCTCCTCGAATTGGACGGTCACCTCGGTCAAGGCTTCAGCACCAAATACAAAAGGCGTCATGCCGAATTGCTGCAGCTTCGGCTGGCCGGCTACGCTGCGCACCGGCGTAAAGGCCAGATGCTGTGCAGTGACTGCTGCCTCAGCCAATTGCTGGCCGGTAACAGCACCGTCGGAAATATGAACGCTAGTGACTGTCGAGTTGCTTAATTTGGCGCCATCAATGCTGCCATCAGCGAGTGTAAAGGTATCAAAGACGTCGGGTCCAAGGTGCCGGCTCTCGATGGAGCCTTCGGCAATCTGCGAACCGTCCAATGAACCCGCCGCAATGTTCGATCCCGTGATGGTACCTTCAGCGATTTGGCTTCCGGTAACAGAGCCATCAGCGAGGGTAAAGTTATTGAAGGCATCCGCTCCAAGGTGCCGGCTCTCGATGGAGCCCTCGGCAATCTGGGAGCCAGTCAATGAACCTTCCGCAACGTTCGATCCCGTGATGGTACCTTCGGCGATTTGGCTTCCGGTAACAGAGCCATCAGCGAGTGTAAAGGTATCAAAGACGTCCGGTCCAAGGTGCCGGCTCTCGATGGAGCCTTCGGCAATCTGCGAACCGTCCAATGAACCCGCCGCAATATTCGATCCCGTGATGGTACCTTCAGCGATTTGGCTTCCGGTAACAGAGCCATCAGCGAGGGTGAAGTTATTGAAGGCATCCGCTCCAAGATGCCGGCTTTCAATGGAGCCTTCGGCAATCTGGGATCCAGTCAATGAACCTTCTGCAACGTTCGATCCCGTGATGGTACCTTCGGCGATTTGGCTTCCCGATACAGAGCCATCAGCGAGGGTAAAGTTATCATAGACGTCCGGTCCAAGGTGCCGGCTCTCGATGGAGCCTTCGGCAATCTGCGAACCGTCCAATGAACCCGCCGCAATGTTCGACCCGGTGATGGTACCTTCAGCGATTTGGCTTCCGGTAACAGAGCCATCAGCGAGGGTGAAGTTATTGAAGGCATCCGGTCCAAGGTGCCGGCTCTCGATGGAGCCTTCGGCAATCTGGGATCCAGTCAATGAACCTTCTGCAACGTTCGATCCCGTGATGGAGCCTTCGGCAATCTGCGAACCGTTCAATGAACCCGCCGCAATGTTCGACCCGGTGATGGTGCCTTCAGCGATTTGGCTTCCAGTAACAGAGCCATCAGCGAGGGTGAAGTTATTGAAGGCATCCGGTCCAAGGTGCCGGCTCTCGATGGAACCTTCGGCAATCTGGGATCCAGTCAATGAACCTTCTGCAACGTTCGATCTCGTAATAGTACCTTCGGCGATTTGGCTTCCGGTTACAGAGCCATCAGCGAGGGTGAAGTTATTGAAGGCATCCGCTCCAAGATGCCGGCTTTCAATGGAGCCTTCGGCAATCTGGGAGCCAGTTAATGAACCTTCCGCAACGTTCGATCCCGTGATGGTACCTTCAGCGATTTGGCTTCCCGATACAGAGCCATCAGCGAGGGTGAAGTTATCATAGACGTCCGGTCCAAGGTGCCGGCTTTCAATGGAGCCTTCGGCAATCTTCGAACCGTCCAATGAACCCGCCGCAATGTTCGACCCGGTGATGGTACCGTCAGCTATGTTCGCGCCGGTGATGGTGCCTTCAGCGATTTGGCTTCCAGTAACAGAGCCATCAGCGAGGGTAAAGTTATCATAGACGTCCGGTCCAAGGTGCCGGCTCTCGATGGAGCCTTCGGCAATCTTTGAACCGTCCAATGAACCCGCCGCAACGTTCGATCCCGTGATGGTACCTTCAGCGATTTGGCTTCCGGTAACAGAGCCATCAGCAAGGGTGAAGTTATTGAAGGCATCCGGTCCAAGGTGCCGGCTCTCGATGGAACCTTCGGCAATCTGGGATCCAGTCAATGAACCTTCTGCAACGTTCGATCCCGTAATAGTACCTTCGGCGATTTGGCTTCCGGTAACAGAGCCATCAGCAAGGGTGAAGTTATTGAAGGCATCCGGTCCAAGGTGCCGGCTTTCAATGGAGCCTTCGGCAATCTTCGAGCCGTTCAATGAACCTTCCGCGACGTTCGATCCCATGATGGTACCTTCAGCGATTTGGCTTCCGGTAACAGAACCATCAGCGAGTGTAAAGTTATCAAAAGCATCCGGTCCGAGGTGCTTGCTCTCGATGGAGCCCACGGCAATCTGCAAACCATTCAATGACCCCTCGGCTACGTTCGCGCCGGTGATGGTACCTTCAGCAATTTGGCTTCCAGTTACAGAGCCTTCAGCCAGGGTGAAGTTATCAAAGGCGTCGGGTCCAAGGTGCCGGCTTTCAATGGAGCCTTCGGCAATCTGGGAGCCGTTCAAAGACCCCTCGGCCACGTTCGCGCCCGTGATGGTACCTTCAGCAATTTGGCTTCCTGTAATAGAGCCGTCAGCCAAGGTGAAGTTATCAAAAGCATCCGGTCCAAGGTGTCGGCTCTCGATGGAGCCTTCGGCAATCTGCGAACCGTCCAATGAACCCGCCGCAACGTTCGATCCCGTGATGGTACCTTCAGCAATTTGGCTTCCGGTAACAGAGCCCTCAGCGAGAGTAAAGTTATTGAAAGCATCCGGTCCAAGGTGCCGGCTCTCGATGGAGCCTTCGGCAATCTGCGAGCCGTTTAAGGACCCGTCGGCCACGTTTGCGCCCGTGATGGTACCTTCAGCAATTTGTCTTCCCGTAACAGAGCCTTCAGCCAGGGTGAAGTTATCAAAAGCATCCGGTGCGAGATGCTTGCTCTCGATGGAGCCTTCGGCAATCTGGGAACCGTTCAAGGACCCATCGGCCACGTTCGCGCCGGTAATGGTGCCCTTGGCGATTTGTCTTCCGGATACAGATCCGCCGGCCAGGGTGAAGTTATCAAAGGCGTCGGGTCCAAGGTGCCGGCTTTCGATGGAACCCTCTGCAATCTGGGACCCGTTCAACGAACCGTCGGCCACGTTCGCGCCGGTGATGGTGCCCTCGGCGATTTGTCTTCCCGTAACAGAGCCCTCCGCTAAGGTGAAGTTATCAAAAGCATCCGGTGCGAGATGCTTGCTCTCGATGGAGCCTTCGGCAATCTGGGAACCGTTCAAGGACCCATCGGCCACGTTCGCGCCGGTGATGGTGCCCTTGGCGATTTGTCTTCCGGATACAGATCCGCCGGCCAAGGTGAAATTCTCAAAAGCGTCGGGTCCGAGGTGTTTACTCTCAATGGTGCTCTCGGCAATCTGGGAACCGTTCAAGGACCCATCGGCCACGTTCGCGCCGGTGATGGTGCCCTTGGCGATTTGGCTTCCGGTTACAGAGCCCTCAGCGAGAGCAAAGTTATCAAAAGCGCCCGGGCCAAGGTGCTTGCTCTCGATGGAGCCTTCGGCAATCAGAGAACCGTTCAAAGACCCATCAGCCACGTTTGCGCCCGTGATGGTACCTTCAGCAATTTGGCTTCCGGTTACAGAGCCCTCAGCCAGGTTGAAGTTATCAAAAGCGTCGGGTCCAAGGTGCTTGCTCTCGATGGAGCCCTCTGCAATCTGCAAACCATTCAAAGAAGCCGCCGCAATGTTCGCTCCCGTGATGGTTTCCTTGGCGATTTGGCTTCCCGTAACAGAGCCATTAGCCAGATTGAAGTTATCAAAAGCGTCGGGTCCAAGGTGTTTGCTCTCGATGGAGCCCTCGGCAATCTTGGAGCCGTTCAAAGAACCCGCCGCAATGTTCGAACCGGTGATCGTTCCATGGGCAATTTTAGCCCCCGTAACCCCATGATCCTGAATAAGCTCCGTTGTAATCGCGCCGGCTTCAATATGCTCCGTGCTGATGCTCTTCGTCTGCAAGTGATGGGGAAGAACTGCGCCTTCTGCTAATTGCCTTGATTTAACTGACCCGGGTTGCAATTGATCAACCCCGACACTATCCGGCTGCAAGTGGACATGGCCGACGGACTGATCCGCCAGATGGGCCATGTTGACGGAGTAAGGGGCAAGATGGTGACTCTGAATAGAGAATAACTCTATATGCTTGGAGGCCACAGCCCCTTCGCTGAGATGGTCGCCATGGATCGATTCTCCGGCAATATGCTCGGAAAGAACGGCATCGCTTGCGATGTGCGATGATTCAATGCTGTCGATCTGGATATGCTTTGCGTTGATCGAGCCTGGTGCAATATGCCGATCGGTTACGGCAATATTCTCAATGTGCTGTGATTTGACCGCCTCCTCACCAAGATGGTCCGAAAGGACGCTCGCTTCTTGCAGATGCACTGCCGAGATGGAGAGCGGTTTGATTTTTTCTCCGCTTACGGCGTTTGTTTTCAATGCCGTCCCCGATACGGATGAAGGCGTGAGGTGATCTTCCGTAATCGATTGCGATTCAAGCTTTGCTCCTGGAATGCTGCCGTCTGCAAACAACATGTCGGCCGAACGGCTTTCGTCAGCCAAATGGTTTAGCGTAATGGACTTCTTTTTCAAATGATAGCCGTGGATCGCTTCTTGCGTAATATGTTTGCCCAAGATGGATTCCAGTCCTAGATGCACTCCCTCAACCGCCTGCTGGGCAATTTTGTCCGAGGTAACGGCCCCATTCTGAATGGTTTCCTTGGCTACGGAATGGGCTGACAGGTGAGTGGACCGTACGGCTTGTGATGCTATTTTGTCAGCAGTTACACTACCCTCCGCAAGTTTGGACGACGTAACGGAAAGATCCACCAGCTTGTCGGTTGACACGCTTTCCGGTGACAGTTTTAAGGACGTTACAGTATGGTCTGCCAGATGCCGAGGTGCAATAACCCCATCGCCGATGGACGATTCGACAATGCTGCCTTCCGCAATTTTATCGCTTGTTACCGCTCCGCGTCCGAGCGCTTCTGTCCCTACGCTCTCGGTCTGCAAGTGGCAGCTGGCAACCGAGCCGTTGGTTAAATGCGAAGCTTGGATCGCTCCGTCTTGTATGGCATGTGCTCCGACGCTGTCCGCAGCAAGATGCTGCTGTAGAATGGATTGGCTTGCGATATTGCTGGAAGTTACGCCACTCTGCCTGATGATGCTGCCACCAACCGAGCCTAAAGCCAGCTTGCTGCTCGTTACGCTTTCGGGTGCGAGCTGTTCTTCCCCAACCGATTCTCGTTGAAGATGCTGTCTCGCGATGGAACGGTCCGCCATGTGCTGCTCTCCAATCGATCTGGAATGGATTGCCGCCCCGAGCACGCTTTCAGGAGCAAAGTGCTGTGGCAGGATGCTGCCAATTGCGATATGTTTTGCTTTCACTGCATCTTGAGAGAGGTGCCGGGCTTGAATTGCTTCCGAAGCGATTTGGGATGATTCCACGGCCCCTTTAACCAGATGGCGCGTTTGTACGGCTTCATTGGCAATCTTACTCGGGAGAACACTCTGGTCAGCGATTTTTGAGGCCGTAACAGCCTGCTCGACCAGTTTGGCTGTATGGACCGACTGATCGGCAAGTTTGGAGCTCGTTATGCTGGAATCGCTCAGGTGACGGGTGGACACGGCACAGATGTCAATCTGATCGGGACCGACGGAACCAGGCTGAATCTGATCAGGTCCTATCGCCCCGTCTTCCAAATGGCGGGCGCCCAGCGATCCATTCTGAATATGGTCAGCTCCAATGCCTCTAACAGCAATTTGGTCAGTGCCGATGCTGCCCTTGGCAATATGCTCTGATGTCACGGCCCCGCTGGCGAGATGGTCGCTGTTAATGGCTTTCTGCTGTATATGGGAGCCGTCCACGGCACCATCGGCTATTTTGTTTCCGGTGACGGCGCCATCGCGAATTTTGGATGATGTGACGGCATTATCGGCAAGCTTGGAGGTGTGAACTGCATCATTGCAAATATGCCGGGTTTCTACGGCACTTGATGCGATTTTCTCTCCAATAACGGATTGGTCGTCCAGGAGCTCTGTTGATACGAGCAACTGCTCGAGATGCCTTGCAGTAATAGCGCCGTCGGCTATTTTCTTCCCTTCGACGGCATGGTCCGCCAACTTTTGGGTGGTTATGCTCCCATCCTTGATTTTGCTTGCGTTAACCGAGCCGTCCCTGAATTTACGCGTCGATAAGGTTCCATCCATGAGATGCTCGCCTGTGACTGACAATGGAGCAATCTTGCTGGAGGTCACTGCTTCGTCTGCAATGTGAAGGCTTGAAACGCTGTAGTCTTGCAACGCTTCGGGACCGACCGATCCTCGAGCCAGCTTGGAAGCCGTAATAGACTTGGAGGCGATCCGGTTCTCGGTTATGGCATATTCACCTATATCCTCTGTAAATATAAATGCTTCCTTAATTTCGGGCATTTCCTTTTCAAGAATCAACTGCTCCGGCTCGATTTCCGAATCCGGAAGGGATGGGGGATCGGAAGGGAATGTCAGGTTGTCAGAAGACAACGTCAGGTTCTCAGAAGACAACGCCAAGGAGTCAGTAGGTATCGTGAAGGTGTCAGAAACTGCAGGATCTTCCGTTTGTATGGCAAAAGTTTCGCCAGATACCACTGGAGGAGTGACTTCTTCTCTTTCTTGCTGCCTTAATTCGATAATGCCAATGAGATCCTCTTCCGGATCCGCGAGGGGTAATGTTGAAAGAATGTGGGCATCTTTTTCTTTTTCTTTTTCTTTTTCTTTTTCGGGACTGCGTCCATTACCGCGTAACAGGTCGAGTTCCCTGGTACTAGGGTCAACTCTGAAGGGTTGGTTAGAAGATGTTGACGAGTTTTTTTTCTTTTTCTTCAAAACTGCACGCTCCTTCCGAATACTGATCGTCTCCGGTATCATATGCAGCCGTTTAGGCGGCTGTCACTGGTCTTTTGGGATTCGACACACGAAAGGGCAGCGTAACATGGAAAAGGACCCGGCCAAAGGCCGAGTCCTTGATTGAGCGCTAAAAAGCACATATAAAATTTAACCCCTGACGGCCGATAACGGCTGTACAGTCGGTTCCGTATTTGAAGTATTTTCAAGAATCTTTGCTTCTAAAACGACAAAAGCCCTGCCTCTCTTTCGTCCTTGCGGCTCCGATGACCGCGCCAGTGTGAATCAGAAATCCGTTCCATAAAACTCATACTCTAGGGTCATAAAATAGGAATTTGCACTTCAACAGAGATGTAAATAACCATGTTTCGAGGAACTAACGGGGTTAAACTTCATGTAACAATTACTTATTATAGCACAGGTGCTCGCAATAAGCAAAGATATTCAAATGTATATTAGAATGTTATGCAAAAACGCTTGATTTTTTCTGGAAATCCAACGATATTCATATTAACAGTTTTTTCTTGCAAATTCTGCTGTTGGGCTCTTAAGCTTGTAGCATCATGTCGAATACGTTCGGATTCACACCTGCCTTGCCGATGTTTATTATCTGTTAATGAAAGTAGGCGTTCCATGCAACTGTATAAGTCTTTTCTTAAACAGCTAATCCGGAACTATATGATCGGGTCCATTGCAGCTGTGCTTGTTGTGGGTGGCGTATTAATGGTAACAACTCTGGAAATTCCTTTTGAGGAAGGCGCGCGTCTTGTGGTCATACTGGCTATTTCGTTCATGGTGATGATGGCGTCGGAGCTGACCGTCTTTCTTCGGTATTTACGACCGATTCACGCGGGCTTTGATGAAGGCCATACGGATTTGGAAACGTTGGAAAAAGCATATTTGAGTATACACCGCATGCCGCGTATGGTGGTATACCGCATATTCGGACCTCATCTGCTCGGTTTGTCACTTCCGGCTATACTGCTTACGGTTTGGATGATGGAGCAGGGAAAACTGAATTTTCCGCCGTTCTATATATGGCTGGCTTGCCTGGGGGCGGTCTTGCTAGCCAGCTGTCATGCCATGATCGAATTCTTCCTGACGATTGCTGCTATCCGTCCGCTGATCAAGGAGATCCGGCGGCAGGCGTTGTCGCGATATGGCGTGGATTTTTCCCTTGAGGGCCATGTATTCATGGCGATTCGGACGAAGTTTCTGCTGAGCACGATGCTGATCGGCACCTTTCCGCTGTTTCTGTTCAGTCTAGCGGTGCAGATCCGCCTGGAGGGGCTCAGTCAGATTGTAGCTCAGCAGTACTGGGGTTGGGCGGGATTTATATTGCTGCTGGGTGTCGGTTTTGCTTATATCGGCGCTTGGCTCTTGACCCAGGATTTACAGCGGCCGATCCGGCAGCTGTACCGGGCGATGAATGAGATTAAGGAAGGACGTCTGATCCAGACCTCCAATCTCTATTCCGATGAATTTTCCAATTTGATCGCTGGTTTCAATATGATGGTTCGCGGTCTGCAGGTGCGGGAGGAGCGGAACCGCAAGCTGCTGGACAGCTACTTTGCTGCCCTGGCAGCGGCGCTGGATGCCAGAGATCCTTACACAGCAGGACATTCGCTTCGGGTGGCGGAATACTCGGTATTAATCGGCCAACTGGCGGGACTCAGCGAAGTGCAGGTTGATCTTTTGCACAAGACGGCATTGCTGCATGATATCGGTAAAATCGGGGTCCGGGACAACATTTTGCTGAAGGAAGGAAAGCTGACGGCAGAGGAGTTCGATCAGGTAAAGGCCCACCCGGCTCAAGGAGAGAACATTCTGCTGCAGATCGAGCCTGCCGATGCGATGGCGCCTTATCTGGAGGGAGTGCGATCCCATCATGAGCGTTATGACGGGGGCGGATATCCTGATGGGTTGAAGGGGAAGGAAATCCCGCTGTTTGGCCGGATTATTGCTGTTGCCGATGCCTATGATGCCATGACGTCGGATCGGCCCTACCGCAGCGGCATGAAATCCGTTGATGCCTTGAACATACTGGAAGCCGGTAGGGGAACCCAGTGGGATCCCGATTATGCGGGCATGTTCGTTAAATATATGAAAGCGGAGAAGAAGGTCATTACGATCCGCTAGAGGTGACAAGCAGGGAATCGCAGCTAGTTCTGTGGAATAGGAAGAATAAGAAGGAGACCGTACCTTGCAGGTAAACGGCCTCTTTTTTGTGTGACTGTCGTTAACATATCACTGGACCCCAGGGCAGCCAGGCAAGTGTTGCGATTTCCATACTGCTTCTGCCAGTTGGCTAGGGATGAATGAAATACAATTTTCATATCATCTGGTGAGCCGTATCGATTTCATTGCTTTCTTCATGCTCCACATGCTTCTGCTTGCGATGCATCCAGCTTGCCAGCCATGTGCTGATCTCATACAGACCGATGAGCGGGATGGCAACCATCAGGTGGGATACGAGATCAGGCGGCGAGATTAGTGCTGCAACTATCACCAGAACGACATAGGCATACCGTCTCATCGTGTGCAGAATAGCCGGGCTTAATATTCCTATTTGCGTTAGAAACAGGACGACGACGGGAAGCTCGAAGGCAAGGGACAGCGGGATGACGATATTGAACATGAACCCGAAATACTGGGATACACCGTAAGTCTCCACGAGGTCCATTTGACTGTTGATTCCTGTCGTAAAGGCAAGACTCATCGGGAAAACGACAAAATACGCGAAACTAACCCCTACGATAAAGCACAACGCGGACAAGGGGATAAACCGGAGAGCTGCTCTCTGCTCGCGGTTGTTCAGCCCCTGATTGACGAACAGCCATATTTGATAAAGGGCAAACGGCAGGGTAGGAAGCAGCGATAATACGATGCTTATGCTCATATAGATGCGAAGTCCGTCCCAAGGCGAGAACACGTTCCAGGTTACCTGAAAGGCCGGTGAGTGATGTTTCAATACGGATAACACATGGGGGGCGGCAATCAGGCCAACAGCCATGCTCAGAATGAAGACGGCGGCCACCTGAAGGATCCGCTTCCTTAGCTCGACGATGTGCTCCAGCATCGTCATCGTATTCTTGAACTCCATAGTCTTGTTCACTCCTTTTTTCATTATCGGAGGATGGGCGTGCAGCGCTGTTTTTTCGTTTTGTTTAATTCCTTCAGTTCAAATGTATTAAATCCCTCCTGCATTTTTTGATGGATTTCCCGGATGCTTTTCACATCCTCAAAAGAATATCGACGATTTCCTCCCTTCGTACGCTCCGGAAATATAAGCTTCCGTTCCTCGTAATACCGAATTTGCCGTTCCGTCAAGCCGGTCAGTTCGCAAACAACCCCAATACTCATCACTTTACTCTCCATGATCTTTACCTCCTATGTAAGTATAGTTAACCCTTAGCTACTGTTAATGGTTTGGGATTAAAACCGAAGAAGATAAAACGGCAATAATTTGGGCGGATTCATTTTGTTTGGAAGGATTTATGACATGATTTTATGAAAAATGAGGTGAAAAAGCAATCATTTTTCAAAATGAAAAAAACTATGTAAGAAAACCTAACAAAATTTAAGTCAAAACTTGTTTTCTCTGCTAAGATCGGCTCATGAATCCAATACCAAACTAGCGAAGGAGTGAACGAGGTGGCTACAAAAGAACAACCAAAAGAGATGACCCGAAGACAATTTCTGACGTCCGTTGGCAAGGTGGGTGGATCTGTCGCCGTCTTCAGCTTGATGGGTACGATGGGGCTCCTTACGCCGGAAACGTTGAAAGCAGCGGAATATACGCCTCCCGGAAAGAATGACCTGAATCTAAGCGGCCGGGGCGGCAAGAAGATTGTTATTCTCGGCGCAGGGATCGCGGGTCTGACGGCAGCGTATGAGCTCGGTCTTGCAGGTTACGACTGTACGATATTGGAAGCGAAGAGCTTTGCCGGTGGGCGAAACTGGACGATCCGCAAAGGAACCTCCGTAGCAGAGATCGGATCCGGCCGACAGACTTCCCGCTTTGATAACGGACTGTATTTCAATGCAGGCCCGATGCGGATCCCGCAATTTCACGTCACGCTGGATTATTGCAAGAAATTTGGCGTAGCCATCGAGCCATTTAACAATGTGAATGAGAGCGGCTATTACTATAACGAGAATGTAGGGGCTTTATCCGGGCAGCGCGTCCCCAAGCGTGCAGCCAAGGCCGATGTGCGCGGTTACGTGGCCGAGATGCTGGCCAAAGCCGTGAATCAAAATGCGCTGGATCTGCCGCTAACGGCGGAAGAGAAGCTGAAGCTGGTCGATTATCTGAAGGCCGAAGGAGATCTGAATCCGGACCTGTTCTATAAGGGGTCGGAGCGCGGAGGATATAAGGATGAACCGGGAAGCCGCCTGGATGCCGGTGTGCTCCGGGATCCATTCGATCTGAAGGCTATCATCAATTCCGGCTTCGGCAAATATTTCAGCAACGAATACGGTTACGACCAGCAAATGATGATGTTTCATCCGGTCGGCGGTATGGATGCGATCGTCACGGCATTTGAGAAAAAAATCGGCAACCGGATCAAGTACCGGGCAGAGGTGAAGGAGATTCGCCAGTCCTCTTCCGGTGTGCGGATTGTGTACACGGACGGCCATTCCGGCAGAGAGCAGGAAATCCGCGGCGACTACTGCATCTGCACCATACCGCTGACAGTATTGAAGAAGATCCCGGCCGACTTCTCGCCGGAAATGTCCAAAGCGATCAGCAGCGTCGGCTACGCCTCCGCAGGTAAAATCGGCTTGCAGTTCAAGCGGCGTTTCTGGGAAGAAGACGAGTATTTGTACGGCGGCAGCAGTTTGACGAATATGGACATTACGCAAATCTACTACCCGCCGACAGATTATTTTGGGAAGAAGGGGATCCTGCTCGGCTATTATGCTTATGGAGGCATCGCCGATAAACTCGGCGGCATGTCGTATGCCGAGCGCGAGAAGCTTGCGTTGACGCAAGGCGCCAAAATCCATCCGCAGTATCCGAAGGAGTTTGAGGCGTCCTTCTCTATCGACTGGAAGAAGACCAAATACCAGGAGGGAGGCTGGGTATCCTATTCCGCTAACGATAGGAAGACCTATTACCCCACCCTCTGCAAGCCGGATAACCGCATCTACTTGGCAGGGGAGCACATCAGCTACATTACGGCCTGGCAGGCAGGCGCCATTGAGTCCGCCCGCGAGGTCGTAACTGATATCCATCAGCGCGTGATGAAAGCATAAATAGAAGGGAGACGATTCCAATGAATAATAAATTGAAGACGATCCTGGCGCTGGCCCTGCTGTTCAGTGCCGTGAGCGTAACCGCGTATGCCGACAGTTCTTCTGCCTATAAGAAACCGTCCAAAGCTACACCCGCCCCGAAATTTTACGGCAGTCCTACATCCTCTATTTCCAGCGGAGTAATCGTACCCGAAGGGGCTTCCTACCTCTTTACAAGCGGGACGGTTCCGCCCTTGCTGAACAAGGACGGCAAGACAGTCTATGAGCGCTATGGCGATACCAAAGCCCAGGGGATCGGCATTTTGAAGGAAATCGAGAAGCAGCTGAAGGAGCAGGGACTGACGATGAAGGATGTCGTTTATTTGAGAGTGTACCTGACCCCGGATGCAGCCAACAACGGAACCTTTGATTATACTGGCTGGTTTGATGCTTACGCCCAATTTTTCAATACGAAGGAGAATCCGGTTAAGCCTGCGCGTTCCACAGTGGGAGTAGCCAGCCTCGTGAATGCCGATTGGTTGATTGAGATTGAGGCCGTCGCCGTGTACCCGAGCAAGGATAAGAAGAAGTAAGTCATTATGATTCCATGAAACAGGCCGGTCCAAAGCGGCTTCGTTTCCAAAAAGACAATCACCATCACTTAATAAAGGAGTTGGGTCTTTATGTTCCAAAATGTCGGATTTGTCGGGTTGATGATGATTTTGATTGTCGTGCTCATTCTGTTCGGGCCTTCCAAGCTGCCGGAGCTTGGCCGGGCGGTTGGCCGCACGTTGTCTGAATTCAAAGCCTCTGCTAGAGAGCTGGTTGGCGAAGATAAAGAGGAGGAAAAGGACAAGGAGAGGGAAAGGGAGGGAGCGGTCATTAAACTGAAGGGATGATCGGGCAGTTTAATCCTGCTTCTAGTAATAGGAAATTGGATATGCAGGCGCAAATAAAGCGGCCCCATGGATCTATTGAGATCTATGGCGGCGGCTTTTTTTGAATGTGGACTCTTGAGGGTCAGTTCAAGGCCAGGATTCAGAGAAACTTCTAAGGGGTATACACAAGTACAGGCAATTCTACATTTCATCATTCATTACATTACTCTAAGAGGAGCTGATATTTATGGATAGCAACGTATTTAAAGGGAAATGGAAACAGATGAAGGGTGAAGCGAAGAAGCAATGGGGCAAATTGACGGATGACGATCTTGATGTGATCGACGGCGAGAAAGATAAATTGGTTGGCAAGCTGCAGGAACGTTACGGGCATACGAAGGATGCGGCGGAGCGTGAATATACGGATTGGAGTTCAAGATACCGCGACTAGTCTTGAGGACGATAAGGGAGGCAGAACGAATCATGTTGGAATCCCGGGTTGTGACCGGCAAGGTGATCGATATTCGTGACGGCAAGGTGTTTACCTTACACGGAGACATGGTCAGCACCTATCATTTGGGATACTATGAGATGATGAATGAAGTTCTTCCTGTCACAGACAGTCAGCAGGCGTCAGTGTCCACCGCGGGGCTTATGGCGGAGGAAACTGCCGAGTCCTCCGGCTGGCTCCGCAGGGAGTGGAAACCGCTGACCAGCTTCATAACCGCTTGGAGAAAGAGTGCAAATCGAGCCTGATTTGCGCTCTTTTTTTGTCTTTTTAAGCTTGGATGTCCAGGTCATGCGCCATGAGAAATTCATGTGAGTTTTATATTTAAAAAGTCATATTGACTTGGGTACGATGCGGTGTAGAATGAGGTCAAAAGGAAGTTTGATCAGCCCATTTGAAGTCATCGAAGGAGTGTATCACCATCAAGGCTGTCCAGGTTATTCACAAGCCGCGCAAACAGGTTTCGCACCAACGCAAACATTTGATGACGGCTACATGGGAAGGGGTGCCGGCGATCATTTTGCAGACGCTGCTGGGCGGTCCCTTCTTGACAGGGTACTTGTTGTACTTAGGTGCGGAATCCAGTGAGGTCGGGTTTGTTCTAGCCGTCACAACACTGTTCAACGTGCTTCAGATTCTGGTTGCGTACCTGATCCAGCGCCTGCAATACCGTAAGAAGGCGATGATTGTGTTCACTTTTATGCACCGCATTTTGTGGGGTGCGACGGGCATTATTCCGTTTATCTTCCCGGAACGATGGTGGATCCCGGTGTTTATGATCCTCTATATGGCCGCCTTTATTGCCAATACCGTATCCGGTATGCTCTGGACCTCGCTGATCAGCGATATGGTGCCGTCCAAGGTCCGGGGACGTTATTTTGGCATACGCAATACCATCTTGAATGCGCTTGGCGCCCTGACCCTGTTTGTTGGCGGGGTGATCCTGGATCGTGTCCCCGGCGGCGGGGGCTTCCTTATTCTGTTTATCATTTCTTGGATCGCCATCGCGGCGAATTTATCCTTATTCTTTTTGTACCCTGACCCTCCCTTCGAGCACTCGAGCGAGCGTCAGTTTAAGGCGATGATCCGAAAGCCGCTGTCGGATACCGCGTTTATCAAATCTACGCTGTTTCTGGCGGGCTGGCTCTTTCTGCAGACGCTGATTGTGCCACTCTATTCGTATGCCATGCTGGATGTCCTGCATATTTCGTATTCGGTGGTATCCGTCATGACGGTTGCGCAGACCGTGATCATGATGATCGGTTTCTATGTATGGGGAAATTTGAATGCGCGCTTCCGCAACAGAACCTTGCTCTACTGGACATTGCCGCTGATTGCGGGGTCATGCTTGGCATGGGGCTTGCTGTCCGTCCTGCCCGTCATACCGGTGCTGCTGCTGTCGCACATGCTGCTTGGTGCCGGAGTAGGCGGCTTTAACCAGCTTGCCTTTAACTTTATGATCGGGGATACGCCGAAAAGCGAACGACCGATGTTTATCGCCGTATACTCCGCCATCACGGGGTTTACCTCTTTTCTGGGTCCCGTGCTGGGAGGATTCATATTCAAAGGGATCGCAGATGCACCGGACTGGGTAGCCCGATATGGTTTTCAAACCGCAGTGGGTATGCTGATGGTGCTCATTGCTTTGACGGTGGGGCGGAGAGTGCTTCGTGCTGCTTAGAAGAGCGGCAGGCTGCAGGCGTTTTTCATGTCATTCATAGTTCATATCATGAATTGAGGGAGGGTGTGAGGTGGAATGGTTGCACTCGTAGTCGGGGCCACGGGGCTTGTGGGTCGTATGGTAACCGAAGAACTGCTGGGCCGCGAGGAGCTTGAAGAGGTCCGCGTGCTGGTACGCAGAATTCCTGATGTTGCGCATCCCAAGTTGTTGCCCATCCTGGTGGAATGGGATCAGCTGGATCGATACAGCGAAGCTTTTTCCGGCGTCCATAGCGTGTACTGCTGCCTGGGAACAACGATCAAAAAGGCCGGTTCCCAGCAGCAGTTCCGTAAAGTGGATGTGGATTATGTCATCAAGACAGCGGAATTGGCTAAGCGGCAAGGGGTGAGACAATTTATGGCGGTCAGCTCCGCAGGCGCCAATCCGAAGGTGCGTAATTTCTATCTTCGGACCAAGGGAGAGGTTGAAGAAAAGCTGGCCGGGATCGGTTTTCGGGGGCTGCATCTGTTCAGACCATCATTATTGCTGGGCGAGCGGCCAGAGCGGCGGTTTGGAGAGCGGGTGGCATCGGTTCTCATGACTTCCCTCGACTTTGCCTTCAAAGGTCCGAAGCTGGCTCCATACCGGGCCATACCAGCGCGGAAAGTAGCCAAGTCGATGGTGAATATCGGCTTAACGGATATGAAAGGCCATCATGTATACACCAATGAAGTCATCCATGTTCTCGGCGAGGCCGCTGATTAAATTTGCCAGAGTACCCGTAGCAGATTACAATGTACACAGATAGGAATACATAGAAAGGGTGACAAAACATGAGTAAACATATCATATCGACCAACAAAGCCCCGGGAGCTATCGGACCATACAGCCAAGCTGTAGAAATCAACGGATTTGTGTATACTTCAGGCCAACTGGGATTGAATCCGGAAACAGGGGAATTCGGTGAAGGGGTTCAGGAGCAAGCGAAGCTGTCGCTCAGTAACGTAAAGGCGATCCTTGAAGCAGCCGGGACAAGCCTCGACCACGTGGTGAAAACCACCGTGTTTTTGAAGGATATGAACGATTTCGCAGCGGTGAACGAAGTGTACGGCAGCTTTTTCTCCGAGCCATACCCGGCACGCAGCGCCGTTGAGGTTGCTCGATTGCCGAAGGACGGACTGGTTGAGATTGAGGTCATCGCCGTTAAGCAATAAGCGATATTATCACATGTAAAAGGGAGCTTTGCCTGCATTGGCAAAGCTCCTTTTTTAAGAGATAAGAAAGTATAAACATCCGAGGCTCAGCATCCTTATCTCGCAAGAAAAACTTCCGCTAAATGCGGTCTGTCTTCTGAGAAAGTACGTCGATAGACGTTTTTCTTATATTTAATGGAGATCGTGCACATTGAATAATGCGAACTTACGTTCTATAATACACTGAGAAGCAAGTATATAGGTCAAACTAATAATAGGGAGGGGATACCTTGGGGATGGAGCCTAATATGAATAAGGATATTCGAGAATGGATGGAGCGATATCAGGTATCCGGTTTAAGCATGGCACGGATTGCTGAAGGTCATATTCGGGTGGCAGAAGGCTACGGCACTTTGGAAGCTGGAACCGGCAACATAGTAACCGGACATTCAATATTTAACGCTTGTTCGATCAGTAAATTCGTTACCTCGATGCTCGTTATGAAGCTGGTTGGTCAAGGGCTGCTGGATTTGGATGAAGATGTTAATGTTAAACTCTCTACCTGGAAAGTTCCGGAGAACGAATTCACCCGGCATAGCAAAGTGACCCTTCGAACATTATTGTGCCATCAGTCGGGAATCATGGATCCTGAAGGCAGCTTTGGCGAATGGGACCCCGCGCATGGTTTCCCCTCTATGGTAGAACTGTTGGAGGGAAGGACGCCATATTGCAATGAAGCGATTCGTGTCACATATGAGCCCGGGAGTGAATTTGCATACTCGGATGCCGGTTTTGGCATCATTCAATTGCTGATCGAAGACGTGTCTCGTAAGCCATTTCAGGTGCTGATGAAGGAGCAGGTATTTGAACCGTTAAATATGAAGGACAGTATACTGAATCCGACCATTTCCCAATCCATAAGCGGACAGTTATCATGCGGCCATCACAAGAACGGGGAGTTAGTTCAGGGCAAATATCCGATGTACCCCTACGCGGCAGCATCCGGTTTATGGACCACACCATCCGATCTAGCCATCTTGGCGATTGAATTCATGGATTCTTTAAATGGCAGAAGCAGAATAGGGTTATCCGAGGACAGAGCGAAGGAATGGATTACTCCTCAATTCAGCAAGGAATGGACCGGGCTGGGTGTTTTTTTGGGTGGGTCTGATCAAGAGGTTGAGGTTTCATCACTCGGATGGGGTGTAGGATTTCAATGCATGATGACCATGCGGCCGTATTCAGGGAAGGGGATCATAATCATGACAAATACAGATCTGGGTGTTCATCAATCCAAGGGGATTATAGGAGATATTCAGAGATCAATGGAATAGAACCCTTTCAACCCCTTGGATTAGATCAACAACAGTATTTACGTTTGATCGAGTAGGAAGCGAATCGAAAGCAAGAAACTTCTCTTTTGCGTAAGATCCGGACTCGGTTTAATACCGGGATCTTCTCCGATTGCGCGTAAAGAAGAGCCATATGGCATATACAAGCAGGACGATAGAGAGTACAAAGGCGGTCATTAAGATGCTGTCGGTCTCCCGGTGCTCGGCTGCGATGGCGATGTAAGCCCAGGTGAAGACCAGCGGCACGATGCTGTCCCGGTAACGTTGACCGATCAATATGGCGAGTAATGCACCAATACAGAGCAGCACAATCCCCAAAGTGGTCTCGCGCAGGCCGAAGAGGCTCCAGTCATTCTTCTGAAACACGATCCCGACATTGACGATAAAGGCAGGGCACACCCAGCCGAGATATAGGCTGAACGGCAATTTCAGACAGAACTTCTCGCCTGACGTCGGATAATCTATCGTATGCGTACGCACATATAGAACCCACAGGGTTAACAGCAGTAAGAACATCATCACGACAGACCATTCAATATACAAATAGTGCCATAATACAAGCCACGCCATATTAAATACACAGCTAAGTATAAACCATGGTCCGATGGATCTTACGGAATCGCGGTTTCCGGTATCACGACGCAGCTGGTAGATGACAAAAAAGAACAGCAGCACATAGATGACGGACCATATGGAAAAGGCATATCCTGCGGGGGTGATCGCCGTATAATACATATCCGATATCTCCCCGGTTGTTCTACCGCCAAGCGGCAGCATGCCTGATAACACATTCATGGCGATTACCCCGGCGAAAAACAGCAGATTCCACCAGCGGTACGGGTTGTTGCGGTACATATAATCTCCTCCTGATATCAGTCTGGAATATATAGAATATACCCAAAAGAATGAATATCGAGCCAGCAGATAAGAAAGGGGCGCAGGCCCTTCACTTAACTCATATGTTTCTTGCGGTATTCGTTGGGCGTGACCCCCTCCATCTTCTTGAACACTTTGCTGAAATACTTCTCATCCTGGTAACCGACCATCTCCGCGATTTGGGCGATCCGGATCTGGGGATTGAGCAGCAGCGTTTTAGCCTTGTCGATTCGAATCCGCCCGAGAAAATCCGATAGCGTCACGCCGAATTCCTGCTTGAATTTGCGCGAAATGTATTCCCTGCTAAGAAAGAACTTCCCCGCAATTTGCTGAAGGGAAATCTCCTCATGATAGTGCTGCTCCAAATAGCGGGCAATGTCATGAATGATATGATTGTCCTTGGAATGAATCTGAGTAAGAACGCGGGATGCCGCATAAAGCCTTCCGCTGATCTGTTCGCGCCAGCGATCCCAGCAGATCATGCCATCCTCGCTGTAAGGAAGCGGGAAGGGAAGGTCTTGCGAGATTTCAGCGTCTTCGACGGGTTCTTGCGTGCTGTTTACCTCATTTTCCGTCCAGTGATACTGAATCCAGTCCCATTCTGAATTCCACCTTGCCAGATGCTCAGGCGATACGAGATCCCTCTCGCGAACATCCTGCAGCCACTCTTCCGTGGCTGTCTCGATGCGTTCCTTACTCCCGCTGAGTGCAGCCAGCTTGAATTTCTCCTCGTAGGAGGAGAGCCGCAGGGTGCGCGATGCTTCGCTTTCAACGGCACGTTCGCGATGAATGCGGCATTTGCCGGTTAATAAATTGCGGCTGTATAAGGCTTGGACGGCATTTAGATAAGCCTTCGGCAGATCGTCGGGAAAGGCGCCTGCTTTGGCGGCACCGAAATGGCTCCGCCTGCGAAGGGTGGAGAAGAACCCGTCATTTATTCGATCCAGTACGTCGTTAAAGGGAAGCCGCGGATTCCAACAAAGAATAATGATTTCCCCGGGTTTGTCGATATGTCGAAAGGCAACCCCCTGATCCATTAACAGCTCATTGCAAATATTAATGAGCGTGAAGGATAGCAGATGGCGCCTGTTGCGGAATTTGGACAGCAAAGCTTCGTCAAATTGATCATCGCGTAGCACCGCAACATTATAGACCATGCTGGTTACTGGCAGCGTCATCCGGTTCCGCAATTGAGAAACCACGCTGTCCTTGTTGCCATAGCCGTTAACTAGATCCGAGAGCAGGCGGTCCATATAGAAAGGGGTCATCTGATTCATTTCGATATTCTGATTGGTAATCTGCTGCCGTTTCTCTTCCTCGAGTTGCCAGGTTTGAACCGCTTTGGTCAGCGCCTCGTTCAAGCTGTCCGGTTCAACGGGCTTGAGAATATAGTCAATGCCTCCCGAACGGATCGTATGACGTACATATTCAAAATCATCATATCCGCTAATGACGAGCACTTTAATATCCGGTTTCGTGTTATGCAGCCAGGTGAGCAGCTCCAGTCCGTTTTTGCGGGGCATTCGCATGTCGGTCATGACAATTTGCGGTTTGTTTTCCTCGATTAAGCGCACCGCTTCCTCACCGTCAGCGGCCTGATCGATTTCCGTGATTCCATGCCGCTCCCAGTCTGCCAGGAGCCCTATAGCCTCCCGCACATGCTGTTCGTCATCTACGATCAATACTCTCATTTTACTGTTCACTCTCCCATATGTTGATATCGAGCGTGACCCTGACGCCGTGTGGCACTACATTCTCTATCGTTAACCCGGCCTTGTTGTCGGAGTATAAGTTCAAACGCATCAATACGTTTAAGAGCCCGATCGAATCATTGCCGGCATCGTGTCGGTCAGGGTGGCCGTAAGCAGTTGCAAGCTTGCTGCGAATCGAAGCGAGCTCGGCCTCTTCGATGGATGACCCGTTATTTTCAACGACGACGATCAAGCGGCGATCTTCCGAGATGAGGGAAGATATGGATATATGTCCGACGCCGGGGTGTATATTCATGCCATGCTTGAAATAATTCTCGACAATCGGCTGCAGGATCATTTTCGGAACCGGAGCCGTAAGGCTCTCCGGATCCAAATCCCATGTGATGTCCAGTTGGTCCCGGAACCGTTGCTTCTGCAGCTCAAGGTACAGCCGCACATGGTTGATCTCATCCTGGAGCGTTACTTTGCCCTCGCTGTTGCGCATATTGTAGCGCATCATATTCGCCAGCGAAGAGAGCAGGGAATAGATTCGCGGCACATTGTGCTGCAGGGCCAAGGTACCGATCGACTGGAGCGAATTGTATAGGAAATGCGGATCGATCTGAGCCTGGAGCGCCTTCAGCTGATTGGTCTTATTGGCGATTTCCAGCCGGTACTCACGCAGGATCAGGTTGTTGATGGTGTCCATCATGGTTCGGAAGCGGCGGGAGAGAATCCCGATCTCATCCGGGCTTGTAACCTCAATTTCCACGTCAAGCCGCCCGGTTTTCACCTGATTCATATAGCTTGTGAGTTGTTTAATGGGTTTTGTAATCCGAATGGATATCCATAGCGTGCCGAATATGACAATGAACAGTGCTAATATCGCAATAATCGCGTTAATGCTCGTTAGTTCTGTCGAATGTTTGTACAGCGTTTGATGTGGGATTTGTTTGACAAGCGTCCAGGGAGCGTAAGGCAAATCAAGCTTCTCGTAGACAATCATCGCGTCTTTGCCATCGTAATATCCATTATCCGATTGAGCGATTTCGCCCATTAGCACAGGGTCGTCCAGAATTTGTCCTCTCTGCTGCGAATCCGGACCGTAGATGATGCTCCCCTTGTCATCAATCAAGTATAGCTGTTCTTCCCCTTTAGCATACAACTGATCGCAAATAGCCAAAATACTGTCAAGTTTCACATCGATGGCCATAAGGGCATATTGATCGGGTGACGGTACGTTGGTGATGGATCGATAGAAGGTGAAAACTTCAAAATTCAGAATGTCCGCAGGCCGCGGAGGGAACCCGTAACTGTGCACCTGATGGACTGGTTCGATGGCCGTATTGCCCGTGCCGAACTCTTCTATTTTGCGATAAGGCGCCTGCCGGAATTCCCTGCGAGGCAGATTGCTGGATACTTGGGTGGACTGTCCTGTCAAATTATTGTGCAGATAGATTTGATGCACGTCCTGCGTACCCGTTTGAATGGCCTGCAAGGTCGTATACAGCTCGGCTACAACCCGGTGATTATCGGGATCCAGAGCAAGATTGCGCAGAAAATGGGGATCGGAATATACGGACAGGGAGGCGCGGTCGATGCCGTGCAAATAGTTCATCAGATTGGTCGCTCCTTGATAAATCAACCGTATATTTTCATTCACCGTCTGCTCCTTCACGGACTCGCGGGTATGCGTAAACGTAATGAATAGCGAGAGCAGGAGCGGAATGGTAGTGACAGCGAGCATGAACGTGATCAGCCGGGTCTGGATGCTGCGGTATTTCATGAAGGATCACCCCCTGGATTATCGAATGCGCATAAGCGCGTATGGTCAATATTTTACACCTAACGGTTCATGATTCTCCGTGTTTATTGTTTACAGGTTACCGCATAATGGCTGTACATCATACAACAACTTAAACGAAAAGGGGAGATCAAGGGATGAATCGAAAAAAATCTTCGGCGCTGCTGCAGCAGTTTCTTTTCGTGGGACCTTCCACTATTTTTTTCATCCTGATCATGATCATTCCGTTCCTTCTGGGTCTTTATTATTCCTTCACGAACTGGAATGGCGTGTCAAGCAAAATCGACTTTGTCGGCTTTGATAATTTTGTTACCATCTTTACCAATGATGATAAATTCCGTGATGCCTTCTGGTTCACAACCCGGTTTACGGTGCTTGGCGTCATCCTGACGAATCTGCTCGGATTTTTACTGGCTTACTTCCTGACCAAGCCGCTTAAGACGCGAAACATCCTCCGGACGATCTTCTTCATGCCAAACGTGATCGGCGGCTTGCTGCTCGGTTTCATCTGGCAGTTTATCTTTGTCAAAGGGTTTGCAGCGATCGGCAATGCCACGAACCTGGGATTCTTTAACCTGCCGTGGCTTGGCACCAAGGGGACTGCCTTCTGGGCAATTGTAATCGTTTTCGTCTGGCAGACGGCCGGTTACCTGATGGTTATCTACATCTCCTCACTTAACAACGTGCCGAAGGATATTCTGGAGGCTGCCGAAATTGACGGTGCGAGCAGAGGGCAGGTCCTGCGGTCCATTATTATCCCGCTTGTCATGCCGGCGGTTACGGTATGTTTGTTCCTGGCAATTTCCTGGTCCTTCAAAATGTTCGATTTGAACCTTTCCCTGACCAAAGGAGGGCCGTTCGGTTCCACGGAGTCGGTGGCCATGAATATTTACAACGAGGCTTATACGAATAACCGTCTCGGACTCGGAACGGCGAAGGCAGTCATCTTCTTCATCGTTGTTGCCATCATAACAAGTCTGCAGGTTCGATTCACGAAGAGCAAGGAGGTTGAGGCGTAATGGAGACCACGAGAAAATACCGGCTGAACACCATGGCCACCGAGATCATCATGATCATCGTAGCCTTGCTCTTCCTGGTCCCGTTCTACTTCCTGTTCGTGAACTCCGTCAAAACCTTCGGCGATCTGTTGACGGACTCAGCAGGGCTTCCGACCACTCTTGAATGGAGCAACTATTCGCGGGCGTGGGATATCACCAACTTTCCGCAGGCGTTCTGGAACTCGCTGGTCGTTACGGTTGCGAGCAATCTGCTGCTGGCGATGTTAAGTGCCATGACCGCCTACCAGATGGTTCGCCGGAACACGCGTTTTAACCAGATCATGTTTGCGCTGTTTGTGGCGGCGATGGTCATTCCGTTCCAATCGATCATGATTCCGCTCGTGAAAGTGACGGCAACGCTTGGGATTAACAACAGCTTGTATGGACTTATTATCTGTTACTTGGGCTTTGGAGTTCCGCTGAGCGTATTCCTGTTCCATGGGTTCGTGAAATCGATTCCGATGGAGATCGAAGAAGCCGCAACTGTAGATGGATCCAGCGGATACGGCGTCTTCTTCCGGGTGGTATTCCCGCTGATGAAGCCGATGTTCGTTACAGTCATCATCCTGAACACCCTGTGGATCTGGAATGACTATCTGCTACCATCCTTGATCCTGCAGTCCGCAGAGCTTCGGACCATTCCAATTGCTACTTTTGCCTTTTTTGGGCAGTATACGAAGCAGTGGGATTTGGCTCTTCCGGCGCTGGTGCTGGGGATCATGCCGGTCATTATTTTCTTCCTGGCCATGCAGAAATACATCATTGAAGGCATCACGCAAGGAGCGGTGAAGGGATAGCCGTCAATCGGTCAATTCCCTCCCCCTCAAAGATCAATATAATACCTGATTTAACGAAAAAAGGTTGATTATACTGAAAAAGAAAACGCTATCAATGAATGCTGCACACAATTTATAGAAAAAAAGGGAGGATTCACAATGAAGAAATACGGTAAGCTGCTCCTGGTCATGGTTCTGGCTTTCTCCACGCTTCTTGCGGCCTGCGGCGGCAAGAGTGAGGACAATCAAGGCGCTGAAGGTGGTGCCGAAGGCGGAACGAAAACAATTAAGATTTTCCAATTTAAAGTCGAAATCGCCGAGGCTCTGAATAAACTGAAAGCTGAATACGAAAAAGAACATCCCGGCATTAAGCTGGACATTCAAACCGTTGGCGGCGGCTCCGATTATGGCGCGGCGCTGAAAGCGAAGTTCGCTTCCGGCGATGAGCCGGACATTTTCAACGTTGGCGGATATCGCGATCTCGAAACGTGGTTCGAGAATGTCGAGGATCTCTCGGATCAGCCATGGGTGAAGGACGTGGTTGACGTTGCCAAAGAGCCTATGACCAAAGACGGTAAACTGTACGGACAACCGATGACTATCGAGGGTTATGGATTCATTTATAATAAAGACTTGTTTGAGAAAGCGGGTATTACCGAGCTTCCTAAGACGCTTACGGAGCTTGAGGAAGCGGCCAAAAAACTGCAAGCGGCTGGCATTACGCCATTCGTTAATGGATACCAAGAGACCTGGATTTTGGCCAACCACTTGTTGAACATTCCATTCGCCCATCAGGAAGATCCGGGTTCATTCGTAAAAGGAATGAATGAAGGTACGGAGAAACTGGTAGGCAACGCGAAATTCGACGAATGGATGAGACTGTTCGACCTTACTGTTCAGTACGGTCAGAAGAACCCGCTGACGACAGATTACAACACGGAAATCACGACCTTTGCCAGCGGTGAAGCAGCCATGACCCAGAACGGGAACTGGACGCAAGTGCAAATCGACGGCATCAATCCGGATCTGAACATTGGCCTTCTGCCAATGCCGATCAATGACAATGCCGAAGAGAATGACAAGCTTCCGATCGGTGTGCCAAACAACTGGGTCGTGAACAACAAATCCAAGGTGAAGGATGAAGCCAAGGAATTCCTGAACTGGCTCGTTACTTCGGAGACCGGTAAACGTTATATTACAGAAGAGTTCAAGTTCATCCCAGCACTGACCAGCATCGAGGCGAATAGCGAGACGCTTGGCGATCTGGGTAACGATGTCGTGAAATACAGTAAAGAAAACAAAGCGCTCAGCTGGGAGTTCAACAAATTCCCTGATGGCGGTATGAATGAATTCGGCAGCCAGATGCAGGGTTATGTTGCTGGCAATGTGGACAAGAACCAATTGTTCGAAGGCATTCAGAAATCATGGGAAAGCTTGAAGGCGAAGTAATCACGAAGGTGACGTCTACCATGCTATACCATCGAAATGATCCATTGACGTGAATAGGGGCTGTCTCAAAGATATATCGTCTTTTTGAAAACAGTCCCGATGTATTCATGCATCATAAAAGGTCGAAGACAGACTCATTTAGAGCGCTGGTCTTCGACCTTTTTGTTCGTCACATACCTTAGCTTTGGGGCAACGTCTTTATAGTTGATAAGTATGCCCCGTCCCAAGGGGAAGAAGAAGCGGAGCATGGTTATTACTAATAATTATTTCGGATCAGTAAATAAATAATGAGACCGACAATAGGGAAGAACAACAAGCCCAGCACAACCAGAATCGCAAATTCGGGGCTGCGGCCTTTTCGCCGGGCGTCATTATAACCCCATACGCAGACGGCAATGTGAAGAAAGAAGAAGAAGAATCCCAGTAATAACGTCACAATCCCTAAGATACCAAAGCCAACAAAACTCATAATAAAATACCCTCCCGAACTCTAAATGTATGATCTACATACGGTCGATCAGCAGAAGGGTCGCAAAAAAAAACAAAAAGATTTGGAATTTTCCTGCCGGGGGTAACCGGAGATTGCATAAGAATAGGGATATTTTATTAACCTATATAGGAGAATTCTGCAATACATAGATCACAACGAAATAGTAAATACATGGTATGATAAAGGTTGACGTTATTTTGGCGTGGGAACGATTTCGCCATCGTTTTGAAATGTTGAAGCTATCGTATAAGATAGTAATAATATCTATAAAGCAGGAAAAGACGGGAGACAACGATGAATCAACCGCTCTATGGCGTATGGCTAGGTGACGTATTCTTTTGTTTTTCCGGTGAGGTTTCGGAACCGAGAGTGGATGCTTGGAGCCGCGTGGTCCGTACCTTTCGCAAACCGGATGGAACCCGTCCCTTCGCTAACGCTTCCCTCCGGCTTGCCGAGCTCAGATATCCGGCCAAAGTCCTCGGATCGAAAAGCACACGGCGTCCGGAACGGAAGACACTTGGCGGACGGACGATGGAAGGGCTTGCTCTGACACCGGGAGACGCATTTCAATTGCTGATCTCGCTGGATTCTGAGTATTATCAGAATCAGGGACTAAACGTCGGTGAAGAAATGGAATATTGGGTACAAGTGAGCAGATTTGCATTGGAGCTGCTCCTGCAAGGGAAGTTTGCACCGGGGACAGCCGAGGTGCCTTCCGTGGGCAGGCGCCGGACAACGATGCAAAATATAAAAGCGGTATGGAAGCCGCAGCTGTCTGCCGAGGATACAGCACGCTTTTTGCAGCTGGCAGCGAATATCCCGCCCATTGCGATTGGGACGCCCGCAGCTCTTGCCGGATTCGATCCTTCAACCCGTGAGGAAGCAGGGGCTATTGTGCTGTATTCTTTTCTGTGCGGCGTGATCGACAGCCAGGCCCGGGCAGCTGTCCGTGAATCGGAGGATAAGCTTCGGACCTATCTGGCGAATTACCGGCGGGGACAATCTCCCCTGGCCGAGCTGTGGTGGAACAGCCTGTTGACCGTCAGTCGGGATATTCCCATTCAAGGGACGGCTGAGGAAGTTAGCGAGCTGGAGGAAGCTGTTGAACGTGTTGGAGGGACAACGTTTCCTTATGCCAGCGGGGAGGATCAGCCTCCCGAGAACGGAACCGTTGGACTTGGGCTGCGGCTTGAGCCGCCTTTGGACGAGACCCAGAAGGACTGGAAGGTGTCCTTCTGGGTACGAAGCCAGGAGGACGAAGGCTTATCAATGCCAGTCCGCAGCATTTGGGGAAATCCGGAATCCGATCAGCTGATCCGTGGACGGATGTATTCTAGGATTCAGCTGCAGCTGTTAATGAAGCTGGGAGAAGCGGTAGAACTGGCACCGGAGCTGGCCGCAGGCTTGTACGGGCGTGCTCCCGAGAGCGTGTCGCTATCGCTTGACCGCTTGTCCACGTTTATGAAGGAATCGGTTCCGAAATTAACGGCGAGCGGAGTCACGGTCCAAATGCCTTCACGATGGAGCAGGGAAGGGCGCCGCCGCGTCGGCTTATCTCTCAAAATGATGCCGGATGCAAAATCATCCGGTGAAGCGCATCGACTGTCGGTGTTAGGCATGGAGCATCTGGTCAGCTTTCAGATCTCTGCAGCGATGGGAGGCCAATCCCTGACGCGCGAAGAGTTAAAGTTTCTGGCCGAACAGAATCTGCCCTATGTCCAGTTCCGCGGGGAATGGGTTGAGGTGGATCTGAAGGAGATCAACCAAGTGCTGCGGTTCATGAAGCGCCATGAGAAGGGCGAGATGGAGCTTGCGGAATGGATGCACCTTAGCGCTGATATGGATGGAGAACGCCTGTGGAAGGGTCTCTTTATCGAAGAAGTGGAGACAACGGGTTTGCTATCTTCTTTACTGGATGGAGAGACGTCCCGCAAGCTGCCATCCCGCCCGATTCCTTCCTCGCTTCACGGCGAACTGAGACCGTATCAGGAACGGGGATATCAGTGGCTAAGCGTGATGCGCGATTTGGGATTTGGTGTTTGCCTTGCCGACGATATGGGACTTGGAAAAACGGTACAGGTCATCACCTGTCTGCTGGAGCGTCTCAATACGGAATCCACTGGCGGTCCGGTGCTGATTATTTGCCCGACCTCGCTTCTGGGTAACTGGCAGCGGGAAATTCAGCGATTTGCACCGGATCTGACCTTGCATGTGCACCATGGCGTTCGACGCCTGCGTGGCGAAGACTTTTTGCAGGAAGCGGCCAATCATGATATCGTGCTGACCACCTATCACTTGGCGGGAAGAGACGGCGGTGATTTATCCGCTATCCAGTGGTCGAGTGTGGTGCTCGACGAAGCACAATACATTAAGAATTACCGTACGAAGCAAGCGCAGAGCGTCATGAAATTATCCGCGCCTCACCGTATTGCCATGACCGGAACACCGGTGGAGAACCGTTTGGCGGAGCTGTGGTCGATCTTTCATTTTCTCAATCCGGGATATCTCGGCTCCTTTAACACCTTCCGTCAGCGCTATGCGCCAGGAGAGGGGCAGCAGGAGAGATTCCGTGAGCTTCATAAGCTGGTATCTCCATTCATGCTGCGCAGACTCAAGAGCGATCCGGATATCCGCAAGGATCTGCCGGAGAAGCTGGAATTGAAATCATATTGCCCGCTGACCGAGGTTCAAGGCGCGATGTACCAAGCGGTTGTCGATGAGATGATGGGGCAGATCGAGAGCCGGTCGGGCATAGCCCGCAAGGGACTCGTGCTTTCGTCCCTCACCAAGCTGAAGCAAATATGCGATCATCCGCAGCTGCTTCGACATGACGAAGGACGCGCGGTGCGTGCGGAGTCCTCGGGCAAAATGGAGCGTATGCTTGAAATTCTCGACAACATCGCAGATGTCGGAGAATCGGCGTTGATCTTTACCCAGTATGTGGGCATGGGTGAACTGCTGGTAAGCATGCTTGGACGTAAATACGGGAAGGAGCCGTATTTCCTTCACGGAGGGGTGCCTAAACGGGAACGGGATGAGATGGTACGGGCATTCCAGGCAGGCGAGGGGCCCGAGTTCTTTGTTCTCTCGTTAAAAGCCGGGGGCGTAGGCCTGAATTTGACCCGCGCGAACCATGTGCTTCACTATGACCGGTGGTGGAACCCGGCGGTCGAGAATCAGGCGACGGACCGTGTATTCCGGATCGGGCAGCACCGTAACGTTCAGGTGCACAAGCTGATTTCTCAGGGAACGCTGGAGGAGCGGATTGACGAGCTGATCGAACAGAAGAAGGCGTTATCCGAGCAGGTTGTCGGGTCAGGCGAAACATGGCTGACGGAAATGTCGGACGGTGAGCTCCGCCAGCTGATTGAGCTGCAGGAGCAAGATTGGATGTAACCGGATTGCGTACGGCGCATGGAGCAGCCGATAAGACATACAAAAATGGATGCCAGGGAGGTGTGGGCTATGGAATCTGCGGAATCGGCCGAACGAATCAGGCTGGAGATCGAACCTGGATGGTTAAAGGGGAAAGTGGATGGAGCTGATGAATCATCGGGGACGTATGAGGTCAGCGTTCAGGTGAAGACGCTGAACCCCGCTGCCCGTGAGGCGGTGCTGGCTTATCTGGAGGAAGACCCGCAGGCGCTGTACCGCCTGCTTGCAGGGCAGGACGCCCTTTGGCTGGCCGAGCTGGCGCCATCGCCCCTGCAGGGCGAAGAGCCGGCCGCCGATGCCCGCTGCACCTGCGGCCAAAGGGCCTGCGGGCATGCCGCAGCCTTGCTGGCTGCCGCGGCCCTGCGTCTTGCGGCAGAGCCGCTCCAGCAGCTGACGCTGCTGGGGCTGCCGCGGGAAGCGCTGCTGGCCGGCGTCTTCGACGCCTGGGCCAAAGCAGCCCCGCCGCCAGCAGGCGGCTCTGCCGCAGAGAAGGCCACCCGGGCGAAGGAGAAGGGACCGTCCGGTCCTTCTCCGGGCGAATGGGTGGCCGAAGCGGCGGCCGAGGGCCGATTGCACCGGCCTGGCCCGCAGCTTAGCGAGCTGGCGGTGCAGCTATCACCGCCGCCTCCGGCAGATCAGCTAGGTCCAGTCGGCGACTGGACAAGCTTACTGCCTGGCGTTCGCGGCGCTTCCAAAGCGCTCAGCGTGATTGCCCGCGGAGCGGCCAAACAAGCCGAGCAGAAGCGTCGCAATTTGAAGTCGCCGTAAGGTTGGAAATCCATCACAGAATTGTAATGGATTTGATAGAAGCGGCGCCATAAATCGAGGGAAACGGCCGGATATTTGACGTAAACGGAGATTATCCGGCAGGATTCGACAGCCACTCGTTTGTTCTGTTCATTCTGAATAAGGTACAATGGGGTCAGGACAAACCGTGGGAAAGGAAGAAGCAATAGATGAATGCATTTTCGGGAAAACGAACACGATTTACAAGCGTAATGCTGTCATCCTTGATGTTAGCAGGGGCCATTCTGGCAGGATGTCAATCGAATGATACCGGTTCCGGTAAGGAACAGGGTCAGGAATTGCAGTCGCCGGCCGAGGGCCAGGAAGGAAACACAATTCCTGAGGGTGGCGCGGGTAATGGAGAGGCAGGGGCTGAGAATCAGCCAGCGGATCCGGTTATGGCGAAGCGCAGCGAGAATGCACTTCAAGCCACGATCCAGGAGAGCGACGGCAAGCAGGTCGTAACCAACGCGGAGGCTATGACGGTGGTTGTAAATAAGCAGCGCAGCTTGCCTGATGGTTATGAACCAAGTGATCTCGTGGAGCCGAATGTCCCATTTTCTTTTGATGAGCCGCATGAAAAACGGCATCTGAGAAAAGAAGCGGCTGACGCGCTCGAGGAATTGTTCGATGCGGCCAAAGCGGATGGCATCGAACTGCGCGCCGTATCGGGATACCGTTCCTATGCCCGTCAGAAAAGTATATATGAGAATAATGTTCGTACCAAAGGGGAAGTCGAGGCTAATCGTGTAAGCGCGGTGCCGGGTACGAGTGAGCATCAGACAGGCCTTACGATTGACGTGTCCAGTCCAAGCGCAGGTAATGCGCTGGAGGAAACGTTCGGTCATACGGCGGAAGGGCAGTGGCTGGCGCAACACGCGTCGGAATTCGGCTTCATCATTCGTTATCCGGAAGGAGCCGAGAATATTACCGGTTATGTATACGAGCCATGGCATATCCGTTATGTAGGCAAGGATCTGGCGCCGGATATTGCCGACAGCGGCATGACGCTGGAAGAATACCTCGATGAGGCGAACATTAAACTGTAAGCTGTGCTAATAGTCGTAGGATAAACGGGACTTTTTATCCTTGTACACCGGCTTGCGAATCTATAAAGTAGAACAGGACCTGCGCAAGGCCGGGCGATGTTCTTGTTATACGAATGAATCCCGGGGCGGCTTGGCTCCGGGATTCATTCGTATTTTAAGAGATAAGAAAGCATCAACTTCAGAGGCTTACCATCCTGATCTCGCAAGAAAAACTTTCGCTAAATGCGGTCTGTCATCTGAGAAAGTTCGTCGATATACGTACGGACTGATAGTCTTTACTTATTTAATGGCGAGTCCTCATAACCGGGATCATCGTAGCCGGTGTCGGTCAGCTTGCCGAGGATATTCATGTCCTCAATGGTTTTGCGCGTGCGTTCATCACCATGTTCATGGAGAAAGTGGTAGAGGTTCATCGTTCGTTCATCATATTGCTCGGCAGCATCGTCATGATCCGCCGACTTGTAAGGGACGAATGTACGTTTAAACGCATACCGATCGCTGCTGCTGACTTCATACAGCAGCCCCCTCAGCTTGGAGACCTCTTCATCATCCATATATACGACATATTCATTCGTATCGTTCGGTACATCCTGGATCAGATTGTGATTGACTGAAACATAATACGTCTTTTTATCGTTTCTCATATTAAATCCCTCCAGACTTCGGCAGCTAAGGGCTGCTCGGAATAGGACGAGGCTGCAAGCCGACAGTATAATGGCATGGTACTGTCCAGTTTTCTAATCATATACACGTTCGGGACACGGATGAATCAGCAGCGGGGTTGGAAGGTGCTTCCTTTTTCACATGGGGCAAGGAATTTGGTATGATAGAATCACCATGGTGGCAGTATACTGGACGATGAGGAGCATATCATCACAATGAGTAGTATGCGAAACGGTAAAAAAACATGGGATAGCCGGTTTATGGCTAGCTAAAAATCGTTAATAACCTTAATGAAGAGATATGACAATGCGCCGGCGGCTCGCTGGTGAATCGGGATATGAGAAAGAGGAGGATTCATAAATGAATATTTTACAAAAGCTCAAGGATGGAGCCAACCGCGCAACGGAAAAGGCTCAGCACGTGGTGGAAGTGAATAAGCTCAACAGCCAAATTTCCGAAATCGAACAGCAGAAGAACTCATATTACTTGCAGATGGGTAAAGTGTTCTATGAGGGCTACCGTCAGCAGGACATGGCGATGGCTGAAAAAGAAATGGTCGAGCTTGCGCAAACCTGCGATGGATTGCAGGAGCAAATCGAAGCAATTCGGAACCGCATTGCGGTCCTCAAGAATGAGCGGGTCTGTGAATGCGGGCGGGTGGTCGCGCTGGATGCAAATTTCTGTCCATACTGTGGGAATAAGCTTGATAATTTAATTCACCCTGAGAAGTCAACAGCGGAAGAACCAAGGGAGCCTGAGCGTAAGATCATGTTTGATAAACATGAATATGCAGCGGCTGAAGAACAACAGGAGCAGGACGAATTGCATACCTATGATTTCCGTTCGAATCCGGATCCATACGAGCCGGATATGTATGAACCGGAGCCGGAGCGGCAGCACGAGGAAATGGAGCTGTCTGAACCGGAGGTTGATCCGGAACAGCTGCGTATCAAGCAGGAGGAGCAGGAGAAGGAGCGCCGTCACTGGGAAGAACTCGAGCGGGAGCGGGAGAGGCAGCTGGAACTGGACCGCCGCATTCGTTTCTGGCAGGAGAATAACCAAAGTCAGGACTATGTTGGTGATGATGAGGCGGCGCGCGATATGGTGAAGTGCCAGATTTGCAGTGTCGACCTGCCAAAAGGCTCGAAATGGTGTCCGCGCTGCGGAGCTGAACAGATTTAAGATATAGGGATTCGGACGATCATGCCCTTAACGCGAGTGTTAATATGACAGTATGAATGATAGAGCAAGCGTTCGAGCATCTTGGGAGGACTAATATTATGGAACAATTGCTGCATCATTTGCGGAATTTGGGATTTACGGAGATTGAATCGAAAATTATGGTGGACCTTGCCGAGTATGGGCCGGCAGGTGGTTATGAGGTAGCTAAACGACTTGGAGCTTCGCGCTCTAATGTCTATGCAGCCATGCAGCGTTTGGAGCGGCAAGGGGCACTTGAGCGAATGGACGGGGAACCCGTCCGTTACCGTTCGTTGAAACCGGAGGAACTGACGCGAATGATATCCGGCCGTGTGGAGGCATCACTCGCTTTTGTTGAGAAGAGCTTGCCGCGAGGAAGCGGTACCGCTGCTCCCTTCCTTAGTATGGAAGGAGATCAGGCGGTGCTTGATGTGCTCGTCCGGGAATTGAAGCGAGCGAAACAAGAGATCGTGGTTGACGTCTGGCGTGAAGAGGCATCGCTTCTGCGTGAACCGCTGGCTGAAGCGGAGGCTAGGGGAGTCAAGGTGCTGTGGGCTTGTGACGGCCCGGACCAGGGACTCTCAAGAACGCTGGCATGGTCTGGCTGGAACGGCCTGGCGGAGCGCAGAGGAGGCGGCCGGAAATTCTCCTTTGTTGTGGACCGGCAGTGGTGCATATTAGGGATGCGCGGCGGGGAATATGATACAGGAGCGGTCATCACGGAGCATCCGGTACTAGCGGAGCTCCTGCTGCATCATTTTACTCAGGAGATGGTATTGTTCCAGCTTGAACAGGACATGGGTGAGCAGCTGGAGGCGCGTTATGGAGAGCACTTTGGTCTGATCCAGAGCCTGTATCTTAATGCGGAAGCCGATGCCGAAGCTCAGGAAGACCAGGCTCCGGAACCGAAATCCAAACTAGCGGAGCATGAAGCTGATTCTAACTCAATGGACGGGGATAGCAGTCGAAATACGGCCTAGGGTTTCGGCTCAGCTCATGGGAAGCTTTTCTAGAAGTGACTTTTGTCACAGTTAGACATTATGGTTCATCGTACAATGTAATAAACATATAGATAAGGAACGCCGGGATTTATCTTGGCGTTTATTTGCTTAAGATCCAGCAACACGTGGGAATGAAGGTATGTAGCTGGTAGGAGAGCATGAATGAGGCGGTTTTTAATCGCAATCATGACAACCAAGAGAAGGGGGATGAATGAGCATGGAATGCATCGTTCATTTTACAGTGGGACATAAGGAAGAACCTAAGAAGCTTCGGGGATTGATTTTTGTGGATAAAGGAGAGAATCCTACAGGTCAGCAGCTGCTCGATATGTTTCATGAAATGGAGTATAAGGTGGTACCTGACCCGCATGATGAACTTCTTTTTAAACCGGAGAATCCCACGGAAAGTTATACTTATATACGTGTGAACGAACTCGATATGGGTCAAGAAAAATATACGGAAGACCGCAATCTGAAATCGCTGCTAAACGAGCTGCTGCCTAAACAGCGCACGGGCTTGTAACGGCTTGCTGGAGACATCATACTTGCGAAGAAATGAATAACCCCATCTGCCTTTCGTAACGTCCGCTGGGATTCGCAAAATCCGCTTGTTATAATGGATGTACGGAAGGGGATGGAGATGTTTATTTTTGCAGGAATCGTTGCATTATTGATTTACGGCTTGCTGGTTTATTATATTGGTCGAAGCGTATGGAGCTGGATGAAACCGGGTCCATCCCTTGTGCTCAAATGGACATACATAGTCGTACTGACGGTGGCATCGACATCGTTTATTTCAGGACGGTTCTTTGGTAACCTCACCGTGTTGAGTGTGATAGGATCGTATTGGATGGCTATTTTCTATGTCCTGATCATCCTTCTCCCGTTGATGCATATCATGTTGTGGCTGCTGAGATTGACGGCATTGCGAAGAGATGGCCTGGAGAAGGCGGCGGGTTCTATCGTGTTGGTGCTCATGGTGATTGTGATCGGTTTCGGCTCATTTAATGCGTATAGTCCAACGGTTCGAGCTTATGATATTCACGTAGATAAGAACGCCGGCACACTTGAGCAGCTGAATATCGTTATGGCATCCGACATGCACTTCGGCGTCTTGTCAGGTAAAGCCCATGCTGCGCGCATGGTGAAGGAGATCAATGACTTAAAGCCGGATCTGGTATTGTTTCCAGGCGATATCATCGATGACGACCTGGATGCTTATTTACGCCAGGGGATCGATCAGATTCTGACCGGTATCCAGGCAACGTATGGTGTGTATGCCTCACTGGGCAATCATGACCGATTCGAAGGGGAAATTCCGGAACTGATCGTGGCTCTTGAGCAGAGCGGCATGACCGTGCTGTATGATGAGAAATTGACGGTGGAGGGCCTGACGCTGGTTGGCAGACGGGATAAACAGGATCAGGAGCGGGCCGAATTGTCCACGATCATGGATGGGACCGATCTATCCCAGCCGATCATTCTGCTTGATCATCAGCCGAATGCGCTGGAGGAAGCACAGCAGCAGGGCGTAGACCTTATCGTTTCTGGGCATACGCACCGTGGGCAGGTATTCCCGGCACATCTGATTACGAAGGCCATGTTCGAGAATGATTGGGGATATCTGCAAAAAGGCCAGATGCATTCCATCGTCTCCTCGGGCTACGGCTTCTGGGGACCGCCGATTCGTCTGGGTTCCCGCTCCGAGATTGTTCAAATCCATGTTACATTTCAATAGATGATATTGAGGGTTGAGGGGTATACCGAGTGAACGCAGGTTTAACCGCTGGCGACATGGAAATGGAAGGGAATGGGAATGATATCTTATTCCCCTAGCAGCAAGCTCATGGTGGAACTTATACGCTCCGTATCCAGCTGGTTGATGTAAACGGGGATGTGTCGGTGCCCATCGGTGATCCTATGGAATCGATTATGGAGGTTTTTTAGCGGATTTAGTGCCTCTGCAGGCTGTCCCATGAAACTTATGGGGCAGCTTTTTTTCCTTTAATTGACCGGCAGTTTATTATTTCCGTAAATTTTCACTTTATTTTTTCATAGGGAATGCGTTATACTTCATTCATTCGGAAATATAACATTTACACGTAAGCATTCTAAGGAATTTGGATATTATACATTTTCTCGTATAGGTGCAGGAATTGGCCTGCATGTCTCTACCCGATCACCGGAAATGATTGGACTACGGGTTATAGCAGCAGCAGCGGACAAGCCAGGTCAATTCCATTTGACCTCAGGTGGCTCACGGTGCGTTTTTGTTGCTTATGCCCATTTGTTTCTTTCCCGGCGATTCGGTGAAAGGAGGAAGTGGGCTTTTTTTGCTTGGAATGTAAACAAATTTAAGGGGGAGCATCATGCAATTACTGCAGAACAAAGTGCAAGAGGAAGGCATTGTATTAAGCGGACAGGTACTTAAGGTGGATTCATTCCTGAACCACCAGATGGACCCGGTATTGATGAAAGAGGTGGGGAAGGAATTTACGCGATTGTTTAAGGAAGCGAACGTGACTCGTGTATTGACCATTGAATCCTCCGGCATCGCGCCCGGCATTATGACCGCCCTTGAGATGGAAGTGCCTCTCATCTTTGCACGGAAGCAGAAGTCGCTGACCCTCCGTGAGGATATATTCGTGGAGAAGGTGTATTCCTTCACCAAGCAGGAGACGAACGAAATTACGGTCGCGAAGAAATTCATCAAACCCGGCGATAAAGTGCTGATCGTGGATGACTTCCTTGCTAACGGCGAGGCGGCATTCGGGCTTGCTCGAATCGTAGAGCAGGCGGGCGCCGAGGTGGTAGGCATCGGGATCGTCATTGAAAAGGCATTTCAACCAGGAGGACGCTTGTTAGCCGAAGCGGGCTACCGGGTAGAATCGCTCGTACGGATTGCATCACTTGAAGATGGCGTAGTGACATTCGCATAGACCGAAAGCTGACAATTTAATTGGGGGGAATCAAGGAGCCATGGAACAACAGAAACAAGCGGTGCAAGAACCGATTTTTGATAAAAATCGGAGTCCGGGCAAAACCTTTTCATTGGGTTTACAGCATGTATTGGCAATGTACGCAGGGGCTATCATCGTACCGCTTATCGTTGGCGGGCAGCTCGGCTTAACTACGGAGCAGCTGACGTATCTCATCGCCATCGACCTGCTTGCTTGCGGGGTTGCAACCTTGCTGCAGGTATTCGGCAACAAGTACTTCGGTATCGGTCTTCCGGTCATGCTCGGCTGCGCATTCCAGGCTGTAGGTCCGATGATCATTATCGGGCAGAAGCACGGGATGTCGGCAATTTATGGAGCGATTATCGCTTCCGGTTTATTTGTCATTCTGTTCTCCGGTTTATTCGGTAAGCTGATTAAGGTATTCCCGCCTGTCGTGACAGGCTCGGTTGTTACAATTATCGGGTTGACGCTGATTCCCGTAGCTTTGAATGACCTTGGCGGCGGTCAAGGCAGCGAGGATTTTGGCAGTGCGCTCAACATTTCCCTTGGCTTCGGCGTTCTTGCCTTCATCATTATCATGAATCGGTTTGCCAAAGGTTTCTTGCGTTCGATATCGGTACTTCTAGGTCTTATTCTAGGCACCTTGGTAGCGGCATTCTACGGTGGAGTGGATTTAACCCCGCTGCGCGAAGCCGGCTGGTTCCGTGCTCCGCAGCCTTTCTTTTTTGGTACGCCGGAGTTTAAGATCGTTCCGATCATGACAATGATTCTGGTAGCGATTGTCAGTGTTGCCGAATCGACAGGCGTATTTATGGCGCTTGGCAAAATCGTGGATCGTGACATTACCTCCAAGGATTTGTCCCGTGGTTACCGTGCGGAGGGTCTTGCGATTGTGGTAGGCGGTATTTTCAATTCGTTCCCTTATACCACATACTCTCAAAACGTGGGTCTGATTCAGATGAGCCGTGTGAAGACGCGTGACGTGATCGTTGTGGCAGGCGGCTTGCTGGTCTTGATCGGATTTGTTCCGAAGATTGCCGCCATGACACAGCTTGTACCAACATCCGTTCTGGGTGGAGCCATGGTAGCCCTGTTCGGCATGGTTGTATCTTCTGGTATTCGGATGTTAGGGGATCAAGTAGACCTTAACCGACACGAGAACCTGTTTATTATTGCATGTTCCGTCGGCATGGGCCTTGGTGTGACAACCGTACCGGGTCTGTTCGCGAGTCTGCCTGACAACCTGCGTATTCTTGCCGATAACGGCATTGTGGCGGGCAGCTTGACAGCGATTGTGCTAAACCTGATCTTCAATGGTTTGAGAAATACCAAGCCCACTTCCACAGAGCAAGGTGATTCAGCAGAAGGACACGCTGCATAACAAATGTCTTTAAAAGCAGCCGGATGAACTCCGGCTGCTTTTTTTGTCCGGTCCCGTTAGTTCGAACCCCAACAAAACGGCTACCTTCATAGAGTGAAGGTAGCCGTTTTTACGTGAGGTACAAAATCTTTAGACTCGCTGCATTTGTTTCTCTGCAATATTGCCGATCCAGGGCAGCTTGAACCATTTTCCCTGAATGGCGTTGGCCATAAGCACCAGCCACATCAAGACGCCGACCAGCGCCAGGAGGGCGGAGGCCAGTAGGCCGATGATGGGCACCGCGCTCGACAGCAGGTGAGCGACGGCCAGGATGCCGAAGGCCAGCAAGGACTGCAGAGCATGGAATATGACGTAGCGGCTTCTTTTTTCTAATGATAGAAACAGAATTCCTCCGACCATCGGAAATAGATAGCACAGCGTAGCCGCCAGATTCTCGGGAAGTCCTGTGGACGATTTGAAAGGGGACATCTCATCAACTCCTTGTCTTAGACCGGTACTGGGGTAGGGCAAGCTTTATACCTTACCTTATGAGCCGATGGGACAAAGTATGATGGTTAAATCCCGAACTTATTTCATTTTTAATTGCAGCAGATACTTCACGAGAGCATCCTGCTGCTCTTGCGTGAAACCGCTGCTTTCGTCCACCCAATACTCATGCCCCTGACCGGTGACATGGGTGTCTCTCAGCCTTGAATCCTTGCGGTTCGCCTCGATGACCTGCAGTCTCAGCTTGCGGTCAAACAGGGCTTTCAGGCTGTTGTATGGGTCCGGGTGGATCCCTTTCATAAGCGTCTGCGAGACGCCGGTTTGTGTCAGCTCAGGCCCAACCGCTACGCCGCCGTCGTGCAAATACGGTGCGGACCAGCGAAGACCGATCAACCCTTTGACCTTATAACCGCCGCCCAACTGTTTATGGCCGAAGCCCAACTCGATCTGTTCGGGGGCGATATCATCCAGCGGGATTTTGGTTACCTTGGCATCCGGAGGGATCGGCACAGGCGTGTCGGGTGGATAGAACTCTGCTTCGCCAAAAGCGTTCTGCGTACGATGGAAAGCCTTGGCCCTAGCAGGCTCGGTACCAATTTCGGTCGCGCGCATAACGCGATTATTCGTAAAGAAGTCGCCAGCATGGCAAGTGATGCATTGTGCTTTTTTGAAGACTTCCGCTCCGAGGTTGATCGTTTTGGCATCCGAGATTTCCTTGGGATCCGTTTCAGGCGGACGGATGGTATTCTGATAGGCGGACATGGCGTTAACCTGCTCCCCAGCCTTGAATCCCGGCGAGCTGATGTACAGCCCGTTCGGTGCGATGGCTGAAACCTTCGGGAAATTCGGAATCTTAATCACCTCATTCACGCCGGGGGTTCCAGGATTGGGATCCAGCCGGTTAAAGAATTCGGTTGGCTTCAGCCCGCTGCTCGGATCATAGCGGAATTTGCGATGGGCTGCATTTTGCAGAATGGTGCCCACATAAATCTCTTTATCGATCCCCCATAACGGTTCGCTAACCTCAGTTTGACTCAGGGTGTCCGTATTCTGGGCGTGAACATTGTTGCTGAAGGTACTAAGTCCCTTGAAGGGACCCATGGTAGCGAAGCCACTCCAGCTGTAGGGATGATCGCCCTTCGTAAACATATCGGGAATTTGGGTCACGTCGCTCACCAGATCCACGGTTGTATCGAAAGTGCCGGGCATCCATTTGATCAGATTTTCGTCAACGGCTTTCTCTAGTAGGGTAGGATCGGGCAGCGCTTCGGTTTTTCCTTTAGAGTTTACAACCGTACGCTGCTCATTCTTAACATAATCCACCAGACTCGTAATGTCAGTATGGGTAAAATACGCCGCGCTATTCGAGGCCAGTGCCAGCATTAAACCGAGGTTTAGATCGGAATTGGGCGCTCCTTCCACAACCATTCCCGTTTCCCGGTTTACGGTCGCATGGCAGGCCATGCAGCTAACGCCGATGCGGGCTTTGCCTTCGGCATATTTAACCGTAACGCCAATGGGGGAATAGGCGCCTTTGGCTACGTCAAAGCCGGTATCAATCTTATCTCCCTTACGGAAGGATTTGTCGCCGATCGTAACATCCTGATCGAGTTCAACGCGTAGATTGGTTGTTCCGCGTCCCTTTAACTCGGCGATAGCTTTTGCCACGTTTTTCAGCTTCATCGGACCATCGACGATCCCCAAGATATCCGTTAAAAACACCTCATTGCCAAAGGACTCCTCATACAGTGTACGGCGCCCTAAGGCAAGCAGCTCTTTCGTCACCTCAACGGCGCCATGGGCGGCTGTTAATCTGGGGTCCTGATCCTTCAAGGCGGTACCGGGAACCGTAAGCGTCTTGCCCCAGATATCATACTGACGAATGAAACCCGTTTGCTGGGCTTGGAGCTGCGTGGTATTCTCAAGCTTATGTGCCGGTGGTATATAGGCGTATTCCGGCTCCACGATAGAAGCTGCAAGCCATATGGCTCCTACGATGGCGATCGGGATCAGCCATAGCAGAAGACGCTTCGATTTTCGCATGTCATATCACCCTTTTATAAGCAGGTCTGATGAATCATCTCTTCACTGCCGATATGCAAGGGTTTTAATCTACTTCCACATCATGCCGCAGCGGAGATTCGGCATTCACCTGTTTATCAGGACCTTTTTCCTTCGGAACCAGTCGCTCATCTGTCATGCCTCGATGGTGGTTTTCAAAATCATACTCCGCCAGCCGCCACTCCGTGGAGCCCTTCTGGGGATCGAACGGAAATTCCTCGCCGCGTTTCAAATATTCCTCCCGTCCCCATTCATTCGTGTAGGTTCCGTCTACTTCAACCTCTTCTCGTGAAATAGGGTGGAGATCCTTGTCTTTACCGGACATGTCGCATGCTCCTCTCAGGCTTGATTTTAGAAATGATTCATATCGCATAAAGTAACCAGAAAGAGGAGGTACTATCCGCTGAAATTTGCATGAAAGGTCAGGTTATAGGCGTGCCAACGAATCGAGTGCTTCTTGCACAGAGTCCGACGCTGGCGATCTGTCAGCTATTTGGCGAAGACGTTGCGGATATTGATTTTAGAGCATCGAGAATATAGCGCTCCAGCAGAAACCGCGGGTTCTTCCAGCGGCTGACCTTGCTGTCGGCCGTAAATACGGCGACTGTACCCAATTGGGGGAAAAGGTAGATTTGCTGTCCTCCATGGCCGTGTGCGAGTGCAAAGGGAGTCCCGTTCTGAACTCCGGTCCACCACTGGAATCCGTAATCGCCAAACGCGGGATAGCCCTCAACCTGCGGAGCGAGTGCTTGCTTAAGCCATGATTCCGGGATGAGTGTTGTACCTTGCCAACGTCCCCCATTCAGGCAGCAAAGACCGAATTTGGCCATGTCGCGTGAGGTAAGATAGAGGCCAATGTGACCCATACTGTGGCCCTCGGGACTTGGGGACCAGGCGGTATGACGAATGCCGAGCGGCTCGAATACATGTTGTCTGGCATAGGCGTAAGCATCCATTCCTGTAGCCTCGCTAATGGCAACGGAGAGCAGATGGGAATCAATGCTCCGGTATTGAAAGAGGCCCATTTCCTGTTCAATGACAGGGAGGGATAGCGCGAAGCTCGTCCATTTTCGGTTGCGGTGGAACCGGTGAATAAGCGGTTCCCCGAGCTTTTTACCGGTTTGCCACGCAAAGCCTGAGGTCATCGTCAGCAGATGATGAAGGGAAACCTTTTGCAATAGGGGATGGGCTCGTTCGGGAACATATCGCTGGAAGATGTCAATTACTGAGGAATTCAGGTCAGGTAATTCGCCGCGTGAGTGGGCGATGCCGCATAATACAGACGTAAAACTCTTGGTAGCGGACCTGAGATCATTCAGCGAGGTAATGCCATGACCGTTGTAATAGCGTTCGTAGATGAGTTTGCCGGCATGGAGCAGAAGAAAGCTGCGCATTTTCGGGTATTGTTTCTGAATAATCTGATCGACCTGATCGAGCACATCGCGCTGAAGGCCTGCGTCTTCAGGCTCCGCGACAGGAATAGGCGAGCTTATGTCAACAGAGGAGTGGAGAAAAGACTGGGTATTCGACATCATATTTAAAAGCCTCCTTGTATCTTACATATGTTATTCTGAGTATCAATTTGTGATATTCACTGATTTCTAGAGTTGGCGGGAGGTTCGATTGAATGTATCTTAACCAATTCCGGGCACAAAGAATGACCTGATGAAAAAACATAGGACATAAAAACATTTTTTGGGAAAGATGAAACAAACAGAAGAATATGATATAATATATTAATGATTCAGTTGCATGCTGTTAGGGTATGTATAGTGTCAGGTGCATTGGTAAGTTGCTGAATATCAACCTAATCATCACCGTAAGAACTGCAATATGGCTTCAACTTAATGAGGTAGATCTTTTCGGCATTCTCTTTAAACGGAGTAATTTTATTCCACACGTTTTGGGAGGGATCCATCATGGCAACGAAAGGTCACAATGAGGTTAAGGAAAGTCTGCGGGAAATGACACGAATTTTCCGGCCTAAAGATCCGAAAAAATTTGTAAAGGAGTATGTCCGGAAGTACCATATTATGGGAGGCTATGAAGAAGAGCTTACTCTTGTTGTTGAGCATGAACTTGGCAAGCTGAATTCCTCCGTTTCGTAACCTGTAATAGCACCTGGTCTATAAAAATATCACCAACACGCATCGAATCTTTACCTTGTTAATGACTAATGACATGAACCATTTAGAGTCTATGGTTAAACCGTTTTTGGGACAAATGTCCCGAAAGCGGTTTTTTTGCGTTTGTGAGTCCCCGTTTAGTCAACAGGCTCATACTTCTCGGAAAGTCCATTTTCAAGGGGTATTTTGCAACTTTCCCTACATATATTGTTAGCAATCGATCCGATTAGGATATAAGGGAGTGGACAGATGTGAGGATACAGCTGAGACGTAAGGAAGAGATCGGACATATCCGCGAGGCGGGACGCATATTGGCTGCGTGTCACCGTGAAATAGCGAAAGTCATTAAACCGGGGATCACAACGAGCGAGATCGATGCCAGGGTCGAGAAATTTCTGGAGAAGAACGGAGCCTTTCCCGAGCAAAAAGGATATAAAGGATTTCCATACGCCACTTGTGCATCAGTAAATGATGTGGTGTGTCACGGATTTCCCGACCAGAGGCCGCTGAAAGCGGGGGATGTCGTGACCATAGATATGGTGGTGAACAAGAACGGATGGCTGGCGGACTCCGGCTGGACCTATGCGGTAGATAAGGTTTCCCCAGAAGTAAAGCAGCTGATGAAACATACGCATGAAGCGTTGTTTAAAGGGATCGAGGCGGTACGGCATGGGGCAACCTTGGGTGACGTGGGCTATGCGATCGAGCAGGTTGCCGAAAGGGAAGGCTACGGGATTGTCAAATCGCTAGTCGGTCATGGCATCGGCCGGGCCATTCACGAACCGCCCGATGTGCTGAACTATGGAATTCCGGGAAGGGGACTCAAACTCAAACAAGGAATGGTGATTACCATCGAACCGGTGTTCACCCTGGGACCTTCGGGTGCCGTGTTCTGGGGGGATGACGGCTGGACCATCTCCAGTGCGGATGGATCGGTAGGCGTACAGTATGAGCATACCATTGCGGTTACTCGTGAAGGAGCTGTTATTCTGACGGATTAAGATCGCGAAAAATATACCATAATAATAGAAGGTATTCTTCGCGATGTGGCCTAGGCTTGCGGAGAACGCCTCCTTTATCATGGGGGCTCAGATGAACGGGGAGTAGCTGCATACAGATTCAAAAAGGCGGAAATGACTGTATATATAGCTATGAAGGCTGTCGCTGACGGGTTGCAGAGGATGTCGAATGATAGGTCGTCGGGTGGGAGATACCGTTTGAAAGCGATTGCAAAATCAGCAACGGCGCGACTTTGACGACTTTTCGAACAATTTGTGAACTCCCTGTGAATGATTGACAAAAGCAACCCATGAACTTATATTTAATAAGTGATTGCTTTAATTGACAGGATTACTTCATCCGTGATTGTGCAGGTAGATTACCGCTGTTTGCGCCGGATGGTAGTCTACGAAAATCGGAAAAGTGGGGTAGATCAATGATGAAACGGTGGCAGGCTGTAAAGCGTCTTCTTCCTTTGATGGCCATGTTTGCTTTGGTGTTATCCGGCTGCGGCCGAGAGGATTTGTCGGTCCTAAGACCACAAGGTCCGGTAGCACAAGGTCAACTGGATTTAATTAAGCTCTCCATTTCGATTATGACCGTCGTAATGGTTGTGGTATTTGGAATTGCCGCATACGTGCTTGTTAAATTCCGTAGAAAAAAGGGACAAGATGAAATTCCTGAGCAAGTAGAAGGTAACCATAAGCTTGAGATTATCTGGACAGCGATTCCGCTGCTCTTGGTACTCGTGCTTGCAGTTCCTACTATTCAAAAGGTATTTGCTTATGGAGAGAACGACTGGAACAATCCAGATGCAGTTAAGGTGGAAGTTACTTCTCACCAATTCTGGTGGGAGTTCAATTATCCGGACTACGGCGTAAGAACCGCTCAAGAGCTGGTTGTTCCTGTAGGCAAGAAAATTGCTTTCCAATTAAAAACGAATGATGTGCTTCACTCCTTCTGGGTACCATCGCTCGGCGGTAAGATGGATACAAACACAGAAGGCAGCGTTAACTACATGACTCTGGTTGCTGACAAAGCGGATACATACATTGGTAAATGCGCAGAGTTGTGCGGTCCTTCTCACGGCTTCATGGAATTCCGGGTGAAAGCGGTTGACGATGCGGCATTTGACAAATGGGTTGCGGCATTTAAAGAACCTGCAGTGCTTCCTGCGGATGCGGCACTCGCCGAGAAATTTAAAACCAACTGCCTTTCTTGCCACGCTGTGGGCGACCAAGGCGGGGCAATGGGACCTAACCTGACCGGCATTGGATCACGTGAGACGATTGCGAGTATCTTGCTGAACGACATAAGCGGCAAACCAGGCACAAAGCCGACGAAAGACAACCTGGTGGAATGGCTGATGGAGCCTCAGGCTGTAAAACCTGGCAACACGATGCCTAATCCGAAGGATCTCGGCTTCAGTGATGAAGAAATCGAGCAGATCGCCGATTACTTGGCCAATTATAAGTTGGATTATTAATACAGCAGCAAGAACTTTAAAAGGGGGTACAAACCTTGGCTCACGCTCATGCTCAAAGCCATAGCGTCAAACGCTACACGGGGTTAATGGATTGGCTTACAACCGTTGACCACAAGAAAATCGGTATATTATACCTGATAGCGGGCGGCTTATTCTTCGGGATTGGCGGTATTGAAGCGATTCTGATTCGCTTGCAGCTGATCAAGCCGATGAACGATCTAGTATCAGCTCAGGTATTTAACGAATTGATTACGATGCACGGAACGACGATGATCTTCCTTGGCGTAATGCCAGTTATCTTTGCCGTGATGAATGCGGTCATTCCGCTTCAGATCGGTGCACGCGACGTCGCGTTTCCATTTTTGAACTCGCTCGGATTCTGGACATTTTTGTTCGGTGGAATTTTGCTTAACCTTAGCTGGATTATGGGCGGAGCCCCTGATGCGGGCTGGACATCCTATACGCCGCTATCCACAACGGACTATTCATCTACACATGGTGTAGACTTCTATACGATAGGTCTTCAGATTGCAGGTCTGGGTACGTTGATCGGTGGTATCAACTTCCTGGCTACCATCATAACGATGCGTGCACCTGGAATGTCATTCATGAGAATGCCAATGTTTACATGGACGGCTTTCATTACATCGGCCATGATCCTATTCGCATTCCCTGCAGTTACGGTAGGTCTCGTATTGCTCAGCTTTGACCGTTTGCTCGGTGCCAATTTCTTTGATGTTGCGGCTGGCGGTAGCCCCGTGTTGTGGCAACATATTTTCTGGATCTTCGGTCACCCTGAAGTTTACATTCTGATTTTGCCGGCATTCGGTATTATCTCAGAAGTTATTCCGACATTCTCCCGTAAACGTTTGTTCGGATACAGCTCCATGGTATTTGCAACCATCCTGATCGCCTTCTTGGGCTTCATGGTTTGGGCTCACCATATGTTTACGACAGGTCTTGGACCTGTAGCGAATGCGCTCTTCTCCATCGCAACGATGCTGATCGCCGTTCCTACCGGTATCAAAATCTTTAACTGGCTCTTTACGATGTGGGGCGGTCAAATCCGCTTTACCAGTGCAAACCTGTTCGCGATCGGTTTCGTACCGACGTTCGTTATGGGTGGGGTTACCGGCGTCATGCTGGCATCTGCTCCTGCAGACTTCCAGTACCATGATACGTATTTCGTTGTAGCTCACTTCCACTACGTTATCGTTGGTGGTCTGGTATTCGGATTGTTTGCCGGACTCCACTACTGGTGGCCAAAAATGTTCGGTCGCGTACTGAACGAAACGCTTGGCAAATGGACGTTCTGGTTGTTCGCAATCGGCTTCCATTTGACATTCTTCGTACAGCATTTCCTTGGACTGCTAGGTATGCAGCGGCGGATTGTCTCATACTTGCCGAACCAGAATTTTGACGAACTTAACTTTATAAGTACCATCGGCGCAATCTTGATGGGTATCGGCGTTTTGGCTTTCCTGGCAAACGTTGTTGTCACTTCGAGAAAACCGGTTGGTGCTCCGAACGATCCATGGGAAGATGGCCGTACGCTCGAGTGGAGCATTCCTTCTCCACCGCCAGAGTACAACTTCAAGCAAATTCCGCTTGTTCGCGGCATTGACGCTTATTGGAAAGAGAAGATGGCAGGCAACAAAGAGATGACACCATCCGAACCGGTTGGTCCGATTCACATGCCTTCGCCAAGTATTCTACCGTTTGTAATGTCACTGGGTCTGTTTATCGCGGGTCTTGGTTTCATGTTTAGCACGGAGGACTTCTCAAATTCGTTCATGAGCTTAATCTTCAATAAATATATTGTTCTGATTGTTGGTCTTCTGATTACGTTCGCGGCTATGATCGCTCGTTCCCTGTACGATGATCATGGATATCACATCGAAGTTGAAGAACTGGAAGGGGAGGGGAAAGCATGAGTCACGCTGAACATGTAAACGGCGAACTTCCTCACGAGCCGGAGAAGGCAACACTCGAAGGCCGTAATAAGGTTCTTGGTTTCTGGCTCTTCCTCGGTGGAGAGGCCGTGCTCTTCGGTACGTTGTTTGCAACGTTCCTGGCGCTTCGCGGCCAGAACAACGAAGGCCCAACCGCAGCCGAGCTGTTCTCTCTGCCAATTACGGCAGCAGCAACGCTGATATTGCTTGTCAGTTCCTTGACCAGTGTGTTCGCCATTCAGGCGCTTCACCGTCACAAAATCGAGAAGCTGAAGTTGTGGCTGATCGTAACCGTTGTTCTGGGTCTTGGGTTCCTTGGCCTTGAGATTTATGAGTTCTATGAATATGTTGTGCATGAATCGTTTAACATGAAGACGAGTGCATTCTCGTCTGCATTCTATACGCTGGTTGGCTTCCACGGTGCCCACGTTGCTTTCGGGGTTGTGTGGATCAGCCTGTTGATCGCTCAGCTGTACAGAAAAGGGTTAACCGTGGTTACAGCACCTAAGGTATATGTTTCTGCCATGTACTGGCACTTTATCGACGTTGTATGGGTGTTCATCTTCTCGGTCGTATACCTTCTTGGAAAGGTGGGCTAAGGAATGACTGCGAATCAACAATCTAATGAGGGGCCTACAGTTAAACACCGCCATCGTGTGGAAGGCCCTGAGAAACACATTGTTGTCTTTATTTTCTCCATTGTCCTGACTGCGATTGCTTTTGCGGCTGTCGCAGCCGGTGGCATCAACACAGCATTTACGATCATCATTTTGCTGGTTATGGCTGTGTTGCAGGTGTTCGTACAAATGGGTTACTGGATGCACTTGAAGGACAAAGGGCATCTAATGCCAATCCTGTTTATGATTGGCGGCTTCTTCGTAGCTAGTACCTGTATTGTCATGGCACTGTTCTGGGTTTGGTGGTAGAATGAAAAAGAGGTGGGCTACTTTCAGCCCCCTCTTTTTTTAAATCGTAGGTAGGTGTCACAATTTGGACAGAATTTAACCCGTTATGGGGAGGTTTTTGCATGCTGGGCTTAGAATATTTTAGTTTTGCAGATAAATGGAGTCCCTTGTTCCTAGCATTTATGCTGCTCGTAACAGCAGGTTACTTCCTGTTGACCGGGCCGCTGAGCAATCGATTCGAAGGGAGTGCTCCGGTTTCCGCAGGGAGGAGAACACTGTTTGTAGGCGGTATGCTTGCGTTCTATCTTGCACAGGGTGGACCCATTGAACTGCTGGGGCATACGATGTTCTCGTTTCACATGGTCAGTATGGCAATGTCCTATTTAATGGCGATGCCGCTCTTGATTCTGGGTATTCCTGTTTGGATGTGGCGTGCCTTCGATAAGGTCAATCCGTTTAAGAATCTCGGTTTCCTTGCACGTCCGATTGTTGCCGCGGTTCTGTTTAACGGCTTATTTTCTTTTTATCACATCCCGGTTATCCATGATTTTGTTATGTTGAATTTCTGGGTGCACCGTTTGTACTATTCAATCCTGTTTATCGCCTCGCTGCTGATGTGGTGGGCCATTATTAACCCGATCCCGGAGAAGGACAAGTCCTCAGGGCTTTTGAAAATGGGGTATATTTTTCTCAATATGGTCTTGCTGACACCGGCATGTGCGCTCATTATTTTCTCGAGCGAGCCGATGTACGCAACTTATAGCGATCCGGTGGTATGGGCAAAGGCGATGGGGTACTGCGTAGCTGGCGATACCTCGGCGTTGCTTAGTAAATTCGGCGGACCTGAGTTCTTTGGATATCTAGAGCCTGCAATTGACCAGCGAGTGGGCGGGATCATCATGAAGTTTTTCCAAGAGATTATTTTTGCTTCGATGCTGGCCTATGTGTTCTTTCATTGGTACAAACGAGAAAATCAGGAAGACGATCCTTTGCCTGGCGAGATTCCTCCCGGCAAGCTCAATCAGGCGTAACAGGATTATTGAAGGGGGATCCATATGGATTGGTTTTTTATTTTTCCCACGGTCAGTACAACGTTTATTGTCATCAGCGCCGTGCTGGTAGCGATTGGCTGGGGTCTTATTATTAAGGGGAAGCGCGAAGCCCACAAGAAAGTGATGATCTGGGCGGCCGTCGCGGCTGTCATCTTCTTTATCATCTATTCCTCGCGCACCGTATTCATCGGCAACACGGCATGGGGTGGTCCCGATGATCTAAAGCCGTATTATCAGGTATTCCTGGTCTTCCACATTGTACTGGCTACCGTAGCAGCGGTCTTTGGGATCACGACATTGACCCTCGGCTTTAAGGAGAAGTATTCCAAGCACCGCAAGTGGGGCAGAGTTACGTCGATCATCTGGTTCTTTACCGCCATTACCGGCGTAGCCGTGTATACCTTGCTGTACCTGTTATATCCGGGCGGGCATACTCAGCCTGTATGGAAAGTGATATTTGGAATGTAAGCGTGGGAGAACACCCGTCAGAGAGATCTGGCGGGTGTTTTTTAATTTGAGGAGCGGCTCATTTAAGAGGCAATGTGAGGGATGTGGTGGGGAGTGTATCCGTTCCGGTCGCTGTTGAAACCAGGAAACTGGGATGAGATGAAATGGATGTTTCCCGGTTTCAAAGGCGAACGCCAGGTCTCCTCCACGGCTACACTCCCCTCGTGCAGGGAAGCTCTTGAATGAGCCGCAGCAGGGGAGAGTGACACCCGGCAGGAAACCTCTGCCAGGTGTTTTTTTACAACTTCTATTGACACTGTTTATATACACACTATATACTGTGTATAAAGATATACACAGTGAGCACAGTAATCACACTAAGCACAGTGAAACTTAGACTGCGATGATAAAACGAAATGAATATATGAAGGAATGAAAGGATGAGACGCATTGCAACAGGTTTTCCATAATGCGATGAAGATCGTGAAGAAAGACTTCGCAAGCGATAAGTTCCAACTCATATGGACGATACTGTTCATGCTGTACATGGGGCTTTCCACGAGTTTCGTCATAAACGTTCAGTTTGAGCATCTAGAGGAATACAACAACCCATTTGTCGATTTTATCATGGTGCTTTTTGCTCCTTTTGTAGGTTTTGTATTTAACAGAAGGTCCTTCAAATATTTGAACGAGGATTCATACACCCGAATGCTGTACTTTTACCGGAGCATACCGGTGCCGGCTTCCGCGATTTTTGTTAGTCGGATCATAAATAGCCTGATCGCTTTTGCCATCAACAGCATCGTGTTTTATGGATTCATCTACGCAATGGGGAATCACCTAAGAAGTGCGATGGCTATTCCCGAATATATCGCCTTTATGCTGACGTGGGTCGGTGTCGGATTTTTATTAACGGGGCCTTTTATTTACTGGGAAAACATGTGCAGCGGCAAGGTGTATCTCAGGAACACCGTTCTTCTGAATCCGCTCATTGCCGGATCGGTCGCCGTACTAAGCTTGCTGGGCTACAGCATCTTCGAATTCGTAGCGGACGCCTCCATCAAATGGGGGCTGTTATCTCCGGTGATGTGGGGCTCCCTGATTGTGGGATTGGCATCTATGCTGCTTATGAGCAAATTAACCTGCATTCGGCAGCAGACCCGGGATTTATCATGAAGAATATGAAGATGAATCCGTATGGCTTGCGATGGCACGGGTTTATGTTCTTAGAAAAGCGAGGTGGTAAAAGGTGCGACTTCTGATACAGATCAATGAAAATAGCGCAGAGCCTTTATATCACCAGATTGAAACACAGCTGCGCTCGCTCATTATTAGCGGTCAGATCGAGGAGGGAACGCTATTGCCATCCATTAGGGAATTTGCCGGGAATCTGAAGTGTAGCGTTATTACGGTGCGCAGGGTGTATCAGGATCTTGAGAATGAAGGGTTGCTGCGAACGAGACAAGGTACGGGAACTTTTGTTGCTGGTGTCGGCGACCAGGCCCGAGAACAATATAAACGCGATGCGGTTATAGAGGCATTAAGGACTGCTGTAGATAAAGGGCTTGCCGTTCAATTCAATGAAGATGAGATGAAAGAGATGTTCATGGAAGTTGTCCGCGAAAAATATGACACAAAAGGAGGTCGCTAACATTCCATGGAACCGCATGTTATTGAGTTTCGTAATGTCATTAAACGACGGAAAACGAAAACCATCGGTCCGATACAATTATCGATCCCTCAAGGATATATTGTTGCTCTGGTGGGGCCTAATGGCTCGGGGAAAAGCACCTTGCTGAACATGATGATGCAGACCGTGTTTCCGGACGAAGGGGAGATTACTTGGTTCGGCGAGCCTTACCGGGGAGAGCTTCCCGTCTCCATCCGTAAACAAATGGGCTTCGTACCTGAACAGCTGAGCGTAGAGGAACAGAATATGTCGGTGGATGAAGCGGCCAGCTTTCGCGCATCCTGGTATGACACTTGGGACGGTTATTTTTTCGATGAGCTGTTATCCCGGTTCGATGTCCCGCGGGGCGTAAAACTTCGCAAGATGTCCAAAGGGGAACGACGCAAATTTGAGATTGCCGCTGCACTTGCGCCAAGGCCCAAGTTCTTGCTGCTGGATGAACCTTCTTCCGGTCTTGATCCTTTCGCTTGGAAGCTGATGATCGATCAGCTGCACAAAGTGATGAAGTCCATGGACACAACAATCGTGCTCTCAACCCATGTGGTGGATGAAATTCGTCGTCTGGCGGACTACGTCATTCTCATCCATCATGGGAAGCTGCTGGGCATGGTGGAGAAGGACTCGCTGCTGGATAACTGGAAGGAGTGCTGGATTCAAGAGGATGCCTCCATTGTCGAGGAACTGCCGGGTATTCTGAGTTTCAAACAAGAGACAGCGACTACGATTTCTTTTATAACGACGGAATGCTTGGAAGTGGAGAAGATCCTGCAGTCTGCAGGCATACCGTTTATTCAGACCCGTTCCCTGGAGCTGGATGAAGTGCTTCGATTATGGATTGATGGAAACATTCCTGCCAATGTGCAGAACTAGGATAGAGAGGGGTTTATACGATATGCAACGATTGCAATTAGACAATGTAGTAAAGATTTATGCGGACAAAACGGCGGTAAACCAGATTTCGCTTCAGGTTGAGGAAGGTGAAATCTACGGACTGCTGGGTGCGAACGGCGCCGGCAAAACAACCACCATGCGAATGGTGCTTGGATTGATCTACCCGGATGACGGAACAATTCTGTATAACGGAAAGCCGTATAACAAGGAACTGCGTCACATTATGGGTTACTTGCCGGAGGAGCGCGGGTTATACCCGAAAGTGAAAGTCAGTGAGCAGATTTCCTACTTGGCACAGCTGCGGGGCATGTCCGCGAAAGACGCGGATAAGAGTTTGAAATATTGGCTGGAACGGTTTGAAGTACCGGACTATTACGATAAGAAGATTGAGGAACTGTCCAAGGGTAACCAGCAAAAAATGGGCTTTATCGCAGCGGTTGTTCATGACCCGCAAATTCTGATTCTGGACGAAGCCTTCAGCGGACTGGATCCGGTGAACGTCGAACTTCTGAAATCAACAGTAAAAGAACTCCGCGACAAGGGCACAAGCATTCTGTTCTCCACCCACCGGATGGAACATGTTGAGGAGTTGTGTAAGAACATTACCATTCTGCATCGCTCCAATACGGTAGTGAAGGGGAATCTGAAGGATATCAAATCCAAGTATCCTCGTGAAGAAGTGGTGCTCGGTACGTCCGGTGAAGTCCGGGGTCTTGAAGCCCTGCCTGGCGTAACGGCTGTGGAGCGAACAGAAGATGGCTACTCCATCCGGATCAGCCAGGTTGATGCAGCGCAAAGCATTTTGAATACAGCCATGTCGCAAAGCACGATCCATCGGTTTGAAGTGAAGGAGCCGACACTCAATCAAATCTTCATAAAGGCGGTAGGTGAATCCAATGAATAATATGTGGACCGTTATCCGATTTACGTTCATGAATAAAATAAGAACAAAGTCCTTTCTCGTTTCAACCTTGATTTTTGCACTCATTATTACGATCGGGATCAATCTTCCTTTTCTGATCCAAATGTTTACAGGAGATAAAGCAGGCTCTGAAGAAACCACCCGCATCGGCCTGGTATACGGACAGGAGCAGACGCTCGCTGAACAACTGGAGACTACCTGGAGTAACCTGCCGACAACCTCCTATGAATTGGTGAAATACGAAACGGCTGATGAAGCCGCTCTGAATAAGGATATTAAGGATGGCGTAATCGAAGGTTATCTGAAATTCGAAGCGCAAGAAGGCAATACGTTCCCGACCGTGGTTTACAGCTCTGAAGATGAGGCTATGAGCCCGGAACTGCAATCCAATCTGCAAGCAGCTCTGCAAGTGGCGAAGACGCGCAGCATTGTAGACGGACTTGATTTGTCCGATGCGCAGATTAATGAACTGAATCAACCGGTTCAAATTGACGCTCGGAGTATCGATCCTACAGAAACAGGTAACGCTGACGGAGCTTCCGGAGAGAAGGAAGGAGCTTCCGAGGTTATTAACTACATTGTTGTGTATGCACTGATTATTCTCTTCTTCTTCACTTTGATGGGGACAGGTAACATGATCGCTTCGGAAGTAACAACAGAGAAGAGCTCCCGCATTATGGAGATTTTGATTACAAGCGTATCTCCGCTGAGCCAAATGTTTGGTAAGGTTATCGGCATGTTCCTCCTGGGACTATCCCAGATCGCGGCATTTGGAGTTGTAGTTGTTGTGAACTTGATACTGCCGCACAATATAGATACATTGAAGGAAATGGATCTCGACCTGACAGCCATAGACCCGATGCTGCTGGTGTTCGGTTTAATCTTCTACATCCTTGGCTATTTCTTGTATGCGATGCTCTACGCGGCTATCGGTTCGATTGTCAGCCGTACCGAGGATTTGGGGCAGGCGGTCATGCCGATTACGATGCTGTCCCTGGTGGCATTCTATATCGCCATCTTTAGCCTAAGCGCTCCGAATTCGATGCTGATGAAGGTATCCACCTACATTCCGTTCATCTCGCCGACCACGATTCTGGTTCGTATCGGCCTTGGCAGTATCCCATTCTGGGAGATCCTGCTTTCGCTGGCGATCCTGATCGTATCCATCCTCGTTTTCGGTTGGCTGGCTGCGAAAATCTATCGGACCGGTGTCCTGATGTACGGCAAGCGCCCTACATTCAAGGAGCTTAGAAAAGCGATGAAGGCTTATAAGATGTAAGCATAGGCAGCACTAATTGTATTGTTTTGGGCTGCTGGAGAAAAAAGTGGAAGACTAGTGGGCGCCATACCGACCATCGGTATGGCGAATCATCATAAATCTTTAATCATAAAATGAATTTTCAAGATCACACGAAAATAAAGGAGATTACATAAATGAAAAACTGGAAAAGAATGCTATTATCCCTCGCGATTTCGGTTGGTTTGCTCTCTTCGGCAGGGGCTGCCATGGCGGCTCCACAACAACAGCCGGCAGTAAAAGTGGATAATCAAGTGGTTGCCTATTCGCAAGGCTTACCGATTATAGAGAAGGGCACAACGCTTGTTCCGCTCAGAACAACACTCCAGGCTTTGGACGTGAAACTGACGAATGCAGCAGATGACACCATTACCGTGGTCGTGGATGGCAAAACCATTACCCTAAAAGGTAAACTGAAACAAATCAATGGCGTAACCTATGCGCCAATTCGAGTTGTTGGGGACGCTGCGGGTTATAAGGTTAGCTGGGATGCGAAGACTCGCGCCGTTCTGCTGGTTTCCAAGGAAACAGAAACCGCACAAGCTGGCGGCCGCGGCTTCATGTGGGAAGTGGAGAGCAACGGGAATACTGTGTACCTAGTAGGCTCCATGCATATCGCGGATGATAGCTTCTACCCGTTACGTCCGGAATTTGAAGAAGCATTTGCCGAGGCCGACTATCTCGGTGTCGAAATTGATATCAGCAAAGCGGCTGATGAAGAGCAGCAGAAACTGATCATGGATCTGGGAATGTATCAGGATGGGACAACCTTGAAGGACCATGTATCCAGTGAGACCTATGCTAAGCTTGGCGGAATTCTGAAGCAAAGTGGCATGCAGCCGAATGCACTCGATGCATTCAAGCCTTGGGTTGCCGAAACCACGATCAGTAGTCTGAAATCCGTAAAAGCCGGGTACGAAGCATCAGCTGGGATCGACCTGTATTTCATCCAGAAGGCCATCGAACGCAAAGTTCCGATTCTGGAGCTGGAATCCTACGAATCCCAGCTGGGTATGTTTGATGGCTTCTCCAAGGAGCTGCAGGAGAAAAACCTCAATACCGCCCTCGATAACTTCGACGTACTGGACGAGAGCGTGAACCAGATGGCCGAAATGTGGAAAACAGGCAATGACGAGCAGTTGCTCGAGTTAACAAACAGCATGTCGGGTGACGAGGAATATAACAAAGCGATGCTGATCGACCGCAACATCGGCATGGCAGACAAAATCGACGGATATTTGAAAAACGGCAAAAACGAAGAGTATTTCATTGTGGTAGGGTCAGCTCATTATCTGGGTGAGCATGGCATTGTGAAGCTGCTTAAGGATAAAGGCTATACGGTTGTTCGCAAGTAAAATAACTGCAGGGTGGTAGTCTTCGGGAAACAAAAAACCTTCCAATGATCGTCATTCGATCATTGAAGGTTTTTTGTTGTTCTTGCAGGTATATCCGTGACAAATGATGAGTAGAGCAAAACTTGCTCCCTCTGTGTAAGTTGATCTTGGAAGGGGGGGCGAGCGATTACCTTCCAGCGTAGGTGTTTTCCCAACCAAAAATTTCATGATGTTTCAGAGTCTGGATATCGGCTACAAACCGTTCTGTATCAGCCTTTGGCAGACTTCCCGTCAAATGGTTTCAGCAGTGGCAATCAATGCAGCGCTTTCATTTTTCCAAAAAAAGAGTTGATAATTGAGAAATCATCCTCTATGATAATGTCATCAGACCGGATATGAAAATTAAAGCACTTTAACTTTTATACATACATCATCCTATGAAACCCTGAAAACAGGGGGAACTTTATATTGAAAGTTAAAGCGTTATAATTTTCAAAATAAAAAGAAAGGTTGGTGTTTCCGTGACCCATCGCGAAAGCCGGCGGCAGACGTTATACATGTACCTCTTCATCGCTCCATGGCTTATCGGTTTCCTGGTGTTTGCCTTGTACCCGATTCTGTCATCCCTTTATTACAGTTTCACGGACTATGACATTATCCACCCACCGAAATATGTCGGCCTGGCGAACTACACCGAAATGTTTCAAGATGATCTGTTTTGGAAATCCGTTGTGGTAACGGTGCGGTATACGTTTATAAGCGTACCGATCCAACTGTTGCTGGCACTCGGATTTGCGCTCCTGCTCAATACGAAAATACCGTTCCGCGGATTTTTCCGGACCGCCATGTATTTTCCGAGCATGGTATCCGGCGTGGCGATGTCACTGCTGTGGTACTGGATTTTCAATCCATCGATCGGTCTGTTCAACTACGTTCTGTCCTGGTTCGGCATCAGTGGCCCGTCCTGGCTTATGAGTCCGGATTATGCGCTTTACGCTCTGATGATTATGTCCTTCTGGACAGTAGGTTCAGGCATGATTCTGTTCCTCGCAGGACTCATGAGCGTGCCTGCAAGTCTCGTGGAAGCCGCCAAGCTTGACGGTGCGGGACGCTTCCGGATTTTTCTGAATGTGACACTCCCCATGATATCACCGGTGCTGTTGTTCCAGCTGATTATGGGTGTCATTGACTCCTTCCAGGTATTTACGCAAGCGTACGTCATGACCCAAGGCGGTCCTAACTATTCGACATGGTTCTATGTTTACAACCTGTACACCAGCGCCTTCAAAGAATACCGGGCTGGATACTCCTCCGCCCTCGCGTGGGTTCTGCTGATCGTTGTCATGCTGTTTACGGCACTTATAATGAAATTCTCGAACCGTTATGTTCACTATGAAGGAGGCGGACGCAAATGAGAACCATTCCGACAGCCAGTCCTTCGGCTTCACCTTCTACGAATAAACGCCGGCGCAAAATCGATGCCGTAAGCATTGCCAGCTTTATTGCCTTAGTGGTTACTACCTTTCTCATGCTCCTGCCTTTGTTTTTCATGGTTTCGACCTCGCTGAAATCGAAGAAGGAACTCCTTAAGTTTCCTCCGACCTTTTTGCCGGATTCCTGGCAGTGGAGCAACTACAAGGAAATTTTCGAAACGCTAAACTTCGGCCAAATGTACATGAACAGTCTCATTATCGGCACTTTGACCGTGGTCGGCACTCTGTTGTCGTCGGCGCTGGCAGCCTACGGCTTTGCCAGATACCGGGGCAAGGGCAGCAACCTGTGGTTCATGTTGATGCTCAGCACCATGATGCTTCCTTATCCAGCGATTATGATCCCGCAGTTCATTCTTTTTTCCAAGCTGAACTGGATCGATACGTTCTTGCCGCTGATCGTACCTGCATTTTTCGGCTCGGCATACAACATCTTTTTGCTGCGCCAGTTCTTCTCCACGCTGCCGGATGAGTTGTTTGACGCCGGACGCATGGACGGTTGCAGCGAGCTGCGGATGTGGTGGCGGATTGCCTTGCCTCTGTCTGGTCCGGCACTTGCAACCGTTGCCATCTTTGCCTTCATTTACAGCTGGAACGACCTGCTGACACCCGTGCTCTACCTAAGCTCATCGGATAAATTTACGCTTCCGGTCGGTATGTCTTCCTTCACCTCGTCACGTTTTCGCATTCCGCCGTGGCATCTGCTCATGGTTGCCTCCGTGCTCGCCATGCTGCCGATTGTCACCTTATTTGCGATAGCCCAGAAACGATTTGTTGAAGGAATTGTACTTACAGGCATCAAGTAAAGACCCTGCCGCAGCGGCGGCAAACAAACTTGAGTATATGGGGGACTGTAGTTCATGAAAAAAAGAAGGATTAAAAAGACCTATACACTTCTGCTTGCGTTCAGCATGCTCGTCGTATTGGCATTGTCCGGATGTACCGGCGGCAAATCAGCGGGAGAAGTGGCTCCCGAAGGCAAAGGCGACAGCGGCGGTTCTTCAGGCGAGCAAGTAACCATTACGCATTACACGATGGATTCGGAAGACCGGACTTTTATTGAGAAGCTGGTTCCGGACTTTGAAGCCAAGCACCCTAACATCAAGGTCCGAATAGAAAAGGCCCCTTACGAGCAGTTTGATAGCAAGCTGCAAACGCTGATCGCTGGCGGTAAATCGCCTGACGTGACAAGCCATTATGGCTACGGCGGTTTTGCGGAATATTTCAACAAAGATATGCTGCTTGACATGAACGACATTATAAAGGAAGACGGCTTTAAGGCATCCGATTACAGCATCCCGGAAGACCTCATGGACATCTATACCATCAAAGACCATGTATACGGGATTCCGGTCAATATGTATGTGACCCTCATGCTCTATAACAAAGACATGTTTGATGCTGCCAATGTTCCTTATCCTCCAAGCGATTACGAGGACAAGAGCTGGACGTTTGATAAAATGGTTGAAGAAGCCAAGAAAATGACGCATGTATCCGACGATATCGCTAAAACACAGTATGGCGTCGACTTTACATGGTCCGAACGCGATATGCGCCCGCTGTATTTCGGCGTTGAACCCTACTCCCAGGATACCTGGACCAACGGCGGCGTGCCTTCGGAGACACACTTTGATTCTCCTGAAGTGATGGCAACCTACAACAAACTGTTTGACCTGATTTTGAAGGATAAGGTTTCCCCGACGACGGAATGGAGTAAGAGCGTAGCCGGGCAAAATGGCGATGCATTCGTAACCGGCAAGGTTGGCATGACCGTCAGCGGCTCCTGGAGCCTTGCAGGCTCCAATGACTTTCCGTTCGAGGTCGGCGTGGCTGCAGTTCCTGCTGGCGGCAACGACAAGATCCGCAGCGTGCTGTTCGTCGATCCACTCTTTATTCTGAAAGGTTCCAAGCATCCGAAGGAAGCTTTTGAATGGATCAAATATCTGGTCAGCGAAGAAGTTCAGGAAAAATCCATTGACCTGAGCGGCGGCAATCCACCTGTCAATACGAAGGCAGCTGAAGCTTATTACAAGCATTTTGAGGGCATCGATCCGGAAGATGTGAAAAAGGTTTATGAAGGCGCTGTGAAATACGGTTTTGAATCCTATAATCACTTGATCACCAACTACTCGCAAATCAATGACATGTTCATCAACGAAATGCAGCCGATCGATACCGGACACAAGACCGTTGAAGAAGTGATGCCAACGATTCAGAAAAAAGTCATGGAAATTATCAAACGTTAATGCAGACTATGGTACCGCCCCGAATGGGGCGGTGCATCTGTTAATTTAGCTTCGCGGCCAGGCCTCCGTCCATGTATACTAGTGTTAAGCCAATGTAAACGTACGGAAAATCCGCCGCAAGGAGTATAAACAATGAAGGTTAGTATATTTGACGTAGCAAAAAAATCAGGCCTGTCCGTTGTAACGGTTTCACGTGTCTTAAACGGTGCCGAATCTGTTCGAGAGAAAAACAGACAAAAGGTTCTGGAAGCCATCAAGGAGCTTGATTACCGTCCTAATGCTGCCGCTCGGAGTTTAGCCCGCGGTAAGACAGGGATTGTCGGTTTGATCGTGACCACCCTTCAGGACTCCTTCTTCGACGCTGTGGTCAAGGAGTTGAATGAAGTGCTGGCACTTCACGGTTATTTCCTGGCCATTTCGGTCTCTACGGGCATAGGCTCTGACGAAGCCCATTATCTGATTCAGGAAGACCGCGTGGACGGACTGATTCTGCTCTCTCCAATGGAAGAAGACAACTATATCGTGGAATTGAAACGGCGCAATATCCCTTATGTCCTGATTGACAACCAGAAGCCGGATAATGACGCTTTTTCCGTCACCATAGACAACTACAAAGGCGGTTATACCGCAACGAAGCACCTGCTCGATCTCGGCCATACTTCCATTGCGCATTTAAGCGGGCAGGATATGTTCCGCAGTACGAGGGAACGCCGAAGCGGCTTTCTGCAGGCACTTAAGGAAAAGAACCTGGCGCCGTTCGAAATGATTACGGGCGATTTCGAAATCGACTTTGGTTATGATATCTGCCGCAAATGGCTGCAGGAAGGGCGACTTCCTTCCGCCGTATTCGCAGGCGATGACAATATCGCGCTCGGGGTCATGAACGCTCTTCTGGAAGAAGGCATCCGGATTCCAGAACAGGTAGCCATTGTCGGCTATGACGATCAGTATATCTCATCCAAGCTGCGCCCCCATTTGACAACGGTCCGGCAGCCTACTGACCGGATTGGGCTTGCCGCAGCGGAAATGCTGCTGAAGCGTATGGATGGTACGATGAAACGCGGGGGCAATGTTCGGATTGACCCTGAACTTATCGTGAGAGAATCTACGGTTATACCTGCAGAATAGTCAGTTGTTTCATTCAAAGAAGAGTGCCTGGTCCCCGTATTTACGGGGACCTTTTCTTTTTTATCGAATGTACGAGTAGATGAGCATGCAGCTTCAAATACCATACATCGGTTAATAGATCAATGACTCGATAGAGTGATTTTTTTGTTTTTCACCGAGTTGTCGGAAAGATACGATTGTTTGTTGAACGAGAGGCTTTCGTGATTCATTTGAGACATTGCTTCGTTATAATAACGTTTAAATATCGGGTATGTACTTATTAGGGTCAATCCCGATCAACGAATGAACAGGGTTTGAAAGGAGGCAGTATCTCGTGGTTATAGATACGGTGCTGTGGAGCAAATGGCTGACAGGGCTAACCTTGGCGTTTCATGTCATTTTTGCCACGGTTGGCGTCGGTGTTCCGTTAATGATTGCCATTGCCGAATTTGTCGGTATACGTAAGAAGGATCCCCATTACATGCTCATGGCCAAAAGATGGTCGCGAGGATTCGTTATTTCGGTGGCGGTTGGCGTGGTGACTGGAACGGCGATCTCCTTGCTGCTCGCGCTTGTTTGGCCGAACTTTATGCAAGTGGCGGGGAATGTTATCGCGCTCCCGTTATTTATGGAGGTTTTTGCATTCTTTTTTGAAGCCATTTTCCTGGGGATATATATGTACACGTGGGATCGGTTCCGCAACCCGTATATCCATTGGCTGCTGACGATTCCGATTGTTGCCGGGGCAGGCATGTCCGCTGTTTTTATTACGACGGTGAACGGATTCATGAATCAGCCTGGAGGCTTTGTCATGGAGGCAGGCCACTTTACGGCGGTTAACCCGCTGCAAGCGATGTTGAATACGGCGACGCCTTCAAAAGTATTCCATGTACTAACCTCGGCCTATTTGACGGGAGCTGCCCTACTGGCAGGAATCGCAGCCTACGTGATTCTGAGAAAAGGGACCTCGGCATATTACAAGAAAGCATTGAAGCTCATGATGGCGGTTGTTCTGGTGTTCAGCTTGCTGACAACCTTAGCCGGGGATATGTCGGCCAAGTTTTTGGCGGAGCATCAACCGGAGAAGCTGGCCGCTGCAGAATGGCATTTTGAAACGGAAAGCGGTGCGGATTTGATATTACTGGGCTGGCTTAATGCGGAGCAGAAGGTAATGGGAGCCATCCACATTCCGAAAGCGCTCAGCTTCCTGGCCTTTGGGGACTTTGATGCCGAGGTAAAGGGGCTGGAGGAGTTTCCGCTTGATGAAAGGCCGCCTCTGCTGGTCCATTATTTGTTTGATTTCATGGCCGGGATCGGTTTTGTTATGTTAGCCGTTGCGGTCCTGTATTTCCTGTTTTTGTTCTGGAAGAGACGCAATGAGCTCAACAAGTGGCTGCTTCGGGCCATTGTTTTTAGTGCGCCTCTCGCATTTTTGGGCGTTGAAATGGGCTGGTTCTATGCGGAGCTCGGGCGGCAGCCGTGGATTATCCGCGGATATATGCGCGTAGAGGAGGCGGCTACGACTTCACCGAATGTGAGGATTCTCTTTTTCCTCTTCCTGCTACTGTATATTGTTCTTGGGACCATGTGTGTCTTTGTCCTGAGACGTTTGTTCCGTAACAAACCGGCAGAAGCCGAGCTGGACGAGTTCGTGAAAGAAAAACGCGATCAATCCACAGGAAAGGGTGAGCCGGTATGATCCATTACGAGTTGATAGGCATCTCTGTTCTTTGGCTGTTTTTATACGGCTATTTAATTATAGCTTCCATTGATTACGGCGCCGGTTTTTTTGCCTTCTATGCCCGTCTGACGAAGCAGGACCACCTGATCAATCGATTGATATCCCGTTATTTATCGCCGGTCTGGGAGATTACCAATGTGTTTTTTGTTTTTTTCTTTATCGGCATCGTCGGTTTTTTCCCGGACACGGCCTATTATTATGGCTCTGCGCTGCTTATACCGGGGAGCATCGCCATTATTCTGCTGGCGATCCGCGGCTCCTTTTACGCGTTTGAAAATTACGGCTCCAAAGAAAACATCGTGTATCTGTTTTTATATGGGGCCACAGGTTTGCTCATTCCGGCTTCCTTGTCGGTAGCATTAACGCTTTCCGAAGGCGGTTTTATTGTGGAAAGAGGTGGAGCTGTTTCTCTGGAATATTGGACGCTGATGACGAGCCCGTTGTCGTGGAGCATCGTCGCATTGGCCATCGTATCGGTACTATTTATAAGCGGGTCGTTCCTGGCCTTCTACGCCTCCCGAGCGGACGATCAGCCAGCGCTAAAGCTGGTGCGGACATATGCCCTGTTCTGGAGTACGCCAACCATTATTGCCGGGCTCACGGCATTTATTTTCCTCAGTCAACATAATGAGCGGCATTTTCAAAACATGATGGATTTATGGTGGCTGCTGGCGCTTTCCGTTGGTTTTTTCATGATAGCCATTTGGCTGCTGTACAAAGGACGCCGCTACGGACTCGCTTTTATTTGTGTCATGCTGCAATTTTTCTGTGCATTTTTTGCATACGGTATCGGGCAATATCCTTATATTCTGGATCCGTACATTACCATTCAAAGCGGAGCCACGCATGAGTCGATGGGTGCTGCGCTTGTAGCGGCCTTTATCGGCGGCCTCTGCCTGCTGATTCCGTCCCTTATACTGGTCTTCAGGCTATTCCTGTTTGATGCGGATTATGTAAAAGGCAAAAAATAATAATCGTGCGTGGGTATCACTTCATTCAGGAGTACCTTGCAGTGGTTTGGTATAAAGGAGGGGAGTTACTTGAAGGGGAAAACCAGTCTGCTGTCTCAGCAAATGTCCGCACAAAGGAAATGGTTTATTCTCTTGGGGATTATGTCGCTTGCGCTCGGTGCAGCCATGACAGGCCAGGCCGCGCTGCTCGCCGAAGCGGTCCAGAGGATTTTTGTGCAGCGGGCTTCCTTTTCGTCGGTTGTTGTCATACTTGGCGCATTGCTGGCTGTGATGGCTGCGCGGACGCTGCTGTCTTATGGAAACGGGATCATTGGCTTGCACATGGCTGCAAGCGCCAAGACGGAGATGCGAGCAGCGGTGCTGCGTAAGCTGGCCCATGCTTCCGTAGCTTCAACGCTTCGTGGACAAACGGGCGGAAAGGTCAGTGTGGCGCTGGATGCGGTGGATGAGGCGGACAGTTATTTCAGCCAGTATATGCCGCGTATGATAGAAGCCGCCATCATTCCCGTCCTGATTCTGGTCATTGTTTTTACTAAGCATATGAATTCCGGCTTGATTATGCTGGTTACCGCCCCCTTTATCCCGATTTTTATGGTGCTTGTGGGGCTGAAAACGAAGAACAAATCGGAGGAGAAATTCGCACAGCTGGCCGAGTTTTCCGGTACGTTTCTCGACTCTCTTCAAGGGCTGGTTTCGCTCAAACTGTTTGGTCGGACCGATCATCAGCAACAGGAAATTGAACGCAGCAGCCTGGGCTATCGGGATGCAACGATGGGCATTTTACGGATTGCGTTTACCAACACCTTCATGCTGGAATCCATCGTTATGCTTAGCATTGGCGTTGTCGCGCTTGAGCTGGCGCTGCAGCTGCTGGTTTTCAAATCGCTTTCCTTCCACACTGCCTTTTTGATCCTGCTGCTGGTGCCCGAGTTTTATAGCCTGCTAAAAAACACGGGAACTGCTTTTCATAGCGGTCGTACCAGCATGGGGGCTGTCCGAAAAGTAGAGGAGATGCTCACGGAAACAAGGGAAGCAGGAGCAGTGACAGATGGGCAAGAGGGCGCCGGGAAAAAGGACAGAACAAACAGGGGTGATCAGATGGATACGGCGGATAAGCCTGAGACAGCCGACTTGGGTTTGATTCGGATGCCGCCATCCATCGAACTGAGGGATGTCCGGTTTCGGTATGCGCCGGATTCGTTCGAGCTTGCAGCCGGCTCCATGTCGTTTGGACCAGGGGAGCAAATCGCCATTGTCGGTAAAAGCGGATCCGGTAAAACCACTTTGCTGCATGTGATTGCCGGGCTGCTTGCGCCGACGTCGGGAGAAGTGCTGGTGAACGGACGTCCGCTTGCGCAATACGATGAGGTTCACTGGTTTGATCATGTTAGCTACATTACCCAGCATCCGTATATTTTTGCCGGCACGTTTGCCGACAATATTGCGATTGGTGCGGGCAGGGACGCCTCCAGGGGCGAAGTCGTGCAGGCAGCGGAGGCCGCCGGACTAGCTGCGGTTGCAGCCGAGTTGGAGCAGGGCTATGACACCTTTGTCGGCGAAGGGGGCCGGGGGTTGTCGGGCGGCGAGAAGCAGAGGCTAGCGCTGGCGCGTGCTTTTTTGAAGCGGCCTGCCGTTATTTTGTTTGATGAACCCACCGTCGGATTGGACTTGCACACCGAACGCGTCTTACAGCGGTCCATTGCCGAGCTTGCAAGCAAGGCGACCATGATTACCGTGGCGCACCGCTTGTACACGATACGGCATGCCGACCGAATATTGTTTATGGACAACGGAGTGCTGCTGGACAGCGGGTGCCATGATGAGCTTCTTGCGCGTCTGCCCCAATATGCTGAAATGGTGGATGCCCAGCGGAAAGGGGGACTCGCATGAATGAGCTGGCTATTTTAACCAAGGCGATGATTCAGGAACGGAAGGATATTGCCATCGCCATCATCGGAGGATTCGTTGCCGGCATCGCAGGTGTATGCCTCTTCGCCGCAAGCGGGTATCTGATCTCCCAGACTGTATTTGCCCCGCCTCTCTATACCTTGATTGTGCTGACGTCCCTGGTAAAAATACTTGGTCTGCTGCGGGCGGCAAGCCGCTATGCGGAACGCTTGTATTCCCATCGGGCGACATTCTCTCTGCTCAGCCGTTTGCGTACATCCTTTTTTGCCAAGCTTGTTCCTTTGACGCCAGGGATATTGGGCAAAAAACGGAGCGGAGAACTGCTCGCACGGATCGTCGGGGATGTGGAGAGCTTACAGCATTACTTTCTGCGTGTCGCCTATCCGCCTGTCATTGTTGTCATGGTCTTTCTGGCTACGGTTTTGTTTACTTCCGCCTTTTCATTCTGGATTGCCTGTTTGTTTGTGCTGGGGATGCTGGCAACGGCTTTTGTGGTTCCTGCACTTGTTCTTCTTGGACAGAGAAGGATATATGGCCGCGTTCGCCAAGAGCGAGCGGCGCTTTCCACAGAAGTGACCGAACTGCTTTACGGTTTCCGCGATTTGAAAGTATACGGGCAAATGAACAAGCGCGAGCAGCAGCTGCAGCGTACCTCCGCCGCATTGGCAGCGGAACAGCAAGCGGCAGCCCGGCACTTGCTGCGCGGGCAATTACTACATGTTTTTGTAACGTATCTGATTTCGTGGGGCGTACTGATTCTTGGCGCCTATTTGATTATGGACGGCTCGCTTGCCGGCGTGTTTCTCGCCATGCTGGTCATGGCTTCGCTTACGGTGTTTGAAGAAGCTGCACCAATGGCCACACTGCCCGCTTATAAGCTGGATAGCGAACATGCGGCTAAGCGGCTTGCGGAAACGGTTCTTGCCGCAGATAGGCAGCCGCCGCAGCCAAGCGGTGTCCTTTCCGTCGAGAAAGCCGTTTCCATTGAGCTAAGCGGTGTTTCATTTCAATATGAAGATGAATGGCGTCCAGCGCTGAAGGACATTTCCCTCTATCTTCCGCCGGGGTCTAAAACCGCTATTGTCGGTCCGAGTGGATCAGGGAAAACAACCCTCATCGAATTGCTGCTCAAGCTGCGCACACCGACAGAAGGCCAGATTCGTTTAAATGATACTTCGATTAAGGAACTGGATGAAGCGAGCATTTGGCAAGCCTCAAAGGTAGTGCTGCAGCACAGTCATTTCTTTCGGGGCACCGTTCGGGACAACCTGCTGTTGAATGAGGAACATCATTCCGATCAGGCGTTGTTGGTTATGCTGGATAAAGTACAGCTGCCGAATAAGTCTCTGGACGATATGGTATATGAAAAAGGGGAGAACTTGTCGGATGGAGAGAAGCAGCGCTTAGCCTTGGCTCGGGCGATGCTCCGAGAAGGACGGTTATGGCTTCTGGACGAACCGACGTCTTCACTGGATTACGTTACGGAGCAGCGTGTTTTTCGGCATCTGTTGGCGCAAGCGGTTAACGATACGCTTCTTCTGATTTGCCATCGGCTGAACGGCTTGGAAGAGATGGACCGGATTTTGGTGATGGACCAAGGCAGAGTCATTGAAGCGGGCACGTATTTAGAGCTGATGGAGCAACAGGGATATTTTTATGAAATGAAACAAATTGAGCTGCAAATGATCGGCGAAGATGGGTAGAACGAGTGTGTTAGCATGAACTGTTGTGGAGCACGCCTACTTATAGTTTCGATTTAGAAAACCTTTATGTTTAGCGTTTGATATAATACAAATTAGCTTTTGAAATATAATCGGAAGTACAAAAAGAAGTCGATGAATCGGGCTTCTTTTTTTTTTGTTACTGATGCAATTGGAAACTACCTTCTATTACCATATATACTTATTATTTATATATCGGACATATAATATATTATTTCTTAATGACTTGTCTCTGTATACTTAGGATGCACCACGAGATTTGGACTATACGAGATTTGGAGATGATTCGTTTGAGAAGAAGTGTGCTGCCCTTGATTGCAATTGTATGTTTATTGATCTCTGCCGCCTGTTCCGGCGTTGGCGGGGGAGAGGCCAAAGAATTGGAAAAGCTGCAAGTTGAAGTGAATCCTGTTCAAGACGTCCTCGTATCCGGCCGCGCCATTCTCATAGATGCCCATATAACGAAGGGAAGCGATCCAATCGTCGATACCGCGCGAGTCGAATTCGAAATATGGAAAAAAGACAGCGCCGAACATGATATGATCACTGCCATTCCAGACCAGGATGGGAATTACCGGATTAAAACGCTGTTCTCTGAAGGCGGGGAGTATTTCGTCAAAGCCCATGTGGAAAATGAAGGGGCATCGGTAACGACGAGTGAAAAGAAACTGGTCGTTCATAACGATGAGATGAGCTAAGAATCACCGCTTATTAATGGATAGTACCATTTGGAGGAAGCCGGAAAAAACGGCTTCCTTTTTTAATCGATAAACGACCATTGACCATTTCAGCGTGGATCTAGCCTTTTTTTGCGATCGAAATAAAATCGCGGATGAATCCCTCCAGATCATCTTTATCATGAGAGCAGAGCACGATTTTGTTGGTAAAACGGACGCCAATGACATCCACTTTAGCTAATTCTCCCCGTTTGATGAATGGACTGGCCACAAGAGAGGATACAAAACTGACGCCATATCCGGCGACCACAGCCTGGATGGTTTCATTAAGGCCGTTAAATTGCAGTTCGATCTTTGGTGGGCTGACATCTTGAACGCTGCACAGCTCAAGGAGCCTCTTTCGGGTCGTGCTGCCTTCCTCCCGCATAATAAATGGCTCTTTCACCATGTCTTCCATGGAAATTTGCCTGTTGGCATACTTATGATTCGGCGCAACCACAAATTTGAATTCGTCTTGATATAATTCCAGGCAATGGAGGGAATGGTCATTCTGGTTTGTAATTTCGCTATTTCCAAAGATGGCGATATCCGCCTCGTAATTCGTCAATCTTTCAAGTGCAACTTGTGAATTCACCGTCGTGATTTCCACTTCCACTTTCGGATACCTTTGCTTGAATAAGGAAGCCCACTTGGGGATCAGAACGCTGGTCGCCAGGTAATTTCCGGAGAGCCGAAGTTTTCCCTGCGGATGTTGATGATAGTCTTCAATCATGGTTTCGATTTGCTCTTCGAGAAGAAACAGCTTTTCGGTGGGTTTAAACAGCTTTTGGCCAAAAGAGGTCAAAACCAGGTTTCTTCCTTTTTTCTCAAATAAAATGACGTTGTACTGTTTTTCAAAATTCCGAATTTGGGCAGAGATGGCAGGCTGGCTGATATTCAGCCTCTTGGAGGCCTCGGTAACGCTTCCGGCAAGAGCGACGTTATAGAACAGCATCAATGCATGCAGATTGAGAGACAATCCCATCACCTTCTATACATTTTGTTAATACATAATATAAAACATATATTTTTATTTTATACATTGCGGACGTATACTTCAATTACCAACAAAGGAGGGAGCAACATGACGACCACCACCATTTATTTCATAAGACACGGCCAGACCCAATGGAACGTGGAACAGAAGATGCAGGGGCATATGGACTCACCGTTAACACCTGAAGGCAGACGGCAGGCTGCACGGTTGCGTGACCGGTTACAGACGGTCACGTTTGATGCGATTTTTTCGAGTCCCAGTCCGAGAGCGTTGACAACGGCACAGATGATTTGCGGAAGCACATCGGAAAGAATCGTTAAATTAGATGAACTGAAGGAAATTCACATGGGGCTGTGGGAAGGACAAAGCGTACCAACAATACAGAATGAGCATACCGCTGAGTTTGATCATTTTTTGCATAAGCCTCATTTATACCGTCCAACAGGACAGGGAGAGGCCTATCCCGAGCTGCTGGATCGGGCGGTAACCGCTGTGGAAAGAATCCTGCTAAGCTATCGGGGAGGAACCGTTCTGATCGTAACCCACCGCATGACCTTAAAGACGTTAATGAACCATTATTCCGGAATGCAGTTGAGCGACATGGGGAATTTGCCGGATGTTCCTTCAGCGAGCTTAAGCAAAATTGTATTTCATGATTCTCATCCATTCATCGAGTTGTACGGAGACACCTCTCATTACGAGGGAAGCGCGGACGTTTTGCTGAAATAAGGGGAGGATGCATGAACACGAAGAAAAGGAAAAATCTCTTGGCTTACACGATGGCCTTCGCCATGATTATCCTGATGGCCGCGGCTTCGGAACTTAGTCATAATCATGAGTTCATCCTGCCCGAAATCGCAGCCATGGTGATCGCCATGTGGGTCTACCGGGATCCGAATTGGCTCAGGCATCCGCTTCAGATTTTCCTTGCTCCCACACTCACATCCGTGATCGGTTTTACCGTCAATCATCTTCCTGCTGCTTATCTCTGTAAAGTGGGTATCGATTTCATCTTGATTATGGCCTGTTTGCGTTTGATCCAATCCAACTTCGCTCCGTCCCTTGCGACCGGCTTGCTGCCTCTGATCACCGACGGGCATGATTGGAAGCTTGTCCTGATCATTTTCCTCGCCACTTTAATATTAATGCTGGTGGTCATATTCTTTCGAATGAATGCATCCCTGGAGAAGAAGGCGCAGATCCATTATAAATATACGTATTTTTTCCTGTGTCTGATCTTTATGTGGATCGGAATATGCTGGATCACCGGCTTCGGGAAGCTGGCCGTCATTCCGCCCATCATTGTCGTAGTGTATGAGTCGATTCAAAAAAGTGAGTACAGCGCTAAGCTGGCATTGAAGCAGGGAACTGCACTAACTATATCCGCGACGATGGGGACACTGCTGTTTCTGGTTTTGGATTCTTTGGTCATCATAACGGTACTGGATATGATGCTGATGCTGTTATTGCAGTGGGTGGTTAAGATTCGTATGCCCGCGATATATGCTTTCCCGCTGCTTCCGTTCATCTTCACGCATGATGTCGTGCTGCTGCTCCCGCTGACAACAGTGTTCACTTGTTTGTTTATGTTTACAGCGGCTGTCGCTTATAAAAAAATTGAATCTGCTATCCGACCGGAGCGGGTGGACGTGGATATCTCCATGTAATTGAATCCATCTGAATCTATCCATTCATTAATAAAACGCACACATTCCCAATATAAGCTTGGGGATCTGTACGTTTTTTTATTTATCTGCTCCGGTCAGCTCATTTTCCCTGATGAAACATATTGAATCATCCTTTCCCTTAATTATGATTTAGCAGAGCCTACAAATCGATTTCTAGCTGCCCCTAGACCGAATATGAAAAGCAATACTGATGCAGTGACCAATATTGAGAAGCGGAAGGGTCCAACTGTTTGTTACATCATGCAAAAATCCGAAAATGGTTGGGCCGATTGCGGCTAGTTCTGTGGGGGTTCGGGCCACCAGTTGGGTGGCCCTTCTACCCGGAGGGGCATAAAATTATCTGCCCTTTACTCTAGCACTGCTGCCTTCACAGTTCCGGCAGGACATGTATGGGTGATTGAGCAGCAATTAACTAAGAGATAATGCTTGCTCACTCAACTCCCTAACTGGTTGGGCAACCTCTACAGCAATAGAATGGCAGCACCAATCATTGGGGTGAGGACCATGCAGGTTTTCAGCAAGACAACGGGTACCCGCTTCGTAAACTTTGCTCCCACATACGAGCCGGACATCGTACCGATCACAACAGCGACGAGCAGTTGAACATCCAGGTACCCGATGGAGAAGTACCCGGCTCCTCCGGCCAGTGCGATTGGCATAATGACCAGCATGGTCGTGCCGGCGGCAAAACGCATCGACATGCCGAGGATCAGCATAAGCCCTAACTGGATGAAAGGGGTGGAGCCGATTCCGAACAGCCCCGATAAGGCGCCGGTGATGAGTCCGATGAGCAGCGCCTGCAGCCAGTATCGGAAGTCATGGACGACGGATGGCATCGAGTTCCCGGAAGCCTTCGACCGACGTGAGACGTACAGCATCCTGAACCATAAGGCTAGTCCAGAGGCGAACAGCATACCGGATGTCATGAAGCCCAGCTTATCCTCGGGAATAAGCGAGGACCAGCCCGAGCTGACCCATGCCCCTGCCGCACCGGCCAAGCCGACGACGGCCCCCGTCTTCAGTACCATGTTCCCTTCCCGGTAATGGCTGACAGAACCGGAAAGCGACGAGAAGAACATCGCCGCCAGTGCGGTACCCAGCGCGGTATGAATGGGATAACCGAATACGACGGTTAGGATGGAGATAATGAAACCTGAGCCGCCTGCACCTACGAAACCGAGAAGGAGTCCGAGCAGCACCATAACGAGGGCAATATCGACTAACTGCATCAGACCATCCTCCAAACCGGATGGGGAACGCCGATCCCAGCCGGAACCGGCAGGTCTTCGCGAACGCAGCAAGCCTTGTCCAGAACCATGGTGGCGTGCCCGCTTCCATAGACGGGCCAAGCCGGCAGCGCATGGATATTCGGATCTCCGCTTTGTATAAATGCAACCCATGCTTCCCGCATGGCGCCGGCCAGTGCATAACTCTCAGCTGTTACAACATATGGATCCTCAATGGTGGGCAATGTGGGCATAGGATTGTCGGGTAACGCCGCATGGATGAGACTGCCTTCATAACCGTGTATCGCGCCGAGTGTGCCGCCGCATTGAAGCCGATACATCCACACCGATGTTCCGGACGATGCCACGGCTTCTGCGAACTGCATCGCTCCAATCGTATAGAGATGTTCGGTCAATGCTATGCTCCACGCTTCACCCGATGCCATCGATTGCTCATAACGAGCATAAGCATTCCACGCCACAGCGGCATTCCCTCCGAAGAATCGTTCGAGCGTCTCGAGAGCCGGAGACTGAAGCACGGGATCGTTATGGATAAAAATAGCCGCTTCATTCTCATTCGTGCCGATCAGCAGCGGTGGAAGGTCGGCGTTCCCGGCTAGACTCGCCAGCGGATCCAACGGAATGACATGGCCGTCGGCAACCGGGCCGAATATATGCAGACTGCGCGAGGTGTCGGAGCCGATCGCCGACTGCGCTTCGATGATTCTCTCCGCAGGAAGTTCAAGCAGCTGATGCGCCTGCGCTTGCGATAACCCCAGCTCTTCAAGCAGCCGGAGAGTCGTGACATTGGCGGTTTGGCAATCCCGTATCGACTGCGTTGCGCCGCTTTGGGCAATGGCCCGGTGAAATAAGCCCTGTGTCGCTTCCATCACGTAGAGGGTGGCGGTACACTTGGCCCCGGCAGAGTTGCCAATGACGGTTACGCGCGACGGGTCGCCGCCGAAAGCAGCAATATTAAGCTGGACCCATTGGAGGGCAGCAGCGATATCCAGCATTCCATTGTTACCGGAGGTTTCATACTTTTTGCCCAGCACTCCTCCCAAATATAAGAAACCTAGCGCACCAAGCCGATAATTGATCGATACGTAGACGATTCCATCCTCTGCTGCATATCGTGATCCATCACACTCCGCTCCGTTGCCCGATACGAAACCGCCGCCATGGATATAGACCATGACTGGCTTTAGCTTATCGCTTGCACCTGAAGTCCACACATTCAAGTTTAGGCAGTCTTCGGACTGCACAAGCTCCGGCATGCAGCCTTGCGGATTATGCTTCTGCGGTGCGATGGGTCCGAATTGATTGCACTGCCTCACGCCCGGCCAGGAGAGCTGAGGTGCCGGAGGCTTGAATCTTCGCTTACCGATTGGCGGGGCTGCATAAGGGATGCCCCGGAATACATACGAACCTTTTAATTTTTCGCCTGCAACTTTTCCTGATAATATCTGTACGATCAAGTTGATTGTCCCCTATCCTTACGATTTGAGACTATTATATCTTGTATATTTCATGAACCCTAATATATATTGAATTATATTAATAATAACTTACAGGTTATGTATTGTGGAAAGTGGGGATCGGAATGGAACTGTTGCAATTAAAGTATTTTCAGACTGCCGCCCGAATGCAGCACATGACGAAAGCAGCCCATAGCCTACATATCTCTCAGCCGGCACTAAGCAAAATGATCGCGTCGCTTGAAGCTGAGCTTGGAACCAAGCTGTTCAAACGGGAGCGTAAAACGATACGGCTGAACGAGCACGGCAAGCTGTTTCTCCATCAAGTGGATATCGCGCTGCAAGCGCTGGAGGATGGAAAGCTGCAGCTGCAGGATGCTAATGGCAGCGCCCCCACCGCCATCACGCTTGATGTTCGCGTCTCCTCGCATTTACTGCCGGATCTATTGGCTGATTTCCGCAAAGAATGGCCGAATGCAGAGTTTCAATTGCAGCAGCACGTTTCGTCATTCGAAGGTATGCCGAGCTTCGATTTGTGCCTATCCGATGGCGCAACACCACCAAAAGGAACATCGTCGGTCTGCTTGCTCGAAGAGGATATCGTGGTTGCCGTTCCCGCCGAGCACCCGCTCGCGGATCGGAACCATGTCAGCTTGCAGGAGCTCAAGGAAGAGAGCTTCATTACCCTGCCTCCGGGTAAATCGTTGCGTGAAACAACCGATGCCTTTTGCCGCCTTGCCGGATTTACCCCCCGTATCCGATTTGAGAGCGACGATCCCGCCACCGTCCGAGGATTAATTCGAGCCGGTCAGGGAGTTGCCTTCCTGCCAGCCGTTACGTGGAGCGGATCAACCGGACCTGATGTCGTCCAACTGCGGCTCGAAGAAAGCTGGTGCAAACGCTCAATCTCCTTGTCTTGGCCCGAGGACCGATACCTCACGCATACTGCGGTACTGTTCCGGGATTTCATCATTCGATACTTCGCAAGACTGGCCGAATCGCACCGGCAGGACATCGCTCGAAGAGGATTCTAGCCTGTTTTTCTTATCCGTGTTGGAATTATTGTGAAATCAAAAGCGAAAGGAGCGTTTTAAGTGGAAACCAAGCAGCCCCCCAGGCTAACCAATGAAGATTACCGATTGCAGCCCCACGCGCCTGTTCAGGTGTTTCACGGCATTCATCCGGGGACAATTCCACTGCATTGGCATGAATTTTACGAGCTGAGTTATGTGGTTTCCGGAAAAGGCGAACACAGGCTCAACGGTTCGTCGTATCCGCTGTCTTCTGGAACCATCTTCTTGCTGACGCCAGCCGATTTTCATGAGCTGGCTTCCTTGGAAGAGGAACCACTTGAAATTTATAATGTCATTTTCACCGAAGCCATGATGGATGATAGCGTCTACCATTGGTTATTTGGCGGGAAACTTTTGCTGCAAGCACAACTTGAGGAGAAGCAGCTCCCGGGGGTATTCGCCGACTATGAACGGATGAGGGAGGAAAACGGAACCTGGCGGGAAGGCAGCGAGATCGTGATCCGGGCTACGCTTCAGCGGCTGTTGGTGGATCTGTATCGTGGCAGCGCCGCAAATCGCATTCAGCCCACGAACGGGACGAGAGATCGGCAGCTCAACTTAAACCTGCAAAAGGCTCTGATCTACATTCATCATCATTTCCGTGAGGATTTGAGATTGGAGGATGCAGCTGGCCAGGCCCAATACTCGGCTACTTATTTCAGCGAGTGTTTCTCGAAATCCGTGGGGCAATCTTTTCAACGTTATCTGCAAAATGTCAGAATGCAATTCGCCGAATCGCTGCTTCAGGCATCCTCGCTGCCTGTTACCGAAATTTGTTACGTCTCCGGCTTTAATACATTGGGGCATTTTGAAAGGGTGTTTCGTCAGCGAAAAGGAATGTCCCCCCGACAGTACCGCAACAAGGCAGAAAAAACCGAAGATATGCAGCATTTATCCTAACGAATGCGCAGTATGGCTCTGACCGTCCGGGATATAATGACCACAGTTAACGAAATCCCTACTTGACTGGAGGTTACGATGATGACAACGCAAGCCCTTTCGAAGCAAGAAGTTGAGTTTTATAAGGAAAATGGGTACTACTTGTACAAGAAGCCGCTCTTTAGTGCCGAAAAAATGCAGGTTCTGACATCGATCTTTGAAGAGCAGCTGGAGGAGAAGGGCAGCAAATTATCCGACGAGCTGGATACGCCGCATTTCCGTGACGAAAGGCTGCTCGATTTTCTGTTATCCGATGAGGTACTGGATCTGGTTGAACCGATCATTGGTCCGAATATCGGGTTGTGGTCCAGCCACTTTATCTGTAAAGATCCGCATGTCGGACGTGCTACGCCATGGCATGAGGATTCGGCCTACTGGAATGGCAGATTAAGCAGCTTCGACAAAATTATCACCGTATGGCTGGCGATCGATCGCAGTTGGAAGGAAAACGGATGCATGCGGGTCATTCCAGGTACGCATCGTAACGGCTTCTCGGATTATGAGGAAGTAGATCGGGCGAGCAATTTATTCGACACCCAAATTAAGAGCGGTTCCGTCGATGAGTCTCAAGCGGTTTACTTCGAGTTGGAAGCGGGAGAATGCTCGCTTCACGATTCGCGCATCATTCATGGCGCAGCCCCGAATACTAGCCCGTACCGTCGCTGCGGCTACACCATGCGGTATTTCTCGACGGAAGCGCTTGTCTATCCGGATAAGAACCCCGGCTTTAAAGTGTGGCTGGCCCGCGGAAAGAACATAGCCGGAACGAAATTCGTCAACGAATAACCTGAAGGGGAAAAGGAGACTTCGCGAATTGAATATTCAGCTGTATAAAGCCCTATGGGGCATGGAAGGAAGCTACAGGGACCAATTGACGCGGGCTGCACAAGCCGGTTACGCGGGGATTGAAGCCCCGCTGCCTCCTCGGGATCTGGAACGCGAATTCAAAGACCTGCTTGCCGAACTGCAGCTTTACTATATTGCCCAGGTGGTCACTTCCGTTCCCCATCAAGAAACCTTCGCCGAGCAGGTACGCCGGGCTGCCGATTTCGATCCGAAACTGATCGTGTCCCATAGTGCTCGGGATGGCATGAAGATAGAGGACCAGTTGGGTTTTTTCGAAGCCGCGTTGAAGATTGAGCAAGAGGTCGGCATTACCATCGGCCATGAAACCCACCGATCGCGGGCGATGTTCACGCCATGGACAACGCGCCGCTTGCTGGAGGAATTCCCTGAGCTGAGCATTACGGCTGATTTCAGCCATTGGTGCTGTGTGACGGAGACCATGCTGGAGGATTATGCGGAAGACATGGAGGTCGCTATTCGCCGTGCCGTCCATATACACGCGCGCGTAGGTTACGCTCAGGGGCCGCAGGTTCCCCATCCCGGAGCGCCTGAATATAGCCGGGAACTGGCCGCATTTGAAACGTGGTGGAAACGAATTGTCCAATACCGGAGCGAGCAAGGGTTCAGCTATACCAGCATAACGCCTGAATTCGGGCCTGCCAATTCCGGTTACATGCATACGCTTCCCTTCACAGGAGCTCCTGTTACTGATCTATGGGAAGTAAACGAGTGGATGGCCAAGAGGATTTCGGAACGGATGACACCATAAAAAAAGAAACTAAAACAAGCCGGACCATGAAGGTTCCGGCTTGTTATTCGTGCGTTTGGAAAGGCGACCTTGTCCAATCCTTCACGTACGGCCGACAGCCATCCAACTTATTAGAATAAAACAATACCGGCAGCGCCGGCCATGAGAAGTATCAACAACGGGTGAAGTTTATACTTCAGCAAGAGAAATAAACAGGCTCCGCAAATCAGCAGCGTAGGAATGAGGCCCTGAATGAGCCCTTCACCCTCATCGGGATACCCAAAATGAATAGCTGCATATATAATGAGTCCTGTCGTTACGGGACGCAGGCCATATAAAGAAGATTGTACATATGGATTGCCCCGCATGCGATAGAAGAGGGCGGACAGCAGCACGATGACGACCAGCGACGGCAGGATGATGCCCGCGGTTGAGACGGCGGCTCCGATATAGCCGGCGGACTGATAGCCAATCAGCGTAGCGGCATTGGTGGCGATCGAACCGGGCGCCATGCCGGCCAGCGCCACGGTCTGCTGGAATTCCGCAGCAGTCAGCAGTCCTTTTTCCGCTACCTCCTTCTGAATGACCGGGATTACCGCATAACCGCCGCCAAAGGACACGAGGCCTACACTTATGAACATCATGAACAAGTCCCAATACATGTTTCAATCGCCCCGATTCGTTTCGCTCAAATGTAATATTCCAGTTCCGGGCAGCTGTTGATCCCTGCCTTCTTCTCTGTATTCGCTTGAAGGCCCAGCCGTTTTTTTATCTGAATGACAGCCATTCCGCATAGTAAGCTTAGCGCAATAAGATAGAGGGGGTGCACCCCTGTAAACAGCATCACGGAAACGGTGGCTAGGGCGGATATCGTTGTCGTTGCATCAAAGACGGCATGTTTGGCCATCCGGTAAGCCGCGACAGCGATCAACGCAATAACGGCGCCATGCATCCCCTTTAAGGCAGCTTCAACCTTGGGTTGATCCGGAAAATACACGGCACCTACGCTGATCAGGATCACGATCAAAAACGTGGGGCATGTCACGCCAAGCACGGCCGAAACAGCCCCGGCAATGCCGGCTTGCCGGTGGCCGATCATCGCGGCCGCATTCACGCCGACTCCACCGGGAGCGGAACCGGCAAGCGAGATAAGCTCACCGATTTCCTCCTCGTTTACCCACTTTTTCTTGCTTACCACTTCGCGCTCAATAATGGGCAGCATCGCATATCCGCCTCCGAAGGTGGAAGGCCCGATGCGAAAGAAGGTCCAAAATAGCCGGGCCAGCAGCGTTAACCGTTCTTTCAGCCTGCTAAAGTATGCGTTTTTCCTTTCCATTAGGCGTGATGAATTCTCGGCATCGGCATCGGCTCCTTGCCAAGCTCGGCCCAGATGTATTTGAGCAGAAGCTCTGCCTTCAGCTGCTCGTACCCCGGTTCGTCCCATAAATTGCGCAGTTCGCCGGGATCTGCATCTAGGTCAAAGAGCTCGCCATAGGTTTGATTGTAATAAACGGTGATTTTATAGCGCTGCTCGATGTACGTTTTTTGATGAATTGTCGAAGGCTCGTGCCGGAATTCGCAGATAGCGTGCTGCCGCGCGGCGTCCGCGTTACCGAGCCACACTTCCTTTTGGTCGATGCCCGTCATCGCTGGCGGTTTCGGTATATTGCAGAAGGAGAGGAAGGTAGGGGCCAGGTCGACCAGGGACTGCATTGCAGTTGTCCTTTTTCCGGCAGGCACCCACCCTGGATATCGTGCAATGAATGGAAGCTTGATCAAATCCTCGTAATGGAACCCGCCCTTGGCTTGAAGGCCGTGCTGGCCGAAGAAATGTCCATGATCAGTGGTGAAGACAACGATCGTATCCTCGGTCAGTCCCAGTTCATCCAGTTTATCGAGAATGCTGCCGATATATTTATCCATCATGCTGATCATGCCGTAATACACAGCGACCAGCTTCTTCTTGTCGTACTCCGTTAACCTGGATTTCGAACCGTATTCGTAATAGTGATGGGAACGGTAGCCGTGAATGCCGAACCCGGTTTCAGCGAGATGTGAAAAATCCGGATCTTCTTCCTGCGTCAAGCGGAAGTGCGGCGGATTGCGGTCATGCTCACCTGGCGTCAGGGATGGGATCGTGAGTTGTTCCGGATCGTACATCGAAGCCCATGGTTCCGGTACCAGGTATTCCGGGTGCGGGTCGAAGAAGCTCGCCCACATAAAGAAGGGGTCATCCGCTTTCTTATATTCTTCCAAAAGAGAGTTGGTTCGATCAGCGATCCAGGTGTTGTAGTGGTATTTTTCCGGGATGGGCCAGGTGTACGTTTGGGAAGGATCCATGGTTCCCGTAGGCGGTAGGAAGTACTCCCGCCAATTGGCGCATCCTTGCTCCTCGAGCCATAAGGCATAATGTTGTCCGACATGGGCCTCATTCGTATGGTTGCGGGCCAGCTCGACGTGATCGAATCCGTAAAATGGCCCGTTAAAATTCCTCCAATACTCCAAATCTTGAAGAATCGGGTAGGCCTCCACGGATGGGTAATCTTCCGTTGATTTCAACGGCTGAAAATGCGCTTTTCCCACCAGTGCGGTCCGGTAGCCTGCGTCTTGGAAGCTTTCCCCCACAGTATGGCGGTCTTCCAGCAGCTTCGTCCCCAAGGTCCATGCTCCATGCTGGCTCGGGTACTGCCCCGTAATGATGGAGGCTCGACTCGGCGTGCAGGTGGGATTGGGGCAATACGCCCGATCGAACGTCGTCCCTTGACGCGCAAGGCGATCCAGGTTGGGCGTAGAGATTTCAGGCTGAAAGGCTCCGATTGTATTCCAATGCTGCTGATCGCTTGTGATTAGCAAAATGTTAGGTCTTCTCGACAAGTGTAATCGCCTCCTAGTATGATGATATTGAAAATAACGGGTTATAAAAATAGCGAGGTGTTATATTTTTGTTGTCATTTTGTTATTCTTGATGGAAAAATGAAGGAAGAGGAGGGAGCCATGATGCAGGAATACGAATATGAATATGCGGAATTCATCTATTATACGCCGGGATATTTGGATAAAGAGGAACAGATCTGGCCTGTCCGGGCGGGGCGAAGCATTGCCAAGCCCAATTACAGAGTCGGACCGAAGCGAATCGAGTGTTATAGCCTGCATTTTGTACATGAGGGCATGGTACGGCTAGAGTTCGATGACAAGCGAGTGGATCTGCAGAAGAATGATCTGTTCTGCCTGTTCCCGGGCCGGACCTATTATTATCACATGCTTCCCGCGGATACACCGCTTCAGATGAGCTGGTTGGCAGTGGACGGGAACAGGGTCAAGCCATTGCTTGCGCTGGCCGGCTTATTTCCGGAAAGCCCGTTCGGCAAACAGATGATATCCTCTAAGGTCAAAGAATCCTCCGAACGCGTGATTGATGCCCTGGCCGGTGTCGAGCGCTGGAAACCGGCGGTATCGCTGGAGCTGCACGGCTTGATTTATGGACTGCTCGCCGGCATGGTCCCGGATATGGCTTCCGCACAGCCGACGGAGCTAGCGGGATGGATTCACGAGTGTTTGGATTATATGGAGCTGCATGCTACCGAGGGGATTTCCGTACAACAGGTTGCCGAATTCGCGGGGGTGCATCGGTCGTACTTCTCCAATATGTTCACCCATCAGGTAGGAATGCCGCCGTTAAAATACCTTCAGCGCATACGAATGGAAAAGGCAAAACGGTTGTTACAAGAAACGGACGCAACGATTACCGAGATTGCCTTATCTCTCGGCTATCCGAATTTGTATTCGTTCACCAGGGCTTTCAAGATCTATTATAAGGTGCCTCCCATAACCATGCGCGGAGCTCAATGCTGACCGTACGGACGGCAACACGCTTTTGTAAACGTTTACTATCGATTTCTTCTGATCTGGAAAAAGGAGACACGCGTCATGAAACTCTCTACGATTCAAAGGTGGATATCACCCAGACGAAGTATTCAGGGGAAAATTTTCATTGCGTTCAGTGCGGTTACGCTCGTGTCCATCGTCTCCATTACGGTCATCGTGTATATGAGCATGCGCGAGACGATCATGCAAAATGCGATCACCTCGGTTTCGGACAGCATCAGGCAGGCGGATGAATCACTGAATATGATGCTGGAAGAGATCGACCGGCTGAACACCGTCGTGGTGACCAACAAAAATACGGTGATCGACACCTTACTGAGCCCTCATGAAGAAATTAGCTATGAATGGTTTCAAGAGCAGAAACGGATCGATGAGTTTCTATCCGTGCTGATCGATTACAAGCCTTATATTTCACGGATTGCCGTGGTCGGTTTGAACGGCAAGGTGTTTTTCTCGGGTGGTCCGTGGCTGGACAAGACGGTCTTGGGGACCGGAATGATGGATTACATGCTCCAGAATGGATCGCGTCATGCGTATTTCAAGCAGACCGGGGTGTCGGATGCCATCACGATCGGGCGGGAGATCCGATATAACCGGGAACCGATCGGGGTTGTCATGGTGGATTTGAATTATGATTTCATCCAAAAAACATACGGCGTGAAGCCTACCACCGATAGCATGATCTACGTGCTGGACAAGCAGGGCGGGTTTGTCTATGAGGCAGAATCGGCGCCGTCCTTTGCCCCGTCGTTCGAGAAGATCCTCAGCATCCACGGAGAACTCGCAGGGAATCGGGATGCCATCAAGCAAGGCATTGACGGCAGAGACTACATCGTTGTCAGCCGCCAATCCGGTTATACGGGATGGACTACCCTGGCTTTGATACCGATGGATTCGCTGCTTAGCGAATCGACAAAGCTCCGTAAACTGTTGGCGGAGGTATCGGTTATCGTCTTCATCGTTGTCCTGATCGGTTCGCTGCAGGTATCTTCCCGAATCACCCTTAATATCCGGAGGTTGAAGTCATTAATGATGTTTGTGAAGGAAGGGAATCTTACGTTTCCGAGAAAAGAGATAACAAGCGAAGACGAGACCGGGCAGCTGTACCGCGTCTTTATCAGCATGGTGGAGGAATTGAAGCGACTGCTGGAAGGGATCCGGGTCAGCGAGAAGGAGAAGCGGGAGGCCGAGTTAACGGCGCTTCAGGCGCAAATTCATCCCCATTTTTTATACAACTCGCTGAACACGATCAAGTATTTGGCCAAGATGAACGGCGTGCCGAATATCGAAGAGGTGTCCGGATCGCTGATTGAGCTCATGCGCGGCGTTCTGGGCAATTCGAGTGAATTTCTGACGGTGAGGGAGGAGCTGGATTATGTTGAACGCTATATCTCGATCGTGAAGTACAGGTATATGGAGCCGATCCGAATGGTTACCCAGATCGAGGACGACGTTTTGCTGGAATGCCGGGTGCTGAAGCTGATGCTGCAGCCCCTTGTGGAGAATGCCATCATTCATGGAATCGGAGCGATGGAGCAGGAAGGGCTCGTGCTGATACGCGTATGCGATGAGGGCAGCGATCTGAGGATTGAAGTGATCGACAATGGCAAGGGCATAACGGAAGGGCAAAGGGCACACCTGCTGGGTGGGACGGGCACGAAGGCAGAAACCTCCCGTTTTAGCGGTATGGGCGTGCGCAATGTGCATGAGCGGATCGTTCACATGTACGGCGATTCGTACGGCGTCAAGCTGTACAGTGAGCCGGGTTTATATACGAAGGCCGAGATCCGGCTGCCGAAAAAAATGGAGAGTTCGGACAAATCCCGACAAGAGGTGATATAAAGCCATGTTTCAAGTGCTGCTCGTTGATGATGAGCCGCTCGTGCGGCATGATCTGAGAACGTTATTGGACTGGAATGAGCATGGATTCGAATTATGCGGCCAAGCGCATAACGGATTGATGGCCTTGGCCATGATTGAGCAGTCTCCCCCGCATATTGCGATCATTGACGTGAATATGCCCGAAATGAACGGCGTAGAGCTCAACCGGGCGATCAAAGAACGGTTTCCGTTCATTCAGACGATTATGCTCAGCAGTTATGATGATTATGACTACGTGAGGGAGTGCCTGAAGAACGGCTCCATTGATTATTTGTTGAAGCATCGGCTGGACGGTGCAGTGCTGGTTACCCTGTTAAATAAAGCGGTCATGGAATTGCGGCAGGAGGATCGGTTGCTGGAAGAACGCATGACTAACGAGGCCGTGGCCGAAAGGCCGGGTCCCGTGCTGCTCCGTGATTATATCGTGTATCTCGTTAGCGGGAGGAAGGATGCAACCACGGAGGTGAAGGCTTTTTCACAAAAAAACCGCCTGTACACCCACGCCTTAAGCTATGCGGCAGCGGCTGTGCAGATTGTTCCGTTTCTGTTGCTGACGGAGTCATACAGCGACGTGCAAACGAACCGGCTGGTTCAGCAGGTGGTCGATATGATGCAGCAGAGCTTGGGTGATATTCAGGAGCGGACGGCAGCTTACGTGGAGGATGGACGGTTTATTGTCGTGTTTGCGTTCAAGGAGCGGAGCGAACATGCCATAAAGAATGAGATAGCCGGACGGATGAGGAAGCTTCAGCATGCGCTCGAGCTGTTCCTTAATCTAAAATGCGTGGTCTCCGTCGGACATGTATGCACCAGCTTGTCACAACTTGGCTCAAGTTATAGCTCCGCTGAGCGGATGCTCGACGCTTCCACCATGGAGCCGTCCGGAAGCCATGCGGCACCAAGGATGCCGGGCCGGGCGGGGGGACTTGCAGGCGGCAACCATCAGCGCGTATCTTTGACGATCGAGGAACACAAACAGCTGCTGCTTTCGATTGAACGACTGGACATCGAAGGCGTGCACGGTTTAATCGCCTCTGTTTTTGCTTCGATCCGTCATCTTCCGGTCCATTCGCATACGATCCAGATGTTCGTCAGTGAGCTCATGCAAACCGGGGATAAGGCGTGGAAGACATGGATGCCATCTGTTGGAGCCGCGAAGGAGAAGCTTCCTTCAAGAAGCGAGCTCGGAAGAATCGGCAGTGTCGGGGAGCTGGTGCAATGGCTGCAATCCTACTATGCGGACTTGCTTGCCCTGCTGAAGCAGCATCGTGCGGCGGGACCGTATTCCCGCCATGTCACGCAGGCTGTTCATTTTATTCTGGAGAGGTATCCGGGTTATGTCACGCTGGAGCTTGCCGCGGGTGCCATCGGCCTGAACTCTTCTTATTTAAGCCGAATCTTCAAGGAAGAAACGCAGCGAACGTTCTCGGAGTATCTGAATCGGGTTCGGATCGACGCAGGGCGGAAGCTGCTGGAAAGCGGCAAATACTCGATCAAGGAAATCAGCAATCAAGTGGGTTTTACGACCCATAACTATTTTTTCAAAGTATTCAAGGAAATAACGGGGGTGACCCCACAGGAGTATTTGAACCGCTTGGGAAGAGGATAGGCCAAAAACCAAGTATTCAGATCGGCAGAAGAGCCGTGCGGGGAGGTCGCCGCTCACAAACCGTAAAATATGTGGAGTAAATGGTCATATTTTTGTAATGGGCCGTCTTGAAGGGTGAATTATAATAATCACACACCAATAGTAAACGCTTACAAATGGCGCTTGGTGAATGAAGGGATATGGGGGTCGCTTATTTATGCGTAAACGCTGGGGAAGAAACGCGGTCATCACAATGATCGCTTCCAGCTTGATGCTGGCTGGATGCAGTTCCGATGGAGGTTCGAAGAAAGAGGCAACACCCGAAGGTACAGAGAATGTGGTTCATGCTACAGGGTTTCCGATTGTAGAGCAGCCCGTGGATCTCAAGATGTTCACCCGGATTGCACCCGTGAACGGTCCGTTCAAAGAGATGCCGGTATTTCAGGATTACGAGAAATTGAGCAATGTGAAGGTTGAATTCATTGAAGCGCCGACGGATGGTTTTCAGGAGAAGAAAAATCTGTTGTTCGCCTCCAACGAGCTGCCTGATGCCTTGTTCCGTTCCGGCCTATCCCCGCTCGAGGCCGTTCGCTACGGATCGGCAGGGCAATTGATTCCGCTGGAAGGCCTAATCGATGAATATGCGCCGAATCTGAAAAAATTGATGGAGCAATATCCCGAAATTCGCTCGGGTATCACAACGCCGGAGGGGCATATCTATGCGATTCCGGGCATTGTAACGCTGGGCGCGGCACGGACGGATAAGAAATGGATCAATCAGATGTGGCTGGAGAAGCTGAATCTGGAGGTGCCGGAGACGACGGAAGAATTGTATGAAGTGCTGCTGGCCTTCCGTGACGGGGACCCGAACGGCAACGGTAAACAGGACGAAATCCCGATGACGGCTCGGCTCGGATTGCCGGTTGTGGCCGCAATGAGCGGATCATTCGGACTGGATTCCCAGCTCGGCTATAACGTCAATATCGAGAATGACAAAGTCAGCATCTGGATGGGCAGCGACAAGAATAAAGAGATGCTCATGTACTTAAACAAGCTTTACAAGGAGAAGCTTCTGGATCCCGAGATATTCTCACACACCGAAGCGCAATATTTGGCCAAGCAGGGGTCGGGCAATGCGGGATTCTTCTTTGACCAGACCAACAATAATTTCTTGTCGATCCAGGACCAGTATACCGGAATCGCGCCTCCGGCTGGCCCGAACGGAGATCGGATGCAAAGCCAGGCCTTGCCGATTGCGCGGGATTTTGGAGCCTTTGCCATCACGTCCATTAATAAGTACCCGGAAGTAACGATGCGCTGGATCGACTATTTCTATAGCGACGAAGGATCGACGCTTCTGAGGTTCGGCAGGGAAGGAGAGCATTATGAGCTCAAGGACGGGATTCCGTTCTATACCGAGGATTTCCTGAAGGATATTACCAATCAGGCCAAAATCACGCCTTACGCCGGGGGAGGGGCACCTCATCTCATCAGCGAGCAGGTTTCTTCTTTCATCAATCCGCCGCAGGTACAGGAGGCGCAGCAGAAGCTGGATCCGTTCATGCCGGAGGTTCGTTATGCGGCTCCGATGTTTGATGAGCAAACCGCACAGCAGGTCAACATCCTGCGAAACGATATCGACAAATATTACGAAGAGCAAAGCACGAAATTCATTGTTGGCGCGCTTAGCTTCGACAAATGGGGAGAATTCCAATCCACGCTCAAGAAGATGAAAGTAGGCGAGCTGGAGCAATTGTATCAGGATGCCTATGACAAGATGCAGAAATAATGCTGCTACATCATGGATAAGGAGTGGATGCCCATGAAGCGTGTCAAAGCCGATACATCGATGGCTCTGCCTCGAAGCGATTCGAGGCGGGGTCCCCGCCTTTTAAGGCAAATGGCCAAGCGTTATGATCTGTATCTCATGCTGCTTCTGCCGGTCGTCTGGTATCTGGTCTTTCATTATGGTCCGTTGTACGGGCTGCAGATCGCGTTTAAAAATTTCAATCCGGCAAAAGGGATCCTCGGCAGCAGCTGGGAGGGCTTCGGGCATTTCGAACGCTTCTTCGATTCGTATTATTTTTGGCGGCTGTTGTGGAATACACTTTCCATCAATTTGTTTTCCTTATTGATCGCCTTCCCGATTCCGATCTTGCTGGCGCTGATCATCAATGAAATACGCAACAAGACTTTCAGCAAATGGCTGCAGAACATTACGTACATTCCGCATTTTATTTCGGTGGTTGTGATTGTTGGCATTCTGAACGTGTTCCTCTCGCCCAATAGTGGTCCGATCAATCAGTTGATTGAGGCCGTTGGCGGTATGCCGATCCGCTTTCTTGAGGAAGCCGGCTGGTTCAAGACCATCTTTATTGGTTCTAACATCTGGCAGAACATGGGGTGGCAGTCCATCATCTATATTGCGGCACTGAGCGGGGTGAACCCGCAGCTCTACGAGGCGGCCAAGATGGACGGGGCATCGAGGCTGCGGCGCATTTGGCACATCTCTTTGCCGGGAATCGCGCCTGTCGTTATCATTTTGCTTATTTTGGATATCGGCCATTTCATGAACATTGGCTTTGAGAAAATATTGTTGATGCAGAACAACTTGAATCTGGAATCGAGCGACGTCATTTCCACGTTTGTCTACACGACAGGCATTTTAAAGGGAGAATACAGTTACACGGCAGCGATCGGGCTGTTTAATTCGGTCATCAATCTGATCCTGCTGCTGTTCGTAAACCGGATTGCGCGTAAGACGTCAGAGACAAGCTTATGGTAAAGGAGGGGACGCGCCATGCCCAAGCCGTCGATAGTAAAAGAAGCCGCGAATGACCGGGTATTCGATGTCATTATATACGTGATTGCCTCGATCATTATCGTCATTGTGCTGTACCCGTTGATTTTTATTGTCAGCGCTTCGTTCAGTGATCCGACAAGGGTATTGAATGGCGAAGTTTGGCTGCTGCCGAAAAGCGTCACGCTGGATGCCTATGCGAATATTTTGCAAAACGAAAAGATTTGGATAGGATATCGCAACACGATCTTCTATACGATCGTCGGTACAGTGATCAATATTATCATGACGATCTTGGCTGCCTACCCGCTATCGAGGCCTGACCTTCCGGGGCGCAATGCCATCATGGTGTTTATCACGCTGACCATGTTCTTCAGCGGAGGGTTGATTCCAACGTATCTGCTGGTCAAGGATTTGGGAATGGTCGATACGATGTGGGCGCTGATTGTTCCCGGCGCCATCGCTACTTACAATCTGATTGTGATGAGGACCTATTTCCAATCGAGCATTCCCTGGGAGCTGCAGGAGGCCGCCCATATCGACGGCTGCTCCAACTGGAGGCTGCTTTTCAGTATCATTCTGCCTCTGTCCAAGCCGATCCTGGCAGTCATGGTTTTGTTTTATGCGGTAGGTCACTGGAATTCATTCTTTAATGCGCTCATCTATATTCGCAACGAGAATTTGCACCCGCTTCAACTGGTGCTGCGCGAAATTTTGCTGATCAGCCAATCCGCTTCCGTGGACGGCAGCGTTGGACTGGAGGATAAAATTTTACTTGCCGAGAGTATTAAATACGCGGTAATTATCGTCTCAAGTTTACCTGTACTGTTGATGTATCCGTTCGTGCAGCGGCATTTCGTTAAAGGCGTCATGATTGGCTCGATTAAAGGTTGATTTCCGATACCGATCGTACGGGCGAGCCTAAAATTCCTTTGGGAGGTTTTATGTTGAAAACGAACGCAACGATTACCATTAATTGCAGCCGAAAGAGCGATCATACGATCAATCCTTATCTGTTCGGGCATTTTGTGGAGGATATTCGGGACCATATGGAGGCAATGCTTGCGTTTCCGTTAAAGGACATGGATTTTGAAAGCGAGGCGGAGACCAAGACGCCGGTATCGGGAAGCTGGCGCCCCTATACCAACGGACGGAACACCAGGTACGCCATAGAAGCGCCGGCACCCCGGCATTCTGGACACGCTCAGCGCATCCGGATCCTGAGCGATGACGAAGCCTACGCCGGCATCGCGCAGAAAGCGGCATTAAAGGGTCCGATGAAGTATACGGTCCGGCTTGTTGCCCGCGCTTCCATTGAGCTTCAATACGTGAGGGTCGAAGCCGTGGATCGGCGCACGGAAGAGTCGCTTGGTCAGCTTCGCGTGGAGCTGGGCAGCCACAACTGGCAGGAATACGAGGGAGAGCTGTCCATAACACGCGTTTGCAGCGATGCCGAGATCCGGGTGTATGTTCCGGCCGAGCATCCAAGGTGGATCGATCACGTATCCACCGGCATGCTCTGGATCGATCACGTGTCTCTGCTGCCGATCGATAGCATTGCGATGGTGAAGCGTGAAGTGATCGAGATGACTAGAGGACTGAATGCGGGCATGATGAGGCTCGCGGGCAATTACATCAGCGCATACCATTGGGAGCACGGCATTGGCCCGGTTCTGGAGCGCCCGGTCATGTACAACGAGGCTTGGGGAGGATGGACCAGCAAATATTTCGGAACGGACGAATTCATCCGCTTTTGCCGCGAGCTGCGGGTGGAGCCTTTGATATGCGTGAACGATGGATCGGGTACCCCTGAAGAAGCTGCGCAGTGGATCGAATACTGCAATGGGAGCGTTGATACGCCGATGGGAGCTCTGCGAGCCCGAAACGGTTTCCCTGAGCCGTATAACGTCAAGTATTGGGAGATCGGCAACGAAGTATGGGGCCAATGGCAGGTCGGCACTTGTACGGCAGACCGGTTTGCGGAGCGGACGATCTCGTTTGCCAAGGCCATGAAGGAGGCGGACGCTTCCATCGTGCTGCTGGCCTGCGGTCATTACGACCAGGAATGGAACCGAACCGTGTTGGACCTGGCAGGCGAGTATATGGATTATTTGACGCTGCATTTGTATCACGGCTACGGACCTTTCGGCATGAACCGCGAAACGCCGGCGGAGGAACGCTATAAGGCGATTGCCTCTTATCCCGAGTGGACCCGGCACCATATCCGGCAGACGACGGAGCTGATTGAGTCCAAGGCGAAGCACAGCCACGTGAAGCTGGCGATCACCGAATATAACACGATGTACTATCCGAATACGGTGCGAAAAGGGCTGCCGAACGAACATACGCTGGGAGCCGCGGTGGCCAACGCCGCCAACCTGAACGAAATGATTCGCTGCAGCGACATGGTGCATATCGGCAGCTTCTCCGATCTTGTGAATGGCTGGCTTGGAGGATGCATCCGGGTAGGGGACTACTATGCGGATCAGTATTGCGGCAAGGAGCCCGGATGGAGCGGGCTTCCGCTCACGATATACGGGACGCCGACCTATGAAGTGTTAAAGCTTTACGCGAATCGGGACGTCCGGCGTATTCTCCCCGTCCAAGCGGAATGCGGAACTTTCTCCGTGGCATCAAGCAAGAAGACGCCTATGGAGCTTGATGCGCTTCCGGACCTGGACGTTGCGGCCGGGACGAATGACGACGGCAGCAAAGTCACCGTATTTATCGTTAACCGAAGTCTGGAGGAGGTAAGGGCCGTACTTAATCTGCAGGCCTTCGAGGCTTCCGGGGAAACGATCCTTTATGAAATCACCGGCAATTCTTACGATGATATTAACTCCGTATTCCAGCCGGATCATATTGTGTGCAAGGAAAGCAGGGTGCCGGTAGAAGCATGGCGCCAAGGTTACAACCTGCGGCCTTCATCCGTTTACGCGCTTGAATTCAAAGCGAGTGTATAGTGGCAGAAGGTACAGAGGAATGATGTAAGCTCCATAACAAATCGTTGCACCAAAAAAGTCGGACTGCGCTGGCAGTTTTCGGCTTTTTTGGTGCAGGTGGATGGTTTAGGCTCCGCCTGGATCATGATAGATCCCTGCAAAGGAAAACGGAATTATAAAGGATTCATCGTTTAACTTATTTTGGGGAAGTGTAAACAGAGACTAAACACAAGGATGGGGTGATTCAGATGTCAAACGAAACCGTAGTGAACCAGGAAGCGGTCGAGACCGTGAAGGATATTATTAAGGATATTGAAACAGCGATGTTCTCCACGATATCGGAGGGCGTGATCAATTCCAGACCGATGCAAACGCAGGATATCGAATTCGACGGCGATTTGTGGTTTTTAACGAAAAGGGACACCAGCAAATATCAAGAAATTATGGCCAATCCCAACGTCAATGTCGCTTATGTCGGCAAATCCTATGTATCGATTCGGGGAACGGCCGAAGTCGTGGATGACCTTGAGCGGAAAAAGGCGCTTTGGAATGCGGCATATGAGAAGTTTCTGCAAACGTCCTACGACGATCCCAACATTATTTTGATCAAGGTGGATACAGATACTGCGGAGTATTGGGAAACCGGAAACAAAACGAAAACGGTCAAAGCCTTCTTCAAGAAAATGGTGGGCCAAGAGCCGAAGGGTGACTCGGATATAAACAAAACCGTAGATCTCCATGGATAACGAAATACGTAACAACATGATGGAAAAACCGCAGGATCCAGCCACGATCCTGCGGTTTTTTCCTGTAAGTTGAACCAGCCTGCACGGATCCCTCTAGACGAATGCCATTATGGTTATGAATGGATGAACAATAGATGAAGCGTACATTTTAATACATAACAGGGTATATTTAGTACCACGTAGGAATATACCTCATCAAACAAGTGAGAATTATGTGAATTCGTGCTGGAACCCGCCCTCAAACCATAACGTGCAACTGGATGGTTTGAGTGCTGCCATGATATAATTTTTTCATAAATATGAAAAATAGATTCCAGGAGAGGAGGTAGTACATTGGGAAGGCGTTATTGCAAATGGATCAAATTGCGGAATTAGGCTGTAATATTCTCATCTGCGAACTACCTCTTTTTCATGGAAATATCGTATATAGACATGACCTGTTCTGATGCACAACATATGGCCTTTAATTCAATCTGGAGGTGAATCCCTCTGAAGAGGGAAATCATTGGACATTATTACCATCACTAATTTAATCATGCTTGCCATACTGATTGCGTTGACCGCTTTTTTCGTAGCGTCCGAGTTTGCTGTCGTTAAAATCCGCATGTCGAGGATCGATCAATTGATAACGGAAGGAAACAAAAAGGCGGTTGTTGCCAAAAAGGTAGCCGGGGATCTCGATTACTATCTCTCGGCCTGCCAGCTCGGCATTACAGTGACGGCGCTGGGGCTCGGGGCCATCGGCAAGCCGGCCGTTGAACGTTTCATGTACCCGGTATTCGATTGGTTTGACGTATCGGCTTCAACGGCCTCGATTGCCTCTTACGCCATTGCGTTTATTCTCGTGACATTTTTGCATGTCGTGGTGGGGGAGATGGCGCCCAAGACCTTGGCTATTCAATTCTCGGAAAAGACGACGCTGCTCCTTGCAGCCCCGCTGTATTGGTTCGGAAAGTTGATGTATCCGTTCATTTGGGCGTTAAATGGAGCCTCGCGCGTGCTGCTTCGTTTGTTCGGCGTGAAACCTACGCCCCATGAGCAGGCCTACTCGGAAGAGGAACTGCGCATCGTCATGGCGCAGAGTTTTCAGGGTGGCGAGATCAATGAGACCAAGCTGGCTTACATGGAAAACGTGTTTTCGTTTGATGAGCGGGTGGCCAAAGACATTATGGTACCGAGAACGGATCTGATCACACTTGATAAAGGCATGAAACACCCGGACATCGTCCGCATCCTGGATGAGCACAACTATACGCGGTACCCTGTCATCGAGGACGGCAGCAAGGATCGGGTGGTTGGCGTCGTCAACGTCAAAAAGATGCTGCCCCACATCGTGGCCGGACGAGACCGCAAGCTGGAAGAATTCGTTCGGGATCTCCCGGTCGTCCTAGAATTTACGCCGATCCAGGATGCCATGCTGAAGATGCAGCAGGAGCAGATGCATATGGCTTTGGTGATTGATGAATACGGCGGTACGGCGGGGATTCTGACCCTGGAGGATATCTTGGAAGAGATCGTAGGGGAAATTCGCGACGAATTCGATGAAGATGAAGTAGCGGATATCCGCAAGATCAGTGAACGGGAATACCTGATAAACGGACGGGTTCTCTTGGAGGAGCTTGAGAAGCGCTTCGGCTTGGTATTCGAGGATAACGAGGAGATGGATACGATCGGCGGCTGGATACAGTATCAGAAAGGCACGACGGCTCAAGACGGCGATGAGATCCAGCATGGCGAGCATGTATGGGCCGTAGCCGAAACGGATAATTTCCAGATCAAACACGTCATTCTCAGACACGGGTGATCAAGGGCATAGTGTGATCCCGTGTACATTCAGACCATAACTTTTTTGGAGGTGAATCCCTCGCAAGAGGGAAATCATTGGACGGAATAATCGTGTTAAATTTATTTTTGGTAGCTGTGTTTATAGGACTGACTGCATTTTTCGTGGGCGCCGAATTCGCCATCTTGAAGGTGCGGCTGTCCCGAATCGATCAATTGATCGCAGAGGGGGATAAACGGGCGGTCACGGCCAGGAAGGTAGCCCATGAGCTGGATTACTACTTGTCCGCTTGCCAGCTTGGAATCACCATTACGGCCCTCGTGCTCGGCGCGCTGGGCGAACCGACCGTCGAAAGAATGCTGCATCCGCTGTTTGATCGATTCGACGTGCCGGCGGCGGTGGCAACGGTACTCTCTTATGCCATTGCGCTTGGGATCATTACGTTCCTGCACGTCGTCATCGGGGAACTGGCACCTAAAACATTAGCGATCCAATTTGCCGAGAAAATGACGTTACTGCTGGCATCTCCCTTGTATTGGTTCGGGAAGATCATGTATCCGTTTATCTATGCACTGAATGGAGCTTCGCGTCTTCTGCTTCGATTATTCGGCGTAAAACCGGCAGGGCATGAAACGGTCCATTCCGAAGAGGAATTGAAGTGGATCGTGGATCAGAGTTACGAAAGCGGCGAAATTAATCAAACCGAGATGGGTTATTTGACCAATATATTTGCTTTTGAGGAGCGCACCTTGCGGGAAATCATGGTCCCAAGAGATCGCATCGTAACATTAGAACGAGGGTGGCCCCTTGCCAATATCCTGGAAGTTCTCGGCGAGTACGACTATACCCGTTACCCGGTGACGGAAGCGGGACGCGCGGAGGATTTCATCGGGTTTATCAATACGAAGGAGATGCTGACGGGCATAGCGGCCGGAAGAAACTGCAGCGTGAATGACTTTATTCATGACATGCCGCGTTTTCCGGAATCGTCTTCGCTCAAGGACGTCCTGATCAAGATGCAGCAAATCCGCGTTCATATGGCCGTCGTCGCGAACGAATCCGGCGCGGCAATTGGGCTGGTGACGATGGAGGATATCCTGGAGGAAATCGTGGGCGACATTCGGGACGAATCGGATCGTCACGAGCTGCAGGGTGCACAGGCCTAAGCGATGGCGAATTAGCATCGGGCACGATCTTAGAACATGAAAATGCTTTTAGCCACCCATTCGGTGGTGAGAGAGCATGGCCTTGCGGAATCGTGAAAAGAGCAGCTTCAACACGAAAGCTGCTCTTTTTGCATTTGTTCTATAGACTAGGTCAGCGTGCTGCCCCCATCGTAAAGCTGAAGCTATACGTTCGGTTGGAGGGCAGCGTGAACTCTTCATGGATTGGCGCTCCCCAGCTGTCGTCGCCGCCTACGCCCATTTGCTTGTAGTTGATGCGCAGGACGGTTTTATCGCTTGGCGGGAGCTTGTACACATGGTCGCTCCCCTCCAGTTCATCCGGCGTCCACGGCAGGGCGCACACCTCCATAAAGGAGGAGCTTTCGAATCGTAGACCTTCCCCGCTGCTTCCTTCGGTAAGGCTCGCGAAGCGGACATCCGTTTTGTTCCCGCACTCTTGAGGTCTCAGATAAGGAACGAACTGATCGGCTGCTTTTCCCGTGTATCGACCGATCTTGGCGCCCGTCTTCCGGTCCCAATAATTATCATGTGGCCCCCGGCCGTACCAGCTGAGCATATCGAGGCCTTCATCCAGCAAGAACAGCATGCCGATTTCCGGAATGTCAGGCAAGCCGCTGCCTGGGACAAAGGTTTCTTGCACGCGGATGGTTCCATCCGGGAAGATTCGATACTCCAAGGTCAGTCCGGATATAGGAGCGGTCTCGATCTGATAGTGACTGGAGACCACGACGGCAGGACCTTCCGTGTGCCAGCGCAGAGCCAGCAGCTTCCGCTGATTATGGGCCGTTCTCCATACGCCGCAGCGTTCGGGGAGCCGGTTGCCCAGATCGTTATCGGTTACGGCTCGCCAGAAATTCGGTCTGGCCGGTGCGAGCAGGTATTCCTTGCCGGATCGCGCGTAAGATGCCAGATCACCGGTGCCAAGGTGGAAGCGTAACGAAACGGCAGGACCCGTGATGAGAAGCTCTTCATCCGACTCGGTAACTTCTAGGATCTCCGCGTTTGAAAGAGAGTCTGTTTCCGATTGGCTCGCTATATAAGGCGTTAGCGCGAACTGCTCCCAAGCCTCTTCATGTCCTGCGGGTGCCCACTTGGCGCTCTCCTTCCGAACCAGGGAGACGGTGAGAATCGTTTCTTTTCCATCGTTCTTTATAGGAGAATAAGGAACCTTGATTTCGGTATGGTCACCGGGCTGGAGCGAGAGCTGGAACGTGCCGGATTGGCTTTCTTCTCCGTTCAGTTGGATCTCCCATTTTACAAGATACTGATCGAGATTAGTGAACAAGAAACGGTTGCTGACCCGAATCCGGCCTGCGGCAGGGTCCAAACATTCGAACTTGACGTTCTGGTAGCATTTTTTCACTTCGTCTAGCTTGGGGGTTTTGCTGCGGTCCGCGAAGATCAGGCCGTTTCCGCTGAAATTGCCGTCATGCGGCGTTTCGTTAAAGTCCCCACCATACGCTAAATATTCGATACCATCGGCCGTTTGGGTGCGGATCGCTTGATCGATCCAGTCCCATATAAAAGCTCCCTGTAAAATGTCATACTTCTCAAACAGCTCCCAATACAGGTGAAGCCCGCCGCAGGAATTGCCCATCGCGTGACTGTATTCGCAAATGATATAAGGCTTGCTCGGGTTGCTGATTGCATACTTCTCCACTTCCTGCGGTTTTGCATACATGGTGGACTCCATATCGCTAGCCGCCTCGGACGCCCTGTAATGAAAGATCCCTTCATAGTGAACGAGCCGCGACGGATCGGCCTCCTTCAGGAAATCGTGCATCGCAATGAAGTTGTCGCCTCCGAAGGATTCGTTGCCAAGCGACCAGATGATGACGGAGGGGTGATTCTTGTCTCGTTGAAACATCGAATTGCAGCGGTCCAAAACGTTGTCCCGCCACTCGAGCTTGCTGCCGGGGACCGTTTCTTTCAGTTCCTGCTGCCCATACTCCCACGTTCCGTGCGTCTCTAGATTCGTCTCATCGATCACATATAATCCATATTCATCGCAGAGGTCATACCATACGGATTGATTCGGGTAATGGGAAGTCCGTACCGCATTTATGTTATGCGTCTTCATCAGCTCAATATCGGTGATCATGTCTTCGCGGCTAAGCGCCCGCCCGGTATCCGGGGAGAATTCATGCCGGTTCACGCCTTTGAACAGAATGCGCTGACCATTAATCCGCATCAATCCGTCCTTAAGTTCGAAGTGGCGGAAGCCGGTGCGGCAGCTTACGGCCCCAAGGCAAACTCCGTCCGTGTCCTTTAATGCCAGAACGACGGTATACAGATAAGGCGATTCCGCGCTCCATTTTTTAGGTTCGGGTACGTTCATGCTAAGGGTGAAGGTGCTCTCCTCCATAATGTAATCCGCTATGGTGAGCGTTTGTTTCCGAACCAGCTGACGGTCCTGGTCGTATAGAAGCGCCTCAAGCTGAAGCTTGTCCTTATCAATGGTTTCATGAAAGTAATTCGTAACGGCTGCATCGATCTCCAGCTCGGCATCCTGGTATTCGTCATCCAGAACCGGCCGGACGAAGAAATCGGAGATATGGATGGCAGGGACGGTATAGAGGTAGACCTCGCGGAAGATCCCGCTAAGCCTCCAGAAATCCTGATCCTCGAGCCAACTCGCATCACACCAGCGATACACTTCAACAGCCAATTTATTCTCGCCTTCGATCAGATAGGGGGTAATGTCGAACTCGGCCGGCGTAAATGTATCTTCGCTGTATCCGACCATCTCGCCGTTCACCCATACATAGAAAGCGGATTCAACACCTTGGAAGCTAATATAAACGGGCTGTTCCTTCCATGTGTCCGGTACCGTGAATTCGCGAATGTAGGAGCCCACGGGATTGTATCGTGTTGGCGCGAAGGGGGCTTTCAATTCAGGCTCCGATTCGGACCAGGGGTATCTAACATTCGTATATTGAGGATAGTCATAGCCTTGAAGCTGCCAATGGGAAGGGACGGGCATATCGGCCCAGCTGCTGGAATCATAATCGGTCTCGTAGAAATGTTGGATGCGCTTGTCAGGGGTTTCCGCAAATGCAAACTTCCACATCCCGTTTAATGACTGATACCAGAGGGACATGGAGTGGGCATGGCTCAGCGCCTCGGACTCCGACGGAAACGTCATCATGTAAGCATGGGCTTTGTGACGGTTTAGCTGAAAAATATTCGGATTATTATTCCATTCGGGATAACCGTTTGCAGGTGCCTGGTAAATGAATTTGGTACGCAATGTGCTCAGCTCCTCCTAGATTATGGTTTCCTTCTACTGTCAGTATAGAGGTTAATTCGGTCCAAGAGTATAAGGAAGTTGCGTCTTTCTATTAAAAACGGCAGCCGGATTACACACCAGAGCGGTCAGCAGAGGTGAACAGAGCTTTTTTGCAGGAGTCATGCCGTATCTTGATGTGCGTGTTCGCCTCTAGGCTGTTTACATTTGAGAAGGTTTATGAAACAATGGTTAGTAAATGATCATTTACTAACTGTAGGGAGGCAATCACGCATGGTAAGACCTCGCGAATTTCAAGATGAGGCTATCTTCTACGGTGTCTACCAGGCACTGTCCAAAAAAGGATACGGTCAAGCAGCATTAACCGACATCACGCATGAAGTGAATATTTCGCCGGCAGCTTTAATGAAGCGATTCGGTTCGAAGAAGAATTTGTTCCTGGCCTATAGCGATTATGTTATTGAACTAACCAGGCATGCCTTCCAGGAGGCCAGCCTATCCGATCAATCCAGACTTGATGCACTAAAGGCCGTGTTTAAGCATGCGGTTTTACATATGAAAGATCCTGTTGAATTGGCTAACCATACTTCCTTCTATCTGGAAGGGACGAATGATCCGGATTTGTTGGAGAAGACCCGGTACCGACTGCAGCTGATCGATGAGTTTACCCGGCAGATGCTCAGCCAGGCGATTACGAACAAAGAAATCGCTGAATGCGACGTGGCTATGGTTAGCAGGGTACTGCAAGCCTCCATCAGCGGGGCTATGATGATCTGGATTAAAGAATCAAACCGAACGTTGGATGAACTTTTTGATGAGTGCTTTCAGGTGATATTTGCTCCGTTATGGCATGTCGGTACGGAATCATTTCAAATATAGTAAGGAGGATGGTTATATGCCGATTTTCAAAGGAAGGGAAGTCGATCTGTACTATGAAGTAAAGGGAGAAGGAAAGCCGCTTGTTTTTACTCATGGGGCCTCATGGAATCATGAACAATGGCGGCCGCAAGTCGATTATTTCTCACGTCAGTATCAAACCGTCGTATGGGATGTTCGGGGGCATGGTTCGTCTTCCTTGCCGGACGGCAAGGTGGACTCGGAGGATTTTAGCAGGGATTTGGCGGATCTGCTAAGCCATCTGGGCATCGAGAAAGCGATCCTTTGCGGGTTATCCCTGGGTGGGCATATTTCGCTGCAGACTGCCGTTCGCTATCCTGACAAGGTTGCAGCCCTGGTACTGATCGGCACTCCGTTCACGAATGCGTTCAATTGGTATGAGCGAATGTTCGTGCCGCTAAATCGCTGGTCAAGTTACTTGATGCCGATGTCCTTATCGGGAAAAATGCAAGGGAAAATGCTATCCAAGTACAATAAGAGCAATCAAGCTTATATAGAGAAAGCCTTTCGTTCCATCCCGCATTCTAACTGGGTTCGGATATGGGATGCGGTGACCCGGATGGAGAGCACGCAGGATCTGCATAAGATCCATTGTCCAACCTTGCTTCTTCAAGGAGAGAGCGACACGATGATCCGAAGGCAGCAGGAATACATGCAGGAGAGAATTGCGAATTCGCGATTAAGAATCATCCGGAACGCTCACCATGCAACGAATTTGGATAACCCGGATGAAGTCAATGAAGCCATCGCTTCATTTCTGACAGAGAACGCGATGTAGACTATCCTATTTGCGTCTTGGATCCGCGTAGTTTCTGCAGCGCGGATTTTTTTGCGAGAAAAACTTCATCTAAACGCGGTCTGTCTTCTATGATTCGGAATTCATACACTGGATATATCCGAACTAAAGGGGGGGCGGCGATCGGTGAGCCCCCTCATTGACACCCCAAAATAGGGTTGCTACAATTTTATGTATATATCTATCGGAATACAAGGGTTAGCAAGGAGGGGACGAACTTGAATCGATCCGGTTCCACAGATCCATTCATACGTAATGAACGCGAAGCCATGATCGCAGCTCGGGCCGATAGGCTTGGAGCGAAATTCGCGGAAAGAGCTCCACGGCACGACTTGGAGGGATCGTTTCCGTTCGAGAATTTTGATGACTTGAAGGAGTCGGGCTATCTGAAGCTGACCGTCCCGGCATCCTTTGGAGGAGAAGAAGCCTCCGTATACGAGATGGTGCTTGCCCAGGAACGACTCGCCAGAGGTGACGGCTCTACGGCGCTGGCGGTCGGTTGGCATATCGGGCAAATACTCCAGCTGCGCCTATCCGAGGCTTGGCCGGAGCCTTTATTTGAGAGACTGTGCAAAGACGTTGTAGCTGAAGGCGTGGTTATTAATGAGCTGGCGAGTGAACCTGCGACAGGGAGTCCCAGCCGGGGCGGAAGGCCGGAGACCACGGCGCGGCGGGTGTCGGGCGGCTGGCGCATTAACGGACGCAAAACCTTCAGCACGTTAAGCCCGATCTTGAAGCAATTTGTGGTTACGGCAGGTATCGAGCATAGCGAGAAGGTCGGTGCGTTCCTCGTGCGCAGCGGGCCCGGGGTTAAGGTCGAGGAAACCTGGAATACGATGGGCATGCGGGCAACGGGAAGCCATGACATGATTCTGGAGGACGTCTTCGTGCCGGAGACGGAAGTGATTCGGGGACTCGATTATGAGAAACCTAAGTTTCCCGTATCGACGGAAGGCATTCTGCTTCACATCCCGGCATGTTATATGGGGATTGCTTATGCCGCACGCAATTTTGCCATCGATTTTGCCCGTCATCATAAACCGAATTCCTTGACGGTCCCCATTGCCGAATTGCCGAATATCCAAAGACATATCGCCCAAATCGAAGTGGATCTGCTTACGGCCCGCAGTTATTTGTATCAAACTGCCGACCGCTGGGACAAGGAAGTGGAGAACCGCGCTGCGCTCAAGCCTGAGCTGGGTCTTGCCAAATATGTCGTGACCAATGCAGCGGTCCGGATTGTCGATCACGCCATGCGGATCGTTGGAGGATTGAGTCTCTCCCGGAATCTCCCGTTGGAACGAATGTACAGGGATGTCCGGGCGGGCCTTCATAATCCGCCGATGGACGATGTCGTGCTGACGAATCTCGCCCGTCGAGCCATTTCGGAAGTGGAGGAGCAGGGGAACTAAAGCTCGATATGATGGGATGAGGCCATTTCGAGAATAGTTGCTTATTAAATCGTGAAGGAATAACAGACAGGAACCGCTGAAGAGGCTGCCTCCGGCGGTTTTTTTTCGTTGTCTTTTTGATTGGGAATAGCTATAAACCGCGTCCGCGATCCTGGTGAACACGGTATGTTGTGTCTAGCATTCAGCAAACCTTCAGCTTAGCCTAAGCCTGGCATAACGTTCCCCTAAGTTTACTTTCAGATTCCCTCTCTATACTTCAAATTGTAAGACAAACCATAACCCTAAAAGGAGAGATGAAGATGAATCCGATAAGTAAAAAAGTATTAGTAAGCAGCATGGCAGCAGCGATTGTGCTGGGGGGAGCCGGGTACCTTCAGAACAAGGTTTTTGCAGCGGCGAGCACGGACGCTTCCACCTCGGTATCCGAGGATGGACAGACGGGGACAGACTCATCGGCTGCGGATGCAGTGAAGAACCGAGCTGGAAAGTGGATGGATCGTAAAGCGGGTGGACCTCGCGGCGGTAACATCGTAAAAGAAACGGCCGAGGTCCTTGGGCTCACGGAGGCAGAGATCCGGACGGCGCTTGAAGCGGGCAGCACGTTTGCTGAAATTGCCGAAGGCAAAGGAATGACCCAATCCGTGTTCGTGCAGAAGCTGACCGAGCTGGAAACCTCCAAGATCGATGAGCGCCTGAGTGAAGGCAGTATAACGGAAACTGAAGCAGCCGAATGGAAAGAGGGGCTGAGTGCCCGCCTTACGCAAATGGTAGAGAGCAGCGAAGTCGGTTTTGGAAAAGGTCATGGCAAAGGCGGCCGAGGTTTCGGCAAATTCGGTAATCCGGAGGAAATTGCAGCTTTGCTCGGATTGTCGGAGGACGAGCTGAAGGTGGAAATGAAGGAAGGGCAATCGCTAGCCGAGATAGCCGCCACGAAAGGGATTTCAGAGGATCAATTGGTTCAGAAGCTGAAGGATCAAATGACCGAGCCCTTGAAGCAGTGGATTAACGAGAAGCATACGGATGCCGATAAATCCGCAGCCGCTGCAGCGGATACGGAAGAGGAAGCGAACTAACATACTGAATGGGATCGTTTTGGGAGACTGGATGATATTCTGTTAAGAATACATTCAGTTTCTTTTTTATTTTGTATGCTGAGGATGGCGGGTATCATTTTTTTCGCGAAAAGTGTTGACCTTAACGTTACGTAAAGGTGTACATTGATGTTGTCAGGAGGTGAAACCATGGAATACACGGTGCAGAAGCTTGGAAAGTTGGCAGGAATAAGTACCCGGACGCTCCGTTATTACGATGAGATTGGCATTCTGAAGCCGGCCAGAATCAACTCGTCAGGATATCGGATTTATGGGCAGGAGGAGGTCGATCAATTGCAGCAGATCTTGTTTTACCGGGAGCTCGGGCTTCCATTGGACGGGATCAAAGAGATTATGACCTCACCATCCTTCAACCGGGCCCAGGCGCTCCAGGAACACCATGCGCAGCTCCTAGACAAAAGAAGGCAATTGGATTTGCTGATTACCAATGTGGAGAACACGATCGCCTCCGCCGAAGGGAGAAAGACCATGAGTGACCAAGAGAAATTCGAAGGATTCAAGCAGAAGCTGATTGATGATAATGAGAAGAAATACGGTAAGGAAATTCGCGAGAAGTATGGCGAAGAGACTGTAAATAAATCTAATGCCAAGCTGAAAAACATGACGCAAGCGCAGCATGAGGAAGTAACGCGACTGGCTGATGAGCTGTACGAGACGCTGGCTGAAGCGTTTAAGCAAGGCGACCCTGCCAGTGAGCTGGCCCAGAAGGCGGCCGATCTTCACAAGCGTTGGCTCACCTATTATTGGAACGATTACAGCAAAGAGGCCCACGCGGGCCTTGCTCAGATGTACGTTGATGATGAGCGCTTTACCGCCCATTACGATGAGAAGCAGCCCGGAACAGCAGTGTTCCTACGCGATGCGATTCTGATCTACACAGGCATGAACCCTTCATCATAGAAGGGCTGGTTGTAGGTAGCCTGAACATGATGACTGGACCCTCTCCCTGCGCTTTAACACGCAGAGGGGAGGGTCTTTTTTTATATGGTATCCCTTGCAGGTCCATGCCTGCTCACCCTGCTGCTGAGTAGGGAGTACCTAAACAATTGTCTCGTCTTTCAGGAGGAGGGATCCCGTCGAAACCATGTCCCCCAATTTCCACAATTAACCTCTTGTTTCCGAAGGGGAAGTAATGGTTAGATGAAACGTGGACTATTTTACACAAAACCTACACCATGGGTGATGACTTATATAGCGAGGGTAGAGTATGGATCAAATTGTACAGCAAGTAGTGAATATCTTTAATGATTTTTTATGGTCTAAGCTGCTCATCGTATTGCTGATTGCCGTTGGCCTGTATTTCACGGTAGGGACCAAGTTTCTGCAGTTTCGCCTGATCGGTGAGATGTTCCGGGTAATCCGCGAACCCAAGAGTAAAGGCAGCATTTCGCCTTTTCAGGCATTTGCCATCAGTATGGCTGCCCGTGTCGGGACAGGGAATATAACCGGGGTTGCTCTGGCCATCTCGCTTGGGGGACCTGGGGCCGTATTCTGGATGTGGATTATTGCGCTTATCGGTTCGGCATCCAGCTTTATCGAGAGTACGCTGGCTCAGATCTATAAAGTAAAAGATGGGGCGGGCGGTTATCGCGGCGGTCCCGCTTATTACATGCAGCAAGGATTGAAGAAACGGTGGATGGGCGTATTGTTTGCGATCCTGATCACCTTGTCCTTCGGGCTTGTCTTTAATGCCGTCCAGTCCAACACGATTACGATTGCTTTCGAGAATTCATTCGGAACCGACCGTTTAACCATCGGAATTATTATGGCGGTTATCTTCGCCGTTATTATCTTTGGCGGCGTGAAGCGGATTGCCAAAATGTCGGAGCTGATCGTTGTCGTATTGGCGGTGGTGTATGTCGGTGCCGCGCTGTTTATCGTATTAGCCAACATCACTAAGCTGCCGGAAGTTTTTGCTCTTATCGTCAAAAGCGCGTTCGGCTATGAGCAGGTCGTTGGCGGATCGATCGGTGCCGCTCTCATGAACGGAATCAAAAGAGGGCTGTTCTCCAACGAAGCCGGCATGGGGAGCGCACCTAACGCAGCGGCTACCGCAACAACAAGCCATCCTGCCAAGCAAGGGCTGGTGCAGGCGCTGGGCGTAATGATTGATACACTGGTCATATGTACAAGTACCGCCTTCATTATTCTTTTTACCGGTGCCTACCAGCAGACCGGACTTGATGGAATCGCCCTGACTCAGGCTGCGCTGGGCATGGAGATGGGGGCATGGGCGTCCGACTTCCTGGCGATCATGGTCTTCCTGTTTGCGTTCAGCACGCTGATTGGCAATTATTATTACGGCGAAACCAATATTGAATTTTTGAAGTCGAATCGGGCATGGATATGGGTCTATCGGGCTTGTGTGCTGGCCATGGTCATCTTCGGCTCCGTTACCAGCGTGAAGCTGGTGTGGGATTTGGCTGACCTGTTCATGGGATTGATGGTGATTGTGAATCTTGTGGCCATTACGCTGCTTTCCCGAACGGCCTTTGCAGCGCTTCAAGATTACTTGAAGCAGAAGCGGGCTGGCGTGAACCCTGTCTTCACCAAGGACAGCATCAAAGGGCTGCAGGATGTGGAATGCTGGGATGGACACAACACCCCATCCACTGAAGCGAAATAATATAGAATTTTGTGTGATATGGAATCGTTACAGTAGCTGCGTGTTTTTAGCTGCTGTAGCGATTTTTATTTTACCGTAACATTTGCGCGATTAAACCGTTGTCTACATCATTTTCTTTCTAGTTGGCATACTTTCTTCTCACTGGATGCCGGGATAACGGATCATGAGCAGCAACTGATCGCCGACGTTGAATGGATGACTAACAATATCAAATATAACGGTGTGGATGATGACAAACACCGGCTGGCCTACCTGAAGAAAAATGGAGTTCAAGTTTACGGAGCGACCGTTACGGGACCTGTGCGGGAGCTGGAGAAGCTAAAGGAGGAGCAGGAATTTTGGGAATTCCGTTTGGGCCGCATCGAGGTATGGAATTGGAGTTAAGGCAGCTTGAGCTGCCAACCTTTACATATCATACAAGAAGAGTTGGTGGGTCGCGCTTCCATTTTACCAAGAAACGGTCTCCTTTCGTATTTCTAGCGGAAAGGACGAAACGATTCGTACACGGAGCGTCTCCTAACAGAAAAAGGGGGATCCCGTCAGATCTAAGATCTTTATGGACACCCCCATTTTGTTAAGAATAAGCAATATTAGATCATTGCTAAGCAATCTTCATAAACTACGTTAAATATTTATCCCGCAGAATATTCAGGTGATGAAGCTCATGCCCAGCTATGACATAGGCGGCTGCCCGGGCGGAGAGCGGGTAATTGTTGAATGTACCTTGACGCAGCAGAGCTTCCTCCGTCAAGCTTCCAACCAGTGTAATGGTAGATTGCCTGACGGCAGCATAATCCTTAAGGGCTTCCCGTAACGGGAGATGGCTGAAAGGAGAATTCTGGACAAAAATCTCCCGGTCGTATCCCGAAAATTCACGGGCATCCCCACGCGCGATGTAGAGAATGCGGTAGTTCCATAAGCGCTCTACATCGGCGATGTGTCCGACCACCTGTTTTAGACTCCATTTCCCTTCCGCATAACGAACATTCGCTTGTTCTTCCGTCAGATCGCTGAGCGATCTCAACGTTTCATCATGCTGCCGCTGCAATACCTCAGCAATATGGCCTTCGGGGACAAGAGAGACGTATTTTTCGGCGAGGAGCAAATATTCATTAGAATCAGGCCTTGTATTCATAACAAGTTCCTCCAGATCAATTAATAAGAGCTTACATAAAAAATTATGCAGACAGGTCAAAATCAAGGAATGGATCAAGTTGCTTGTGCCCAGATTAGATGGACGATGCCGTTCCAATAGCGCTCCGTCTTCATGATATTCAGTTCCGAGGCATTCGCGATCTGGATCATGTCCCTATTATAATGACAGCCGGATATCCGCCGTGCTGCGGGGTTGATCAGATGCTGCATGGCGCCAAGGAGCCGGTTCGTGCTCATGCCATGCTCCAATAAATAAATTCGGCCGCCGGGTTTGGCCCAGCGGTTGATTTTATTCAAGGCTTTGACCGGATCCTCATAGCCGCATAGCGACAGGGTGGATACAACGCAATCATAGGAACGTTCCGGCAGCTCCAGCGTCTCGATATCCCGTTCCAGGAAACTGGCCCGAATGCCAAGCTCGGAGGCCATCCGCCGCGCACGGCTTAGCATCTCGGGACTGAAATCGACAGCCGTTACGTTCACCTTATCGCGATGATAAAATGGGAAATTCGCGCCGGCGCCAACAGCTACCTCAAGCACGTCACCCTCTACATCCTGAAGCAGCTGCTGTCTCCATTCACCGAGCCTCCGTTGCCTGGTGTTCCTTTCATATATCGCTGCCTGTTTATTGAACTTCCGAATGAGGGATTTCTTATTCACGCGGAATTCTCCGGGCAACGCCGGTTTTGACAGCTGCTTTCACGACAAGCTCCCGAATGGCTTTCACGACGTTCTGGTTGAACACGCTTGGAATAATATACGACGGGTTGCGTTCTTCGTCCGATACGGCGGATGCAATGGCTTCGGCTGCAGCCAGCTTCATTTCCTCATTAATCGTGGTCGCTCTGCAGTCCAAGGCCGCACGGAAAATACCCGGGAAACAGAGGACGTTATTAATCTGGTTCGGATAATCCGAACGTCCGGTTGCAATGACGCCTACAATATCCTCGACCTCTTCCGGTTTAATCTCGGGCGTAGGGTTTGCCATTGCGAATACGATCGGTTGATCGGCCATGGCTTGTACGTCCTCACGGCGGAGCAGGCCGCCGGCAGAGAGGCCGATGAACACGTCGGCACCTTGGATCACTTCACGCAAGGAACCTTCGACTTTATTCGGGTTCGTATGCTCTGCGTACCATTGCCACATACTATTGCTATATGCATGTCCGCCAACCAGTGCACCCTCGCGGTCTACGCCAATGATGTCCTTGACGCCGGCCGACAGGAGGATTTTGCTGCATGCTACGCCCGCAGCACCGATTCCGCACACTACGACTCTAACTTTATCGATCGATTTGCCGACAATTTTGAGGGCATTAATGAGTGCGGCATACAGAACGACCGCCGTGCCGTGCTGGTCATCGTGAAACACGGGAATGTCCAGCTCATCCCGCAGTCGTTGTTCAATCTCGAAGCAGCGCGGTGAGGAGATATCCTCCAGGTTAATGCCGCCAAAAGCCGGAGCCATTGCTTTGATGCAGGCAATAATCTCTTCGGTATCCTGGGTATCCAGGCAGATCGGAAAGGAGTCTACGCCTGCAAACTGTTTGAAGAGCATCGACTTTCCTTCCATGACCGGCATGGCCGCATAAGGACCGATGTTGCCCAAACCAAGTACGGCGCTTCCGTCCGAGATGACGGCCACCGTATTTCTTTTAATTGTAAGCGTAAAGGCTTTTTTCGGGTCTTCTTGGATGGCTGAACATACGCGGGCAACATCTGGCGTATAGACGCGCGACAGGTCATCACGGTTTTGGATTGGGATTTTGGGCTGGGTTTCGATCTTGCCGCCGAGATGCAGCAGGAAGGTACGGTCCGAAACGTTGACGAGCCGGACGCCCTTTAGATTTTTCACTGAATTAGTAATTTTACCGATATCCACGCTGTCCGTAACCGTAATAGTAATATCGCGTACGGTAATGTGGCCGCTCGCCTGAATGACGTCGATGGCGACCATGTCTCCCCCCGCCTCAAATATGGCGGATGCAACTTGACCGAATTTGATTTCTTGTGTATTCATTTCTAGTCTGAGGATAATGCTTTTTCCTCCGAGTCCGTTGTTTTCCATTGCTACCTCCAAATGTTTGATCGATTTCGTCCTTCTGAGTGTATGTAGCTGTGCAAAATGTTAACGTTATCATAGTTCGCTGAGCAGTGGTCAATTTCCTGTTTCATTGGAAAGAAACCGTGATATATATAAGAAGAATTTATTGGAAATGCGAATGCCAGGGAAGTATAATCGAAAGCATCTTATTGTGAAGGAGAGAGCTGCCATGAATGCCAGAATCGAGGAGCTTGAAAAGCGTTTGACGACCCAGCATCATAAGGACCTGTTCCTTCAGATGAAACATACGTTGAAAGCCGTTGATGATTTGGCCGAACAGCACCGGGTCTACCAGGCTGTTCAGGCACTCAGTGGGACACGCATTGTGGGGACGGAGGAACATGTTTATTTCGACACCTTGAATCAGGTCAAGGAACAAATTGTGCATACCCTGGAGCTGACGATTGAGGATTTGGAGCACAAAGGGGATAAACATTATACGAAGCATTTTAAGGACGGCGTGGAATAGGAGTCGTTCTGCCGAACAGAACGGATAAAAAGTTTGGATGAAAGCAAGAATCCACAGGGATTCTTGCTTTTTTATATTTTGTTTTTTTGATTGTTTTCAGCAAATTCAGTGTATTTTCATAACATTTTGTGTTACATATTTATCCAATTTCGTTGAAATGTGTAACAAATCGTTGATTAGTATTATGGGATAAGGCTTCCAGATGCTTTAAAATAATTATAGTACTGGTAAAGCTTGGACGATGATTGTGGAAGATTTCCAAGTTCAGTCAAGTTATCTAGTCAAGTTAAGAGGGTAACTACTGTATCGAAGAAAGGAGGTGGACTGAACAGCCGGAGGTTGTGTAAACGCTTTATTTATTATCTTTTATATTAAAGGAGGATTAATTGTATGACTTTAAGTTTGCCGAACAAAGCTTGGCTCAAGCATCTAATCATTGCCGGTTCCACGATGTTAGTGATGACCTTATTCATGGTTTTATTTGCAGATAAAGCTTTTGCCCACGGGTATGTCGATTCTCCAGGCAGCCGCGCCATTCTGTGTAAGCAGGGGCAAAATACCGATTGCGGCGCAATCGTGTATGAGCCTCAAAGCTTGGAAGCTCCTAAAGGCTGGCCGAATGCAGGTCCTGCCGATGGCAAAATCGCCAGTGCAGGCGGCGCGTTCCCTAAACTTGACGAGCAATCCGCAACTCGTTGGAGCAAAGTAAGCATTTCCCCGGGAACCACAACGTTCCAATGGCATTTGACAGCCAACCATGTGACGGCAAGCTGGAAATACTACATTACGAAAGACGGCTGGGATCAAAATGCTCCGTTGAGCAGAGCATCGTTTGATCTGACGCCTTTCTGCTCCATTGACTACGGCGGTGTAAAACCTCCGACAAACTATGCGTCCACTTGTAACGTTCCTGCTAAATCCGGTTACCATGTCATTCTGGCGGTATGGGAAGTAGCTGACACACCTAACGCTTTCTATAACGTCATCGACGTGGACTTTGGCGGTGGCGGCGGAACTCCGGATCCAGGCGTACCAGCACCGACAGGACTTAATTCCCCATCCCAAACCAACAGCAGTGTTTCCTTGGCATGGGCAGCTTCCACCGGTGCTTCCAGTTACGAAATTTACCGTAACGGATCTCTTGTGGGTACATCCACAACAACCTCCTATACCAATACGGGGTTAGCCGAAGGAACGTCCTATACGTATACTGTGGTAGCCGTAAGCAGTACGGGCAGCAAATCATCAGCATCCGCCCCGCTTACCGTGTCAACATCCGGAAGCTCAGCGACCTATCCGGCATGGAATGCAACAGCTGTTTACTTAGGTGGCAGCAAAGTCAGCTACAACGGCGTGAACTATGAGGCGAAATGGTGGACTCAAGGCGAAACTCCTGGATCTGCCGATGTTTGGAAGGTCATACCTTAATTATCCCTTAACCAATAGTGTGCGAGGATCCGGCGTCATATGACTGCCGGATCTTTTTTTAAGCCGCCGAGGAAGGAATGGGAGAGTTGGGTTCATTAATATGTGTAGAGGAAATAGCTCCCGTCGGCTACGCATTGACCCTGGTGGCTCTTGGAAGTACCTATCGAAATGTTGTGGGTTCACTGACTGTCGATGTTCTTCATTCGATGATTTCATGGCCTTCGTCAACTTTAACGGAACCTAGTTCCGTTATTTAAGATCATAACCCGATTTTTCACAATGTACCGGACTCCAGATCCGCTATTATGAGAATTACGGGAGCAAATACCGATTAAAACAGCAAATAAGGTTTGCTGGGTCCGCTAAAGTTACTAAAAGGGCTGTTTTCTATGAAACAAGGTATTCTGAGTCCGTTAGGAAGTCCTCACACCAAAGAACAAGTTGAGTTTTGGACATATTGAATGATATGACGATCGTATTTTTGGACGTACAGTGAATTTCTGCATATTGCCCTTTTGGTCTAAGCGGGGGGAATCGAAGTCCGCTCCCCAACTAGTCTTAATGGTAGCAGAAGAGCTATCCTTGAGAGTTAACGGCAGCATGAGCTTGTTGTCACTTGGATGGTAAACATAGCAGTGGAATAGAAATAAATAAGCTGCCAGCAAGCCGCAGCTTGATCAGGGCACCCCTAGGGGTGCCCTTTGTGTTTCTGTAAGAAGGATGTTTAGGTATGCAAAGGTACGCAATGGTACGTAAGGTATGCAAAGGTATGCCAAGGTATACAAAGAGCGCAAGCCTCAAACCCTGTACACGGTAATGCCTCGTTCCTGAAACGGCTTGATATCCGAGTCGGAAGCCTCAGTGCCGGTGACGAGGGTATGTATGGCGCTGTTGGGAGCGACTGTGTGCAGAGACAGCTTGCCAATCTTGCTGTGGTCGGTGACCACGACAATTTCGCCGGCGGCTTGAATCATATTCTGTTTGGCCGGGACGAGCAGCGCCTCCGGGTGCATGAGGCCATGCTGAGGATGCAAGGCAGGGGTACCAATGAACGCTTTCTCGACATGCAGGGATTTCAGTACATGGTCGGTAAACATGCCGTTTAGCATATAGCTCGAGGGGTACAGCTCCCCGCCGGTCAGAATGACTTTGATACCCGGAGCATCGCGGAGCTCAACAGCAACGTTCATATCGTTCGTAATGACCGTAATGTCCGAGCGGTGCACAAGATGCGTCGCAATATGAAGGGTGGTTGTTCCCGAATCAATGATGATATTCTCCCCGTCTTCCACAAGCGAAGCCGCAAGCTGACCGATGCGTATTTTCTCGTCCCGGTGAAAGTTGGTTCGCTCATTAAAGGATGGCTCGTTATGCGTCCATTGCTCCATGATGACCCCGCCATGTGTGCGCTTCAAAGCGCCTTCCTGTTCAATCTCCGCCAAATCGCGGCGAATGGTGGCCGTGTGAACACCGAATTCCGATGCCAGCGCAGCAACCGTTGCTGTTCGGTATTGCCTTACGTAATCAATGATCCTTTTCTTTCGTTCATGTGCCAGCAATCGATAATTTCTCCCTTCCTGAATGGACAATGAGCAGTTTAGGTGCGTTTGTACATACAATGCGCATTTTTGCTCTTTTATGCTTAAGGATTCCATGTCTTATTAGTGTACTCGCATTATGTTAATTCCATGTTAAATCCCTTGATACGAAGCGAATTTACAAAATCCGTACGAAGGTCTAACACTCTCCTAATATTGCACATCTACAATCGAATTAAATAAAAATGAGCAAAAGTGATCATTACATGTGCATTTGATGCGTACTTATTATCAGGTGCATGTAAGGGATTTCATTTTTATGGATTCATTGATTTTTGCTTGTCATGACAACATCATTACACTTTCGTGAGGGGGATCGCTCTTGGCATCCATTGAATTTGTGAAAGTAAGCAAGTCGTTTGATCGTCAAACCGTTATCCAGGACCTGGATCTTACCATCGAAGACGGAAAATTCACCGTGCTGGTCGGTCCGTCAGGTTGTGGAAAAACAACGCTCTTAAGGATGATTGCAGGCATTGACCCTCAAACCTCAGGTTCCGTTCTTATCAATGGCAAGGATGTTACGCGAATTGCACCGGGGAAGCGCGGCGTGGCCATGGTATTTCAGAATTACGCAATCTACCCAACGATGTCGGTCCGCGAGAATATCGAGTTTGGTCTCGTGAACAACAAGGTTCCCAAAGCAGAACGCACACGTCTAGTGGAGACCATAGGGGCAACCGTGGGACTGAACGATTACTTGGATCGTAAGCCTTCTACCTTGTCTGGCGGACAACGGCAGCGAGTGGCTTTGGCCCGGGCGATGGTTAAGGATCCGTCCGTATTCCTGATGGATGAGCCACTGTCCAATCTGGATGCCAAGCTGAGGGTTCAGATGCGGATCGAGCTGATTGAACTGCACAAGAAGCTGGGAACGACCTTTGTCTATGTGACCCATGACCAAATCGAGGCGATGTCGATGGCAGATACCATCGTGCTTATGAACAAAGGCGTCATTCAGCAGGAAGCGCCGCCTGAGGTGGTGTACCGCGAGCCTAGCAATCTGTTTGCGGCCCAGTTTATCGGGGTTCCCCCCATGAACATTGCGCCGCTGGGCGACGACCGCACTACATTTGGATTCCGTCCGGAGAGCGTTGTGATCGGCTCAGAACCGGAGTCGTTTCATTATTCGACCAAGGGTGAGATCATCACGCGCGAAATGCTGGGCTCCGAGACAATTTATCAGGTAAGGACGATGGAGGGCCAGGCCTTCATGGTGAAGTGCCAGGATGACAAATTTCATGTCGATCAGGAGGTATATCTCGGCGTGCCGGCGGATAAATTGTTTTTCTTCGGGGCGGATGAGAAGCGGGTCGAAGAGCAGGACATCCGCTATAGGGGGTTTATGGAGCGGCTGAGAGGGCTGGCTCATGGATAAGAAGCGGATTTGGGAAGGGATCAGGCCCTATGTGCTAATCGCGCCGGCCATGGCGGGTATCATGCTGTTTGTGATATATCCGGTAGGTTATCTGATTTACTTAAGCCTGTTCAAATACAACCTGATGAACAAGGACAAGAGCAAGTTTGTCGGACTGGACAATTTCACCCAGATTCTGGGTCGCGGGGATTTCTACAAAGCGTTATGGAACACTTCCATCTATACAGTCGGCGTCGTGATTCTAACCATGCTGCTGTCCCTGTTGATTGCGGTGTGGCTGAACAAGAAGGGCCGTTTCAATTCGGTCGTTCAGGCTGGGATTTTCACACCGCACGTCGTTTCCATTGTATCGATCTCGCTGGTCTGGCTGTGGCTGATGGAGCCGAATCAAGGACTTCTCAATTATCTGTTCAAGCTGGTGGGGCTCCCGCCGTCCGCATGGCTGCAAAGCTCCAAGACCGCATTGATATCCGTCATTATCGTATCGGTCTGGCAGGCCATCGGTTATTACACCCTGATTATCGTGGCGGCCCTGCAGAGCATATCGCCAAGCATTTATGAAGCGGCGGCGCTGGATAATGCCAGTAGGTTCAAGGTGTTTTATAAAATCACATTGCCGATGATTTCGCCGCAGCTGTTTTTTATCCTGATCATCATGACGATCGGTTCCTTCAAAGTATTTGATACCGTTCAGGTGATGACAGGCGGAGGACCGAATAATGCAACGACCACGCTTGTGTATTACATATACGGCTTCCGAACGACCAACATCGGTTATTCGGCTGCGACAGGCGTCGTGCTCATGGCCATTATCGGACTGCTTACGTTCATCTATTTCCGGCTGCTGTCCAAGAAGGTCCATTATCAATAAGGCTTTGGCCATGCAGAAAGGAGGCACAGTTTGAAGACCTTTGATTTAAAAATCGTATGGACGGCGCTGGGCTATTTACTGAAGGCCGCAGTGCTCATGATTTTCATCTTTCCGTTTCTGTGGATGATCTCCACATCACTCCAGACATTCCGGGAAACGATGACGTTTCCACCGACGTGGTTTCCGGCCTCGCCGCAATGGGGCAACTTCGCGGAGGCGATGAATGCAGGTCCTTTTCTTACCTATTTCAGGAACTCGGTTGTCGTTACCGGATCCATCATCGTTCTGCAGTTTCTGATCATGATCCCGGCTGCCTATGCATTTGCGAAGTATAAGTTTCCGGGAAAAACGCTGCTGTTCGGCATGATCCTTCTGGCATTCATGATCCCGGGTCAGGTTACGTTCATACCGGTCTATCTGATGATGGCAGATTGGGGATTAGTCAAAACCCTGCTGCCGCAGATCATTCCGTTCATCTCGAATGCCTTCGGCATCTTCCTGCTGAGGCAGTACTTCATGCAGATTCCGGAGGAAATCATTGAAGCGGCCCGTCTTGATAATGCGAGCGAATTCAAAATCATTCGGAAAATCATGGTTCCCATGTCGAAGCCGGCACTTGCGACCATCGCGCTGTTCAGCTTTGTCAGTCACTGGAATGACTATTTCTGGCCGCTCGTCATGACCGATTCAGCTGCCGTCCGGCCGCTGACCCTGGGGATCGCCATGCTAAGGGAGACTGAGGGCATCAGCAACTGGCATATCATCATGGCCGGCAATGTGATGCTGGTGGTGCCCATCCTGCTTGTGTATGTATTCTGCTCGAAGCACATCGTGAAGGCTTTTGTTTATTCAGGCATTAAATAATTACTGGAATAACAGGGTTCGGCAATTCATAATCGAATGATTAATGGAGGAATGAGTCAATATGAAATCCAAATGGTATACACTGCTATCCGTCATTATGCTATTCAGTTTGCTTGCCGCGTGTGGTGGTGGGGGAACTTCCGGTGATACGGGCAAAGCGCCGGGAAGCGGGGGAGCCGAAGCCCCGTCCGGAGACAAAGGGAAAACTACAGTTCAGTTCTGGCACTCGTTGGGAGGCAAGAACGGGGAATACATGGATGCACTCATTCAGCGCTTTAATGCATCCCATGAGGATATCGAAGTGGTAGGCACCTTTCAGGGGAGTTATGACGAGACGGTAACCAAGCTGCAGCAGGCGATAGCCTCCGATACCGGTCCGGATGTCAGCATGCTGGAGCGAGCCTATGTTCAGATGTTCGCAGATTCGGAAGTGCTTGAGGATCTGACGCCTTATCTTGAAGGCTCTGGCATCAGCGCCGATGACTTTACGCCGGGGCTGATGGGACACTCCGTCTTCAATGATCAATTGGTATCGCTGCCGCTGAACCGTTCCACCCCGATTCTGCATGTGAACAAAACATTGCTGGATGAGCAGGGGCTGCAAATTCCGACCACATGGGAGGAGCTGAAGGAGGTCGCAAATGCGCTTGTAGTCAAGGAAGGCAGCGAGTATAAGCGATACGGCGTTACGATGCCCTATGACACTTGGTATCCGATTGCCATGATCTCGCAGGCGGGCGGCACTTTCTTCAATGATGACAATACGTCGATCGGCTTCGGGGATAACGGTGTCGGCGCCAAGATGTTCGCTTACCTTAAAGACCTGCAGAGCACAGGCGCCTTGTATTATCCGCCGGCTCAGGATTCCGGCAACATTGTGAACAGCATGTTTGTGGAAGGCAAGGTCGGAATGATGTATCAATCTACGGGATCGATTGGCGGGTTGTCCAGCGCGGTGGATTTCGATTACGTCACAGCGTTCCTGCCTAAGGACGAAGTGTATGCGAATCCGACCGGAGGCGCGAATGTGACGATGCTGTCCTCTTCCAAGAACAAGGAAGCGGCATGGGAATTCATCCGGTGGATGGAGATGGAAGAGGAAGGCGGTCTTGAATTTATTTTGCAATCTGGCTACCTGCCATTCACGAAGAAGATGGTGGAGTCGGAGCAGATCCAAGAGCTGTGGGCCAAAGAACCGAACCGTAAAGTCGCTTATGATCAGCTGGAATTTGCCGTCGATACCAATAAGGACGTGGCATGGCCGGAGATTATGCATGAGTTCTTCTCGGCTATGGAAGCGATCATGTACGACAGCAAGGATATTCCGGCTACGCTGGATACCTTCAAGAAAGAGACGGAACGGATTTTGGCCCAATAACAACTGGTAAAGGAGTGGCAGGACATATGATCGAACGACTACGGGAACCATCCTGTACGATGGTGGCTGCACACCGCGGGTATAAATCAGCTTATCCGGAAAATACGCTGCTAGCCTTTCGCAAGGCGCTGGAGTTAGGCGTAGATATGCTGGAGTTTGATCTCCGGCTGACGCGTGATAAGGAAGTGGTGGTTATCCATGACGCAACCGTTCAGCGTACGACGAGCGGTGCTGGCGAGGTGAGGGATTTTACGCTTGCGGAACTGAAATCGTTGGATGCGGGCGGCTGGTTCGCTCGGGAGTTTGAGGGATTGAAGATCCCGACGCTTGCGGAGCTATGCGAGCTGCTCCGGGAATATCCCGAAGTTCTGTGCAACGTGGAGATTAAGCCAAGCCCCGATGCTATAGAGGCCGCGGACCTGGCGGTTGATGTGCTGAACCAATACGGGTACCTGCCGCGCTGTGTATTCACCTGTTTCGATGCTGAAGTTCTGACGCATATTCATGATACGCATGGTCTGAAGACACAGGGCTTCCCGGGTGAGAAAATGTCCCGATTTATCTTCGAGGAGGATGGAACCTACTCCAAGATGTGGGCAATCGGCGTAGAGATGTCGCTGCTTACGCCAGAGCTCGTTGCCCGGTTCCAGGAACAGGGGCTGCTGGTCTGGAGCTATTGCCCGGACGATGAGGAGGGTGTCCGCTATTCGCTGGAATGCGGGGTTACCGGCATGACCTGCAATAACCCCCTTCCGGCGCTGGCGATGATCGGAAAGAAGGGCACGCGGATATGACCTCCATTTTATCGAATATCCGAAGTTTGGCGGCGCATTTACCTGCTAGGCAGCTTTCGAATCTGGACGAAGTGGAGTCGATTCAGATTCAGTCCGGAGCTCTACGCGAGGTCGCGGGTTACCTTGAGACAAAACAGTGGACCTCGGTGGTGATGGTCGTAGACGGCAATACTTATGACATAGCGGGCCAGCCGCTTGCGAACCTGCTTACGAAATCCTCGATTGAGGTCCAAGTTACCAAGCTTCTTCCTGACCGGAAGGGTGATGTTATCGCGGATGAGGTTTCCCTGATTCAGGTCATACTGGATATCCAGCAGAGCAGGGCGAAGGCGGTGCTTGCGGTAGGTGGGGGAACGATTCACGATATTAGCCGGTACGCTGCTTATACCGCCGGTATCCCATTCATCTCGGTACCCACGGCCGCTTCGGTGGATGGATTTAATTCCAAGGGAGCGCCCATCATTATACGGGGTGAGAAGAAGACGATTCCAGCTATTGGACCGAGCGCGATTTTTGCGGATGTCGATATTCTCATGTCGGCTCCCCCGCAGCTTACCGCGGCCGGGTTCGGGGATATGCTGGGCAAGTACACGTCCCTGTTCGACTGGAAATTCGGCAGCCTGGTGGCTGATGAACCCTATTTGCAAATTTCGGCGGATATTACGCGATCCGCGCTCAACCAATGCGTGAACGGGGTCGAGCAGATTGGGAAGCGAACCGAGGAGGGTGTACGCATCTTAATGGGTGCGCTCGTTGAATCGGGCTTAGCCATGCTGCTGTTCGGTCAATCCCATCCGGCTTCAGGCTCGGAGCATCATCTGTCCCACTATTGGGAGATGGAGTTTATCCGGCTAGGGGAGAAGCAGCTGCTGCACGGTGCCAAGGTGGGTGCCGCTTGCGTGGAAATCTCGAAGCTGTATCACCGTCTTGGGGAACAGGGGCTTGAGATGTACAGAAGCGCCTCCGTAGGTGCGAATGACACTGCACTTCGGATCACGCAGCATTGGAACGAAATCCGGTCGCAAATAATGCAAATCCCGGAACCGGTAGAGCTGGCCGATCTGATGCGCTCGATTGGCGGACCAGCCGGGGTATCGGAGCTTCCGATCAAGAGCGAATTGCTGAAGCGGAGCCTGAGTGAAGCTCACAAGGTTCGATTCAGCCGATACACGCTGCTCCATGCCTACAATGAACAGGGATATCTATTCGTAAACTAAGGATCCACATGCAATGAAATAAGGCTGTCTCCTCAAGCAGACCATTCTGCATGATAGGGACAGCCTTACTTGGCTTTTATCCAGCTTTGCTTCTATTTGGACGGGTCTTCTGGAGTTGGCCAGCCGCCCCAAAGACTGACGGTGTCGCCGTCACTTGTCCATTTTATAATTGCATCATTTCCCGCTTCTCCGCATCCGGGTCCTCGATGATCCTGCTGTCGTTGTTGAATATCATCGTTGAACGCGATGCCAGATCATAAGCAGGCCACGGCAGTGCCTCTGTATCCGGTGAGCCATTGCGCGCAAATGCAATCCAAGCATCCTGCATTCGGTCGGACAGGGCTTGCGTGCCGGCATCGACTTGCACACCGATGTTCTGAAACAGCCCCAGCGTGTTGAATACAAACGGTATTTCCAGTGCGTGCATCGCTTTGCCGAGAACCGGATGATTCGGCAGCGTCCAATCGAATCGGTACATCCATACCGGCGTGTGCTTGCTCTGAGCGGAAGCGAACTGCAGGGCCGAGCGCCAGAAATACAGGTCGGTCATAATCTGGGCATGTCCGTCTATGCTGTACGGATATTCTTTGGTGATAGGCGCAGCATCCTGGATGCCGGTCATCATTTCAACGGTGCGGACAAGATCGTCCTCCTTCACAAGCGGCATGTCCGGCCGGAAGAACAAGGCGCCTTCATCGAGATTCGTTCCGATCAGGATTGGCACGTCCTTCGCCCAGCCCGATTGAATAGCCTGCAGCGGATCATGAGGCAGCGTGTGGGGCTCCAGCACTGGTTGGAAGATCATGCTGACGCCGGGACCGATTCGTTTCTTCAGCCGTTCCCCGGCTTCGAATATTTGCTCACCTGTGAGGGATTCGAGTTGATGGGCCTTATCAGGCGTTATGTCCAGCTCTTTAAGCAAACCAGCCGTTATCATCTGTGCCTGCTCAGGAGCCATCACCTGGGCAGCACCGCTTTCCATGATGGCTCGCTGAAACAACCCTTTGGCTGCCGGCATTGCAAGTAAAGCTGCAATGCTCATGCTGCCGGCCGACTCTCCGAATACCGTTACCCGTTTGGGGTCGCCGCCGAAGGCCTCGATATGATCCCGTACCCATTGCAGGGCCGCAATCTGGTCCAATAAACCGGTATTAGAGGCAAAGGATTCCCCGTATGGGGAGAGATGGAGAAAGCCTAGCGGACCCAGACGGTAATTGATGGTTACCACAATCACGTCGCCTCTGAGTACGAAAGATGTACCGTTATAGCTTGGCAAACTGCCGGAGCCCGTGATGAAAGTGCCCCCGTGAATCCATACCATGACGGGCAGCGGCTCCGCTGGCGTATTCAGGGGTGCCCACACATTGAGGTAGAGACAATCCTCGGACACCGTTTTGGTCACTCCTCCGCCAAGCATGCTTGACGTGGATTCTATTGGCTGAAGGCACATGGGGCTGAAGGCGGTGGTATCTTTTATCCCGTCCCATGAATCGGGGGGAACAGGAGCACGGAATCGAAGCGGGCCTACCGGGGGCTTCGCATAAGGGATCCCCTTCCATACACGTACTCCGTTTTCCGAACTGCCTTGAATATGCCCGTCTTTCGTTTGAACGACAAGTTCTGACATGTTCTCTCTACACCCTTTCTCTCTGTGGATATTTCTTGGAATGTCGAAATTCTTCGAATCTGCAGTGCGCTACTATGTACCGTGACTGCTACCTGTGCGCATGGTGCGTGGTCCGGGGCGTGCTTGGATGACTGTCGACCCTATTCGAATGTTATTCCTTAATCGCTTAGGCGTGATATAGCAGATTTTTACTACTCTCTATATACACTTTACCAAGTTAGCGGCATAAGTTCAAAAAAGCACGAATCATGCGAAATAGAGGCAGGAATGTTGCGCTATATGAAGAATGTAACAGGGTGGGTAGTATTCGCGGACAACGGATACGGCATCACTTTTTGGTCCAAGTCATTATAGGTATACTGGAGGGATAAGCATGAACATTGCGATTTTGGGCTGCGGAACGATGGGGACAGCCTATGCGCATAATTTGGCGAAAATGCCGGGAGTAACAGTGACGGGTGTGGTCGATATTAACGCCGGGCGGGCTGAGCGGGCTGCAGCTTTGACCGGGGCGAAGGCATACACGGATGTAGAGTCGCTGTTTGAACAAAAAGATTTGGAAACGGTTGCGGTGTGTCTGCCCACCTATCTCCATAAACCGTTTGTATTGAAACTAGCTGAAAAAGGGCTGCACGTCATCTGCGAAAAACCGGCTGCATTGACCCTGGAGGATGCACAAGAGATGAAGGCGGCCTGCGAGAAGAACGGAGTCCGGTTGTTTATCGGACATGTCGTCCGATTCTTCCCGAACTATCATGATGCCTATCGGCAGGCCCACTCCGGGAACATCGGAACACCGAAGATGGCTCACTTCAAGCGGTACGGTTCGTATCCGCAGGGTATGGATGGATGGTATAACGACCCGAGTAAGAGCGGCGGTGTTATCATGGATCTCATGATTCACGATATCGATTTTGCTTGCTGGCTATTCGGGGAAGTGGAGTCGGTATATGCTTCCATCGTTAAGCGGGATGAGCCTGAGATGGAGTATGCTCAGCTTACGCTTCATTTTAAAAATAGTGCAATCGCCAGTTTAACCGGCTATTGGGGGTATCCCGGACCGTTTACGACGCAGTTCGAGATTTCGGGAGACCAAGGCATCATAAGATTTGATAGCAATCAGGTGCAGTCTTTGGATATTAAATTGGTCAATGCGGAGGCAGGGGAGGGAGCAACTGTACAGGTTCCTTCAAGCCCAAGTCTGCATGACCCTTATTATAACGAAGTGCAGCATTTTATCGAGTGCATCCGAACCGGCCATGAGCCGCTCGTAAGTATTAAGGATGCTTGTTATGCCGTTGAAATCGCTCAGGCAGCGGAGCAATCGGCTCAGACTGGACAGCCCGTGATGATCGGAGGGACGGTTTCATGAAGAAAGTTAAAGTAGGCTTTATCAGCTTTGCCCATATGCATGCAGCGAGCTATCTCCTAGGCATGCTGAAGCGGGATGATGTCGAGGTGGTCGGAGTCGCGGATGAAAACGCGGAGCGCGTGCGTCCTTACTCTGTGGACCGGGGAATCCCGTATTATGCAGACTATAATGAATTGCTGGCACAGGAACTGGATGCAGTCGTCATCTGTTCGGAAAATGCGCGTCATGCGGAATTTACCAAGCTTGCCGCTGCGGCGGGCAAGCATGTGCTGTGCGAGAAGCCGTTAGGTTTGTCCGAGTCCGAGATGCTGGAGATGATTCAAGTGTGCAAGGATCATGGCGTTCAGCTCATGACGGCTTTTCCTTGCCGTTATATTACGTCCGTTCGTCAGGCGAAGGAAGCGATTGACGCAGGGCAGATCGGCGAAATTTTGGCCATGAAGGGAACCAACCGGGGAAGCATGCCTGGCGGCTGGTTTATCGAACGGGAGAAATCGGGCGGCGGAGCTGTATTGGACCATACCGTCCATGTGATGGACCTGATGCACTGGTTTACCGGCAGCAAGGCAGAGGAAGTATACGCCCATGCGGAAACGCTTTTCAATGACACGGAGATTGACGATGCCGGTATGGTGCACGTCAAGTTCGCGAATGGCGTTGTTGCCGTACTGGACCCAAGCTGGTCCCGTAATCGCACCTTCCCGACCTGGGGGGATGTAACGCTTGAGATCATCGGCACCAAGGGTGTGCTGAACATTGATTCTTTTGCTCAGAAGAACGATGTCTACAGCGATGTAACTGGGAAAGCTGCGTGGAGCTTCTGGGGCGATGATATGGACGAAGGTCTCGTCAACAGCTTTATCGACAGCATTCGCGACGGCAAGCCGGTCGAAATAACAGGGGAAGACGGCTACAATTCTGCCCGTGTTGCCATTGCAGCGTATGAATCCGCAAGCACCAAGCGTACCGTTCAGCTGAAGCCGCTGGGATAATGCGGTTTTTGCGGCATTAGCCGTACAGCAGGATTACGCGCTCGGTCATGTGCTTGCCTTCGAGGACACGTATCCTCAAGACGTGAGGTCATGTCGAAACGTCCGACACTCATCCGGCAATATTTTATGCTCACTCACAAAGAGCATGTAATGCGGGAGTGCAACGGGATTCATCGGCGTGACTTCAAGTTATCTGGGTACTGGTAATCGATGATTTGCGGGATAACCGGCTAGAGCTCTTCTTCGCTCGTTGCGAGAAGGTATCGCCGCTAACGATGGATGAAAGCACGGTTATTCCTTCTTCATGGCAGGGAGCCTTTCCTGTGATCCATAACGAGAATCGTATCATTGTTTAAGCCTCTTCGATCTTTGTAATCGAAGGGGCTTTTTGAGGTTGGCAAAAAAGATCAAAAACGTCCCTCTCCCATTTGGTATCCTTTATAACAAAGGAGGGCCTAACCTTTGAGTACCCAGCGTATCATCCAAAAAAGTATAGCGTACATGGAGCAGCATCTGGAGGAGCAGCTGACCCTCGCGGATATTGCATCCTATGCCGGTTTTTCGCCATATCACTTCCACCGCTTGTTTCGGAAGGAGGTCGGTATGAACATCGCGGATTACCTTAGAAAACGAAGACTCTGTTATGCGGCACAGCTACTGCTGCACTCCGAGGCTGCGATTATCGACATTTCCCTGCACTGTCACTTCGAAAGTCAGGAGTCGTTTACGAGAGCATTCAAAAAATTATACGGCATGCCGCCGGGGCGTTACCGGAGAATCTTTGCGGTTCACGCTCAACACGCAAGCTACTTTAAAGGAGAGGATCACATGGAGCAGCAATCTCAATCCGCATTAAAAGGCTGGTTTCTGAGCGGAAGCCACCCGCATGATTATGAAATCGGTGTCGATCGGTCCACCGTCCACCAAGGAAGCACTTCCGGTTACCTAAAAGCCCTAACCCCAATGGAGGCTGGCGCTTTTGCGACCATGATGCAGCAGTTCAAAGCCGATAAGTATGCGGGCAAACGGATGCGGTTCTTCGGATTTGTCAAAACCGAGAACGTCAAAGAATACTGCGGGCTGTGGATGCGTGTTGACAACAGAGCGGAAGACGTACTCCAGTTCGACAATATGAACGATCGGCGCATTGTGGGCAGCACGCACTGGAATCACTATGCCATCGTGCTCGACGTACCCGAGGACAGCGCTACGATTTCGATCGGTGTTCTGCTGATGGGGGCAGGCAAGGTGTGGCTCGACAGCCTCCGCTTTGAAGAGGTGGATCTTAGCGTACCGACGACGAACTTTGATTTTCACTATGAGCTCCTGGAGGAGCCTACCAATTTATCGTTTGAAGAGTGAGGCGCAGGGCTCCTGGCTTTCACACACCATTACAGAAATGAAATGATCCTTGCGCGCTGATGGATAGGGGAAGCTCCCATTCAACTATAACCTGGAAGTCTCTCCAAAAACGGAGGGCTTCTTCTTTTTTCTTCATGGATGGATGGATGGTGGTTGCGTTGCATCATGTTTACTCCTATGATGGGTCTTGAGCAATGCTCCCTACTATAGTAATAATATTGAATCCTTATGCTTTTTTTGTTATAATTCCCAAATGGCGGTGGTGGATTCGATGGATATTTATATGGTTATTCAGCAGTTATATCCGAGTTTCTCGAAGAAAGAACAGTTGGTAGCGAATTATATTCTTCAAGAAGGTCAATCGATTAATAACATGAATATATCTGTGCTCGCGAACCATGTTGGTGTCTCGAATGGGACAATCACGCATTTCTGCAAGAAGATTGGTTGCAATAATTTTGCCGAATTAAAGGTTCAGTTGGGCAGGCTACGAACTGCGACGGCTCCTTCGGTGGAGGACAATATTCTCATTCAAGTATCTAAATTCTATCAGACAGTTATTGAGCGTTCGAATCAATTACTGGACATTACATATTTGCATCAGCTTGCTGAAACGATTAAGGGCGCAACACGGATTTTCATATACGGGATCGGAAGCTCGGGACTTTCAGCGAAGGAAATGATGCTTCGTTTGCTGCGTATGGGCTTCAATGTGCAGAGTATAACGGATTCGCATTTAATGCTGATCAATAGTTCGATAGTGAATGAGAATGATTTCGTTATTGCGATTTCCAGTTCAGGGGAAACGTCTGTCATTGTCGACGCAACCAGAATTGCAAAGAATAATCGGTGCAAAGTCATCTGTCTGACCAGCTTCTCCGAGAGTACGCTGGCGCAGCAAGTGGACTCTTTTATTCTGGTCCCGAATACATTGTTTGTTGATAAAGAAAGGTTTGTAAATAGTCAATTTTCCGTCATGTATGCGATCGATATTTTATGTATGATCTTACTCGCGGATGCGGATTTGAATAGACGGATGCAAATTACAGTTAATACGATTCTTGAACATAATCGAATGGATTACCAATAAAGCATTCATCGTACCTGTGAACCTCAGAAGTTGACGTATTTATCGTCTACTGGAGGGGCACAGGTTTTTTTATTGGTGAGTTGTTCATACTAAGGGTTGTCATGGATTTAATTGCCAGGTAATAATAAAATTATTTTAATAAAATTATATTTACTAAAATAATTTCATGATGTAGAATCGACATATCGCGATGGAAGTACAATGCTTGATCTAATAGGAGGAAAATCCATGTTTAAACAGTTGCAAAAGCTTGGTAAGTCATTTATGTTACCGATTGCAATCCTACCTGCTGCGGGTTTGCTGCTTGGGATTGGCGGATCCTTATCGAATGCAAATACGATTGCGGCATATCCGATTCTGAATACGCCGTTTTTACAAGCTATTTTTCAAATTATGTCAGCAGCCGGCAACGTTGTGTTTACCAACTTAGCGCTAATCATGTGTATTGGTCTTGCCGTGGGATTAGCGAAAAAAGATAAAGGTACTGCCGCACTGGCAGCAGCCGTCTCGTTCCTAGTTATGAATGCATCGATTGGTGCAATGATCACGGTATTCAATCCAAGCGTTGAATCCATTGACACCGGGGTTGTAGGGGCTATTGTCATTGGTATCCTGGTTACTTATTTGAATAATCGATACCGGGGGATTCAATTACCTTCCTTTCTAGGATTTTTTGGGGGCTCGCGGTTTATTCCGATCGTCTCATCGTTTAGTGCTATTTTTGTAGGCGGGATCTTCTTCTTAATCTGGCCTACGTTTCAAGGATGGCTGGTAGCGGCAGGAACTGCTATTGCCGGCATGGGATATTTCGGAACCTATTTATACGGATTCTTGCTTCGTCTTACAGGTGCTGTCGGTCTACACCATATGATTTATCCGATGTTCTGGTTCACAGAGCTGGGCGGTGTCGCCACGGTTGCAGGTCAGCAAGTGGTGGGTGCGCAGAAAATCTTTTTTGCAGAATTGGCTGATCCGAATCATGTTGGAATGTTCTCCGAAGGAACCCGTTTTTTTGCAGGGCGTTTTGCTACGATGATGTTTGGTCTTCCTGCGGCATGCCTTGCGATGTATCATTGCGTCCCGAAGAACCGTCGCAAACTTGTGTTTGGTTTGTTCTTTAGTGCTGCGCTGACATCGTTCCTGACAGGGATTACGGAGCCGATTGAGTTTATGTTCTTATTCGTCGCTCCATGGTTATATGTGATTCATGCGGCTCTGGACGGTCTATCCTTTATGATCGCGGATATGTTATCCGTTCGTATCGGGAATACCTTCTCTGGCGGGGCCATCGACTTCTTGCTCTTCGGGGTTCTGCAGGGGAATGCCAGAACTAATTGGATCTATGTCATCATTATCGGGCTCTTCTGGGCGATCATCTATTACCTTGTGTTCCGCTTCTTAATTACGAAATTCAATGTGGCGACACCTGGACGTGAAAGTGATGGGGAGAGCGTATCGGTTGAATCCAAGGACAGTATTGGAGATACCGCGATGAAAGTGCTGAGTGCGCTTGGCGGCAAGGAGAACCTGGAAGATGTCGATGCATGTATTACAAGACTTCGTGTTGCCGTCAAAGATGTATCGAAGGTAGATAAGGATACAATCAAAGAACTGGGTGCTACCGCAGTATTGGAAGTAAAAGGCGGGATTCAGGCTGTATTTGGCGCCAAAGCCGACTTAATTAAACAAAAGATAAATGAGACTATTGGTGAAGAATAAAACAGGATAGGGCATGGAGGGAACATATTGTGAATCGAGGATTAATTGTATCATGTCAGGCTTTGCCAGGCGAACCGTTGCATAGTTCATTTATTATGGGGCGTATGGCCATTGCGGCTGCCGAATCCGGTGCGGTGGGGATTCGTGCTAATAGCGTTGAAGACATCGAAGAGATTAAGAAGCAAGTTGAGTTGCCCATTATTGGCATTATCAAAAAAGAATACCCGGGTATGCAATCGTTCATTACAGCGACCATGACCGAAGTGGATGCGCTTGTTGGCACGGGGGTTGAAATTATTGCTGTGCAAGCAACGATGGATCAGGATGAGGCATTCCTGCAATCGATCTTTACAAAATACCCTTCGCAGAATTTCATGGCGGATATCTCCACCACGGAAGAGGGGTTGCGAGCAGATCGATTGGGGTTCCACTACATTGGAACGACACTTATTGGTTATACACCGCAGTCTCAGCATGTGGAGAAGTTCACCGTGCTGGAAGAACTGATTAAGCAGTGTAAGAAACCAGTCATTGCAGAAGGCAACTTCAACACACCGGAGCAGGCTGCAAAAGCGATCAAAATGGGGGCTCATTGTGTGGTTGTAGGCAGCGCCATAACAAGGCCGCAAATCATCGCGAAATGGTTCTCTGATGAGGTAAACGAAGTTCTATAACAAAAGAAGCATAGAGGAAAGATTTGTTATGATATAGTCTGTTAATACCATAGCCATCCGCGCACTTTTAATAAAACGGGGCTGTCCCAGAAGTCATGAAAGATGACTTTGGGACAGCCCCTTTATACGTGCCCGAGCACCTCTAGGATTGTAAACGGTACTTGTAGAACGGTTTTACAGATAAAGCACCAACGCAATAATAGCAGCGAGCACGATCCGATAGATCGCAAACGGCACCAGCTTGATCCGGTTAATCAGCTTCAGGAAGAAGCGGATGGAGATCAAGGCGAAGACGAAGGCTGCCACGAATCCGGCGATGAAGAATGGAAGAGCCTCCAGCGTGAAGTATTCCCAGTTCTTCAGCAGCGACAGTAAGCTGGCTCCGAACATGATCGGCACCGCCATAATGAAGGTGAAGTCCGCCGCCGCGCGGTGACTCATACCGAGCATGACGCCTCCGGAGATGGTGGAGCCGGAGCGGGAGAAGCCTGGCCAGAGCGACAAACACTGAATCAATCCGACGCTGAATGCCTGTTTGTACGTTATTTGGTCGACAGTGACCACGTTCGGCTCTCTTTTCGAGCTGACTTTATCGGCAACGATCATGAAGATGGCCCCGATTACAAGTCCGATCAGCACCGTTTCGGTAGAAAACAAATGCTCGTCAATAAGGTCTTCGAACAAGACGCCCAGAACACCGGCCGGAATCAAACCGACGATAACCTGACTGAGCTTCAGTCTGCCCGTAACCGCCGGTACGCCGGCTTCAGGCTTTTTGCGCTTGAGGCCCAAGAGATCCAGGAAGCGGTCCTTAAACACAACGAGGACGGCTAGAATGGAGCCAAGCTGAATGACAACCTTAAAGGTGTTGGCTACGTATTTCGTCAGAAACTCCTCGGATTTCAGCCACATATCATCAACGATGATCATATGACCGGTAGAGGATACAGGAGCGAACTCGGTCAGTCCCTCGACGATTCCCAGAATAATTGCTTTGAGGATGGTTAAAAAATCCATGACCTATAGCTCTCCCTTACTAAAATGTTAAATGTAATGATATGAATGATCAATGGCATGAATATGCGTAACTTTAAGCTGACTTTCTCCGCTTGCGGAAGAAAAAGAACAGGAACGCAATTACGGCCACAGCTATTACAGCATAAGCGATATTGGAATAGACGTCCATGAAGGCTACGATTTTTTCCCATGAATCGCCGACAGCGGCTCCCACGCATACCAGAATAATGTTCCAGATCAGGGTACCGATGGTCGTGAAGAGGAGGAACATGCCGAACTTCATGTTGGACATCCCTGCCGGGATGGAGATCAAGCTTCGGATCAGCGGAATCATGCGGCAGAACAGCACGGTCCAGTAGCCGTATTTATCAAACCAGGCATCCGCCTTGCGGATGTCTTCTTTTTTGACACGGAGGATATGCCCCCAGCGATCCACGATTTTTTCAAGCCGCTCGACATCGAGCAGGCGACCAATCCCGTACAGAATAACAGCACCGACGATAGATCCGATCGTAGCGGCAATGATAACGCCAGGCACCGTCAGTTTCGTGTAGGTGGTCATGAATCCGCCGAAGGTAAGAATGACTTCGGAGGGGATCGGAGGAAACACGTTTTCCAGAGCAATCATCAGCAGGATGCCGATATAGCCGAACTGCTCCATAATATCCGTAATCCAGTTTTCCAAGGGTTACACCTCTTTCAAAATAAGGATGCTGCTGCATCCTTTATATAAGGGTCTGCTTCAGCTTGCGCAGATATTGACTGCGGATAAAGAAGAAATACAGGACCTGCATCATCAGGAAGCTGATCAACACGATGCCCATTTCAGCTGCAATGGATAAATAGAAGTAGCTCTGCAGCGCGATAAAAGCAAAGATGCTGTGCACAATCGCAAGGCTGATCGGTACAAAAAACAGCAGCGCCAGCTGTCCGGTGACGATCCGCCGGAACTCCTTATCGGTCATTCCAAGCCGGGATATCGTGGCATAATGCCTGCGGTCATAATCCAGATCGGCATAGAGGCGGAAGTACAGGAAACTTCCTGCCGCGATAAAAAACACCGTGCCCACAAGCAGCGCCGCAAAGAGCAGCATATTGTACAGGCTGTCTCGAAGGGCAAAGAGCGTGCCGCTGACCGCCAGCGCATAAGGCTGGCCCATCTCATAACGCACCGCCCCGCGCGGGGCCAGATGGGGGACGATGCCCTCCGTCTCTGTGAAATCATCCACATAGAAGCCGGTGTACCGCTCTAGCCGGACCGGATTCGTGATGGCGGCGAAGGCTTCGTCACTGACCACAAGCCCGCCGAAGCGAGAATCGTCGTCCATTTCCGGCAGCAAATATTCCGGTACGCCGACATGATCGGAATAACCGATTTCATGCAGGAGAAGTTCGGAATCATGGATTCGGTACGAAGCGTGCTCTCGGTCGCGGATATAAGCCCTGTCATTTTGCGAAGCAATGAGGACAAGCGCATCCTCACCACTTAGCGGCTGTTCATCAAATGGCAGTCCCGCCATTAGCACCGCCGCCTTATAGTCGGAGAAGGAGATCAGTGCCAACGGATTTTGCAACTGCCCGACCTGTGCGGAAGCTGGCTCAACTTCCGTATATTTCACGCGAAACGATAGCGTTTCAAACGGCATTTTTTTCGACTCAAGCTCCTGCCGGATTTCATGTAAATGCTGCTTCTCGGAGGTGTCCCCCGTTTTGGCGAGATAACCGATGGCAGCAGGGAAATCCTCGTTGAATTGCTTCGTGAGCACCGGGATGGAGGCAAATACGCCTACCGAGCAAAAAGAAACAGCCAGCACGATTGTCACCATTGAGAACATCTGTGCATGATCCCTAAGCCGGTAATGCAGGCTGGATAGCGAGACCAGCTTGGTCCTTCTCCAGGCTAACCGGCGGCTCTGCTTCAACCTTCGCACGAGAGCAACCCCTAGCTGCGTATACAACAGATAAGTGCCGATCATCGTCATTAAGGTAACCGGGAACATGCGCAGCGCCAGGGTCGACGCGCTTGTCGTGGCGGCCAAGCTGTAGCTGACCACCAGCAGCACGGCTGCCAATATCGATAACCAGGGCGATGTCCTGGGCGCGGTTTTCGGCCGCTGTCCGGACTGAAACAGATCGATCAACGCTTTAGGACGCAGCAGCCTAGAGGTGCACAGCGAGATAATGATAAACAGCAGCACATAACTTGCAACCGTCAGTCCAAGCGCACGCAGGGGCAATCGAAACGGCAGAGGCGGGATTCCAAGAAAGGCCGAGCCTGCCATCAGAAACAGCTTGCCTGTAATGATGCCGAACAGGATGCCTGTAGCAATGGCGCTTACGCCGATGATCATATTTTCGAGAAACACCATCTTGTTAAATTGGCGATCCGTCATGCCATGCATGAACAGAATGCCGAACTCGCGCTTGCGCGTCTTTAGAAAAGCCCCCACGGAATACAGCACGAAGAAAAACGAGAATACATACATGATCAGCTCGGCCCCGAGCATCGCCTGGATAACAACCGGATAGAACATCTCGTCCGCTATCGAAGGATGGAACAGGAACAGCGCACACACGAAGAAAATCATGACGGAGAATGCGCTGCTTAAGAAATAGGCAGCATAGGTCCGCTTATTCCTCAGGACATTCCTAAAAGCGAATTGTCGAAAGGTCATGACTGCCTCCTCCCAGTAAAGCCAGCATGTCGATGATTTTCTGGAAAAAGGCTTGGCGGTTGTCACCGCAGTACATTTCATTATAAAGTTGTCCGTCCTTGATGAACAAGACGCGGTCACAGTAGCTGGCTGCCACCGGATCATGAGTGACCATGAGAATTGTTGCGGAAGCCTCTTTACTCGAAGCAGAAAGCGTCTGCATCACCTCTTTGGAGGCTTTGGAGTCTAGGTTGCCGGTGGGCTCGTCAGCGAGAATTAGAGAGGGCTCCTGAATGAGCGCCCTGGCAATGGCGGTACGCTGCATCTGCCCGCCGGATATCTCATAGGTATGCTTATGCAGAATGGACCCGATGCCGAGTCGATCTGCGATCCGGCTCAGCCGGATGCCCATTTCGTCAAGCGGCATGCCCTCCAGCGTCAACGGGAGAACGATATTTTCCTCAACGGTCAGCGTATCCAGCAGATTGAAGTGCTGGAAGACGAAGCCAAGCTCCCGGCGCCGGAACAGAGCGGTGTCGCTTCTGCTGAGAAGATGAGGATTGCGCCCGCCTATGATCACTTCTCCGGCTGTGGGCTGATCAATGGTTGCAATCAGATTGAGGAGCGTGGTTTTTCCGCTGCCGGAAGGACCCATAATGCCGACGAATTCCCCTTTGGTGACGTTGAAGTGAATATTGTTCAGCGCTTGGAACGCCACTTTGCCCTCATAGATTTTAGATAGATGCTTGACGCTCAGGATGGGCATATCTTCACTCCTCTATAACGATGATATCATTGTAAAAGATTCCTTCGCGTTCAGCCATATTCGTAACTTACAGTTACCTTACAACCTTGTAAGGTTTCTTTAACTGCCGTAAGTTAGATCAGGAACTGCCAGACTGCCACTGCTATCGTTTCCGAATGGGCAAAAAGCGCTGCCCTGCCTGCCGTTGAACTTTATTGTGCAATGTGGCCTGAAGAATCCGCAAAAATGATGCGAACCGTCGTTCCTTCATCCACTTTGGATTCGATTTCGAAGGCATGTCCTAGCTTATCGCATATTTGTTTGACAAGAAACAGCCCCATGCCTGTCGATTCCTGGAACCTGCGCCCGTTCTCTCCGGTGAAATAGGGGTCGAACACTCGCGGCAGGTCGCTTTGGGGAATGCCGATGCCTTCGTCCCGGATTTCAAGTACAACTTGATTCTCCCGGGTGTAGCCGTTAAAAAAGAGGGTGCCTTGTTCCTTCAGCGTATACCGAACCGCATTGGTCAGCAGCTGTGTCAGCACAAAAGAGAGCCATTTCTCGTCCGTGGCCACCGTTAGTCCGGAATCGATCTGGATGGACGGATAAATTCTCCGCCGGATGAACAGACGCTTTTGCTCGGAAGTGACATTCCGGACGATTCGCTGTAGCGGCAGGTTCTCCACGTGAAAGTCATGCTCGAACGTATCAAGCCTGGCGGTGTACAGCACCAGATCAAGCCCTTTTTTGAGTCGATCCAGCTCGTCGCCGATCGCGGCAAAACGGGGATCATCGTCATCCTGAAGAATCAGGTGAATGACCGAAATCGGCGTTTTCATCTGGTGGGCCCATTGATTGATGAACTGAAGATGGCCCTCAATCTTATGCTTATAGTTATGCAGATCCGTGGTGTAATGCCGGAACTGGGTTTTCAGCAGTTGATGAAGCGCTTCGGCGAGCGGGGCATGGGAGGATTCTGCCGAGGATTCGCCGGTGAGGGATTCTCCCGGGAGCGGCTGTTCTAATCGTTTATAGAATGAACGATTGGCAATAAATCGAAAGGCCAGATAGCCGAGAAGCAGCAACAAGCTGATGATGCCTGCGTACAGACTGACCATCAAATTGCGATAGCCATCCAGTCTGTAAATGAGTGTTATCACGAGAAGCTGGGCTATGTAGACAATCATTAAGGGACGCTGTTCTTGCAGAAATAGCCTCATGCTTCGTCCCCCCAGTTCGGTACCAGTCGATAGCCGCGACCGCGCACGGTTTGAAGGCCATCCTCGATCCCAAGGGCAGCAAGTTTCTTGCGGACGCGGGTGATGTATACATTCAGTGTATTATCGTCCACGAAGGCCTGATCATCCCATATTTTCTCCAGAAGCCGGTCTCTGCTGATGATCTGCTCGGGCTTCTTCATTAACTCGTCCAAAATTTTGGCTTCAGTATGGCTGAGCTCCGTTTGGTTCTGCCCAAGCGACAGGGAGAGACGCTCAACGTCGAGCGTGAGTCCGTCAACGCTGAGCACGCGCTCATTCTGAGCGACAGCATAAGAGCCGTAGGCACGTCGGAGCTGGCTCTTGATTTTGGCCATGGCAATCTCGTAGTCAAAGGGTTTGGTTATATAATCATCGGCACCGTTCTCCAGCGCCATCACTTGATCCATTTTCCCGTCGCGGGCGGAGATGAAGATGATCGGGCAGGTGGAGAGGCTTCGGAACTGGCGGCACCAGTAATATCCGTCGTATTTTGGCAGATTGATATCCAGAAGCACAAGGTGGGGGTCATACGATTCAAATTGATCGCGTACCGTCTCGAAATCATGAACGGACTGCGTCATGTAACCGAATTTATGAAGATACTCTTTCAGCAGGTTGACCAGCCCGGTATCGTCTTCGACAATAAAGATTTTGAACATATCGATCATAGTCCCTTCATTTTACATTCTTCTAGTACCGAGTGTATTGTACCAAATTGTCAGGATATAAGGAAAAATACGTTAGCAAAGACAGTGGGACATTAGGGAGAGCGGTGGGAAGTTATGTCTTGCGCACATCGTGATTTCTCCTAAAAAATGACTTGACGCTTGTGTCATCTGCTGATAATATACTTGGTAATTCCAATCGAATAACTATGATAAATTCAATCGACCAGTCTACTGGAGATCATGAGCATCCTTCATGATCTCCTTTTTTTGTTGTTATGATCTCATATTATTTAGCAATCAAGGAGGGGGGATCATCGATTGCGTGCAAATGAGGAACTCAAACTGACGGCCGATGTTTTCGTCATTGGTGGTGGTCCCGCCGGAGCTTGTGAAGGGGGATTTCAGGCTAAGGACTGAATGATACCCGGCCACTCGGCACGAAAAACCGTTCCTTGGTTGACCGTGCTGTCCACGCTCATCTGACCGCCATGTGCGGCAATGATGGATTGGGTAATGGATAATCCAAGACCCGCACCGCCGTGCTGTCTGGTCCGGGATTCATCGATGCGGTAGAACCGCTCGAACAGATGGGGCAGATGCTCCTCCGGAATCCCGGCTCCATTATCGCTAACCAGCAGTACGGCCTGGTCCTTGGTTTTATTAACCGTAAGGGTAATCCGCCCTATGGCAGAATCGGTATGCTGTACCGCATTATGAAACAGGTTATAGATGACCTGTTTGATCTTATCGGGGTCACACCGGCACAGCACCGGTACCGCTCGAATCGTTACAATCCTGCCTTGGGCAAGCATCCTCAGATGGGGCTCCATCTCAAGCAGCAGCTGATCCAGCCGGGTTGCCTGCAGATGGAGCTCCGGCTTGCGGTCAAGCTTGGCTAACAGAAGCAAATCCTCGACCAATTTCTTCATGCGCTTGGATTCCCCGTGCATGCTGGATAGTGCAGCATGCAGCTGCTCCGGGTTGTCGGCAGCTCCGCGGCCAAGCACCTCCAAAAAGCCGTGAATGGAAGTGAGCGGCGTTCGCAGCTCATGGGAAGCATCGGCAATAAACCTCCGCATCTGCTCTTTGGCTTCACGTTCCGTTTCAAACGCATCCTCGAGCCTTTCCAGCATGCCGTTAAACGATTCGGCCAAGCGGTCAATCTCCCGTTGACCCTGCACGGCAGGAAAACGCTCCGCCAAGTTCCCGGCGTCTGTGCGTTTTACCGCTTCGACCATTCGGTTTAGGGGGTGGAGCGTTCGGCGCAGCAAAGGCAGGTACAATGCAACCCCTGCAGCCATGGCCAGTAAAGCCAGTACGGCAAAAATCAGCAGCTGCCGCAGCAGAACGGCATGCAGGGGCTGCGTATCTAATCCAAGCTGCAGTACACCCGAGGGGCTGCTCGGATTGCCGTAAGGGCGAAAGACAATGATCTGCTCGGTGCCCTCGGCATTGTCGATTACTTCATACGGAATAGGCAGACGCTTCTGGAATTTCTCCAGGATCGCTGAATAAACCTCAGCTGTCAGCTTTGGCGCGGACAGACCGTTATCAGCGGCCAGGTCGGTGTAGCCTCCGTCGGTTTCGATCTTGGCAAGCGACATATTCGGCAGAAAGAACATAGGTCTGTCTTCCTGACGCGGGTTTTCCGGAAGGGCTTCGTTATTTCGCCCTGCAGGCCGGTTACGCGGCTCCTGATCAGCCTCCCATAGCTCCATGGGGATCGACCGAGCCTGAAGGGAAAGCGCCTCGGCTTGATTGCGGAACAGGGCGTTTTTCATTAACACATATTGCAATGCGCCGATGAGCACGAGCAGAAGCGCCAAGACGATGAGGGATCGTGACAGGAGCTGCGTACGTAGAGACGTAGGCCCGGATGAACGTGTACGGTTTCGCAAACTCATGGCAAATCGACCCGGTAGCCGGCTCCGCGAAGCGTGCGAATGACCCGGTGTTCCTTATCGCCGAGCTTCTCGCGCAGGGATCGGATATAAACCTCAACGATGTTATCCTCTCCGCCAAAGTCGTAATCCCACACAATATTCAAAATGTTCGTTTTACTCAAAACGCTGCCGTGTTTGGTCACAAGCAGATTAAGCAGCTTATACTCCGTGGGCGACAGCTCAAGGGCCTCCCCCTGGTATGCAATTTCCTTCTTCCGGTCATCGATGGTGAATGGGCCAAGCCGAATTTCACCCAGCAGGCTCGGGAACTGATTGCGCAGCCTTGCTTGAATTCGGGCAAGCAGCTCTTCGAAACTGAAAGGCTTGGTCATGTAATCATCCGCTCCGATCATGAGGCCCTTCACACGGTCATCAATCTCGTCCTTCGCGGTAAGCATAATGATCGCGACATCCCGACCCTCCTCTTTCAACCGTCTGCATACCGAAAGTCCGTCCATTCCCGGCATCATCACATCCAGAACGATGATATGCGGCTCGAAGCGGCTTGCTTCCATTATCGCACGTTCCCCATCCGGGGCCGTTCGCACCCCAAACCCTTCATTTTGGAGACCAAGCTCCAGAAACTGCAGGATATGCGGCTCGTCGTCCACTAGCAAAACACGAATACGATGCGTTGATTCCATAGCACAAAACTCCCCTTATCTCATTCCTTCAACTTTATCATACGTGCTCTAGCTGAATGAAGACTGAACGTGAACTGAAAATAAACTGAAAAGTGATTCGCAAATATGCATCCGCAAGAAGGGAATTTAAGGATGTTGATATATATTCTGTTATCGTTGATACTATCTTAAAGCCGAGATAATCAATGGAGCACCTGTTCAAGGTCCATCATGGATGGGTGAAAGGAGGAGACTGGACATGATAGGAAATGTATATCCACCCGAGAATCAGAGCACGGACTCTCTCGATGGAGGAAGGATAACGGAGCAGAAGCCGATCGGTTTCTCCGGAGAAGGGTCTGCCGTGACCCGGGTGGGGCCACTATTCTATTGGTCCTGGTTCCGTTCGCCCGTCGAAGGTTATATTGCGCCTCATCCCCATCAGGGTTTTGAAATCGTGACTTATATGATTCAGGGAAAGGGCGTTCATAAGGATTCGCATGGCACGCACAGTGAGTTGGGGCCTGGAGGCCTGCAATTGATGAGGGCCGGTTCCGGGCTAACACACGAGGAACGTTTGACTGGACCGGATGCAGAAGGATTTCAGATTTGGTTCGAGCCGTATCTTCGCGATTCATTGAAACAGAATCCTGCCTGTCGTCAGTATCGACCGGATTCCTTCCCGGTAACCCGCATACAGGGTGGACTGGTCAAAACGATGATTGGCGGTTCTGCACCAACCGATTTATCCGTAGATGTGAGGATGCTGGATATTCAGATTCTGGCTGGTAATGAAGCTCAGTATGAACTGAAGTCCGGCAGGAGAGCGGCTGTGCTTGCCGTAAGGGGAGCTGGCAGCTTTTGTGCCGAAGAGGAAAGCCTTCAATTTCGTCAGCGGGACTTTATGGTAATGGATACAAAGCTGGGCGAGACGCTAAGCCTTAAGGCGCAAGACAATGTCAGGGTTATCCTGATTGACGTACCGGAAAACCCTGGGTATCCGCTCTATTCCAAGAGGCCATAAGGTCAAATGTTTACAAAATTGTAGTGGAATGAAATTTAGGATGTACGATAAACTAAAGTCTGTCAGATGGGGATACCCGTCTGGACAGGCTTTTTTAGCTGTAGGAAGGATCGCAATATATACTCTCCTGCAACAATAGTAAGAAAAAATACGTATATATGGTAAGTAGAAAGACCCAACAGAGAATTCCGGCGTTTGTTATACCGGGCTGGTTGGGTTATTTTGGCATGCATTATTTCTATAATAATCTATTTATACTAAATTTAAGCATAAAAAGAGACTATAGTCCCCCTCTTTGCCAATAGTTGGCATGCGTTTTTGTGAGGATGGTAGCATGCGTCCCGAGACATGGCCTGTCTATAATGATTGCGGGATCACGAAAATGACAATTTCGTCATTCCACAATCTAACGAGATGGGGGAGATCATTATTTTCTCGAAAAAAAGCTTTAAACAATTGATGGCCGGAGCGCTTCTATCAGCAGCGGTTCTTGGTTCTTACGGATATGGTTCTGTGAATGAAGTGGCTGCTGCCAGCGTGCAGTCTGCAACAAACGGCGTGGCAAGCTCGAATGTGTATATGCGCAATAAGGCTTCGACTTCGGGTAAAGTCGTTGACCGCGTGCATAAGGGTGACCGCGTTCAAATTCTGGGTAAGAGCTCAGGCTGGTATAAGATCAAAACTTCGGACGGCAAGCAAGGATATGCTTCGTCTAAATATATTAACCAAAGCAGCGGCTCTTCTAACAATTCCGGCAATTCGGGAAGTACTGCGCCTTCTGCCAGCGCCAGCGTTGAAAAAGTAATCAGTGCAGGCATGAAGTATCTTGGCACGCCGTACGAATTCAGTTCTAACCGGAATTCAACGAAGACCTTTGACTGCTCCGCTTTTGTTCGCCGCGCATTCATGGACGGCGCTAACATTACGCTGCCAAGCGATTCCCGCAAACAAGGGCAATACGTCAAGGATAAAGGAACGGCTGTTTACAACGTCAATCAATTAAAGCGCGGGGATCTAGTATTCTTTATGAGTTACAGAGGTTCATCGGCATCCGCTTATGCCGGATTGGACAAGTCCAAACAGCGGATCACCCATGTAGCTATTTATTTGGGAGACAATAAGCTGCTGCATACGTACTCAAAACAATCCGGTGGTGTCCTTGTAGGTACCTTCGGTGATTCCTGGAAAAATCGCTTCATGCATGGCGGAAGCGTCCTGTAGCGCATCATAATTTTTCATTGGGTATGTACCCGTACTTAGAATGAGATAGAAGGACTGTCCGATTCGAAGATCTGAATGATCTTTTAACGGGCAGTCCTTTGTTGTTTGGAATTTGCTTTTCAACCTTGATTTCAGTAAGGTGGACAATAGAGAATGGACAGCATCAAGAAATGGACAGGAGGGACAACGATGAACGGTGGGCAGCGTTCCAATATCAAACCGGGACTTGAGGTTGATATCGTATTGAAGCAGGATCAGCGAACGGGCAAATTAACCCGCGGCGTGGTCAAGGATATTCTGACCAATTCCCCGAACCATCCGCATGGCATAAAAGTACGCCTTCAAGATGGCCAGGTGGGACGGATAAAGAACATTTATGAGTCTTGAAATTCGAAGCAGTCCTGTGGCCGTCAAAAAACTCAGGCTGCCTTAAATAGAACAGTTTGACTATAAGTCGATCCAAAACTTCGCAGTTCTGAGGAGTTTTGGATACGGCTTTTTTGCAGTTCTGTGCAACATTGCCCTCTGACCATCCGTCTGGAAGTTGAGGTGAAAATGAAGATGAAAAGGTACCTTTATATGGGGTTTATCGTGATGTTGATGATGCTAACAGGTTGTGCGAAGCAGGAGATGCAGGTGGCAGCTTCGACTGATCTTTCATTGAATAAAGCTGCCAGGGGGAATCAGGCTGAGATACCCGACGGGGACTTCGTGTATCGCCTCGTTAGCGAAAAGGAGCAGTACGAGCATGGAGATCAGGTTCGAGTATACGCGGAGCTGGAGTATGTCGGCGAGTTGGATGAGGTTACGATCGGCCATGCGGCCTCCGCCTTTTATTTCCCGATGAAAGAGCTCACAAGGGACTACAACATCAGTTATGGCATGAATGAGCCCTATATTACAACCACGCTGAAAAAGGGCGAGCCACTGCGCGAATATTATCAAATCGGCGGTGGTTACGACAGCAGTGACGACAAGAGGTTCAAAGATTTCATCCATTCCCTGCAGAATGGCTTTCCAGATGGGGATTACGTTGTATACGGATCTGCGGATTTTGTGATTGATTCACAATCGCACGGCGCGGACCAGGGCGATTCGAACGGGGAAGAGCCAAAGAGGTATAAGATACAAGCTGAGATCGAATTCAGAGTAAGTGAAGAGAAGAAGTAGATAACAAAGAGAAGAAGTAGATAACGATAGAAGGGGTATCTCGTTAGGTCTTATCGACCTATGAGATACCCCGTTTGACATTTTTATTGGAAGCCTTGGCCTTGGTGTGTGTTAGGAAAACCCTGTTGGCCAAATGAAGGCTGAATGTGTTGTGTTTGGTTGTGAGCTTGCACGGAATTCTCGACTTGTCTAACGATTTGTGAGATTTGCTGATACTGCTGCATCGCCTGTTGATGGCCTTGAAGGGCAGACTGGATCATCTGTGCCGCTTGACGCTCACGTTGAGCGAGCTCCTCCAGGCGGGCTGCATTTTGCTGCTCTTGCTGCATCAGCTGCTGGTACAAAGCCGAACCCTGCTGTGTTTGCTGGGTCAACTGCTGAAGAATTTGCTCGCACTGACGAATTTGCTGCGAAATTTGCGAGTTGTTGTTATTCATTTGATACATAGCTTGTATTCCTCCTAAGAATTGTGGTTTCAAATCCTTGGTTAGTGTACGGAAGAATACGTAAAAACATCCTGATTATAAAGTGAGCTGACCTTCCAATATATGGACAAACTCCTCCAGAAAAGCTTGATCCTCCTGATCGAAACGGTTCTTTAGCGGACTATCGATATCGAGAACGCCATACAGTGCGCCATCCACCATGATCGGAACAACAATCTCGCTGTTCGAAGCTGCATCACAGGCAATGTGCCCGGGGAATTCATGTACGTCGGCAACTAGCAGTGTCGTCTGTTCAGCCGCAGCCGTGCCGCAAACGCCACGATTCATTGGAATACGAATGCAAGCGGGCAGTCCTTGGAACGGCCCGAGCACCAGTTCTTTACCATCATAGAGATAGAAGCCGACCCAATTCGTATCGGACAGAAACTGCTTGAGCAGCGCCGAGGCATTGGACAAATTGGCAATGGCATTGGGCTCATCGTGTATAAGTGCTTTTAACTGGTTCAGGACCTGGGCATATTGCTCGCTCCGGGTGCCTTCGTAGGGTGTGTTTTGAAACATGTGATTATCCGCCCTTCCTTTATTTTCGCGTTGGTTCCATCACCTTAGTATAAGTATATGATATTCGTCAAGAGACAAGCCAAGAGGAAGAAAGCTCCAAGTGAATCCAACTGATTCCTCTTCTAGGCGCAAGGGTAATGTATGACATGACCAGGTATCAATTTAATCAGGTGGAGGGAGAGAACCTTAATGCGGGCAGACGTACAGAATTTGTTTATCGGTATTCATATGCTCTATCACGCCCATGAGCGGGACCTTACGATCAGCGAAATGCAGCCCGAGCTGGAGCGCCATGGATATAAGGTTGGCGATAGGGAGGTTAAGCATGAGCTCGAACGATTGACCGAGGAGAACTTCCTGACGGCGCACGGTGAAGGATACAGCCTCACGGGAGCCGGAATCGAGGAGTTCAAGGAAATCCAGAGCAGGCTTAAGGAGCTTTGCGATGAAGTGCTTAAACCGGTGAATCCCAAGAAGGCAGACTCCATGGCGTAAGTAGATAACGGCATAACAATTGAAGAAGCCCCCGACTCACGCTGGTTCTTATGCGTGCAGGCGGGGGCTTTTTTGAAGAGATAAGAAAGGGTTAGAGCCAGCGGACTATATCGTTTCAAGCGAGCCGTCCAACTCCAGCTGGAAAGGATGGGGTGCAGGTGCAGCTTCTTTTTCCGGCTGCGTTGCTCGTTCAGCTTCCGCCTGCGGTACTCTCACGGGTTGATCTATATGTTCGCGAAGGAAAGAGTGCACGCTTTCCCGATATAACTTGGGATCAACATGATAAGCGTTCGCATGGATAGCGCCTTCGATAAGAAGAAGTTTTTTTGGGTCCGGTTTAGCCTCGAACATGTCGATACTCATTCGGGTAGGCACGTAATTATCCTTGGTGCCATGGATAAACATAACCGGCAGCGTGCTGTTCCGAACAGCACGGATCGGACTGACTTGATCGAGGCTGAACCCGGCTTTGCGTCGAATTCTGGCGTTGACCCAAGACAGGAACGGCACCGAAGGGATTTTGTTAATGCGCGTAAGCTGATGCCGCATTAAATCCGTCAAATCGGAATACGGGCAATCGGCGATGACAAGTTTAACCTGCGGCTCGGCAATGGACAAGTATTCAAGCACGGTTCCGCCTCCCAGCGATTGACCATGCAGCCCGATGGCCACATCCTGGTCATACTGCCGAATAAGCCAGCGTACCCACGCTTGCACATCGTGTTTCTCATAATAGCCGTAGGTGGTATAACGTCCTTCGCTTCGTCCATGCCGGCGTTGATCGATGAGGAGTACATTATAGCCCTCTTCTGTGAACAAATCGATAAATTGAGTGGATACGGCTCGGGATCCGGTATAACCGTGAGCGAGAAGCATCCAATGCTTGGAGCCGGGATTGTTCTCAATGGCTGCGCCGCACAGCTTCAATCCGTCAAAACTCGTGATAACCACTTCGTTCTTCTGAAGCGACTCATATTGCTTTCTGCTGTATAGTCCGGCTTTTTCGAGAACGGTGAACAGCTTGAGATCGTTCTTTACTCTCATCCTTGTAATTTGCAGATATCCGATTTGTGTAATGGCAGCGGCAATGACAACGACGGTGAACAGCAAGACAATCGCGATATACATACTCAGATGATTTTCCTCCTTCTTCCGTACTGTACAAGGGGGGCCGTAACATGCGTATTGACGGAAGCCTCCCGAATCCATCAATATAGATACATCTAGGTTCTGAGATGCAGATGGATGACCAGGACACGGATTAAATGTTCGCTATACTCTTTTATACACGCACATAGTATCACCGGAAACAGCCCATACAAGTCAGTTTTTTTGCAAGGAGGTGGGAAAGCCATGTATGTTTGCGAGGGAATCATCCCGGAAATAAAAGGCGGGCGAATACGGCTGCGAAGGATGGAGGCGGATGATGCGGAAGCGATGCTGCGCTGTTGGTCCGATCCGAAGACGACCGCTTTTCTGGATTTGCCTGCAATGCATTCGGCTGAGGATGCAAAGGCATTGATTCATTGGCTGCATCTGCTTGCCGAGCAGGACGAAGCCATCCGCTGGGGCATCGAAGTCATCGACACCGGCCAATTGATCGGCAGCTGCGGGTTTAATATTTGGCAGCTGGAGGGCGCATTCAAGGGCGAGTTCGGCTGTGAGCTCACAAGCGCTTATTGGGGGCAGGGCTTCATGTCGGAGGCGGCCGAAATGGTTGCGGCATTTGGGTACACATCCATGGGACTAAACCGGATTGAAGCTTTTGTTGATCCGAGAAATGAACGGGCATGTCGATGGTTTACGGGGATCGGCTATACGCGCGAAGGACTATTGCGGGATTATCGCCATACGCCTAGCGGTTATGTGGATGCCGTCGTTTTTTCGCGATTAAGAAAAGATTGGCCGATAGAGAGGCAGGAGTTGTAATATGCTGATTCAATATGAGAAGGGGAACGCGCTTCTTCATCGATATGATCCATTAAGCAAGCTGGTGATATTATTTTGTACCGCTGTGATAGCCATGCTGCTTGACCAGGCCTGGCAGCAGGCAGTATTCCTCCTGCTATGCATCGGACAAGCCCGATTTGCAGGCCGGGTATCAGGCAAACGGCTGCTGGGTGGGATCCGGCTGATTGCGATGGTTGCCGTGCCCTATTTCATTCTGACCAGCCTGACGGTTAAAGGAGAGACGGTATGGCTGCAGTGGGGACCCATCTCCCTGACGGTGGAGGCGTTAAACGCTGCGGGCGCCATGACGCTCCGGATGTTTACCTTGTTTCTAACCTCGATGGCTTATATCTTGACGACAGATCCGAGAGAACTGGTCGCCGAATTGACCCGACGTCTTCGAATCCCTTATCGGTTTGCGTTTGGCATATCTGCTGCGCTAACCTTCATCCCGCTGTTGGAGGAAGAGGGAACTCATATTCTGGCAGCCCAGCAAGTAAGGGGCCATCGACCTCCCAGGGGCCTCGGTAACCGAGTGCGCTACGGCTTGAAGTTTGTATCGGCTGTACTGCTCAATGCGCTGCGGCGTGTGCAGCAAACGGCGGGTGCCATGGAGTCCAAAGGCTTTGGCGCGTATCCGGATCGAACGTACCGCACGGAGGTTAACATCCCATCTTGGGCGGTCATATCGGCTGTCATGTATGTACTGGCAACCGTTTTCGTGTGGTGGATTGTCTAAATTGTTAACCAATAATAATAAAAATTAGGTTGACGTTAAGGACTGAAGCATGCAAAATATGAAATGAAGCATTCGAAAGCGCTAGTACAGCCGCCCATGGCTGGAAATAAGGAGGACTACATTTGAATTCATCATCATCCCCAAAAAAATGGTTTGCTTTTACGACGCAGGAAATTATTCTGATGGCGATGCTCGCTGCCGTCAATGCTGTTCTAACTGTATACATAGGGCCGGTTAACAAGCTGCTGAACAGTCTTGGCGGACCCATCGCAACCTCGACGACGACGGGCATCTACATGGTATATGGGCTCTTGGCCTATTATATCATTCGTAAACCGGGAACGGCGGTTGTCACGTTTGCGATCGGCGGCACGATACAGGCTCTGACGGGCACGGTATACGGCATCGCTTCGTGTTTTGTGGCCGCAGGCTGCTATATGATCGTGGCAGAGACGATTTTTGCCATCTACCGCCACAAAAAGTGGAGTGCCGGCGTGCTCATGCTGGTTGGCGGCGCGATGGTACCGTTATGGTTCCTATTCGCGGCCAATATGTTCGGATATACGTCCTGGCCGCTTGAAGTGCTTGGCATCGCGCTGGTTGTGCGCATTCTGAGCGGCGTGCTTCTCTGCGGTCTGTTAACCAAAGTGTTAGGAGAGGCGTTAGTGAAGACAGGCCTGCTTCGCCGGTTTGCCGTCGCCGTGAAGGGATAGTTCCATGTCGGGAACAACGGTAACATGCCGGGAACTCGGGTTTATCTATGATGGAGAAGAGCGCCCGGTTATACAGGATCTCCATCTGGAGATCGAGCAGAACGGGTGGGTCGCTATCCTTGGGGCAAGCGGCAGCGGGAAGTCGACGCTTTGCCAGCTGCTGTGCGGCCTTCTTCCACGGAGCGGCGGAGGCACAAGAACAGGGGAAGTGCTGCTGGATGGCATTGATCCTGCAGCGGCGCCGATTGCCGACGTGGCTGAGGCGGTAGGGGTATTGTTTCAGGATCCGGATGCGCAGCTCGTTCAAGGCATCGTAGAGGACGAGGCGGCCTTCGGTCCTGAAAATATGCGGGTTTCACCCGCGGAGATCGAGGAGCGGGTGGTGCACTCCCTTACGGCGGTCGAGTTGCTGGAGCGCCGGATGGATCCGGTGCGCAGCCTGTCCGGCGGACAGCGGCAGCGGACGGCCATTGCCGCGGTGCTGGCGCTGCGCCCGCGGCTCTTCGTCTTCGACGACGCCTGCGCCAGCCTGGATGCCGCGGCGCAGGCGAACTTCCTGCAGCTGTGCCATAAGCTGCAGGCGGAGGGCCGGACGCTTATCACCGCGTCCGGCCGCTTTGACGATGTCGCACGCGCCGCGCAGCGCGTCATCGTCCTGGATGGCGGGACCGTCGTGCTTGACGGTCCGCCGGAGGAGCTGCTGCACCGCTGCGGGGAGCAGCTGGTGCAGCTGGGCTTGCTGCCTCGGCCCGCAGGCGAGGCAGCGGGTGCCGCCGCCGGAGACAAGCCTGTCCCGGCGGCGACTCCCCCGCAATTGGCTGCGCGCCATGCGGGCAAGCCGATCGCCGCAGGTTCCATGCCTGCGGCGGTACCCCATGCAGAAGGCGGTAGGGAGTCTGCTGCCTCCCCGCTGCTCGAGGTCGATTCGCTAACATTTGCCTATCCCGGGGGCCGGGAGGCGCTGTGTGATATCCATGCGAACATTTACCCCGGCGACTGGGTGCTGTTAACGGGGGAGAACGGCTCCGGCAAAACAACCCTCAGCCGTCTGATCATGGGGCTGCTGCCCGCTCCGGCAGGCAGTATACGCTGGCAAGGGGAAGATATGAAGGGAGTGGCCGTCTACCGCAGAGCCGAGATGATCGGTTATGTGTTCCAGCAGCCGGAATATATGTTTACCGCCCCGAATGTATGGGAAGAGCTGATCTACAGTCTTCATGGAGGGCTGCCCATGAAGAAGCGTCCGGAGCTGTCTGCCAGCCAACAGCAACGAGCGAGGTTCCTGTTGGAGAAGGCGGGACTTGCGGATCGGCTTCAGATGTCACCCTACCTGCTCAGTCAGGGTGAGAAGCGCCTTCTGAGCATCATCAGCCAATTGATGCTGGAGAGATCGCTGTACATCCTGGACGAGCCGACCTCCGGGATGGACTATGCCGCCATCGATAAGGTGATCGAGCTGTGTCATTTTGTCATTGGGGAAGGCTCGGCCATATTGATGATCACTCACGATCCAGAACTCATGAAGAAACATGCTACATCGTTCATTCATCTGAAGAGCGGGAAAAAGTGACTGTGCAACCTTCAAGGTAACCTTTATAATAGAAATATTACATGATATGAAAGCGCTCCTGGTATCGGGAGGCGCTTTTTATGCTGTTGGCCCCGGTTACACCTTATTTTCTCTATTAAGGATACATGCCAGAAACCTGTTGCAGCAGGTCTGGGATTATGCCGGGGCTGTCTAGAGTAAAGGGGACGAAGGAACGTGGGTGTATTAAAACAAGACAAACGCGGTTATATATTGGTCGGTATTCTGTTATCCACCTTTATGGCTGCGATCGAGGGAACGGTTGTCGGTCCGGCGGGTCCGGCGATTATCAGCAGCTTCGGCAGCGTGAGTCTGATGAGCTGGATCTTTACGGCCTATCTGCTGACGATGGCTGTGACGACGCCGATCTTCGGTAAAATAAGCGATTTATATGGACGCAAGCCCGTATTTTTATACGGCTCGCTGATCTTTCTCGTAGGCTCATTACTGTGCGGCCTGTCGCAGAACATGACGCAACTGATCATATTCAGGGCGATCCAAGGGATCGGGGCGGGCGCCGTCATTCCGGTGACCTTCACGATTGTTGGAGATATTTACAATCTGGAGGAGCGCGGTAAAATTCAGGGGATGATCAGCTCCGTATGGGGAATCTCCTCTCTGATCGGCCCGCTGCTTGGCGGTTATTTTGTCGATTACCTGTCCTGGCACTGGATCTTTGTCTTTAATGTACCGTTTGCGCTGTTATCGATATGGCTGATTTTCCGTTATTTCAAAGAGGAACGCACCACCCGCGAGGTGTCGATCGATTACGGGGGAGCGGCTCTGTTTACCGTTGGGATGACGGCGCTGCTATTTGCGCTCGCGGTAGGAGGCGGAGAGACCTATTCCTGGACTTCTCCATTCATGCTCAGTCTGATCATCGGTTCCGTGGTGCTGCTGCTTGCGTTCCTGGTAGTGGAGAGCAAGGTGAAGGAGCCGATGCTGCCGCTGCATCTGTTCAAGATCAGGGATATTACGGTATCGACGGTGGCCAACATTCTGGTCAGCGCGCTTATCATCGGGTTGACCACGTATTTGCCGCTGTGGATTCAAGGCGTTCGAGGTGGCAACGCGACCTTGTCGGGACTGACATTGGCCCCGATGTCGATCGGATGGCTCATCGGTTCGATTATCAGCGGCCGTTTGATCGTTAAATCCGGCTCCCGGAAAACGGCGATTATCGGCGTCGTATTCCTAATGATCGGAGCGGTGGGGTTGGCTTATATGCATAAGGATACAGCGCTGGGCGTGCTGCTGGTCTTTACTTTCATTTATGGCGTCGGCTTCGGATACATCTCGACGTTGTTCCAGATCATTGCACAATCCTCGGTGGGTTATCAGGTTCGGGGAGCGTCCACGGCGCTGAACTCCTTCATTCGGACGTTCGGTCAGACCGTGGGCGTAGCGGTGTTCGGATTATGGGTCAACGCGGGAATTGCGGGCAGACTTGCGGCGGAGCCGGATGCTGCAGGCATTACCAGCGACGACATTAACAAATTGCTCTCTCCGCATGGAATGGCTGAACTGCCTGAAGGGTCAGGCGGTCTGCTGAGCGGAATACTGGAGGGCAGTCTGAATTCGCTGTTTGTGGTGATGGCCGCAATGGCTGTGATCTGTTTGTTTATCGTGGCCGCCTTCCGCAATGCTCCTCCTGAACCGGAGGCGGAAACGGAAGAGGCGCAGACTTCAATGAAATGATAGATAGACTCTTATTAATAAGAAGAACCCTGATTCCGAGAAGGAGGAAGGGTTCTTCTCTTTGTTTTTTCAGCCTTGCTGGCGTACGATTTGCACCTGTTCCGCATGTTTGCCCATTTTACTCAGAAGCCCAATCAGTTGATACTTCTCTTCCTCATCCAATCCACCCAGGGCATGCTGGATGTGACGTTCATGCAGGGGGTAAAGCTTCTGCATCAATTGTTCTCCGGGCGGAGTCAGCTCGGCGTAAATCACTCTTCTGTCCTCGGGACAGGGCTTGCGGCGTACATAACCTTTTTCGACGAGCTTATCAACCACATAGGTTACGTTTCCGCTCTGCAGGAGCAGCTGTGCCCCGATCTGCTGGATGGGCTGGCGGCCTTTATAGAACAGTACTTCCATTACGGCAAATGAAGTTGGATTAAAGCCTTCGATTTTACTGCCATTCACGACATGTTCGTTGACGCTCTTGAATGACTTGGCAAACACCCGATACAGGTGCATAGCAAGCTGTGTATCGCGTTCATGTGACACCTTCATACATTCTCCCGCCTTTGATATGGACTCATGTCCTGAATTACTTCAAATCTAAGATTACGCTGAAATGAATAAATTCAACATGTGATTTGTCACAATGCAGCCGAAACATTTTCATTCTCCGGCCCCGTATCAACTACACCTCCAGCCCGATACGCCTTCTGAACGCCGATTTTATAATGAAATTATTCAGATGGGATGAAAAGGGTGGGGAACATGAATCAAGCACAAACCGTGGAATCAGAGGGATTAAAACCGCTGCTGCGCAATCGGAACTATATGTTATTGATGGGATCTCAACTGGTGTCCAACATGGGAGAGTGGCTGTATATCATTGCGCTCTTGACGCTTGTCGGATTGAAATGGCAGGCCGCGCCCTGGGAAATAACGGCGATGACATTATGCATGGCCATTCCCGTCTTGATTGGCGGCCCTGTGGCAGGATGGATCGGTGACCGGTATGACCGCAAAAAAATCATGGTGATATCGGACGGGGTCAGAGTTTTTATCTTGATTGGGGTTTTGTTTGCAGGCAATCTAATACAAATTTATATACTGCTGATCGTTAAAGGCCTGATGGATGTCCTGTTCTCTCCTGCCAAGAGCGGCAAGATTAAAGAGATCGTAGACTCGAAGCACATCGATCAGGCGGTGACGATCAGTTCATCGATCGAGCAGTTGTCCAAGATCATCGGGCCGTCCTTGGGCGGTTTATTACTGGCGTTGTTCGGCATTCAGTTATGCTTCATTATCGATGCCGGCGCTTTTGTCGTATCGGCACTGTTTCTGCTTGGCGTGCCGGGTCGGAAGCAACTTAAGCAGAAAGAATTGACCGGTGAGTCGCCAAATGAAGGGCGTAGTGGACATGACGGACGAAAAAAATCCTTCTTCAAGGAAATCGGGGAAGGGGTGCAGCTGATCTATGGCATACCGCTGCTGCTGGGAGGCGTCGTTACGATATGCGCAGTAGTACTGGTGCTGCAGATGGCTGATTCTCAGATTGTAACCTTGTTCCGGTTGATTCCGAATGTATCAGAAGATCTGCTTGGTTACTGTATTTCCGCCAGCGGCCTGGGCACGTTGATCGCAGCCATGTTTGTCCGCAAGTTGAGCTGGAGCACGCTTGCCAAGATGGGAATAGGCGCTGCCGCAGCGGGTTTGGTGTTTGCTGTATGTGCCGTAGTCGTCGTGACTGAAATGCCGCATCTGCTGCAGAGCGTGGTGCTGTTCGGATCCTTCTTTCTGGCGGGTGCAGGCGGAGGCTTCGTGCTTGTACCGTTCCAGATGCTGCTGATGAAGAGGACCCCGGAGCATATGACGAGCCGCGTATTCGGAACGGTCAATAGTCTTACCAGCGGTGCGGCGATCATCGGACCTACGCTCGGCGGCGCTCTCGTTACAGGCCTGGGACCTGTGCCGACTTATATCGTTGCAGGGCTTGGAACTGCTGCAGTGGGTGCCGTGCTTCTGCTGTTCAAAGGCAGAATCGAAAGGAAGGATGAAGCCTCTGCCACAGGGAATGGAGTCCATAGGGTCCCTGAAACTTCTACGATGTAATGTAAGAGTATTTCACTAAATGCAACGAATCCCCGTCCATCTGCGTAATACTGAGAATAGGATTAATGGATGGGGTGTTAAGATGCATAAGATTCAAGAGAATGGACTTGAGCTCGAGCCGGTGCTGAAGGTGGATATTCAGCAGGCGGGTTACGAACCAGGTCGCCCACGGATACGGGATATATCGTTTCAAGTGGTACCCGGCGAACTGCTGGGGTTGATCGGACCGAATGGAGCCGGAAAAAGCACGACCATTAAGACGGTGCTGGGGCTGCTTAAAGATAGTAAAGCCGACGTCTTTATTGCAGGCCATCCTCCCCGATATGCTTACGTTCCTGAGCAGCCGGTGTTTTATGAGGAATTGACGCTATGGGAGCATCTGGATTTGGCAGCTGCCGCATTTGGAATGGATGATGAACATTTCGAAGCACAGGCTGATCAGCTTCTCCGTCAGTTTGGAATGGAGTCGGTGCGCAATGAACTGCCGGGAGGCTTCTCCAAAGGAATGAAGCAGAAGATGATGCTGATGATCGGCTTTCTCTCCAAGCCAGACGTCTATATTGTAGATGAACCGTTTATCGGATTGGATCCCCGGGCCACCCGAGATTTTTTGAATCTGCTGCTTGAGGAGAGACGCCGGGGAGCCGGTGTATTGATGTCTACCCATGTGCTGGATACCGCAGAGAAAATTTGCGATCGCTTTGTGCTCATATCCGGCGGCCGGATTGCTTCGGAGGGCACGTTGGATCAAATCCGCCAGGCCGCTGATCTTCCCGGCGCATCGTTGTTTGATTGCTTCGATGCGCTGACATGAGGGAGGTGATGGATATGGATCGATCCTATCATTTTAGCCATCCGGGCGCTCTATTTTGGCGAAGGGTAACTGCTCATTGGAAGAATCAACGCGATAATCTGGCAACCGTGGTCGACTGGATCGTGATGCTGTACATCATTGTTCCGGGTCTGCTGCTGGGAGGCGGGCTCTACCGCGAGTTATGGACGAGCCCGCTTCCCGGATGGGCACAGTTCTTCCCGCTGCAGGCGGTGGTAGGCATCCTGCTCTTTATGTTCTCTGGCAGAGTGCTGCTGTTCCTGGAAGAGGCTGACGTGTTGTTTCTTCGGCAGCAGGGGGGGTGGATGAAGGGCTTAATGATCAGAGGCATGGTATACAGCCATACGGTCTCAGCAATCAAGGGATTGGTCGTTACAGTGCTTGCGCTGCCAATCCTGGTCAGGGAACATGGGATAACCGGTATTGTTCTGGTGACTTTGCTGATGATTACAGCTGTATGCGCCTGGTGCGCGAATCTATTAACCGCTATGATTCGCGCAAGCTATAAAGGCTGGCGGAAACATGTACTGACTTATATCGTACGCTGGCTCTCATTCGGACTGCTGGCGCTGCTTGTTACATTTTGGCTTGAGTCCTACGTTGTACTATGGGCAGCTTCCTTAATTTTGCTCTTGGTGCTGTTTCTTCTTAGCCGCAAGCGTCTTGCCATGCAAGGGACCTTCATCGCAGATGCGCGTGAGGATGCGAAGACAAGGATCCAGTTGACGGAGAAGCTGCTCATTCAAGCTGTCGGTAAACCTCCCAGCGTACGAAGTAAAACCTGGTTTATGCGCAAGTCCGGCCGGTTGTTCAAAGGTACGGCGGAGAAGAGGCTTGCCGATGCGGGGTTAAAGGCGATTTTGCGCCACTCTGAGAGCTTATTATTATATATTCAGATTACGCTGGTCGGCATCCTGGCCGTCTGGCTGCCGCCGCCGATCATCAAAATCATCGTATATCTTGCTCTGGTATTGATGATGTCATATTGGCTGAATACAAGGTGGGCATTGTTCGCCAAAGCCGAATTTATGCAGGTGCTCCCGTTTACGAATCAGCAGCATCGTTCGGCTGGTGTTCTCACGGTCCGAACCTTACTAGCTCTTCCCGCCTTTCTTTATTCGCTCATGACAGGGTTAACGCTTTTACAAGGGGGAATGGGATGGCTCGCCGCGCTTGTATTGACTGTGCTGGCTGTCATGGTCGCGCCCTCGCTCATGTCTTGGCCGGTCTACAAGGAGGAGAGACACTCGCAAGAATAATAAAAAGCGCGCTGGAATGCTCCGATGGATGGGGCATACAGCGCGCTTTTATTCATTATTTGTTTATCACTGCGGCTTCGGCTGCATGCTTGCCTGCCGTATAACCGGTTGCAAAAGCGGCCGTAATATTGTAACCGCCGGTGTATCCGTGAATATCCAGAATTTCACCACAGAAGAAGAGCCCGGGCATCAGTTTGGATTCCATGCTTTTTGGTTGGACTTCCTTGAGGCTTACGCCGCCGCCTGTCACGAAGGCCTCCTTCAGCGAACGGGTGCCCGAAGCGCGGAACGTGAACTTTTTTAGAATGGAGGCAAAGGTTGTCAGCGCCGTTTTGGAGATACCGCTGCAGATCACGTCGCTGTCGATGGACGTCTTGGATAGCAGCAGGGGGATCATTCGTTCCGGGAGCATGCCTTTGAGCACGTTTTTGATGCTCTTTCTTGGCTCATCCTCCAGTCGACCTTTGAGCTCGGCCTCAAGCTCCGCTTGGGAGCGGTCGGGGAACATATCGATGCCCATGTCCACATTCACGATATCAAACTTCCGCTGCACCTGGCGGATGAACTGACTGCAGCGCAGCGCGATCGGACCGGACACTCCGAAATGGGTGAACAGCATATCTCCCCGGTGGGCAATCACTTTTTTTCCTTTCGGATTCCAGACGGACAGCTCAACATCCCGCAGTGACAAGCCCTGCAGTTCTTTAGAGGCAATAAAAGGCTCGGTAGAGACGATAGGCACTTCAGTTGGATACAGCTCCGTGATGGTATGTCCTGCCGCCTCAGCCCATGGATAGCCGTCTCCCGTGGAACCGGTTTGCGGAACAGACTGCCCGCCGGTTGCAATGATCACGCAGGAAGACTTGATCGCTTCCCCGGATTTCAGCTCAATCCCGGCCGTCCGGCCGTTCTCATAGAGAACTCTCTTCACCGGACTGTTTGTCCGGATGTCGGTACCGAGCTCCTTCACTTTGCCAATCAAGGCATTCACGACGCTCGAGGCTTTATCCGTCACAGGAAACATGCGCCCGTTGTCTTCTTCTTTGAGGCGGATACCAAGCCCCTCGAAAAAAGACATGATATCCTTGTTGTTCCAATGCTGAAAAGCACTATATAAAAAACGGCCGTTTCCCGGGATGTTGGCAATCAATTCATCCTGTTCTTTGGCATTCGTCACATTGCATCTTCCGCCGCCCGATATGCCTAGTTTACGGCCTAGTTTATCTCCTTTATCGATCAGCAGAACAGAAGCTCCTCTTTCCCCTGCAGCCACGCAGGACATCAATCCGGAAGGTCCGCCGCCGACGACAATAATATCATAATCAAGCATGTTTGCTCATAGCTCCTTTGGGGGTATATCAATTAATAGATGAATCTTATTATATAGGATATTTGCGAATTATCCCAAACCTCATGAAAAGGACACAGGATGGAGTTTCCCCAGACTTCGAATGAGAAATTACAATATATTGTAATATGATGTCGCCTATGCTTTAATCAGAAATATTAGATGCGTTGTCCAATTGAGGTGATCGATCGCTGTGCTGAGCCTATGGAAAGATATTTTGCTGCAAGTTTTGCTGTCTGGTACACTCATCTTTCATCTGCCGCTTCTCCTCGACAGACATCTAAAGTGCCTGAACAAGAAGAATCCGGATGATCTGCTTCGATTTCGCCAACATATTGTCATTGCATGCGGAATCAGTACTGTATTATGCGTCTTGATCTCGGCTATGAACGATTATTACGTTCCGATCCATCTTGGCGTAATCCCGTTATTTTTAGGCATATTATATGGAAGTCGGCGTTCAGGTCTATGTCTTGCAGCTATATATATCACAAGCTATGGGCTGATGAACGGCTGGTCCACGATCGGCCTCATTCTGTATATGCTGGTTCTAGGGTACTCGCTATTACCCTGGATTACCTCCAATTTCAAGAAAGGCTCCATGACCGAAAAGATTTGTTGGCTGTGGAGCGCGCTTATTCCGGCTATGCTGATTATTGTAGCCTCCCACGCGATTGAAGGAAAGGTTAACCAGGATGCTCTGAATCCGGATACGATTCTGGTAACCATTCTGTATATGCTGATCGGTATTATTTATTCTGGAATGATTGTGTACTGGATCGAATTAACATGTGAGCGCCTAGGCGCAGGTCAATACGATGTGAAGGTCAAAGAGTGGTCATCTTTAACAAAAATGATGGAGATGATTCCTTTAGGAATGGTTGCGGTGGATCGAAGCGGCAATATCATCGCCTTTAATCAGCCGCTTATCCGCAGCTTTCGAAACGTCTTTCCTAATCTGACGACCAAGGATGTCATCGGCAGACCATTATTTGACTTATTGGACGGCATGATTCAAAAGGAGCATCTGCGCAACCGGTTTCAGAGAGCTATGGATGGAATCGAAAGCACCGGCGAGATTATGCGAAGCGCTACCCGGGTGTATTCCACCGGCATCTATCCACTTATACATAATGGGAACGGAGACATCTTGGGTGCGGTAGGAGTTATGGAAGACATTACGGAGCTGGAGAGGCTTCGCACGGAATTTATGAATGTAGAGCGTTTAAGCTTGGTTGGCCAAATGGCGGCAAGTATTACCCATGAGATTCGCAATCCAATGGCTGTCGTGCGCGGATTTTTGCAGCTGATGCAGGAGAAGAGTCCTGATACGCTGGACCATTATTACCGGATCGTCATGGAGGAGCTTGATCGGGCCAACGGTATCATCAGCGATTTTTTATCCCTCGCCCAAAACCGGGTGGCAGAAAAAGAAGAGTGTCACCTTCATGACATTATCCATGAGCTCAATCCGCTCTTGTGGGCCGACGCGAATTTGCGCGGACAGAGCATTGAGCTGAAACTCGGAACCGAAATTCCCCATCTGTACCTGAATACCAAGGAAATGAAACAGCTGATTCTGAATTTATGCCGAAACGGGATGGAGGCTATGGACGATAAGGGAACGTTGACGATTGAAACTCGGATGGAAGGAGATCGGGCGCAGCTGTTCGTTGCGGATACCGGAATCGGCATCTCGGAGAATGAGCTGGAGCGCTTGTTTGAACCATTCTTTACGACGAAGAGCAAGGGAACGGGGCTTGGACTCGCCCTGTGCATGAGCATTGTACAGCGTCATCATGGAACCATTGATGTGAAGTCGAAGCTTGGCGAGGGAACGGTTTTCATTATTTCTTTTCCTCTTCACTCGTACCCGCAAGGTTTGCCGGAATCCCAGAGCGCTGCCGCTTTCGAATAAACGGATTGGTAATTAGGCATCATAAGGCAGAGCTTAGGGTAAAGGAGGGATTCGGATGAGTAAAAATGATTCCAAGCAACAGGAGCAGCAGGAGCGTGAAAACAAAGATCGCCGTGGTGAGCCCATCGTTGACAAGAAAAAAGATGGGGTAAACTATCCTGCTACCTAGTTCAACCAATGGAACATGAAAAACGGGCGGTATCCTATTTTGTGATGCTGCTCGTTTTGTATTTTCTTGCTTTCACTCTTTAGGATTGTATAATATAGATATCGATGAGCTGTTATAATTCGAACAATCTTGTTTATATAAGGAGTGAAGAGTTATGGGTATGTCTTTTGACCGATATATGCGCGATATGGTTCAACCAATGCGGGATGAGCTGACCAGCTTGGGAATCAAGGAACTGACAACACCTGAAGAGGTAGAGGAAGTTCTTCCTACAGCGAAAGGTACAACGCTGGTCGTTGTAAACTCCGTATGCGGCTGCGCAGCAGGGCAAGCGCGTCCTGGTGTAGCCATAGCGCTTGAGAATCAGGTGAAGCCGGATCAATTGTTTACCGTGTTCGCCGGACAGGATAAGGAAGCAACGGCTAAAGCACGTGAGTATTTTGCTCCGTATCCTCCATCCTCCCCATCGATTGCTCTGTTGAAGGACGGGGAATTGGTGCACTTTATTGAGCGTCATCAAGTGGAGAATCGTTCTGCAGAAGAAATCGCGGCGGATTTGACCGACGCATTCAATCGCTACTGCCAGTAATCCGGCAGTTACATAGGCCCCGAAGCATTCGGCATATTCCGAAGCCGCGGGGCTTTTGTTATAGATATAGAATTTATAAGTTATCTAGCTACGCTGATGAAATTCTATATCGCAAGAAAAACTTCCGCTAAATGCGGTCTGTCTTCTGAGGAAGTACGTCCATAGACGTTTTTCTTTTATCAATGAAGTACTTCAGAAAGAGAGAGCATACTGAAAGGAGTCATATATCATGAGCCTACAAGAACAAATTATCGCAGAGCTGGGTGTCAAACCTACCATTAATGTGGAGGAAGAGGTACGCAAGCGCGTTGACTTTCTGAAAACCTATGTAAAGAACTCGGGCACTTCCGGACTGCTGATCGCCATTAGCGGCGGGATTGATTCGGCTGTGGCTGCCGGTCTGTGCAAGCGGGCCACCGATGAACTCACGGAGGAGATTGGCAAGGAATACAAGACACTCGGGGTGTTCCAGCCATACGGCGAGCAGGCTGATATTTCAGACAGCTATGCGACAGCGAAGGCCTTCGATTTGAAACATACCGTCGAGACGAATATCGAGGAAACGGTGAACGAAATAGCTTTGGAGGTTGAGCATGGCCTGAAAAATATCGGGGTCCATAAGCATATGAGTATTCCGGGTAAAGGCAATGTGAAGGCCAGAGTGCGTATGGTGGTACAATATGCGCTGGCATTCGAGCAGAATTTGATCGTGGTCGGTACGGATCATGCTTCCGAGGCGATTACCGGCTTCTATACCAAGTGGGGCGATGGAGCAGTGGACATTACGCCGCTGAGTTCCCTGAACAAGCGTCAGGTTCGTATGCTTGCATCCTATTTAGGAGTTCCGAAATCGATTCTGGATAAAGCCCCTTCTGCCGGCCTTTGGGAAGGTCAAACAGACGAGAAAGAGCTCGGAATCAGCTACGAGGATAACAGCGATTACCTGGAAGGTAAGACGATTGATCCTGATGTTCAGCAAAAACTCGAGAGTTATTATGTCAAAACCGCACACAAGCGCAATACGATTCCAGGCATCTAACATACGAATATCCAGGCAACTAGCCTTCCGGTGGAATAACCTCTGGAAGGCTAGTTTATTTAGAGCGGCATTAGGTATATATGATATTGTAGGTCGGTTTGAGAACGCCGTTGGCATATTGCTTCATATCGACCAGTTCGAGTTTTAGCCGCGGTTTGACACTGCCGAACAACAGAACCCCGTCACCAACCATTACCGGGTTTACCTTTAATACAAGCTGATCGATCAGTTGATGCTGAAGCAGGCTTCCTGCCAATTCCCCGCCCCCGCACAGCCACAGCTTACCGTCTGTCTGTTGTTTAAGATTATGGATGTACGGGATGGCGTCCTCCTTGACTAATTCAACTTCTTCATTGGATTCGAATTCTAATGAGCGTGAGAATATATAATGCTTGAGTCCTTTGTAACCAGGCTCTCCTGGCTTAGCCCCCATCTTAAATCCAAACTCATACGTTTTACCGCCCATCAGCACAGCCTCAAACTCCTGGATTTCTGCCAAGAAGTCCGGAACATGCTCCCCATCGAATAAAAAGAGAGTTCGGTCGATCCTTCCATCCATCATGGCTTGATCGGCAATAAAATAGTCAAGAGAAACAGCCACGTGATAAATCAATGAGCCCATAATATGATTCCCCTTTCACCATGCTATTTTGTACAGTCTATATAGATGAAATTTGAAATACAACAAATTTATTTAATTCATGTTGTTGTAACACCGTTGGTCTCGCGTTGACGTACATCGACTGATACAATAAGTAAGAGTATATTTTTTGGACAGGAAGACTGGATCCATGAAGGAGAGCGGACGATTGTGATCTACGGAATCGGACATGATGTGCTGGACATGAAGCGAATGGAGATGTTGATGACAGGCCCGCATGGAGAAAGATTCATGAAGCGCGTGCTTACGCAGGGTGAGCAGGTCATTGCCGCCGGCAAGGGGGCGAAACGGACGGAGTTTGTTGCCGGGCGCTTTGCTGCCAAAGAGGCGATATCCAAAGCCTTTGGCTCCGGAATTGGAGGTATAATCGGGTTCCGTGACATAGAAGTGCTGCCGGGTGTTCTTGGCAGGCCTGAGACTCGACTATCCCAGGAAGCCTGGGATCGCCTCGGAATGGAGGAGTCCGCACATTATGCGATTCATTTGACGATTTCGCATCAGACCACGCTGGCTTCCGCTTTCGCCGTGGTTGAGAAGATAAAGTAAGGTTGACGAAGGAGATTACTTATAGATGCATAATACGGAACACAAACAATACTTCAGCCAAGAGCTGCTGGATTGGTATGAGATCAACAAAAGGGATTTGCCATGGCGCCGGCATCGTGATCCCTACTATATATGGGTATCTGAAATTATGCTTCAGCAGACCCGGGTGGACACGGTAATCCCATATTTCCACCGGTTTATCGAGCGGTTTCCAACGATTCAGTCGCTTGCGGATGCGCCGGAGGACGATGTGTTGAAGTGCTGGGAGGGCCTTGGCTATTATTCCCGGGCACGCAACCTTCAGGCTGCCGCAAGGCAGGTGACAGAGCAGTATGGGGGCGTTATGCCGAGCGGCAAAGATGAAGTGTCGGGACTTAAAGGCATTGGTCCATATACCTCGGGTGCCATTCGCAGCATTGCATTCAATATTCCTGCCGCAGCAGTGGACGGTAACGTCATGCGTGTGCTGTCCCGCTATTTTTTGATTGAAGAAGATATTATGAAAGTGAAGACCCGCACCAAGATGGAGGAGCTGGTGCTGACGCTGGTTCCGGATGGGCGAGCATCGGATTTCACCCAGGCGTTGATGGAACTGGGGGCGTTGATCTGTACGCCGAAGTCCCCCAAATGTCTGGTATGCCCTGTGATGGAGCATTGTACAGCACGGTTTGAGGGCAAAGAGGAGTCCCTTCCTATTAAGACGAAGGCCAAGCGGCCACGTCCTGAATACCGCCTCACGGCCATTGTAGAAGGCACTGGCGTGCACGAAGGGAAGATTCTGATCCGCAAGCGTCCATCCACCGGTTTATTGGCAGGGATGTGGGAGCTGCCGCATGTGATCGTGTCGACCGAGGGGAGCGGCGTACCGGCCGTGATGTCCGAGGAGACGGCGATGAGCCGCTTGCGTCATGCCTTGCTGGAGGAAGGAGTTCCGATCCTGCCGATGGGCCATGTGATGGACGCCGAGCATACCTTTAGCCATATTCAATGGCATATGGGCGTGTACCGCTGTAAATGGCAGGATGTGCCGCCGGAAGCCCTGGAAGTAGCAGAGAGTGCAGCGGCATATGAGACAGGCGAAGAGAGCTTTCGCTGGATTCACGTTCATGACATGGAACGCTACGCATTTCCGAATGTGTTCATTCGGATTCTGAACTCGTATTTCTCATCTTAAAGCCGTATTTCCCTTGCAGTGGGAGATATAATGTTGAAACGGCTTGTAAGGAGTAGTGGAGATTTTGCATAGCTGGAAGAATGCGCTTCTTTACATTTTTGGCATCGGGGTTTCCAATCTGGGAAACTGGATCTATCTGGTCGCGATTAATTTGCTTGTGCTGCATATGACTGGTTCTCCTGCGGCAGTGGCTGGATTGTTTATCATCCGGCCGCTCGCAACCCTGTTTACCAACTCCTGGGCGGGCAGTATTATTGACCGGGCGAATAAGCGCAGGCTTATGATCACCACCGATGTGATCCGGGGGGCTTTGATTGCCCTTATCCCCTTCATGTCCTCGGTTTGGGGCATCTACTGTATCATGTTTCTGATTAACGTTGCGGGGGCTTTCTTCGGGCCTACGTCCATGACATATATAACGAAGCTGATCCCGGCAGAGGAACGAAAGCGGTTCAACGCATGGTCCAGCTTTACGACATCCGGCGCGGTGCTGCTTGGACCCGCTATATCCGGTCTATTGATCGCTTATACGGACATTCGGATCAGCATCTTCATCAATGCCGTATCTTTCTTCATCTGCGCGCTTGTCATTTACTTCCTTCCCGATGTGGATGGAAAGGAAAGCGCAGGCAATGGACGGGATGCCATCACAATGAAGACACTGCTTCAGGACTGGGCTGCGGTTATTGATTTCGGGAAAGCGGCGAAGTATTTTATGCTTGTATACTCGTTATTTCAATCTGCCATGCTGCTAGGCTTCGCGCTCGATTCCCAAGAGGCAACCTTTATTAAACAGGTATTGCTCCTCGGCGACGAGGATTACGGACTACTCGTCAGCGTAGCCGGAGCTGGGTATTTGGCCGGCTCAGCGGCTGCGTCTCTAACTGTCAAATGGCTATCATTGCGCATGTTTATCGGGGCTGGTGTGCTTCTATCGAGTGCCGGGTATATGATCTTCTATGCCGCATCCGGCCTCCTGACGGCCGTTATCGGCTTTATCGCGTTTGGTTTCTTCTCTTCGTATGCGAATGCGGGATATACTACTTTTTTTCAAAATCAGGTGCCTATTGATCTGATGGGGCGCTTTACGAGCGTGACCCGCTTATTGGAAGGGATGCTGCAGATTCTCTTAACACTTCTGCTCGGTTTTGCCGCCGATGCCTGGCCGCTGCAGGCCGTATGCCTGATCGGTGCAGGTGCAGCCGTCCTGATCTCGGTCATTCTGCTGGTGGTCATCTATGCACCATCCAAGGTCCGCCATTATGAGTCAGGCTCTGCAGCAGCGGTAAATAACACGTAACAGCATGATATAAATATAGAGAAAGGCTGCTTTCGCAGTAGACAGGGTCTACAGCTGAAAGCAGCCTTTTTTAGTATGATATCGGTTTTTAGTTAAGCGATATTATTTCGCGTTATCGTAACGTTTGCCGACTTCTTCCCAGTTCACTACATTCCAGAATGCGGAGATGTAATCAGGGCGTTTGTTTTGATATTTCAGGTAGTAAGCATGCTCCCAAACGTCCAGGCCGAGGAGAGGCGTTTGACCTTCCATGATCGGGCTGTCTTGGTTCGGTGTGCTGGTTACTGCCAGTTTGCCGTCTTTAACAACGAGCCAAGCCCAGCCGCTGCCGAAACGGGTTGTAGCCGCTTTTGCGAAATCTTCTTTGAATTTATCAAAGCCGCCCAGTTCACTGTTGATGGCATCAGCCAAAGCGCCAGTCGGTTGTCCCCCGCCGTTTGGTCCGATAACTTCCCAGAACAGGGAGTGGTTAGCATGGCCGCCGCCGTTGTTGCGAACCGCTGTGCGGATGCTTTCCGGTACAGCGTCAAGGTTAGAGATCAGATCCTCAAGGGATTTGCCTTGAAGCTCAGGAGCGTTCTCAAGAGCACCGTTCAAGTTGGTTACGTAGGTATTATGGTGGCGATCATGGTGGATCTCCATCGTTTGTGCGTCGATATGAGGCTCGAGCGCGTCGTTTGCGTAAGGAAGTGCTGGTAATTGAAATGCCATAGTAAAAAACCTCCTGTAAATTTAGTTTTTGGTTATGATGAAAGGGTCTTCCTTCATCAGGAAGTCTTTATCATCCCGGAGACGTAATATGTAATCCGGCTACACTACATATATTAAACCGTTTTGGGTGATTAAATCAACTTTTATGTTTGAAAAGTCCGAGAGGGCTGATTTATTGCATGAACGAAAGTTGTGACATCGAAAATTAATGGAAAACTTTTCTGTGAAATTTGTCGTTATATATATAGTCTTGAACAAATCTATGATCGAAACGTCGATATAGAAGGGATATGTCGAGGTAGAAAGGAGTCGGTACATAACATGAATAGTACAAAGCTCAGAGTGACTGCCATTCTGATGGCTGCCATTCTGGCTGCGGCACCGCAAGTGGAAGCTGCAGCAACTAAGACACAGCCATCGCAAATCACGAAGTCGACTGCACAGAAGGGTGCAGCTCTGGCCTGGAGCGTGCAGCTTGGGAACAACGTCACAGCAAAGCTTGACCATGCCGACGTATGGCAGCAGACCGGCACGAATGTGGCGGTATTTACACTGACTTATAAAAACGGGGGGAAAAGCGCAGCGCGCCTGGTATCTTATTTTCCCAAGGTGGTGCTTCCCGGCGGTTCCGTGACGGCGGCCAATCCCATATCCAAGGATCTGGCCAAGAAGAAGGTAGAGCCCGGGCAAAGCCTGAGTGTAACCTACTATGCGAAGACCGAGAGCAGCTCCTTGTCCGGCATGAAGCTGGTGATGGACGTATGGAATCCGCAAGTCAAAGGCTACCTGCAGCGTGTCGGAACGTACAGAATGCCCGCCAATTATACAGCAGCCGTACCATCTGGTTCGAGCTCCAAGCTGAATCTGGGCGGCACTCCGGTTACCGTACAGGCTGAATCACTGGAGATCATCAAGTATGACGGCAAAGTCATCGCCAAAGTCGGGATGTATATGACGAACCATGGTGGAAAGGTATGGAATGATCGGGGGTTCGAACCGTATTTGGCGACGGCAAGCGGCAGTTCGTTCCTTCTGCGTCATGAGGCAGGGGCTGAGGGTGTGCCTGTTCAGCCGAAAGAAAAGAAACTGGTTTATTACATAACAGAAGTTCCCTCTTATCTTAAAACGACCGGTTTGCATTTTCTGTGGACCGAAAACGATGAAACGCTGAAGCTGTCATTGCCGGTCGCATCCTTCAAGCTACCTGCGGCAACAGCTCCAAAGTGGGACGTTGCGGCGGGCGCGGCCAAGAAGTTGACCATCAAGGGGATTCCGGTCGATGCCAGAATCCGCCAAGCTTCGCTGCGTGCCTCAGGGGGGCAGGGCATATGGAATATCGAGATGGCCTTCAAGAATAAAGGGAAAAAATCGGTGGAGGTTCCGGCCTACGAATTTGCGATTAAAGCATCCGAAGGCTCCTTCCATCCTTACACTCCGGATAACAAAGCGGGTTTGACGCTGCGTCCCGGGGAAGAGAAAACGATGGTGATGGAAATAACGCTCCCGCTAGATCTCAAGCAGGACCGATTGAAGCTGCAAATGATCGGGACATCTGGACCAGCCAGCTCATCTAAACCGCCGGCGAGCTCGGGTGAACCGGCCGGTGAGCCGACCACCGAGGTCCAGGAGTCATTGACCCTGCCGATTGCATACTTTGCCATCCCTTATCAAACGGAACGCAAATCATCTATCGGTGTGGAGTACGACGCGCAGACAGCCAAAGGATTTGCGTACACGCTGGAATCCATCCAGCGCCTGCCATGGCAGGATCAGGATCTGATCGTTGCAAAGCTGCGTCTGCGGAATACGCAGGAATCCAAATCGCTGCCGCTGCCTGAGCTTAAAGTGAACGTCACAGCGGACGAAAAAACAAGTCTGGCTGGTTCGGAGGTTATTGCGGAGGAGCAGGGTTCCCTGATTTCCCCGGGGTCATCAACCGAGGTATATGTCATGGCTCGGATCCCGTATACCAAGGATATCCGTTCGCTTCGTTTCGAGCTGTTTACGCAGCAGGATACGGCCAAAACGTCGTTCCTTACCATGACCACGTCCGGCATGACGCAGTCGATCAGCACTTTGGAGAAAGGGAAGCCGTATACCGTTACCGCGATTGGTAAGCGCGCAGAGGCGCAGGAACGGCGGACGGTCATCTATGAAGGTGTGGACTCCGATATTGTCTATTCCGAGTTCTTGCTGACCAGCAATGAACAGCGCCGCGTCCAAGCAGCGGTGCTGAAGGGGTATTTCCAAAGCACGGATGGAAAGATCTATGAAGCGGAAACCATTCAGCCTGAAGCCTCGCTTCAGCCGGGGTCCAAGCAGTCGATTGTCTTTTGGGCCAGAGTGCCGAAGGGGGCTGCAAGCGAACTGGGGCTTGCTCTGGGTACGGCGATGACCGGAGGCAAGTTTGCTGAAACGGGTAAAGATGCTACCGGCGTCATGGGCATGAAAAAATTGATGCTGAATCCGATCAGACCTGCCATAAGCTCCGGACTGACAAACCTCGATTGGTATCCTTACCACGTTTCGGTTACGAAAGCGGTAGGACATCTGCAGGAAGGCAGCTCATCCATTCCGCTGAATATCACGATTGATGTAAAACGCAGCGAGAGCATCATTGCGGCGGACTCCGGCCACAAGCTGATTTTAATCATCAAGGATAACCTCGGGCAGACACAGGAGCGCACGCTCACGCCAGGAACCGATATCCAGGTCCCAGGCACCCGGTCGATGTCGATCGAGCTGTCGGATGAGCAATACAAAAAACTTCGAGGCGGTTGGTTTAACTTGACCCTGGTTGATGAATTCCAGGATGAGCGGATCACGCTGGGCAGTCAAAGCTACAATCTGATTTTCACGCCTACAGCAGTTCCTGACGAGGAGAGTTAAATTAAGAACCGGAAAGGAATAGCGAACATGTTGCGTTTGGAGAATGTATCGCACAGCTTTAAGAACGGTAACGAAGTATTAAAAGTGCTCCATAATATCCAGTTCGAAGTCCAGAAGGGAGAGATGATTGCCCTGCTGGGCAGCTCCGGGTCGGGCAAGTCCACGCTGCTCAACTTGATGGCAGGACTGATGAAGCCGACGGAAGGCCATATTTATATTGCCGATCAGGATATCGTCAAGTACGGGGAAAACAAGCTTGCTGTCTTCCGGCGCAAGCATATCGGATTTATTTTTCAGGCCTATGAACTGATCCCGACGCTCACGATTCGTGAAAACGTGGAGCTTCCCCTGGTCTTTCAATCCGTTTCTCCGTCCAAGCGCCGGAAGAAAGCGATGGAGCTTCTGGAGATGACGGGGATCGGCGATAAGGCTTCACTATACCCGTCCCAACTGTCAGGCGGACAGCAGCAGCGCGTTAGTATTGCGCGCTCGTTGATTACCGAGCCTTCCGTCATTTTTGCGGACGAGCCGACGGGTAACCTGGACACCAAAACGGAAGAGGAAATTATCCGAATCATGATGGCGCTGAACGAGTCCATGAAAACGACATTTGTCATCGTTACTCACGAGATGGAAGTCGCTGCCCAAATGAAAAAAACGATTATGCTCCGTGACGGTTATCTGGTTCAGCCGGAGGACTATACAACGCCAGCAGCAGGTCAACGGGGGCCAAACGGCCCCTCGTCCCTGCCTGGGGTCCCGGTTCATACGGAGGGGGCAGGTGAGGTCAGCTGATAATTTTAGACAGCATACGGCTGGCATGGGGACAGATTAAACGTCGTAAAGTGGTGACAGCCCTGTGCATGACTGGTATTTCGATTGGATGCGCGGCTATTATCGTAGCGATCAGCATTGGGAACGGCGCCCAGAATTATTTGGAGACGGAAATTATAGGCGGCATGAAGCTTGACGAGATTACGGTGACTCCACAGGGCTCAAGCGGGCAAGGAGAAGGCAGCGGCCCCGCGGCCGGAGCTGACCGGGGATTGCTAACGGATGATAAAGTTCAGGTGATTCAGGGCTTTGATCATGTCAAATCCGTTATAGCCACCAAGCAGCTCGGGTATTTTAGAGCCATTTCGTCCGACAACCTGATAAACGACGGCTTCAATGTCGTGGCCGTGGACCTGTCAAAGCTCAAAGAGCAGGGTAACAGGTTCAAGGAAGGTGGCGCGCTTGAACAGATCGGTGCCATGGTGCTCAATTACGGAGCAACAACCGGATGGAAGGATGCAGAGACGAGCGAAAGATTGATGAATATGATAAATACCGATCCCAATAACCCGAAGCTATGGGAAGAATATCAGATGTATGAGAGCACCGTTTCGGAAATGCACGGCAAAAATATTCAGCTGGAGTCGATGGACGCAGACAAGAAACAGCTTAGCCCACAGCTTTATGTTGGCGGCGTGCTGGATGTGCCTTCGGGGAGAGATGCCCAGTTTGCGTTCTACGATCGTCAGGCCTATATTTCCTTTGACACGGCGGAATGGCTAACAAACAGTTTGAACCTGCAAAATGGGACATCTTCGAAACAGCGAGTATACGATAGTCTAACCATCAAAGTGGATGATCTGCAGAATATTAAACCGCTTGAGGATTTAATCTCAAAACTTGCGCTGAATGCGAGCGACAATCTGGCCATGCGTGATCAGGTCGCTTCCCAATTGGATACATTCAAAGCGATCGCTCTCGGCATAGGCGTATTTATCCTGTTATTGGCCTCGATATCAATCATCGTAGCCATGACGATGTCTACGCATCAGCGCCGTAGGCAAATCGGCATTATGAAGGTCCTTGGGGCGAATATGCCGCAAATCCGCAACATGTTCATCGTGGAAGCCAGCCTGCTCGGTTTGCTTGGTGGATTGCTTGGCATCGTATTCGCATTTTTGATCATCAAGGGACTGAATTCATTCATTATGGCTTCGGCGGGCATGTCAGGGCTGCAAATTGCGGTTACGTTGGAGACGCTGCCCATCGGCATCGCATTCGCTGTGATGACCGGAATCTTCTCGGGGATCTATCCGGCGATCAGCGCAGCAAGAACGAATGCACTTCTGGCCATCAAGCGGGATTAGGATAATGAGCATCGGAAAGGAAGCTAAATCGGTATGATAAAAAAAATCATAAAATGGACGGTTATCGTTGCCGTGCTGGGCTTGGTGGGATATTGGGGATACGGACAGGTCAAACCGAAAGAACCCGAGATTCCCATGATGGAAGAGCCGCAGGTCATCACATTTCCCGTAACGGAGGAAACCATCGTCTCGACCGTGCAGGTCAAGGGAACATCCGAATACGGGCGGGAGACCAATGTGTACGCACCTTTTGAAGCGAAAGTGGAGTCCTGGAACGTTGAGAACGGTCAGCAGATCAAGAAAGGCGATGCGCTTTTTAAATTAGAGCAAACGGCCATTCGCCAGCAGCTTCAGCAGAAGGAAGCCGAGCTGCAGAAGCGGAAGCTGGAGAAGGAACTGAAGGAGTTTACGTTAAATCAGGACCTCGATAGCGCCCCGGCTTTAGCGACGGAGGCCGAACGCCTTAAAGTGCTGGCAGATCAGGAAAATGCTCGGCTGAGCAGTCAACTGGACGAGGTTACTAACGATATTGAGCGCCAGACGATGGCCGACTTAAATGACAGGCTGAAGAAAGCTACATACTTATCACCAGCAGCAGGCCTGTTTCTGTTCGACCCGACACAGCAGCGCCCGCAATCGGTGACGGCGAACCAGTATATCGGCAAAATCGTCGACCTGGATTCTCTTCGATTAGTGGCATTTGTCGGGGAAAACGATATATTCAGCATTAAGCCGGACATGGCGGTTGAGGTTAAGATGCCGTCCATCAAGGATCTAAAGCTGAAGGGAAAGGTGCTGGAAGTAGCTAAATTCGCCGAGACGACGGCCCAGGAGAAACAAACTTCCCAGACACCGCAGTTTAAGGTGATCATCTCGCTGCCGAAGGAAGATCGTTTAATCGGCGGCCTGACGCTGAACGGAGACATTGTAACCAAACGGAAGGATAAGGCGGTTGTAGTTCCTAAACTTGCCGTTATGACGGACGGAGGCGCCTCCTATGTCATGGTGGACAAGGGAGGCGGCCAGATTGAACGGCAGGATATCGAGACCGGCTTGCAGACGCTGGATAAAGTCGAGGTTTTGTCAGGGCTGAAAGTGGGCGACACCGTCGTTCTCCAGTAAGTAAATATCATGATCAAAAAACACAGCGTTCCTCAGAGGCACATAGCCGAGAGGACGCTGTTGTTTTTTACTACATGTCTTTATCCTCGGTGGAACTGGAGAAGGTTGGTTATTTTATCGAAGTATAAATCTCAAATAAGAAAGAAAACCACTGGAAATTAATGGGCCTATTTTAACAGTGAGATAATGATTTAGCAGCAGGAAACAAACCTAGCATTCAACAAAAAAATGGAATTTTATCCAGCTAAAATGATGAAAACGCTTCCTATAAAGCGCTTTCAGAAGAAAACTCGTGAATTTACGAGAAAGATGTGGTTTAATGGACAAGGAAAGAGGATTTTCGGGTTTTTTGTAGTAATATAAATGTCAGGTTTGCGTAAACGGAATACTAGATTTTTGTAAACCGGGTAAACCGCATCATGCTAACGAAAAGGGAGATTTTGAAATGCATGTTCGTTCCTTTCAGTTGAGTGACTGTAACCCCGTAACCGAGCTACTTCAGATTGCTTTATCGGAAGAATGCTACGAAAACACGATGGAGCCCTTCTCCAGGCAGCTAGCTTGGGATTCCGATCTGATTATGGTAGCTGAAGAAAACGGTGAAATCGTTGGTGCCTTAATCGGTACGATCGAACGCAATCATGGTTGTTATTACCGCATTGCCATTCATCCCGACTATCGTAGAAAAGGGATTGGCAAATCTTTGATTTCGGCAATGGAACAGCGTTTTCAATCACGGAAAGTCAGTCGGATTATGGTAGCCGGAGACGAGCACAACGCCGCAGCCATGCCATTTTATGAAGCCATGGGATACGGTGCCAGCCAAATCCTGCGGTCGTTCCAGAAGCTCAGTATCCTTGGTCAATAGTCGTAATGACAAAAGCGGTACATACGAGCGACGCAAACGGCGGCTTTAAGCTTCGACAGAGATAAGAAACGACATTTTTTCGATATGAAGCATATCTTTCAGCCGTTGCAAATGGGTGGGAGATATGCTTTTCTATTAATGTACCTTTTTTTGAAGGTGCCGCCTTCGTTTTCCGGAGGTGAAATCGAAGTAAAGTAGGTGTAGCATGGGACAAGTGATTTCTCCGGATTCAACTGAGCATGGCGAGAACAACGAACCTCAGAATCAACCTGGCAAGAAGAACGGCTGGGCTGCCGAGCTTTGGGATTGGGTAAAGACGATTGCGATTGCATTTGTTATTATGGTGCTTCTAAATATGTTTGTGTTCAACCTGTCTATGGTTAAAGGTGAATCTATGCAGCCGACACTGGTAGCATCGGAGCGGCTATTTATTAATAAAGTGGTATATCGCTTTTCAGCACCGAGCCATGGCGATGTTATTGTACTTAAGGACCCGAGTGATGGCCCGGATAAGAAGGAGTTTCTGGTAAAACGTGTCGTGGGCGTACCTGGAGATACCATTGAGGTAAAGGACCAGAAGCTGTACGTAAACGGGGTTGCAAAGCAGGAAGGATATACCGATGTCCCGATCGAGGATCCTGGCTTTGAGCCTATAGTACTGGAAGAGGGTCGCTACTTCGTTATGGGAGATAACCGCCATCTCGGAAAGAGTAAGGACAGCCGCATGTTCGGCAGCGTGAAGGAAAGCGACATCGTAGGCAGAGCCGAATTTATTTTCTGGCCGTTGTCTGAGATCAAAAAGCTGTAACCTGAAAGACAGAACATCATCCCAGAAAAGGAGGCGCTGGAGAATGACCTACACACTCGGTTCGTACGCTCCTCCGCCTTCGGTATGGGAGGAGCTCAAGCAGGAGCTCAAGGCCGCTGCGCCGGAGCTTGGGATTGATGATATCGGCTTCGCTTCGGCGGAGCCGTTCCAATCCCTAAAGGGAATTTTGCAAAACCATCGGGATATGGGATATGAGTCCGGCTTTGAGGAGTCGGATCTGGATAAGCGGGTTACTCCCACACTCCCTGGCACGGAGCCGAAGTCCCTGATCGCCATCGCCATAACCTACCACTCCAAGATGGAGAACCCGCCCAAATCGGAGCCAGGTAAATACAGGGGGATTATGGCGCGATCAGCTTGGGGAAGGGATTATCATCAGGTGCTCCGGGAGGCCATGAGCCGTCTCGAGGAATACATTAAAGAACGCGTGCCGGATGCGAAGCTTGAAAGCATGGTGGACACCGGCGCGCTTGTCGACCGGGCGGTTTCGCAGCGAGCCGGGATTGGCTTTAGCGCCAAGAACTGCTCCATCATCTCCCCGAAATTCGGTTCCTGGATATTCCTTGGCGAAATGGTAACGAACATCCCGTTTCCTCCGGATACGCCGGTAACTGAGGATTGCGGGGAGTGCACCAAATGCATCGATGCTTGCCCAACCGGCGCCCTTGTCGGTCCCGGGCAGCTGAATGCTCAGCGCTGCGTTTCTTTTCTGACCCAGACCAAAGGGTTTCTGGACGAAGAGGCCATGCGCAAGATCGGCAACCGGCTGTATGGATGCGATACCTGTCAAATTGTTTGTCCGAAGAACCGGGGCAAGAACTGGACTCATCAAGAGGACTTCAAGCCCGATCCTGAAAAAGCCAAGCCTCTGCTCCTGCCCATCCTGGATATGAGTAACCGGGAATTCAAGGAGGCATTCGGAGATACGTCGGCCGCGTGGCGCGGCCGAAAGCCGATTCAGCGCAATGCTGTCATCGCGCTTGGCAACTTTAAAGATATTTCAGCCGTACCGAAGCTGAGCGAAGTACTGCTGAAAGACCCGCGCCCGGAGCTGCGGGGAACCGCTGCATGGGCTCTGGGCCGTATTGGAGGCGAAGAAGCGTTGAACAACTTAGAGAAAAGCATGAAATCAGAAGGGGACTCCCAAGTACGAGATATGCTGCAGCAAGCCTTGAATAAACTGAATGAACCAAGTGAGAAAGAAGCGTCTGCCGTAGCTTCGGCTGCGGCTGATGCTTCCTCCGCTAGCACTCCTGTTGCAGGTTCCTCTAATGGGGACAAGCCGGGACAGGAAAGTCCTGTTATTCAGGGAGTCGAGCCGATGGCCGTCCCTGAGGGAGGACCGGAAATGCTGTATTACGATGAACTTCAATCTCCGATTGGACCGCTGACGGTCTGCGCAACGGAGAAGGGATTATGTCTTATTGAATTTGGCAGCTTCTATGTGAAAGAAGCGGTCATCCAGCAGTGGTCACGGACCTGGGCCGGTAACGGCGGCTATCAGCGTGACGAGGCAAGATTAGCTCCTGCGATCACGCAGTTGAAGCAGTATTTTGCAGGGGAGCTAAAGGCGTTCGACGTACAGCTGGACATGCGCGGCACCTCATTCCAATTGCAGGTATGGGAAGCGCTGAAGTCCATTCCTTATGGAACGGTTTGTTCCTATAAGGATGTAGCCGAATCCATCGGGCGTCCTAAAGCAGTTCGTGCCGTAGGTGGGGCGAACAACAAGAACCCCGTTCCGATCATCGTGCCGTGCCACCGGGTGGTAGGAGTCGATGGAGCCTTGATCGGCTATGCCGGCGGTCCGGAAATCAAGCGCACCTTGTTAACGATAGAAGGAGCCATGCCGGACCGGAAAGGGTCGTAGTTGACCAAGGCGTATCATCAGGCCTGTCTGCTGCCATGTATCTGTTATTTTCATTTGCTGTGATGAAAAGGACATGCTATGATAGGTTCGTGTATGCGCCATTAAATGGCAGATATTAGTAGAAGGTGGTCAAGTGATGGAGATTGTCATTCCGATTATTACATTGATCGTGGGTCTGGTCGGCGGATTTTTCATCGGCGTATTCTATTTGCGAAAGCAATTGGAAAAGATGCAGAACGATCCGCAAATGCTGCAGAAGATGGCAAAACAAATGGGGTATAACATGAACAGCAAGCAGATGCAGCGTGCACAGCAAATGATGAAAAATCAGCCTGTGCCGGGTAAAGGGCAAGGCCGTAAACGCAAATCATAATGCAAGAAAGCCCACTCCCGTCTGAATGGATGACGGAGGGGCATTTCTATTTAAAAGGCCGCTAACAGCGGCTATAAGTTAACCGTTTGCTTTTTATATGGAACGAAAAAGGGGGATGTACTGTGGCAGGTGTAAAGGATTATGTAAACAATAAAGTCGGCGATAACCGAGAGCAGATCGAGTATCATGTAGAGCAAATATTGAAACTGATCGGTGAAGATCCCCAGCGTGAGGGACTCCTTGAGACACCGGCCCGTGTGACGCGGATGTATGAGGAGATCTTTGCCGGATACGAAGTGGATCCCAAGGATGTTCTCGGGGTTACCTTTGACGAGAATCATGAGGAATTGGTTATCGTGAAGGATATCGTATATTACAGCCAGTGCGAGCACCATATGGCGCCGTTCTTTGGTAAAGTCCATATCGGTTATGTCCCTAGCGGCAAAATCGCCGGCTTGAGCAAGCTGGCACGTCTGGTAGAGGCGGTTACCCGCCGTCTTCAGGTTCAGGAGCGCATTACCTCGCAAATCGCGGATATTATGGTGGAGGCGCTGCAGCCAAACGGCGTGATGGTGGTAGTGGAAGGCGAGCATCTGTGCATGTGCGCGCGCGGTGTGAAGAAGCCGGGCAGCAAGACGGTCACGTCAGCTGTACGCGGTACCTTCCAGAGTGATTCTGCACAGCGTTCGGAATTTCTGTCTTTGATTAAAGACTAATCATGATCCAGACAAATGAAAAAGGCTTCGCCCACGGAGGCGAAGCCTTTTTTTGTGCTTAATAATGAATGTGAACTCATGATAATCGATGTTGGGCAAGGGTTCCTCAAGAAGCGCCATCCACTTGTTTCATATATTGCACATACTGGATGAGTGCATGTTTTTGCTCCTCGATATCCCGGATGCGGCGGGACATCTCCATAAAGAAGGTTTCAATCTGGTCGCGCAGCACATTGGCGGATTGTCCCTTCCAATCCTGCAGACGGGCGTACATGACCCTTGCCTCCTGTTCGTCGGCTCGAATGGCTGCCAGCAGTCCTGACAGCTCGCGTTCGGCTTGAAGCAAATCATCAAGCTCCAGCAGAATCTCTCGACTCATCTCCATCCCTCCCGGTAGTTTTCGTATCGATGTTTATCCGCTGTTGTCGGTCCGTTCAAATAAATCCGCTTTGAATTTAATATATTGAACGATGTCGGTGGTATGCTGCAGATGCCATTGACTCATCGACATGATGGATGTATCCAGCTGCTGGACAATCGGCTGTAGACGCCTGCTGTGGCTGGAGAACATGTATTTGGAGAGGCGCTGCCGGATTCCCTGTAGTTCGGCATCACTTTGATGGGCGTGTGCTCTCCATTTCTCGGCTACGCTTCGCAGCTCGGCAGGGGTCACCTGAATGGTTCCAGCAGAGCCTCCTGTGGAGCCGGCTATGGCTGCCAGCGAGCCGCCCAACCCTAAGCCCAGATTGCTCAGCGGCCCGCCAAGGCCAAACAAGAGATCGCTATGGGCAGGGATTCTGGGCGAATCAACGACTTTGCCGGTAGCGCCGTCGTACAGAGGATTTGAGATGTAGCCATCCTCGAATCGATAGCGGTCAAGCTGATGATAATTGGGGCCGCCCAGTGTATTATCAATTTTTTCTTTTATACTAAGCCCGTCATTGGCGTCTTTATAACTGGAGTCTATGTAATAGGTAGAACCGACGTGGCCATCGAAGCCGCCGAGCGCACCGCTGGCAATAATGTCGCCAGGATGGGCGAAATTAGTGATTTGAGAGTCGAATTCCCCGTTCTCTGCCTTTCTTCTGGCTTCAGGGGAGAGGCTTCCGATGACCGACGGAGCACTGAAGGTGACAGCCGACATGCCCGTATAGGCGGCAGCATATTGCGCGTTAGCTCCCCCTAGGGAGTGACCCGTAAGGGTGAAATCAACGTCCTTGTATTTCTCCTTCATTTCCAGCGCATAATCCTCGGCTTGATACAATTGGTTGGTTCCCCATATATCCGTTTTTTTATCGATCTGTCTCGATTGTTCACCGAACCAATCCGTGACATCGTTAATCCCCGTGACTTCTTTGACTTTGTCCACATGGTCCGCCCAAGGTGGCCGAAATTCCGGGATTTTTCTTTTGATCTCTTCAATGCCAATATCCGCATCAGCCAAATAATCGGGGAGAGCATGGGATAAATCTTTGCCTGCCTCGGTGCCCCGGTATGCGATAACGGCTTGGTTCGTTTCCTTGTTGTAGAAAGTTACCGCATCAAAACCTGATATGCTGTTGCTCTTATAGTCCTCAAGGACCTCCCATCCAGGCAAGTCCTCAACGGTATCTTCTTTTTTCAGATCGAGATAAGCCGCTTCTGACATCAATCGGTATGTCTCGTCATCCACTTGCGGTGAACTCAAATATACTCCCTCCTTAACATGACTCAGCAGGATCAGAACCTGTAGTTACAGCCAAAAGGCAGCCACAACCCATCACTCGCCCTTAATCGCTTTTCTGAGCTCCGGGTTCATCACGAAGTTGGATGTCTCGCCTGTGTTGAAATCAACGGATATTTTAAAGGTTTGTTCAGGATGATCTACGACAAACCCTTCGAGGTTGACCTTGTCCGCTACGATCGAAGGCATCATCTCTTCTTTGGTAATCTCTACATCCAAGTTGTATTTCTCTTTAAAATGCTGAACGGCTGTGGTTTTAGCCTTCGTTATGACTTCGTCCGAGCTGTCGTCTGTTGTGGCTTGGTTATTGTTCACGGGCTGGCATCCTCCAACAATTAAAATGATAAGCACAAAAGCAAAAATGAAAACACGTGATTTGAACCTACTGTTCACACTGACCCATCCCTTCAGTGGTGATGTTCTGCTCTTACCGGCACGCTGAATCTTGCAGTCTTAGCATGGATCGCATAATTTCTCTTCGTATCGCCTTAGGCGATACAGTGACTGCATATCAAGCTCACTGTCATATCATAATCCAGCATATGGTAGCGTTCAACCGAATAAATAACCAGATATGTGGTAAAAAAGACCTAACAATAGGATCGGGCTATTCCTTAGCTTGAATTTCTTTTTCTAATTCTGGACTCATGACCAAGTGCCCGGTTTCAAGAGTCTTGTGGTTCACGGATATATTGAAAGTCTGATCGGGATGCCCTATGACAAAACCTTCAACATCAATCTCATCAGCTCCCGATCCCTTTATCCAATGTGCTCCAGTGTACAGAGAGTCACCCCCTTGAATAATGATAAGCCCTCCTTAAACTCCATAATGAAGTAAGGAGGGCTATAGACATCATACCCAATATTAACCAATGTGAAGCAGCCCAGCTAGGTCTTGAATTAAAAAGGCTTCCATTTCAGCATGCTGGCATGCTTGAAGCGCTCCGCAACCTCCGGCCAGTAGACCACGTTCCACCAATCGTTGATGTAATCCTTGCGTTTATTTTGATGTTTAAGGTAGTAGGAATGCTCCCATACATCCAGAACGAGGAGAGGGACGACATCCCACTGGGAGAGATTCTGATGTTTCTCGGCCTGCAAAATTTCAAGTCGATGGCTGCGCGGACTCCATACGAGGATTGCCCAGCCGCCGCCTTCCACTTTGTCTGCAGCTTCGCTAAAGTGCTTTTTAAAGCGGTCGAAACTTCCAAAATCCTTCTTGATCTGTTGGGCTAGCTCCCCGCCAGGCTCGCCACCGCCCCGCGGGTTCATAATGTTCCAGAAGATCGTGTGCAGATAGTGGCCGGCACCATGAAAAGCCAGCTCGCGTTCCCAATGCTTCACCAGCTCGAAATCACCGCTTTTTCGGGCCTCCTCCAATTTCTTCTCCGCCTTGTTCAGACCGTCGACATAACTTTGGTGATGGATGTCGTGATGAATCCGCATGGTTTTCTCGTCAATATGAGGCTCCAGCGCATTATAAGCGTAAGGCAGTGGAGGAAGGCGGTGCCCGCCAATCGGAACAGCCTTGCCGCCGCTGTCTCCCATGCCTTGAATGGATAGCTCGGCCTCGGGAGGAGACGGCGGAGGAGACGTGGCCTCGTGTAGCGTCATCGACTGCATCGGCATATCCACATCCATGAATCTTTCCAGCGCTCCGGCGGAGTTGAGCGTCTCGAGCGTGTTCAGGAAGTATTCGGACTCCCGAATCACATGGTGCAGGACCGTGCCGGCAAGCGGCACTTTCCGAACAGCCTCGCTGTTCTCCTTCAATCCGTGGAGCTGGCGGATGAACTCTCGGGATTGCTCGCAGGAAGCACGCAACAGCTGCTCGACCTGGGCCAGCACTTGGGGTGAAGGAGGTCCGTCATAACGAAGAATGTGACGCAGAAGTTCGTCTGCCGCTTTTTCCGTGTCAGCGAACACCACGGCCCATTGATCCAGCATCTTGACATAGACCGGCTCCAGATCCGGAACAATAGCTTTGATGAGCCCGGTATGCTTCCTTTCCTGATGCTTCCAATAGCGAATCTCTTCGAGTAATCGTATCGGGAGCTTCGCTCCGTAAATAAATAACATGTCCGTTCCCTCCAGTATCAGGTTCACTAAACACACTATATTCAGTTAGCGGCCTGTATTATGAGGAGGAAATTAAAAATCCCCCCGCTGCATCAAAGCAGCGGGGGGAGATGGATCGTATGATGAATGGCTTTTTACTAGTATGAGCAATGGTTAGAGCATCAGGACGCATCGGGAGTTTCGAGTTTTCCTAGAAAGGTGGATACTCTGCGCAGATATTCCTTAGGGTGCTCACGGAAGATAAGCTCATGATGCGCATCCTCTACAATCCAGGAATCCGAATCCGTATGGGTCTGATTGGAAGCAATCTTCTCGGCGATCGGGTAAGGTGCCTTATCGTCTTTCGTTCCGTGGATGAACAAGGTCGGGAACGGATAATCGTGCTTCTTCACCTCATTGTAAGGGATCTGATCCAGGCTTGTGCCGTTAAGCACCGGGAAGAGCAGCTCCAGAATCTCCAGGGACGGATGACGAGGGAGATTGATCTGGTTGTGAATATTATGGTAAAGCGTGTCCGGCTCCAATAAAAAGGCGCTGTCCAGAATCATGGCATCCACATCCTTGGTCTCAAGCCCTGCCTGCAGTGCGGTTCCGGCCCCCATGGAGAAGCCCCAGACGACAATTTGCTTCGCGCCGCGCTGCTTCACATGTTCAATGGCTCCAAGAAGCTGGCGTTTCTCTTCCTTGCCTCCGGTCGCCACTTCCTTGCTGGTCTGGGAGGCAAAACCGTAATCAAACATAAGCACATTAAAATTCATATTATGCGCATAATGGGCGAGATCGTACATCGGTACCCAGGTTTCCTCCCGATTGGCGCCATAACCATGGCTGAGCACGATGGTTTTAGAAGAATTCTCGGCCGGTATATACCAGCCATTTATATTTCGTTTACCGTCAATGGAGTGGAATGTGACATTCTCGTAATTCATATCTTTAGCAAGCTTGGGGTTAGAATAGAGTGGAGCAACCGTTGGATTCGACAAAACCCAAGCAATATAAGCATGAAGCGCAATAAAACAGAAAACAAGGAAAAAAACGACAGATAATAACAACGCTAATATAATATGCTTTAAACGAACTAAGCCCGTCGACAGCTCGGCTGGCGTGTCATTTAATTGGGAGAGTGGGGCATTACTACCAGTCGTTGTGCTCATAAGTGGCCCCTCCTTACCATATAGTCTGGATATGTTTCGTTAACATGAAAGAGTTGAAATTATAATAATCGTATGCCCGGATGCCTATAAAGTCAATGCAAATCCATAGATTGTAAGACAACTGTAAAGTCCCTGTCTCGATGGTTTACTTTTGAGAAGAATTCTCATATAATTCTTGTAACCAGGTTTCATAGAATGAAACAGGAGAGGAGCTGGTCGGGATGGAAGATCGTAAATTAACGGTGCGTGCTGTAGAGCGGGCACTTGATATATTGATGTGTTTTACGAAAGAAAGTGAACTTGCCCTCACGGAGATTTCTTCCCTTATCGGATTACATAAAAGTACTGTACATCGGCTGTTAACAACGCTGGAAGACAAAGGATTCGTTGTTCGTAATAAAGAAACGGAGAAATATCGGCTCGGCTTGAAAATATGGGAGCTGTCTATGCATCTGTCCCAAAGCGACGACCCGGCGATTCGCCTTTTGCCCGCGATGGAAGCCTTGCGGGATCGGCTTGGGGAAACGGTGAGTTTGTATTTAAGAGACGGTTCGGATCGTCTTCGGATTCAAGCGGTTCAGAGCAACCAGGGCATTCGGCGGGTCGCCCAGGTCGGAGTACGACTACCGTTGTCGGTTGGCGCCTCTAGCAAGGTTCTGGTGGCCTTTGCGCCACCGGCCGATCAGGAGGAGCTGCTGAATGCGCCGGATTGGCCGGAGTCAGTTGATAGGATCGTTTACCGGCAGCAGCTGGCCGAAATACTGGAGAAGGGATACGCGATCAGCATCGAAGAGCGCGAGCCTGGGGCCGCTGCGGTATCTGTACCGATCTTTGACCGGAATGGTCAAGTGGCGGCAGCACTGTCGATGTCAGGGCCAGTCACCCGTCTGTCAGCGGAAACGCTCCGCGAACATGCGCCAATCCTGATGGAGGCGGCACGGGAAATGGGAATGATGATTTAATTCATTCTATTGCCGGAGTGCGGACAGCATCACTATAAGTTATTGAATGACCGGGAGGCTCCATGTGATACAGCCGCCCGGTTATTATTATGTGAGGGTCAACCATTTGAAAACGGGAATTGAAACGAAACGATACGAGACGAAATATACGAAACGATACGTTACATGGCAAGGCCAAAGGATATAAGGGAAGGGGTTTCAATCCTCATTCCAACAAAAAGACCGCTCCCTACAATCTTGGAGATTGGGGAAACGGTCCTTTTGTCGTAACGGCTCAACGATATAATAGGTAAGCGTCTCTTAGGTCAGCTTCATATTCTTTTCCTTCATTTTCTGATTGAGGATCTCTTGGAAGGTGAGGGGTTTATCTTTCGCTTCCTCTCTTTTGGGTGCAGCCACCGGCTGTGGCCGTTGGTATTGATATTGGAGCGATGTCATCGTATGTATTTTTATCATGGGTACCTTCCTCCTAGGTCTGGATGTCCGCGAATGTTTTTTACCCATTAACCTCCATGGCATCATTCGAAACGGAGTTTCCAATATTCAGGAAAGAAGTACCGGAAAATAACAAAATCCCCATCATCCATGCGCGGATGATGGGGATTTTTGACTAAGGCCAAATCACCTATAAGAATGCCTTATTGGTTCGATGCGATCATTTGACGCAGTACCGTTTGGAGGATACCTCCATTATGGTAGTAATCCACGTCCACCATGCTGTCGAGACGGGCGATAGCTTGGAACTCGAATTGGGTTCCGTCTTCGCGCGTAGCGATAACCGTCAATTCCTGGCCTGGCTTCACGTCGTTGCTGAGGCCCAGGATATCGAATGTCTCGCGGCCGTTCAGACCAAGGCTCTTCCAGCCATGACCTTCTTGGAACTGGAGCGGAAGAACGCCCATGCCCACCAGGTTGGAGCGGTGAATACGCTCGAAGCTTTCAGCCAGGACAGCTTTGACACCGAGAAGATAGGTACCTTTTGCCGCCCAGTCACGGGAGCTTCCTGTACCGTATTCTTTACCTGCGATAACGACGAGGTTCTGTCCGCCTGCTTGATAATTCATCGAAGCATCATAGATGGACATCACTTCATCCGTTGGCAGGTAAGTCGTTACGCCGCCTTCCGTACCTGGAGCTACCTGGTTACGGATCCGGATGTTAGCGAAGGTACCGCGCATCATGACTTCGTGGTTACCACGGCGGGAGCCGTAGGAGTTGAAGTCTTTGCGTTCAACGTTGCGGTCGCTCAGATATTTGCCGGCAGGGCTGTTGGTTGCAATGTTACCCGCTGGGGAGATATGGTCCGTTGTAACGGAATCGCCCAAGAGAGCAAGCACGCGCGCTTCTTTGATGTCCTGGATGTCGTTCAAGCCGTTGCCGAGGCTTTCGAAGAATGGCGGGTTCTGAATGTAAGTGGATTGATCGTCCCACTCGTACAGCTCGCCTTCAGGAACAGGAATCTTGTTCCAACGCTCATTGGCGGTGAACACATTCTCGTACTTTTCACGGAAAGCGTCAGGGCTAACGGCTTGACCGATCGCTTCGCGGATTTCCGCGCTCGTTGGCCAGATGTCTTTCAGATATACAGGCTCATTGTTCGGATCGTAACCGATCGGCTCGTTCTGCAGGTCGATGTTCACTGTGCCTGCCAGGGCGTAAGCCACAACCAGCGGCGGCGAAGCCAGGTAGTTGGCTTTGACTTGAGCATGCACGCGGCCTTCGAAGTTACGGTTACCCGACAATACGGCGGCTACCGTCATGTCGTTGTCGGTAATCGCTTCGCTCACTTCATCCGGCAAAGGACCGGAGTTACCGATACAAGTTGCGCAGCCATAGCCTGCAACATAAAAGCCGAGAGCTTCAAGGTAGTGCAAGAGACCGGACTTCTCGAGGTAGTCGGTTACGACAAGGGAACCTGGAGTCAAGCTGCTCTTCACATAGCCGGGCTTTGTCAGGCCGCGTTCAACAGCTTTCTTCGCCAGGAGACCTGCGCCGAGCATAACGCTTGGGTTTGACGTATTCGTACAGCTGGTGATGGCTGCGATAACAACCGCACCCGTTCCCATTTCACTGGTAGAGCCGTCTTTATGATTGACTTTAACGGTTTCCGCGATTTTCTCATCGCTGAGGCCGTATCCGCCTTTGTCGATTGGCGTACGAATGATATCGTTAAAGTTTTGTTTCATGTTGGTCAGCTCGATACGGTCCTGCGGACGCTTTGGTCCAGCCAAGCTTGGTACAACCGAAGCGAGATCCAATTCGATTACATCGGAGAACTCAGGGTCCGGCGTATCTGCCGTACGGAACATGTTTTGCGCTTTATAGTAGCTCTCCACGAGTTCAACCTGCTCGTCGGTGCGGCCCGTATTGCGGAGATAAGCCAGGGTTTCACTATCAACCGGGAAGAATCCGATGGTAGCGCCGTATTCTGGAGCCATGTTGGCTACCGTTGCACGGTCAGCCAGGCTGATGTTAGCAAGACCCGGTCCGTAGAATTCTACGAATTTGCCTACAACGCCTTTCTTACGGAGAAGCTCGGTTACCGTGAGGGCAAGGTCGGTCGCTGTTGCGCCTTCCGCCAGGCTGCCTGTCAGCTTGAAGCCGATAACTTCAGGTGTTACAAAATACAGCGGTTGGCCGAGCATACCGGCTTCCGCCTCGATACCGCCTACGCCCCAGCCCACAACGCCAAGGCCGTTGATCATGGTTGTATGGGAGTCCGTACCTACGAGGGAGTCAGGGAAGACAAGCGTCTCGCCGTCAACCGTCTTCGTAGCTGCTACGGAAGCAAGGTATTCCAGGTTAACCTGGTGAACGATACCCGTTCCCGGAGGAACTGCGCGGAAGTTGTTGAATGCCGTTTGAGCCCAGCGAAGGAAGCGGTAACGCTCTTCGTTACGCTCAAATTCAAGCTTCATATTCGTTTCAAGAGCTTGGTCGGTACCAAAAGCGTCAACCATGACGGAGTGGTCGATAACGAGGTCAACCGGAACGAGAGGGTTGATCTGTTTAGGGTCGCCGCCGGATTTCTTAACGGTGTCACGCATAGCTGCAAGGTCAACGACAACCGGAACGCCGGTGAAGTCCTGCAACACGATACGGGCAGGAATGAACGGGATTTCCTTGTTGTTGTCGCGTCCTTCATTCCACTTGGACAAGAGTTTTACGTGATCTTCGGTAATTGCGCGTCCGTCGAACTGACGTACGGCTGCTTCCAGCAATACCCGAATGGAGAAAGGAAGCTTGGATACATTGCCGTATCCTTGCTCTTCGAGCGCCTGCAGGCTGAAATAACGGTAACTTTTACCACCCACCTCGAGGTTGCGTGAGATGGAGAATTGATCCTTTGCTGGCATTGATGAACCTCCTTAAGTCATTTCATAAATCGAATAAAAGTGTGAGTTAAATCCTCTGTGGTTTCACTAGGTGAAACCTAATTTCATAAATTAACTACTTTAAGTATACCGTTTTCAACTCGCTGCGTAAAGCATTTTTTATAGAAGAAAAGTATTTCAAAAAGGTGAAAACAAGCCCGTTTTTAACCCGGATACAGTCGCGTGTGATCCCGGTCTTTCTGTATTCTCTTGACCGAAGTTCATAGCCCGGAGATTTTCTTCATATAGTTGTGATAGGGAACAGCGTGAAAGGCAAGGTTAGAGGAGGAGAGTAGATGAACAGTCTGAAGCAAGCAGAGAAGCCTTGGAAGCAAGCTCTATATATTTACGTCAATCAATATAACCAAAATCGCGTGGACTATTCTTCAGGCCTGAAAGAGCAGATTGTAACGGATCTGAATTTCCTGGTAGAGAGAGGAGAAAGGCAGTTTCGGCTGCAGTCGTGGTATGCGCAGCGGGAGGCAACGCCGCTTAAGAGCGAGACCCGTGCCCGCCTCCTGCGCATCATGAGGGAGACGGATGATGATGTGGTCGCGGACGTGCGGCTTCACAGCGTATTTTATTATGAAAAAAGAGGTATGACGCACCGGGAAGATACGGTTTTTAGGGAGCGGCTGACGCTGATTCGAGACGGGGATGCCTGGTTGATCGTTGGCATTGAACGTCTGCAGGATGAACGCCATCCCCTGCAAAGAACCGATGTTCCGGCAGCAGGCGCGGATGGGGCTGGAAGAGAGCCGTCCATCCCCTATATGAATGGCCGCGTATACGCCGCCGGCAGCAGCACGCGGTCCGGCCGGTATGAGCGTGAAGCCGCAGCTGCTTATGCCGATCGTTGGTGGGATTCCGGGAATCCGGAGTTTGAGGAATTTGACGTGGATTGCACGAATTATATCTCCCAGTGCCTCTTTGCAGGCAAAGCCCCAATCCTCTATACTGGTAAAAGAGAAACGGGATGGTGGTACAAGGGGTACGTAAACAAGCGGGAATGGTGGAGTTACAGCTGGGCGGTATCGAACAGCTTTGCGCATTATTTGAACGCCAGTACCTCGGGGCTGCGGGCCGAGCGGGTGGAGCGTCCCGAACAGCTGATGCTGGGGGATGTCATCGTGTACGACTGGGACGGTGACGGTGCGTTTCAGCACAGCACCATCGTGACGGCATTTGACGCAGGCGGCATGCCGCTGGTTAATGCACATACGGTGTCCAGCCGCCATCGCTATTGGGACTACCGGGATTCCTACGCTTGGAACGATAACACGGAATACCGGTTTTACCATATTCCCGATTATTTTTAAGATGACAGCATGTCATGCTGCAATACGGACAAGAGAGAGGTTAACATGGGACAGGATAAATTGACGGTTGGTTTAATATACGGGGGGAAATCCGGCGAGCATGAGGTGTCGCTATCCACGGCATTCGCGGTCATGAACGCTTTTGATTATGATAAATATGAGATTGTTCCGTTTTATATTTCCAAGCAGGGTACCTGGAGAATCGGCAGCAAGCTGTCGGCTCCTTTTGCCCAGTTGGAGGAATTGAAGCTAGCTGAAGGGGAGGGCACGCAAACAGCGCTGAACGCCGTGTTCAGCAGATTGTATGGCCAAGAGACTCAGGCGGTGGATATTATGTTCCCGCTTCTTCACGGGACGTTCGGGGAGGACGGAACGATTCAGGGACTGTTCGAAATGGCGGACATCCCTTATGTGGGAACCGGTGTGCTTGCGTCGGCTGCGGGGATGGATAAAGTCGTGATGAAGAAACTCTTCGCCCAAGCAGGATTACCGCAATGCGAGTATTGTTATTTCAATCGAACCCAGTGGGAGCGGAGCCAGCATGAAGTGCTGAAGGATATCGAGGACAAACTCGGATTCCCAAGCTTCGTCAAGCCGGCTAACCTAGGCTCAAGCGTCGGGATATCCAAGGCAAAGAACCGGGAGCAGCTTAAGGCGGCGATTGAATCCGCGCTCCGGTTCGATGACAAGATCATTGTTGAAGAGTTCGTCGATGCCCGCGAAGTGGAGGTCAGCGTGCTTGGCAATGATGAGCCGATGGCATCCGTTCCGGGTGAAATAGTCTCTTCCAGTGAATACTATGACTATGCGGCCAAATATACGGATGGACAGTCACAGATGCAAATCCCGGCCGAGATCGAGCCGGATACGGCTGATCGTCTGCGTGATCTTGCCATTACCGCGTTCAAAGCGATTGAAGGCGGCGGCATTACTCGGGCCGACTTCTTTGTCCGCCGTTCGGACGGCACGATTCTGATCAATGAAGTGAACACGATGCCGGGCTTTACACCGTACAGCATGTACCCGCTTCTGTGGCGGGAAACGGGCGTGTCCTACCGCGAGCTGCTTGACCGGATGATCGAGCTGGGTCTTGAGCGGTACAACCGCAAGCAATCCCTAATTTATGAGAACCAGGCGTAAGCCGTCACAATAGGATATGAAACACCAGGGGGAGTCCGCGCTATTCATTACGGCTCCCCTTGACTCTAATATTTTGGGATGAAAGGAAGATACGTAATATGGGATTTCAAACCGAGTTCAATTCCGTTTGTAAGTTTAAGAGTGAGCAGGAGCTCTATGAGCTGCTGGAATACGGCCGCGGTAAAATGCTGAAGGATGGGCTTCGGGTATTTCCGACAGGACAGAAGGTCATTGCTTATACGCCGGATAACCAGGCGGTGGCAATCGTTCTGATCACCGCATGCGTATCGGAGATTAACTTCCAGGGCCGCGAGGTCACTTCGGTCGAGTTGCAGCTGATCCGCAAATTGACCGAAGAGGAGGCACGCGTACAGACAGCCCTCGCTCACGAAATGTTCTTTGGAGATCATGCATGATTGTTCGTTTCGGTTATGTAGCCATGTCCACGGTTGTGCAGAATGCTTCTCCTTCCAAGACGATGACCATGAAAAGCTTTATGAAGCTGAATGACCGTGAGGCCGGCATACACAAACTGGAGCGGATCGCGAATGAGAATCTACATAATACCCTACGGCTTCTAAAGCATAATGCGGCTCACGATATCAAGGTGTACCGCTTCTCGTCCAAGCTGATTCCGCTGGCTACACATCAAGATATGCAGGATTGGGATCCGTTCCCGGCTTTGCAAGAAGGCTTTCAGGCCATTGGGGATTTTGTGAAAAAGCACGGGATGCGGGTATCTTTTCATCCGGATCATTTCACGGTGCTGAGCACGCCGCGTCCTGAGGTGCTGGTCAACTCGATCCGTGATCTGAAGTCGCACGTCCATATGCTGCAGGCGATGGAGCTGCCTGCTTCCATGAAAAATAACATTCACATCGGCGGCGCTTATGGAGACAAGCCTTCGGCCTCGGCCCGATTCGTGGATCATTTTCATAGGCTTGACCCGCATATCAAGGAACGGCTGACCCTTGAAAATGACGACAAAACCTTTACTGCGCAGGAAACGCTGGCCGTATGCCGGCAAACGGGGCTGCCGATGGTGCTGGATATCCATCATCAGTGGGTCAATAACGATGGCGAGGCACCTTGGGAACTGTGGCCGGATATTCTTCGCACCTGGGAGACGCCGCTAGCGCAGGCGGATTCGGACCGGGCGCACCCGCTGCCGCCCAAGATTCACGTATCCAGTCCCAAGAGCCCTACCGATATCCGAAGCCATGCGGAGGGGGTGGATGTTGTGCCATTGCTGGCGTTTTTACGGAATATTGCGGGGGCTACGCCGAAGGTGGACGTTATGATTGAAGCGAAGATGAAGGACGGCGCCTTGTTTGATCTGATGAAGGATTTGGGAGATTATACGGCAGAGGGCGTAACCATTCTCGACGGTGCCTCCATACAAGTGAACCCTTAACCCGATAAGATGAGCTTGTTAACACTTGCAAGTTGATGGATTTTGGGTTACGTTGGAAGTATCCAAACAGAGATTCCCCTTAATACATGACATTGGATAAAAAGTTCGTTCCAGCCAAGCATTCAGGTGCACAGCATAGGACGGACTTTTATTGAAATAGGCGGAATTTTCGCGTGGCTGCCCTCTCGATTACAGCAATGACTGAATAGGATGTAGGGATTGTCAAAAATCACTAGATTGATATAGAAAGTAGAGTGAATGCTTTGAACGAGAATGAAAAGATTCCTTATGTTGTCAGCAGTAAGAGCTACACCGCCGTTGCGATTAATTGCGCCGCCAAAGCGGGAGAGTGGATTAAGAGCAAACTCGGTACAGTCAAGCAGTTGAGCACCAAGTCTTCGGCACAGGATATCGTAACCGAGGTGGACAAAGGCGCGGAGCAGATGATCCGCAAGCTGATCTTGACGCACTTTCCGGATCATGCGATTCTCGGAGAAGAAGGGGTTGCCCCGGGCACCGATGCCTATGTGAAGGCGCTCGAGGACGCCAAGGACGAAGAGTATCTCTGGATTATCGACCCTGTGGACGGAACGACGAACTATGTTCACGGATTTCCGTTTTACTCCGTGTCGATTGCACTGGCTCATCATGGTGAAGTCATTGTCGGCGTTATTTACGATCCTTCCCGGGACGAGTTGTTTGTTGCGGAAAAAGGAAAAGGAGCCTACGTTCACGGCAACCCTACCTACGTTTCCAAGGAAGATCAATTGTCGGACAGCTTGCTGGCCACGGGCTTCCCGCTGGACAGCACGGTCAACCTGCCGCTGAATATGGCTGAGCTGCAGGCGCTGCTGCCGATGGTTCGCAATGTAAGAGCCGGCGGCTCCGCTGCGCTTCATCTTGCTTATGTGGCTGCCGGCCGGCTTAGCGGATACTGGGAGCACGGTTTGAGCGCTTGGGACGTTGCCGCAGGCGCACTATTGGTTCAGGAGTCCGGCGGTAAAGTAACCGATACGGAAGGAAAGTCATACGATCTGTCGGTGCGTCATTTGGCGGCAACCAATGGGCTGATTCATCAGCGTTTTCTGGATACACTAAAAGACGCGGGCGAAGCTTTGGTTCGCTAACGACCCGGGACAACAGAGGAATGCAGGTCATTTACAACCGCTTGATAAAGGAGTGTGCTTACGATGAATGAGAAGTCGGATCAGGATTTGGAGCGCCAGCTCAGCGAGATGTTAACGGATGGTGAGATGGAGAAGAAGGATCGGGAGAAGGAGGAGCGCAGGCTTCTCTCTCCGAAATACGAGATCCGGATTCAGACGCAGCTCGATCCCATCGTGGAAGAGACGCAGAAATACCGCAGCATGGCGAAGGAAGTGGATGATCGCTATGACAAGTATATGGATAAGACAGTTAAGAAGGATAAGCCTGAGGATTCAGGTGAAGAAGCTTGATAGCGCTTTAAGGGATGTTTACGAAGCAGAAGCATCTCCAATTATTAAAGGCCCGAATCAGGAATGGACAGCATAGAGCGAGCTGTCCATTTTTTTATGATCACTAGCCAAGGTAAACTTTCTCAAGATGGCTCAAGTTGGAGTCACGAGGTTTGACCTTGTCCATAGGGGGAGTGCGCGGTGCGAGCTCGGCTTCAAATTTATCATGTTCTAGGAGGCGCATCAGGGATAGCTTCCATGATGCTGTGGTGCATCCTGATCTTCTTCAACCCATATTCCGTTGAGATCAGCTGGAAACCAGCCTTGACCACGTTCGTTATGCTTTTTCTTCCAGCCGGCTTGGCGATGCTCGCGGTGATGTATTCATACCGATTGCTGATGCTGGTTGCCTTTGGATGGTCGATACTGCCAAGCTTGTATTTCGCCGCCACCCCTGGGATATTTGCTTGGTTTGGAGTTACATCCCTCGGCTATTTGTTCACTTACCTTCTCATGAAACCTTATCGTCTTGGTTGATTCGGTACCATTCGCAGGTTGCCGGTGGTAAAATAAGGCTGTATCAAGATAATTGACGTTAAGGGAGTGAAGGCATGTTCAAACAATGGAAGAAGGGGCTGGCGGCAGTAACCGGCACCTTGACGCTCGCGGTGGCACTGGTTGGACCGGGCGTTGCGCCGGCTTATGCCGATGAGGTTACATCCAAGGATACATATCATATTGTAGCGCTGGGGGACTCGCTGACCGTTGGGTATGAGCCGGGAATGGATCTGAACAGCAAGCCTTACGGTTTTGTTGACCGGCTGTATGAGCAGGGATTGTTCCATGGCCGGACAGAGGTAACGAATCTGGGGATCGGCGGCTTGAAAACCGATGGGCTGAACCATTACGTCAAGGCCGTCTTGGATGAACGCGCGATTACGGCAGAGGAGCTGCAGCCAGGGCTCAGCGGCATTGATCCGCGCACCAAGCAGATGGGCGCTGACGCAGCGAAAGCCAAGCCGATCATCGCCAATGCGGATCTGATTACCATTACCATCGGCGGCAATGACATGATGAGTCTAGTCAGTACCGTGGAAACATTAAGCGACGAAGAGCTGAAAGCAAAGATGCAGGAACTGTTCAAGACCTATACGGATAATGTCTCATCCGTCATTACCAACTTGCATGCCATCAATCCTGATGCCTCTATCGTGGTGGCGGATCAGTACAATCCGGTGCCCAAAGTCGCTGACGAGGTCGCATACGTCAAATTGCTTGCAGCATCTGGAGAGTTCACGAAGCTGGTGGAAGGCGTAGCTGACAGTTTTGCAACTCAGGGCGTAAACATCAAGGTAGCCCATGTTGCGAAGAAATTCGTGGGCTCCGAGCTGACGATGACCCATATCCTGAAAGACGATATTCATCCGAACCAATATGGATACGAGACCATGGCCGGCGTGTTCGCAGAGACGATCTGGGGCAGCTACAAGAATCCCCCTGTTCAGGAACAGGGGCAGCCGATGCGCATCATCGTGAAGGGGCAGGAGCTGAACACGCCATATAAGCCGATCCTACGCGATAACCTGAATTACGTCGCGATACAGGATATCGTAAATGCAGTGGGAGCGACGACCACATGGGAAAATAAAACGTCCAGTGCAACGATTACGTTCGGAGATCAGACGGTGGTGGTGAAGATCGGTGCCAAAACCGTTCAAGTTAACGGAACAGCTGTACCGATCGATACGCCGGCTTTCCTGCAAAAGGTTGGGAAAGAAGATAAAACTTACGTTCCGCTCGCGGTGATTGCATCCGGTCTTGGTTTTGATGTTCAATACAGCACCAAATTGCGTACCGCATTCATTAACTTGTAATCCCATAAACAAGCTGCACCGGCTGGAAGGAGTCGATGCAGCTTTTTTTGTTGTGATTACCGATTGTGGTGATGGCCAATGAGAGAAATCCATTTGATCTCCCCCGTTTGTTAACGGCGCGATAGAGAACATGCTTGGGATATAGATTAGAGATGTTTTTGCACAGCGGTGTGATATTTCTAACATGAGTAACTCCAAGCAGATGGTACAATACGACATCATTTCCTTTCATGCGTGGTTTGACATCAGATCAGAAATTGAACCCAGTTCTGACATGATGGAAAGCGGGATGCGTGAAAGCGGCAGGGAAAGGCTTATCGAATGTCGAATCTTGGAAGAAACATAGATATGGCATTATAGGGGGATCAAGGAATGAATGGACCGATGATCGTTACGTTGTCTGTTTTGGCCGTGGCATCCGTATTGTTCATGTCGGGAAAAGTGCGGTCGGATTTGGTCGCGATCGGCGTGTTGATGGTACTTATGTTAACGGACATTTTAAGTCCGTCTGAAGCCCTTTCAGGCTTTTCCAATTCGGTTGTCATTATGATGATCGGTTTGTTTGTTGTGGGCGGCGGAATTTTTCAGACCGGATTAGCCAAGATGGCCAGCGGTAAGCTGCTGAAGCTTGGCGGCGGAAGCGAGACCCGGCTCTTGATTATGATCATGTTGGTGACGTCGCTCATTGGCGGATTCGTCAGCAATACCGGCACGGTAGCGGTGATGCTGCCCATCGTTGTCAGTCTGGCGTTCAGCGCCGAGATTAATCCGGGGCGGCTGCTGATGCCCCTTGCTTTTGCAAGCAGCCTGGGCGGCATGCTTACGTTAATTGGTACACCGCCGAATCTCGTGATTCAGGAGACATTGATCAACGCAGGATACGAACGGCTGTCGTTCTTTGCTTTTTTGCCAATCGGACTTGTGTGTTTGGCAACGGGGATCATCGCGATACTGTTTCTTCGCCGTTTTCTTCCCAGCAATGAAGAAGGGGGAGCTGGTAAACAGAGCGGGCGCTCGCTTCGAGAACTGGCCAAACAGTATCGGCTGACCCAGAACCTATATCGCATTCAGGTTGGAGCGGATTCCTCCATTCGATCGAAAACATTGCGAGAGCTGGACATTCCGGCGAAGTTCGAAGTGAACGTCATTGAAATCCGCCGTAAAATGTCGGCCAAGAATCAATTCTTCAAGACGATCAACCAGGAGATCGCAGGTCCTGAGACTGTGATTGAGGAAGACGATATTCTGTATGTAAACGGCCCGTTCGAGCGGGCCGCAGAGTTTGCGGAGACGTATGGGCTTATCATGCTGGACCAGCGTGCACCAGAGCTTCGGAAACGTGCCGAAGAGTCGCAGTACGCCACGAGTGACGTCGGCATTGCCGAGGTGATGCTGACTCCATCTTCGCGCCTGATTGGCCATCTCGTTAAACATTCGGGCTTCCGGGAGAAGTATCGGGTGAACATTTTGGGCATCCAGCGAAAAGAACAGTATCTTCTGCACCATCTGAAAGAAGAGAAAATGCGCTTTGGCGATGCCCTGCTCGTTCAGGGCACTTGGAAGGATATAGCCCTCCTGGCTGCCGAGCAAACAGATGTCGTGGTGGTAGGGCAGCCAGTGGAAGAGTCGCGCAAATTGACGATGGACCATAAAGCGCCGATTGCGGCCGGGATCATGCTCTTGATGGTGATCCTGCTGGTGACGGAATGGATTCCGGCGGTCGCCTCCGTGATGGTTGCTGCGGTATTGATGGTTGTGTTTGGATGCGTACGTAACATGGAGGAGGCCTATAAGACGGTCAATTGGGAGAGCATTGTGCTTATTGGCGGCATGATTCCGATGTCCATTGCCATTGAGAAAACGGGAGCTGCCACGCTGATTTCGGATATGCTGGTCCATTCACTGGGCAGCTATGGCCCGCTTGCTCTGCTGGCAGGGGTATACTTCACTACCTCGCTGTTGACAATGTTCATCAGCAATACGGCCTGCGCCGTATTATTTGCGCCGATTGCACTATCGGCTGCCATTCAGATGGGGGCGAGCCCGTATCCGTTTCTGTTCGCCGTCTCCATTGGAGCAAGCATGTGCTTTGCTTCTCCGTTCTCTACGCCGCCGAATGCACTCGTCATGTCCGCAGGCCGTTATAAATTCAGTCACTATGTGAAGGTTGGATTGCCGCTTCAACTGGTAATCGGCCTGGTCATGATGGCGGTACTGCCGATGTTCTTTCCGTTCTAGAGGGATTTTGCATATGAACACCTCTATGTTGGGTCCGTTAGGATCTAGCATGGGGGTGTTATTCTATTTGGCTATAATGCATATTGGAGTGTACTTACCTATCAGGCAAATTTGCTCATGGTAAGTCCGTTAACAATTGGCAGGCCAGCCTTAGTAAGAAGGAAATCGCCTGTCCCGAGGCTAATAGTTGAATTTGTAACTTCCTGCCTCATCGTAAAATTACGCATCATTTCCGTAGAAATGACTACGCTGGTGCTGCTGGATTGTTGCTATGCTTGAGAAAGCCGGAGGTGCAAGTACCGATGAAGAACCGCTTCAAAAATCCGCTGGGCCGCATGAATATCAAACAGCAGATGATTCTGCTGTTTCTGGTGCTGGTCATCCCGTTGTTTGCGCTAAATGCCTACGGGAATTCCATGGCCGGTCAAATCCTGAAGCGTCATGTGACTAATGCATATATCGAACTGAACAAGCAGAACTTCAAGCTGATCAACCGTGATATTGAAACCGTTAACAAAGTGACCTCCACGGTCATCCAAAACTCGCAGATCCAGCAGCTGGATCCCTTTGCCGAGGTTACTGTACTGGAACTCGTCAAAAACTATGAGCGGCTCGAAAAGATGCTGATTTCCTTCTCCCAAGAGACGGATGAGCGTGAACCGGTCTATTATTCGCTTTATGTGTACGACCCGGATAACAGCTACTTCTTTGCCCCGTATTACCCTGACCGCAGAAAAGCAGGGGTATATTTTTTCTCCGACGAGAAGGAGAAGCCCGCCTGGTTCGATGAAGCCGTGGCGATGAAGGGGAACGGGTATCTGAAGCGCATGGCCAATTTGTCGCCGCCGGTGCAAGGACGCCAGGATCAAGAGACTTTAAGCTATGTGCGGGCCGTTAACAATATCTATCGGGGCGGGACCATCGGCGTTCTGGTGGTCACGAATTTGGACGCGCGGATCGGCGAGTCGTTATCGACGGTATCGATACCGGATGGGGAACTGTATTTTACGGATTGGAACGATAATATCCTGACCTCGTCAGTACAGGGCATGGCGGGCAAGCTGGAATTGCCCCCTGAAGCGGATCCGGGCCATTCCGCCATCGGCGTCATGGACGTGATCACGTCGGATTTTATCTATGTCATCGATTATAACTACGTGCTCCAGCAGAAGCTGGTTTACAAGGTGCCTGTCAAAACGCTGCTCGCCCAGCAAAGCGAGATGAAGCGCGTCATTCAGGTCATCTCCATCGCTTACTTTGCCGTGGGCCTCATTATCGTTTTCTACTTCTGGCAGTCACTGATGACGCCGCTTCAAAAGCTGGCGCATTTCGTGAGAAGGTACGAACCGGGGAACGTTGTGCCGGAAACCCCCTATAGGCGCAGAAAAGATGAAGTCAGTGTCCTCATCTCCACGATTTATGATATGGCCCGCCGATTGAATGATCTGATCCACTACAAATACCGTATGGATCTGAAGCAGAAGGAAGCACAGCTGCAGCTGCTTTATCAGCAGATTAACCCCCATTTGCTGTACAACACCTTGGAAAGCATTTATTGGAAGAGCACGATGGAGGGCAATACCGAGTCCGCGGAGATGATCAAGGATTTGTCCAAATTAATGAAGATCAGTCTCAGCAGGGGGCGGGATCTCATCACGCTTGGGGAAGAGCTCGAGCATGCGGGAGCTTATATTAATCTCCAGCTGAACCGTTACGACTATCAGTTTACTGTCCGCTGGGAAGTTCCCGAGTCCTTGCTGGTGAACCATGTGCCGAAGATTACGCTGCAGCCGCTGCTGGAAAACGCGATTATTCATGGCATTAAAAATATGGGCGAGGACGGAATCATTCGGATTTCAGGACATCTGGAGGATAAATGCTTCCGGATTGTCATCGAAGATAACGGCTTCCGTCCCGTAAACTACGAGTCTATTCATAGACTGCTCCATAATGAAGTGCAGGACCCTTCATCGGGCTACGGCATTCGCAATATCCAGGAGCGGATCCGGCTGCATTTTGGAAACTGCTATGGGCTGGAATATGAACCAAGAGAAGAAGGGGGAACCCGTGTGACGATTACGATTCCCCGAACAGAAGTTGCAACCATTACCACAACCGGACAGGAGGTCTCCTGATGTATAACATTTTGGTGGTAGATGACGAACCTTTGATCTGCAAGGGCTTAGCCGGGCTGTTAACGTCCTCGGGCCTTGCCATCGATGGGATTACCACGGCTTACAGCGGGCAAGAAGCGCTGGATTACATACGAATGGGGGATATCGATCTGCTGGTCACCGATATCCAGATGGGCGAGATGAACGGCATCGAGCTGATGCAGCAGGCGAAGATCGTGAAGCCGTGGGTTCAGACAATCATTATTTCAGCCCATGAAACATTTCAATATGCGCAGCGGGCGCTTCAGCTCGGAGCCAAGGATTATTTGATCAAACCACTGAACAGTGAGCAGTTTTTGGATTCGGTCCGCAGCGTGCTGCTCAAGATGGACCGACCAGCGCCTCAGGTGGAGTCGTTTCTCATGGTCGATAACGAGCATTTTCGGATGGAGGAGCCTCCGTCCGAACGAATAGAGCGGCTGAACCAGCGGCTCTCCACAGAGTCGGATCAGCTGCAACTGGCCGGTCTAGACGAATCGGAACTGGGCTTAATTGGTCCTTATTTTGCGGTCATCAAGATGAAGCTTGGCCTAACGGAAGACAGCAGCGCTTCTTTTTCCAGGCAAGATATGAATCTGATTCAATATGCTGCGCTGAATATCGCCAAGGAGCTGCTGGAGCAGGAGCCGCACACCTTCGTGTTCTACTCGCCGGAGCGAGACATCAACATCATCCTTCAATGGAGCGAGCAGGAGATGGAGGAGAATGCGGGCAGCAAGATCCACCATCTGGAGATGATTGGCCGGAGCCTGCACCACCATGTGGAGCTGTACCTGAAACGTAGCTGTACCGTGGGGATCAGTCAAATACTGAGAGGGCCTGAATTTTTGAGTGTACTCAGCCGTCAGGCGGACAAAGCGATGCTGTGGAGCGAGCAGCTGCATGATTTCTACGTGTTTTATTACGGGGATTTCAATTGGCACAACTATGCCCAGGAGACGTCGCAAGAGGTGCTCTCGAGCCAGAGCAACCGGATCGTCGAGAATACGAGGCAGTATATCGAGGAGCATTATCGCCAAAAGGGATTGACGATTCATGAGGTAGCCAAGAACAATCATGTGAGTCCGAACTATTTGAGTTATCTGTTCAAAAAATATACCGGCAGCAGCCTGTGGGAGTATGTCGTGAAGCTGCGGATGGAGGAGAGCAGGTCTCTGATCCTGAGCACGGATCTTCGCCGTTACGAAATCGCCGAGCGAGTCGGCTATGAATCCCCGGAGCATTTTAGCAAAATCTTCAAAAAATATTATGGTGTCAGCCCCAGCGAGTTAAAGAAGTAAGAACGGTTATACTTCACATAGTTTTAGACATGTTGTAAGACTCCCTTCCTTTTTACAATTAAAGCTGGACATTTAATAAAGGAATGAGGGAGTCAGATGGAAGAAACGGCCATGCCGCAAGGCCAGGCTCGGATAGAGCCCGGTCATCGCACCCGACAGGAGCACAAGCGCAAGCCGCTGTGGAAGAAGTACATATGGGGGTATTTGTTCCTCGTTCCGGCGATTGCGATCTTTATCGTCTTTTTGTGGGTGCCGATCTTTAAAGGGATTTTTTACAGCTTTTTTCATATCGATTTCGTAAAAGGAAACACCTTCGTCGGGTTCGATAACTATGCCAAGGTGCTGAGCAATCCGGATCTGCTGCTATCCGTTCGAAATACTTTATATTTCATGCTGTTAACGCTGGTCATCGGCTTCTGGGTACCCATCGCGGCCTCCATTGCCATCTCGGAGCTGAAGCTGTTCCAGGGCTTCGCCCGGATTGCAGCGTATCTCCCGTTTGTCGTACCCGGCGTCGTGCTCTACGGCATGTGGAGGTGGATGTATGATCCGGTAGGCCCGATCAACGCCCTGTTCGGCTTCTTCGGGGCAGAACCGGTATCGTTTATATCGGATAGCCGGTTCTCCATGGTGTCGCTTGTCGTTATGGAGACGTGGCAGCAATTCGGCTCGGCGATGCTGATCTATCTGGCCGGCGTGCTCAGCATACCGAAGGATTGGTATGAAGCTGCCGAAATCGACGGTGCGGGCGTATGGGCCCGGATTAAATACATTACGCTCCCCTCGATGCGCAATTTGATTATGCTCATGCTGATTCTGCAGCTGATCGGCACTTCGCAGGCGTATCAGTCGCAGCTTGCGATGCTGGATGGCGGACCGAACAAGGCCACGCTCACCTATGCGCTTCTAACCGTAAAGTACGCGTTTAACCAGCTGGATTACGGGGCAGGAACCGCCATGGGCATTTTGATGTTTCTGGTGCTGAGTTTGCTGGGCATCCTGCAATTCAAGATGAACAGGGAGGAGTACTAGGATGAAAGAGAGAGGCATACTGTCCGCATCGGATTTGAGAAAACCGTGGAACAAGGCGGTATACGGGTTTATGGTGCTGTGCATCGCGGTGATGGTCTTTACGATGCTGTACCCGATCGGCATGACGATGTTCAACGGGCTGAAGAGCAATCAGGAGATCAACACGTTTCCGCCACGCTTTTTCCCTTCGGAATGGCATTGGGATAACGTCCCAAAGGGGTGGGAATACATCGATCTGCCGATGTTTCTGAAGAATACGCTGCTTATTTTTGGCGGCAATCTGCTGGTGACGATTCTGGTACTGGGCTTGGCGGCCTTCAGCATTTCCCGTATCCGAGTTCCCTATCACCGCGTCATCTATTTCTTCATTCTCATGACCTTGTTTATTCCGGCGTCGAGTTACATGATTCCGAACTTCGTTAATTTGAAGGAGCTTGGGCTGTTGAATTCCTACTGGGCCTTCTGGCTGCCGGCCGGAGCCAATGCTTACTTCTTCCTGCTGATCAAAAACTTCTTCGATGGCATACATCCGGAGATCTTCGAGGCGGCGCGCATCGACGGCGCTTCGGAATTGAGCAGCTTTCTGCGGATTGCCGTTCCGCTGTCCGTCCCGATCTTCGCAACGCTAGCGATCTTTATCTTCTCCACGGCATGGAATGACTGGTTCTGGCCGTCGCTTGTCATGCAGACGCAGGACAAGTACACGCTGGCTACGGCCATCTACAAGTATGTCATTAACGCTAGGAGCCTGGACAGCAGCATAAAATTCGCGATTCTGTTCATGGTCATGGTGCCGCCGATCTTTGTATTTCTGGTGTTCCAGAAATTCATTATGCGCAGCGTCAGTCTCTCGGCCGTCAAAGGGTAGGGCAGCGTATACCACACCATCGTAGCCCTGCACATGATCGTCATATGAATGCACATCGTCCTTTCCAGGTTTCAATTTTATGATGGAGATAGAAACGGACATTATCATTTCAATAAGGAAAAGGGGAGTATCCATGCGCAAGTTCTCAGCACTACTGATCTGCCTTATGCTGTTCAGCTCCTTGCTCGCAGCATGCGGCGGCGGCAAAGCAGCACCGGAGGCCGGCAATAAAGACGGAGGGACCGCCAAATCGGGCGGAACGACTACAACGCAGACAGAGGAACCGAAAGAGGATATCGCGGATCAAAAGATAACGATCAAGATCCACTATCCGCTGCCGGATGACACAACGCTGCGTCAGCAGGAGGATGATAAAATCGCCCGTTTCCAGGCGAAATATCCGAACGTGACCATCGTGAAGGACGACTGGCAGTACAGCGTCAACGAAATTGGGGTCAAGATGGCTTCGAACGAAGCACCGACGTTTTATAACACTTGGGCTACTGAAGCACAGCTGCTCGTGGAGCGGGGCTGGGTGGCCGACATTACGGAGTTTTGGAACGACTGGGAGTACAAGGATGACATGAATCCCGTGCTGCAGGATCAATTCATTGTGGACGGCAAGGTGTACGGCGTTACACAGAACGGTTATATCACGTCAACGATCGTGAACAAGAAGCTGCTGGACGCGAAGGGCGTGCCCGTCCCGCCGATGGATTGGACATGGGACGACATGTACAACACGGCTAAAGGCGCTGCGGACCCGAAGGCCGGTATATCCGGAATCGCGCCGATGGGTAAAGGCAATGAAGCGGGCTGGAACTGGACCAACTTCCTGTTCGAAGCCGGCGGGGATATCGAAGTGAACGAGGACGGCAAAGTGAAAGCGGTGTTTAACTCGGAAGCCGGCGTGAAGGCACTGGACTTCTATAAGAAGCTGAGATGGGAAGCGAATGCTATTCCGCAGGATTGGGCCCTCGGTTGGGGCGATGCCGTCAGCTCGTTCCAGCAGGGACGTACGGCAATGGTTATTGCTGGCGCATTTGACGTGATCCAGCCGGCATTGAACGAGGGCGGCATGAAGCCTGAGGATGTGCTTGCATATCCGATGCCTGCGATGGAGAAAGGCGGAGCGCATCATGGCATTTTGGGCGGAAATTATTTGGTCATCAACCCGAATGCCACGAAGGAAGAACAGGAAATGGCATTCCGCTATATCACGTTTGATTATTTTACGGATGATGCGCTGAAATCGGTGGAAGATACGATTAATGCCCGCAAAGCCGAAGGCAAATACTTTGTACCGACGCCGCTTGAATATTTCAGCGATGATTCCGAGTATGCCGCGAAGGTGAAGGCCATCTACGATAAGTACGACAATGTCTACAAATATGATCCGCAGCTCTTCAGCCTGTTGGAAGGCAAACCGGAAGCGCAATTCGGAACGCAGGATTATTATGCGGCGATGTCCAATGTCGTGCAGGAATCGTTCTCGAAGGAAGGCACGGATTCCAAGAAACAGCTGGACGAAACAGCCAAGCTGGTTCAGGAGAATTTTTTCGATAAGATCGAACAGAAGTAAGGGTGCGGCTGTCCCGGATGGGATTGGGGAGAACTCTGCAGCACAAAAAAGAGAGACGCCGGAAACAGCGTCTCTCTTTGCTTTTTCATATCCTTGGCAATAGCTGCTAAAAGCCGGGCGAAAGGTCAGCCCTTCCCAAGCATGGCCGCCAGATTTGTGTCCGGGTCCCGAGACCGCCACAGGCGACTTTTTCTGTATTATCTATCATTTTTACTGCGTTTTTACGAGAAAAGAGCCATAATTGGTATAATGATTGGCGATTATGATGTTTTTAAGCCAAGAGACATAACGCTGCTTACTTGGAATCAGGCTTCGGAATGATCGTATTGGCGATGCGGATCAGCTCTTCGGCAGCGATCTCTCCCTGGGCAGAGCTAAGCCTAAGCATGTAGTGGTGCCCGGTCGTTGGTTCTTCATAGGCCCAGTCCAACTGCGCCGAGCTTCCGCCGTTCCACGTTTTTTGCAGAACGTCCTGCCCATTGATCTTGATCTTCCGGTTGATCATGTCACTATTGTCGTCCCAGTAGGAGGTCACGCTTCCGTGGTCCCCGTTATTCAGGATGGTAAGGGAGACTTCCTTGTTGTCGCTGGTATAATATACCGTTGAAAGCCAGAAATTATCGGTGAACTTCACCGGCATCAGGGCGTAGTCCTTCCCGGATGCTTTGGCTTTCTCAAGCAGCTTTTTGGCGATGTTGGCTTTTTCCTGCTCGGTCAGCGGGTTCACGTCAGTCTCGCGCTCCATGTGCACGCTGGCGTTATTGAACGTGTATGTGCCCGAACCCGACAGCTCCTTGGCCAGCGGCAAACCGGGCACGTTCACCATGCTTTGCAGCGTGGCGAAATCCTTGACGGCATGTGGAGTGGATTTGATATCGATGGCATGCTTCGGATTATCCGGTACGACATAAATGATGGCGGCTTCGCCCGGCTTGATCTGTTCGTCCCAGATGGTGTTCATCAGATGTATGCGGTTCAGTTCCTCTTTTGAATAGTCTTTAGGCGAAGGCGACTCTGCCTTCGATTTCTCCTCATAGACAACCTCTCCCTGGCCGTTGGTTAAAGAGTGGTACTTTACTGCTGCAAAACCGGTCGATGCGGTAAGCAGCATGCCGGTAATTAAGAGAATGCTTACTTTGTTTTTCACGAAAAATCGCTCCCTTTTAAGATGTTTTTCCCGAATTTGGTTCATGACGCGTTCCGGGAGGGCCGTCCCGAGCGGCTCAACCCTTTGAAAGAGTGGTTTCAGGTCCTGGTCGTTGTCCATGCTCATTCGTTTCTTCCCCCTCGGCCATGGCATAATGTTTGCGGAACTTGGCTGCGGCCCGCTGAAATTTTTTCCTAAGATAGGTCGTGTTTTTTTGCAAAATAAGGCTGATCTCATGATAGCTCTTGTCCTCAACGCAGCGCAGGATGAGCAGGCTCCGTTCCTCGGCGGTCAGTTTGGCTAGCGCCCGGAGCACGGACGGATTGTAGTATTTGTGCTCGATGACCTGATCGACATGCCTGTTATCCTGATCCTTCTGATACAGAAAGGGGAGGTATCGGGATAGCTTTCGCTTGCGGAGGTAGTCGATGCACTGGTTGGAGGCGATGCGGTACAGCCAGGCTTCGAAGGGCTTGTCCGATTCGAATTTAGATAGATTGCGATAAGCTTTCAAAAAAGCTTCCTGGGTGCAATCTTCGGCTTCGGCATAGTCGCCAAGCATGTGATAGCAATAGTTGAAGATGGCTTTGTGGCAACGGTTCATGATCAGCTCATATTTGTCGATCTCTCCCTTCAAAACATCAGCAACGATCTGATGGAATGCTGGTTCATCCAAGTGGTTTCACCCCTTTACAATTTGTATTACGCTTGGGCAGAGCACAAATGTGACAAATGGATTCAATTAATCTTGGTTGCAGGAGAGCGAATTTCGAAAATCGGGTTGGAGTAAGGGAGCGCTCCCGGATGGGACTGGAGAGAATTCTGCATCGCAAAAAAGAGAGACGCCGGAGCGGGGTCTCTCTTTGCTGATTCATTTCCTTGCAATTGGGAGTTGATTTGGACCCGTGGTCACTCCTCCTCGAGCACGGCTGCCTGATTCCATATTTGGAATCAAGGGAACTGCAGCTTCCGCAATCTTAATAAATCGCCTTCGCATCCGCTGGCAGCTGCCGGACATGCTGCAGAAAGCCCGTTACACGCCGATCCTGCCCCATATCGTATTCAAAGCCCAACTGCTCAGCGACATCCAGTGCGGTTCTGCGGAACAGCGCTCCCATCGTAAACAGCGCCTCCCACACCTCTTCGTAGGTTCCGCGAGGGTAGGTGGACATCAGCTCATTCCAGCTGTCCGCAGACAGGTAGTTTTTCAAGTACTTGCCGTTCTTGCCCACGCTGAGCGAGAAATCGGTCTGGGTGCCTACCTGCCACTCCAGCATTTTCATCAGCATCGGCCGCATGATGTTGTGGAAGTGGTCTTGGGCATACAGTATTTCTTCCCGCCACAAGCCCTTGGCTACATACGTGGATACCCACCAGAACTCATTGCAGCAATCCTCGAAGAAGGCTGCGGACGGACGCTGTACCCAGAAATCCTCGTCGGACGGAGCAGGAATCTTGGGAAAGGTCTGATCTTTATCCATTAAGATCTGGATCAATTTGTCTCCCTTGCAGTATTTCTCCTTCTCCTCGATGGGAATCAGAGTCATGTCAATCCGGTTGCCGTCGGTAAATAACATCAGGTACGAGAACCAGCCTCCAAGATCCGGAGGGAACATGGCCATATCTTCCGGCGTCTGCAGAATCAACCGTTCCCCGAAGACATCAATCCAGTCCGGATCCTGAATAAAGCTGTCCATGTCCGTAACATGAAAGCTGATATCGTAATCCTGAAAAATATCCTTCGGCACGTTGGGATTCGTTCGCGAGCCCTCCAGGGTCACCGCCCGAACCCGTTCGTCGCGGGCTGCGTAGCCCAATACCAAATCCATCATTTCTTGTTCGCTTCTCATGTTATCCAGCCTCCGCATTCATATTTAGATGACTCATGATTCGAATCGGACAGGTCAGGAGGTCCACGAATCCGGACCGTAGAAGCATGGCATGGAGCATGTTATAACTTGTTCAAGCGCTTTTTCATAAGGAAATCTCCTTTTCCGATGTTGAATGTATTTAAATTAATTCTTCATGGCCTTAAAAGATTCCTCCGCAGCCTCAAGCGTAGCCTCGATGTCAGCATCCGTATGGGCGGTAGTCATGAACCAGGCCTCATATTTGGAAGGAGCCAAGTTCACGCCGCGGTCCAGCATATGGCGGAAGAATGCAGCGAAGGCTTCACCGTCGGTGTCCTGCGCTTCGTCATAGTTCGTGACCGGATGAGCGCAGAAATGAGTGGAGAAGGAGCCGCGGATGCGGTTGATTGTGAGCGGAATGCCGTGGCGGTCGGCGGACGCCTGCAAGCCTTCCGTCAGCTTGATGGTCAAGCGCTCCATTTCTTCATATACGCCTTCGCCCTGCAGAACCTCCAAGCAAGCGATTCCGGCTGCGATGGAGGCGGGATTACCCGCCATAGTTCCGGCCTGATAAGCAGGGCCGAGCGGTGCGACCTGTTCCATCACGTGTTTACGGCCGCCATAGGCCCCGATAGGCAGGCCGCCGCCGATGATTTTGCCAAGAGCCGTAAGATCCGGCTGAATCGCCTCGTGATTGGCCAGACCTGCATAGGTTTGGGTAGATCCGTAGTGGAAGCGGAAAGCGCTGATAACTTCGTCATAGATGACCAGCGAGCCGTTGTCGCGCGTCATCTGACATAGGCCTTCGAGGAAACCCGGCTTCGGCATCACCATCCCAAAGTTGCCGACGATCGGCTCTACCATAACGGCAGCCACATCATCGCCCCATGCGTCGAGGGCAGCGCGCAGGCCTTCCAGATCGTTGAACGGAACGGTAATGACTTCCGTCGCAATGCTGGCCGGGATCCCGGCACTGTCCGGAATACCAAGTGTGGAAGGGCCGGAGCCTGCTGCCACGAGGACAAGATCGGAATGGCCGTGGTAACAGCCGGCGAACTTGATGATCTTGTTGCGCTTGGTGTAGGCGCGGGCGACCCGGATCGTGGTCATGACAGCCTCGGTACCGGAATTGACGAAACGCACCTTATCCATGGACGGAATGGCGGCCTTCAGCATTTTGGCTAAGGTGATCTCAAGCTCTGTTGGCGTCCCGTAAAGAGTACCGTTTTGAGCTGCTGTTGTGATTGCAGCCGTAATATGCGGATGGGCATGTCCGGTTATGATCGGACCATAAGCCGCCAAGTAATCGATATAACGGTTGCCATCCTCGTCCCAGAAGTGGGCTCCGCTTGCGCGTTTCATAAAGACGGGGGCACCACCGCCTACGGCTTTAAAGGAACGGGAGGGACTGTTTACGCCGCCTACGATATGCTGCAGCGCTTCTTGATACAGAGTTTCGGAACGGTTTCTTGATGTTGCCATGATAGTAAAACTTCCTTTCTTCATGAAGCAGGACAGGAAGCTAAAATGACGCAGCGTCCTGTCCTGCTTGCTGTAAGTGTATTAGTTACGATCCGTTGTTGCAGATGGGGCAGTGGAGCTTTCGGAATTACCATTCTCAGAATCGTTGTTCTCAGAACCACGGGTCTCAGAATTGTTTTCCGTACCTTCGCTGCCTCCGGTTTCAGGGTCAGGCGTTGGCGGATTTAAGATGTCCTGGATATACTGTTTCAGCGTATCCGGATTGCCTACCGTTAGAACGGCAGCACCGCCGATATGTTCTTCCTTCAGGAGTTTCATCGGAGGAACCTGTTCGCTGCCACTCATTTTACTCTTATAGGCAACGTTCGCAAGCTTCCACATATCCTCGACATCGAGATTGGTATCAATATATGGGCTGACGGACTTCAGAATGTCCGGAAGCTTCATGATGGACGTGGTGGTCTGCATTTTCTTGGCTACGGCCTTCAAAAGCTCGCGCTGCCGCTCGGTGCGGGTAAAGTCGCCCATCGCATCATAGCGGAACCGGACATATTGCAGCGCCGTGTTGCCATCTAGATGCTGCATGCCTTGCTTCAATTCAATGTCGTATTCGTTTTTGTCTGCTTTACTGGAATAATTCATGTCCTTCTCAACATAGAAATCAACCCCGCCGACGGAATCAACCAGTTTCATGAAACCCTGGAAATCCGTATAGACGTAGTATTGAACCGGAATGCCCAGCAGATCGCCTACAGCCTTCATGGCCGTATTCGGGCCGTGCGTGATGGCCGTATTGATTCGGTTTCGGTCATATCCGGGTATTTCTACGTAAGTATCGCGCAAAATAGAGAATAAGTGCATTTTTTTCTTCACCGGATCAATCGAGGCAACAAGCATACTGTCGGAACGAGGAATTTCGCCTTCCTCAAAACCGCGTGCATCAACGCCCATCAGCAGAATGTTAACCGTCTCCGTTCCTTCCCACTCGGGTGGCGCAGGAACCTTGGCATCTACCTTTTCAATTTCGCGAAAAGGGGAGGAATCACCTGATTTCTGAAGACTTTGCAAGCCGTCGTAGAACGACGCCGCATAATAAATGCCGTAACCAATAACAGCGGCGAGGATGAGGCTGACACTCCATATAATCGTCTTCTTTGTTTTTTTGGTCATTGTGTTCTTCCTTTCGGATTACGCTGATGAATAAATTCGATAGAACATTTGAACATTCGACATTCATTCTATTATAATTTTTTTCGAAAAGACAATCAATTTTCGGGACTAAAGTCCGTATAGTAGGAGTTGAGCCTTATCGTAGATCAAACGCAGTTGACAGTCGGAAGCCAGGTGCCGGATTTTTCACTTCCGGCTTCGAACGGGGAGAAGGTAGCATTAAGCGATTTTCGCGGACGTAAAGTCGTGCTGTTCTTCTATCCGAAAAATATGACCCCAACCTGTACCGAGGAGGCTTGCAGCTTCCGGGACAACTATGGTGCGTTGGAGCAAGCTGGCGCAGTGGTGATCGGGATTAGCCCGGATCCACTGAAATCCCATGCCAAATTCATTGATAAGCATAGCCTTCCCTATTTGCTCATGTCTGATGAAGAGCACAAGGTAAGCGAAATATTTGGCGTATGGCAGATGAAGAAGATGTTCGGCCGCGAGTATATGGGTATTGTACGCTCTACCTTCTTGATTGATGAGCAGGGAAAGCTTGCAGGCCAGTGGCGGAAAGTAAAAGTGAAAGGTCATGTCGAAGCGGTTCTCACAGCCGTGCTGTCATAGCTATATGAAGAACGGTCCCTCAGCATGCCTGGACAGGCATGATAAGGGACCTTTTTTTAACAAATAAGACCAGAGGAATAATGAATTCAGTTTACTCAAATTCTAGTCTTTTTTTGAAACACCCTCCATATAATCTATCAGGAAGCCGAACTCATAGAAACGATGGAGGTAGAGTTGATAATGAATAATATGGTGCGGGTAACATCAATTGCGGTATTTTTCGGCGTATTGGCAGTGCTCATCATGATCGGTATGGGGCTTGAGGTCCAGCAGCCGACTGACATATATATGGAACACGCTCCTCTGGCAGCAGCGCCAATGACAGTGACTGGGCAGGATATACAGGTGAAGCCGGAAGCGTCAAGCAAGCCTATCGTTACGACTGCATACAAGAATACATCGGCTGTGAACGCCGCACCTGTTCAATATAAGAAACAAAGTGACAAAACGGTATACCTGACATTTGATGACGGGCCATCGGATTTGACGCTTGATGTGCTGAATATTTTGAAGCGAGAGGGAATTAAAGGCACGTTTTTTGTACTGGGTAAGGAAGCGGAGACCCGTCCTGAGATTATTAACCGCATCTATGAGGAGGGCCATGTGATCGGGAATCATACATATGATCATCGTTATGACAAGCTCTACGGGCATTTTCAGGATTTCTGGGGACAGATTAAGAAAACGGAGGAAATCATTCGTTTAATTACGGGGGAACGGCCGCAGCTGGTCAGAGCTCCCGGGGGAACGGCCGGCCATTTTGACGAAGCCTATTTTCAATTCATGAAGCAGGGGGGCTATCATGTATTCGATTGGAACGTCGACAGCGGCGACTCCAGGTATCGAGGCGTCCCGGTTAAAGACATCGTAAAAGGGGCAACCACGAAAGTGAACGGCAATGAGGCAATTGTGCTTCTTCATGACGGTAGAGGTCATGCCGAAAGCGTAAAGGCTCTGCCGGACATCATTTCTTATTATAAAAAGCAAGGCTATGCCTTTGATGTACTATCTCCGGAAATCCAGCCCGTTCAATTTCGTGCCCAGCAGAGTGCACGTAAGGTTTCGCAGCCTTCAAAGCAATGGATCGAGGAGCATGTCGCAGCCAATGCCGCGCTGTTTGAGACTGGGCGAACGCTGGCCGTGGAATTCGGAGGAATGGAGACTGCGTTCGCGGCTGGGGAATACAAAATGGTGGACGGCCGGTTGATGGTACCGCTGCGCGCCCTGGTGGAGCGGCTCGGCGGAAGCGTGTCCTGGAAGTCTCACAACAAGACCGTGCAGGTGACGCTGGCAGGGAATCGCTGGGAAGCAGACCCGGTTGGCGGCTTGCTATTCCCCATGCAAACAGGGGGCAAACCGGTGTCTTCGGATGTTCATTTAATCGGCGGTACTGCTTGGATTCCGCTTCGGGAAGCGCTTGACTTTTCCGGCCGCCCTGTTACAAGAGTGACATATGAAGAAAGCGAGTATCGCGTTCTAACTTTGTAGTCGAAAATTGCATTTTATGTTTGTAATTATGCTTCACAAGTTATAGACTAGTACTTAGAGATATTTATCACAATCCCTAAGATTGTTTCAGAATAAAGGAGGGGGAAGTTTCCCCCTGCTTTATTTTTGGCGATAGTGAGTCACCCTTAAGTTCGCACTTTTGTAAGTGATGCATAATAGATACCGGTTATCCCAAAATTAAAGCTAACCGGTTCGATCGTCGCCAAGTCCATCTTGGGAATTCACTTAAAGAAAAGGAGGCAATTCTTTATGACAGAAACATCTTCTCCACAGCCGTCCGAAACTCCGGAAAATGTTGTAGGAAACCAAGAAGCTGCGGCGTCCAGCCGTCCTGATGTGCTGCTCGAACAACTGCTCAAGCCCGAGGTTCAGGAATCCCTCACAACTCTCGTGGACAATCTTCCAAAACTTGCAGAAATGCTGACCGTCATGACTAAAGCTTATGACTTCGGTAAATCCGTAGCTACGGATCCCGTGCTTGCGGAAGACACTATGGCTTCCCTTAGCGGATTCGCGAAGCCGGTCACGACAGCAGCGAAAAGCGTTGCATCTGCAGCTATCGAAGCCGGAGACCGTGTACACGCTCAAGGCGACCAAGCTCAGATTGGCGTATTTGGTCTGATGAAAATGCTGAAAGATCCTCAGGTTCAAAAGGGTCTTCGCTATGCTCAGGCTTTTTTGGACGTTCTTAACGAGCGCGACCAACAAAACAAGCGTTAATCCATAAATCATACGAAGAACGGAGGATGGTCATGTCTAAACATATTTTAATTTTGGGCGGAGGCTATGGCGGCTTGCTTAGTGCGCTTTCTGCACGCGAGCATTTTGGTGCTGGTGCAAAAATCACGCTGATCAACCGTTTCCCAACCCATCAGATCATTACGGAATTGCACCGTCTGGCAGCAGGCAACATCGCAGAGAAAGCAGTAGCTTTGCCGCTCGATAAGCTTCTGCGCGGCGCGAACGTTGACCTGCGCATCGGCAACGTTAAGGAAATCAAGCCGGATGAGCGTTCGGTTTCCCTCGATGACGGCGGAAACTTCACATATGATGCCCTGGTTATCGCACTGGGCAGCGAAACGGCCTTCTTCGGCATTCCAGGACTGCAAGAGAACAGCTTTATCCTGAAGTCCGTGAACGATGCTAACCGTCTGCGTGCTCATGTGGAGTCCCGCATTGCGGAATATAGCAAAACGAAAAACAAAGCGGACGCTACCATCGTTGTTGGCGGCGGCGGCTTGACAGGCGTTGAGCTTGTTGGTGAATATGCCGATATGAAAAGCGAGCTGGCTCGCAAATACGGTATCGATCCACAAGAAATCACGCTTTATTGTGTTGAAGCAGCTCCTTCCATTCTGCCAGGCTTCCCTGCAGAACTGGTTGACCGCGCAACAACAAGCCTGCAAAAACGCGGCGTGAACTTCCTGACCGGATTGCCGATTACCAAAATGGATGGCACTACCGTTGAACTGAAAGACGGCAGTACGATCGAAACCAGCACATTGATATGGACTGGCGGCGTACAGGGTAATTCCGTTGTGGCTAACTGCGGCATCGAAGTCAACCGTGGTCGTGCGGTTGTTAACGAATTCCTGCAATCCGCATCCCACCCTGACGTATACGTTGCTGGTGACAGCGCGGTTGTTATGGGACCGGAAGGTCGCCCATACCCGCCAACAGCACAGCTTGCATGGCAAATGGGCGAGCTGATCGGCTACAACATCTTCGCTCAATTGAATGGCGGCGTACCAGCTTCATTCACACCGGTATTCTCCGGTACGCTCGGCAGCTTGGGACGTAAAGATGCCATCGGTACCATTGGTGCTAACAAGACCCAATTGAAGGGTCTGCCTGCAACCTTGATGAAAGAAGCAAGTAACATGCGTTACCTATCCCACATCAACGGTTTGTTTACACTGGCTTACTAAGCCTAGAAGGCGGCATTATATTCACATATAAAGAGATGGACCCTGAGTTTTCGGGTCCATCTTTTTTTATTTCGCAGCCCAAACATAAGCAGATGGACTTAGGGACATCGACATGAAAACATAATACGATGGTTACACCCGGGAGCGAGGAATACCAAGGGATTTCACACGCGTGCTTCAGAGCGGGATGTTAGAGAAGGAGGTAAGGGAGAGACTGAAAGGTGAAAGTCCAAAAAGAAGAAGAAAGAAGTTTAAAAAGTTATGTAAGCGCTATCGCAAAAGGTTCGCAGTTTTCATTTTATGAAACGGAGGGAGCATGTATGCGGGGATATCATCGTCTTCATTCCATTGTCATTCAACTTTTTTTGTTTTTTTTCATCGGCACCACACTCCCGGTTCTCATCATGGGTTTCCTGTCGTATCACAAGTCAGCCTCAATCGTGGAGGAGCAGGTCAGTAAAGTGGCTTCCCTCACGATCACCCAAGTCAGTGACAAGCTGAATATGTTCTTCAAGAAACTGGATGACTCCTCGATGATGGTGCTGAACAGCAAAGTGGTTCACGGCATCCTCGAGGATCAGGATATCAGTAAATACGACCTGACGTTGAAGGTGAAGGAGGGAAAGGATCTGTTGACCTCCATCATGATTAATTCGCCGGAGATATTGGACGTGTACGTGTTTGACGTGCAGCGGAACAATTCGGTCCTGAGCGCCGATTCCTTGATGTCCATCCCGGACCAGTGGGATTCTCCTTGGTATCGAGCGATACTGGAGGCGAACGGGCAGGCGGTATGGTTCGGCTTGTCGGATACCTCCTACCTGAAGCAAACGGGAATGGGATTTCCCGTGTTTGGGCTGGGCCGGGCAATTCGGAGCTGGGATACGGGGGAGATCGTCGGGGTGATGTTCATCGAGATTATGGGGGATGTCCTGATCGATGAATTAAACCATGTCCAATTCGGCAACACGGGGTATATGTACGTGGCCAATGACGAGAATCGTTACTTTTACCATCCCGATCCTTCCATGTACGGGAAGCCGTCCAAGATCAAGCTGCCCTCGGGATTGACGGAATACAACCTGAACAACAACAAAACGCTGATGATCCCTTCGCGCCTGAACAACGGCTGGCATGTGGTCGGCATGGTGCCACTTAAGGAATTAACGGCCGATTCCGCCAGCATCCGGAGTTTCACGGTCTGGATTGTATTCGGATCGATTCTGGCAGCGATCGGGATCGGTTATTTCATGACGCGGAGGATCGGCAATCCGCTCGTTCATTTAAGCCGCTTGATGCGCAGAAGCGAAGCAGGCGATTTATCGGTCCGCAGCAAGAATGTGGGTCCCAGTGAAATCGGTCAGCTGGGCAGAAGCTTCAACAAAATGATTGAGCAGATCGATCTGCTGATCCGGCGAATCGCCGCGGAGGAATCCGAGAAAAAAAAGGCGGAAATCCGCGCGCTGCGGTATCAGATCAACCCTCATTTTCTCTACAATACACTGAACTCGATTCGCTGGATGGCCAAGCTGAACCGGACGAATGACGTGGATCGATCGGTTACGGCCCTTGTTCAGCTGCTGGAGGGGAGCCTGGAGCGCAATGGGGTGTTCATACGCCTTGGAGATGAATTGGAGCTACTTCGGAAATATATGATCATCCAGAATTACCGATACGACCATCAAATTGAGCTGAGGATCGAATGTCCCGAGCCAATGGAGGATCTCTATGTTCCCCGGATGCTGCTGCAGCCGATTGTGGAGAATGCGATCTTTCACGGGATCGCCCCGCTTGATGATCCTGGCGTTATCACGATTCGAATAACACCGCACCAGCAGGATGTCATGGTTCGGATCGAGGACAATGGAATCGGCATCAAGCCCGAACGAATAGCGGGACTGCTGTCGTATGAGCAGGATCACTCCAAGCAAGGCATGACCCACATCGGGCTGCGTCATGTTCACCAAACGGTCCAGTTGTATTACGGCAGTCACTACGGGGTATGGGTAGAAAGCCCGGAAGGCGGAGGAACGCGGGTCACGATAACATTTGCGAGGCAAAGGGGGGACGATTATGTACAGAGTGCTGCTCGTGGATGACGAAGCGATCGCACGTACAGGACTTCGATCGACCTTCGATTGGGAGAAATATGGTTACCGGCTTGTGGGCGAGGCCTCCAACGGACAGCGGGCCATGAAATGGATTCTGAACGGGGATCTGGACATTCTGATCACGGATATCGCGATGCCGGTCATGGATGGTTTGGAGCTGACCCGCCGGACAAGGGAGCTTTGTCCTTGGGTGAAAGTGCTGCTGCTCAGCTGTCATAGCGATTTTGAGTTCGTGCGCGAAGGCATCAGGCTTGGCGCATCGGATTATATTCTCAAGCCGACGCTGGATGCGGACTCTTTGGGTGCTGTGCTTGATCACATGCGTTTGAAGCTGGAAGAGGAGAAGCAGATGCAGCGGATTTTGACCGAGCATGAGCAGCAGCAGCGTTTGAATCAGAAGAAGGCCGCGGAAAAAGTCCTCTTTCAGGCGCTGTCCGGGGAGCCCGGTGCGCTCGCAAAGCTGGAAGCATGGAACCATAACGGTCCTTATCTGCTGGCCGTGCTCCAGCTTAATTCTGATCCAGGGGCTGGCGCGGCCGGGGTTCAGCACAAGGATTGGCATGACGAGATCGAGCGATTAATGGGACAGTTATATGACCAGGTGCCGGAGGCGCTGGCAGCTCGGCTGGAGACGGATCGGATCGCTGTCTACGTGCCCCTACGGCATGCAGGAAGGCTGCCAGCTTCAGAGCACGAAGAGGCCATCCGTCTGCCGATCCGATGCGCGATGGGGCTCAGCAGGAGATATAACGGCATGGATAAGCTGCAAGAAGCGTTTCGAGAAGCTAGCGAGTGCCTGGAAGGCCTCTTCTTTCATAAAGATCAACAGATTCTTCGGGCAGAGGAGCTCCCTCTGACCGAGGCCGATTCGGCTCAGGAGAGGGCGGCCGCTGAGCTGCATGCCCTAAGAGCCGCGCTGACCGTCGGGAACATGGATATCAGCGAAGGGCGCCTGCAGTCCATTATGCTGCGCTGGCAGCCCGGAAGGATGAAGAAACGGGCGGTCCTCCGAGAAGCAGAGGAGCTTCTGAGCTTGCTCGCTATGTTTCATCTTCCCGGCTGCCCGCCGTTTCCGCAAATCGGAGAAGTGGGCAAGCTTCGCTCGGTGGAGGAAGTGAAAGAGCTGGTGCTCCAAGGCTTCCATACTTTGGGGGAGGAAGCCATGCGTCACCCCGTACCGGAATCCACGCTGCATGAGCGAATCGTGCTGCAGGCCGTCCAATATATTAAGGCGCACTTCACCGAGCCGATCTCCCTGCAGGAGGTGGCGGACGAGGTGGCCGTAAGCCGCAACTATTTTAGCGAATTGTTTAAGCGCGTCACGGGGCACAACTTCATTGACTATGTGATTGATCTGCGGCTGAAACGGGCCAAGGAGCTGCTTTCCACCACATCGCTACGAGTGTATGAAGTGGCGGATCGTTCCGGATTTAATGACGTGAAATACTTTAGCAAGCTGTTCAAGAAGTTGGTAGGCATGACGCCTGCTGAGTACCAGGGACAGCATCGAAAATAATGGGAATTTCTTAGGATCCGAAAAGAATCCACTTTTTCGGAACATAATCCGTTCAAAAACTTTTTGCCAAAATTTTATAATTAAAGCGTTTACAAGAACTTGCCAGCGAGTCCAAATCTGGTTTGAATGGAGGAAATGAAATGACAAGGAAACAGGTGAGAGGGTCATTGCTTGCAATCATTCTTCTACTATCATCCATACTCCAAGCGTGTGGAGGCGGCGGAACATCAGAAGGCGGGGAGCCCGGAAGCGGCGAGAAGGTCAAGATTAAATGGGCGACCTGGGGAAATCCCGGGGAGCTTAGCCGCTTTCAGGAGCTCACGAAGGACTTTAATAAGAATCACTCGGACATTGAGGTCGAATTTATTCCGATTCCGGGCGAGTATGATCAGAAAATATTAACCCAATTAACAGGTGGGACGGCCCCGGATATCTTCTATGCAGGGGACGCCCTGGTCGTGAAACTGATCGAGAATCAGAGCATTGAGAATTTGACGCCGTATATGGAAGCACCGGAAAGCGTGATCAAGAAAGAGGATTATTTCGAAGGCTTGTGGGGCGCAGCCGTGCGGGACGATCAGACCTTCGGGGTACCGGTGGACTGTAACCCGATGGTGCTGTGGTACAACAAGAAGGTGCTGAAAGAAGCAGGGATCACCGAGATGCCGGCCGATCTTCAGGCGAGCGGACAGTGGACCTGGGACAAATTCAAGGAGATGTCGGACAAGATCCGGGACAGCAAAAAGTACGGCTACGTGCTGGATAACTCCTGGAACAGCTACCACAGCTGGGTTACTTCCAACGGCGGCCGGGTGTATGACGACGAAGGGAACTTCGTAGCGGCTTCGGATCCGAAGGCGATGGAGGCGTTCCGCTTCCTGTACGACAACGTGAAATCCAAAAACATCACCTTCTCCGGCACGCTTCCTAAAGGGCAGGGCGGGGATGCCATGTTTATGTCCAACCAAGTTGGATTCGTTGCTGCAGGCCGCTGGTACTTGCCGCTGTTCAAGAAGAATCAAGGACTTGAATATGACGTGGTCACATGGCCAACCAATACCGGCAATAAGATCGAGCCGGCCGGTATCCCGACCGCATACATGGTGATGAACAAGGCATCGAAGAATAAGGAAGCGGCATACACCTTCTTCTCCGAGTACGTAAGTAAAGAGGGTCAACGCTTTCGCCTGCAGGGCGGCGGCAATGCTGTCCCGTCGGTACAGGGAACGGATGAGGTGGTGCTGGAAGGGAATCTGCCGGAGCATGCCCAGTTATTCCTGGACGCGCGTGAGATCGGGTATTCCCTGACTCCGTTCGAGGCCGGCATTCCCGGGCTTAGCCAGGATATTACGTCCAAGTTCGAGGCACTATGGCTGAAAGATCAGGATCTTGAAAGCTCGATGAAGGACATTCAGGATATGGCTAACAAGAAAATTCAAGATTACAAGAGCGGCAAGAATTGATCCAGCTCTGGGGAGGAACGGTGAGATGAAATGAACACGCAGCCTGCAGGAAGCTCCGGCGCCGCTCCTTCTCCGGAGCGGTTTCCGGAGAGGAGAACGACCTTAAAGAGCAAGACGTCCGATGGTTTATGGGGCTACTTTTTTATCTTTCCCCAGATGATCGGCTTGATCGCTTTTTCATTGATCCCGCTCATCTCGGCTTTTGTCATCAGCATGATGAACTGGGACGGCATGGGAGCCAAGAAGTTTATCGGTCTCCAAAATTTCGTGTCCCAGCTTCAGGATGAGGAGTTCCACATCGCACTGGTGAACACGGTGTATTACACGATTCTTTCGGTACCGACAGGCATCGTTCTGGCCATGCTGGTGGCGGTAGGCTTAAACCGGGTTCGCGGGAAGATTCTGTACCGGCTGATCTACTTCATGCCGAACATTACGATGTCCGTTGCCGTCGCCGTCGTGTTTATGTGGCTGTTCAACGCCGACTTTGGCCTTATTAACATGTACTTGCAGCAGTGGTTCGGGATAACGGGCCCCTCCTGGCTGACGGATTCCAGGTACGTGATGCCTTCGATTGCCCTGCTGAGCGTCTGGATGGGGCTGGGAGGCAATATGGTGCTGTTCCTTGCCGGGCTTCAGGGCATATCGAGAAGTTATTACGAGGCGGCCGAGATTGACGGTGCCGGCAAATGGCAGCAACTGATCCATATTACGATTCCGCTGCTGTCCCCGACGACCTTTTTCGTAACGATCATGTCCATTATCGGTTCCTTCCAGGTGTTTGACCAGTCGTTTGTCATGACTTCCGGCGGACCGGCGAAGGCCAGCTATACGCTTGTCTATCACATCTATGAGACGGCCTTTGCGGACTTCACCTTTGGCAAGAGCACGGCGTCGGCGGTCATCCTGTTCGTGATGATCCTGTCGCTCACCTTGTTCCAGATGAGGATGTCCAAGCGGTGGGTGCATTACGAAGACTGACGGTCGAACCTTTAGGAAGGAGGGAAAATGAATGATACATCGGGGATTGAGGATGTCCACCGTAGTGCTGCATATCGTGCTGATCATAGGCGCGTGTATGATGGCCTTGCCGTTTGTCTGGATGGTGCTCAGCTCGCTCAAGGATTTGTCGCAAGTATTCGTCGTGCCGCCCAAATGGATTCCTGACCCGTTCATCTGGTCCAATTACAAGGATTCGCTGACGGCGCTGCCGTTCGGGCGCGCGTATTTTAACAGCTTCTACATCAATATGATCGTTGTGGTTTCACAGCTGATTACCTGTTCCATGGCGGCCTATGCGTTTGCCAAAATCACGTTCCCGTTCCGGGAGCCGCTGTTCATTCTGTTTCTAGCTACCATGATGGTGCCGGGACAAGTGACCATCATTCCGCTCTATCTGATCATGAAAAATATCGGATGGCTGGATACACATCTGGCGATTATCGTCCCTTCGGCACTTCTCAACGCCTTCGGGGTGTTTCTGCTCCGGCAATTCTTCAGAGGCATTCCGAAGGAAATGGAGGAGGCGGCCATCGTGGACGGCGCGAACCGCTGGACGATATACACCCGGATTATGCTGCCTTTAATCAAACCGGCTTTATCGGCACTCGGGATTTTTACCTTCCTCGGGATGTGGAACAACTTCTTTAACCCGCTGATTTTTCTCAGCAGCACGGATAAGTTTACCGTGCCGATGATGCTGAATTTGTACCGGGGCATGTATTCAACGGATTGGACGCTCATGATGGCCGGAGCATCCATTGCGCTCATCCCGGTCCTCATCGTATATATCATCGGTCAGAAATATATTATTGAAGGCGTTACTTTATCCGGGATTAAGGGATAGGTGAGCTTAATCAGCCCGTAAGCGGAGCTCCTTGAATGAGGAACCCGCTAACGGGTTATTTGTGTTCTGTAGACAGGGGTCACTGGATTATCCTTAACCTAGTTTGGAATTGGAATGATTAAGGCTGTGAATCGTTAATATGATGATCGGACGTGAACGATGAAAGTCAGCATGTAAGTAGAATGAATTGGAGGCCAGCCGTGAGCAACGGGCTGGCCTTTTTCGTGTAGATTCCGATCAGGCTAGGTGGACCGTACGCTATAAATCATGGAGGAAAGGCCAATCCTTTTCTAGCAAATGACGTCTATCTTCTTGCTTTCTTGGAAAACCTATTCATAGATTCAAGATTCCAAGTTACCGCTATCTAATAATCTATGAATATAGGTTGGAGGTTGATGTTCTTGTTTAGTTCATCCGTTCATGCTGAAGAAGCAAATCATCCGGAGTGGGCACCTGAGCTTCTGGGGAGAGTTACCAAACGGATCGGGAGTGTCATTGTCGGACATGAGGAGCAAATCTCCTTAACGATGATTGCCTTACTGGCCGGAGGTCATGTGCTGCTGGAGGACGTGCCGGGAGTCGGGAAGACCATGCTGGTGAAGTCGGTGGCTGCGTTAATCGGCTGTGATTTCAGCCGCATTCAGTTTACGTATGATTTGATGCCAGGTGATATTACAGGGGCGTCGGTCTATTATCCGCATACGGGAGAATTTGTATTTAGGCCCGGACCCGTGATGTCTAATATTGTGCTGGCCGATGAAATTAACCGGGCATCGCCACGGGCACAATCCGCGCTGCTGGAGGCGATGGAAGAGGGGCGCGTCACCGTGGACGGCCATACGTATCCGCTGCCGGCCCCCTTCTTCCTGCTGGCAACGCAAAATCCCTATGAATATGAAGGGACAAGCCGTCTGCCGGAGGCGCAGCTGGACCGCTTTTTGATGAGATTATCGCTGGGATATCCCAATATGGAAGGTGAATTGGAGCTGCTGGAGCGGGGGATGGGCAGTTCCAGACTGGACGATCTAAAGCCCCTTATGATGGGATCTGAGCTCATCCGGATGCAGCAGATGGTTTCCCGTGTATTTGTGGATGACACCATAAAACGTTACATGGTCAGTGTGGCCGATGCTTCCCGAAAACAGCAGGGCGTGACCCTGGGGATTAGCCCGAGAGGGACATTGGCGTGGCTTCGCGCTTCACAGGCGGCTGCGTTTCTGACAGGACGAATGTATGTCATCCCGGATGACTGCCTGCGTGTTGCCGTACCGGTGCTGACCCACCGGATTCATCTGTCTCATGAGGCACGCGCTGCCGGCGTAACTTCTTATGAAATGGTGGAGTCCATCATTACGAGGTTTGATCTGCCGCGCCAGCGAAGCCGCAAGGGAAATCCGTCATGAGACGCCGTCTGCTGGAATGGTCGAGAGGAGTGGCCATCTGGTCCGTTTCGTTGGGCCTTTATGTTTGGTTAGGCGGGGAATCGCTGCGGCTTGTATGGTGGGCATCCACGATTCTATTGCTTGGCGGGGCTTTGACGAGCTTGCTGGGCCCAAACCGAATCACCATATCACATACAAGCTTTCCTTCGTGCATACAGGCTGGTGATTCTGCTCAGATGACGGTTCAAGTAACTTATCGTTCCCTTCTGCCCGTGCCGTGGCTTATCATAACCGACCGGATCGGCAGCAGGGAGTATCGCAAGCTGCTGTTCCCGGGCTTGAAGCGAAGGCTCGAGTATACCTACAGACTGAACCAGGTTCCCCGCGGAGTCTGGTCTTCGATCTATAGCGAGGTGGAATGGGGCGATATGTTCGGCTGGTTCAGGACAAGCCGGAGTGTGGAAAGCGATACAGCCGGCATGATCGTGCTGCCAAGGCCCTCCGCGTGGCCGGAGGCCCAGGTGCCCATGCATGGAAGCGATATGGACATGGAAGATGAACGGGTACGCTTCAAGGTTTGGAATGAAATGAGAGGATCGGGCGTGCGCGACTATGTTCCCGGTGATCCTATGAACCGGATTCATTGGAAGAATTCCGCGAAGCTCGGACGCCTGCAATCCTTCATGCCGCATGAGGGTTATGGATCAAGACAGGGGGTTGTCCTGGATACATCGCTCCAAGGGTATGCAGGTCTTGGAGCCTTGAAACCGGAGGATGCATTTGAAGACGCGGTATCTGCGGCAGCAGGATTTGTATCTCGGCTCATCCGCTACAAAGTTCCCTATCAACTATGTATGGATGGGGATGGGATGGAGGATCGGCGGATCGAATACAAGGGTGTGTTCAAGGCGCAGCAGGATACGTTAGTACCGTTTGCCTCCGTTCAGCTAACCGGGAAAGATCCTTTACGGAACCGAAGTTTCGAGAAGTCTCTATCTCCCTCGCAAAAGAATACAGATTGGGCGATTATCACAGGTGTTTTTCATCAGGGAGCGGCTGTTGCAGCGATCAACCTGCTGAATGCTGGAAGCAGAAAGGTTACCATCTTCTGTACGCAAAGTGTAAAGCACTTGAAACCGGCTGGAAATTCAAGCTCATGGGTTAGTCCAAATAGTCCAATGGAGAATCAGGCGCAGCCAGAATGGGCACGAGAGTTCTTCAGCAAAGGCGGGAGACTGGTTTATTTGCATGAACAGCCGACAGAAGGGAAGCCAATGCAGATAGGAGGTGCCGGCCATGATCGAACCGGAAAGCTCGCCCGTTAGGGAAGGAGGCCATCGGAAGACCAGTATATCCGGAGCCCATAGTGTACCCCATATTTTCGTCTCCCGATTGTCGCACGGAACGCTTCTTCATCGCATATTGATTACTCTGCCGGTTATGGGACTGCTGTCAGAGTGGCTCTTGCCACTTCGGGATGCAGGGGACATGGGCGGCCATCTTATGCTGCAAACCTTATTCATCTGGGCTTTATTCTTGCTGCTTCAAGGATTGTTTACGCTGCGGGGCTGGGTATGGCTGCCGCTGAACGCTGTTCTGGTGGTCTGGCTGTGTGCCCGATTGTTTGAATATAGCGATCCGCTGGCATGGTTATCCGATTATGCTTCGGCTATACTTCCGGGTGACGTTTCGATATTCGGAAATGTGTGGGAGTTTACTGCCTTAAGCCAGGAGACGAGAACGATCATCCTGCTTGTCGGCTGGGCTATCATGGTATCCGCGGTCCATATGCTGGCTTTGTATCGCCGAACCGTGTGGTTGTTTGGCGGTTCGACGCTGGTTTATTTAGCAGTGCTCGAATCTGCCATGGATGAGAGCATATACCGTGATATGCTGCGGGCTGTATTGTATATTTTGCTGGCCCAGGGCATGATGCTGATTCTTAAGCTGAAGCAGGAAACCGTTGAGGCAACCCATAGGGGAGTGGACATCCCTGAGCCTGTTCGATCCGGCCGCTTGTCTGGGCTGCCTGTGCTTCGCTGGAGTCTGGTGGTGGTGCTTGCTTCCTGTCTAATCGCCGGAATGACCCGAGTGGGAGGAGCTTTTAGCGAGCCTTCGGCGGGTATGGGATTAACGGTATCCGAAATGGCGGAACGTATGACGGGATGGGGGGATCGGCTCTGGAGAAACGCGGAACCGTCGATTCCTGCCTCTCAGGTTGCCGGATACACTTCCCAGGGAAAAGATTTGGGGGGTCCGCTGACGCTGAGTGATGCGTTGTATTTTACCGCCCAATCGCCTGAACCGACTTATTGGCGGGGGGATACGTATAACCGGTATGACGGACGGAAGTGGGATGCAGATCCTTCCATCCGCAAGCCCGTCAAACTATCCGAAGACTTGAGCGGCATCCTGCCGTATTGGGAGCGTCCTTCTGGAGAGACGATCGTTCAGTCGCTGACTTTTGAACAAGATACCCCCGTGCAATCTTTGTTGTCCGGAGGTATTATTACCCGCGTAAAGGAGATGCATTTCTCCAAAGAGAGAGGTACACCGAGGCTTGCCGTTGACAGGCTGTCCGAAACGGTATCCTTGCAAGGCGAGAGGGCGGTATCCGGTTATACGATAGAAACAGTATATAGTCAGCCGGAGGAGCAGTCGCTCCGCAGTGCAACTAACAACGATCCCGAATATATGAAGGAGATGTACCTGCAGCTTCCTGAGGAGCTGCCCCTCAGGGTGAGGGATTTAGCGCAGAAGATCACATTGGACGCTGAGAACAGGTATGAAAAGGCGAAAGCTATCGAATCCTATTTGGAGAAGAACTATACGTATACGCTGCAAACATCCGTGCCACCGGAGGGCCGGGATTTTACGCATCACTTTTTGTTTGATACGAAGGAAGGGTACTGCGTTCATTTTGCTACGACAATGACCGTCCTGCTCCGATCTGAAGGCATCCCCGCACGCTACGTGACCGGATTTGCACCGGGTGAGCGGGTAGCAGGTACGGTTGATCGTTACGAGGTGGCCCAAAAGAATGCGCATGCATGGGTTGAGGTTTTTTTTCCGGGACAAGGCTGGGTGATGTTTGATCCGACCCCAGGCTTTGGCATCGAGCAGATATCCACTCCTCCGATTGCCGGTGATTTTGGTTCTGCCGGGCTTAAGTACTGGAACAGCATGTGGAATTCCATGCTTTACGGCGTCGTTAAAGTACTCTTTCTGATAGCCGCCATCGGTCCTGTGATGTTTGGGGGCGTTCTACTATTGATTCTTCCCATCCTTGTGGCAGTTGTTTATCAAATGCCGACCGTGCGCCAAAGCTTGGCCTTCATGAGGATGGCCAGAACGATAGCGATAAGCAGGCGGGAGGGGCTCGTATCGGCCTCGGTGTGGGTTTGGGACAAGCTCCAGCGAAGATTTGGAGATGTGGAAAGAGGGCAGACCATGCGTCAATACGTCAATGCTTTGTCGATTGCCGATGTCGAATTCAGGGCGGAGCTGGAGCAGTTTGCGCAGCGCTGGGAGCGGGCGGCATACCATGATAAACCGTGGTCCCGTACCGAAAAAGTACTCTTTTTACGCCAATGTATTCGAATTGTCAAAAAACTGGCATGAAAACAAAAGGCCCTCTTTCTTGACGGTATGAATTCGGGTTGCGTATAATTAATTTCATTAATCAAGGGAGGCCCGGTAATGAATAAGCCTAATGAAATCATCGTCGTTTTGGACTTCGGTGGACAGTACAACCAACTTATAGCACGACGCATTCGCGATCTTGGCGTTTATAGTGAGCTTCTGCCATACAACACGCCCGCTGAGAAAATCAAAGAACTTTCCCCGCGCGGCATTGTTTTCTCAGGAGGTCCTTCCAGCGTGTATTCCGAGAATGCACCGCATGTGGACCCAGCCATCTATGATCTGGGACTGCCGATTTTCGGCATTTGTTACGGCATGCAGCTGATGGCTCAACAACTGGACGGAAAAGTAGAACGTGCTTCGAAACGCGAATACGGTAAAGCCGAATTGGAATTTGCTCCGAACTCGACGCTTGTCAAAGGGATTGAGCAAAAACAAACCGTGTGGATGAGTCATGGTGATCACGTGGTATCGCTGCCTACCGGCTTTAAGCTGGATGCAGGAACGGAATCCGCTCCGATCGCTGCGATGAGTAACGAGGATAAGAAGCTGTACGGCGTGCAGTTCCATCCGGAAGTTCGTCACTCCGTCCATGGTAATGAAATGATCAAGAATTTCTTGTACGAAGTGTGTGGTTGTGAAGGCAACTGGAGCATGGAGACTTTTATCGAGGACCAGGTTCGCGAAATCCGCGAAGTTGTCGGCGAGCAAAAAGTGCTGTGCGCGCTGAGCGGCGGCGTTGATTCCTCCGTTGTGGCCATGTTGATTCACAAGGCAATCGGTGATCAGCTGACATGCATGTTCATCGATCATGGACTGCTGCGCAAAGGCGAGGCTGAGAGTGTTATGGAAACCTTCGTTGGCAAGTTTGATATGAAGGTCGTTAAAATTGACGCTCAGGAACGCTTCTTGTCCAAGCTGAGAGGCGTAGACGATCCGGAGAAAAAACGGAAAATCATCGGCAACGAGTTCATCTACGTATTCGATGAGGAGTCCAGCAAGTTTGACGATTTTGCATTCTTGGCACAAGGCACGCTGTATACCGATATCGTGGAGAGTGGTACGGACACGGCGCATACGATCAAATCCCACCACAATGTCGGTGGGCTGCCTGAAGACATGAAATTCACACTGATCGAGCCGTTGAAAGCTCTCTTTAAGGATGAGGTTCGTAAAGTCGGCGAGGAGCTTGGTTTGCCGGATGAGATTGTTCACCGTCAGCCTTTCCCTGGACCGGGTCTTGCGATCCGCGTACTGGGCGAAGTAACGGAGGACAAGCTGCAAATCGTTCGTGATTCCGACTACATCCTGCGCGAAGAAATCGCGAAAGCGGGACTGGATCGCGAGATCTGGCAGTATTTCACGGCGCTTCCGAACATGAAGAGTGTCGGCGTAATGGGTGATGCACGTACGTATTCCTACACCGTAGGTATCCGTGCCGTTACCTCCATTGACGGCATGACAGCGGACTGGGCGCGTATCCCATGGGATGTGCTGGAGAAAATCTCCGTCCGCATCGTGAACGAAGTCGAGAACGTCAACCGTATCGTGTATGACGTGACGTCCAAACCGCCAGCAACAATCGAGTGGGAGTAGTTTATTTTCTGCTGTACTAAAACAAAAGCCTTCAATCCACATCTGTGGGATTGAAGGCTTTTTTATGTGTGGTTGTACCACGCGAACTTTTTCCTGTAATCAATAGACGAATAGATGCCCATGGTTTTATTGTATGCATCTTTTGTGTAATAAGATCAATAATACGTTAAGGTGCAAAAGTTAGGTCCGAGCGTTTAGGAGGTTGAGCCAAGTCCTAAAAGGAAGTTGAACCAAGACCGAGGAGGAATAAGAATGAAAGCTATCGTCATTGATCGATATGGGGGCAAGGAAGAACTACAGGAAAGAGAAGTACCTACCCCTACACCACAAGCTCATCAGGTCTTAGTTAAGGTGGCCGCCACCTCGATAAATCCAATTGACTGGAAGCTCCGTGAAGGCTATTTAAAACAAATGATGGATTGGGAGTTCCCGATTATTTTAGGTTGGGATGTTGCCGGGACAATTTCAGAAATTGGGCACGAGGTAACGGATTGGAAATTGGGAGACGAAGTGTTTGCCCGTCCGGAAACGACTCGTTTTGGCACTTATGCCGAATATACTTTGGTGGATGAACACCTGCTGGCGCGTAAGCCTGCTGCTATTTCATGGGAGGAAGCCGCATCCGTTCCGCTCGCAGGGCTGACTGCTTGGCAGGCGCTTTTTACACATGGTGAACTGACCAAAGGAGAGAAGGTATTGATCCACGCAGGCGCAGGCGGTGTTGGGATGTTCGCTATCCAGTTTGCCAAACAAGCGGGAGCCTGCGTTATTACGACCGCTAGTGAGCGTAATCATGAACTGCTGGCTTCACTTGGAGCTGATCAGATTATTGACTATCGCACGACCCCATTTCAAGATGTATTATCGGATGTGGATGTTGTGTTCGATACGATGGGCGGTGACGTTCAGAAGAACAGCTTTAAAGTGTTGAAAAAACACACCGGGCGAATCATATCGATTGTCAGCGATTTTGATGAGGAGCTGGTAAGAGAATACGACGTAACCGCCAAAAATATATGGCTGGATCCCAATGGTCAGCAGCTTCAGGAAATAGCAGATCTGTTGGAGCAAAAAAAAGTAAGATCAGTAGTGGGAGCTACGTTTCCTTTTTCGCAAAAAGGGCTCTACGATGCCCAGGCATTAAGTGAGACCCACCATGCTGTCGGTAAAATAGCAATAAGTTTCTCCTGAGGAGCACACGATCCCAATTTCTCCCTGCGTGGGAAACAATCCGGTTTCGACTGCTTCTGCTACCATCGAGTGAAACACCTCCCGAACGGATTTCAGTGATCATGTGCGCAATATTCCATGGTGTATTTTGTCGTATGTAGTTCAGTTGTCCTAGAATCAATAGGTGGCGAAGCATCAATTTCCGAACATTTCTTTAAATTGACAAGTATAATATTCGTTTTTGTTATTGACAAGATTGGGCTTCTCGTCCTAGAATATGTGTAGAAACTGACATGACAACTACAAATAACGAGCTTTTTCGTATAATCCTGGGAATGGGCCCGGGAGTCTCTACAGGTCACCGTAATGATCTCGCTACGAAAAGAAGAGCGGCAATATAATGATGCGGACTCGTCCAGCATTCGAGATATCGGCCTGTTTATGGAGCGCCGCTCCATAAAGCAGCAGCCGGTTATTCGATAAGGATGCTGCCTGGCAGCATGCGAATGATTGTTTTGCGGCTCTTTTTTCAAGCGATGGCCCTGGGGATTTATCCTTAGGGTCTTTTTGTATGTTGTCGGTCATTAATTTTAAGGGGGATATCTCTACAATGGAGCGTTTCTTTAAACTAAAGGAACACGGAACAAATGTAAGAACCGAGATTATCGCAGGCTTGACGACATTTATGACCATGGCTTACATCCTGCTGGTCAACAATCTGTTCCTGGGTCCTGATGGCGCAGGTATTCCGCAGGAAGGCGTCTTTTTCGCTACTGCAGTAGGTGCCGGCCTTGTGACGATGGCGATGGGCTTCTTCGTTAACATTCCGGTTGCGTTGGCACCAGGTATGGGTTTGAACGCATATTTCATGACAGTTGTATTAAGCTCGAACGGAGCGATTACTTGGCAGGCCGCACTCGGTGCAGTATTCATCTCCGGTATTGTCTTCATTATTCTTACGGTTACCAAAGTCCGCCAAATGCTGCTGACTGCGGTTCCAAACAATTTAAAGATTGCCATTACGGTCGGTATCGGCTTGTTCATTACCATCGTTGGTCTTAAGCTGGGCAACATCGTAACGGCTTCCATTAACCCAGGAACGGATATAACTCATCCGGTACCAGGCGGTGCCTTCAATCTTGGTCTTGGGAATTTCATTCAGAACAAAGATACGCTGCTTGCGATAATCGGGCTGTTCCTGATCGCCATCCTGATGGTTCTCAAATTGAAGGGCGCTTTGCTTATCGGTATCGTGCTGACAACGCTGATTGGTATTCCAATGGGAGTAACCGATCTGTCAGGTCTGAGTACTGCAAGCTGGATTCCTTCATTTGATAAACTGGCTGTCGGTCAGATGGACTTGAAGGGCGCGCTTGGCATGGGTCTTCTAGAAGTTATTTTCATCTTTACATTCGTTGAACTGTTCGATACGTTCGGTACATTGGTTGGTACCGCAGGCCGTGCGGGACTCCTGAAGAACAAAGAGGAAGGCGAGAAGAAGCTTGGTAAAGCGATGCTCGTGGATGCCGGCGGCGTAAGCGCGGGCGCATTCCTTGGAACAAGTACAATCACTGCTTTCGTAGAAAGTACCTCCGGTGTTGCAGAGGGTGGACGTACAGGTTTGACTGCGGTTACTACTGGCGTACTCTTTATTCTGGCATTGTTCTTAGCTCCGATTGCTCTGGTTGTTCCTTCGGCTGCTACAGCTCCAGCGCTTGTCATTGTCGGTGTACTGATGATGAGTCAGGTACGCGATATCGAGTGGGATGACTTCATGCAGGCGTTCCCGGCATTCTTGACCATCATCCTGATGCCTTTCACTGGCGGTATCGCAAACGGTATCTCTGCCGGCATCATTGCTTATGTGATTCTTGCAGTATTCGGCAAGCTGACTGGACGTACAGACACCAAGGTGC
>NZ_CP150303.1:1065000-1947500 GCF_037993005.1 Paenibacillus sp. FSL F4-0100
AAAGTCGGGCTTAGTGATCCGGTGGTACCGCATGGAAGGGCCATCGCTCAACGGATAAAAGCTACCCTGGGGATAACAGGCTTATCTCCCCCAAGAGTCCACATCGACGGGGAGGTTTGGCACCTCGATGTCGGCTCATCGCATCCTGGGGCTGAAGTAGGTCCCAAGGGTTGGGCTGTTCGCCCATTAAAGCGGTACGCGAGCTGGGTTCAGAACGTCGTGAGACAGTTCGGTCCCTATCTGTCGTGGGCGTAGGAAATTTGAGAGGAGCTGTCCTTAGTACGAGAGGACCGGGATGGACGTACCGCTGGTGCACCAGTTGTTCCGCCAGGAGCATGGCTGGGTAGCTACGTACGGAAGGGATAAGCGCTGAAAGCATCTAAGCGTGAAGCCCCCCTCAAGATGAGATTTCCCAACTAGTAAGACCCCTTGAAGACCACGAGGTAGATAGGTTGGAGGTGGAAGTGCAGCAATGCATGGAGCTGACCAATACTAATCGGTCGAGGGCTTATCCAAAACATATTTCAATGTGCTGCAAATTCGTTTCGTATCTAGTTTTCAGGTGATCAAGCATCTGAAGCGTTTGGTGGCGATGGCGGAAGGGTTCCACGCGTTCCCATACCGAACACGACCGTTAAGCCTTCCAGCGCCGATGGTACTTGGACCGAAGGGTCCCGGGAGAGTAGGACGTCGCCAAGCGAACAACCATAAAGACCGTTATCGAGTAATCGATAGCGGTCTTTTTTGTTATCCCCCGCACGAACTCGTGAAAAGAATCATGAAGCATCAGAAAGAAGGGCACCCGCTATTGGGCGCCCTTCTTTTCTTTACCTTAATATCTTTTTTTATCTTAAATATCTTTATCTTAGTATCTTTCCAATATCAGCTGTGTTTTCAAGCCGTCCGCAGGAAGCAGCCAACCGTTAGATCCGAGGGTGTCCATTAGCTCTGATCGGAGTTGGGAAGCAACCGAGACATCGGACGTTTTAAAAGAGATTTCGATCAGATTCTCGGTTCCTGTGCCGTCTGCATTGCGGATCGGCCAAACTTCGAGGCTCATTTTCTGGCCTTTCCATGATCCTTCATAGCGGTAGAACGTCAGCGGTCCATGAATACGGGACTGTGAGAGCTTTTGTTGACCCCAATTCGGAGAGGACCATTTTTTGAGCTTACCCGGTAGTTTGTCCAGCAGTAAAGCCAAAGCGTCTTGTTCGGATGGAAGCGTTGTGCCGGTTGTATTCGTGCCTACTTTCTTGGTGTTGGAGAAACTAAGCGTTTGTTTGCCGTAGCCCCAATCAATCTCGGCCTCGTAATTGTCATCCGAAGCATCAAAGCCTTCCTGGTTTGCCAAGCTGAGCGCCGCGTTAATATCTCCATTCACGATGGGATACCGTTTCTTATAGGTAAGCTCGTAGTTATCTTTATCCTCTTTTTTGCGAAAACGGACATTCCAGCCTTCGGCATCCAGTTCCAGGTTGTTTGTATCATAATAAGCAACACCGATCGCTTGGGGAACAGAGGCTATTCCGAATGCTTGAATGACTTCGCTCCGCAGGCTCCCACTGGATTCCAGCACGGTTTCGGGTTTGGCAAGGAACTTCACTTCATACGAAGGCACGGCATTGGCGGCGGCCGAAACCTCCGACTGGAGACCGGTTAGTCCACTTCCTAGAGTCGCGAAACCTACCATGAAAGACAACGTCAGCTGTTTCCATTTTCTCAACACAATCACTCCCATAAGCTGGATTTAGGTACACAGCTTACTTTAAACGCTGAATAATTGTGAGTTGTTAACGGGGGAGGGCGATTGTATCAAATGTTTATAGAATTATTGAATAGCAGCATACATTTTTTGTTAATCCATCCACATAGCTTACAGAATATACTCACCTAGATCACAGGACCTGCTCCAATTGTTTGCCCACTTCACGCAAAACCTCTTGAAAACGCTGAATTTGGACGGAAGGAAGACGGTCCTTATTATGGACGCTGAATATGTGCCGGGATGCTCGATGGCCGGGAATCGGCATAATGTGCAGTAAACCTTGCTGCTGCTCCCGTTGTACCGCCATCCGTGACATAAAGGAAACATGGTCCCCCAACAACACAAGTTGCTTGATCGCTTCCAGCGAGTCCAGCTTTACGGGACTCCGCATATGCAAACCATGCTGCTCCAGCCACAGGTCGGTCAGCTGCCTTGTGCTGGATTCGGTTCCATGCAAGGCGAAGGGAGTGCGAATGATCTGCTCGGGCTGCAGCGAATCCGTTTTGGCTAGCGGATGGTCAGGCGAACATATTAGGGCCAGATCATCTTTGCACAAGGACTCGGCCTGCAGACTGGACCCCGTAAAGGGTTCGGATGAAATAATGCCCAGATCAATCTGGTGCCGCGCTAGCATCTCACGGATAACCGGAGAAGGCTTGACGGATAAGGAGATCCGTATGCCAGGAAACTCACGGGCAAAGGTATTCAATATCGCGGGCAGCAGATAGGTGGCAGGGACATAACTGGCTCCAATGTGCAGCGTTCCCCGATATAAGCTGTCGTATTCGCGGACGACCCGCTCCGACTCCTTGGCAAGCGCGTTTATTTTTACCGCATAATGCAGCAGAGCTTGTCCAGCCTCGGTGAGAAATGTTTTTCCGCTTCGGGACTCAAACAGCCGGACTTGCAGTTCTTCTTCTAGTGACTTCATATGAAAAGTAACTGTTGGCTGCTTAATGCCAAGTATTTCTGCCACGCTGGTCATATGATGATGCCGGTCGATTAGCTCCACAATTTGCAGCTTCATCAGATTCATTCGTATATCTCTCCCTTGATGATTTCTTATTTATGCTCTCTATATAGATTTAATCTATGAGTATCAACAGAATTCAAACAAAAAGTTAATTCTGAGTTTACATTGGTCTAATACAACGCTTAAACGTAACCCTTACACTGGAAATAGCTTAAGAAGACAGGTTGGGATCGAAAGTGGATATTGAAATCAGGGGCATTCAAAAATCGTTTCAAGGTACACCCGCGTTACTTCCTACCGATTTAAAACTGCGTCACGGTCAATTCACCACATTGCTCGGGCCGTCAGGCTGCGGCAAAACGACACTGCTGCGGATGATCGCCGGGCTGGAACAGGCGGACGGAGGAGAAATCTATGCGGAAGACCGGTGTATCTACTCCGTGCACAAGAAGATTGATGTGCCGGCGCACAAACGCAACTTCGGGATGGTATTTCAGGATTTTGCCCTCTGGCCGCATATGACGGTATACGAGAACGTTGCTTTCGGATTAAAAGCGGCCAAGCTTAAGACGGATCTCAGGCAAAAAGTAACCGAAGCGTTGGCTATGGTCCGTTTAGAAGGAATGGAAGACCGTTATCCGCATCAGCTGTCCGGTGGACAACAGCAGCGGGTTGCATTTGCCAGAGCAGTAGCGATCCGTCCGGCTCTAGTACTGTTCGATGAGCCTCTGAGTGCGCTGGATGCGGTGCTTAGGGAGGAAATGCGGATCGAAATGATGTCGCTTGTGAAGGATATGGGGTTGACTGCCCTTTATGTCACACACGATCAGGTGGAAGCCATGTCGATGTCGGATGAAATTGTGGTCATGCGGAAAGGGGAAGTCCTGCAGCGTGGAACCCCGGAGATGATATATGAAACACCCAGTCATCCCTTTGTGGCTTCGTTTATCGGCAAGTCCAATTGGTTGACGGTCGATCACTCCATGGTGAGGCCGGAGCATGTGAGCTGGAGCAGGACAAGCACGGAGGATGCATGCTATCAGGCAACCGTGCTAAGCGTGAGCTATGTAGGCGAGCGATACGAAATTCGCTTACAGGTGGATGGTTTGGACAAGTGGACCGCTTACCTGGACAAGAGAATTCCGGTCGGAGAACGCGTGAATCTGTACGTGTCTCCGCATACGATCTGCCAGATGGGTGAAGGAACAAGTCATGATAAGAACGTGAGCATGCAACAGAATATAGCAAAACGCACACCTGCTGCTGCAGGCTAAGATGAAGGGGAGTTGGGGAGAAATGAGTCAATTGAAGTTCCGGAAAAAAAGCGCGGTACTGTTGTTGGCATCGGTTATGAGCCTAAGTCTGTTTGGATGCGGTAGTACGCCGAATGGGGATTCAGCTACTAAGCCGGCACAGGATACAGGCAAGCAAACTGCATCGGGGAGTGCGCAAGCCGGAGGTAAGCTCGTCCTTTACAGCGCTGGCCCTCAAAAGCTTGCCGACAATATCGTGAGCGGTTTTGAAGCTAAGACCGGAGTGAAGGTAGAGATGTTCCAAGGCACAACGGGCAAAATTTTGGCACGGATGGAAGCGGAAAAATCGAATCCGGTCGCGGATGTTGTCATTCTGGCCTCCCTCCCATCCGCACAGGCGCTCAAGGCGGATGGTCTGACATTGCCTTATCCTGAAGCTGCCAATGCGGACAAGCTGAATAAGGATTGGTCCGACGCGGAAGGAAATTATTTCAGCACAAGCGCATCGGCGCTCGGGATTGTATACAACACCAATCTGGTCTCTGCGCCGCCTCAAAGCTGGGCGGACTTAGGCTTGCCAGAGTGGAAGGATGCGGTCAATATTCCGGATCCGACGCTGTCGGGATCGGCGCTGGATTTTATCACGGGCTATTTGAGTGTGAAGGGCGACGCAGGCTGGAAACTGTTCGAGGATTATAAAGCCAATGGGACTGCTATGGCAGGAGCGAACCAGGAAGCGCTGGACCCTGTGATCACCGGTGCCAAGAGTTTGGTTGCTGCAGGCGTGGATTATATGGCTTATTCGGCTAAAGCCAAAGGCGAGCCGCTTGACATTGTATACCCGGAGGAAGGAACTGTCGTGAGTCCGAGACCGGCTGCGATTTTGAAATCCAGTCCGAACGTAGATAATGCCAAGGCTTTCATCGACTACTTGCTGTCTGACGAAGCGCAGAAACTGGTGGCGGATGCCTATCTGATTCCGGGTCGTGAGGATGTGGAGGCCGAAGGCCGGACCAATCTGAAAGATATTCCGGTGTTTAAAGTGGATTGGGCTTGGATGAATGACCATGGGGACGAGACGGCAGCACGTTTTTCCGAAGTATTCAAGTAAGTGCATAAGAGTGCGTGTTCAAAAAGGTCGGTTTTCAGCACCGAAGCTTATGCTTCCGATGTGCGTTTTTACAAAACGCCTTAGTTGGATGAAGCTAGGGAGTGAGGAGCGGAGCGTACGTAGTTTGTACGTGAGCACCGGAAGGCCCGGATGAATTCAAGATTCGATGCCGAGTTGCTTCTTGATTCACTTCGTGATCAAAATCGGACTTTTTGAACAACCTCTAGGAGCGAACCACAGGAAGGCAATGTGAGGTGAACCGCAGTGAGACCTGTCATCATGGACAGTCAGCGATTTTTACGGAAAATGGGCGTTATTCTCGCCCTTTTTCTTCTTATTATAAGCATCGGTGTGCCATTGCTGCTTATTTTTTGGCAAAGTGTATACCCGGATCAGCACTTCGATTGGCTGGCGCCGATACGAACGATAGCCGGTCATGAGCTGTCCGGTATTTTGCTGCAAACCATCTGGCTAGGGGTATGCGTGGTGGCAGGATCGACACTGTTTGCGCTGCCGCTTGCCTGGATGATGGCCAAAACCCGGTTGGGACAGCATCGGTGGGTGGACGTGATCTTGATGATTCCGTTCATGACCCCGCCGTATATCGGTTCGATGGGCTGGATTCTATTTATGCAAAAGGGCGGATATTTACAGCAGTGGCTGCCGGGAGCAGCGAGATGGAGCGATTCCTTCTTCAGCTTCGGAGGCATGGTGCTGATCATGAGTCTGCACTTGTTCCCGTTTCTCTACCTGCTGCTGCGGGACGCTTTGATCCGGATCGGCGGTAATCTTGAGGAGGCCGGAGCGGTTCATGGCGGAAGCGCAGGATACCGGTTTAGAAGAATCATAATGCCGCTGCTGTTATCCTCTTACGGCATGGGTGCGATGCTGGTGTTCGTCAAAACCATTGCGGAATTCGGCACGCCGGCAACGTTTGGTCGCCGCATCGGCTATTATGTGATGACCTCGGAAATCCACAAATATATTTCTAGCTGGCCCATCGATTTCGGTAAAGCGACCTCGCTGGCATCAGTCCTGCTGTCGGTTTGTCTGGTGATGTGGTACATGCAGTCTACGATCAGCCGGAGGTTTACCTACCGTCTTGTCGGCGGCAAAGGTCAGCGCTCCAAAAGATATTCGCTGCGCGGCAGCAAAGGCGCCGTCTGCGCTTTATACATCGGTTTGCTGCTGATATTGTCTGTCGGCATTCCTTATTTTTCAATCATTGCGGCATCCCTGATGAAGCTCCGCGGAGCCGGATTGTCCTTAGATAATCTGACGCTTGATCATTACAAGGAATTGCTGTCCTGGGGATCGGTCAGCCAGAAAGCCATTAGTAACAGTCTGGGTCTGTCGCTTGCAGCATCTACGGTTGCTGTTCTACTCGGTACCGGTTTTGCCCTAACGATCGGCAAGTCCCAGGCACGGCTGCAGCGGGTCATCGATCTGTTAAGTCTTTTGCCGAATACGGTCCCCGGCATTGTGATGGTGGTCGGTTTGATCCTGCTCTGGAATGCGCCATGGATGCCGGTTACGCTCTACAATACCTATGGGATGGTGGTGCTGACGTACGTCGTGCTGTTCCTCCCATACACGGTGCAATATGTGAAGGCCAGCTTTACGCAGATTGACGGTACCCTGTTTCAGGCGGGGCAGGTATTTGGAGGCGGTCCTCTGCTTATATTGCGGCGGATTCTGCTGCCGCTGATTATGCCCGGCATGCTGGCAGGATGGATCATGACCTTCACGATTGCGTCACGGGAGCTGGTCGGGTCACTGTTCATTTTGCCTCCATCGATGCAGACATCAGCTACATATATCTTTGCGCAGTTTGAGCAGGGACAGGTGTCTCTCGGGATGGCGATGGCCGTCGTCTCCGTCGGTATGACGGTGCTGCTGTTACTGCTGGTCGAAGCTATGAATTCTAAAAGAAAGTGGAATGCATCATGATGAAACTGACGGTGTGGGGCGGTGCAGGCGAGCATGGCCGTTCCGCCTATTTACTAAGTGGCAGCCAGGTTCATTTACTCCTGGATTGTGGCGTCAAGAAGGAAGGATCGGGAGACTATCCCATGATCCAGCAAGAACAGGTGCCGAAGCTGGATGCCGTGTTTCTGTCGCATGCCCATGAGGATCACTCGGTGGCGATTCCGCTCCTGTACCGGCTTGGCTATCAAGGAGAGGTGTGGACCACCCGTGAGACGGCAGCGCAGTTAACGACCTACTTTGCCTCTTGGAGAGAGTACACGGCAAGGGCAGGCGTAGAGCTTCCTTATATGGAGGAGGATCAGCTGGCGATCCGCTACCGGTACCTGGAGGAAGAGGCTGAGAAGTTGACATGGTTTGAAGCGCTTCCCGGCGTAGAGGTCATGTGGGGGCGAAGCGGACATATGGTGGGGGCTGTCTGGTTTTTGGTACAGGCTGAAGGAAAACGGATCTTTTATTCAGGAGACTATACATCCGAATCGCTGCTGCTTGAGGATGACAGCCCTGCGCTGGTAGACAAGCCTTCTTCCATGCTGCTGGATCTGGCTATAGTGGATGCGGCTTACGGGACCGACGCTAATTCACAGGCAGATAAACTGAAGCAATTGGAACAAAAGATTGAGAGCACGCTGCAAACCGGCGGGAAGGTATTATTACCGGTGCCGGCTGCCGGCCGAGGGCAGGAAATGATCCTATGGGCATACAGGAACTGGGGAAACGTGCCGATCGTGATCGAAGCGCCGCTGATCGAGGGGATGAAGCGACTGCTCGAGCGTTCGGAGTGGCTTCGCAGCCAGGAATCGGATCAAGGAATGAGAGATCAGCTGGAGTTATTACTGAATCGGAACGATTGGATCATACCGGCTAGCGAGGTGGAACGCGAGTCCTTGCTCCAGAAGCACGGGGCATCGCTATGGTTCGTAACCGATGGGATGATGCAGTCGAATCTTGCGCAGTGGTATTATAGCCAGATGTCCAGCGATACCCGGAATCTGGTCCTGCTCACGGGTCATGTTTCCCAGGGGACTTTTGGACATCGTCTCCTTCAACATCCGGCGTCATACGGTGCCTGCTCAGTCACAAAAATCAGGTATAAGGTACACCAGGGCCTGACGGACGTGCGCCAGATGATAACCGGCGTTCCAGCACTGCATACCGTACTCGTCCATGCAGACAAACGAGAAACGGACCGATTACGAGCCCGTCTGACAGAGGAAGCACCGAACCTTAACATTTATTCCATGTCGGTCGGTGAGGAAGTCTATTTCTAGTCGTGCTTAGAGAACCTTTATTGCTTTCGCGATAAAGGTTTTTTTGTGGAATGGCTGTTATGTGTTTAGATGTAGGTGAAGTTGGTGAAGGCTGTAATGAACATATATAAAAATAAATTAGTACCAAGTACTAGTACTTGGTGATATAATAGCTATAAACTTGGAGGTGTGAATGATGAGCCAATCAAAGTCAAGAATTACGGCAATCGGGACCTATGTTCCTGAACGGATATTAACCAATACGGATTTAGAGAAGATGGTTGAAACGAGTGATGAGTGGATTGTCCAGCGAACAGGCATGCGGGAACGCCGGATTGCCGCCCCGCACGAGTACGTGTCGGATCTTGCCATTAAAGCTGTGGAGGATATGGTTGATCGGTACGGCGTTACCGTGCAGGATGCGGATATGATTCTTGTAGCCACAAGTACTCCGGAGTATTCTTTTCCAAGTACAGCCTCCCGGGTGCAATCGAAGCTGGGCATTGCGAGCACGGGTGCGCTGGATCTGAATGCCGCCTGTGCGGGATTTGTATATGCGCTCCAGATGGCTGACGGATTAATATCCGGGGGAGCCTACCGTAAGATCCTGGTTATCGGGGCGGAAACCTTATCGAAGATTACGGATTACACCGACCGGACGACATGCGTATTGTTTGGGGACGGCGCCGGTGCCGTATTGCTGGAGAAAGATGAGGATTCGCCAAGTGTCATAGCGTCTGTATCGGGAACCTTTGGCGAAGGCGGCATTCATCTGTATAAAACAGCGCTCTCCGAGCAAATGGACGGCACGGAATTAAAGAGCGGCTGCCTTGTTCAAAATGGCCGGGAAATTTATAAGTGGGCCATTCGGAACATTCCGGACGGCGTTCGCGCTCTTTTGGCTAAAGGGGGCATGACTCCAGCCGAAGTGGATTGGTTTGTCCCGCATAGCGCCAATCTTCGCATGATCGAAGCGATTAACGAGCGGGGGCCATTTACAATGGACCGCACCTTAACCAGCGTCGAGTACCGCGGGAATACGTCGGCAGCCTCCATTCCGCTTGCACTTCAGCTGGCGGTGGATGAAGGACGGCTAAAAGCGGGAGACCACGTCTTACTCTACGGGTTTGGCGGGGGAATGACCTATGCCGGCTCCATCGTAAAATGGACGATATAAATTCGTTACATGAAAACGATGGAACATCATGAAATCTATAAGACCGCTATCGACATTCGATATGCGGTTTTTTTGTGCTGCAATTTTTGGATAAACGAACCTGAATCGTAATAAATTCAACTCAAATTCGAAAGTTTACCACCTCAAAATTTGGCGCCGCTTTCATTAGACTAAAGAAGAAAAATACGTTTCATGGAAGAGGGGTAGAACGATGAAAAGGTTTAAGTCATGGAGCATGCTGCTCCTGAGTATCATCATGGTGTTCACGCTGGCCGCATGTGGAGGCGGAGGCGGTAACGGAAGCAGTACGGCTGAATCTCCGGGGGGAGGCAGCAGCAACGAAGAGACGGACAATACGAAAGAAGGAACCGAGTCCACAGAGAAAATCGAGCTCTCCTTCTGGTCGCTGGGAACGACCAACTATGAGGATCTGGCGAAGGAATATACGAAGGAGCATCCGAACATCACGTTCAGATTCCAGAATACGTCGGACCAAACCGCACATCACAACAATCTGACGACAGCGTTGTCCGCAGGTTCGGGTGCGCCTGATATTTTCCAATTAGAAATCGCCTTTATGGAGCGTTTTATCAACAACCAGGATAAATTCTACAATCTGTACGATCTTGGCGCCAAAGACTTAGAAGGCAACTACCTGGAGTGGAAATGGAAGCAGGCCACATCGGTTGACGGCTCCTTCCAACTCGGTCTGCCTACAGACATCGGTCCTACGGTTGTATATTACCGTACGGATCTGGCTGAGCAAGCCGGATTGCCAACGGATCCGGACGGGTTTAGCGCAGCGATTGATTCATGGGATAAATTCGCCAGCGTAGCCAAGGACTTCACAAGCAAAACAGGAAAACCGTTCGCGGACTTGACGGACCTGGTATATAACGGGGTGCGCGACCAGTCCCCGGATCAAATCTACTTCAACAAAGAGGACGGCTCCTTTATCGGAGATACGAATCCGCAAGTGAGAAAAGCTTACGACTTTACGGTAAAAGGAATTCAGGAAGGCTGGATCGGCAACTGGATTCTGTGGTCTCCTGAATGGCAAAAAGCGATTAATGATGGAGACTTTGGCGTCATGCTCGGCCCGGCTTGGATTGCCGGCACGATCCGCAATGCCAAGGATACCGCCGGCAAATGGCAGATTGCCCAGCTTCCTGAAGGAGCAGGCAACTGGGGCGGTTCGTTCCTGACCTTGCCGAAGGAAGGCAAGCATTCTAAGGAAGCCTACGAATTTATCTCGTGGGTGCTCAACAAGGAGAATCAGCTAAAATCGTTCAAGGACAGCGGCTTGTTCCCATCTATCCCGGCGGTTTACAGCGAGCCTTCATTCACGGAAGAGAAGGATGAATTCTTCGGCGGCCAGGTCATTTCTGAAGCATATGCCAAATCGGCGGAACGCATCAAGCCGGTTTACTACGGACCGCTTCACGACCAGACCGACACGATTATCAAGAACGCGCTCAAAAACGTGCTGGAGAAAAAGGCCGACCCGCAAAAAGAATGGGAAAGCGCAATGAAACAAATCAAGACGCTGGTTGATCGCAGCTAGGAAAAGGATCATTCCTCGCTAGCCCGTTTAGCCCGTAATCCGTCCGAATCCGAGTAGGGAGGAAGCTCTCTTCGCTCGGATTCGGATTTATCCTTACCTACCTGGAGGTGCATTCATGGCAGACACAGCTACAGCAGAGTCACCGCAACCGGTGCCCCAGAGGCGGCGTTTGTTGACGGAGACCGTGCGAAGCCGGTTTACGGCTTATACATTCATATCGCCTTTCTTCATCTTGTTCGCAATTTTTGGACTGTATCCGATTCTGTTTACCATCTATTTGTCCTTCTTCAAATGGGACGCACTCGGACCGATGAAGTACGTCGGCTTCAAGAACTACGAGCTGATTACAAGCGACCCGACCTTCTGGATCGCGTTTAGCAACACACTCATTATGGCTTTGATGGGTACCGTGCCGCAGCTGATTGTGGCATTATTTGTTGCGGTTATGCTGGGCTCGGCATTGAACAAATTCAAGAACACATTCCGCATTCTGTATTTCATGCCGAACATCACCTCCATCGTTGCCGTGACGCTGGTGTTCAGTACGATGTTTGGCAACAACGGGATGGTCAACTGGATGCTGAACACCTTCGGCGCGGAAAGCGTACCGTTCAACTCCGGCTGGTGGGGTGTCAAAATCGCGATTTCGACCATGGTGATGTGGCGGTGGATGGGCTATAACGCCATTATTTTTCTGTCGGGTCTGCAGAGCATTCCGACCGATATTTATGAAGCGGCCAAAATCGACGGCGCCACCCGAGGCCAGCAGCTGCTCTATATCACGCTGCCGCTTCTTCGGCCATTCATTCTGTTTGTGACCTTGGTATCGACGATCGGCGCGCTCCAATTGTTTACGGAGCCATATGTATTCCTCGGTCAGTCCGGCACGGGCTCTACGCGTCAGGAAGGGGTAACGATGGTCACTTATCTGTATAATGAAGCATTTAAGAACGGATTTTTCGGTACGGCTGCGGCAACGGCGGTGCTCTTGTTTATCGCCACCATTCTGTTCTCGGTATTGAATATGATGGTGGGCCGCGAAGGTAAAGATACGGGAGGTAAAAAAGCATGAGCACAGTCGCCATAAGCCGAAAAAAACCGGATGAACCCGGTGTTGTCGCCAAATTCTTCTTCTACCTCTTCATGATCCTTGGCGCGCTGGTCTCGATCTTCCCGTTCTACTGGATGTTTGTCGTAGCTACGAATGACAAGGATGCGGCATTTCATATCCCGCCGCTGCTTACGCCCGGAACGGAGTTTCTGGATAACTTCTCGCGCGTGCTGGAGCGAACGGATTTTTTCAGGGCATTGATGAACTCGGTCGTTGTGTCTACAGCCGTTACATTGTCCGTTGTGTTCCTCTGTACGCTGGCGGGTTATGCTTTTGCCAAGTATGAGTTCCCTTTGAAGAAGACGCTGTTTGTTTTTGTCATTGCCACGATGCTTGTGCCTGCTCAGCTGGGCGTGCTTCCACAGTACGTCATCATGGCCAAGCTGCACTGGATCGACAGCTACAAAGCGCTGATCGTTCCCGCCATGGTCAATGCCTTCGGCATCTTCTGGATGCGGCAGTACATTGCTTCTGCCGTTCATACCGAGCTGATCGAAGCGGGGCGGATTGATGGCGGCGGACATTTCCGGATTTTCTGGAACATAGCCATTCCTGTCGTAACACCGGCGATGGCTACACTGGGGATTCTGAATTTCATGAATGTGTGGAATGATTTCTTCTGGCCGCTCGTCGTATTGAAAAACAGAGAGAATTACACCATTCAAATTGCGCTGCAGCAATTGTTCACCAATAAGGACGGCCTTGATTTCGGAATGATCATGTCGGCCACCTTCACGGCGACGCTGCCGCTTCTCATTGTGTTTCTATTGTTTAGCCGCTATGTCATCGCGGGTCTGACATCAGGCGCGATAAAAAGTTAACATGCGGGGTGATGTCTTACAAGGAATGCGGACTGTCATGAAGAATAATAGACATAGTAGAGTGGAGGGAGGAAGGATCCATGAAACTCCGCCGAAAGATATTGCTCGCTATTATTCTTCTGGTCTTCATTCCGGTTATTGCGCTGGGCGGGGTATCCTATTACAGCTTTTCAGAAGCGATGGAGAAGAAGTCGAATGATTTCTACTGGATTTCGCTTCTGGAAACGGATCGGAAGCTGAAGTTTGCCTTGAATGAAATCACGACGATATCGAACTCGGCGATCACCCAGCAGTCGGTTCAGCAGATGTTGAAACAGCCGGAATACGCGGTTACCTACGAGCAGCGTCAGGAGATCAACAATTTGATCAATCATCCGATGATTGCGTCGTTTGCCTTTTATTCCAACGACCAATTGCTTTATCATACGAATGGCGGAATGGAGCTTCAGGAGCTGAGACAACAGGAATGGTATGAAGCGGTGGAGGAGGCGGAAGGGCGCCCTGTATGGGTCGGTCCCGGCGAGAACGGCTCTGCGGCATCCGGTTCTCCCGTTTTGATCCAATCCAGAGTCATTAAGGATTATTACTCGCTGGAGGATATTGGGACTGTCATGATTTATGTGAAGCCGGATCTGCTCGATCAGGTATTCTGGGAGGCGGCAACGCTGAAGCAGGGAGATATTTTGCTGGTCAATAAGCAGGGTCGGATCGTATTCAGCAAGTCGGGCGGACATATCGGGGAGCGGACGGCGTTCCCGTTTCTGTCGGATAGCTATACGAATGGAAAAGGCTATTATATCGATCAATATGCCGATGAAAAATCGCTGATCACGTATTCTCCTTCGCATAATAAAGAATGGTTTCTGGTCGCTATCACGCCAAGCAAACTTATCTCGGCCGAATCGGTCTCGATTCGTAATCTGGCCTTGATTCTGGGATTGATCTCGCTCGTGTCGGCATTCCTGTTCGACCGTTTTTTTGTGCGCAGAATGGTGCGCAGCATCATCAGCGCGGTGAACGGGATGAAGCGCGTCAAGCAGGGAATCTTCGTTCCGATCCCATCGCATAAAGTGGCGGAGGACGAGACGGATCTGTTAATTGACGGCTTTAACCGGATGAGCACGCAGATCCAGGAATTGATCGGACAGGTCGAGACGGAACAGGCTCGGAAAAAGGAAGCGGAACTCCAGGCGCTGGTCGCTCAAATCAATCCGCATTTTATATACAATTCATTGGAATCGATTAATTCGATGGCCGTGCTACAAGGAAACAAGGATATCAGCAAGATGGTGGTCTCTCTTGGAAAGCTGCTTCGCATCAGCATCAGCGAGCATCATGAGCTCATACCGCTGAGTATGGAGCTGGAGCATGTCCAGCATTATATGCGGATACAGAAATTCCGGTTTGAAGAAAAGTTTGATTACGGCATAGAGCTTCCGAATACGCTGAAGCACTACGTTACGCAAAAGCTGATTGTTCAGCCGATTGTTGAGAACGCTTTATATCACGGGATTGAGCCGATGGAGGAAAGCGGATTGATCTCGATCAGGGTGTCCGAAGACGGCGAGGATATCGTGATTGATGTGGAGGACAACGGTCCGGGTTTTGATCCGGAGACGCTGATCAAACTGTGGAATACGGACCAGGGACAACTGAAGAAGTATCGCGAGAATGGAGTCGGTCTGAAGAATGTGCATGAAAGGCTGCGGATCCGGTTTGGCAGTCGTTACGGATTGATGATCTGTTCCTCGCCCGGTTACGGCTCCTTGATACGAATCCGAATACCGAAAATACTGACATGACAGGGGGTGCTGCAGCGTGAGGTGGTTTTGGAATTGGGGCTGGATTGTCGGATATGCCACGCTGCTAACGCTGTCTGTCGCGTGGGTTACGGTGCAGAGTCAGGGACCGGCCCAGGAGGAACAGCCGGAGAAAATTACGCTGACGTTCCGGCATTTCTGGAACAAGGAGCATGACAAACCGGTGCTGGCCATATTCGAGAGCATTGTCCGCACGTATGAGAAAGCGCATCCCAATGTAAAGGTGAACTTTGAGAGCATCGATCAGACGATTCATCGGGAGCAAAAGCTGAAAAGCGAGATGGTCACGGGTACGCCGCCGGATATGTTTGTCCTGTTCGGCGGAGCCGAGATTATGCCGTATGCCAGATCCAACCGGCTGATGGATTTAACGGATTTTTTGCAGGATACCGGTCTGAAGGAGCAATTCAAGGATCTGCACCATTGGACCTTCGACAATCGGATCTACGGCCTGCCTTTTGAGGGGCACGCGGAGCCGATCTATTATAACCGGGCTTTATTCCGGAAGCTGAATCTGGAGCCTCCGAAGACGCTGGCAGAGCTGAATGAGGTGATTCGCAAGCTTCGCGAGAACGATATCATTCCCTTTGCGCTTGGGAATGAAGACCGCTGGCCGGCAGGGATTTTTGCGCATTATTTCATGGATCGATACGCGGGGCCGGAGCTGATTGACCGGCTGGTTGAAGGAGAGGATCAGGTCAGCTTTGTGCATGAGTCATATTTGAAGGCGTTTGAGCAGCTGGAGTCGTGGATCAACGAAGGGGCGTTCAGTCCGAACGCGAATGATATTTCCACGGAAGAAGCGATAGCCCAGTTCACTGAAGGGAAAGCAGCGATGTATTTGAACGGCAGCTGGGACATCACGCTGTTCCGGAATGAGGATCATCCGGATTTTCAGAACGAGGTAGGCGTCATTCCCTTTCCGTCCCTTCTTCCCGGTGAAGAACGATCCTTGGCAGGCGGATACACCATTGGCATCGGGCTGTCATCGGATATGGATGAGTCGAAGAAGCAAGCGGCTTTGGAGCTGCTGGGCATGTTCTATACCCCAGAGGTGCAGACGCGGCTGGTGTATGAAGGGCTCCGCGTCCCTTCGATGAAGGTTGCCTATGATTCGAAGAAAACCGGGCCGGTGTTTGCTCAGGTCACGGAATTGATGGAGGAATCCACGAGTACCTTTCTGCCATATGACAACAAGCTGTCACCTGAGGTGAACCGTTTATTCCTCAAAGTGATCGAGGATATGATTGGAGGACGGACGCAAGCGGCCGGCGCACTGGAACAGATACAGAAGTCCTCGGTGCGCTATTGGCAGCTAAGGCGAAACACGGTGCCGGAGTAACCAAAAGAGACAAGGGGGAACGTCATGGGCGGATCGGATGGAAAATTCAGAGTCATTCTGGTTGATGATGAGCCGATCATTCTGCGCAGTCTAAGGGCAGCCATTCCCTGGGATGAGCTGGATCTGGAAGTCGTAGGGGAGGCCAAGACAGGGGACAGCGCTCTCAAGCTGGCGCGTGAAGTGTCGCCGCATATGATCATCAGCGATATTCGGATGCCGGGAATGGATGGCATTACGCTCATGAAGGAGCTGAAGGCGGATCAGGCACGGCGGATCATTATTTTCATTAGCGGGTACGGAGAGTTCGAATACGCAAGGGAAGCGCTGCGCGAAGGGGCTTTCGATTACTTGCTGAAGCCGATCGATCACGATGAGCTGACGGAAACGATAGCCAAGGCAGCCAGAACCCTGGAGAAGCAGATTGCGGATGACCACATGATGCACTCGATCAAGGTTTTATCGCTGCTGGCCCGGGAGAGGATGCTGACGGAATTTATCGAGGGAAATCGAAGCCCCTTGCAGCATATGCAGTGGTTGGAAGACAGCGAGCTGGAGCATGGATACACGATGGCCGTCATTCAATTGGATCATTACTTGCGGCTTAACGAGTTGTGGAGCATGGATGAGAAGCGCCTGTGGCTCTTTGCGGTACGGAACGTCCTCGAGGAATGGTCTTTGCAGCATGGCGGACTGACGGTATTCCCTTTCCGCAGCGGTGAATGGGTGCTGCTGTTTCCGAACCTGACGAAAGAGCGGCAGGAGGATATCGGCAGGGATCTGGTGCAATTGATCAAGCGGAATACGAAGCTGTCCTGCTCGGTCGGCTTCAGCCCCAGCATGGCCGGGATTGACCGCTTGGGGACGGCTTACGAGACGGCCGTCCGCGCCTTATACCAGCGGTTCTATTCCGGGGAAGAGGGTGTGTTCCTCGGGACTCCCGATTCCATTATGGAAACGGCCAGCGAAGCAAAGTATCCGAAGCATCTAGAGTCGCTCATGGTGGAAAGCATCCGCACGCTTCACAAGGAGAGGCTGTTGGAGCTTTTTGACGAGACCAAGGCTTATATCGAGGAGCATGCCTTCAGCCGGGAGATGACCGAGCGGGTGCTGCTGGAGATGAGCGTTGTGCTGTATCGGCAGTTTGAGCATATGAAGGTGCTGTTTGAGTGGTCGCTGGAGGAACTGCTGCAGGAGCTTCATGCTTCCCGCACCCTTCAGCAGCTGATGGATGTCATCAAGAGCCATTTCAGCAAATGGATTGCCGAGAGCCGGTCCGGGCAGGCCAAGGACAATGTCCAGGCCGTTATGGGTAAGGCCAAGGATTATATCGCGGAAAATTATCAGAAGGATCTCAGCATTGAAGAGGTTTCGGAGCTGGCGGATTTGAGCATCAGCCATTTCTGCACCCTGTTTAAGGCAACAACGGGATATACGTTTCTGGAGTACTTGACGGAATGCCGGATCGAGAAGGCCAAAAGCATTTTGCTGAATACGGATGTGAAGGTATACCAGGTAGCGCCGCTGGTAGGGTATCAGGACCCTCGATATTTCACGCAAGTATTCAAGAAAATAACAGGGAAAACGCCCTCCGAGTATCGCGAAGAGGCGATATCCAATACATAAAGAGGCGATGATTCGTTCGTGGTGTTACTGGGCCAATCATGTGAGGATAGCCTTCAGCATAGCAGGGAATGAATAACAGATCTATTTTTTCCGGGTTTGATCAGGGAAAAAAGGAGTTCTGTTATTTTTACTTTAAATATCTTAATATTAAGACTTGACGATTCCTGAGTTAAATACTAAACTGAGATTAAGCGCCAGATGCACACGATAAGTTGAGGAAGCAAAAGTGAAGGTGTTTTTTGAATAAGGCGTTTATCCAACAGGACAGGTGCCTGAGATAGTGTTTTGTTAATGAAGAATAAATCAAATATAGATGGAGGTTGAAGTCATGAAGTTTAAAGGAATTCATCACGTATCTGCGTTAACGGCTGCGGCTTCGCGGAACTTCGAATTTTATACGAAGGTTCTTGGCATGCGGCTGGTCAAGAAAACGGTGAACCAGGACGATGTATCGGTATACCATCTGTTTTATGGCGATGAAAAAGGAAACCCTGGGACGGAGCTGACCTTCTTCGAAATTCCGATGGCAGGCCGGACCCGCGAGGGAAACAACAGCATCTCGGCAACATCCCTCCGCGTACCTAGTGACCGCGCTTTGGAATATTGGACCCAGCGGCTGGATGAACATGGGGTAGAACGCGAGGAGATCAAGGAACGTGCCGGCCGATTGACGCTTCTCTTCAGAGATTTCGAGGGCCAGCGCATCATTCTGGTTTCGGATGAACATAATGAGGGAGTTCCTGGGGGCATCCCTTGGGAAAAGGGACCGGTTCCTGCGGAATACGCTATCATCGGATTAGGTCCGGTGCAGCTGACTGTACCTAATCCAGTGCAGACCGTGAAGGTATTGACGGAGCTGATGGGCTTCCGTTACAAAGGTCAGTATGCCTCGCCAGTAGACGGGCAGGCGGACATCCTTGTTTTTGAAACAGGAGAAGGCGGCGCGGGAGCGGAAGTGCACGTTGAAGAAAGAACGGACCTTCCGCAGGAGCGGCTTGGTCGGGGCGGCGTTCATCACGTTGCATTCCGCGTAGAGGACGAGGAGGAGCTCCGAGCATGGATCAACCGGATTGGCGATGTAGGATTTTCGAATTCGGGGTTTGTTGATCGTTTCTATTTCCGTTCCTTGTATTTCAGAGAGCCTAACGGTATTTTGTTCGAGGTAGCTACTGATGGCCCGGGTTTTGACACGGATGAGCATATCGATCATCTCGGCGAATCCCTTGCGCTGCCACCGTTCCTTGAGAAGAAGCGGGAACAGATTGAAGCCAACCTAAAGCCTCTCCATACCATTCAATAATGAGGGCGCATATATGCGCAGCAAAAAGCACCGGGCAAGCCTCCCTTTTGAGGCATTTGCCTGGTGCTTTTTTTTAGATAGCAGAAAGAAAGTATGTCGTTAGGCGTTTTTCTTATGATCTATTCATATAGCCGTGAAATGGCTTTTGCGGCTGTGCTGACATGCTCACGCAGCTCCTGCGGGGCCATCACCTCGATTTCCGCTCCGCAGCTTAGAAGTAATGCTGAGGCCGATTCTAAGGTGTTGAATTCCAAATCGGCTGCTATCCATCCGTCGTGCTGGCTTTCCATGTGGCATCGGATTATTTTTACGTATCGCTCGCGCTCAAAGCGCTTGATCAGAGAGACGGTCATTCGAACCTGTGCCGGATACTGCGGAAGATTCTGCATGAACCGTGCCAGCGACTCCTCCCAATACTCGGATAGATTAAAATCAGCCGGGCGCTCGAAGGTATCCTCGGACATGACGGCATCCACGATTCTCGATACACGGTAGGTTCGCATATCGCCTTCGGATTCCGCGACCACATACCAGGTGCTGCGTTTGGCAACTAGGCCGAGCGGATGAATGATTCTTTCGACCCGCTCCTCTCCCTTCATATATTGAATACGGGTGATACGATCCAGCCATAGTGCCTCCTGAAGCACTGTAAGATACGGATGCGATTCACGGTAGGAGTGCCAGCCTGCGCCATCAATATGGATTTTCTCCCGAATGATTTCGGCGTCCTGCCGAATGGAGCGGGGGGAAGAGGCCAATAATTTCTGATAAGCCGCATCAAACTGTTTGCGGATTCCCAAATCTCCGATGAGCGGACTATGACTGGAGACCAGCAGGGAGATAAGCTCGTCAGGCGTCATTCCGGTCAGGTTCGTTCGATAGCTCTCCTCCAGCACCCAACCGCCGAAGGAGCCTCTTTCCGCATAGACGGGAATACCGGCCGAGCTTAGACTTTCCATATCTCGTATGATGGTTCGTTCCGATACCTCGAGCTGCTCCGCTAAATAACGGGTGTTCTTCTTACCTCCGTTCTGGAGCATCAGCATAATGGACAATAGACGATCCGCCCTCAAGTCATGTCACCTCTTTAATATCTGTAGAAGATAATTGTATTGTAGCACGGATATAAGACAAGGGATGTCATATATGACTGATACGATAAGGATGTTGAGAAAATTCAGTATACAGGTAGGAGGTTACGCTATGAATAAGAATGAGCACAAGCCATTACAAGGTAAAGTAGCCGTCGTTGCCGGAGCGACCCGAGGGGCTGGCCGCGCCATTGCGGTGATGCTGGGTGCCTCTGGGGCAACGGTGTATTGCACAGGACGGAGCGTACGGGGGCAGGTATCGGATATCAAGCGTACCGAGACCATTGATGACACGGCGGATATGGTCACGGCGCGAGGCGGGATCGGCATAGCCGTGCAATGTGACCATACCGTGGAAGAGCAAGTAAAAGCATTGTTTGAACGGATTCGCGAGGACCAGCAAGGACGACTGGACATCCTCGTCAATGATATATGGGGAGGCGAGAACCTCACGCACTGGAACATCCCGTTCTGGGAGCAGTTTCTATCCGATGGATTGCTAATGCAGGAGCGAGCTGTCACCACACACATGATCACAAGTTATTACGGTGTTCCGCTGATGGTGGAGAACGGTAGGGGACTGGTTATTGAAGTTACGGATGGATCTACGTATCGGTATCGCGGGAACTTGTATTACAGCCTGGCAAAAATTTCGGCGATTCACCTTGCTGTAGCCATGGCGGAAGAGTTACGTCCATATCAGGTAACCGCGCTGTCCGTTACACCAGGATTTCTGCGTTCCGAACAAATGCTGGATCACTTTGGTGTTACGGAAGAGAATTGGCAGGATGCCACAGCGCAAGAGCCGCATTTCATAGAGTCGGAGACCCCGTATTTCCTGGGACAGGGCATTGCGGCGCTTGCGGCCGATCCCAATGTTGCCGACAAGAGCGGCAAAGCGCTAACTAGCTGGGATTTATCGGATGAATACGGGTTTAGCGACATCGATGGACGCAGGCCGCATTGGGGCAATTATGCGAAGAAGCAAGGACTTCCTCTTTCTTAAAAAGAAAGGGGAGCATGTAAAACAGGGTGACCTACCGCCATGATAGCGAATAGGTCACCCTGTTTTGTTGTGGATTTTTATTCGTTCATTCGCGAATACCGCTGCGTAATCTGGATCGTGCAGTTGCCGGTGAGTCACACCATGAAATCCAAAAATCCAGTTCAAGCAAGTTAGGAACGGCCGCGTCTCATCGAACCCATGATCAGGCTGACGATAAAGACAAGCACGACGGCACCGATCAGAGCAGGCAGGATGTAGAATCCTCCCATTTCCGGTCCCCAAGACCCGAGCAGAAGTCCACCCAGCCAAGCACCGACAAAACCGGCAATGATGTTACCGATGATACCGCCGGGGATGTCTCTGCCCATAATCAAGCCTGCAATCCAACCAATGATACCACCAACGATTAATGACCAAAGAAAACTCATTGTTTATCACCTCGTATAAGTTATAGTTGTTTGTGCCTTACTATTAACCAAAGACGTGATTTTTAAACCGGATGATGACGAAATCACTTTTTTCCAGCAGACGAAATACCGTGTCATGCTTTGATAAACGCCGGGTATTTGATTATGCTTGAAATAGGGTTAGTCTGATAATAATAAAGGAGCTGGCATGGGACTTATGGTTGAAAAATGGACAGAAGAATATACGATTCAATCGGTTGATGCAGATTTTAAAGGGGATTGCCGTTGGTCTTCGCTGCTCAGTATTTTGCAAAGAGCGGCTGACCGGCATATTGAGGCGCTCGGGATCAGTCGCGAGGAGATGATCGAGCGGGGCATGGGCTGGATGCTGATTACGCTGGAGCTTGATATGCGGCGCATGCCAAGGGATATGGAAACCGTATATGTGGACACCTGGAGCCGCGGGGCCAAAGGGGCGCTGTGGCATCGGGATTATCGGATAAAGAACGGCGATGGAGAATTGCTGGGCGAGGGCCGCTCGGTATGGGCGCTGGTGGATATTCATAAACGGAGAATTTTGCGTCCGTCCATGTTTCCATACGAGGTGCCGATCGGTCAGGAAACGGTTGGAGAACTGCCAAGCAAAGCCGTTTTGCCGGAAGGGGTACAGCTGGATGAGGCGTATACCTATACGGTCCGATACAGCGGAATCGATACGAATGGTCATTTGAATAATGCCCGTTATGCAGATCTGTGCTTTGACGTGTTAGATGATCAGGAGCTTCGGGAAGGGCAAGTGACCGGCTTCAAGATTACATATCATCACGAGGCCAGACTGAAGGATACGATGCTGATCAAGCGTTCGGTCGAAGAGAACAATCGGGTGTATGTGCAGGGCGCATCGCCGGACGGAATCAACTTTTTTGAAGCGGCTATCGTTAGGGAGTCATAACCATCAGGCGAATTCTTTCGAAGGGGAAAGAGCGGCCTGACGCTTCATGGAGGGTGAACGGATGTACAAAATCATGATTGTTGAGGATGACCCGAAGCTGGCGGGGATGCTGCAATCGCATATCGAACGGTACGGAAATGATGGGAAAATCATCGAGGATTTCGATCATGTGCTGGAGCAATTCCACGAGATAAAGCCGCATATCGTTCTGCTCGATGTGAATCTGCCAAGCTTTGACGGATATTATTGGTGTCGCCAGATCAGGTCGGTATCCACCTGTCCGATTATTTTCATATCCGCTCGGAACGGGACGCCCGATCAGTTAAGGGCACTGGAGAACGGAGCGGATGATTATATCACCAAGCCGTTTGCTTACGATATCGTCATCGCCAAAATCCATAGCCAGCTGCGTCGCGTATATGGCGATTATGCAGCAGCATCCGCCGAGCGTACGGTTGAGAAGGACGGGCTGGTCCTGTATCCCGAACGGATGGAGCTGATTCTCGAGGATCGGACATCCTTACTCACGAAAAAAGAAACAATCCTCCTGGAGACGCTGCTGAGCCGGAGCCCCCGTCTGGTCACACGCGAGACGATTCTGGAGAAGCTGTGGGATGATACGTTCGTTGACGATAATACGCTGAGCGTGAATATTAACCGGGTACGAAAACGGCTTGCGGAGTTAGGGATTGAGAATGCGCTGGAAACGATCCGTGGCTCCGGGTATCGGCTGCACACGGTTTGGAAGAGGTAAGGGAAGGCTATGAAAAAGCTGTTTTGGCGTGAGCAACTGCCCCTGATTCTATTTACGGTCGCCGAGTTGTTCGTCGTGCTGCTCGTATTCTGGTATGACGGTTATGATCATCCGGTGACAGCGGCCTATGCCGTTTTCCTCGGTCTGACCATTCTGGGCGGATACTTGGCATTCCGGTACTTCACGCACCGGGATTTCTACGAGCGGCTGTCACAGCCCATCAGGTCGCTGGAGGAATCGATCAAGCATAATGAATCGGCCCCGCTGCCTACGGCCCTTAGCGAGCTGATGGAAGAGCAATACCGTCAATACCGAACGGTCATGGAAGAATGGGAGCGCCGGCGGAAAGAGCATATGATCTTCATGAATCAATGGGTGCATCAGATGAAAACGCCGCTATCCGTCATTGAGATGATCATGCAAGAGGATTATAACGACTCCTTCAAGAGTATATCCGAAGAGTCCGACCGGATTCGGCGCGGGCTGGAGATGGTGCTCTACATGTCCAGGCTCGAAACCTTTGAGCAGGATTTCAGTGTGGAGCCCGTGAAGCTGCATCAGGCGGCAGTCGATGCAGTTCACGAGAATAAGCGTTATTTTATTCACAGTCATGTGTATCCGGAAGTCCGGATTGATTCGGATCTCACCGTCCAGACGGATGCCAAGTGGCTTCGGTTCATCCTGCTGCAGCTGCTATCCAACGCCATCAAATATTCCGCCGGTACCGGACTTAAGGTGACGATCCAAGCCCACCGGAGCGAGGATCACCGCCATGTCGTGCTGGAGATCACGGACCGGGGGATGGGCATACCCAAATCCGATATGAAGCGGGTGTTCGACCCGTTTTATACCGGGGAAAACGGACGCAAACTGAAGGAATCCACCGGCATGGGCTTGTATCTCGTTAAGGAGGTCGTTCATAAAATGAATCACCAAATCGAGCTGGAATCCGAGCCGGGGAGAGGAACGACCGTGAGGTTGATATTCTCGGGGTGAGGCCTGCTTGGTGTAGACGTCTCTTGGGTGGTTAGAGTTCATTTATTACAGTTGCAGGTGACATTGATGAAAATAGCATTATGTAGGCTGTAAAGCATGTGTTAGAGATATCTAGTTCGATTTCTTGTTAAACTTTGGATTGAATCACTTAAATACTTTATGAGGGCACCTTATCTCGGATAAACGATGGTTATTGAAATCATCATGAAGCCCTGAGATAAGGTTCTTTCTTTTGTTTTAAATAATGAGTAGGTATCGGCACGCGCCAGCGGAGAGGACGAAACGATTCCGAAGAAGCGAAGCGGTCGCCTTTGCACATTTTCACCACAGTGTAATCGTTCAGAAAATTTGGGGGTAACAGCGATCATAGGAACGTTACGTACTCGGAGCGGTCTTGAGAAGCGCATAAGTGACGTTTTTGGTGCTCCTTTTACTTTTAGTAAACATGAATCTTACATCGATGTAAGATTGGTGAAAGAGTGATCGATAGGAGAAGCTCCGGGGATGCTATACACTTACCTTACAAGATATGAAATAACGAAGGTGAGGTTTACAAGATGGAAATACTAAACGTGCGCAATCTGGGCAAAGTCTATAAAGCCGCGGTGTCCCACGAGGCGCTTTCCAATATCAATTTGAGTATTAACGAAGGGGAATTCGTTGGCATTATGGGACCTTCCGGCAGCGGAAAAACGACGCTGCTCAACATGATCTCCACCATCGACCGTCCCACGTCCGGGGAGATCACCATTGGCGGGGAAGATCCGTTCCGATTATCCCAGGATAAACTCGCCATGTTCCGCCGCCGTGAGCTTGGATTTGTCTTTCAGTCCTTCAACCTGCTGAATACACTGACGGTGAAGGAGAACATCCTGCTGCCGTTGGCACTGGACGGTGTGGATCTGGATGAGATGAACCGCCGGGTGGGCATATTGGCCGAGAAGCTGGGCATTACATCGATTCTGGATAAGCGGACTTACGAAATCTCGGGGGGGCAGGCGCAGCGGACGGCCGTTGCACGGGCCATGATCCATGTACCGAAGCTGGTCCTGGCCGATGAACCGACGGGCAACCTGGACTCCAAATCGGCGCGCGACGTGATGGAGATCATGGACCGGAGAAACAAGGAAGACCAAGTGACGATGCTATTGGTTACGCATGATCCGGTTGCCGCAAGCTACTGCAATCGGGTGGTGTTTATTAAGGACGGTCAGTTGTACAACGAAATCACGTACGGTGAGAGCCAGTCGGCCTTTTATCAAAAAATCATCAATGTGTTATCGCTGCTGGGAGGTTCGGGACATGAATTTTCGCCAGTTCGCCATTAACAATGTCCTGCGCAGCAAGCGCACGTATATCGCCCATTTCCTGAGCAGCGCCTTCTCCGTCATGATTTTCTTTACTTACGGATTGCTTTCGTTTCACCCCCAGATGAAGGACGGCCTGGTCTCTTCCAGCGAAACCATGTCCATGCTGGGAACGATGGGCATGACGGTATCCCAGTATATTGTGTTTGTCTTTTCATTCTTTTTCCTTCTGTATTCCGTGGGGGCCTTTATCAAAGTCCGGAAGAAGGAATTCGGCATACTGCTGATTCTCGGGATGTCCCGCAAGCAGCTGAACCGGATGCTGTTCATCGAAAATATTCTGATTGGCGTTGCTGCAATCGTAGCCGGGATCGGGACGGGCGTGCTGTTCTCGAAGCTGATTCTGTTAATCAGCGCCAAATTGCTGGCTGTGGATAACGGACTTCCGTTTTATTTTCCACTCAAAGCGCTTCTCATCACAGCAGCAGCTTATGCCGTCCTGTTCCTGTTGATTGCATTGTGCTCCTCGTTCATGCTGCGGAAGGGTACGCTGCTTGCGCTCGTGAAAGCGGAGGAAAGTCCCAAACCGCAGCCGAAGGCATCACCTTGGCTGGCCGTGCTGGCTGTCCTGTTGATTGGTGCTGGATACGGCATGGTTATGGCTTTTGCGATTCTCCAAATCTTTAATTTTATTCTGCTGTTTGGAGGGGTTGTACTTGTTATCATCGGTACGTATTTTCTCTTCACCCAGTTTAGCGTTTATTTTATGCGGTATTTGCAGAGGAAGGAGCGATTCTTCTTCCGTCGAACCAATCTGCTGACGGTATCGGAGCTACTGTACAGAATCAAGGACAATGCGGTAATGTTCTTCCTCGTTTCAGTCATTTCAGCATCTGCCTTTACCGGGATTGGTACCACGCTCGCGATCGGGGATCCGGGCCTGTCGGCCATGGAGAACCCCTATGCTTATACGTATTCCTTGTATAACGAGGATGCGGACAAAGGCAATCGGCATCTTGATATCATCAGGGAGGAGCTCAAGAAGGGCGGATTTGATTATAAGGAGGCGGAGGTTACCCCGATTTTCTCGGATAACGGGGTGATGCTGATTAAACTTAGCGAATATAACAATCTCATTCAGTCGCTGGGTTACCCGGCAGAAACATTGGGCAATCTTGAAGGGATCTTGACTCCGGGAACGGTCTCGGAGAAGAATAGCTACCGAATCGACGGTCCCTTGAATGATCAGTTAGAGGTATTAAACGGCAAGAAATCGGAAATCGTAAAGGTGCTCAAAGCCGAAACGTTCATTGCTGTACCTGCAGCCTACGGCGAGACACTGGTCGTATCCGACCGCTTGTACGAGGATGCGTTCCAGGCACAACAGGATCAGGATTACGGTTATGCGGCATACCATACATTTTACGTACAGGATTGGAAGAATACAGGGGATGTGTCCAGATCGATTCAGGATCGTCTTAACAAGAATGAAGACTACAGCTATTATCTAAAATCATTGTACTTGGAGTGGAAAAGCGCCCAGCAGCAGAACGGAATTCTGCTTATGGTTAGCGGCCTGGTTGGCATTGTCTTCTTCACCTTCGCGGCAAGCTTTGTTTATTTCCGGCTGTATGCGGATCTTGCTCGGGACGAACAGCAGTATCGCATGATTGCTAAGGTCGGCCTTAGTAAAAAAGAGCTTGGTACCATCATTACGAAGCAGCTTGTCATTATGTTCTTTCTGCCGATGCTTATCGCACTCATTCATAGCGGCGTTGCCTTCGTAGCCCTGCAGCAGCTGGTAGACTTCTCGATCGTAGGGCACAGTTTGAAGATTTTCATCTTCTTCCTGAGCATACAGATTATTTATTTCTTTATTACTCGCTGGCGTTATCTAGATCGTCTTAACAAAATCATTCAGTGAAAATCGCCATTTCTTCGTTGAAAAGTGCCAAAACGGGTATGTTATTACAAGAAGCACTTACAACGAGAAGTGGGGGCGATTCCATAATGAATCACAGCATGTTAAAGACGGGTGCCGTAGAGACTGAAGAGATTACGCCGGATATTCTTTCTTTGCGTACTGTAATGGTGAACGTCCAGATGATCGGTACGCCTGGAACGGGAGATTGGGTACTGATTGATACGGGACTCGGAAATTTTGAAGGCTCCATTGTAGAAGAAGCGGAGAAAAGATTCGGAAAGCCGCCGGTTTGCATCGTGCTTACGCACGGCCATTTTGACCATGTCGGGAATGTGAAGGCGTTGGCGGACCGCTGGAGCGTACCTGTCTACGCTCATCCGAGCGAACTGGCGTTTCTTACGGGAAAAGAAGACTATCCACCAGGAGATCCAAGCGTAGGCGGCGGATTGATGGCCCGCGTTGCTCCGATGTATCCGAACAAAGCCATCGATCTGGGCTCCAGGATACAACCTCTGCCGGAGGACGGCAGCGTGCCGGGTCTTCCTGAATTCAAATGGCTGCCGACACCAGGCCATAGCCCCGGCCACATCTCTCTGTTCCGCGAACGGGACCGAGTCCTCGTAGCGGGAGACGCGGTGATTACGGTGAAGCAAGAGTCGGCGCTAGCCGTCATCGGGCAGGAGAAGGAGCTGCATGGTCCGCCGATGTATTTTACGCCGGATTGGGATCTCGCGCGGGAATCGGTTCGCCGCCTGGCAAGCCTGAATCCCGAGGTTCTGATCACGGGACATGGGGTCTCGATGCGGGGTGAGGAGCTTACGGCTTCACTTGCACGGCTGGCCCGGGACTTTGATCGTTTGGCCGTTCCCGACCAAGGCCGATATGTGGATAAGGATATGAATTGATTGAGAACGGATCTAATTATCCGTTTCATGATATGAACGATTTATAAGCTAAACGAGACACCGTGAGGGCGATGGCCTTGCGGTGTTTTTTAATATGAGGCAGATTGTAATATGAAGTGTCTATATTAACTTGATACACACTTGGTGATGAACAGGCCGAAAAGTTCTATATAAATAAGAATGCGCTTAAAAGTTCGCGGAAATCGCGTATTTTTTATTTTATGGATATAATTCTTATACTAGGCATGCGACAAGATCTTATATTCATAGTGGAGGATTAATGATGGCAAAAATATTGGTAGTTGAAGATGAAAAACCGATTAGCGACTTGATTACAATGAATTTAAAGCTTGTGGGGCATCAGTTTTTTAAAGCTTTCAATGGGATGGAGATGCAGACAATTCTGGAACAGGAGAAGGTTGATCTCATTTTGCTCGACGTTATGCTGCCCGGTTTGGACGGTTTTGAGCTCATGAGACGCAATCGGCATTTAAATGTTCCGGTTATTTTTATTACCGCTAAAGATTCATTATATGACCGCATTACAGGGTTTGAACTCGGCGCGGATGATTATATTATTAAGCCTTTTGAAATTTTAGAGCTGCTTGCACGCATAAATGTGGTTTTACGTCGAAACGCACAGGAACATGACGGATTTATTGCGGAAGGGGTTGATGTCCGTTTGGCGGCACGGAAAATTTACAAGAACGGACAACTTGTCGAATTGACTGCAAGAGAGTTTGAACTGTTGGAGGTTTTGATTCAGAACAGAAATATCGCGTTGTCCAGGGAAAAGCTGTTGGAGCTTGCCTGGGGATATGAATTTGAAGGCGATACACGCACCGTGGACGTACATATCAGGCAGCTTCGCAAAAAATTAGGGTGGGAAGAACGCATAAAAACGATTTATAAGCTTGGTTACCGTCTAGAATCGGAGGGATGAGGCATGCGATTTTGGCAGAAAACACTACTGGTCGTGCTTATCTTGTTCATTCTGACCCTTGATGTAAGCGTAATTATGATTATGAAAAAAAGTTGGAATCTTAACATGGAAAGAGAGATTCAAAGGGCTTCTAGTGAGCAGGCATTAATTGCCAACAACATCTATGAAAATTTGAATTCAATCAAATCCCGGGGGATGTCCATTAATGATACCGTATTATTTGATGTTGCACGCTCTTATGCAGATTATTATCGGCAGCAGGGAATCGCTTTACAATTATGGGATCAGGGGCAGTTAGTGTATAGTGATGAGTCTGCTAAGAAGGACATGCCCTTAATACCAAATGAACAAGCAGATGAAGAAACGGCACACGAAGTTATCATATCCAAAGAGCTGCCATTTCCGTACAATCACCTCTTGCTGACATACCGGCGGGATATCGAGGAGTTGTATGCCAAACAAGCCGAATTAAATCGTTATTTTGTTTTTATCAATTTTATCGCCAGTCCAATTCTTATTATTTTGCTGTATATCCTGATCCGACAATTAACGAAACCTTTGCGGTTATTATCCAATACGACCAAAAATATCGCAGAAGGAAATTATGGTGAACGGGTGACTTTAAAGAACAACGATGAATTTGGTGAATTGGCGCAAAATTTTAACCAAATGGCCGAAGCTGTTGAACGTCATGTAACCGAGCTTTCTGCTATGGCTGAGGCAAAGCAAAGAATTGTCGATAACCTGGCTCACGAATTGAGAACCCCTCTGACAAGTATGCAGGGTTTCGCCCAATATTTGAATTCCGCAAACATTGGCGAAGAAGAACGAATGACGGCTAGCGGTTATATCTGGAGCGAAACATTGCGCTTGAAAAATCTGGTCTTTAAGCTGCTGGATCTCTCCATCCTAAGTCACCAGCCGATAGAACGTACACCTGTGTCAGTTGTTGATCTGTTTGAATCCGTCCGGCGAACGGAACACAATAATTTGGAGATGGCTGGTATTGAACTTGTCCTGCAGGTTGAACTCGACAGCGTATGGGGGGATCGTGATCTGCTAGCGTCTTTTCTGATCAATTGCATTGAAAATTCAATTCACGCTTCATCCGAGGGTTCCGAAATCAGACTTCTTGCTTATGAACAGAATTCCACAGCTGTACTGGAGGTGCGCGACTTTGGGAGAGGTATGAGCGCCAAGCAGGTGGAACATGCGTTTGAGCCATTCTATCGAGTGGACAACGCCCGTTCGAGAGAACATGGAGGAGCAGGACTTGGTTTATCTTTATGCCGTCAAATTGCGGAGGCGCATCAGGCGATGCTGTTTCTCGAATCCAAGGAATATATCGGCACAACCATCCGAATTAATTTACAACTTCATAACAACAACCTTCTAACTCCATAACATATTTAAATTAAGGTATGCATAGGCGGACAAGCCTACTTAAAAAGTGGAGGTTTTAACTGTGAACAAAAAGAATGTCCTGGCGGCCCTCGCTATAATCGCCATTTCTGGGGGATTGCTTGCAGCCAGCACGTTTGCTGTCCTGCATTTTGTTCCCACGCCTGTACCTGAACTGTATGGGGAATCTAAGCGGCAAGGAATACCCCCAATGACTTTAGCAAACAGCAAGATACCGATTTTAAAGGTAGAAGCGTCAATGCCGGCAACGACTGTTAAGGAATATCTGGAACAAACGATGACGGAGGAGGATATTCAACAAATCTATCATTATTTTGACAACATCAAGGTTGAAGTGGAAGCAAGTAACCGTAAAATAACTGATCCGGAGGCTAAAAGGTTGGAGGTACTGAAGGAACAATATATTTATGAAGGCGTCCGTCCGCAAAAGCCTTTGCCCCTTAAAGAGGGAAATTATAGTTTCTATTTAGACTTGAGTAAAGCAACTTATGTATATCCCGAGCGGCTTCTGACAGATGAGGAATTATTGCAGTATATTGATTGGCACTCCCGAGTGAATTTTGCTCTGAGCAAACGGATTGTCAAACCCCAGCCCGATTCGAAAGATATAAGTGAAGCAGATGCGTTGGCAAAGGCTCATGACAGTGTAACTCGTCTGTTTGATGTCGATGTCTCCAAACTGAAAGTAACCATATTGTATAATAAATTTGGCCCTGGGCAAATTGGAGAATGGATTGTTCATTTTCAGCCTTACAATGTGGAGAGACTGCAAGCAAGCGCAGAAACTTATTTTATGTATGATGTATTCATAGATTCCTTGACTGGGAATGTGATCGATACCACTCTTTTCAATTCTAACTATAAGAGAACGCCCATCACAGCGGCTATGAAAGAGCAGATCAAACAGGATCACAGCTGGATCGATGCGGCTAAAACCATAGTAAGAGAGAAACAGGGGGATACTCGTGCAATCACAAATACGTCATTCATTGAGGATGTCAAAAATGATCAACGTGGTGTTGTAGCCATATCCATCAGCTTGGAAGACGGTAACGCATATACAGCAGAATTGCGATATCCCGAAAAAACGTTACGATGTCTTATATATGAACCAGCTCCAAAGAAGATATAGTCATAGAATATGTTTTATATAAAACAGAAAAATGTTGCATGTGATAACATAGAACTCTTTCAGAATTGGTTTGTCTAATTAAATCATCTACAATGTATCATCAGACAAAAATCCCATTTCTATATTGAAGTGGGATTTTTGCGTCCATAAACGAATGTATTAAAAATATGTAGCAAAAGAAATCATAGTAGAGGTGCATGATGAAAAAAGCCATTCTCTTATTGTTTTTATCCCTATTCTTTCTTATCATTTTACCAGATCAAAGCCATGCATCAGCTAATCAATCTAAGATCATATTAGACGGTCAGGAAGTGATATTACCTTCTGATGTCCAGGTCACAGTGATGAATAAGCATGTTATGATCCCAATTCGTGTTGTTGCTGAGAATCTAAAGTTTAGAGTTAATTGGGATCAAAAATCGCATCTTGTAAAAATCCAGCAAAATTCAAAGATAATCTCTTTACACGTTGACCAAAGAGAAGCGAAGGTAGCAGGGAAGCCCGTATTACTGGATATTGCTCCTCAAATTCTGAATAAAAGTGTAGTCGTTCCGATACGCTTCGTAAGTGAACAGATGGGACTGTCTGTGAGTTGGGACAACAAAGATAAAATTGTACATCTGACAAGCAGCACCAATAATTCCGCTCAAACTGAAGATTCCACTCCCAATTCAGAAAACAATGAAAAAGTATCGTTAAAACATATCAACGAAATTAATTTTTTGAATAACCAACTCGTTGTAAGCATGGATGGAAAAGTTACCCCAATCATTTCACATTTAAAAGACCCTAATCGAATTGTTTTTGATTTACCTAATACAACGTTTGGTGATTTATCTCAACCATTAGATTCGGGATCTATGGGGAAATTGGATGTTAGTGGTCAACCCCATGTATCGGAAGTGAGATATTCGTTATTTAGTCGTGATCCAGATCAAGTCAGAATCGTGATTGAATTAAAACACGCTAATACAATTCAAGTAAATCATGAATTTATCGGTGATCAACTGGTTATTGATTTAAACGATACAGGCGATTTCGAATCTCCTATTCAAGAACCCTTGGCAGGTGAGCGGGGGAGAAAGATTGTAATGATCGATCCTGGACATGGAGGGAGTGATCCGGGAACGACAAGTATTTCTAATAAACATGAAAAAGATTTTAACCTTGCTTTATCTCTAAAAGTACAAGAACTCCTTTTGAAGGAGCCTGAAATCGAAGTATGGATGACCCGCGATAGTGACGTGTACCCTACCCGAACGGAACGTGTGCAGCTCGCCAATAAAATAAATGCCGACGTATTTGTATCTATACATGGAAACAGTGTTCTCGAGTCACCTCAAGCCAATGGTACAGAGACTTACTATTATCAGCGAAGCAGCAGTAAAGAGCTGGCTGATGCTATTCACAAGCGTTTAATTAAAGCGATAGGTCTGAAAGACCGCGGTGTAAAAGATAACAGTTTTCAAGTTATTAGAGAAACGAAGATGCCTGCTGTTCTATTGGAAGTTGGGTTCCTGAGCAATATCTCCGATGAAAAAGCGATGCTATCCAATACCGTACAATACAAAGCTGCTCAAGCTATTGTCGATGGAATAAAAGAATATCTTAGCATCAGGTAAGTAAAACAGGAAAAATGCAAACTGGCTATGTTTATTAAATTGTTGATATATGGAGATTGTTTTAGGAAAACGAAGGAGGACTAGAACTTTAATCGATTATAGGAACCGCATTTTATCACTCAACGCTCGTTGAAAAGAATACATAGAATTTTTCCATTAAAATTCTTTAGTAACCCCTAGCCCCTAGTACTTTACCTTGAATATTTTTTAAAGGAACGGGGCCAAAATGACGACTGTCCACACTTCTTTCCCAATTATCACCTAAGACAAATATATGTTCTTTAGGAATTTTAATTTTAACCATATTCTGTTTGAAAAAATCATTTTCTTCCTGAGTTAATTTAAAATTAGAGTCACTTTCTTTTTGTTTATCAATGTATTCCTGCTCAGTTAGACCGTATTTTGCTGCCACACCGTAAAAACCATCAAGTTTTTTGTCATTGACATAAACCACTCCTTTTTTTATTTCCACATTATCCCCCTCACTTGCGATAAGTCTAGAAATATAATGATCAGCTAATTTAAAATCTGGGTTATCTTTAAATCCCTCGAACTCTGGAGGTATAAAATAAACAATATCGCCCGGCTTCATGATCATACGGTCAATTTCCGAGTCAATTACTAACGCACCATCTTCAGTATAATGATATTCTGATCGTTGACGGCTCATGTTGTCGATTTTATAGTCAACTGTTTTTAATACCTTTGGTTTTTCTGAATCATTTAAGCTTTCCGTAGAAGTCTTATCTGTAGAACATCCCGACATTAGAAAAATCAAAATAATACCAAGAATCCACTTTCTTCTCATCTCAGCACCTCCTGCTGTAGTACTTCCGGTCAAATCATAATATGCACTCTATTAAATTAAATGAGTCCATATTATATGAACTATTTTAATTCAACCACGGATACATGTTTTCCACTCCATCTTTAATGAATTCTGAGATGTTTACTGAGTTTTGCTCAGTTAGTAATCTCCCATTCATAAATATCTGCCTTTATTCTCTCTGAAATTGTTGCGGTAACATTCACATCAGGATTAAACGTTTGCCATGTGTATCCCGTGTTTCTATTATTGCGGTAAGTGTTATTTTCATGAACGATGTTAGCTCCGCTCCCATACATTCTAAAGTTTTCCGTCGTTTGCCTGACGCCACCCCTTAAAGAAAAACATTCTTGACAGCTTTCATTCTTTACGGTTATTATAGACCCGTAATATCCATTATATAATCGTACTCATTTCACTAAGAGATCGTTATAAGGAGGAAAGAACATGATGAATCGCAATACTTCAGAAGACCATGATGATATCTTCGATGTGGCGGTGGTAGGGGCAGGAGCTGCAGGGCTAAGTGCAGCACTGTTTCTCACTCGAGCTCGTCGCCGAACAGTCATTTATGACGGAGGACCCGTTCGTAATTCAATGATCTCTAAGATTCATGAATACCTTGGGTATGAAGGAAGTACACCGGCCGAATTCCTGGAACGTGGGCGTTCCGAGGTGGTAAGCTACGGCGGAGAAATTCGCAGTGAGACCGTATTGAAGATCGAAGCAAGGCCCGATGGGCTCTTTGATGTCTGGGGCAGCAAGATGAAGATCACGGCTCGGGCCGTAGTACTGGCCACAGGGCTAGTCGATGTGCTCCCCATGGTGCCTGGCTTAAAAGAGGGGTTGGGCAAGTACGTTCATCTGTGCCCATGCTTCAGCGGATATGAAGTTCGGGACAAACCTTTCGTAGCCTTTGGACTACCGGAGCGCCTTGCCCAGCTTGGAAAGTTCCTGACCGCGTGGTCTTCAGACGTAACGGTCGTAAGCCCACACGAGTTCGACTCCGAAACGCTGACAAGGCTTGATGGATTCGGAGTTAAAACCGTTCAAGACGAGGTGACCGGTCTGGTAACGGAAGGGGACCAACTCGTCTCCATCGCCACAGCGAGCGGCACGGAAGTGCCATGTGAAGCAGTTTTTGTGGCGGCCCCTTTCAAAGCTGCGTCTGAACTGGCTGCCTCTCTCTGTGAAGTAGACGAAGCCGGTTTCGCAGTTACCGATACGTACGGAAGAACGAGCCGACCAGGAGTATGGGCGATCGGGAATGCTACGGATCAGCTTGCCCATCTCGTTCATTCAGCCGCCTCCGGTGCGAATATTGGACCTTGGGTCGTTGACTATTTGCTTGAAACATCCCTGAATCCGAAGAAGAAAGAATAGGCACGGATGACCGAAATTTCTTTTTCGCGCACCCAGGCGCTGACGGTGAATCGGCTGATGGCTGCGTATTTTGGAGACATGGACCACGCATCAATGGTGAAATTAATCGAGTCTCTAACTATGTGAATACAGTGCTGCGACACAAACAAATAAAAAGATAAAAGCATCGCTTAAGCCTCTGTATAAGCTTAAACGATGCTTTTTCTATATTAGGGTATTGCGAAATCAAATCTATTTCCGATTTTTCCTTTTAAAACCGTTTTCTATTACCGGAACTCATCCTTGTGTCCGCCAAACTGGAAACCGAATTGACCACTATAACCGCCTAAATGGCCCCCGGCATCGAAGCCAAAACCATGTCCCCCACCAAGATGTGCACCGGTATAACCACCGACACCATATTTTCCACCAAGATATCCACCTGCATGAACTCCCATCCCATGACCACCACCGAGTTGGCCGCCAGCATGAACTCCTACTCCATAGTCACCGCCGAGATGGCTCCCAGCATGAGCTCCTATTCCATGGCCACTCCCGAGATGACCACCGACAAACATACCTGCTCCATAATCACCCCCAAGCTGTCCACCAGCATGAACACCAATGCCATGTTCGAAATGATTGCTATTAGAAGGATAAACGCCATAATATGGTGCAGGATACGGATAATAAGATGGTTGAGGGGATTGACGATATGAGCATAAATATGGGTTAATTATCATTAATAAGCCTCCAATCTGATCGATGATTGTAGCTTATTCAGAACTAATAAAACATGATACTTGACCATTCCAATATAGGAAAAATACAGAATACAGGGTCTGCAAGGGCTTCATATTGTCGAGAATCCCTGTCCTTTTTCACCTCAGCCCAGTAGACTATCGAACGTAGGCTGTGGCTTAGAGGATTTTTTTAGATGTCTACTTGACGGGGGGAACTTCATTCAGCGGTAGCCTCTTGTTTATGGTTGTTGAGCTCTTAATCCTGGGCTGGATCCTCATCCATGCCGACGCCTGAATCAAATACACTGTCCCGCGGAACTTTCGTGAGATCTAGCTTTAGCTTCACTTGGTCATTGATATTCCCATACCAGGCCTCAAAGGAGTCATCCAACTGCTCCTCTCGATCACGATCCTCGTTCACATCTGAATCAACTTCGATTTTATTACCTAATACCTCGTAGTCGTCTTTGGGGTGGATCATACTTTACTTCAACTCCTTCGTATACGAATTGAATTAAAATTCCCTATAAAACTAATTTTATACATGGTTTTCTTTTAAAGCTTAGGTGAACAAGCTGATAAAACAAAAAGAGGGTGTCCATCGTCATTTTTATGCTAATTACAATTCGACAGCTATTCCATTAATCTAACGGGCTGCAAGGATAATTCAGTAAGGAGTGAGACGCATTAAGGAGTTTATTTCTTTACAGTATAAGAAGTTTGGAAATCCTCTTGAGGTGTTGGAATTAGAACAACGAGTAGACGATATACAACTTCAGCACGACGAAATAGTGGTTCGAATGATTCTTAGTCCAATCAATCCTTCTGACCTAATTCCGATTCGAGGTGCCTATAAACATCGAATTCAGCTGCCAGAAGTACCAGGATATGAAGGGGTTGGTGTTGTTGAAGCTGTTGGTTCATCCGTAACAACATCCCTTTTAGGTAAACGGGTACTGCCTCTACGTGGTGAGGGAACTTGGCAACAGTACGTGAAAACAAAAGCCAATTTTGCAATTCGAGTTCCCGTTGAAATTAATAACGAAACAGCAAGCCAAATGTACATTAACCCTATGACAGCGTGGCTTATTTGTACAGAAGAATTGCGGTTAAAGTCTGATGATGTGTTAATTGTAAATGCTTGCGGTTCTGCAATAGGACGTATTTTTGCACAGTTTTCAAAGGTGTTTGGATACAGATTGATTGCGGTGGTAAGAAATGATAGACATACCCAGGAACTGCATTCGCTTGGTGCTTGGGCGGTAATTGACACGTCTAAAGAATGGCTTGTCCATCGAGTTTTGGAATTGACCTGTGGGATGGGGGCAACGGCCGGTATTGATAGCATTGGCGGGCAAGATGGACACGACCTGATTGAGTGTATCCGTCCAGGTGGCACAGTCTTAAGTATTGGTCTTATGTCAGGAACCCAAATGAATTGGGCTCAGATACACCAAAAACATTCTAATATCAGAGTGAAGCCATATTGGCTTAAAAGATGGATTGAAGGTATCTCCGATGTTCGGTGGCATGAAACTTTTGGTGATGTATTCAAATTGGTGATAGATGGGGAATTGACTATTCAAGCACCAAGAACGCGTTTTAGTCTACGGGAATATGAGAAAGCAATTATAGAAACTCAACAAAGTGGTCACATAGGGAAGGTGATTTTGGAACCATTTTTATTCAACTAACGCGCTAATGGTCTTCGTTCGCATTAAGAGTTATAACCGGCCTCGTAAATGTACTAGGCTGGAAGTCCGATCACGAAGCCTTCATGGAAGAATTGTCGAACTTTGATTGATAATGCATCATGACGAATATTCAATATGGAAATGATGAACGGATTTGTGCGAAAATGAAGGTGATGGTAATCCGGCTTTTTTTAAAAAAAATGATGAGCTGACGTGAACCTGAACACGTTCTGATGCATCTAACATATGTAAGGCCAAGAAAGTGTTGCAGAGGAGGTCTCCCAATGTGAATAAGAAATCAAATATAGAGCACGATGTTCAGCTTGCCAAGCATGGGGATCGAGAAGCCTTTAGCAGGCTGATCCACGCTTGCGAGCGTAATTTGTACGGCTTAGCCCGTTTGTACCTGAAGCGGGAAGAGGATTGTGCGGATGCTGTACAGGAAGCGATTTATAAATCCTTCGCAGCTATGCCTACCTTAAAGGAGCCTGCTTATTTCAAAACATGGTTGTCCCGTATTCTCATTCATGAATGCCTGCAACTGCTGCGTTCCCAGCAGCGGCTGCGCACGGTTGAACTTGCCAATGGCGGTGCCGATTCACTGCCGTATGAAGCGATCGAACTCAACGAAGCCGTGACTCACCTGGATGATGATTTACGCAAGGTCATTCAGCTTCACTATTACCGGGATATGCCGGTTAGCCGTATCGCCAAGATCGTAGGAATACCGCAAGGAACGGTAAAATCCCGGTTGTACCGAGCCCGCGCCATTTTGGCGGAAAGATTGGATCCCTCCACGGAAAGGAGCGTGAGCCATGACCCGATAGTAGGTAAGGAGTCGAGTCGGGATGACTTTGCTCCTATCCTACAGCCTGGTAGTGTTGTACTTCTGCCAGCCAAATCGATCTGGACGGCTAGGCTTGCCGGGGATTACGATATCATTCACAGATCATGGGGTGTGGCGGTTTAATGGGAACGAATCCGAACGTCAGATTGATGGACAAAACCGACCTTGGAGCATGCTCCGAGCTGATGCTCAAGGTCTTTAGCGGCGAACCCTGGTACGACCAGTGGGACTCCGTACAGCATGTGCAGCAATACCTCACGGAATTTATGGACAATCCGGTATTTCTGGGGTTTGTTATCGAACAGGATGGTAAGATCCTCGGTGCCTCTTTTGGTCATACGAAGAGCTGGTATAGCGGTAAGGAATATCATATCCAGGAATATTATATCGATACCGGTAGGCAGGGCAGCGGATTAGGCTCGGCATTAATGAATGGAATGAAGGCATACTTAAGTTCAATTCACATTCATTGCATGGTGCTGCTAACGGAAAAGGATCTTCCGGCGGAAGTTTTTTATCGGAAACATGGTTTTGAAGTGAAGAAGGATATTATTTTTATGGCCAACAGATTTTAGTCGGCGGAATTTATATTGAAAAAATAGGGAGCTGTCTTGATGTCGGTGTGTGTTCTTAACTAACCAAATTTTATAGGACTCTGGCTTGTGCATTGCGAAAAAACCCACTTTATGTGAGTTTTATTTGTCATGCGCGATGGTTCTGAGTCCACCTGGTTAAGAACACAACAGCCATCCCTTATATATTGACTGTACAGCCGTGCTCTGGGCACGGCTTCCCGCTTGGGAGACAGAAGATGGACGATGGTTCATGGACTTCTGTCCCTTTTTTTTCATTACTGCAGCACGTATGGGGGTCACGTGTGTTCTTTTCCAGGGGTAATAACAAACTCATATTCAGGAAAAGAGCGTGATTTCACATGATCCATTATATAGAAGAAGTGAAAACCAAGGTTCGTCTGCAGGAAGGCGTCCAGGTGATCGAACAGCTGCTGGTAGCGAGTTATATGCGGCCCGGTATATCAACCAAAGAGCTGGCACGTCATACGTATCTGCCGGTTCCGGTTGCTTCGGCGATCAAGAAGGAGCTCATCAAGGCAGGGGCTCTCATTCAAGACCGGGGGGTGCGCTGCACCGATTCCGGGAAGTCCTATATTGAACACGAGCTGGGGTATGGAGGCATCGATATAGATCTGTATCAGAAGCTTCTGGCCGGCGAAGTCGATTGGCAGGAGGAGCTTTCTGATGTACTAGCGAGGCTCACGGAGATTCTGGAGATGCGTCCGCAAGTCGATGTACAGATTGACCAATCCCAATGCACGGTAGAGACGAGTCTGCGGAGGGCGATTCTGTGTCTGAGGGAGCACTGTCTGATCGGGAAGAACATTCTGTGTGTTGGCGATGACGACCTGGTGAGCATCTCGCTTGGTCTGCTGCTTAAACGGCTGTTCCCGCACGCGAAGGACCAAAGAGCCGCCATTACGGTTATGGATATCGATGAGCGATTCCTGCGATTTATCCAGGGCGCGGCTGCAAAAGAAGGCTTATCAGTTACATGCAGGCATATCGATCTCAGGCAGCCTTTGCCTGAGGGCTTGAACGGGCAATATGATTGCTTTTTCACGGATCCGCCATACACGCTACAAGGGCTGACTCTGTTCTTATCCAGAGGCATTAGCGCGCTGAAACGCGAGAAGGGATGCCCCATCTTTCTCTCCTTCGCCCACAAATCTCCCGATTTCACATGGTCCATGCAGCGTGAATTCGTCCGTATGGGTTTATCGGTAAAGCAGGTCCTGCTTCATTTCAATCAATATATTGGAGCGCAGATGATCGGTAATAGCGGTCAGATGATCGTGTTAACAACGACGGAATTTACGGCGCCGCGTGTTACAGATTCTTTCGAGGATGAGCTCTACACAGGCGAGGTTAGGCGAACCGTTCGAACCTACAGATGCATCCAATGTCAGGGTGAGCTGCAGGTGGGCGTGCAGGGTGATTTTGCCACGATCGAGGATTTGAAGAAGCAGGGCTGTCCGGTATGCGTCAATCATACGTTCACATGGCTGGCTAAGAAAACGATCTGACTTATCTTTGTGGAAACAATCGAGGGGAGGTTATAATAGGGGAATAGAGGAAGGGGAGGGCTATGAAAGTATTAGTATTGGCTGAGAAGCCGTCCGTTGCGAAGGAAATTGCGAGAGTAATGGGCAGCCGCGAGAAGCAGAAGAATTATTTTGAAGGACCAAAATATATTGTGACCTGGGCGCTTGGACATTTGGTAGGACTTGCCGAACCCGAGGACTATGATAAGAAGTACCAGACCTGGGTTCTGGAGGATTTGCCCATCCTGCCGGATAACACAAGGCTTAAGGTGTTGAAGGAAACAAGTCACCAGTTCAAGACGGTCCAGCATCTGATGAAGCGCCCGGATGTCGGCGAGATGATTATTGCCACTGATGCTGCCCGTGAAGGAGAACTGCTTGCGCGCTGGATCCTCAAAATGGCGAAGTGGAACAAGCCGTTCAAACGGCTGTGGATTTCTTCCCAGACGGATAAGGCGATCAAGGAAGGTTTTGCATCACTCAAGCCGGGGCAGCAGTTCGACAGGCTGTATGAGTCCGCACGCTGCCGGGCGGAAGCGGATTGGATGGTTGGGCTGAATGTGACGCGTGCGCTGACGACCAAATTTAATGCACAGCTGTCGGCAGGCCGGGTTCAGACGCCAACGCTTGGGATGATCATGGACCGGGAGAAGGAGATTGTGAATTTCCGCTCCCAGGAATATGAGACGCTGCAGGCGGATCTGGGGAGCTTTGAGGTATCGTGGCGTCCGGCCGGCGTAGACGGTCGTCTATTCGAGAAGGATAAGGCGGCCAAGCTGAAGCAGAAGCTGGAGGGCAGCACCGGAAAAATCGTCAGCGTGAAAAAGAGCGAAAAAACCGAACCGCATCCGCTGGCATACGATTTGACCGAACTGCAGCGGGATGCCAACCGCCGATTCGGGTTCTCGGCCAAGCAGACCTCGAATGTGCTGCAGCGCCTGTATGAGCAGCATAAGCTGGTCACCTATCCGCGTACGGACAGCCGTTACCTGACATCCGATATGGTCGGAACGTTGAAGGAAAGGCTGTCGAGCATTGCCATCGGGCCTTATGCGTCCATTGCTCGTCCGTTGCTGCGTAAGAACTTATCGCCAGGCAAACGGGTCGTGGATGACAGCAAGGTTACGGATCATCATGCCATCATTCCAACCGAACAAACCGTGCTGTTGAATCAGTTATCTGTCGATGAACGCAAGCTGTACGATCTTATCGTACGCCGGTTCATCAGCTTGTTCTATCCTCCTGCCCGTTACGATAACGTATCGGTTACAGTTCAGATTGAAGGAGAGCAGCTTTACGCGAAAGGGACTACGATCAAGGATAGCGGCTGGCGTGAGGTATACGGCGGCGATTATGATGATGACGCTGACGACGAGCTGGACGATGCTCCGGGTCAGTCTTCAGGCAAGCTCCTGCCGGAGCTGCGAGAAGGAGAGTCGGTGAAGGTGGTCCGCTGTGTGCTGAAACCGGGACGTACCCAGCCGCCGAAACGTTATAACGAAGCGGCGCTGCTCTCCCAGATGGAGAAGCATGGACTTGGAACCCCCGCAACCCGGGCTGATATCATCGAGAAGCTGGTTAGCTCGGACACGATTGAACGGCAGGGGCAATCCCTCCATCCGACAGGCAAAGGCAAGCAGCTGATTGAGCTTGTCGCTCCAGAGCTGAGAACTCCGGAGCTCACGGCGCGCTGGGAGGCCGAGCTCGAACGGATTGCGAAGGGGCAAGGCAAGCCGGAACCATTCTTGCGCGGAATACGGGACATGACCAAGAAGCTGGTCACGGATGTGAAGGGAAGCGAAGCGGAGTATAAACCGCATAATGTCTCGAACAGCCACTGTCCGGATTGCGGGACAAGACTGCTGGAGAAGAAGACCAAGCGCGGCAAGCTGCTAGTCTGCCCGAGTGACGACTGCGGATATAAGCGTTCAGGCGAGAAGCGTCTGTCCAACCGCCGCTGCCCGCAGTGCCACAAGAAGATGGAGATGAAAGAAGGCAAGGCGGGGCTGTTCGTGCAGTGCCTGGGCTGCGGCATTACAGAAACGCTGAAGAAGGACGCCAAGCATGTGAACAAACGCGAGGAGCGGAAGCTCGTGCAGCAATACAGCAAGCCGGAGTCGATTGGTTCGAACCTGGGCGACCTGTTGAAGGCGGCCCTTGAACAGAAGGGGAAGGAATAAGCTGCAATGGTGAGCTTGTCGAGGGATGCTACTCAGTGCCACGATGTGCATCTTCCAAGGCTTGAAATGCGTTTTTCTTGCCGTTGTTAGCATAACCTCGGGTGCAATGGCTCATTCTACGGACAGGGGGTGATTTGCATGCCGAATCATAAAGCAAGAAAAACCGAAAACCAGCAGAACAAATCAAGCATTCTTGAGGAGAGCAAGACCCTCAAACCGAAAAAGGCTGCAGACTATGTTCCGAGCCTGAACGAAATATCCAAGAATGAATCATAAGTTTTCGTAGTGGTTGAGTATGGTCTGGTTGTCATTATGCCGGACACGGGTCCGCTCCGATTTATGACGCCGGCCGTGTCCTAATAATGGCATTCATAGATGGCTTGGCCATGGCTAAGATTGTTTAGCCGGCATTGTCTTCATTAGCCTGCAGTTCTATAATAACAGTAGAACGCAAAGCAAATGGCTGATTGGGCAAGATCGATCAGTTGGAATGGGGGTGCGTGAACCAACGTGAGACCTGCACTGATCGTTTGGTTTATTTTTATCAATGCGGTAGCCTATCTGGTCATGTCCGAGGATAAGCGGCGTGCCCGAATGGGACGGGATCGGGTTCCGGAGCGAACACTATTTCTGCTAGCTGCCATCGGCGGGGCCTTGGGTGTATGGATTGCCATGTACCGCAAACGTCATAAAACGAGGCATTTATCTTTTAAACTGGGCGTGCCGCTGTTGTTAGTCGTGAATGTTGCGCTATACACGTACTTCTGGGGATAAGTCGGATTCATCTGAATTACATAGGAACATCACAGCAAGTCAGCAAGCTCGTTTCATATCGGTATGAAGTTGTTTAATAATAAGTAGTAGGTCTTTTAACTATAGAAAGAGGTGGCCTGTATGCTTTTTACTAAAATTCTTCTAGCTTACGACGGCTCCAAAGCAGCAAATAAAGCGCTCGGACGTGCGGTTGAACTTGCTAAGGTAACACCGGGAGCTACGCTGGATGTCATTCATGCTTACGATTTTCCGCGTTTCTTCGTTGGGGAAGGGCTTGCCCCGATTCCAGCTTCACTTAATAAAGATGTCTACGATCTTGCCGTGCAGACGACAGAGGAAATCCGCGAGCGGATTGAGAACTCAGGCGTTACCGGTCAAGTGGAGATGATCCAGGGTCCTCCGGCTGAAGTTATTCTGGAGTACGCGAATCAGAACGGCAGTGATCTTATTGTCATCGGCAGCCGCGGTCTTGGCGGAATTCGCGAGTTTGTACTCGGCAGTGTCAGCCATAACGTAGTGCAGCATGCAAAGATCCCGGTACTGGTAGTGAAATAATGTTGTTGGGGACGCTGAGGCGTCCTTTTTTTCTGAGAAAGTAAGTCAATGTCGTTTTTCTTGGGTTCAAACGTTCTTCGGTTTTGCATCCGCAGGTACCGCTTCATTCTTATCGTACTCGATAGGGTCTGCGTCTTCGATCTAACAGCGGTCCGTTAGGGTGATAGTTTTTTTATAAGCGGAGGTTCATATGGAAATTATTCTACTTATAGTCTTGGTTGTTTTGGTCTGTCTTATGGTTTCCAGTCGAATGTCGGCAATGGAGAAGCGAATGAAACTGCAGCAGAACACATTAAAACAAATTGCAAACCAATTAGGCATACCCGAGCCACCGGTACATGAGGAAGCCAAAAGGCTGCTGGAGGATGGGCAGGAGATTAAAGCGATTAAAATCGTACGAGAAGAATTAGGATTGTCTTTGGTGGAAGCCAAACAATATGTAGATGCCATGAAGCATGGTGAGCAGTAGAACGGGCGTGAGATGAAACGCAGTTTTTTTTCAGTTATAGATGAGGTGTTGCATTCTCCAGGGTAAGCTCCCAACGTCCGTCGCGGTATTCGATCTTGTGCAGCCCAGTGTTCGCCACGGGAAAGAACGGATTCTTATTGCTCCATGTTATATCCTTCATCAGATGATAAATGATATTGATAACTCCACCGTGAGTGACAACCAATACGTTCTCATGATTATTCGCCGATACCTGATCTTGGCATAGTCTGGTGAAGGTTTCCTTAATCCGCACAAAATTCTCCTGGGGGCTCTCACCGCCAGGGTATTTTTCGTCCATCCGTAAACTGGAGAAATACAAACCTGGATACCTCTCCTCTGCTATAGGGTTGGGCATTCCGGCGAGCAGACCATTATTCATCTCCCGCCAATCCTCGAAAGCTTGAAAGGGAAGGCCAAGCTTATCGGCAATGATGGCCGCAGTCTGATAAGCCCTCTGCAGATCGCTGCACACGATCCGGTGGATATTATAAACATGCTTGTGTTCATTCAAGTATTGCCCCAGCTTCTCCGCTTGCCCGATCCCTTCGTGTATGAGCCCGCGCTGGCTCCACCCTCCGCGGTACCCTTCTTCATCTTGACCATGCCTAACGAGATAAATAGCCATCGGTTCCTCCTAAGAAATAGATTCTGTTTTATGACATTTAAAAATAATGTCAGGTTAGATGTTTTGTCGTATTTCATATTCATGTCGGATGATAAGATTTCGACACTCGCCCCCATCTTCCTTGCAAGTAGCTACAATTAAAGAGCAGAATGTGGTCTTATTTTATTCTGCGATAACACTTTTCCCTTACCCTCTATGCAGCAGCAAAAAAATTCTTTATTGAAGAAACTCCAGCGGAGCGGACGAATCGTGGATGGAGAAGCGCCAGCGTTCGCCTTTAAACACGGGAAACATCCCTATTTAGTTCAATCCAGTTTCCCGTGTTTAATAGCCGATTGGAATCACGATGCGTCAGCGCAGCGGCCGCCTATGCTTCACATAGTACCGTTTACAGCTTTTCGTGTCCGACAATTGTTACGCCTTATAAAGGCCGCAATCTTCAGGGAGTTTTTGCTGCTGCATGCTTACTCCCTAGATACGAACATTATATTTTCTATAAATCCGATTGTTCGTGTTTAGGTTGACATGAGGTGTCAGAAATTGATAAACTGAGGATGTTGAGGTTCAAAATAACTTATGAAGCGTGATTGATGAAATTTAATATTTCTCGTATAAAGCCGGGGATATGGCCCGGAAGTCTCTACCCGGAAACCGTAAATTTTCGGACTACGAGGGAATACAAACGGTGCGGCTACGACGGGGCTTGATTTCGTGTTTGCCTCTTAGGCGAGCGGATGCGCAAGATTCTTCTGCTTGACGCAGGCAGCAGCGTTCGTAATCCTTGTATGTCCGAGACCTGCACAGACTTTGTGTTTACGGGATCGGACTTTTTTTTCAGCAGTTAACCATGATATTGTCGAATTTCGAAGAAAGCGGGGGTAACTCATGACAGCACAAGTAGGAGTCATTATGGGAAGCCAATCAGATTGGGATACGATGTCCCATGCATGTCAGGTGCTAGACGAGCTTGAAATTCCTTATGAGAAAAAAGTCGTATCCGCTCACCGGACGCCGGACTTGATGTTCCGGTATGCCGAGGAAGCGGAAGGCCGGGGGCTTCGCGTCATAATCGCCGGAGCCGGCGGAGCCGCTCACTTGCCCGGGATGGTCGCTTCGAAGACGGTATTGCCGGTCATTGGCGTTCCGGTGAAATCGAAAGCGCTGAAGGGGTTGGATTCATTGCTGTCGATCGTGCAGATGCCAGGGGGCATTCCGGTAGCGACTGTAGCGATCGGCAAAGCGGGAGCCACGAACGCCGGATTGCTCGCAGCCCAGATTTTAGGCACTTCGGATGCAGGGATTCGCGAAAGAGTGCAAGCGCGCCGAGACCGTATCCGTGATGAAGTGCTGGAAAGCAGCGATAACCTATGATGGGGAACGGAGCACAGCAGACGCGAGTATCCGGCAAAAAGCTACTGCCTGGTTCCGTCATTGGCGTACTTGGCGGGGGACAGCTCGGACGGATGATCGCGCTGGACGGGATCCGGATGGGATATTCGTTCGTCACCCTCGATCCGACGCCGAACTCCCCGCTCGGCCAGATGGCCGAGCAGGTTACGGCCCGGTATGACGATGTGGAGGCTGCCCGGCAGCTCGCCGTCAAGGCTGATGTCATTACGTACGAATTCGAAAATGTCGATGCGGGCGTGGCCCAGCTTCTGGAGGAGCAGTCTTATGTTCCGCAAGGAAGCAAGCTGTTGTACACCACGCAGCACCGGCTGCGCGAGAAGGCCGCGATTGAAGCGGCCGGCGTACCGGTTGCACCGTATCGTGAAATAACAAGTTTGGAAGATTTACGATCCGCCGCCTCTGAACTTGGACTTCCCTGCGTGCTTAAGACCGCCATGGGAGGTTATGATGGTAAAGGGCAAGCGGTTCTCCGCAGCGAAGATGAGCTGGAATCAGCCTACAGGGAGCTGGCTGCCAGCGGGACTGAGCTGGTGTTGGAGAAGTTTGTGAAGTTTGCGTGCGAGATCTCTGTGATCGCGGCGCGCACCCCCAGCGGCATCGTGAAGAGCTTCCCTCCGGCAGAGAACGTGCATGTCAACAATATCTTGCACTTGTCGATTGTGCCTGCTCGCGTGACGAGTGAAGTAAAGCGTAAAGCATGCCAGCTCGCGGAACGCGTGGCAGAAGGAATGGGGGCTGTTGGCCTGCTGGCTGTCGAGATGTTTGTGACCGAGGATGGGGAGCTGTACGTGAATGAGCTTGCACCTCGTCCGCATAACTCGGGTCACTATACGATGGAGGCATGCTCAACCTCCCAATTCGAGCAGCATGTGAGAGCGATCTGCGATTTGCCGCTCGGGGACACAACGCTGCTGAGCCCGGTCGTCATGGTGAACCTCCTGGGGCAGCATCTGGAGGAAGCGGTACGGCGTTTTGGAGAGCACGACGCGCTTGCAGAGTCTCTCGGCGTTGTGCCTAAGCTTCATCTATACGGCAAGAGCGAGTCGAAGTTTAACCGCAAGATGGGACATATCAACCTCTTGTGCGGGGATGTCGATGCAGCGCTTGAATGGGTAGAGAAAATGAATATTTGGAGGCAGGATTAAACGATGATTGAACGTTACAGCAGACCGGAAATGCGGGCGATTTGGACCGAGGAGAACAAATTCAGAGCATGGCTCGAAGTGGAATTGTGCGCATGCGAGGCATGGGCCGATCTTGGTGTCATTCCGAAGGAAGATACCGTTAAGCTTCGCCAGAATGCGACCTTTAATATGGACCGGATTTATGAAATCGAGCAGGAAACCCGCCATGATGTCATCGCTTTTACCCGCGCGGTATCAGAAAGCCTTGGCGAGGAGCGCAAATGGGTCCACTACGGATTGACTTCGACGGATGTGGTGGATACCGCGATGGGATATCTGCTCAAACAAGCCAACGATATTTTGGAGCAGGACATCCTGCGTTTTATCGGTATTTTGAAAGAGAAGGCACTGGCCTACAAGCATACCCCGATGATGGGCAGAACGCATGGCGTGCACGCAGAGCCGACAACCTTCGGTTTGAAAATGGCGCTGTGGCATGAGGAGATGATCCGCAACCTGGAGCGTTTCCGCCATGCGGCTGACGGCGTGCAGTACGGCAAAATTTCCGGCGCAGTTGGAACGTATGCCAACATCGATCCTTCGGTTGAAGAATTCGTCTGCCGCAAGCTCGGTACGAAGCCGGCGCCGATCTCGACCCAGACGCTGCAGCGTGACCGTCATGCGGAATACATGGCAACACTTGCGCTGATCGGTACTTCGCTTGAGAAGTTCGCTACTGAAGTACGCGCGCTCCAGAAGAGTGAGGTTCGCGAGGTCGAAGAGGCATTCGCCAAAGGACAAAAAGGCTCCTCCGCGATGCCGCATAAACGGAATCCGATCGGTTCGGAGAACATCTCGGGTCTGGCGCGCGTCATTCGCGGCCACATGGTTTCCGCTTACGAGAACGTGTCGCTCTGGCATGAGCGGGATATTTCCCACTCCTCGGTAGAGCGTATCATCCTGCCGGACGCTACGATGCTGCTGAACTACATGCTGAACCGCTTCGGCAACATCGTGAAGAACCTGACGGTCTTCCCGGAGAACATGAAGCGCAACATGGCTCGCACATACGGCGTTCCTTTCTCCGGCCGGATCATGACGAAGCTGATCGACAAGGGCTTCAGCCGCGAGCAAGCTTACGACACCGTTCAACCTCGAGCCATGCAGGCATGGGAAGAGCAGCGTCAATTCCGCGAAATCGTGGAATCCACGACTGAGATCACCGAGGTGCTCAGCGCCGAGGAGATCGAAGATGCATTTAATCCAAGCTGGCATCTGAAGCATGTGGATACCATTTTTGCCAAGTTGGGACTGGAGTAAGTTAGCTGGCATAGGAAGTTTCTACAACGGAGAAGGCGGAATTGTTTTGTAGAAGCGCAGCGGTCGCCTTTGTCCCCGGATTTCAACCTTTAAATCATATTTATGGAAATCTGGGGGCAACAGGGATCGGAAAAATAATCCGCATTCGTAGTGATGAACAAGCTAAAGATCTTTAGTTCACCTTTAGTCCATATGATATTGAGCATTCTATTTTTCATCCGACAGAACTATAGGGAGCGACGGTCTCAGGCTGAGATATACGTCGCCCCAAGGGGAGGAACACATGACATTACCGGCATTATCGACCGCCACTCATCTGGTCAACGTACCGCTGCTGTATAAGGGCAAGGTTCGTGAATTGTACGACCTGGGCGAGCATGTACTCATTGTAGTAACCGACCGTATTTCCGCTTTTGACTATGTGCTGGAGCCTCCTGTACCGGCCAAAGGAACCGTGCTGAACAAACTGAGCGCCTTCTGGTTTGAACAAACGGAACAGCTCATCAGCAACCATGTTGTGCATACGGACGTGAACCTCCTGGGCGATGCCGTCAAGGACAAGGATCTGCTGGATGGACGAATCATGGTGTGCCGCAGGGCCGAGCGTATCGATATCGAATGCGTGGTGCGCGGATACATCACCGGCGGAGGCTGGAGGCAGTATCAATCCTCGGGAGAGGTCAACGGCATTAAGCTGCCGGAGGGCCTGCGTAAGAATGAGGCTTTTCAGGAGCCGATCTTCACGCCTGCTGCCAAGAACGATGTCGGTCATGACGAGGACATCCCGCTATCCCGCATGAAGGAGCTTGTCGGCGAGGAGCTCGCGCTGCAGCTGCAGGACAAAAGCCTGATGCTGTACAAGTTCGCCCGCGATTATTGCAGCAAGCACGGCATTATTTTGGCCGATTGCAAGTTTGAGTTCGGTTTGATCGACGGAGAGATCATTCTGATCGATGAGATCTTCACGCCGGATTCCTCCCGTTTCTGGGATGAGAAGAATTATGCGCTCGATATTGAGATTGACAGTATGGATAAGGAGCCTGTACGCACGTATCTCGCTTCGTCCGATTGGGATAAGAACAGTGAGCCGGATCCCCTGCCGCAGGCCGTGGTGGAGGAGACGACGCGCCGCTACACTGACATTTACAGCCGAATCACGGGCGCAAGTCTGTAAAGCTTTTATAAACCATTTCATTCATATATACCGAGGAGGAACAGGATACAATGTTGAAAGCAAAGGTCTACGTCACGATTAAGCAGAGCGTATTGGACCCTCAAGGGGTAGCGGTGCAAGGTGCACTTCATTCGATTGGGTACAAGGAAGTGGAGAGTCTGCGGATCGGTAAATATATGGAACTTGAGTTGGGTACGGACAACCGTGAGGAAGCCGAACAGCGAGTGAAAGAAATGTGTGAAAAGCTTCTGGCTAATACGGTGGTTGAGAACTACCGTTATGAATTGGAGGGCTAAACCAATGAGATTTGCAGTGCTGGTCTTTCCTGGCTCCAATTGTGATATTGACTGTTATAAGGCGGTAGAGGAGGCAATCTCGCAGCCGGTGGATTATGTGTGGCATACGGCTACGGATCTTTCCCCATACGATTGCATTTTGGTACCCGGCGGATTCTCCTATGGAGATTATCTCCGGTGTGGTGCGATTTCCCGATTCGCCCCGGTTATGAGCGAAGTGGCGAAGGCGGCAGAAGAGGGCAAGTATATTCTTGGCATCTGCAACGGATTTCAGATTTTGACGGAAGCCGGACTCCTTCCGGGAGCACTGCGCCGTAATGATTCAATGAAATTCCGCTGCCATGACACGGTGCTCAAAGTGAACAATAATACAACGCCGTTTACGCGCGATTACGCGGAGGGGCAAGAGATTGTCATTCCCATTGCGCATGGCGAGGGCAACTATTACTGTGATGAAGAAACACTTCAAAAGCTCCGGGACAACCGGCAAATCGTATTTACGTATCAAAACAATCCGAACGGCTCGATTGAGGATATCGCAGGCATCTGCAACGAGCGGGGCAATGTGATCGGCATGATGCCGCATCCGGAGCGCGCGGTCAGCAGCTTGCTTGGCTCGGATGACGGTAAAGCAATGTTTACATCCATATTACAGGCATGGAGGGATACTCATGGAGCAGCAAACGTCCGTTAAGGAACCGACAGCAGAACAGATCGCAGAGCATCAGATTTACAAGCAAATGGGAGTTTCGGACAGCGAGTATGAGCTGATCTGTTCCTTCATGGGACGCAAGCCGAATTACACGGAAATCGGCGTATTCAGTGTTATGTGGTCCGAGCATTGCGCCTACAAAAATTCCAAGCCGCTGCTTCGTCGCTTCCCGACAAGCGGCCCGCGCGTCCTGATGGGACCGGGCGAGGGCGCTGGGATCGTCGATATCGGCGACAACCAGGCGGTTGTATTCAAAATCGAAAGTCATAACCATCCGTCCGCTGTAGAGCCTTATCAAGGTGCAGCCACGGGCGTTGGCGGCATTATCCGCGATATTTTCTCCATGGGGGCAAGACCGGTAGCGATTCTCAACTCGCTTCGGTTCGGCAAGCTGGAGAGCGATCGCGTTAAATATTTGTTTGAACACGTGGTATCCGGTATTGCCGGTTACGGCAACTGCATCGGGATCCCGACGGTAGGCGGCGAGGTTGTATTCGACGAAAGTTATGAAGGCAATCCGCTGGTCAATGCGATGTGCGTCGGCGTTATCGACCATGATAAGATTCAGCGCGGCGTTGCAAAAGGGGTAGGCAATCCGGTCTTCTATGTCGGCCCTCCAACTGGCCGCGATGGCATCCACGGGGCGACCTTCGCTTCCGTAGAGCTGACGGAGGAATCCGAAGCGAACCGTACGGCCGTTCAGGTCGGCGATCCCTTCATGGAGAAACTCGTGATGGAATCCTGCCTCGAGTTGATTGATTCCGGCATCGTGCTGGGCATTCAGGATATGGGCGCGGCTGGGTTGACTTGCTCCAGTGCGGAAATGGCAAGTAAAGCAGGCAACGGTCTTGAGTTGTACCTGGACCAAGTGCCTCAGCGCGAAGAGGGCATGACGCCTTATGAAATGATGCTATCGGAATCCCAGGAACGGATGCTGTTCGTGGTTGAGCCGAAGCATGAAGCGCAAGCGCGCGAAATCTTCGAACGCTGGGGCGTTATCTGCGCCAAAGTCGGCAAAGTGACGGACGATGGTCGCCTGAAGCTGATCCACCACGGTGAGGTGGTAGGCGACATGCCGGTTAAAGCGCTCGTAGACGAATGCCCGATCTATAACAAACCATCCCAGGAACCGGCTTATTACAAAGAGCAGGCTGCGGTGGATACGCTTCGTTATGAAGAAGTGAAGGATTTGGGCGGTGCCCTTAAGAAGGTGCTCGGTTCGCCAAGCCTTGCAAGCAAAGCATGGGTATACAACCAATACGATTATATGGTTCGCACCAGTACGGCCGTTCGTCCGGGTTCGGATGCTGCTGTCGTAACGGTGCATGGAACACGGAAAGCCCTGGCGATGACAACGGACTGTAACGGACGTTACGTCTACCTCGACCCTGAGCTTGGCGGCAGAATCGCCGTTAGCGAAGCAGCGCGCAATATCGTGTGCTCCGGTGCCGAGCCGCTGGCGATTACGGATAACCTGAACTTCGGAAGCCCGGAGAAACCAGAAATTTTCTGGCAGATGGAAAAAGCCGTGGACGGCATGGCGGAAGCTTGTCGTGAGCTTGAAACGCCGGTCATCGGCGGTAATGTCAGCCTCTACAACGAGAATGCCAAAGGCGCGATTTATCCGACGCCGGTTGTCGGCATGGTCGGCCTGATCCATGATACGGATCATATTACAACACAAGGCTTCAAGGCGGAAGGCGATGCCATCTATGTGCTGGGTGATACCCGTGCGGAACTTGGCGGCAGCGAGTTCCAAGCGATCATTCACGGGGTGTCGGAAGGCAGACCGCCTGAACTGAACCTGGATACTGAGAAGAAATTGCTCGGCGGCGTACTGAAGGCCATCCAATCCGGTCTGGTACAATCCGCGCATGATGTGTCGGAGGGGGGACTTGCAGCCGCGCTGGCGGAGAGCTGTATCAGCGGCAACGTTGGGGCGAGCGTACAATGGTCAACCGATCTGCGTAACGACGTAGCGCTCTTTAGCGAGAGCCAATCCCGGATCGTGTTGTCGGTGTCCCCAGATCATAAGAATGCGCTGGAGAAGCTCCTGCAAGAAGCGGGTGTTCCATTTACCGCGCTTGGCGTAGTCGGCGGGAATAAGCTTAGCATTAACATTAACGGTGCTTCTGCGCTGGAAGAATCCGTGGAGGCTTTGAAATCCGTCTGGGAGGATGCCATTCCATGTCTCATGAACTGATACCCGAAGGACTGTGGACAGGGGATTACTACAATGAGGGAACAGGTCAGAGCGATATTTTCGATACATTAAAAGAAGAGTGCGGCGTATTCGGGGTGTTTGGGCATCCCGATGCCGCCTCCCTTTCCTATTACGGGCTTCACGCCCTCCAGCACCGCGGCGAGGAAAGCGCAGGAATCTGCGTGGCCGATGGCGAGAACTTCAATTATCATCGCGGTATGGGGCTGGTAAAAGAAGTGTTTGATAAAGACAAGCTGGAATCGCTGAAGGGCAGCATGTCGATCGGGCATGTTCGTTATTCAACCAGCGGGGACAGCGGGCTGACGAATGCGCAGCCGCTCGTCTTTAAATACCGCGAAGGCAATCTGGCAATCGCAACGAACGGCAACATCGTCAATGAGCCGAAGCTTCGGCGCGAGCTGGAGATGGAGGGTTCCATATTCCAGACGACCAGCGATACGGAGGTTATTGCGCATCTGATTGCACGGTCGCCGAAGGACTTTGTCGAGGCTGCCAAGGATGCCTTGCGGCGTCTGGTGGGCGGGTTTGCCTTTCTGCTCATGACCAATGACAAGCTGCTCGTCGCCTCGGACCCGAACGGACTCCGTCCGCTGACGATGGGCCGTCTGGGCGATGCGTATATCTTAACCTCCGAGACCTGTGCACTTGAAGTCATCGGGGCGGAAGCGATCCGCGATGTCGCTCCCGGGGAGCTGCTGATTCTCGATCGGAACGGGCTTCGGGAAGAGCGGTATACGGAAGCGGGACGCAAAGCGTTGTGCGCGATGGAATATATTTATTTCTCCCGTCCGGACAGCGATCTGAACGGCTCCAACCTGCATTCGGCCCGCAAACGGATGGGCAGCAAGATGGCCCTGGAATCGTTCGTGGATGCGGATGTGGTTACGGGCGTACCGGATTCCAGCATCTCGGCCGCTATCGGTTATGCCGAGCAAACGGGCATTCCTTATGAGCTGGGATTGATCAAGAATAAATACACGGGCCGGACGTTCATTCAACCGAGCCAGGAGCTGCGCGAGCAGGGCGTGAAGATGAAGCTGAGCGCGGTACGGCGTGTGGTCGAAGGCAAACGGGTGGTCATGATTGATGACTCCATTGTACGGGGAACCACGTCCCGTCGGATCGTCAATCTGCTTCGCGAAGCGGGCGCGACCGAAGTGCATGTACGGATTACGTCGCCGCCGTTCAAGAATCCTTGCTTCTACGGCATCGATACGCCGGACCGCAGGGAGCTGATCGCCTCCGAGAAAAGCATCGAGGAAATCTGCCGGGAGATCAACGCGGATTCCTTATCGTTCCTGAGCCCGGAAGGACTCATATCCGCCATTGGCGGTTATGATGAGCACAGCCCTAAAGGCGGCTTGTGCATGGCCTGCTTTGATAATGATTACCCGACACAGATTGATTTTAACGGGGAAGAGAAGATGGGCTGCAGCTGCTGATTCTGCAGTGGACAGCCATTTTTTCTAGGTTTTATCCTTTAAGCTGATTATTGATTAAGCCTATAAATGATATGTGAACGGATACTATCGTCATAACGAAAAAGGAGTGTTGAGCGCGTGTCGGATACTTACAAACAAGCAGGCGTGGATATCGCTGCAGGCAACGAAGCGGTAGAGCGGATGAAAAAGCATGTCAAAACGACTTTCAGACCGGAAGTCATGACCGACCTCGGGGGTTTTGGCGCACTGTTCAAGCTGAATAAAGACCAATATGAAGAGCCGGTACTCGTCTCAGGCACGGATGGCGTCGGCACAAAGCTGAAGCTCGCATTCGCGATGGACCAACATGATACCATCGGCATTGATGCGGTAGCGATGTGCGTGAACGATATTGTGGTGCAAGGCGCAGAACCGCTCTTTTTTCTCGATTATTTAGCGTGTGATAAGGTCATTCCGGCCAAAATCGAGTCCATTGTCAAAGGGATCGCTGACGGATGCAATCAAGCAGGCTGTTCCTTGATAGGCGGAGAGACGGCGGAAATGCCAGGCATGTACAGCGAAGGCGAGTATGACATCGCGGGCTTTACCGTAGGCATTGTCGACAAAAGCAAAATGATCAACGGGTCGAATATCGCGGCAGGCGACACGGTGATTGGTCTAGCATCCAGCGGTGTGCACAGCAATGGCTTCTCGCTTGTCCGCAAGCTGCTTCTGGAGGACGCCGGCTACTCCCTGCAGCAAGAGCTTCCGGAACTGGGCGGGCGTCTTGGGGACGTGCTGCTCGCACCAACAAAGATTTATGTGAAGCCGCTTCTTGGACTGTTGAAAGAGATCGAAGTAAAGGGCATGGCGCATATTACGGGCGGCGGATTCATCGAGAATATTCCGCGCATGCTGCCGGATGGCGTCAATGTCGACATCGAATACGGCTCTTGGCCGATTCTGCCGATCTTTAAGCTGATGCAGGAAAAAGGCAACATTTCGAACAAGGATATGTTTACGACATTTAATATGGGAATCGGCATGGTGCTTGTCGTTAAGGAACAGGATGCAGACGGGGTGCTTCAATACCTCCGCTCCGCAGGCGAAGAGGCTTATGTGATCGGCCGCGTGACCGAAGGCGAGCGTCTCGTAACCTTCACGGGAGCTGAGGTGTAATGAGATCGTTTCGGATTGCGGTTTTCGCTTCCGGCAGAGGCAGCAACTTTCAGGCTTTGGCAGACGCGCAGCACAGGGGGGCTTTGGGCGGCGTAATCAGCATTCTGGTATGCGATAAGCCGCAGGCTCCCGTCGTGGAGCTGGCTCAAGCGGCGAATGTGGATGTATTCGCGTTTCAGCCGAAGGAATATGCCACGAAGGAAGATTACGAACGTGAAATTGCGGTAGAGCTTCAGCAGCGCGGTGTCGAATTAATTGTCCTTGCAGGATATATGCGGTTGTTGAGTCCGTCCTTTGTCGAGTTCTATAGCGGCCGGATTATTAACATTCATCCTTCGCTGCTGCCTGCTTTTCCTGGTAAAGACGCGATTGGCCAAGCGCTGGATTATGGCGTGAAGATGACCGGTGTCACGGTTCATTTCGTTGATGGCGGCATGGATACCGGACCGGTTATTGCTCAGAAAGCTGTAGAGATCAAGGAAGGCGATACGGCGGAATTGCTGGCACAGCGTATTCACGCGGTGGAGCAGAAGCTATACTCCGAAGTCGTCTCCTGGTTTGCCCAGGGGCGGATTTCGCTGAACGGGCGGAATGTGACGATTACCGAATAAGCTTTTGTAATAAAAGCGGACAAGGCCTTACGGTGAATCGACATGTTCGATATTTCTCGGGAAATAATTTGCAATTATGGGTCTTCGACAGCATCTACGGAATCAAGACAGGTCTACTTAGTTGATTTTCATTCAAAATAGGGGGTATGAACGTGGGTATCAAAAGAGCTTTGGTCAGCGTTTCGGATAAAACCGGCATCGTGGAATTTTGCCGCGAGTTGTCTTCATTGGGTGTAGAGATCATTTCGACAGGAGGAACGAAGAACCTCCTCGCCAAAGAAGGAGTTCCTGTCATCGGCATTTCCGATGTGACCGGATTCCCGGAGATTCTGGACGGACGCGTCAAAACCCTTCATCCAGCCGTGCACAGCGGTCTGCTTGCCATTCGTGACAGCGAAGAGCATCAGCGTCAGATGCAGGAGCTGGGCCTCGATTATATCGATATGGTCGTGGTTAACCTGTACCCATTCCAGGAAACGATTGCGAAGCCGGATGTCGAGTATGAAGATGCAATCGAAAATATCGACATTGGCGGTCCAACGATGCTGCGTTCGGCTGCGAAAAACCATGCTTTTGTGAGCGTGGTTGTCGATGCGGCGGATTATGGCAGCGTGATTGAGGAAATCCGCGGCGGCGGCGACACGACCTTGGAAACCCGTAAACGTCTTGCAGCCAAGGTGTTCCGTCATACGGCAGCCTACGATACGTTGATTTCCGACTATTTGTCGAATGTAACGGGCGATCCGCTTCCTGAGCGCTTTAGCGTGACCTACGAGAAGATTCAGGACCTTCGTTACGGCGAGAATCCGCATCAAAAAGCGGCCTTTTACCGTAAACCGCTGGCACCTGCGGGTACCTTGACGACAGCGGAGCAGCTGCATGGCAAAGAGCTCTCCTACAACAATATCAATGATGCGAACGCAGCCCTGCAGATCGTGAAGGAGTTTGACGAGCCGACCGTGGTGGCCGTGAAGCATATGAACCCTTGCGGCGTTGGCATCGGGACGAATGTGCTGGAAGCTTATCAAAAGGCTTATAACGCCGACCCGACATCCATCTTCGGCGGCATCGTGGCAGCGAACCGGACGATTGATGCTCCGACGGCGGATCTGCTGAAGGATATCTTCCTTGAAATTATCCTGGCACCGGACTTCACGCCGGAGGCGCTGGAGATTCTGACGAAGAAGAAGAATATCCGTCTTCTGAAGATGGGCGAGTTCGGCTCGGCCAAGGAGCGCCAAAGCACGCTTGCCGTGACAACCATCGAAGGCGGCATGATTGTGCAGGAAAGCGATGTGCATTCCCTGGATGCCACAGACCTGCAAGTTGCAACAGATCGCAAACCAACGGAAGAGGAGCTAAAGCAGCTGCTCTTCGGCTGGAAGGTTGTAAAGCACGTGAAGTCCAATGCAATCGTATTGGCGGCAGACGACATGACCGTTGGCGTTGGCGCTGGCCAGATGAACCGTGTCGGCTCGGCGCGCATTGCGGTGGAACAGGCAGGAGAGAAAGCCAAGGGCGCCGTTCTTGCTTCCGATGCGTTCTTCCCGATGGGAGATACCGTAGAGCTTGCAGCGAAAGCCGGCATTACCGCCATCATTCAGCCGGGCGGCTCCATTAAGGATGAGGAATCCATCAAGGCTGCCAACGAATACGGGATCGCCATGGTCTTTACTGGCGTGAGACATTTTAAGCACTAATTCATAAGCATAAAATGGGAGCTTCGCTGCATCCGTCAGGCTGCAGCTGAAGGATCACCTTTCATCCAGCAACATATAGAGGCGACGCCGCTCTTTCGAGCGCGCCGCCTTTAAGTTTAAGGGGACCAGAAGGTGAGGGCGACTTCACGCTTCGCCCTGTAAATCATTCATGTTATGAAATTTTTTCGGTAAATTGAAATGAATCGGGAGGCAAAACCATGGATATTTTAGTTATCGGAGGCGGCGGAAGAGAGCATGCCATCGTATGGGCACTGGCGAAGAGCCCGAAAGCGGATAAGATCTACTGTGCACCCGGCAATGCTGGCATCGGACAGCTGGCCGAGTGCGTGCCGATTGCGGTATCGGAGTTTAATAAGCTGGCGGCATTCGCAGTGGAGAAGCAAGTGGGACTCATTGTCGTCGGTCCGGATGATCCGCTGGCTGACGGTATCGTAGACGCGTTTGACGCTACAGGCATCCCGGTATTTGGTCCGCGTAAAAATGCAGCCGAAATCGAGGGCAGCAAAACCTTCATGAAGGATCTGCTCCATAAATACGGCATTCCGACGGCAGCTTACGCGAAGTTCGACAATTATGAGGAGGCGCTTGCTTACTTGCGCCAGCAAGGCGCGCCGATTGTCGTGAAAGCGGACGGGCTCGCAGCCGGCAAAGGCGTTACCGTTGCAAGGACGATAGAGGAAGCCGAGCAGGCGCTCAGCGACATCATGCAATCGAAGGTGTTTGGCGATGCCGGAAGCCGGGTGGTCATCGAGGAGTTCCTGGAGGGCCAGGAAATGTCGATCCTGGCCTTTGTGGATGGTGAAACCGTGAAGCCGATGTCGGCGGCACAGGATCATAAACCGGCTTATGATGGAGATCAGGGACCGAATACGGGAGGAATGGGAACGTATTCGCCATTGCCTCATATTCAAGCAACCATCATTGAAGAGGCGATTGAGACGATCATCAAGCCTACGGCAAAAGCGATGGTAGCCGAAGGGCGTCCATTCCGGGGCGTTCTGTTCGCCGGATTGATGATCACGCCGGACGGCAAACCGAAGACCATCGAATTTAACGCCAGATTCGGCGACCCGGAAACGCAGGTTGTATTGCCGCGTCTGAAGACGGACCTGCTTGACGTTTTCCTTGCTGCCGTAAATGGTAATCTGGCTGACCTTGAGCTGGAGTGGAGTGACGAAGCGGCTGTATGCGTCATTCTGGCTTCTAGCGGTTATCCTGCATCGTATCCGAAAGGAATTGCGATCACTGGGCTAGAGAATGGGCAGGACGGGACGATTGTATTTCATGCGGGCACTTCTCGCGATGCTGATGGAACGTGGAGAACGAATGGAGGACGCGTCCTCGGCGTTGTCGGTTTAGGGGCTGATATCGCTTCAGCACGTGCGAAAGCCTATGAACGGGCAGAAGCGATTTCGTTTGAAGGCAAGCAAAACCGGACGGATATTGCGCTGAAGGCGCTTGTTTAGAGTCATTTTCTGGCTAATAAAAATACTTGAAAACAAAAGGAGTCTTCGTCGAGAAGACTCCTTTTGTTTGTAATCATAACCAGATTCACGAGCCTAACGTCTGTCCGACTTCTTGTATTATTCGATCAGTTGATTATTTATATTAATTTAACTGTAACATAAATCCCTGTCTGGAACTGCCAAAAGGGCCTATATACGCTGTGCGTGAGAGGAGCAAATAACCGTGCTCTGCATAATGATGCCTTGTATTAATTTATACTTTGTTCAGTTTCTGTTTACCTAATGTTAACTTTGCATCGATAGGATGATTAAGAAAGGATAGAGTCGATCCATTTCCAGCACCTCTTAGCAGATAATCTGAGCTTTTGGGAGATGACTCTGTTATATAATAAAATCAGCTGTTTGTAGAATTATGAAAGTAATGGGGAAAAATGCTATGGATAATATTTCTGTACTGCTTGTGGATGATGAACAGGGGTTATGCGATATGTTGACTACCGTGTTGAAGAAGGAAGGCTTTCGGCATATTCGAAGCGTGGGTACAGGGAAGGAAGCGGTGCGAATATTAACGGAGTTTAATCCGGACGTGATCATACTGGATGTCATGCTTCCGGATGAGGACGGCTTTGAGGTGTGCCGAAAAATTCGCAAAATGACCGAAACGCCGATTCTCTTCCTTACTGCCCGGGACTCTGACTTGGACAAGCTCATGGGGTTTGGAATTGGGGGGGACGATTATATTACGAAACCATTCAATCCATTGGAAGTTGTTGCCCGCATTAAAGCTCGCGTGAAATATAAAGTACAGCGGGAAAAATTGGCCCTGTCACGGTTATCCGAACTGGATTTTGGTTACTTTCGGGTAGACCTCGCAGCGGGGGAGTTGATCGTAAATGGAAACCACGTGGAGTGCCCGGCACGCGAATGGGAGCTGCTTGTGTTCCTATGCCGAAATCCAAATCGTATATTTAGTACACGCCAATTATACGAATCAGTTTGGAACGAGTCATACCTTGGGGATGAGAAGACGGTTGTAATCCATATTTTCAGATTGCGAAAAAGGATGGAGCCCGACCCTGGAAATCCCCGGTTTCTTGTTAATGTAAGAGGGCTTGGCTACAAAATGTTGGCCCCAAGGAAGGAGCAGCAATGAATCCAATGGTCAAAATGGCTTTTCGCTTTATGAAGCTAACCATCCTTTGGGTGATGACTTTTGTCTTCATATTTATTATATGCGCAGTTATATTTATATATCTTCAGGAGTGGTTGAAGTCCTGGGACACGATATCCATGAAGAGTTTTTTAGCTGTTACAGGATTCCTACTAACGGTCATTTTTATTATTGCTTACGGTTGGTGCGTGGGCAAACCGCTCACTTATTTAATCCGTTGGATCAACAGGTTATCCGAGGGGAATTACAGCCAGCCGCGGGAACATTTCAGTCGGCCGAACGAAGTCTCCGACGCCTCATTACACCATAACCAGTGTCGTTATCCGTATGTCTTATATAAAGAATTATTTGATCAAATGACTCAATTATCGAATCAACTGCTGCAAAGCGAAACCGATCGATTACATATGGAGGTTAAGAAGCAAGAGTGGATTGCGTCGATCAGCCATGATCTCAAGACGCCGTTGTCGTACATCGAAGGCTATGCTCATATGCTCTCAGCTACCGATTATGATTGGAACGATGAAGAGAAACAGAATTTTAGCAGGCAGATCAGCGGCAAGACTGCGGAAATAAAGCAGCTAATCCATGACTTAAATCAAACAGGCCGGTGGTCAGTCGAACAGTTCCCGATGAATAGAAAATCTGATGATGTAGTGAATTTTCTGCGCGATATGATAATAGATATCGCCAACCACCCGTTAGCCGAGCAAACTTCCTTTATGTTTAATACTGAAGAGAGCGGGTGCATGATGGAGTTTGACAGCAGGCTGTTGGGTCGAGCCCTTCAAAATGTAATCATGAACGCGGTTATCCATAATCCGCCAGGCACCCAAGTTCAATGCGATATCTCTGTAAAGGAGAACCATTGTTACATTGTGATCGAGGATGATGGAAACGGGATCGAGGATACGATATTAAGACAGGTTTTAGATCAATCGGGTAAAGGAATAGCTATAGCCAATGCCTTTGTTGAAGCTCATTCTGGCCGCATGAGCATTCTACCGGCGGATAGTAAGGGTACCCGGGTTGAATTTGTATTGCCGATCAGCCCCTAAATTATCCTGTCGTTCATTTCATGTTTACCTCCTGTTTATTTCCCATTGCTAAACTTTAAATGTTAGTTAAGCCATGCAGGAGGAATAAGAGATGAACGAATATGCGATCGATACACATCAACTGACCCGAAGATTCGGGCAGCGGGAAACAGTAAAGCAGATTAATTTGAAGGTTCCCAAGCGGGAGGTCTATGGATTTTTGGGGCCAAATGGAGCGGGTAAGACAACAACGATTCGGATGCTTCTAGGACTCATCCGCTCGTCATCAGGGGAGATTCGCATACTTGGCAAAGATCTGAAGAAGAACCGAATGGACATTCTGAAAGATGTGGGTTCTCTCGTAGAATCTCCTTCATACTATGCTCATCTTTCAGGATACAATAATTTGAAAATCATGGCGCTAATCCACGGCATACAAGAATCCAGGATTCAGGAGGTTCTGGAATGGGTGAGGCTAAATCATGCAGCTCATCAGTCGGTCAGGAGTTATTCACTTGGCATGAAGCAGCGGCTAGGGATAGCAATGGCGCTCATTACGAATCCCAAATTATTGATTCTGGATGAGCCGACGAATGGACTTGATCCATCGGGAATTCAGGAAATTCGAGAGCTGATTACCAGACTTCCTCGTGATTTTGATATAACGGTTTTGCTCTCAAGCCATCTATTGAGCGAAATTGAGCAGGTTGCAACCTGGGTGGGAATTATTAACCACGGGGAAATGATTTTTCAAGGACCGCTTCAGGAATTAACTGACCGAAGTAAGCCTTATGTATGGATTGAGATGGATCGGCCTGTAGAAGCAGCAGCTGCTCTGAACGATCATGGATGGGAGGCGGAACATGAAATAACAACTGGTCAGATCAAAACTTCCATGATCATCAGGCCGCAATCGGCGGAAATGATTCGCTTTCTTGTGAATCGGCAATATGATGTATACCGAGTAACGGAGAAGAAGAAGACCCTTGAGGAAATCTTTCTGGAATTGACCGGTCAGGAGAACAGCTTATGATACTGGAACTGATGCGTGCAGAGGGATTAAAGCTGAAGCGATTATGCCGGTGGATGCCTCTCATTCAAGGCATCATTTTAATCAGCATGACGGCTCTTGAGTGGTATCTTTATTTTCGTCAAGGACCCGGGGGGATCTACGCTGGCTTTGCCGTAATGTATATGTTTTTATCTTTCATTTTTTTATTGGGAATTACACTCCTAGCCAGTATTATGGCCGGTACCGAGCACGAAACCAAGGCATGGAAGCAGCTTCTCGCGATGCCTGTTCCCAAAGGCTCTGTATTCCTGGCGAAATTGGCTTGGATATTTATTTTGCAGTTATGTACCGTAATCATTACTATTGCTGGCATGTGCATGATCTGGGTTCTATACTCGGATGAACCGATACCATGGGGAATTATGATATTGCAGCCTCTATTCGCATGTTTGGCAACACTGCCGATGATGGCCATTCAGCTCTGGTTGTCTACTGTATTTTCCAACCAGGCATTACCGCTGGCTATAGGGATATTTGGATCTATCTCCAGCCTGTTTTTAGCTCGAAGCCATTCTTTTGTGATTCAGATTCTTCCCTGGTCGTATCCGTCGTTATCCAGTCCGCTTGTCCCTGGTCATATGCAGTGGATTGGCATCTCACTCGGAATAGGGGTAATGCTGTCGGTTCTGGGAGCTCTCCTGTTTGCCAGGCGAGAATTTGAATAGGAGGTTGCCGGATCATGAGAATGCTGTTACGTGCTGAAGGAATGAAACTTCAATGGAGAATTATATTTTTACTCATTCTATTGGATACGCTGATCAACTCAGCGATGGGGGCGATGCAGCTTCAGAGTTTAAGGGACTTTTTTCCGCCTAGCTGGTCTACGCTTTATATACACAGCGTCAATCTTCATTCTATGTTTTTCTATCCTCTGTATAGCGGGATTGTAGCATCTTTATTGTGTTTATATGAGCATAAAGATGGGGGCTGGAAGATCACGATGAGTTTGCCGGTCCCCCGGTATAAGGTCTTTTACGCGAAATATATTTTGTTGGTCGGGATTCTGGCGTTGGTGCAGATCGTATTTTTGCTCGGCTATCTTGGAACTGGTTATCTTGTCAAGGCTCCTGAAAGGATTCCGTGGGAGTCATTACTGTATTCAGTCATTGGGGGATGGATAGGAGTTTTACCACTCGCAGCTTTACAACTTATGGTTTCGATAAGAGTGCGTAATTTCGGAGCATCGCTGGCGATGTCCATAGGTTATGTGGTACCGAATATCGTGCTGACAGGTTTTCATTCTGCTATTGGGGCCTGGCTTCCGTTTACCATTCCCTACTATGTTATGATGCCACAGGCAGCGCTTTACGCGCCGAGAGTTGAACCTTATAGCTTGTGGTCAATTGTGATATTTACGGGAATGGTGTACTTGTTGATGGGGCAGAGGTTCGTTGAAAAAAGGGATTGGTTGTAGCCCGACCGCTAAACATATAGGTGGTCAATAGGTTTTCTTTACCCTGGTGTACTAACACCAGGGTTTGTTATATCATGGGTCCTGCTCACAAAGATACCCCCTTACACATTTTTGATAAAGATAGGGACGGAACTAGGCTGATATATGAAGAGGAGATAACCATACTATGGAGCTTCAATGGTACGTCGATCGGTGGAAGTCGAAGTATTAACTATTGTGCAAACGTTTGTGCAACATTCGAGCGTTTTACAGCCGTTCTCGTCCATTTTTGAGAGTAGAAAGACTGAATTGCACAGCATATGCACAACTATTTTTATGATAACTTACGAAATAGAGTGAATAGTGAAGGTAATAAGAGATTATTTGCTTAAAACGGGTAAAAATGATCTGTGCAAACGTTTTTACATTCGATAATAAATGTTGTATGATGTTTTCAGTGAATGAAGCGCTTTCTCGACGGGATTTTTCCTGAGTATCTCGCCAGATGCTACATAGAAAAAGAGACGCTGAAAATTTCTGAAATCGTTTGCGCAGATTTCCAACATTTTCTGATCATTTATTGAGAGGGGTAATCATGGAATGAAGATGAAGAAACTACTTACGCTAGCTGCAACCTTCACGTTGGCGTTCTCCATTACAGCGTGCGGAGGAAATTCACCTGCTCCTGCTGCTGAGGCACCTGCTGAGAATCCACCGGCACAGGAGACGCCGGCCGAAAATACAGAAGCACCGGAACTTAAGCCAGAGGAAGGCGCTAAATTGATCGTATGGGAAAGTAGAGACGAAAGAGCCTACACGGATGCGGTTGCTAAAGAATTTACCGAAAAATACGGTGTTGAAGTAACAATCGAAGAATTGTCTCCAACCGACCAAGTGACCAAGCTTCAACAAGATGGACCATCCGGATTGGGTGCTGACGTTGTATTGTTCCCTCACGATAACCTGGGTAAAGCCGTAGCTACAAACCTGGTTCTGCCAAATGATTACTTCGAAGAAAAAACGAAGAGCAGCAACACTGAAGCCGCTATCCAAGGCGTAAGTTATGACGGCGTTCTGTATGGATACCCGCGCGCTGCTGAAACATACCTGATGTACTACAACAAAGACTTGGTAAAAGAAGTTCCAACAACGATGGAAGAGGTTATTGAGTTCAGCAAAACCTTCACAGACAAATCCAAGAACAAGTATGGATTCATGTTCGAAACAGGTAACCTGTACTTCGCCTATCCATTCCTTGCTTCCAATGGCGGCTACATCTTTGGTAACGGCGGCGCAGATGTCAACGATATCGGCCTCAACAATGAAGGCGCAGTCAAGAGTATGGAAGTTTACGCAAGCCTGAAAGAAATCCTTCCGGTTAAATCCGGCGACATTACGCCTGATATTAAACGCGGACTGTTCACATCCGGCGATCTGGCTATGGACATTAACGGACCTTGGGAGCTTGGCGGATACAAAGAAGCGCTTGGCGACAAGCTTGGCGTTGCTCCAATCCCAACCATCGGCGGCCAGCCTGCTGTATCGTTCTCCGGTATCAAAGCTTGGTACGTAAGCTCGTTCACGAAATACCCGCAAGCCGCTCGCTTGTTCGCGGACTTTGCAACAAGCAAGGAAGCTCAATTGAAACTGAGCGCATTGGTTGGATCGGTTCCGACAAACAATGAAGCTCAAGAAGACGATCAAATCAAGAATGACGAGTATGTATCCGCATTCACAGAGCAATTCAAATCTTCCCAACCGATGCCATCCGTTCCTGAAATGGCTAACGTATGGTCTCCTGTAGGTGCTGCATTGGCTGAGATCTGGGATAACAACAAAGACGTAAAAGAAACGCTTGATAAAGCTGTAAATCAAGTAAAAGATCTCAACAGTGGTGGAGCTAGCGAGTAATTACGTTCTTATATAATACGAGAAAGATGAAGAAGTTCACCCGCCGAACAACCGGCGGGTGATTCCTCGATTATATGGAGAGGAGAATGGAGGGAGCATGCGTCAACATCGTACGACAGCAGCCGTATTATCAGCCATCTGTATGGGTCTGGGTCAGCTTTACAACCGGCAATGGATCAAAGGCGTTCTTTTACTTATCGTAGGTATATTCAGTCTGTATTACTTCATCAACAACCTGGGTGATGCCATCTGGGGAATGACAACTTTGGGGGAACAGGGAAGCCATTTAGAGAAAGTCAACGGTTTAACCCAAATGGTAGCAGGTGACCATTCCATCAATCTCCTGATTGAAGGACTTATCACCATGATTATGTTTGCGATTTTTCTTATTGGGTATTATGCCAATATCAAAAACGCATATAACGCTGGAAAACTAAGGGAACAGGGTGTAAAACCCAACAACTTCAGACAGACCCTTTATTATATTTTTGAATGGAAATTCGCGCAATCGTTCCTGACACTGCCGGCGATCGGTATTTTGTTTTTTACGGTCATGCCGATTATCTTCATGGTCATGCTGGCGTTTACCAACTATTCCGCTCCAAACAATCTGCCGCCGGCGAATCTGGTTGACTGGGTCGGTTTCAAAACCTTTACCAATCTCGTTGCATTGAAATCATGGAGCCACACCTTCTTCGGCGTCCTGACCTGGACGATCATCTGGGCGGTGCTGGCAACAGTAACGACGTATTTTGGCGGTGTGCTTGTTGCACTGCTTATTCAACAAAAGGGAATTCGTTTCAAAGGCGTATGGCGTGTCATTCTGATCATTCCATATGCGATTCCGCAGCTGATTTCTTTGCTAGTGATGCGTAATATGTTTAACGGGCAATTCGGACCGATCAACCAGTATTTAAGATATTTCGGTTTGGAAGGCCTGCCATGGCTGACCGATCCGGTCTGGGCCAAAGTGACCGTTATTATCGTCAATATGTGGGTAGGTATCCCGGTATCCATGCTTCTTGTCATGAGTGTCCTGACTACGATTCCGAAGGATCTCTATGAAGCGGCCGATGTGGATGGGGCGACCGGATTCCAGAAATTCAAGATCATCACCCTGCCGATGATTATGTTCTCGACGGCACCGGTACTGATTACGCAGTTTGCCGGTAATATCAATAACTTTAACTTGATTTTCCTCCTGACGAACGGGAATCCGGTTGTGGGTGACTATCAATACGCGGGCGCGACGGACCTGCTGGTAACCTGGCTCTATAAACTGACGCTGGATCAGCAGCGCTACAGCATGGCATCGGCCATCGGTATTATCATCTTCATGATTATTGCGACCTTCTCGATTTACAATTATCGCAGAACCAGATCCTTTAAAGAGGAGGATATGATCCAATAATGGGAATTAAAATGAGAAATGCGATTCGCCTGACGGCAAGTTACATTACGCTTGTCATCATCGCGATCGGTTGTATTTACCCGGCGCTCTGGATTATTCTGGCCTCTTTCCGTCCCGGAAAGTCGTTGTACAGCAAATCCTTGATTCCAGAATCTTTTACGCTCAGTCATTATAAAGAATTGTTTACGTCCCAAAGCTTTCTGTTTGGCACGTGGTACATGAATACATTGAAAATTGCGATATTCTCCATGATTATCGGGACCATTCTTGTTCTGCTTACAAGTTATGCGGTATCCCGGTTCCGGTTTAAAGGCCGGCAGAATGCGCTATCGGTCATTCTCGTGCTGGGGATGTTCCCAGGCTTCATGAGTATGATCGCCTTGTATATCCTGCTGAACTCCCTGGATCTGCTGAACACGCATGCGGCAATGATTATCGTGTATGCGGCAGGGGCGCCGCTAGGCGGAACTCTGATCATGAAGGGCTTTCTGGATACGATACCGCGAAGTTTGGATGAAGCGGCGAAGATCGACGGAGCCACCAATTTCCAGATTTTCCGCAAAATCATTCTGCCGTTGTCAAAGCCGATGATCACGTATATGGGCTTGACCCTGTTCGTTGGTCCGTGGGTAGACTTTATCTTTGCCAGACTCGTGCTCCGGACAAAAGAAAACTGGACGCTCGCCGTCGGTCTATGGGATCTCGTCAACTCGACTCAAGACAGTAACTTTACGCTGTTCGCAGCGGCATCGGTGCTGATCGCACTGCCGATCACCCTGCTGTTTGTGTTCCTGCAGCGTTTGCTGGTCGATGGCATGACGGCTGGTGCAAGCAAAGGGTAAGGAACGGATAGCTAATCGTATGGATTCATCATAAGACAGATAGATAGAGAGAACAGCGAAGAGACACAGCCAGTAACCGCTAGCTGTGTCTTTTCGCATTCAAACATGCGATGCAGGGGGACATATTCATATGAACATGATGAGACGTTTTCAATTCAAAGCAGTTGGGATGAAGCTGTTTGTTATCTTTTTTACCACGATCGTGCTGTTATCTTCGGCGTTGGGGTTATTATCGTATTTCATCTCCAAGGACACGGTGATGGATCAGGTGTCAGAAGCGACTTCGGGGCAGATGATGCAGGCGGCGGACAAGCTGGATTTTCTGCTGGCCCAATATGAAGCCGCTTCCCGGCAATGGGCGCTGGATACGGTGCTTCGCGAGGACCTCGTTACGGTGAGTAGTGCGGGTATCGGCATTCGGGACAAAACGCAGGCCGAGAACCGAATCCGTGAGAAATTGAACGGGATGGCATCTTCCGATAAACGTCTGCAGGGCATGCGTCTGGTTGCGCCCAATCTTCAAGCTCAAAGCTCCTATAATTCAACAGGCTTATCGGGAATGTCATCCGCGGATGGCGTGAAGGCGAAGATAGACCGGATTATCCAGGCCGATGGTGAACCGGTATGGTTCCCCACTGAGGTTCAAGGTTTTATGGAGAACGAGAAAACCGCCACCATGTCGATGGGGAGATTGCTGAAAAACCTGAAGAATCCGAATGCGCAGTATATCCTGCTGATCGATATCAAGAACGAGGCGGTCGGAGAGGTGCTGACCAATCTAAAAATAGGGAACAACGGTCGGATGCGAATTGTTGCCGAGGATAACCGGATCGTACACGACATGGACACGGCCCAGCTGATGCAGCCGTCCACCATTACGGTCCCTCAAGATGCCGAGGAAGCAGGGATTTATTACACCGCCGATGAGCAGATGGTAGTGTATACACCGCTGAAGACGGCTCCTTGGCATATGGTTGGATTTGCTCCCGTTAGCGATTTCGTGCAAGCCACAGACAAACTATTGTTTGTAACGCTTGCGGTCATTGTGGCCGCGGTGCTGGTCGCTATATTAATAGGCTATTATATGATGCGTTCCATTGGCCGCCCGCTGAATCAGATGTGCCGTCTGATGGAAGAGGGTGAGCAGGGGAACCTGAGGGTTCGAACCGAGTTCCAGCGTGCGGATGAAATTGGTCGTCTCGGTCACAGCTTCAACCGGATGATGGGGCAAATCGCGGCTTTGGTCGATCAGACGAATGCTTCCGCGAAGGAAGTGCTGGCTACGGCGGAGGAATTGGCGGAAGCATCGAAGGGAACCTCGCTGACGGCTGGTGAGATTGTATCGGCTATGGAGCAGATTGCACAGGGAAGCGCAAGCTTGGCGATGGAAGCCGAACGGGAGAATCAGCTGGCTGAGAACATTGGCGCCCAGATGAGCAAGGTTTCGAATTCGAATCAAGTGATGGAGGCATCGGCCGATCGCGTGCTTCTGGTGACGGGAGAGGGCGCACGGCATATGGACAATCTGGTGGAGAAATCCACGCGGATTAATCAGGTGAACCGGGCCATCGTCCAGAATGCGGAGAAGCTGAAGGAGAACACCGCGTCGATTCACAAAATATTGGAGCTGATGTCGGAGATCACGCATCAAACCAACGTGCTGTCTATTAACGCGACGATTGAAGCGGCCCGTGCGGGGGCAGCAGGCAGCGGCTTCATGGTCGTAGCCAATGAAGTGCGGAGCTTGGCGGATCGTTCCAAGGAATCGATCCAGACCGTAGGCGCGATGATCAAGGATATCCGCTCTGAAGTGCAAGGCTCCGTGGATGCCTTGACGTCGGCATCGCCGCTCTTTGACGAGCAGCTGCATTCGGTGCAGGAAGCCCAGGGCGTATTTGATCATGTTCGCCACGAGATGGATGCTCTTTTGGCCGAGATCCGCGAATCGACCCGTTCGGTCGAGGTACTGATCGGTTCCCAGCTTACCCTGACCGACTCGATCTCGGAGGCGAGCTCGATCGTGCAAGAGACCAGCGCCGCCACGGAGGAGGTCGCTTCGATGTCATCCGAGCAGTTCAAGGTGAGCGAGAAGCTGGTTGTCCTGTCTTCACGCTTGGAGGAGCTGTCGGAGGGTTTGCGCAAGTCATTGGTGATGTTTAGGACGTAAATAGTTTTCGTAATGATGTGATGGCTATGCAGCACTCCGCATGCGGATCATGCTTCCGATCCCTGTTATCCCCGGATTTCTATTGGAATGATATTTATGGTTGAAATCCGGGGATAAAGGGGACCGCTTCGTTTCTCCACCATGATTCCGCCTGCTCCGTTGAAGCTTGTGGGGAATCGATTCGTCCTCTTTCGCTACTGCGTGCTATGCACACAACCACTTACGCTAAGGTGTGGGGATGGAAAAGAGCCGATGAAGGAGAACATCTTCATCGGCTCTTGTTGGTGGGAGTGCTGGGATTGAGCGCGAGACCGTTGAACTACCTCGTACGCTTGTTGAGTTACTACCTGCTGAGCACGCTCTCCCTTTGGGAATCGCTTCATGTAGCGCGGGGAACGTTGGGGTACTTCGTGCGTAACGGGCTATTGCCTGCTAGATTATGAACTGCATGAATAAAACCAGCTCTGGGAATCGTCCCGGAGCTGGTTTTATTTAGGGGCCACTCCTTCGCATAAAATAGGGGCGGTTCTGCTGGCCGGAGCGGTGAAGGAATGATACGTTCCTGCGGGCTTACGGCTGCCAATTCACATTAATGGTGGCCGTGCCTCGCTGGAGCGGTGAAGGAATAGTACGTTCTTACGGGCTTACGGCTGCCAGTTCACGTTGATGGTGGCTGTGCCGTTTGCTGGAGCGGTGAAGGTATGGTTCGATCCGCCCTCCCACGTTACCGTCGAGCCTTGTTTCTTCAGAAATTTGAATTCGATGGTTTTACCGGCCGGTACGCTGACGTCGTAGTACCAGGTTGGGTATTGGTAGATGACCTGGTTGTACAATGGCCCGACAGCTTTGGCAGGGTCCCAATTGCCGAGCTCGCTCACGCTGCCTGCCAGGTACACGTTTTGTCCAAGTGCGGTGGTGGCATTGTTTACCACAAACCGGACGCTGACTTGATCCCCGGTCAACACTTCGAAGTTGTCGTGCACATTGCTTGAAGTGCCAGCGCTATTGGCGACTTTGATGTTATATACGCCACCAGCAACCGCAGGGATTTTCACTTTGATCTGCGTGTCCTCCCATGCTGTAACGTTAGCACCCGTTACGACCGTTGAGCCGAAGTATACCGTGCCTTTGGTTGCGCCGAAGCCGCGGCCGTCAATGGTGATGGTTGCGCCCGGTTTGGCCATCATCGGGCCTACGTGCCCGATCGTTGGCGAAGTCACGGCCGTGGTATATTGCCATACGGCCGTACCGCCGGCAGCCAGCGTAAAGTTGGAAGCTGCTCCGCCTGTGCCAACGGTCAAGCTGTTGCCGTTCAGAAGTCCGCCCAGCACGTCGGTATAGCTCCCGGCAGGCAATGAAGTCGCCAATCCCGTAATGGAGACCGGTGTGTTCACGTTGCGGTTGACAGCGATAAGCGCCACGTTGTTGCCGAATTTGCGTTCATAGATCAGGACATCATTGTTGATCCAGCGCTCCTGCGTCGTTCCATAGGCGATGGCCGGATTGGACTTGCGCAATGGGGCCAGCTTTTTAATTACTTGGTAAGCTGTAGTCGTCGTAGAGAAAGAAGGAATCCGTGCCCGGTTGTCTGGGTCGTTGCCACCGGACATGTATTGTTCGGTTCCGTAATAGATGGCTGGCACCCCGCGCGAGGTGAGCGTGAAGGCCAAGGCCTGTTCCAGCTTGCGGCGGTTGTCGCTGCTGTTGTGGAACCGCTCCATATCATGGTTATCGATGAACGTGACCTGATCCTCCACTTGGGCATAATCGGTGGCCGAGCCCTCCAGCATGGACTTCAGACCGTACATATTGTCGGTGTTGTCCCTGAACACTTGGCGTACCTTTTGTGCGAAACGGAAGTCCAGCAGGCTCATGCCGGATTCGTTGGCGAACTTATGGTTCTCGGCACTCACTTCGTTCACGCCGAGGAACCATTCGCCGAAGGTGAAGACCGGCTTGTAGTTGTTGACGGTAGCCATGAAACTCTTCTGCCAGCCAAACGGCATATGTTTCACCGCGTCCATTCGAATGCCGTCAATGCCCAGATCGAGCCACATTTTGATGGCATCTTTCAGGTAGGTATCCACGGTGCTGTTGTTGTGGTTCAGGTCAGCAAGGTCATACAGGTTTTTGTAAATCCCGTTCTCTGTCGTCGAAAAATCGGTGCCTCCGTTATGATGGAACAAATTCTGCGTATCGTTCGTGTATCCGCCGAGCAGGGTGCCGTTGTTGTACAGCTTGCCGTTCTCCGCGAACGACGGCTGGTCCGAGGAAGCGGGAGAGGTGTGGTTCGGTGCGAAGTCGATGATGACTTTAATATTCTTGGCATGAGCGGCAGCGATGAGATTCTGGAAATCGGCGATCGTGCCGTAAGCCGGATTCGTTTTCTTGAAGTCTCTGGCCCAATAGCCGTGATAAGCGGTGTTGTTCACGCCGGAATAGTTGATGACGCTGTAGATGTTCTCGACAGGCTGGGAGATCCAGATGGCGGTAACGCCCATGCCGGTCAGGTAGCCGTCATTGATTTTGTTAATGATCCCTTGCCAGTCACCGCCGCAGTACAGCCTCAGATTGGTACAGGTACCGTCAAAGGCAGGTCCGGTTGGGTTGTTAGCAGCATTGCCGTCGGAGAAACGGTCCGTAAAGATTTGATAAATGACATCCGTGCTGAAATTTTGCTTGTTGGATACCGAGGTATCCGGGGCTGCATGGGCTGGGCCAAGCAAGCTCAGGACCAGGGACAAGCTAAGGGCAAGAGCAGTTGTCAGTTTGTAAAACTTTTTCATCGTAATTCCTCCTATGTAGTTGATAAAGAGAAGGCTGGTTTTACTAGCTTATCGGCTGCTTGAGCATCACCTCCCATACAAAATCGGGCAACAAAAAACCCCGGAATCTCCTGTAGAGAAACCGGGGTTGTTCCATACCGGATGTGCGGTTACGGAATGCATGGCCCTTAAATTATGCGAGTGTTTGATTTCAACAATATTGTAAATGAAAGCGAATTCAAGTGTCAATACGTAATATCCAAATAAAAGGGAAATTCATGTCGGGTGTGGTGAAATTAAATTTTATAATCATCAATTTTTATTGAAACAAAATTTTATGGGTCATATAATAGGTTTAGGAAACGTTTACATTTTTCGAAGAAGCTGTTGATGCGGATGGCATGTTTGTTTTTCAGTTGATCCGACACAAGGACTTGATGTAAAGGAGGGAATAACAATGGAGCATCATGCGGAGGCTGGTGCAGAGCAGCTTGGATTGGGAATCAAGGGAGTGAAGTCGGCTTGCGCCGCCATTGAACGCGAGATTGCCGCAGGTACGACACCGGGAGCCGTACTGGGTGTTATGCATGAAGGCAAGCAGTGGTCCTATAGTGCCGGTTATGCCAACCCCAAGCCGAAGCAGGGCCAGCCTGTGCCGGCCAGCAAGGATACGTTATACGATTGTGCGTCCTTAACGAAGGTGGTGGTTACGCTCCCGTTGATTCTGCAATTGATCGATGAGGGAGTCTTGACCCTAAGCACAAAAGTGAGTGACATTCTGCCTTCATTCGGAACGGCAGGAAAAGAAGAGATTACGGTAGTCCAGCTGCTGACGCATACTTCCGGGCTCCAGGCGGATATGAACCTGCACTCGCAGGGCTGGGATAGGGAGCGGATGTGGGATGTCGTTCTTACCGCGCCGCTCGCGACTAAGCCGGATACCGAAGTGATTTACAGCGATTTGGGATATTTGGCGCTTGGCCGCATTATTGAGAAGTCGCTGGGAATCCCATTAGACCAAGCAGTAAAGGGACGGGTGTTAGATCCACTCGGCATGCGTTATGCCACGCTGACTCCTTTGCCGGAACAGCCCGGCCGCTATGCCGCAACGGAGTATGAGAATACCATCCAGGATCATCTGTGCGGGATCGTACATGACGAGAAGGCGCGGGCCTTGGGTGGTGTATGCGGCCATGCCGGCTTGTTTGCCACAGCAGGCGATCTGCTGCAGTACGCCAGAATGTGGCTGGAACAAGGGGCGATCCCGGCAACGGAAGGTTCAGAGTCGGGGGGTGGCGAATCCCGCATTTTATCTCGGGCTGCGGCCATTGCGGCCACTCGTACCCATACGGGACATATTCATGGCTCCAACCGTGGTCTGGGGTGGGTACTGAAAGGGGATAAGATGGATGCTTCCGGTGATTGGATGGGTCCTGGCTGTTACGGACATACCGGCTTTACCGGAACCAGCATGTGGATCGATCCCGAGTTGGATCTTGCGGTCGTTCTGCTGACAAACCGCGTATACGGGGGGCGGGGCTGCAGCGTGGCTCAGCTGCGGGCCCAGGTTCATAACGCTTTAACAGGAGCCGTGGCATGGTAAGACGAGGCTCCGGCATAGGGCGACAGCCATCCAAGCATGCCCCCGGACAACGCACCGTGTGCAGGGAGCAGTGCGCACGATGTATAAAATAGCGGTTTTCGTTTCGGCAGCAACGCGGGGGCGATATAACGCCGGATGGACTTAAGGAATGGCCAATTGAGCCAGTACATTTATGGGAGCTCGTACATTGATGTCCCGTATAGCCATATGGAAGTCTTCCTTAATTAAGATCAACCGGTTGCATTCCGTTCGCGGCAATTGAAGCGAATCCAAGCGAATCCTATGAATTACGATTATAAGGAGGGATAACGCAATGCCTAGTTTAACCTACAGGTCTTACCGGCCTGGAGAAGAGGAAGGGATTACGGCTCTGTGGAACGCCTGTCTGCCGGGAGATCCCATCACCCGGCTTCGTTTTCGAAATCTGGTGCTGCTCGACCCGAACTTTGATCCGCAGGGACTGCGGATCGCGGAGCAGGAGGGCCGCATTGTGGGCGTTCTGTATGCGGTGCGCCGGAGATTGCCGATGATCGGCACCGAACTGGACCCGGATCACGGCTGGATCACTTTCTTCTATACCGATCCATCGGTTCGAAGACAGGGGGTGGCATCGCGGCTGCTGCAGGACGGCGAAGACTATCTTCGCGATCATGGACGCAGCAAAGTCTTTTTCTCCTCATATGCCCCGAATTATATCGTTCCGGGCATCGATGGCGAGCGCTATCCAGAGGGCTTGGCGTGGCTTGCGGCAAGCGGCTTTACCCGCAATTACACGGCGGTTGCGATGGATCGCTCCCTGGTCGATTTTCATATGCCGCCGGAGGTTGTGGAGCTAAAGCGGCAGCGGGAGCATGAAGGCTTTACTTTCAAGCCGGCTCAGGACAGCGATCTTGTGGAGCTGATCGAGTTTGCGACGGACGTGTTTAACCCGGATTGGGGCCGGGCGATTCGTGAGGGACTGCTCCAGCGATTAACAACGGATCAGATTCTGATCGCGCGCGATCAAGGGAAGCTGGTGGGCTTCTGCCTGCATGGCGGATATGAGGGCGTAGCTGAACGATTCGGTCCGTTTGGCGTGGATCCGTCGATGCAAGGGGAGGGACTCGGAAAAATCCTCTTGTATGACTGCCTTGCTCTTATGCGTGCTCAAGGACTGCACGGTGCCTGGTTCCTCTGGACGGGCGAGCAGAGTCCCGCAGGCCATCTGTACCGCAAAGCCGGCTTCGACGTGACGCGCCGGTTCGATATTATGAGCAAGCCGCTTCAATAGATAGCCTCGACTACATGGATATATAAAGGAGAGATTACATTGACGGAAGCAAAACAGCATCACATTTTGGCGATTGGCGGGCATGCGGGCGATATGGATCTTACGGCAGGAGCCGTGATCGCCAAATACACGCAGGCTGGCCACAAAGCGACGTTTCTTCATCTAACGCCAGGTGAGAAGGGACACCCCCGTCTGACGCCGGAGGAGTACGCAAAGCAAAAGATTGACGAAGCTCACCAATTTGCCGATATCGTCGGCGCGGATGTGCGGTTCCTTGCCTACAAGGATGCCGAGCTTCCGCTGGACGAGGAAGTGAAGTATCAGGTCGCCGACGTCATACGGGAAGTGAAGCCGGTTATCATCATCACGCATTGGAAGGAGAGCATCCATAAGGATCACTCCAATACCCATTACATTGTAGAGGACGCCCGCTTCTACGCGGGGCTCAAGACGATTGAACGCGAGCTTCCGGCCCACTATGCCCAGCATTTATATTATGCGGACAATTGGGAGGACCCGTATGATTTTCACCCCGAGGTGTTTATCGATATTCCGGACGAAGCCTATGAAACGTGGGTGAGAGCCATGAACGTGTACGCTTATGCACGCGGGGAAACCTACGGCTTCCCGTTCATCGAATATTACAAAGCGCTCACGATTGTGAGGGGAGCTCCGGTGAACTTTAAGCGCGCGCAGGCCTTCGCGGTTCCAAGAGGCGCGTTGACCAAACGGTTACAATTTTTCTAAATATATGGTTTTTCATCCAATCAACTGGAATAATCGCTAACATTCTCACAAAAAAATTGTGAGAAATACCAAAACATCCACTGACATTATACCTATCTTTTGATATAATGAGTGATGTTACGGGGGAACACGTACGGAATCATATATAGAGAATACAAACAGGAGAGGAAGTCTTCCATAGTGGAGGCTTCCTCTCTTTTCGTTTCGTTTGTCACGGGTTGTGAAGAACGGGCGACATAGCGTTTCCGATTGCAGCTCTGGCGGAAGGCGGAAGGGCGGGCGTTGCATTTTTTAAAATCCATGGTATGATGTATTTAAAGAATCTTAAATTAAAGATATTGAAACAGGATATTAGGGCGGCATCTGATGGGGATTGCGACCTAATTTCTGATGTGATTTTTAGGGCAGCCATTGGTCCTATTGGGTATTCCGGGGCATTCTAACATCAAGGTTGTCAAACGGATTCGAAATTGAACCATATCACCAATCGAAGGGAGACTATAAGCATATGGAACATACGCATATTTACCGCCAGGGAACCTCTCCGGAGGCACCAACCTTACTATTGCTGCACGGCACCGGGGGGAACGAGGAGGATTTGCTGCCGCTGGCCGAGATGATCTCGCCAACGTCGAATGTGCTCGGCGTCCGCGGGAACGTGCTGGAGAACGGCATGCCGAGATTTTTCCGGCGTCTGGCCGAAGGCGTGTTTGATCTAGAGGATCTCGTGAAACGCACGCACGATCTGAATGAATTTCTGAACTGGGCAGCCGCCGAGTACGATTTTGACCGCAGCCGCATCGTGGCAGTCGGGTATTCAAACGGCGCCAATATTGCCGCCAGCTTGCTGTTCCACGAAGGGGACGCGCTGCAAGGGGCCATTCTCCACCATCCGATGGTTCCGCTGCGGGATAAAACCTTGCCGGATTTGACCGGCGTTCCGGTCTTCATCGCGGCCGGCCGGCGCGATCCGATGTGCACGCCGCAGGAGAGCGAGGATCTGAACGAACTATTGAGCGGGGCAGGCGCGGACGTGAAGCTGCATTGGGAGAACGGGGGACATCAGCTCAGCCGTGCTGAGGTCGGGATGGCCGCTGCCTGGTTTAAGGAGAAGTTCCTGTAATACAGGGCATGCCAAGTTCCATGATGCTTTCCCTATCTAATCAAGTAAAAATGAAAGCGAATATGATCAAAATACCGTCAATACGTTGGCGGTATTTTTTTTATACTTAACCCATCGAATAAGAATCGAGGGGGTCCGACATGGCACAGACAATGGAGACGATGAAGAAGCCTGGCGCCCAGCCGACGCGGGAGGACAAGTCCAGGGGATCCTTGCAGCGGGGAGAGAATCTATGGGGGATCGCATTCGTAAGCCCGATGCTGATCGGCGTTATCATTTTGGTGCTGTTCCCGATACTGGCTACGCTCGTGCTGGGGTTTGCCGATTGGAATTTCGTGCAGGGCTGGGACGGCATCCAGTGGGTCGGGTTTCAGAATTTCCGCCAGCTGCTGGAGGATGACATGTTTATCAAGTCGGTACGCAACAACATCTTGTTTCTTCTGACGGTTCCGGTCTACATGATGATCTCGATGACGCTGGCCATCTTGATCGACCGGTTTGTCTATATGAAGGGCTATTTTAAAGTGGCTTACTTCATGCCCTACATATCCAACATCGTGGCGGTGGCCGTCGTATGGCAGGTGCTGTTCCAGCCGTCCTACGGTCCGATCAACGAAATACTCCGGACGCTCGGGATGTCCGATCCGCCCAAGTGGATCGCGGATCCCAATTTCGCGCTGATTTCCATCATGCTGATATCGATCTGGATCTCCATCGGCTTCAATCTGATTATTTATATCGCCGGCCTGCAATCCATTCCGAAGGATCTGTACGAGGCGGCGGACATCGATGGAGCCAACGGCTGGACCAAGTTCAGGCGCATTACGCTGCCCCTGCTGTCGCCGACGTCATTTTTCCTGCTGGTGACGGGCGTCATCTCCACGTTCAAGGTGTTTGATATCATTGCCGTCATGACGCAAGGGGGACCGATCGGCTCCACCACTATGATGGTCTGGTATTTGTACGATACGGCTTTCATTAACCTGAAGGTAGGTTATGCATCATCCATTGCCGCTGTATTGTTCGGGTTTGTCATGCTGATCACGCTCGGTCAGTGGGCCGCTCAGAAGAAGTGGGTCAACTACTAGGAGGGAGGGCGCTGCTTTATGGGGACAAGAGTCGGCGTTGACTTGCGCAAGCTTATCGTCACGATCGTAATGTTCGTGGTGAGCATTCTGTTTCTCCTCCCTTTTATCTGGATGCTGGTTACATCCTTTAAGGTGGAGAGAGACGTATTCGTATATCCGATTCAGTGGATTCCGCGGGAGTGGAACGCGATTCAGAATTACAAGGAGGTATGGTTCGGCGATTATCCCTTCTATCTCTATTATTGGAACTCGATCAAGGTCAGCCTACTGACCACGATCATCTCGGCCATGGTATCCGCCCTGGCAGCCTACGGCTTCTCCAAAATCCGGTTTGTCGCCGGCAATTGGCTGTTCATCATCGTGCTGGTGACCTACATGATTCCGGGCCAGGCCATCCTGATCCCGCAGTTTATTCTGTACCGCAACATCGGGCTGTTCGATAACCATTTCGGGCTCATTATGCTGGGAAGCTTCAGCGTGCTGGGAACGTTCATGCTCAGGCAATTCTTCATGGGGGTGCATCAGGAATTCATCGAATCCGCCAAAATCGACGGCGCGAACCATCCGCGGATCTTCTGGTCGATTGCGCTGCCGCTGGTAAAACCCGCTGTTGCCACGTATGCGATCCTGCGGTTCATCTGGACGTGGAACGATTATCAGAATCCGCTCATCTTCCTGCGGACGGACCGGCTGTTCACGATTCCGCTGGCGATGCAGAAATTCACCTCCTTAAGCGGAGAATTCTATTCCCTGATCATGGCGGCTGCCGTGTCGGCGATATTCCCGCTGCTGATCGTTTTTATCATCGGCCAGAAGAGTGTCATCGAAGGCATTGCGCTGGGCGGAGTCAAGGGGTAGGAGCCTCGGGAATGAACGGGGTAAAAATAGTTCCAACATCAGTAAAGATTGTTTTATGGTTGAGATGTAAGCGCTCTATATAATGTGGATAGTTACAGCTAGAATCGTCACGACCTTACATACCGATAGATATCAATGGGGAGGGTTACAGACAATGATGAACAAGAAATGGTGGTCAGGCGTTCTCACGGCCGCGATGGTGATCGGCTTGCTGTCCGGCTGCGGCGGAGCGAAAGAGGATGCGGCGCAAGAGGGTTCCGCGCAAGGGGGCAAGACCAATCTGAGGCTGTACACCTATGGCACGGAGGAAGCTTACAATTGGAAGAAAACGATCCAAGCTTATGAAGAGGCAACGCCGGGCGTGACCATTGAGCTGGTCCAGCTCAGCGAGAAGGGGGATACGCAGGAGGCGTTCAAGAAGCTTGACCTGGAGGCGGCATCCTCGGCCCAGATGGACATTCTGATGTTCAGCGATCCGGCGGGTTATGCGCAGCGGGTGGCGCTCGGCATGGCAGAGCCGCTGGATGACTTTATTGCGAAGGACGGGTACAGTGTGGAAACGGATTATAAAGTGGATACTCGCCTCGACGGCAAGGTCTACGCGCTGCCCGGCAAGTTCAACCCATGGTATGTGCTGCTGAACAAGGATCACTTGGAGGAAGCGGGACTGCCGGTTCCAACGGACTGGACCTGGGACGAATATGCAGATTATGCCAAGAAATTGACCCAGGGCGAAGGAGCGTCGAAGCGCTACGGGACGTATTTCCATGGTCCGCAAGGGGGCGGATGGCTGGAGTTTCTGAAGCTGATGATGGCCAATCAGCCTCAAGATACCGATTATTTGAAGGCCGACGGCTCTTCCAATCTGGATAACCCGACCTTCAGACAGACGCTGGAACTGCGTCTGCGGATGGAGAAGGAGGACCAATCCTCGGTGCCTTACACGGACATGATCTCCCAGAAGCTGAATTACCGGACGCAATTCTTCAATCAATCCGCAAGCATGATCACGATCGGCAGCTGGATGAACACGGAGATCGGCGGAACGGATAAAGTGCCGCTGGACTTTAATATCGCCGTAGCCCCATTCCCGAAAAACGAGGAAGGCGATCCGACAGGACTTACGCCGGTAACCACGGATTACGTGGCGGTGGCGGCCAAGTCGAAGCATAAGGAAGAGGCTTATAAATTCGTCCGCTGGTACACAACGGAAGGGCAAATCGTGCAGGGCAAGAATATTCCGGCCTGGCAGCAGGTGAAGACCGAGCAGGTGGAAGAGATCATAGACACCATTCTGTCGGGCACGAAAAGTCCGGAGAAGGTAGACAAAAAATCGCTCGTGGACACATTGGTTGCCTCGAAGGCCTCGGCCATCGTGCCTCCGGCGCCTTATCAGGCGGAAGTGTACGAGGCGGTGAACGAGGAATACGAGAAGCTGATTCTGGGCAATCAGGATATTGATCAGACCATCGCGAATTCGCAGGAGCGAGTGAACAAAATTATAGAATCCAACAAAAAATGATCTGGTATAATAGACAAAAAAATCGGGACGGAACTCTTCGTCCCTTTTTTTGAATTCGCGTACATCATTCCCGTCACGCCATACCCGAGGTGGATCCTATGCCCGCACGACTGAAGAGCCTGATCCCGAGCTCCATCAGGCACAAGCTGATTTTGGCTGCCGTCACCTGCATCGTCGTTCCCGCCATCGTCAGCTTGATTCTGTACAATTCGTTAACGAAGGAAGCCTTGAGGCAGCAGGCGGTATCCAACGCAAGCGATGCCCTTCAGCTGGTCCGCGGATCGGTGACGAATCTGCTCTTAAGCAAAATCAATATCGCCAATTACATTCAGATGAATTCCGGTTTAAATTCCTACTTCAAGCAGGTGGTCTCCGGCAACGAAGACCCGGATCCTTACCGCAGGTTCATAGAATCTAACCGGGTATTGGAGCATCTGGACAGCTTGACGGTCGTTGGCGAGAAAAGTTATGTCACCGTCATTCTGGAGAACGGCTCCTATTACATGAATTATTCCGTAAGCGATTACAATCCGCTTGATTACAGGCAGCGCCCATGGTTCGGCCAGATTTCGGAGCTGCAAGGCTTGGAGTCCTTGTGGACGGAGCCGGAGGCCACGATGTTCCGCTCCGATCAAATCGATCATCCGACGCAATTATCGGTGGTGCGCACGCTCCGGCTGCCGGATTCCGAAATTTACGGCTACGTGATCGTGACCTTCATGGAAGATCAGATCAGCGGGATCTTCAACTCCCTTTCGGAAGGCAACGATATGGTGCTGCTGGATGCCAAGGGAACCGTCGTTTCCGGCAGTTATCAGAACCAGATCGGAACGACCTTTGCCTATCTCGATGACTTGGATCAAGAGAAGCCCTACTCAATCGTGCCGATGAATGGGGAGAAACAGCTGATGGTTCACCAGGACATCCCCTTTGCCGGGTGGCGGCTGGTGCTGATGCAGCCGTACAAGGATGCGATCGTCAATATCAACTCGATTTTCAACCGGGTGTTCTGGTTTCAGATGTGCTCCTTCCTGATCTTTCTGCTGCTGCTCATTGCGCTTGTCCGCGCGTTTACCCAGCCGTTAGTCAAACTCGGCAAAGTGGCGTCCTCCGTGCAGCGCGGAAACCTGGAAGTCAGGTCGAATGTTCATGGCAATGATGAGGTTGGACGACTGGGTCATTTATTCGACGACATGCTGGACCGGTTCAAAGCCATGATCTCGGAAATATCCGAGAACCAGGCGAGAAAACGAAAAGCGGAGCTCCGAATGCTCCAAGCCCAGATCCATCCTCATTTTCTGTTCAATGTCTTGAATTCGATCCGAATGAAGGTCATGAAACGGGGCGATCCCGAGAGCGCCAAGATGATCGGCTCCTTATCTGTACTGCTCCGCATGACGATCAGCCGCGAGGAGGACGAGATTGCGCTTCACGAAGAGATCGACCTGATCTCGCATTATATAGCCCTCATGAACCTTCGGCAGAAGGAGGAGGTCAGGCTGGAGCTGGATCTCGCGCCGGAGGCTTTCCTCTTCAAGGTGCCGCGCTTTTTTCTGCAGCCGATCGTGGAGAATGCGTTAATCCATGGGCTCAACCAGCAGGCAGGGACGATTCGGATTGCAGCCGCCATGAAGGGCAGGCATCTTGTGCTGGCGGTGAAGGACGACGGCATCGGTATGGATGCCGCCATTCGGGAGTCGATTGCCCGGAGAATCCAGGGCGGATCCGCCGGATCCTCGATGCAGGAGGAGGCAAGCGGAGGCAGTTTCTCCCATATCGGTCTGCAAAATGTGATGGAACGGATGAGCATTGTGTTCGGCGAGGCTTTTCAATGCCACGTCTACAGCGAGCCTGGCCAAGGAACGGTGATCGAAATGTTTATACCGGAAAGAGGGAATGCGGATGTATAACGTGATGCTGGTAGACGATGATTATCCCGTCATTGAGCTGTTGTCGGAGGCCATCTCGTGGAATGAGCTGGGCTTGAATCTGATGGGAAGCTATGAGAACGGAATGAGTGCCTGGGAGGAGGCAAGGTCTTCGCCTCCGGACATTCTGATTACGGATATCGGCATGCCCAAAATGAACGGGCTTGAGCTGTCCGCACGCATCAAAGAAGTGAAGGCCGATGTGCGGATCGCCATTCTGTCCTGCCATAACGAGTTCCAATACGCCCAGCAGGCCATGCGCTTGAACGTGCAGGATTATCTGCTGAAGGATACGCTCGACCCCGAGGAGCTGGCACAGCTGCTGAGGCGGTTCAAGCAGGCGATGGACGAGGAAGCCCAGAAGGGCTGGGAGCAGTCGCGGATGGTCCATCTGGTGGACGAATCCAAGGAGCTGCGGAAGGAGCAGAGCCTTAAAAATTTCATCCATCAGCCCTTGCTGTCCACCGAAACATGGCGGCATGAGCTGTCGGAGTACGGAGTGCTGAAGCCGGGTTATCACTGCCTACCCGTGGTCGGCCATCTGGAGGATGTCCGGGAGATCAAGCACCGCTTCGCTTCCAACCAGACGCTGCATTTTGCTCTGGGCAATGTGCTGCGGGAGGTGCTGGATCAACTGAATCCGGATGCGGTGCATGTCCTATACGATGCAAAGTCTTCGCTGCTCCTGTTCGCGTATCGCCCCGGCTTGGGCAGCAACATATACGATGAGGCCGCAGCCTGCTTGAAGGAGGTGCAGCGGACGCTCGAGCGCGTGCTGCGAATTCGCATGTCGTTCCTGATCGGCCGGGGGTGCGCGGATCCCGAAGGCTTAAAGGCAGGGCTCAATGAACTGCTAGCCTGCCGGCATCAACGATTCTATCTGGAGCCGCAGGAGATATCCAAACTGAACGGAGCGCTTGAACAGAAAAGTCTGCATGGGAATCCCGATCTCTTCGTTTATTATGACCGGGCCAGTTCGGAGCTGCGGGAATCGCTGCTCGGAAAAGAGGGGTTATGCGGGGTGCGCGACACGGTCGATCGGTGGATCTCATGGATTCAGGAGAAGCGGTACGCACCAGAATCGGTCAAGGACTGGGTATTGAAGCTCCTGCTGGATCTGAAGCTGAGGCTTCATCTCCTGCATTCGCTGTCACCTGCGTATACGGCCGATGCGCTGCACAAAGAGATCATGGACATGGATTCCCTGAACGAGCTGAAATCCTGGCTTCACGATTATTTGGAATCCACCATGCAGGCTATGGACCGGGGATTCGGGGGCAGCAGACGATCGGAAGTGGCGGAGGCCTGCAAATACGTGTCCCTTCGGCTTGATCAGAGGATCACGCTGGATGACGTTGCGGGCTGCCTGCACCTGAATCCGAGCTATTTCAGCCGCATGTTCAAGAAAGAAACCGGCGTCACCTTCATCGAATACGTCACCCGCTTGAAGATGGAGCGCGCCAAGGAGCTGCTGCGGCAGACGGACCGCACGGTCGGTGAAATCTGCGAAAGTCTGGCTTACGACAATGTGAGTTATTTCAGCAAAACATTCAAGGCGTATGCGGGGGTAACCCCCGTAGAGTTCCGGAACGGTTGAAAGGCGTCTCCAACAGGCGTTGAAACGGGAAGGAGGAGGGTCTTAGTCCGATGAACAGGATACAGGAGCTGACAACGATTGCAAACGGGATGGCTCCCGCCGATCTGCGGATGTATTACAAAGGTGGGGACCAGAGGTCCTTCTGGGAAGACATCCGGAGAAGCAAAGATTACGAGCAGGACATATCCGAGATTCGCGAGGAAGGGGAGCGGCTGCTGTCTGACCCGAACCCTCCGCTGACGTATGACTTGTTCACCCAGTTTTCCCGGCAGGGAACAAGGCTGGATTATGAGAAGGTTTATTTCGAGCGAAGGCGCCGGCTGAATACCTTTGCCCTGTTGACCCTTCTGGAGCCGGATAAAGAAGCGTACCGGACGGCTCTCCAGGAGATGATCTGGTCCATCTGCGATGAGTATATCTGGTGTTTACCGGCGCATGTGAACGCGGAATCGCCCGGCGGCATCAAGGGGACGATTGATCTGTTCAGCGCCGAGACCGGGTTTACCCTCAGCGAAATCCGCGTGCTGCTGCGGGACCATCTGCCTTCGCTGCTGATCTCAAGAATCGGGGAAGAGGTTGAAGCGCGGTTGTTCATTCCTTTTCTAAGCCACGAGCACGGCTGGGAGACGGCGACGCATAATTGGTCTGCCGTCTGTGCCGGTTCCATCGGCTCTGCCGCGCTGCTGCTTATGGAAAGCGGGGAATCTCTTGCGAAGGTTCTGCTGAAGACGGAGTGGTGCATGGACTATTACCTGCACGGCTTTGGCCCCGATGGAGCCTGTCTGGAAGGGCTGGGATATTGGAATTACGGGTTCGGGTATTTCGTGTATTATGCCGATTTGCTTCGCAAGCGCAGCAAAGGTGCGATGGACTGGTTTCGTACAGAGAAGGTCGGCCGCATCGCATTGTTTCAGCAGCAGGGCTTTATGGGAGGAAAGGCCGTCGTCAACTTCTCCGATTCGCAGCCGGAAAGCACAGTACATATCGGCTTGTCTCATTATCTGGCCGGATTGTACGCAGACTTCGAGTCTCCGCCGCAGTCTCTCCGGTCGGGTTACCGCGACGACCATTGCAGCCGCTGGGCTCCGGCTTTGCGCAACCTGATCTGGCGGAACCCCTTGCTGGCGGGAAGCGATTGGGAAGAGGCAAGTTATTATTTGCCCGATGCCCAGTGGCTGATCTCCCGCAGCTCATATGGAGACCAAGTATATGCGTTTGCCGCCAAGGGTGGTAGCAATCACGAACCGCACAACCATAATGATCTTGGGCATTTTATCCTGTACGGCGCCGGGGAAGTATGGTGCTCGGATCTCGGCTGCGGCGAGTACACGGCGGAGTATTTCGGCGAAGGACGGTATGGCTATGATTGCAACGGCTCCCAAGGCCACTCCGTGCCGATCATCGACGGCCATGTTCAGCAAGAGGGCCCGGATAGCGCCGCGGTTGTATGGGAAGCGGTGACGGGTGAAGCCGTGGATCGGCTTGCGCTTGAGCTGACCTCGGCCTACCGGGTTCCTGCGCTTCAGTCATTCACGAGGACGCTGGAGTGGAACAAGCAGGGGAACCGGCCGGAACTGACGCTGAGCGACCGCTTCACGTTCGATTCGCCCCCAGGCAGCTTGGTGGAGCGGATCGTGACGATGGTACAGCCCGAGCTGAAGTTGCTTGATGGCCGGTGGGTTGTCGCGTTAAGGAGAGCGGGAACTCATGAGCCCGGCCTGCTGGTCCACTACGACAGCGAGCTTGTCGAGCCTGAGCTGACAAGGCATGTCTTCCGTGATCACTTTGGCCAGGAAGCGGCTTGGTATGCCATGGATTTCAAAGTGAAGGCCCCTGGCTTGCATGCGAATATTGGCTTCAAATTTCAATTCATATGAACAGAGGAGTGGAGAGGAATGAAAACGGAGATCGCTTTGGATTGGTTGACGGAGGCCTGGGAGAAATCGCTTGCGAAGACGCAGCGGAACGTAACGCGGATTGGGGCGGGATTTCCGCATGCCAGCCAGAATGGAGTCTACCAGCTGGAGCCGCCGCATTGGTGGACGGCCGGCTTCTGGCCGGGAATGCTGTGGCTTCTGTACAATGACAGCGGCCTGGCTGAGTTTAGAACCACCGCCGAGCAGTGCGAGCTCATTCTGGATGACGTGCTGAACCAATATGTGCGCCTGGATCACGATCTCGGCTTCATGTGGACGCTGACGAGCATGGCCTCCTACAAGCTGACCGGCAACGAAGAGTCCAAGGGTCGGGTACTGAAGGCGGCAAATTACCTGGCGGCACGCTTCAACCTGAAGGGTCAATATATTCGAGCCTGGAATCCGTGGTCGGAAGGGGAGGATAACGCGGGGCTCGCCATCATCGATTGCGCCATGAATACGCCCTTGTTGTTTCTGGCCTCCGAGATCAGCGGTGATCCCCGCTACCGGCATATTGCCGAAGCGCATATGGATACGGTGGTCCGGGACTTTGTCCGGCCGGATGGTTCCGTCTATCATATCGTACGGTATGATCCGAATACCGGTGAGCGCCTGGAAGGGATCGGGGGGCAGGGCTTTGCTCCTGAATCCGCCTGGTCCAGGGGAACAGCGTGGGCGATTTACGGCTTAACGCTTGCGTACCATCATACAGGCAAACCGATTTACCTCGACACGGCCAAAACGGTGGCGCATTTCTTCCTGGCGAACCTGCCGGAAGATCATGTGCCGTTCTGGGACTTCCGCGCGCCGGATGAAGCCCGCATATATCGGGATTCTTCCGCCGGTGCCTGCGCCGCAAGCGGGCTGCTGCTTCTGGCGGACAAGGTGGATCAGGGACAGGCAGCCGTATACCGGAAATCCGCGGTCCGGATTTTGGAGTCGCTGTACCGGAATTACGGCACGTGGGACAACGATGAAGAGGAAGGCTTGATTCTCCACGGGACCAGTCATTATCCGGAAGGCAAGAATATCGATGTGCCCCTGATTTACGGCGACTTTTTCTTTGTCGAAGGACTGGCGCGGTTGAGAGAGAAGGGGCCTTTTTACTGGGAATAACGGAGATTGAAGCGGACGGATCGGGTACAAGGATAGGAACTAGAACAGAAACAGGAACAAGAAAAAGCAGAGGAAGAGGATAAGAGATGTAAACGCACCAGGAAATGAATAAAAGAAGCATCCCCGGAAATGGAGTGAGCATTTAAGATGAGTATACAGGTTACTGGGAATCCCGAGGGCGGCTTGCTCCATCCGGTTGCCCGGAATCCGCTGCGGACAAGAGAGGATGTGCAGGAAGCACTCACCCAACTGCTAGGGCCTCTAAATAAATGTTACACCGAGGGGCGCGCACGATTAATCCTCGACCGTTCGGGCGCCGACGCCTATGTCGATATTGCGGAGATGGAAGGCTTCTCTCGCGTGCTGTGGGGGCTCGTACCCGCCGTTGCCGGGGGATCCCATGGGGATCTGTGGGAGCTCTGCCTGCATGGGATACGCTCAGGGACGGATCCGGAGCATGCGGAGTACTGGGGGAAGGTTAACGACTATGATCAACGTCTGGTGGAGATGGCGGTATTCGGATTGGCCTTCAGCCTGATTCCGGAGCGGATCTGGCAGCCGCTGAGCGATGCGGAGAAGTCTAATCTCTATCAGTGGCTCGATCAGATCAACCATCACCCTTGCCATGATTGCAATTGGCTATTCTTCCATGTCCTTGTCAATGTCGGTTTCCTCAAGGTGGGATTGCCATACGATGCCGGGCAGTTGGAGAGAAATCTCCAACGAATTGAAGAGTTCTATCTGGATGCAGGCTGGTATAGCGACGGAATCGGGGGGCACAGCGATTACTACGTGCCGTATGCTTTCCATTTCTATGGTCTGATCTATGCGCAGCTGATGGAGGACCAAGATCCTGAGCGTGCCGGACGTTTCAGGGAGCGGGCGGCTTTGTTTGCCCAAGATTTCGTCCACTGGTTTGCCCCCGACGGGGCGGCTGTTCCTTACGGGCGCAGCTTGACATATCGCTTTGCCCAGTCTGCCTTCTGGTCGGCTGCGGCCTATACAGGGCTGGAAGGGTTTAGTCCGGGCCAGTTGAAGGGGCTGGTCCTTAGAAATCTCAGATGGTGGTTTCAGCAGCCTATTTTTGACCGGGACGGCGTGTTGACAGTGGGTTACGCTTACCCAAACCGAATCATGTCGGAGAACTATAACGCCGCCGGTTCCGTGTACTGGTCGCTGAAGACGTTCCTGATCCTGGCTCTGCCGGATAGCCATCCGTTCTGGACGGCCGAGGAGCAGGAGCTGGCGGAGACGGGACGCATCTCGGTGCAGGAGCATGCACATCTGGTGATTTGCCGTGAGGCGCAGACCGGCCATGTGGCCGCATTCAATACGGGCCATCCATCTACCAACGAGCATACGCATACTTCTGCCAAGTACGAGAAGTTTGTATACTCTACCGCCTTTGCGTTCAGCGTTCCGAGAGCGGAATGGGGGCTAGCCCAGGGAGCTTTTGATTCCATGCTGGCCCTTAGCGAGGGCGATCGACTGTTCCGGGTCAAACGCTTATGCGAGGAGACGCGGATACAGGAGCATGTGCTGTATGCACAATGGAAGCCATGGAGAGATGTGGAGGTACGAACATGGCTAGCGGCGGGACTGCCTTGGCATATTCGCATCCATCGGATCAGCACGGGAAGGAGTCTCGATGCTGCGGAAGGCGGGTTTGCGTTGGGCTTAGGTTTCCTGCATAGCTCCCGAGCGGGAGATGGAGCAGCTTCGGCTTCCGGCACTTTCGGCACCAGCGCCATCTATGGCATGCTCGGTTACGATACGGCAGAGCTCATCTATCCCCATGCCAATACCAATCTTCTGCGTCCCTGCACCGTCATTCCTACGTTAAGGGCGGCGCTCGAACCCGGAACCCATTGGCTCATATCGGCCGTGCATGGCACCCCCAGCGCTCCCGGCACTCCCGCCATTGAGGAGCCTTCCATGGAAGACGTGAAAGAGGGGCTGGGCGTCGAGATCTTGCAGCGTCAGATTTCAATCACCACGCAGACGGGGAAAGTCATCGTGATTCCGATGGACTAACAAGCAGGTGGTCTCACCCTAACAGGTATGAAGCAGTGGTTTGTCCGAGTTAATATAGATCATACAGATAGACAGGCGAAAACCGGGGGTCATTAACCCCCGGCTTTCAATATCATGGACTTCCGCCCGCGCGAATCATCGCAAGGACTTATTTTGTCAAATAGGAACTGGTCAGAGGAACAAACAGGGAAGTGCCCGGACCTTCCTCAACGATCTCCACAAAAATAAAATCGGCAGCCGATACATCGACGTCTACGCCGACCAGGCCATCTTCAGCAGCCAGGGACACCTTTTTGAGCGTTGAGTTGTTGTGGTCCATAATGACGATTTCTTGCGCACCGCCAGTCACGGCCAGCTCAAGATGCAGTTTGGCATATTTTTTACCCGTCATGATCTGGAAGCTGTTGCCTTGTTTGGCCGAATCGGTATGTAAATAAACGTCTTTATAATCCTTGCCTTTGTAGACCGTATCGCTGGAATCTTTGGTGTGCCAGGCTGATGTCCCCAATACGGAGGCTCCGAGCGAGCTTAATGATAACGGACTGGAGGTTTCGGATGGGGATCCCTGATTGCCGCCAATCAGTACTGAAGAAGTTGCGCTGTCATAACGAATGTCGATGTCCATCAGATCGCCTACAGCTCGCACAGGCAAGTACGTCGTGCCGTTGTAGGTGATCGGCAGCACGGTTTTACCGTTTGCGTCTTTCGGCGTTACCACCGTACCGTTTAACTTCAGGGAGATCTTGCTGTTCAAATAGGCTTTGATTGGCTCCAAAGCTGACGATGCCATAGCGCCTGTACCGATCCCCAGCGTGAGCGTACCCGCCAATAACCCATACAATACTTTCTTCTTCATTAAAACCCCTCCCAAAATTTAGGTTAATTTTCATGCTTTATAGTAGTAAAGTATCAGAAGGAAGTCAACCCTCTTTAAAGGGAAGGTCCGATCCTTCATAGCCATATACGGGTATCAGCTGTGCATTCGGGCTATGTTGGTTGCGAAAATGACTCTTTTACGAAAGCTTGCCAGAAAAGGGCGAGATATTTTCATGAAAAGTGATACAATGATAGAAATACGTAAATAAGGGTAGCGGAAGGATCAACGTTTACCTGGCAGCGAAGTGGGAGTGTGATCGAGAGAATGGAAGAGACGTATACGGCAAAACGGGCAGTCAGCATGGAGGACATCGTACGCGCACACCACGTGCTTCGTGAAGTGATCGTGCGGACACCGCTGCAGCGGGACGCTGTGCTATCGGCAAAGTATGACTGCGAAGTGTATTTGAAACGCGAGGACTTGCAGGTGGTTCGCTCCTTCAAGATCCGTGGCGCTTACAATATGATTCGCAGCTTGTCGGATGAGGAACGGGGCAACGGAATTGTGTGCGCCAGTGCGGGAAACCATGCGCAAGGGGTAGCTTTCTCCTGTAATGCGCTGAATATTAAAGGCAAGATTTATATGCCGAGTACGACCCCGAATCAGAAGGTGAAGCAGGTGAAGCGTTTTGGCGGGGGCAGTGTTGAGGTCATTCTGATAGGGGATACCTTTGACGATGCTTATGCTGAAGCGATCAAGGCCTGCGATGAGTATGGCATGACCTTTATTCACCCGTTTGATGAAGCGAAGATTATCGCGGGCAATGGCACGATCGGGATGGAGGTTATGGAGGAGCTGGACGCACCGGATTATATGTTTGTTACTATTGGCGGTGGGGGTCTTGCCGCAGGCGTGGCAACGTATGTCAAAACCGTCAGCCCAGCGACGCAAGTCATTGGCGTTGAACCGCTTGGGGCCGCATCCATGATTGAATCCAAGAAGCAGGGCGAGGTCGTCACGATGCATGAGATCGACAAATTCGTGGATGGCGCCGCCGTGAAGCGTGTCGGACAGCTGACTTATGATATATGTTGCGAGTTGGTCGATGACATCGTGACGGTTCCGGAAGGAAAAGCCTGCACCACCATTCTGGAACTGTATAACGAGAATGCGATCGTTGTCGAGCCTGCCGGGTCGCTGGCCGTGGCTGCGCTGGATATGAACCGGGACCGGATTCGCGGAAAAACGGTGGTATGCATCATCAGCGGCGGCAATAACGATATCGACCGGATGCAGGAAATCAAGGAGCGCTCCTTAATATATGAAGGGCTGAAGCATTACTTCATGATTAACTTCCCGCAGCGTGCGGGAGCACTCCGCGAGTTTCTGGAAGAAGTGCTAGGTCCAGACGACGATATCGCACGCTTTGAATACACGAAGAAGCATAACAAGGAAGACGGACCTGCCCTGGTGGGCATCGAGCTGTTAAGGCCCGAGGATTACGGTCCGCTGGTAGAGCGGATGCAGCGCAAGGGTCTGGATTATACGGAGCTTAACAAGAACATGAACCTGTTCAATCTGCTGATTTAAGAGGTACAGGCCACGATAAATAGGCACAGACCACGATCAAAAGCCGGATTCTCCTATAAACGGGAATCCGGCTTTTTTCATACCTATTCATTAGGTTGGTGATCCTGCTGAACATAGGGAATGGTTTGTGGTTCGTTCGTCTAGTCGAGCGGAACCGCCTTCGCACGATATTGCTCAACCTCCTGGGTCAGCTTGTCCTTGTTGCTCTCAAGCACTTCAGACCAGGACTTCAGCTTTTTCAGAAGAGCGCTTTTGGAGACGGCGTCGCTGTCCTTAAGGACGTTATCGAAGGCTTGCCGCACTTCCGGATCGAGCAGATTGTCCTCGTACTTGAACAGTGGCGTATTGTTGTAGCCATAGAATAAGCTTAGCTCGGTAAAACGAAGCTTCAGCTTCACATCAGCGGCCCGGTTTGATTTGGGATATGCCGTGATAAAAGCCTCCTGCGAAAGTCCTCGTTCAATGACCTCGGACCAAGGGATGACCAAGGCCGCATCACTGACCGCAGGCTTCTCGGATTCCACGATCATGATGTCGATATAGGCTTGAAGATCCTTATTGATGTAAGACTTGTATGGTTTCAGTGTCGTATAGTCAATAATCGGGAAGATGACGCCTTCGGTCGTATACAGTCTGTAGCCACTGTCTCGCAGGTTGATGAGCACCTTGCGCAGCGTGTCGTCCTTGGCTTTGTTAATGGTGGTGTTAATCGGCTCCCCGTATTTGTACAGGTTCATCAGCTTATCTTGAATGCCGATTTCATACACCTTGTCGGTTTTTGCCGGGAGCGCATCATTCATCGCGTTCTCCAGTTTGAGCACCAGCATGGTCGCCTGATACGTGGTTACGCTGCGGATATGCTTGGTGATGTAAGACTTGGCATAAGCCACATCGGATTCCTTCAGCAGTTTACTGGCTTTGTTGTACACCGCATTGCCGAAGGCGGTAGCTATGCTTGAGACGGCGGTTGAACTAGCTTGTGATACGGATGCAGTTGCTGCGTTAGCGATGACGCCGGTCTGGATCGATAGAATAAGTGCAAGGATGGCAGCAATCGCGGATTTTTTGGATTTTGACATATATATTCCTCCCTTACCACACATTACCCTTATCCTATCATCTTCTATAGAACATTAGTTTACATTGATCGAAAAAATATTAAAGATTTTGTTAAGCTCCGGCCGCGAATCCATGACGAGTTTGTATTATTTGCTCGAAAAAAGCAGTTTCGTCCCGACGATTCCGACCAGGAATATGACGAGACTGATCCATGGCGCTATCGTCAGAACCGGCAGCAGCCGTCCCAGCCACACGCCGGCTACCAGAATCAATACGGTGATGGCGACATAAATTCCCATATTGCGAACATTAATCTTGCGCTTGTCCTCCTCCGGCTTGAAGGTGTCGCTCTTCATCCATCTTAACAATGCGTGGATAAGCACATAGGAACCGCCTGCTATCAAAATCAGGGTGGAAATACGTACCTGCGTCATGCGCTCAACCGGCCCTCCGGCCCACATCGTGATGAATCCGACCAGCGCTTGGACGAAGAAAAACCAGGTTAAGGCAATCCAAGGGATCATGAAATGGTATTGGAGACTGCTCAGGCCTTTTATTTTTGGCAGCTGCTCCACGAGCTCCTTGCAGTAGGATTCGGGATCGCTTCCGAACACATCCTCGGCGCTCCTGCCCTTGGCTTGGGCATCCAGCAGGTGCTGGGCGATTTCAAGCAGCAGTTCCTCGCCTTTTTGCTCCTGCACGAAGCTGCTGCGGATATAGACCACCATGTCTTGGTAATAGCTAAGATTGTCAGGCGTCATGGCATCCTGGAGTCGGTTGTTCTCTTTGATCATTTGTTTGGTATTCATCTTCACTGTCCTCCACGGGTAAGAATATGGTCCACACTATCTTTAAGCGTTCCCCAATGTTCCTTGAATTGTTGAAGAACATGCAGACCTTTATCGGTCAGATTGTAATATTTACGGGGCGGTCCCCCGGCACCGGGCGCAGGCCGCAGTGTCCCTTCGATAAGCTGGTCTTTCTGCATACGAAGCAGCAGGGGATAAATGCTGCCTTCGCTTACAAACGTTAGTCCGCTGTCTTCCAGCAGCGTGCTAATCTCATAACCATATACCTCCCGATGCTCCATAAGAGAGAGAATGCAGCCTTCGAGAATGCCTTTTAGCATTTGACTTTGGGTGGTCATGAATGGGGTTATCCTCCTTCAAGTATGTTGCTATGCAAGGTAGCGGGGCGCATTTAGGCTGGGCTGCAAATGAGAATGATAAATGCCGAGTGACGAATTGACAGTGATGCCGGATGAGAATGACAATGGCGACGGCAACGGCAACGGCAACGGCAACGGCAACGGCAATAGTGAATGGCAATTTGCAATGACAATGGCGAATTACAATTGTGAATAACGAATAGCAAAACCTTGATCCCTACAAAACGGACGTCCCTTTCAGCTACCTTGTTATGCAATATATCATAACAACAGCATACTTGCAATGCAAGGTAGCTTAAATAATCCATGTCGTATTCGTGAACCAGGTATAATTCTGCCGTTCCTATTTCACAATAATAAGCATTCTGAAGCAATAGACGACCCTCTAAACATTTAGGGGTAAAAAGGAGGAGTTCTTTAGGTGAGTGCTAACTTTTATGACGATGAATTGCATGGTGGAGACGCTGTGCCGGCAAACGGGCAAGAGGTTGTTGCAGGTAACAGTGCAGCCGACGTGATGTTTGGCCAGCCTGAAGGGGGATACGCCTCCGGGGATGATGAAACAGATCTGTCTGTATCAAGCTTATGGGAGAACGACCCTATTGGGAAGACCTGGATGAACGATTGGAGCGGACGAGAAGAGACCCATGCGATGTTTCGCCAGAGCTACGAGTAAGGCTGAAGATGCGGTGTGAAAGCTGATGAAGATTGAAGTGGACAAGATAAGATGCATGCTGGGGTTTGCAAAGCCGTGAGTGTAGGTTGAAAACGGTTCGGAGAACTGGGCGGAACTATAGTTTAGGAGAACGATGTCACGTTTGTCTGTGGTATAAGTAGTGGTTGAATGGACCGTTTCATAACCGGTGGAGCTGTAGTAGAAGGCGCCACGGAATATAGCCGATTTCCACATGCATCGGACGATCATATCTTGCACGTAGTTTGCCGTCTGCCATTTGCGTTGACAATCCATAATCACGATGCTAAGATAGGTTTATCTAATTCATATTAAACTTATCGGAATTGTTAATATTATGATTAAGGCGTGTTATCGCAAGGAGGAATCGGCATGGAGCGGCAAATTACAATCCGGCATAATCAAGAAGAACTTACGGCAACCATCCATTACCCGTTGAAGGAAGCGGCCCAAGGAGGCAGGTGCAATCGGGTACCGTTGGTCATCATCTGCCACGGCTTTGTTGGAAGCCGGATCGGCGTGGACCGGCTGTTTGTCAAAACGGCGCGTGAGTTTGCCGATGACGGGTACATGGTGATCCGGTTCGATTATATCGGATGCGGGGAGAGCTCTGGCAATTACGGAAGCGAGGGGCTCGACTCGATGATTGCCCAGACGCGTTCCGTTCTCGATTATGGACTCAGCTGTGCCGATGTCGATCCGACGCGCATCACACTCATCGGACATAGCTTGGGTGGCGCTGTCGCCCTGCAGACCGCCGTTCGTGACCGGCGGGTGAAGAATCTGATTCTGTGGTCTGCGGTAGGTTATCCGTTCAACGATATCGTCAAAATCACTGGTCGCGATGTGTACGACACCTCTGTTAAGTCGGGAACCGCTGATTATTTGGGATACTCGTTTACCCCGGTCTTTTTCGATTCGTTGGCACAGGGTCAGCCTTTCCAGGAAGCGATCAAGTTTACGGGCAATGTGCTGGTGATACATGGTACCTCGGATGAAGTCATTCCGGTCGATTACGCATTTTTGTACCAAAAAGTGTTCTGGATGCGCCAGGAAGGCCGCTGCGATAAGGAGATCATCTTCCAAGCCGATCACACGTATTCCGCCGGGCCTCAGCGCGAGCTGCTCCTAGAGCGGACACGGGATTGGTTGAACGAACAGGAGAACATTCAGCAGGAGTGGCAGCACTGGATGATTTAAGGGAGTTATTTGGCATATTGGGCGATTTAACGGTACAATAGAGTTGTCCCTTGATTTTGAAGCTGGAGGTGGCATCGATGACGTTACCTGCTTTATTTATTGCCCATGGTTCGCCGATGATGGCCCTGGAGGACAACGAGTATACCCGCTTCCTTGAGCAATTGGGGCGGGAGCTGCCTGTACCTAGAGGCATAGCGGTATTTTCTGCCCATTGGGACGATCCGGATCAGCGGCTGACTGAAGATGCCGTGCATGGCACGATGCATGATTTTTACGGATTTCCGGATGAAATGTACCAGATCACGTATCCTGCCCCAGGCAGCGCGGAGCTGGCTGCTCAGATTCGTCAGCGTTTTGAGGCAAGCAATCTGCATGCCAAAGCCGTGACTGGCCGTGGACTGGACCATGGGGTATGGGTCATTCTGCGCAAAATGTACCCCGATGCGAATATTCCTGTGGTGGCCTTGTCTGTGGACTCCAAGCGCTCGCCACACGAACAATATTCCATCGGTACGATGCTGTCCGATTTGCGTGAGGAAGGCATCCTGATTATCGGGAGCGGCGGTTTGGTGCACAATCTGCGGATGGTGCATGAGAGCGATGAGCCTGATGAATGGGCGGCTGCATTCGATGAATGGATCGCGAAGCAGCTGACGGAATGGAATCTGAATAATTTGTTTGCGTTTGACAAAAAAGCGCCTCATGCCAGCGATGCGGTCCCTTCTTATGGACGGGAGCATTTTGTCCCTTTGTTCTATGCAATGGGTGCTGCCGATACCGGCCGCAAGGCAAAACGATTGTTTCAATCTTACCAATATGGCAGTTTGAGTCTGAACTGCTGGTCATTCGAATAATGAGATGCCGGGCTTGGATCACAAGCTCGGCTTTTGTTGTTTTAGAGGGGATTGTGTGTGGGATTTTCTGTTGGCAGCGAGTCGGGGCAGATGTCTGTGGGGGAGAAGCAGAAGATAGTGGGGGGCGTTATTGGGTAACCAGTGCACTTGGTAAGTCCGTCGGCGGCCCGGCAGTTCGGACCTCAGATCCGCTATTTTCGTAATCGGCATGATATTGCGAGGTTTATCAGACACAGAATCCGTTAAGTTGCAGATCAGTGCACTTGCTCAGACCGTAGGGGCCGCAGTATCGGACCTCAGATCCGCTATTTTTGCTATAGGCACGGTATTGCGGGAGTTATCGGACACACGATCCGTTAAGTTGCCGATAATCCGTAAAATGATGGCCTCATTCGGGGAATAACGGATCTCTGGTCCGTTCGTGTTAAGGAAATGGTGCTTTTGGTCAAAATAAGGTCCGCTGAGTCCGCTAAATTTGTAAGTCGCTAGGCAGTGTGCCGTAATGTACGTCGCTCGAACGTAAGCATAAGCTCAAATGTATGCAAAGCTCAAACGTATGACGGCGCTCGAATGAGTACAACGCTCTTTGGACCTCAGATCCGCTATTTTTGCTATACGCACGGTATTGCGGGAGTTATCGGACACACGATCCGTTAAGTTGCGGATAATCCGTAAAATGATGGCCTATTTCGGTGAATAACGGATCTCTGGTCCGTTAGTGTTAAAGAAATGGTGCTTTTGGTCAAAATAAGGTCCGCTGAGTCCGCTAAAATTGTAAGTCGTTAACAGTTTCGCATGTACTCGTTAAGCAATGTTGTATAAACTCGTTAAGCAATGCTGTATGTAACAACGCTCGAACGCTGCCATAACAAAAAACAACCCGGCTTGATTGCTCAAGCCAGGCGCTCTAATCAATAGGTTAGAATTTTTTAACTACAGTTGCTTACCATGTTATGCCGTTTGTTTTTTGAATGGTGTGTGCGTGGTTCCGTCGCCTTTGGTTGTTTTATGGGTCATTTTGTTCCACAACCCGCGGAGGTAAGGGAGTACCCAATGGTCGAAACCGATTTTACCGGCGTTGGCAGCAGCGACGATGATCAGCACTTCAAGCAGTAACATTTGGGCGTTGGTGCTCACGGTGCCCGAGAAGAGGAACGCAGCGTTCATAACCAGTCCCATCAGGGCGGCGAAGGTTGTGAAGGTACCGAGAATGAGTCCGAGACCTACCAGGAATTCACCGAGCGGGATGATGACATTGAAGAGCTTCACGCCTGGCAGTGCTCCGTGTTCGAGGAACGCTGCCCACCAGCCTTGTACGGCGGGGTGATCGCCGGCTGCCTTCGCAATCGCGCCTTGCAGGAAGCCGCCTGCGTCAAATCCTCCTGTCAATTTACCCCAACCTGCTGTCAGCCATTCATAACCGATGTAGACACGAATGATAGTCAGCAGCCACATTGCAAATTTGTTTGTTCTCAGCCAGTTGTTAAACATATAAACCACTCCTTAAAAGTATGAATTTTCTTTTTATGAAAGCTTCCTTGCAAATTCTCAGGTGCGTTGAAGTTCTGCGTTGTTGTTGTTTCAGGAAGATGATCATCTCTTTCATGTCTTTATTATATGTGAAATAAATCACAATATATGTGATTAAAATCACATTCGTGATAAATATCATAAAAAATTTTACGGGTTGACGCAGTTAACGTACAGCAAAAGACGGATGATCGGGATTGAGGCCGCGATCACCCGTCGGTAGAAGTTAAGAGGTACAGTTAAAGTTACAGTTATGGTGTAGTGTTGTAGTAGAGTAGTTGCAGCAATAAGTAGTTTGCAGGTGCGGGAAGTAGTTGTAGAGGTAGTAGTCGTAGAAGCAGTAGCTGTGGTAAGTAGCACTATAATCTCAGTAGTAGTTGCAGCAACAGTAATTGCAGGAGCCGTGTAGAAGTAATCGCCGCAACCAGTAGTAGCGCACTCGCATAGTGCAGGAGCGGCAGTTTCAGCAATGGAAGCGACAATGCAGCAGTGAGCAGCAGTGAGTAGCAGGAAGTAGCAGCGATAGTAGTAGTAATTTGCTGCAGCAGCAATAGGAGTAGCAGTGCAGTAGTGTGGTAGCCGCAGCAGTAGCAGCAACAGGAATTATAGTAGCCGTGGTATAAGCGGCAATCGCGGCAATCAGTAGTAGTACTAGCATAGCTGTAGCAGTGGCAGTTTCCGCAATGAGTAACAATGCATAGTAATTGCAGTAACCGTGGTATAAGCGGCAATCGCGGCAATCAGTAGTAGTACTAACATAGCTGTAGCAGTGGCAGTTTCAGCAATGAGTAAAAAAATGCAGCAACAAGTAGTAGCGATAGTAGTAATTGCGGCAGCAGCCATACGAGTAGCAGTAGCAGTGCAGTAGTCGCAGCAATAGGAACAGTGCAGTAGTAGCAGTTGCACTAACAAAACTGGTTGCAGCAGCGTGTCACAACAGCACTAACAGCCAACAGAAGTAGTGACGTACAGGCTTGCAGCAGTTGCACTAACAGAAACAGTAGCAGTTTCCCGAACCAGCACCAACAGCACCATCAGCCAGGCGGCAGCAGTATGCAGTTGTGTAGAGAAGCAACAGTAATAGAAACAACAGTAACCTGCAGTTTGCATGAAAAAGCTCAAAGAGGAGATAGGCAGTCAATCGGATTAAGCGGTGAGAATGAGTCAGTCTCCACTTTTTGAGAGGAGGGAAGTCAAGCGGCAGCTTACAGAAGAGGAAGCAAGCCGCTTTTGATTCTAGTTATAGCAACCAGCTAATGTTCATCGGTGTTGATTTAACTTTAAAGCTCTTCAGACTGCCTGATTCTGTAGAGAGGAGGGGTCACTGCTGATTTTTGCTTTGCGGGTGAATTTATCTTGGAGGTAGGACATGAGCCAGCGGTCGAGCCCAATCTTTCCGGCATTTGCAGCCGAGAGGATGATCAGAAATTCGAGCAGTAGGAGCTGCCCATTGATGCTGATGGAACCGGAGAAGAGATACGCGGCGTTCATCACGAGCCCCATCAGGGCGGCGAACACAGTGAATGTGCCGAGAATGAGGCCAAGTCCGACGAGGAATTCGCCTAGCGGAATGATGACGTTGAACCATTTTACGCCCGGCAGCGCGGCATGCTTCAGGAATACGGCCCACCAATCCTGAACTGCGGGATGCTCACCAGTGGATTTGGCGATGGCCCCCTGCATAAATCCGCTTGCATCGAAGCCTCCCGTTAACTTGCTCCAGCCTGCCGTCAACCATTTATACCCGACATACACCCGAATGAACGTCAGCAGCCACATTGCGATTTTGCTTGATTGCAACCATTGAATTAACACCAGCATCACTCCTCCATGAATAATCATTCTCTTTTTCTGTTTTCAGATTTTTGCAAATTTGAAATTCGTAAGCGCGATGGAAGCCGAAAAAAACAGCAACGATCTATTTAATGTCGCATCCTAACAAATTATTCATATTTGCAAAAATCTGTATTTAAATACAGTATTCGCAAAGGTCGGAACTTGGCATGGGTTCTTGGCATGAAAAAAAGACGATGGAGAACCGAATGGTTCTCCATCATCTCGTGTTTGATGCTTTATCTTTACGCGGTGCGTTTTTTAAGCGGTGTTGGCGCGATACCTTCATCTTGGTTTGTTTTGTGGGTCATTTTATTCCACAGGCCACGAAGGTAAGGGAGTACCCAACGGTCGAGACCGATTTTACCGGCGTTGGCCGCAGCGACGATGATCAGCACTTCAAGCAGTAACATTTGGGCGTTGGTGCTCACGGTGCCCGAGAAGAGGAACGCGGCGTTCATAACCAGTCCCATCAAGGCGGCGAAGGTGGTGAAGGTACCGAGAATGAGTCCGAGACCTACCAGGAATTCACCGAGCGGGATGATGACGTTGAAGAGCTTTACGCCCGGCAATGCCGCGTGCTCGAGGAACGCTGCCCACCAGCCTTGTACAGCGGGGTGATCACCGGTTGCATTGGCAATGGCGCCTTGGAGGAAGCCCCCTGCGTCAAATCCGCCGCCTGTCAATTTACCCCAACCTGCTGTCAGCCATTCATAACCGATGTAGACCCGAATGATGGTCAGCAGCCACATTGCAAATTTGTTCGTTCTCAGCCAGTTGTTAAACATATAAACCACTCCTTAAATGAGTTTTGATTTTTTTGGATTAATGGTCATTACGTTGTTTCTGATATCGTTGTTGTTGGTTCTTGTTGCCTTGGGAAGTGATCACCTTCTCTATGTCTTTATTATAAGTGAAAATATTCACATTACATGTGATAAATATCACAAAGTTGTGAACGTTTCGAAATGAGCGCTCCGCAGAGGGGGTTATATCCAATGTGGGCACCGATTTCTGGGTGCGCGATGCCTAGTTAGGAGCACGCTTGGATGGCTGTCAGGCTGCCATTCACCTGCTTTCTGCTTAGAGCCATAAAGTACTGCTATATCTATGTCATCATGTTATCCATTATCCGTTTGTTACATTTAACGATCATTGTCGGGGGTTGTTGACTCCAACATTATCAGCGATGCGATCAAGACGAAGCTTTTTGTCCAAAATGTTTTAGCACATCATTTCATAATGGATTTCATAAAACCTAAATCTATAAAGTAACGGGCAGCACAGGAGAAAGGATTAAAGATTGTCTTCGATTGTCTTCGATTGTTTCCGAGAAGCCTGTTGTTTGAATCAAGCGATATAGAAAATAGAGAGCTCGCGCCTGAAGTTTGATCGTTTTGTGTAGGTAAGCTTGAATACTTTCAGAAAGCCTCATCGCATGCTCGAATCGTTATCAGGGTCTCGCTTAGCAGTGAACAGGCCGCTCTGCACCCAGTAACGGATTGCCGATTTAGGAGCCCCTGTTCGTCTGGAACCTCGTGGATGCTGAAATATTGGTTAGAGTCGTTAGCTCGACTACCTTCAGAACACGATTTCAACTCCCTTACCAGTTGATCTAATCTTACTTTTTTCCGATGCAGCATAACCTAACCTTCGTAAAAAATGCACAACATTAAAACCATTGTAATGTAATTCTGGATTTTTTATTGATTTCCTTCATATTTACCTCCTAAACCTTCCAATTGGCTTTCATGTTGTATGATGAAAATAATCCAATTCAAGGAGGAGTTTATATGACAGAAAAACCAGTATTGCGTTCGGACATGACCATTGAGGAGATTTGTGTGGCAGGTAATCAATATATTGAATCGGTATGGAAAACACTATACGATTCGATGTTTGATGAGTTAACGATCGCTTTTCGTGAAATCGAGGATGCTGCCTATGGGCGCTATTTGGACCAGTTGATGCCCGCACTATTTGAGAGCCTTGAAGACGCTGGGTTCGAAGCAACCGAGCCCCTCAAGGAGCATGATTTCATCATCGGGAAATGTTTGCTATTTCGCAATTCGCTTGAAAAATGGGGAACCGAGGAAAATAGGTCTAGAATTTTCTGGAACGTGATACGTAGTAAGAATGGTCAACAACCCATTGGAACTTTATTGACGGAAATCCCTCATTCTCATCTGAAGTTCGACATTCCTAGGGCACCTTTACTATATTCGCTGAGCGAATATGAGAGGGAACAAATCGCGCGAGGGATTCGACGGATTAAGGAATAAGAATAGTCGTAAAGGAGAGCATGCTTATGTTTGGTCCAAATCCCAATGAAAAGTATCCGATACCGGGGAATCGTAACTTACAGTTTATTAAGAACACAATCACAAAGCCTAACATTATGGTAGGGGACTATTCCTATTACCATGCATTAAACGGAGAGCTGTTCGAAGATCAAGTATTGTACCATTATGAGCTCATCGGGACCAAGTTGATCATTGGGAAGTTCTGTTCGATCGCTCCTGAAGTCAGATTTCTTATGGATGGCGGCAATCACAGGATGGATGGGTCAACCTTTCCGTTTATATCCACCTACAACACCAAGTGAACCAGAAAAAGTTTGATTACCTTTTGCCATAGGCTGGGCTGTACACTCTTTTTAGAGACCGAAGTAGCATGCTCCTTCACAAAACTCGCATCCTCCTCACTAAACTCTTCTCCGACCTCATAACGAGAGTTAATTTCATCCAACTTTTCTCGAATTTGAAGATCGGATAATCCTTCTTCAGACGCTGCGAATGCCATACCAACTCCGCTAAGAGTAAGTGCCATAACAAGTAATGGTGTCAAAGCCAGCCTCATGATTTTCTTTAACATAATAAATCCTCACATTGTTGTATTTTGAACCTTATTAATTGTGGCTCTAATAGAATAAACACCTAGAAACAGGAAAGGTTATGGAAAATATTAAAAAAACAGACTGATCTATGGAAGACCTTAATTTAAATGTCGGGTGACAAAAACATAGTAACATTAGAAGCCGCTGATTATGCGGCTTTTTATATTTATGTTATCAAGCTCTTGTGAAAATACAATGACAAGAACTTGATAACATTCCCGATATGATTTCATCGACGACGGCAGACGCCCTTTTATTAAACTAACGGGCAGAATAGTTTAACAAAATAAAGGAGCATTCTGCTTGTGGCATCTGCTCCTTCTTCATGTTGCCGTTCAGGATCAAGCTGTCTACATTTCAGGAGGCAGCTCGTCTAATACTCCGATAATGCCTGTTTTTGGTACGAGTTTCATATTTCGGAACCCAATTATGATAATATATGAAAAAGTATGGAACGAGAAGTGGGATAATTGGCTTGACGATGAAGCAACCTGGAGGTTTGTCAATGCGATTGGTTCGGGTTCTGCATTTATTAATACTATGTAGAGAGAGTGATGTTACTTGAAAAGAAACGTATTATATATTGAAGATAATGAGAAAATAGGCAGTTGGGTAAAGGAAGAATTGGAACAGCGAGGGTTTTCAGTTCAGTGGCTGCTAACTGGTGAAGGAGCCGAAAGAGAAGTCAATCAGCATGAAATCGTTATTTTGGATATCATGTTACCCGGTTTAGACGGATTTACTGTGGGAAGACGATTAAAGAAGGCAGCTCCTGCTGTTCCTATTTTGCTGTTAACTGCTCGAACATCGATAGATGATAAAGTAGATGGTTTACAATTTGCTGATGACTACTTAACGAAACCATTCCATACAGATGAATTAGTTGCAAGATTAGAAGTATTAATCCGTCGTAATGGTGGAACAAAATCCGAACGCATTTCATTAGGAAATCAGATTGAAGTAGATCCAGAAGCTCAAATGATATTTGACAAACGCACAGGAGAAGAAATTATATTAACAGGGAAACAGCATCAAATCTTAATGTACTTCTTACGTCACCCTAATCAAGTTTTAACAAAAGAACAAATTTATGAAGCTATTTGGGAAGAAGCTTATATAACTGGTGATAAAACATTAATGGTGCATATCCATCGACTGCGACAAAAATTAGAACGTCATCCGGATTCCTCAGAGATTATTGAAACGTTGAAGGGAATAGGCTATCGGGTGAAACTATGAAACAGAATAGATCATTATTTCATCGTTTTCTAAAAGTGCATTTTCTATTTATCTTTTTTCCTCCCATTTCACTTATTTTCTTCAGTGCGTTTTTTGGGATTTCTGATATGAATGAAAAAGTTCTGAACACGTTAAATCTATTTTACGTTACCATACTTTTGTTTGGTTTTATTATTGTAGCATTTGTTATATTATCTTGGCTGTTCTTCTTGAAACTTCAAAAACGTCTAGCCCGCTTACAGGAAGTTATGTCATTTTCAGCTAAAAATAATTCATTTCCTAAACCCATATCTGTTCAATCGGATCGCATGGATGAGATAGACCAGTTAGGAATTTCTTTTAATTGGATGATTCAGCAGCTTGAAGACAGTCGCAAGCGAGCATTTGAAGAGGAATTATTACGACATCGACTCATTGCGAATTTATCTCACGACTTACGAACGCCACTTACCATTTTGAGAGGACATGTCACCAGTTTAAATAAAGAATCCATGAGTTTCGAAGGACAAAACTCGTTAACAGAGATTAACCATACGATTACAAGAGTCGGAGATCTAATGGATGATTTACTGTCCTACACATTGCTTACATCAGGGAAACATCCTTTTGGGCCCGTTTCAACAGATATTGTACGTTTAGTAAGAGCATCTGTTGCTGCGTGGTATCCTGTGTTTGAAGATAAAGAAATTCAGCTCGATGTTGATTTACCGGCAGAGGAGACTTTTTATTGGGAAGCAGATCCTAATTGGATGACACGGGTTTTGGATAATTTATTTCAGAATATTCTTCGCCATGCAGCAGAGGGAAAATATGCAAACATTGTGGTTGATGTAGAAAAAGAACAGATCATTATTGCAGACAGAGGTCCAGGTTTGGATAACTCTTCCTATGAGCGTGGGGCGGGGATTGGTTTATCGACTTGTAATTATATGTTGAAAAAAATGAATCTGAAAGCGAACTTTACATCAAATGAAAATGGCACAAGTGTAGCTATTGCAAGGGCTTAACCTAAAGGTAATCCAGAAGTAAACCACATGATAGCTGTGATGTAACTTTGCTTCTATATAATTGGAACCATAACGGAAAGGAAGTGTTATGGTTGCTTACCATTAATAACTTAGTCAAATATCGCGGAACTCAACAAATCTTATCAGGTATCAGTTTTAAAGCGAGACCTGGTAGAGTGACTGGTTTTTTAGGTCCGAATGGGGCAGGGAAAAGTTCTACACTACGCATCCTGCTTGGATTAGATCGTGCCACCTCAGGGAGTGCACTCATTAATGGCAAGCCATTCGCAGAATTACATAATCCTCTAGCAACAGTAGGTGCCGCACTGGATGGATCTGGAGCTCATCGTAGGCGAACAGGAAGGGCCCATTTACGTTGGATTGCTCGTGCCGCAGGATTACCTAGTTCACGTGTCGAGGAAGTTCTGGAAATAGCGGGTCTTACTAATGCAGCTGACAAAAGAGTTGGGAATTATTCGCTTGGCATGGGGAGAAGACTTGGAATGGCGGCTGCACTACTGGGTGATCCCCAAATATTGGTTCTAGATGAACCAGTAAATGGGCTCGACCCGGAAGGAATTCGTTGGATCCGGACATTTTTACGTGAACGTGCTGAGTCTGGCAACACGGTGTTACTATCCAGTCATTTAATAGGAGAGCTTGCAGAGACTGTTGATGATGTGGTCATTATTAAGCATGGAACAATCGTTGCAGATGGAACATTGGATGAAGTAATAGGTAACCATTCCACGCTGGAGAAAGCTTTTTTTGCCCGGACATCTGAACATGCAGGTGATGTTGTATGAGAGCATTCAACGCGGAACTATCTAAATTGTTCTCCCTGCCGGGCATTTGGCTTGCCTTTCTTATTGGAGCATTTTCCCCTGCGGTCATAGCTGCCTTAGACAGTATAGCACAAAAAGAGGATATTATAGCTGGAGTCAGCACACGGCTATTGGAAGTTGGCTATATTGGATTAGCTCTTGGTGTACAAGGTGTCATCATTCTTGGTGTGCTTGCTGTCAGTAGCGAGTATTTGACAGAGAGCAGTGAATCTGGCGGAGGACAACAGATTACAACAAGTTTAACGGTTGTTTCATCGAGACTTCATTTTTTGCTGGCAAAAGCAGGCGCTGTGACAGTAATCAGTATACTGCTTTGTATTGTTGCTATAATGACAACTGTGTCAGCCTCGCATCTAGTTCTTGGTGAGTATACCCCTGCATTTGAATGGTCTAAACTGCTCGGCGCAGTTTGTTACTGGACATTCACTGCTCTTTTAGCATTTGGGATTACTGTTCTAACTAAGAATGGCACTATTCCGCTTGCTGTGCTCATCATAAATACATCCGTTGTATCATTTAGTTTCCTGTTTTCTAAGGTTACAAAGTTAGCGTTATACTTACCGGATAGGGCTGGCCTTGAAATGTTTATGTTTCTGAGCGACAGATTTCTCACCCCGTTCACAGGCGGCTTAGTCATGTCTGCCTGGGTAGTCGTTCTATTCATTGCTGCAGCTATTGTATTCCATAGGAGGGACGTTGCAGCATGAGTGTCCCCTCTAGTAGAAAGATAACACAAATCCTTCGTGCTGAACTGGATAAATTAGTAACATTATCATTGACATGGCTCACTCTTATGGGTACATTCATTCTTAATTTACTTTTAGCCGCAGCTTTTACTTCGGTTGGTCTACAAGGTGCAGCAGGGACGCAAAGTATACTGAATATAGGACTTTCTTCTATGGGATATCTTCAAGCAGGGTTCATTATTCTTGGGATCTTAGCTACTTGTTCGGAGTATACCGGTGGACAGATTCGAACTACATTAACTACGATACCTTGGCGTGGGTTTCAACTATCCACGAAGTATTTGGCATTGGCAATTATAACCGTTCCTATGGCGTTTATTATTGCTGCATCAGGTGTGCTATATACTTTTATAATGATGAGGGACACAGCAGTAGTGATTGAAATAGACACAATGATAGAAGCATTAGTAGGCGCAACAGGCTATCTAACATTAACCACACTTCTCAGTGCAGCTATAGGTGCTTTACTGAGACGAACCACTCCTGCTTTAGTGATACTGCTTAGTTATTATTTCATTGTCAGTCCATTGTCGAGAGATTTTCTACCTAGTATTAAAAATTATTTTCCGGATACGGCAGGATCTTATATGTATATGCCGCCTTCCTCTGATAAAATAAATGCCCTTACAGTAATGCAAGGGACAGGTATTACAATGTTATGGACAGTTATCTTTATTACAGTAGCTATTGTATTTTACCGTAAACGAGATGCCTAAGTGTTTCATCATTTATACACATCATCTGGCAGTTTGTATAATCTACCATATGGTGATGTTTGGTTAAAAGATGTTTTTGAGCAATCCAATGAATAAATATTTCATCTAAGAACGGATTCTAACCTTTTTGCAGGCTGTCGAAAGCGAGAATTCAAGGTTCGTGCTGGATGTGTAGTAAAAAAGTCGAACGCTTGACTTCCTAAATCTGAGGAATCCAGAATTGAAGGGCTTCGGCATCAGATAACGAATTACCTTGAAAGAGATCAGAGACAAAGCGAAGAGAGGGATTCCATCATCGGAATACCCTCTTATTTCCATTTGTATGGCTGATGGTATGTCATATCGGTCAGTAACATTCGGTCACTTCTTTGGGAAGGTGTGTCATATGACATTTTGACACTGTTGCACATGACAACGAGTGCAGTAGGATACAGAAGAGAATTTTGGGAACTAGAATATCTCTTATCAAACCTTTATTAGAACAAAATAAAAGTAAGCTGAATGGAAAATCCCAAGAGTTCGCATGAATCAAACAAAATGCACGTATTATCGAGCAATTTACGACAATGGCAGCTTCATATCCTGATAACCAGAAAGACTTTTATTTGAAACATGATATTGCCATGTATGAAAATGCGAAGTGGACAGAAGAACATGTAGGAAAAACAATCGTGTGGGGCCATAATGGACACGTTTCGAAAACAAACATGATCCCTTTCGTATACCCTAAAGTAGCTGGGCAGCATTTAGCAGAACATTATGGGAAACGGTATGTATCCATTGGAACATCTGTCTATGAGGGACGTTACAATGTTTATAACAGTAACCAAGAATTTGGGCCCTATGGAACATTAAAATTAGATGACCCGAATAGTTATAACTATACGTTTGGACAAGTCAATTACGACCAGTTTTTTGTTGATTTACGTAAGGCAAGCGGAGTGACAAAAACTTGGCTAAACGAGCAACATCCCGTTTTCGCTGGAATAACTATGGTAGGTCCAGATATCCCAACAACTGTTGATTTATCATTAGGTAAAACATTTGACATCATCGTTCAAATTCAGAAAGTGAATCCATCTCAACTGAATCAATAAAATCTTAATTAAAGTACAAATGGATGAGTTTTGAAGAAGCAAAAGAAAAAGTCTAGTCAACGATGAAGTGCTTGGATGACAAGAACATGTATGCTTAAAAGTCGCGCTTAGTTGCGGCTTTTTTTTTGTTTTAACGATTTATGTTCTTGTCAAAAACCAATAGACTTGAAGTTTTTTAGTGGGATATGGATTACATGGCGCTTTGCTGCTAGAGAGCAATACTAGAATCATGAACATTCCAGCCACCAGATACTTTGATCAATTACATATGTCCCAAATACAGCCTTTGACTAAGCAAAGAAGAAAAGGACCTGCGGTGTCAGGTCCTTTTCTTCAGTGAACATCGAAGACTTGCTTTAAGAAATCGGGTTACCTTTGATATTCATCTGGATGTATCCCCTTCTATATACAGACAAAGCACGATACAGACAAAGCACGGATTTTGTGATTAAATGTAAACTAAAGTTGATTGTTGTTTGGGAATTTTGGGCAAATAGGTTGGAAATTTAGGGTAATAAGTAATGGGAGCGTTCATAGGGGGAAACAATATGCATAGCAAAGGGTCTTTCAGGAAATTCGCATGGAGGACAAGCTTGTTGTCGATGGCGACAGTATTGCTGCTGTCCGGATGTGGTGGTAAGCAGCAGGCAGAGTCTGTCCCGGCGCCGGTGGTGGAGGCTCCGATCGAGCAGCCAGTGGAAGTGCCTCAGGAGAATGCATCTTCTCCATATAAGGCGCCTCTGACCGGATTGCCGTTAGAAGCGTCACTGACGCAGCGGCCGCTGGCCATTATGATCAATAACGCCCCGGCGGCAAGGCCGCAGTCGGGTCTGGGACAAGCGGACATGGTGTATGAAGTGCTGGCGGAGGGAGGGATCACGCGTTTGATCGGCATTTTCCAAAGCCAGAGCGGCATTGAGAAGATCGGGCCGATTCGCAGCATTCGTCCTTATCTGATCAATCTAGGCGAGAGCTACGGCGGTGTTCTTGTACATGCTGGCGGCAGCCCTGAAGCTTATAGCATCATCCAAAAGCAAGGCAAGCAGGATATGGACGAGATCGGAAATGCAGGCTCTTTCTTCTGGAGAGACAAGGAACGCAAAGCGCCGCATAATCTGTATTCCAGCGACGAGAAGCTCCGTGAAGGAGCAGCCAAGCTTAATTATGGCAACGACGTGAAAGTGCCGCAATATTCGTTCTATTCGGAGCCGCCGGCTGCAAGCGGCGATGGTGCAGAGGGAACGGCGCCTGTGGAGGTTGTGTCCGGCGAACCCGGGGAGAAGGTAGAAATCAAATTTTTACTGGATAGTTATGTAGTGGCTTATCAGTATGACGGTTCGACCAATACGTACAAACGGTGGGTCAACGGATCGCCGCATGTGGATCTCAACGATAATGTTCAGCTGGAGGCCGCGAATGTAATTGTGCTGGGGGCGGATCATAAAGTGCTGGATGATGTGGGCCGGCTTGCCGTGAATGTGGAAACGGGCGGGAAAGCGATGCTGTTCCAGCGCGGAGAAGTCATCGAGGGGCAGTGGGTACGCGCAGCGGGCGATGCGATCCGTTTCGTGAAGGACGGCAAGGAAGTGCCGTTGGTGCCGGGAACGACGTATTTCAACATTGTGCCGAATTCGCCTTCTTTTGAAAGCCATGTGACCATTACGAATCCTTGATGCATAAGATGTGGATGGAGGATGCTCTGTCGGGATAATTTGCACTCATACGGAGATGTTAATAGGCAGGAGAATTGAAGCGATATCCATGCATCTTCTTTTTTGTTAGTTCCTTACATTTCTGAGTGTTACTTTTCTATACACACCCTGCCATGGATGTGATAAGATAGTCAAGGTTGTCTATCTTTTGAGGGCGTTCGCGGCAATTTATCGAAAAAAGGGGTTAAGAGTATGAAATTGAAGAAGAAGGATATATTCTTCCAAACGCTGGAGAATATGGCCGATACGGTGGTACAAGCCGCAGATTATTTTTCGCAGCACGTTTCCAATCTTCAAGATGTGCTTGAATTTGCCAATGAAATGAAAAAATACGAGTCCCAGTGTGATACCTATACACATACCATCATTACTGAGCTCAACAAAACGTTTATCACGCCAATCGAACGCGATGATATTATGGACCTGACAACCAGCATGGACGATGTGATGGACGGATTGGAAGCAACCGCATCCCGGTTCTATATGTACAATTTGGGGAAACCTGACGAGTACATGGTACAGTTTGCTGAAATTCTGCGTCAATCGGCTTACGAAATTCAGAAAGCCATTCATTTGCTCTCTCAAAAGAAACTTCTGGCTATTCGTGAGTACACGATCCGCTTGAACGATCTGGAGAACCAAGGCGACGAGCTGCTGCGCATCTGTATCAAGGATCTGTTCGCCACCGTCTCTGACCCGATTCTGCTGATCAAGAAAAAAGAGATTTACGAACGTCTTGAAACGACCACGGACACCTGCGAAGACGTGGCAAATATGCTGGAATCCATCATTATGCGCAACTCGTAAGGGAGTCCTGAACAATGGATACAACGATGTTAGTATTAGTAATTGTTGTTTTTTTGGCGCTTGCATTTGACTTCATCAACGGGTTTCATGATACGGCGAATGCCATTGCAACGTCGGTATCAACCCGGGCCTTGAAACCGCGGGTAGCCATATTGCTTGCAGCCAGTATGAACTTCATCGGTGCGATGCTGTTCACAGGGGTTGCCAAAACCATCGGCGGCAGCGTCGCGGATCCGACCAAGCTGGATAACGGGATCGAGGTTGTTATTGCAACATTGCTTGCAGCCATCATCTGGAACCTGGTTACCTGGTGGTTCGGATTGCCTTCGTCCTCTTCCCATGCGTTGATCGGGGCATTGGCCGGTGCGGTATTTGTCGGCGCGGGAAGCGACATGCTGAATTATGCCGGATTTAAGGATATCGTCTTGGCGTTGATCCTATCGCCTATCATTGCCTTTGTGATCGGTTATCTGGTCATGCAGCTGCTCAAGGTTATCTTTGCTAAACACAGCCCGCATACGGTGAATAAAGGCTTCCGTACGATGCAAATCTTTACGGCAGCACTTCAATCCTTCACGCACGGTACCAACGATGCACAGAAGGCGATGGGGATTATCACCTTTGCTCTGGTCACCTCCGGTCAATTGACAGAGATGGAAGTTCCGCTCTGGGTTAAAATTTCGGCAGCGACAGCGATGGCGCTCGGGACCTCGATCGGTGGCTGGAAGATCATCAAGACCATGGGTACGAAAATTTTCAAAATCGAGCCGATCAACGGGTTCGCAGCTGACTTCTCGGCCGCATCCGTCATCTTCTCGGCTACGCTGCTTCATCTGCCGATCAGTACAACCCATGCGATCACCTCGGCAATTCTCGGTGTAGGCTCAGCGAAACGCTTCTCCGCCGTGAAATGGTCTCTGGCAGGACGCATTATTGTGACTTGGTTTATTACGATTCCGATTACGGCTGTACTGGCAGGAATCATATTTAAAATTCTTTTCTAAAATGTAATTACACATAGATAATGGATAGTAGTGGGCCAATCAGGAATCGATTGGCTTTTTTTGTTTAACGAAACCGAAGGTGCAGGGAAGGAGTCGTATCATGATTCGTACGTTATCTATTACGCCAAGCAACGAAGCCGTAATCGGACTTTCACTCGAAGAGATTCGAATAGAGGACTATGCCTGGATTTGGGTCGATTTCAGTGAGCCCACCCCGGAGGAGGCCCGGATGCTGGAGAGCTACTTTCACTTTCATCCGCTGGCGGTGGAGGATTGCCTGCACATTCTGCAGCGGCCAAAGCTGGATTATTACGAACAGATGCAGTTTTTTGTCCTGCATGCCCTTCAGCCGGATACTCTGGAAGTCGTCGAGGTGGATCTGTTTCTTGCACCTTCGTTTATTGTCTCCTTCCACGAAAAGGCGCTGCCCGAAATGAATGACGCTTGGGAACGCGTGACCTCGGTCGCCGGCAAGGGTCCGCTGGGCCAGGACGGTCCGAGCTTCACGGCCTATACGATCGTGGATAAGCTGGTGGATCAGTACTTTCCCAGCTTGTTTGCCATCGAGGACGAACTGGCCGATCTGGAAAGCCGAGGGGAGAAGGATTCGGTGGAGGAGCTAATGAATCAGGTGTTTGCGCTGCGTTCGAGGCTGCTTCGCCTGCGGCGGACGGTTGTGCCGATGCGGGATTTGCTGTACCGGATCGTGAACTCGCAGCATTTGGAGCACCACGCGCACCATGCATATTTTTCCGATATCTACGATCATCTGCTGAAGCTGGCGGACATGATCGAGGCCGACCGCGAGATGACGGCGGATCTTCGTGACAGCTACATATCCGTGAATTCGAACCGGATGAACACCATCATGAAGACACTAACGGTGATCACGACCATCTTCATGCCGCTCACCCTGATTGCCGGGATTTATGGGATGAATTTTCAGAATATGCCGGAGCTGGAGTGGCATTACGGTTACTTCTTCGTGCTGATTCTCATGTTTGTGCTTGGCGGGGGCATGGTGATGTGGTTTATGCGCAGAGGCTGGTTTAAATAAAAAGGTTTATTATGACGTGGACATCGTGATGCCATTCGGAAGTAGAGGCATGTTAGTCAGAGTATCGGTGGTCCAAGTCCTTGCTAGGGAAGTTATCGGATAGGCGGGTAAGGTTGTCCTGCACCATAAGGCGAATGCTAAATCGCTGGGGTTTCTTGTTTCTCCGTAAGGGGTAAAGGCTTGCTGAGGAGGGACTGCATATGAAACTCAGGCTCAAACCACATCCCAAGAAGCGTTCATCGCGTCAACCAGATGAGCCTTTGCGTTCCCGGCTGCTGCGCCGGATGCTTCGCTTGGCTTGGAAGCGAAAACGAAAGCTGGCCGTTACGAACCGCTATGAGGTGGGCATGGTCATCAGCGAGATTGCGACGGGCCTGTTGTTCATTGCAGGCAGCATCATGATGTTCTATCCCCATATGAAGCGAATCCCGACCGTACTGTACCTGCTGGGCAGTATTATGATGCTGCTGCGTTCCGGTTTGCGCGGCTCCTATTGGTTTCGGTTAAAATCACTCGAAAGCGTCGAGAATAAAGAAGCCAGCCCCGAAGGGGACTGGACGCGCTGATGAGGATATTATAGGTTGATAAAAGGATATGGCTCCAGCCTGAGGTAACAGACTGGAGCCTGCTGCATGATGTATGATGTTCGGATGATCACGCCTATGGCGACCTTCATACGTTTCTGCTAAACCAATTGTGTCAAATATCCTTCAATGATCAAGGAGACGGTGTTTCTGTGACTGACGGTACGGTTTAAAGTCTACCGAGCTACATAGATCAACGGCGACGTCTGCTTTTGCCGGACGGTCTGCGCGAGCCGGAGCGGCGCCGGCTTCCCGAGGAACGGCGGCGTCTTCTCGGTCTATATTCGTATTCGTCCTCATTCTGATCCGTAAATGCGCTTGGAGAGGATCCGCTTTTGCCTTTCTTCTTAAGTGCGCCTGCCAGCACGGAGAATATGGGTGCTAGCTGCTGGAAGCCCTGCATGAGCTTTTGTACCTTGCCAATGTTGTTGACGATGCCGTCGATGCCGCCCATCCGGTCGATGAGTCCCTTAACGTCGCTCATATTGTTGACCCCGAGCCCGCCGAGGAGCTTGCTTAATCCGCCTCCACTGCCGCTGCCGCTGCTGCCTCCTCCGCCAAGGAGACCTGCCAGGCCACCGCCGCCGGAATTCGTGGATGGAGCCAGAGCCGAAGCCGATGCCTCCATGTCCGTTACACCGTCGGTATATGGATATAACGCGGTTTCACCCACTTCCGGATAATCGCTGTATGGAGAGATGCCAGGGTATGGCGATGGCGCCTGCGGCAGTGATTCATTTTCAATGAGGGAGCGCTGGTTGGTGGATCGGCGGTGATAATAGTGAGAATGACGCGTCATGATATCACTTTCCTTTTTGAGTTAAGATACTATACTGTATGATGCGGGCGGGCGATGGGTTTAGGCGGATGTCCCGATTTTCGGGATAGGAGCGGAATCGGGCGATAGCCCAGGAAGATTTTGGCGAGCACTGGAGATGCGAAATGTGAGCGTGTATAAGGGATGCTGCCTCTGGGTAATGGTTGTCCTGTAGTGCGTGAAATCGTTAATGCTTGAAAATACTATATCCGCTCGGGTACAATGGGAGTGCGAGTGTTATACACAGTAACAATAGGGGATGATCATCCAGTGCAATTAAAGAAGCTAAATGATAAAAGCATCGATCAATTATTCGAAGCGATATTAACCCTGGGCAGTGTGGAAGAGTGCTATGTATTCTTCGATGATCTCTGCACCGTTAACGAAATTCAGTCCTTGTCGCAGCGGCTGGAAGTGGCGCGTATGCTGGGCAAGGGATGCACATACAACCAGATTGAAGCAGAAACGGGAGCCAGCACCGCAACGATTTCGCGTGTGAAGCGTTGCCTGAACTACGGCAATGACGGTTATAAAATGACGCTGGAGCGTTTAGGACGTTAAACTTATGACGAAGCCGGGTGTGCTGGTTATTAGTCATGGTTCACGTGAACAGAAATGGGTGTCGCTGGTGGACGAAGCCGTCCAGAAGCTGGCCTCTCATATGGATATACCAGTCGTAGCTTCGTACCTGGAGCTGGTAGAGGGCCGTCTGATTCAGGACGGCATTACGGACTTGGAAGACCAGGGTGTCACCGACATTGTGGTCATTCCTCTATTTGTCTCGTCCGGCAGCACACATGTCGACGAAATAGCTTATGCTATAGGAGCGAAGGACGCTCCGGACATGGAGACGGACCTGGCGCCGTTTCGGGTCCAGTCCCGGGTTCATTTTGGTACACCTATGGACGACGATCCCGAGATTGCGGCCATGGTATGGGATAAGGTAAAAGAGCTGTCCGTGAACCCGGCGAAGGAGGTTATTCTTCTCGTCGGACACGGCAGCCGGCATGATCTGTTTCGCAGCCGCTGGGAAAAGGGTATTAACTCTTTGGCACAGCGAGTTAGCGAGGTAAGCGGAACAAGCGCGGATTATGCCTTACTCAGTCCCGGCGATGTTCGGGACAAGGTGACAGCATGGATGGAGCGCGGCTGCGATGTGATCGTAGCTCCGCTTTTTTTAAGTGAGGGGTATTTTACGGAGAAGGTGATACCTGATCGGCTGGAGGGGCTGGAATGCCGATATTCAGGCAGAACCTTGCTTCCGCATCCGCTGCTGCCGCAGTGGATGGAGTCGCAGGCTAAACTTCTTCTTCTATCCTTGAAATCATAAGTAGGTGGCGTATCGTTAATGAGAAATGCAAGGTTAATCTATAACCCAACCTCCGGCCGGGAGGAAATGAAGCGTCGGCTTGCTGATATATTGAATCGTCTGGACAGTGCTGGCATCGAAACCTCCTGTCATGCAACAACCGGAGAGGGGGATGCGACCCGTGAAGCGGCGGATGCCGTCGAACGCGGCTACGATCTTGTGATCGCGGCCGGCGGAGACGGTACGCTCAATGAGGTCATTAACGGGATGGCTGGCAGGGATAACCTTCCGCCGCTCGGTATTTTCCCGCTGGGCACAACGAACGATTTTGCGCGGGCACTCGGCATCTCGAAGAACTGGGAGGAGTACTGCGATCTAGTGATTCGGGGCGAGACGCGCCCGATTGACGTGGGCAAAGCGAATGATCGTTACTTCATCAATATTGCAGGCGGCGGTACGCTGACCGAACTCACCTATGAGGTGCCAAGCAAGCTGAAGACGATGATCGGGCAGCTGGCGTATTATTTGAAGGGGATCGAGAAAATGGTCAGCCTCACGCCGCAGGAGCTCATCATCAACGCCAGCGGTCATCCGGCGATCCATGACGAATTCATGGTGTTCCTCATTGCGAACAGCAACTCGGTCGGCGGCTTCGACAAAATCGCGCCGGGCGCGAGCATCGACGACGGCTTGTTCGACGTCATTGCCCTGCGCAAGTGTAATCTGGCGGAGTTCGTGCGCGTGGCTACGCTAGCCCTGCGCGGCGAGCACATCAACGACAAGCGAGTCGTGCATTTCCGCACCGACTATATGGAGGTCGTCTCTCCGGGACCGGTTCAGCTGAACCTGGACGGCGAGTTCGGCGGCGTCCTGCCGGGCACGTTCCGCGTCCTGCCGCAGCATTTAAGGATTTTTGGCTGAGATGGGGCAGGTAGGGGCGATGGACCATTGAAAGAGATGGAACAGGTCGAGGATCGCCGCTTTGGCTCCGGGTTGTTGTAAGTAAATGAATGGATTTGCAGGCTGAATGGATTGAATAACATACGAGGCTCCCGTATAATGATGGACGTGAGCTTGTGCGCTAAGCTCCCTTGGGGGAGCTTTTTGTTGTTTAAGCGAATGAAGGTTAACGGAAGATCATCCGCTTCGATTATGGATAGGTCTCCGATAGGGAATATAGAGTAGTAGTAAGGGATAAGTTGAACGGAAAGAAGTGAACAGCACATCATGAAGAAGAACCGCAAGGGAAGCGACACGCGCCGCAGCGGCAAACCGGCGGCTTCGGCGGCCCTCCTGGACCTGCCGGTGGCGAAGAACGACGAGGTCGTGATCGATATTATAGGAATGAACCATGACGGGGAAGGGGTCGGCCGTGCCGATGGCTACACCCTGTTCGTTCAGGGCGCCCTGCCGGGCGAGAAGGCCCGGGTGAAGGTGCTCAAGACCAAGAAGCAGTATGGCTACGCCAAGCTGCTGGAGCTGGTCGAGCAGAGCCCGAACCGCATCGCGGCCCCGTGCCCGATCTACGACCAATGCGGCGGCTGCCAGCTGCAGCATATGAGTTATGCCGGGCAGCTGGAGTGGAAGCGCCAGCTGGTGGTGGACAATCTGGAGCGGATCGGGAAGCTGCGGGTGGTGCGTGAGGCGGAAGGTGCTGGGGAGACGCGTGTGGACGACGAGCGGAGTGGCACAGATGGTGGAGGGGACATTGAGATTTCTGAAACCAATGGGGCCAATCCTGCCGTGTCCGGCGTTGAATCAGATCAAGAGGGGATCCTCGTGCGGCCGACACTCGGTATGAGCGAGCCTTGGCGCTACCGCAACAAGTCCCAGGTGCCGATCGGCGTAACGGAAGGCGGCCTGGTCGGCGGTTTCTACACCCGGGGCAGCCACCGGATCGTGGACATGGAGACGTGCCTCATTCAGCATGAGCAGAACGACGAGGTCGTCAGCCGCGTCAAAGCCATCGGGCGGAAGCTAGGCATCACCGCCTACAATGAAGAGACAGGTCAGGGCCTGCTTCGCCATGTCGTGGTGAAGATCGGTTTTGCTACCCGGGAGATGATGATTGTGCTCGTCACGAACGGCGAGCGGATACCTCGCGTGAACGAGTGGATCTCTGCGATCCGTGAAGAGCTCCCGGCTGTAGTGAGCATCTGCCAGAACGTGAACACACGCAAAACGAACGTGATTTTCGGAGATGTAACCCGTGTCCTGTGGGGACGTGAGGTCATCCATGACTATATAGGCGATGTGAAGTTCGCCATTTCCGCGCGTTCCTTCTATCAGGTGAACCCTGCCCAGACCGAAGTACTGTACGGTAAGACGGTGGAGTATGCCGGATTAACCGGAGCGGAGACCGTGATTGATGCCTATTGCGGCATCGGAACGATATCCCTGTTCTTAGCCCAACATGCCAAGAAGGTGTATGGGGTCGAGATCGTGAAGGAAGCTATCGAGGATGCGCGTGCCAATGCGGAGCTCAATGGTATGAAGCATGTGGAGTTTGAAGTCGGCGCGTCCGAGGATGTGATTCCACGCTGGAAAGAACAAGGCATCGAGGCGGATGTGATCGTGGTCGATCCGCCGCGTAAGGGCTGTGATCTGCGACTCTTGGAGACCATTCTTGAGATGAAGCCGGAGCGCGTGGTGTATGTGAGTTGTAATCCATCCACGCTGGCAAGGGATTTACGTGTGTTGGAGGATGGCGGGTATCGCACGGTGGAGGTAACGCCGGTGGATATGTTTCCGCATACGGTTCATGTGGAGAGTGTGGCGGTGTTGGTGAGGGATGGTACAGAGGGCTGAGAATGAAGTGGTAGAGCGGTTGGGAAGTTGGACATATGAGATGGAAGTTTGAAATAGAGGCTTGAAAGATGTAGAGTTGACTGAATGTTGACGAAATAAATAGATTAATATGGAGATCCCTGATTCTTGAATCGGAGTGTTTTCAATTATTAGGACAGGGGTTCGACTCCCCTCACCTCCACCATGAGAACCCAGTCCGTAAGAGGACTGGGCTTTTCTATGTCTAATTTTTGTAGTCCAAATGTAGCCCAAGCTAAATCTACATACTTATATACTGCCTTGTCTGTAGTCCATTTGGCTACAGTCCATTCACTTACGTATTTCAATTGTACGTGCTACCATAGATTTGAGGTAGGGAGATCCCCTACGGTTAGAATGGAGAGGGTAGGATGGCAGGTAGCATTTCAAAGATCGGGACTAAGTTTAGGATTACCTTTGATTACGGAAGAGACAGCACCGGGAAAAGGATTCGGCAGTATGCTACGGCCTCAACAGAAGCTGAAGCAAAAAAAATTGCTAAGTGAGTTTGAATACAATCAACAACGTAATATTTTGGTCCAATCAACGAAAATGACGTTTTTCGAATTTTTAGAGCATTGGATGGAGAACTATGTTAAATATAACTGTGAAGACACAACGACATATGGTTATAACAATATAATCTACAAGCACATCGTACCGTTCTTAGGAAACTTCGAACTCCAGAAGCTACAGCCCGTGTTTATTCAGCATACTCCGAAGACGGTGATTACTGGCTATGCTTGAAGAATTATTATTTTGAGTAAAGTCTCTATGCTAAGAAGGAGATGTTGAAGTGAACTGTCAGAATGATGGGGTTATTTGCTTTGAGTGTACTGAATTAATTAAACCCTTGTGGTACAACATGATAAAAATTGAAGAGTTAAATCAAGCTCCAATTCATGTTGTGGGCTACAATCTGCCTACGGAGTACAGTTGCAAATGTTGTAATAGAAGCTTACAAAGCGGAGGTTTGTACTTCAATGATATTGTTGAGTATGATACTTTTATTCGGGGAGCCTTAGAAGCCATTGCATCCAGAATTTCAGAGGAAATTTACTCTTGTAATAATTGTACTGGAGGTACAATTCAAAGGCATGTTTACATGGTAAATAAAGATGAGCTACAAGATTTAATTGACGAAGAGAAGTATGGTACCTACATTGCTGCACTCCTAGAAGACAATTATCTCCCTGAGCATATGCATGAAGCTGTTTCCCAATTTCTTATTTGTCAAGAGTGTAGATATGGGACACCTGAATATCGCTTTGGAAATCCTGGAAATAACAAGTTTAATAAGTGGGATAAAATATATTATAAAGATGAAGTAAACGAGTTCTGGGGAAGTAACATCATTCAATTTGCAAGTAAATATGATATCTCTGTTAATGAACATGAACTTGATGAGTTTAAGGAATTCCTGATAAAGCAGCCCATGCTGGGTCTTCTGAACGAAACTGGAAAGAAGCTCTATGATGCTGTTAAGCAAAGTTTGATCTCAAAAGAGTTTATAGTTTTAGGGAAAAATGAAACTCTTTTTAGAGGAAGAGTACGACATCAGGATGAAACTATGTACTCAGTAGATGGATTATGGAGTCCTCCACAAGGTAGAGCAAGCCACGGAAGATATAATCCAATTGGTAAATCAGTTCTGTATTGTAGTGACCAGAAAGAAGTATTAGCATATGAGCTTCATCCAACCAATGGTCAGATAATTGACATTGTTAAATTTGAAACAAATTACGAATTGAAATTATTTGATATGGATAATGCTTTTGAAAGCTTTGAGGGGTTTATAGCCACGCAAAATGTAGAAAGCAACTTATTGAAACAAGCATACTTAATTACTAATTTTATTGGATCATGTTGTGAGGAAGTTGGTTACGATGGTGTTAAATATAGCGGTGTTGGAAATGATAAATTGAATTATTCTAACTATGCACTTTTTGAGAATGAAGAGCTTAGAACAGTTCTAGGTGTTGTAGATGATATTGAGCAATATAAGGTTAGAGTGGTTTACGAAAATAGTCAATATCGGCAAAAGAGTAACAGGAAATGATGAATTTGATAAGTTGAATTAAAAAGGATTTGATTGAACCATTCAATGATTGAAGTAAAGTCTCGTTAGCGTTTGACATCAGTTACCTAAGAAACATTTTAGCTGTGGCAATTAATGATTGAGTGCATCATCATCATGCTTTCATACAAGAGTTGGAATCATTTAATAAGAGGTGATATAAATGGATATTCGAAAGAATGCATTTGCCTTTTTAACGTTCGAAGATTTGTTTGGACGTAAATCTGATTATAATGAACTGGAACAAAAAATAGAGCGACAAGACAATATTGCGTATATGCTTCCGTTGTTATCACAATTAGCCTCTTTAAGGCCTAATTCAAATGACTATGCTTTAATAGTAAGTGACTTTATGAAGTACCTTGATTTTCTGATGAAAAGAGAATTGGATTCAGCTAAAGAACTATATCCTGAATTTGATGTTGCAGCTGGCATGAAGGAGATTCAAAGACGATTTAAAAATGTGATGAGGGAAAGGGTGTTTTCTTCACCACAAGTTAGCATGTTTTTAATGAAACATTTAATGGTCTTGGGTTCCTTTGATTCAGACAAAGAAATTGTAGATAGTCGCTTAGATTATATAGAAACAATTACAATGTTGCTGATGACAGCAGACCATACATCTCCACCAAGTATTAATGGAATCTTAGTTGAAGTATTTCGTTCATATATGTTTTACTCAATGAGTGAATTAGGAACTCATCTAAGTCGAACTCTGTATATTTACTGTGATTTAGCAAGGAAAGAAGAACTCTTTGGTAATGAGTTTGTTAATATTAATAAAAAGTTTGAAGAACAATTCGGTTGTTCTGTGGAGGATTATATCTTTATCCTTTTTGCCATGTATGTTTTGTTTCAAAAGAAACTCTTAGATAAGAGTCAGCTAACCTACAACTGGTTTCAAGATGTTGACTTTACCTTTAAACAAACCAAGCTTACAGAAGTTGCAAATGACATCGTAAAATCCATTTCATTTACATTTGAAGAAGCTAATGAGGAATTGAAGGAAACTTATAAGAACCCTTGGGAGTTTAAGTTTTTCATGGAGAAGCCACTGTTTAAGTTTAAAGATGAAGCTGTGTTTCCGGTTAACATGAAATTCCTTGAAGATAATTTTTATGAAGGACTCTTTTGGAAAATGAGAAGTTGTTATCCCGAAGATGATAGTTCATTTCAAGCCTTTTTTGGAAGACCATTTTGAGATGTATGGACAAAATTTAATTCATGAATCATGTAAGAAAAGCAATGTTCCATACGAGTTCATTCCTGAATTTGAATACACCAAGCCAGGTACAAGTTATAAGATTCTTTCTCCTGATATTATCGTTAGACTTGGAAGCAAATTGCTTGTAGTAGAATGTAAAGCTCAACGGATTAATTACACAGGCTCAATCATAAATGGAGACATGAATAGTATTGAAGCGGACAGAGTGAAAATGACTGTTAAACCCATGAAACAACTATACACAAGAATGACGGAACTATTAAATGGTGCTTCGGAGGAAGTTAAGTTTGATGGCATCAATGAGTTATTTCTGATTGTTGTAAATCAAGGCGTATTTCCAGTTCTCAAACCATTGCACGATAAGACACTTGAAGACTGGAAACAGCTTGAAGGTATCAATATAGAAACAAACCTCTATGTTATGGATGTTGAAGAATTAGAAATGCTCGCGTCAATAATTGAGAAGCAGAAGCCAATTTTCGGGATTCTCAAACATAAAAATCATTTTAAATATGCTCCGATTAAGAATTTCCTTTCTAAACAACATAGAACATTAAAACGTCCTCAAATTCTTTCTGAGGCATTAGATAAATTGAGTGAATTGAGTGAAGAAAGGTTTATTTGATGGTGAGCTGCTTAGTGTGAAGAGACTACTTTTTTAATTGAAGTGGTCTTTTTTATTTCCGCTTGACAGCCATTATTAACTATTAATATTATTTAGTTTTTGATTGGGGCGTTTGAAGCACTAGACTATAGAAATATAGTGACAGCTGTTTTTTTTATTTTGGTATTTGAATACCAAAATTAAATATTGATTGACTCGGAATATTCGCGGTGCTATATTTTATCTAATAATAGTGAGCTTTTTTGCAAGGGGGTTATAAAGATGCGTAACGACAAGCGGATAAACCATATTTGGAATCGTTATAATGCACTGAGGGGATATACTGCTCAGTCAGAGTTGCCTGGCGCATTGTTCCTTTTGAAAAAGACAAAAGAGGAGTTTGTATCAAATTCCAAAAAACCTACTGAGCACAAAGCTTATGAAGCGATGCTTTCAATAGCAGATAGTTACGGAATGAAAAATCCATATCCCGATTCAAGGACGTTTTTTGGTGCTTTTATGGCGATGGATGATGAAGATATTGATTGGGAAATGGCTCTTGCGTCTGTAGATCCTAAAGAGATGTTTTATATACCAAAAGTGTTGATTACCGAATTTGAAAAACACTTTAATCCAAACACTAACATGGTATTGATACCTGAAGCTGAAAAATTTGTACCTTACCTTACTGAATTAGTAAACCGACATTCTGATTGCGAATTCTTCATAACTACCATGAGTAGCGTGAGTAAAGTTCTTCTTGATGAAATGTTTAAGGAGCATGCGAATGTAATTGTCGAACAGACTAGTATTTATGATTACGAGTTTTCAGCAAGGAAGTTTGATTTAATTCTGGCGGTACCTGTATTTGGAGTAAGAGAACGCGGCGAAGTTAATGGAGATTTCATTTGTAGGGAATATGAAATGATAGCTGTAGAGAACTTGCTCTTACACTTGAATAGTTCGGGTGTATTAGTAATTGTACTTCCAGCTAGAATAACTTTTGCTGCTGGCTCGGTTAAGGACTTAAGAGATTTTATACAAGGCATGTATAAATTAGAAGAAATAGCTGAGCTACCAACTGGGATATTTGCATCTACCGCTATTAAGACCTATATGTTTACGATCACAACTGGCCGAACAGAAGATGTAATGATTAAAAGGTATGATGCTGATACAAGCAACATCAAAAAAAATGGAATCAATGAGCTGGTTCTCCTTGATGATACGTTTGTTATGCTGGAAGAGCTGAGTGAAATGGGTTATTGGAATGTCGATCATATCTTTGCAATGGTGGATGAAGATTGGCAACGGTATCAGAACTCAAACATAAAAAAAGAAGAGTTAGGTAATATTGCCGAAGTTTTTCGAGGAAAGGCGATCAACAAAAAAGATACTAATGGTAGCATTGGAGTAGTAAATATATCGAATCTAAATGATTTTGACATTGATTATGAGGGCCTTGATCACATCGATGAGGAAGAACGTAAAGTGGCGAATTACTTACTTAAAAATGGTGATTTATTATTGCCAGCACGGGGAACAGTGATCAGAATAGCAGTTTTCCAAGAACAGAGGTATCCTTGCATCGCGTCATCAAACATTATTGTAATAAGACCGAATGAAAAACTGCTTTTAGGGACGTACTTAAAAGTTTTCTTGGATAGTCCGATGGGGAACAAAGTCTTAGCAGGAAAGCAGCAGGGAACAGTCGTCATCAATATTAGCTATAAAGACTTGAAGTCGCTAGAAGTACCGTTGCTTAGGGTTGAAGAACAAAAAGTGATTGCAGAAGAATATGAACAGGGGCGTTCCAGATATGTAGAAAGCATTCGTCTTGCTGAGAATAGATGGAATGAAGTAATGGAGCGACTTCAAAATACTATTTTGAATGTGAAACAATAAAATATTTGACTTAGATAACTGTGATGTAATGGAAGAGTTATATAAATAGTCGGTAAAAAGGAATCGTATGCTGAGACTGACTTCGCGGCGAAAAGTATCAGCCCGGCACCAGGGGAGGAAATTACATGATCGGAGCTATAATTGGCGATATTGTCGGTTCCAGATTTGAATGGGATAATCATCGTTCGAAAGATTTTGATTTTTTAACATACAAGTGTTTTTTCACTAACGACTCGGTGATGTCATTAGCTATATGTGATGCACTTATGAGCTGTAAACGTGATTATAGAGACTTGGGTGACCAAGTTGTTAAATCCATGCAAGTTATTGGAAGACCATATCCAAATTGCAGGTATGGAGGGAGATTCTATAAATGGATGTATAGTGATACTCCTGAACCATACAACAGTTTTGGTAACGGTGCTGCAATGAGAGTAAGCGCCTGTGGTTATGTAGCTAATTCCATCGAAGAAGCTAAATTGCTTTCGCACAAGGTGACAGCTGTAACACATAACCATCCAGAGGGGATAAAAGGCGCTGAAGCTACTGCGGTTGCAGTCTATCTGGCTCGTAGCGGGAGAAATATCTTAGAAATTCGCGATTATATTGATAAGCACTACTACCCCATGAATTTCTCGCTAGATGGAATCCGGGAAACGTATCAATTTAACGAGACTTGCCAAGAAACAGTTCCGCAAGCACTTGTTGCATTCTTCGAGTCTTCCAATTTTGAAGACGCAATCCGTAACGCTGTCTCTATTGGTGGAGATAGTGATACGTTGGCTGCAATTACTGGAGGTGCGGCAGAAGCCTATTACGGAGTGCCGACAAATATCAGGAAACATGCACTGACATTTCTTGATGAGCGGCTTCTGAGGATACTGCTTGAGTTCGAAAACTTATATCCCGCAAAGATGGAAAAGATACAATCTTCAGGGAGCGTCAGCATTAAAGAAGAGGCTGTCGGAGCCAAAATAAAAACTGGAGGTAGAGAAGAAATGATCCAATCAGCAATGGATGCTGCTGATGAAGCACTAAAAAACAGTACATCAGAGTCTGAAGAAACAACAAGTCAAAAACTCTTTTCACACCTTTTTGAAGCCTGCAATATTCTGCGTGGTCCAATTAATCAGGATGAATATAAAAGCTATGTAACGCCAATTCTCTTTTTTAAACGATTATCAGATGTATATGATGAAGAAACTCAAGCCGCATTAGAAGAATCCGGGGGCGATGAAGAATTTGCTAGTTTTCCAGAAAACCATCGTTTCATTATTCCTGATGGGTGCCATTGGCAGGACGTTCGCGAAGTTAGTGAGAACGTCGGAGTAGCAATCGTCAAGGCAATGAATGGAATAGAACGTGCCAACCCAGATACGCTTAATGGCGTATTTAGCAGCTTTGACGATGCAAACTGGACAGATAAAACAAAGCTTTCGGATGAACGATTGAAAGACCTTGTTGAGCATATGTCAAAAATTAAAGTCGGAAATAATAACTATTCTGCTGATGTTATGGGCGACAGTTATGAATTCTTAATTAAAAAATTCGCGGACTTATCAAAGAAGAGTGCGGGCGAATTTTATACCCCACGCTCAATTGTAAAGCTTCTGGTTATGCTCTTGGCACCACAAGTTGGTGAATCTGTATATGATCCTGCATCTGGAACTGGAGGTATGCTCATTGAAGCTATCCATTATATGAAGGGTGATAAGCTCACTTATGGTCGTATCTATGGTCAAGAGAAGAACCTTGCAACTTCTGCAATTGCAAGAATGAACCTGTTCCTTCATGGGGCGCATGATTTCAAAGTTTCTCAAGGCGATACGCTACGATCTCCAAATTACCTGGAAGGCGGCAAGCTGAAGACCTTCGATTGTGTCATTGCGAATCCTCCATTTTCTTTAAAAAACTGGGGTGCTGAACAGTTTAGTACTGACATATATGGTCGCAATTTATGGGGATGCCCTACGAACTCTAATGGAGATTTTGCTTGGTTGCAGCACATGGTTAAATCCATGGATCCCAATAACGGGCGATGTGCAGTTGTACTTCCTCAAGGTGTATTGTTCCGTGGTGGTAAAGAAAGCGAGATCCGGAAACAACTTGTTGAATCCGATAAGTTGGAAAGCATTATTACATTAGTAGGTGGTGTTTTTTATTCAACAGGTGTTTCGGCTTGTATCCTACTTCTGAATAATAACAAACCGAATAAGCATAAAGGTCGAATATGCATGATTGATGCTTCAAGCATTTATACTCCTCAGCGTTCACAGAACATAATGACTGATAGCGACATCCAGAAGGTGTTTGATTACTACACTGACTACGAGGATGTAATCGAACACGTGAAGATAGTCAATATAGATGATATTCGCGGTAAGGACTATACGCTGGCAACCAACAATTATATTGAAAAGAAAGAAAAAGAGACTGTGTCGCCCGCTGAGGTTCGTAAAGAGTATTACGAAGCTTTTGACGAGATGGTTAAAGCCGAAGATAAAATGATGAAACTACTTCTGGAAGGAAGATATGTTAATGAGTAAGCGTATCACAATTGAAGAATTGCAGTCCTACCTTTGGAATTCTGCTGTTCTATTACGTACAAATATCGATGCTGGAGCTTATAAGCAGTACATATTTCCATTACTTTTCTTTAAGCGTATCAGCGATGTTTATGATGAGGAATGCGAACAAATTCTTGAAGAATACGGTGGAGATGAAGAAGCTTTAGAGTGGGAGGAGAATCACCGTTTCGTCGTGCCGAAAGGCGCTCACTGGCGTGATGTTCGAGCAGTATCAGAGAATGTTGGAGTTGCAGTTGTAAATGCTTTCCGAAAAATCGAAAATGCAAACTCTGACAAACTGCAAGGCGTCTTTGGCGATGGGGCCTGGACAAATAAAAATCGACTCCCTGATCGGTTACTGAAAGAGTTAATTGAACATTTCAGCACTAAAACGCTCTCTACTAGGAACTGCCCGGAAGATGAGCTCGGTCAGGGATATGAGTATCTGATAAAAAAATTTGCTGATGATAGTGGCCACACCGCGCAGGAATTCTATACGAACCGCACAGTGGTACACTTGATGACAGAAATGCTAAAACCCGAATCCGGCGAATCCATATATGATCCTACGTGCGGCAGTGCTGGAATGTTGATTTCAGCGATTGCCTACTTGAAGGAGCAGAAAAAGGAATGGCGCAATGTTGCGGTCTTTGGACAAGAGATTAATGCACTTACATCCGCCATTGGCAAGATGAATCTGTTTCTTCATGGTGTGAAAGATTTTGATATCGTCAATGGTGATGTATTAAAAACACCGGCTTTTATTGAAAAAGGTCAGCTGAGACAATTTGATTTGATCCTTGCTAATCCACCTTACTCTATCAGTCAGTGGGATCGCGAAGCATTCGCTAGCGATAAATACGGTCGGAATTTCCTTGGTATACCACCACAAGGACGTGCTGATTATGCTTTTTTGCAGCATATAATCAAGAGTCTTAACGAGGAGACTGGCCGCTGTGCAATTCTGTTCCCGCACGGCGTGCTATTTAGAAATGAAGAGAGTACAATGCGTGAAAACCTCATTCGCAAGGATAGGCTTGAATGCGTTATAGGGTTAGGACCAAATCTGTTCTATAACTCTCCGATGGAGGCTTGTATTGTTATTTGCCGTATGAATAAGCGGCCAGAACGTCGTGGGCAAGTTCTTTTCATCAACGCAGTCAAGGAAGTTGAACGCAAAAATGCGCAGAGTTTTTTGGAGGAAAAGCACATCCAAAAAATTGCTAAAGCTTACGACGATTATAAAACGGATAGCGATTTTGCTCGTGTTGTAACAATTCGGGATTTGGAAGAAAATAACTTCTCTTTGAGCATCCCGCTTTATGTTAAACATCCTGGTCAGGATATCGAAGTAGATGAGCGATCTTTGCAAGAATGCTATGAAGGTTGGAGAACCGCTTCTGAAATAATGAAATTACGCTATATGAAATTGAATGAAACACTTGGGAAGGAGGTTGGAAAATGATGAGTAGAGTACGCTTGGGTGATGTTGCCAAAGAACGTAGAGAAACTTGTAAGGTCAGAAAAGATGGATATCCGATTGTAGGCCTTGAACATCTGATACCAGAAGAAATTACATTGACAGCATGGGATGAAGGTAAAGAGAATACTTTTACAAAATTGTTTCGCAAAGGGGATATTCTCTTCGGGCGTCGTAGAGCTTATCTCAGGAAGGCTGCAGTTGCTCCGTTTGATGGTATTTGTTCGGGAGATATCACTGTTATCGAGACAATGCCTGAAAAGATACTTCCCGAATTACTTCCATTCGTAATTCAAAACGATGCATTGTTTAATTTCGCCGTAGGTAAGTCGGCGGGGTCCCTTTCGCCTCGTGTTAAATGGGAGAACCTAAAGAATTATGAATTTGAACTACCAAATATAGATAAACAGCGTGAATTGTCGAAGCTGCTATGGGCTATAGACACAACTAAAAAGACTTACTGTAAACTGCTGCAGAAGACAGATGAGTTGGTGAAATCTCAATTTATCGAGATGTTTGGGGATCCAACGAAGAATGAAAAAGGCTTTCCCTTACTTACTATAGACGATGTAATAAAATTTGAGGGAGGAAACCAACCAGAGAGAAAATACTTTGAAACTACGCCTTCAGAAGAAAATATTAGGCTTATCCAAATCAGGGACTATAAAACGGATGAGTACATTACTTATATACCAAAATCAATGGCTAAGAAATTTTGTACAGCTGATGACATTATGATTGGTCGCTACGGACCGCCAATATTTCAAATACTGAGAGGACTTGAAGGGGCTTACAATGTGGCATTGCTAAAGGCAGTTCCTAAAATAGGAAATTGCGACTTTGTTCGGGAATTTCTCAAACAAAAGCCTCTTTTTGACTACTTGGAGAGCTTGTCACAACGAACTGCAGGTCAAACAGGTATAGATATGGAAGCCTTGAAAAAGTACCCCTTTCCGTATCCCCCAATCGATCTACAAAACCGCTTCGCCGAATTCGTTCGTCAGAGCGATAAATCTAAATTTGAACTGGAACAAGCACTTAAAGAGCTGAATTCTACTTACAAGAGAATTATTTCCGAGAATCTCGGCTGACTGTAAAGCTATTTGATTTCCTCCTGATCTTGTTAATACAACATTAAGGAGGGAATTTTATGGTCGATAAGTTAATTGTAGGAATTAAGCAGGATCTGATCTAAACACTGAACTCCGCTCAACTTGAAGTGTTGGAAAAGGTGTTGAACAAGTCCTTAGCAACAGTTGTGGTAGATGAACACGCTGCAACTGAAAATGTACAAGCCGGGTTTCTGTCTTTGTTCATTGCTACAAACGAGTAGAAGGTTGCTCGGAGAAATACTCAAGATCAATGAAATATTATCAGCCATAGCGAAGCAGCAGTTCGACACATCAATATATGAAATGACTGAATGACCATAGAATATAGCAAGAATTACTGAACCAATATCGTCGACCATACCGTAGGTGACTCTTACTGGGAATACAATTATTTTCCGTGTAATCAATATCGATATTGTTATTAAGTTTGGGGGGCCCACTTGATGTTTAATGAGGACAATACGATTGAGCAAATGACGCTGACAACGCTCAAGAGCAACGGCTGGAAGTATATGACTGCCGAAGAATTGCAACGCGAATACTCCGATGTAATGGTTGAACCTATTGTGAAACAGGCACTAATTCGTCTTAATCCTGAAATTGCTGAAGAACCATCTCGCGCAGATGAAGTTATCTATAAACTGCGTACGTTAATATTGACGGTTCAGCCGCACAACCTAGTAACACAGAATGAACTCTTTAAGAAATTAATCTTTGAAGAGAATTCCTACCCGTTCGGAAAAGATGGACGCATGATTCCCATTCGATTCTTCGGAACGATGACCAAAGAAGATTTAGAGCTTAACGAATATGTTGTTACAAACCAATGGGTATATCCACAAAAAGAGAATGGTAAAAGGCTTGATATTGTTCTTTTGATTAATGGATTTCCTATGGTGATTGGTGAGTTGAAAACGCCGGTTCGTAATTCTATAACATGGTTGGATGCTGCTGGAGACATAGCTGCATATGAAAAGAGCATACCAGGCATGTTTGTAACTAACATATTCAATTTTGCCACAGAAGGAAAATGTTATAGATATGGTTCAGTTTGCATGCCAATTGGAATGTGGGGTCCCTGGCATACTCCGGATCATAAAAGTGAAGGGAGTCTTGCTGATGTAAAAAACAGTGTTGAAGATATGATTACACCTGAAAAGGTCATGGACATTTTTCAGTTCTTTACAGTATTTGCAACAGATAAAAAATATCGCAAATATAAAGTCATATGCCGTTATCAACAATTTGAGGGTGCGAATCTTATTGTGGAGCGTGTAAAGAGGGGATACCCAAAACAAGGTCTTATCTGGCATTTCCAGGGTTCTGGGAAATCATTACTGATGGTTTTTGCAGCACAGAAACTTAGAATGATACCTGAATTAAACAATCCAACAGTAGTTATAGTTGACGACCGAATTGATCTAGAGACACAGATAACTGCAACATTTAACGCATCTGATATTGCTAATCTCGTCAGTCTTGGCTCAAAGGATGATTTAGAATCCTTCTTTTTAGGGGATCAGAGAAAGATAGCAATTACAACAATCTTTAGATTTGGTGATATTGTAAAGGAATTAAACCCTAGAGACAATATCATTCTTATGGTTGATGAAGCTCATAGAACTCAGGAAGGTGATCTAGGTAGTAAGATGCGTCTTGCTCTTCCGAATGCATTTTTCTTTGGCCTTACAGGTACGCCAATTAATCGTATTGATAAAAATACTTTCAATACCTTTGGTGCAGTTGAGGATAAGAGTGGGTATATGAGCAAGTATTCATTTTCGGATTCAATTCGTGACAATGCCACACTACCCTTGAATTTCGAACCGGTACCAGTTGACTTGCATGTTGATAGAGAAAAGCTTGATGCTGAATTTGAAGCATTAACAGCGAGTTTATCAAAAGAAGATAAAGCAGAGTTATCACGAAGGGTCAACATGAAAGCAATTATGTATGACCGCAAGCGTATTAGAAAGGTATGTGAACATATATCAAAGCATTACCAAGGTAAAATTGAACCCAACGGATACAAAGGTCAAGTTGTTTGTTATGACAGACAGTGCTGTCTTATGTATAAAGAAGAACTTGATAAATTGCTAGGTCCGAATGCAACTACAATTGTTATGGACACCAACAATGACAAGGAAGACAAATATAAGGCATATAGACGTGATAGGGATGCAGAAGGAAAGATTTTAGATAGATTTAGAGAACCTAATGATCCACTGAAGCTTGTTATAGTAACATCAAAGCTTCTTACTGGATTTGATGCACCTATATTGCAGGCTATGTACCTTGATAAGCCAATGAAAGATCATAACTTGCTGCAGGCCATTTGTCGTACTAACAGAACCTATGATGAAGGTAAGACACACGGTTTGATTGTTGACTACATAGGTATTTTTGATAATGTAGCGACAGCTTTGGACTTTGATGAATCGAGTATGAAAAAGGTCATTTCGAATATTGAAGAGGTCAAAAAGCAGATCCCTGCACTAATGCGTAAGTGCTTGAGTTATTTCATGGGAGTAGACCGTACAATAGATGGTTGGGAAGGTTTGATTGCTGCACAAGAATGTTTGCCAACTAATAAAATCAAAGACGAATTTGGAGCCGATTATAAAGTGCTCAATAGAGCGTGGGATGCGCTATCACCAGATCCGTTTCTGAATACAATGAAATACGATTTTCAATGGTTAACAAGAGTATTCGAATCGGTGAAACCCACTGATGGAAGAGGCGGGTTGATTTGGGCTTCTCTTGGGGCGAAAACATTGGAATTGGTTCATGAGAACCTACATGTTGGAGAAGTACATGACGATATGGAAATTCTTACAATGGATGCAGATTTAATCGATGAATTTATTGAAAAACAGAAGGACTTAAGAAAGACAACGATTAAAGTTGAAATCGATTTGGTCGCGAAAATTCGAAAACACAGTAATGATGTTAAATTCGTTAAGTTGGGAGAAAAACTTGAAAATCTCCGTGAGAAATACGAACAAGGGCTAATAACCAGTATTGAGTTCCTAAAACTGCTATTAGAACTTGCGCGAGAAGCTGCAGAAGCTGAAAAAGAAGTAGTGCCTGAGGAAGAAGTGGACAAAGGCAAGGCCGCATTGACAGAGCTTTTTGATGGGTTGAGGAATTCGAAGACGCCAATTATCGTCGAGCGAATTGTTAGTGATATAGATGATATCGTTAAGATTATACGTTTTGATGGTTGGCAGGGTACAACTGCAGGAAAACAGGAAGTGAAAAAAGCTCTTCGGAGTGTTGTCTGGGTCAAATACAAAATTAAAGATAAAGAAGTCTTTGATAAAGCCTATCGGTACATTGAACAGTATTACTAATTCGGAGAAGTAAAGATAGAGAAAACGTGAACTTCCCTTATTTTGGTGAAACAGATCATTCAGTGATCAGTGGTGTTGTTGTTATTGAAGACTTGGTTGGAAGTCTCGAGGGTGTGTAAAATTTTCTGTGTAAACTCTCCAATCAATCTACTAGACTAATAGGAAAGGTTGGATTGGAAGGCTGAGCACAGTGGCCCCGAAGTTCTGCAAGGATCAAGTAAAAGCCTTCATCAAAGACAACGATCAAAAGACAATGGCGGATGTTCAGTCTGCTCTTAAGAGCTGTTTGCCGACACGTTGCAAGAGATGTTGGAGGCGGAGCTTGACCATGAACTTGGCTATGGGAAGCATGACGTAGCGAATAAGTTGACCACCAACAGCCGTAACGGAAAGAGCAAGAAGACGATTACCAGCGAGTACGGAGAGCAAGAGATTCGTGTTCCGCGCGATCCGATGATCGTGAAGAAGCATCAATCGAACGCAACCGGCATTGAGGACCAGATTATTGCGATGTACGCCAAGGGCGTAAGCACCCGAGACATTCAAGATCATCTGTCCAATGGGATTGAAGTGTCTCCAACGATGATCTCGAATGTAACGAACAAACTCATTCCCTTGATCAAGGAATGGCAGAATCGACCATTACAAGACGTGTATGCCGTCGTCTTTATGGACGCGATCCACTTCAAGGTAAAGCAGGATGGAGCGATCGTGAACAAGGCAGCTTACATGGTCATTGGAATCGATCTCGATGGAAACAAGGACGTCCTTGGGATGCGGATTGGCGAGAATGAGTTCTCAAAATTTTGGCTTAGTGTGCTCAAATAACCTCAGAAACCGAGGCGTGGGCGTTATTCTCATTACCTGCGTTGATAACCTCTCGGGTTTCTCTCAGGCCATTTCACATGTTTTCAGAAGACGGAGATCCAGAAGTGCGTAATTCATCAGATCCGTAATTCTACTCGCTACGTTCCGTACAAAAAGTGACGGCTGACCTCAAGCCAATCTACAAGGCTATTACAGAGGATATGGCCTTCGTTGAGCTGGATTGGTTTGAGGAAACCTGGAGAAGTAAATACCCGCTTCATCGTGCGTTCTTGACGCATGAACTGGGATGAGATTGCTACTTTCTTTAAGTACCCTCCAGAGATCCAGCTGATTTACAAGACCAATATGATCGAGAGCTACCACCGCCAGCTCCGAAAGGTGACGAAGGTAAAGGGTATAGGCGATGAAACAACTGATTGCTCGCGCACCTCGATCGCCACGACTGGATCTTTCATCGTCAATCTTTCGCATCCAATTATATCTGACGCCGGTTAATTTGATTCGCCGCACACCAGGCCGTTACTTTCTCGACGCTTTGTCGAAAGGCTGCAATTCGAGATTCCCAGAGCTGCCTTCGATCTGATTGCGTAGACATAAAAAAATCCTCCTCGCATCATTCTGAGGAAGATTATCTCATAGCTGTATCAGCAGCCATAGGTGGGGAGAGTTTAACGCTTACTTTGAAACCACATTACGATTGTAGTGTGGTTTGAACACACTCATTCTAATACGTCTGAAAGCCTTGATTTTATTGGGGTTTCGGGCTGAGGGGGTTTAAGTCGGGATTGAGTGCAGGAAGTTCTTAGGGGTAAATCTGTGGCTTTGGGAAAAGATATTAGTGAAACTGAGAACACGTATGGTTCGATCCTGAATTGTTAAGAAGCGGCCCCTTTTACCCAGAGGAATCCGCTTCTTATTATTTAGCAAATATAACCTTCAAATGGCTTCATAAGAGTAAGAAACATTATGTACGCCTTGAATAAGCTTAAGAGTTCGCTTGACATACGACTCTAATTCGATTTCGTTTATAGGTTCAGTATGTGAATAAGGATCTCTATCGTGGTGGAACCTTTTACTAAAGTCATTGATTTCTTCAAGATCAGTAAGATGAGGTTTCATTTGTAATAATGGCTCCGATGTAGCAGTTCTAACTTTTTTTATAAAATCCCCCAGCCATTCATTACTACTAAAATCTTCAGGAAATCTAATCCTAAGATTTCCTTCAATTAATGGACGAATGCTCATAGCGACAGATCTGAAATTGAGATCAGTTTTACCTCTTAAAAAATCCGCTAAAAGAAAATATCCTTGATAATAGTCTGAACGGGTTTCTTCCTCAACATCCCATGTATCGATCATGCTGTCGGAAAGACCATCGCGTTTAATACAAAGTTGGCTTAGTAATTTCTTTTCAGTATACTTTTCCCATAGCATTCTGGCAAAGTAAATATCATGAGTGAGAACTATAACTTGCTTAGCCTTGTTTGAATAACTTAATACCTGATCTGAAGTGTATCTTTTTCTATGCCTATCCAGGCTAGAAATAGGGTCATCAAAAACTATAGCCTTACTACTGATATCAGGGTCATTTTCCAGCTTTGCTAAAAAGAAAGCGAATGCAAGGCTGCTTTTGTCCCCCTCACTTAATGTATTTCGAAATGAAGCAGATGTTTGTGGTGTATTCTCTGATCCGATTTGAACAGTAACGTTATTTATTACGAAGGAAAAATTACTGCTAGGCTTACCTCCAAGAAAACTTGATTTGAAATCAGCTACTTTAAAATTGGCTCCGCAATTTACTAAATGGTGGTTAATGCGATGCTCATATTTACGGAAGATGGCTTCCGTATATTCCTTTAACTCATTACGGAGTTTCTCTTTATCATTATTATATTTGTTGATTGACGACGTTAGTTTATTATATTTATCTATAAATTCAACTTTGCTAGATTCATACCTTAACTTAATATTTTTAAGTCGCTGATGAGCAACTTGAATGTTTTGTAAGGTGTGTTGGTTTATTGAATTTTTTCTATCCTCGATGAGCTTGTTGACTTCATCAATATAATCATTGTAATTGGATATCTGTTGCAAACAGTTCAGATACATATCGATCTTTTGATTGATTTCATCAGGGACTATTATGCAATCAAAGGGAGAACGTTTTTTGTTTTCAATTAGCTCCCTTATTCCCGAAGTGAATTGTTTCCAAACGTCATTAAAATATTCTAAGTCTAAATTGTACAGATCTGGCAAAGTAATATACTGCTTCCAGAAGGTTGATAACTCAATATTAGTGTGTATTTTGGATTGAAAAGTAAGTAGATTCTCAATGTCGCATTTTTGATTAAACGCGACTGAGAGGCTTTCCACAAGTTTAATTGCTTTTTTATATTCCTCGCTAAAATAGGATTTAAATGCTTTAATAATTCCAATATCTGAAATGTCCTGCTCGCAGAAAGGACAACTATTATCATTAATCTTGTTGACACCATATTCTAGCCATTTTTCACCATTCAAATCTAACCTGTTTTTGATATGATTTTTTGTTGTTACTTCTGCTGTATCAAGAATATCACTAATCGTATGACCAGAAATACTCGATTTAAATTTTATTCGATCAAATGAAGGAAGTTCGACTTTAGACAAAAGAGCCTTGCTTTTAATTTCTGCTTCTTTAGAGTGAGCTAATAGAGTTTGTTGACATTTATGAAGTTCTTCATCGATGTTTTCTTTGAATGGAAGTTTTATAAAATCATCTATAGATAAAACTCCTTCTATTCCAACTCGAATATTTGTCTCAAACTCTTTTTTTGTACTGTTTGCTTTTTTTATTTCTGCATCAAGTTGGTCAAGCTGGTTGGCTTTTTCTACACCTGTTTTGCCGATTGTAAATAGGTAAAGTTGTTTTTTATGATCATGTTCTATAATTTTTGAATAAACATTTTGGCTTACAAATAACGAATCAAATATTTCAATTTCAAATTCTGGTTTGCTAAGCCAAGTATTGTTTTTGAATTGGTGCTTATTGGAATCTGAAAGTATTTCTAATGATTGCTCCCCAATACCGCCTAATGTTTTTCTACCAATAACAAGCTCAGGATTCTGTTCATTCAAGGAGCGAAGTACGGTTGAAAGTGTTGTCTTCCCCCTGCCATTTTCTGAATACACAATGTTCATTCTGTTAAATAGAACATCGCTCTTTGCAACAAATGATCTGAATTTTCCAGTGTTTTTTATGTTAATGATTTTTTTAATCATCGAATACGCCTCCGATAATCTTATTAAGATACTGGTTCTACAATATGGTTATATTTTCCTGCAAAAACGACACGGTTTTTGTGCTTAACAAGGAAAACAGACCTATCCTGTCGAATGAGTCCTTATAGAGCTATAGGAATAGGAAATCCAGGGTGAAGCTTGAAATGAGTACAGAATAGACCAGCCCATCGTGAGCATGCGGAAGTAAAACGTGCCGGTGGAATGATGTTTGAACGTAATCGTCGACGATGAAGACGGAGTGCCCACGATCCGCCGAGGTCAAGGCGTCCACTTTCTGCACGGTAGCCGTCCCGAGCAGAGTCAGGAAGTGACGCCAGGCAAAGCAGGTATGATTGAGAAAGCGATAAACGGCGTCCTTGCTGGGAAAGGAGTCATTTTCGCTGCTCTCCAACAAACGAAACTAGTTCTTCTGATGAAACAACAGCACGAAAACGAGTTGAAACAATCGGGCTGGGTTGAAGCCAAATCGTTTGCGAAATCCGGCTTGCTGCAGAAATTTCATGACGTTCAGTTCTTGAAAACAAGCTTTACTTCGTTTGGTAGTTGATTGAGACCGGGCTGATCGTTTATCATGATGACAAGACACCTCTTTTGTCTGGTAGTGATTGCTCGACACTCTCACTTTACCAAAGGAAGTGGTGTTTTTCTATTTTGCATGCCAGGTATCGAATTGCTTAGTATGCCTACCGCTGCAACGATTCAAGCCGATATTTGATCTGCGAAAGTAATAGTTAAGCAAGGAGAATGGCAATGCAGAAAGAATTAGACGAGATTTATGAGAAAATTGAGTCAGGGTATGAAAAAGTACAAGCAATGAAATAACCAAATTGGTCGAAATGATTAATCAGCGATTTACTCACAATGATATTATTTTGAACTCCTTATCTAAAGAGGAACTACTAAGAAATATTGATTATTTAACTAGGGCTACCTATGAGCTAACCAAAAAGGGAATAAATCGTTCAAAGCATTATATCCTCTCCAACTTATACAAGGGGAGCTATGGGCTAGATTCGAAATCAAGAAAGAAGATATTTGTTAAACAAAATATGATGGTTGAAGATGAGTTTGATTTTCGAAATAACTATATTAGTTTTAAATTTCTGATTCATGATAGAAACCCGTTATTGCTTATGAAGCATAATTACGGCTTTGGAAGTATAACAAACTGGGTTGAAAAAATTGTAGACCATATTGATCAACATTATTTGCAAGACTTAGGTTTTAGTGTAATTCTGGATAATTTATCGATCTACTATCGTGATGCTGTTCTTGGAAACGTTCCAAAGGTCTATGACAGGGTTGAATTCGCCGATAAGATTCAAGGGCCTGTCTGGACAGGCGTCGAAGCAGAATGGTTTGAGGCAATTTGGAATCAATATTCTATAGATGAAAACGTGATTAAAGAACCTCTGTTTTTTTTAGGTGATCTTGCATATAGTGCTAATAAGAAAATTAGAGAAATAATAATATCAGCTAAAAAAAAGATTATTATTATAGATCCTTATATTGATTCAACTATCTTTGAATTATTAGAGAATGCAAATAAAGAAGTAAATATTCAAATACATACAAGTAATTTAAAGGGGGATTCGGAATCTGTATATAAACTTTTTAAGAAAGAGAGAGGAAAAATTGAAGTATCAAAATATAAAAAACTCCACGACAGGTATATCATTGTGGATGAACGTAATTATTATTTATTAGGAGCATCAATTAACTCCTTTGGTGACAAAGCCACAACATTAGTACCTATTCACGAGCCTAAAATAAAAGATGAGATACTTTCGTTTTGTAATAATATTAAGCATGAAGGTAGCTCTTTATGAAGCACGAGTGCTAAAAGCGAGGTCATTTTATGATATTGGGCAATAAATTAAAAAAGCTTGAAGACTCTATTGATACACACGTTATTGATGTTTCAAAATATAATTATTCAGAAGTTCCAGTTGTGTTAGCCTTTTATGAGCTGGAAGGATATCCGAAACTTATCCTTGAATTGAATCGTGAAAGAAACGCATGCAAGTCTTATGAGGAAAAAGAACTTTTTCTTAATAAGTATAAAAAAGTTTACTTATCAGAAAGAAAGATGTACCGATGTATTCTAAAGAATTTGATTAATGGAACAGTTAAGATACGTTATTCAGAAACTCTTAGGGGGCAAGAAGAATATCTATTTGGAGCGCTGAACCGTTTCAAAAAGTTTGACAGACAGAAATCATTAAATGAAAATTTATGTGAATATATGAAAGCAAAACTGAGACAAAAAATTCATGATGTTAATCAGGAACTGTACAAGCTGCAAAATCATCCTGCTGACTATATTAATACTTTTAGCAAATTTATTGGTCCTAACTCAATTTCAAAATATCGGAAGGATATAATTGTTTATAAAGATGTGACGATTGCAGAAACTGAATCGAATAGTTATTCTGTCTTTTATAATGAAAACACTACTGAAGATACCAAGAATGCTTTGTTAAACATACTGGCATATTTCAACGGTAGTCCCTTTTTTTATTATACTGAGAACTACAATTTCAATAGAAAGCTTTTAGAACTCTATGAACAATTTGATTTATTAGATATGCTGAGGCTTAGAGAGAAAAACTTCTTTGACAGAAATAGAAAAGAGCCGTTCTATCTTGAACTTCCGATTTTAAAACAAAAGAATGATTACAATATCGTATCCATTCAAGATTCAGAACACGAAATGATTTTTGAATTATACCATGCATCACTGAAACAATTCGAGTCACTTCCAAGATGTGTATTTCTGTATAGGGTGATTGAGTTTGGTATTGTTAAGCATTATCAATCATTGATGAGACCCTCAGACTTCTCCCATGAAGAAGCTATAGAGTATTACGCTGATGAAATAATGGTTCATAGATTTAATCCTTTATATTATGTCGATTTTGGAACATATGAAAATGAAAATGGAACAGCGATTGTTAGAAAAAGGAGAGCAAAATACGTTAATTTAACTACAAAATTAAAAGAAGAAATCAAAAAAATTAAGTTAGAGTGGAGCAACCATTCTTATCTTAAAAATAAAAGTATCGGAAGTATTATCTATGGAACTGGGAGAAATGCAGTAGCCCATGGTGGGGGTGGTAGAGGGAATGCAAGGTATGACTATTCAATGAATTACAAACATATAAACGATGTGAATATATTTCTTGAACTAATTGCTAGGTATATTATTGAAAAGTTAAATCCACAGTTAATGAATATGGTTGAAAGAAGAACGAATTATTATATTCAGCATAATCAATATGGAGATATTTTTGTTCAAGAGAAAGATTAAGTGGATGAATTGAAAGAAATGTGGTTGGCTCTGCCTCATCTTTTGTTTAAAACGGCTCACCTGACACTTTTTAATGACCTGTCACTGTAATACTCTTACCCATTAAAAGGACACCAGAAGGGGAACCAGTAAATTTGATAAGGATAATTGAATCAAATATAGTGTTTCGCTATGAATTAAAGCTACAAAAGAAGCAGAGGACATCAAAACATTACGTGTATTATAGACGGATTTCCTGTCCGGTTTTTGTAGACGCATATAGACGGGAGCCTTAATACAAGGTGATTTTAGGTAGCGAGAGATAGGAAGATGACTGTTCAAAATCCTTATAGTTTAAGGCTTTTCGGATTTGATAACACGAATTAATAAAGGTTGAATTTTATGGGGATAGCAGTAAGACTCCTATCGGAGTATCCAATATTTGTTGACGCCTTGTTGACGAACATCGTCAACAAGCAATCAAACTCAATCCAAACTAACACATCCAAACTAACACATCCAAACTAACACATCTAAACAACGCCCGCTGCTCCCGCATACAGTGCATGTCCATCCTATGCTCCGTCTATATTTTGAAAATTATTTAATTGACCTCCAACTCCTTCTCATACCCCTCAATCAAAAGCCGAAGCCTAAACATGAAGCGCCCTTGTTAGCTTTCAATCGATTTTATAATCTTTGGTGATAACTCTAAAAAAGCTGATCGGAATCCGATCAGCTTTTTTAACTATTTCCATCAATCCGCCGAAAAATTTCAATTAGTATATTTCGGGCCATCTCAATATCTTTCGGATCTCGTTCTCTCAGTAAAGAGATAATATCTTTCATACCCGACTCCTCTGGCAATTCTTCTCGTTCTTTCAAATATGTAAAAAGCTCATACACTCCAACATCTAATGCACTAGCAATCTTCGCCAGATTCTTCATGGAAACATTACGTTCGGCACGTTCAATAAATCCTATATAACTTATATTGAAGCCAGCCTTTTCTGCTAATGCTTCTTGAGATAATCCTCTTAATTTACGAAGATCCTTTATACGTGCTCCGACTAATTTTAAGACATCAGGCATCGTTACACCTCTCTTTAATAGAAGTGTAGGGAATGTTTTGATTTGTAATAATACATAGATAATAAGTTATTTGAACAAATTACTACTATACAGTAATATTGTATGTAGTTTGTATTTATTTATTCATCCTAAGTGAGTTATTTATTTCTTTATGTTTACTCTTTTTGATGGATTGAGCTAGAACTACTTCTTATGCATCTGCAATTTTGGAAAGACCATTAAAGGAATTCAGTCGCAGTTGGGGTATCGCCAATAACCGAATAGGAGCTGACGTATGTGAATCATTTAACCTCCATCGATGAATGCAGAGATAGCAAAGATAGGCTGTTAAAAATTCAGGAATCCTCTATTCATTCCAAATCAATGATTAAGATGCAGCATTTCGTACAGATCTATATGAACTCAGCAGCCCGGTTGATGCACCCGATCTCTGCTCATGTATGTATCTTGTTTAGTGATCGCGCTTTAGGATGCATGCTCAAGGCATTGTATATGAAGGAGAATAATTGCATTTTTTCTCCATCTTACTTTTCGCTTCAGGATGTCATTCAGCTAACGGGACAGAATTCTATCCCGGATTTGGATAAGGTGATGTTTATTCATACTCTTAATTTTGTGGTCGGCTGCAATGATGTTTCAATTTTTCAACAAATGGACGCCTCGCAGCTTCAGAAGCTTCTGAACCGCGTGGACGATGTTCTGATTCACCTATCGGGTAGAGTAGCATCCAATCCTTCCGAGTTGTATCGCTCGATTTTTTAAAGATATGTCTTTAAATATTGAAAGCATGTTGAAACAAGATATCATTATACGTAGATACTGGAGGTATCTTCATTGATCATTCAACTTGGAAATTCTGAAGTGATTTCCGAATGAATGGTTGTCGTGTAATCAAAATATGAGGGGGATTTAGATGGGATGTCAGGGAGTTAATGAATTGCATTCAAGAAAGATTCTCTGATGTAGATAGATTTGAGCTTGAAGATCATCAAGAAATTAGAGATTTTGAAGATAGATTAGGGGTAAAACTACCACTATCGTTTTGTACTTTTCTAAGTGAATGCTCAAATGGTTTTTTTTACTTGCTTGTGAACCTATCGGTGGGATAAGCGAGGAATCGCCTTGTGGGGCAATATGTAAAAGTCATGTGATTCTTCTGGATCTCCCAGATAAAATACACATTCGAGAGAAAGATGAGCTCATTGATTCCAATCATCTAATTTCCTTTACTATGTTTGATGCTGTTGAGAACTCTAATGATCACTGGGCTTTCATATGTGAGGAAGGAATCCCTAATAACGAGTACAATAAAGAGCCAAGGCTAATGCAGCCATCAGCCTTGGCTTTTTTCTCCGTTCTCTAATTCACTGATATCCGATCACTCCACTCTCGAATAGATGTTAAGTTCATCTTGGGAGCCTTCAGCGGAAGTTAAGCTACCATAACACAAGAGCTCCTGCGAAGCTAAGGATGAATAAGAGTACCGCTAACTTTTAACTTATCTCGTATTTCAGCATACCTTTCTAGATCGTCATGATTTAGCTTAGACTGTATATGCTCAATGGTTGTGCAGCATCTTACGATGTTAATTTCAAAATTGATGGTGTATGAGAATTCTAAACTATCCAGTATATATTTTGATCCTTTTTGAATGTTACCCTTCCGTATATAATACATGCCGACATCGGTAAGGAATTTAGCAAATCGGTCATCAATTAGTTGTTCGTTATAACTGCCAACTGGTTCTCGTCGCTTGAGATGATCCCTGATCTGATGCTCAAATCTCTCGAGATATTCATCAATTTCAAAATGATACATATTAGCTGCTTGGATGATTTTAAATAAAGCCCTTAGTATTTCGTTCTCCCTGGAAGAGATATACTCGATGTATGGTTCAAGTACTTCTATGTTACCTTTCATTAGTTCATATAGATAACGGTTCCCTCTAGCCCATTCACGGAACTGCTCTTTGGTGCGTTCAGAGGATTCATCTGATTCTACAATCCAGGTTTGATCCTCATAACAGGATAAATAATAAAGTGCTTGATCATAATCATCGTTATCAGCAGCTATGGAGCCTAACAGCAAATCGGAGTATAAAATATATCCAAACAACGTTTTGGCTGGCTCTATAGGCTTCCTATGTGGCCTTTTTTTATTATGTTTTTGTGCATACAGCATTCTGGAGATGCGTCCCATTTCCTGAGCATAGTGCTTTGCTCTATTCCTTTTACGTAAGGACAACAACGTGTCAGTTAAGTCTTTTACAGCATCTAATTGAACCCCTTCAGGAAGTCGCTTGATATAAGTTTCAAATTGTATAGTACAGTTCAGATTATGCTCCTGATCCGAGTTTAGGGAGCAAGTAAATATCCTGTATTGACACAAACCTAATCTTTCGGCATGCTGGTGTTTTTCACTTTCGGCAACTTTTTTGTATATGATCAGAGCAGCTTCCCGATTTCCCTTGTGAAATAATGCCTCAGCGCTATCAAAGAGTAGGGAGGAATAAGCTGGGCTATCGATTATCAAATCCACAGCCTGATCAATGCAGTAGAGTTTCCCTAGCTCGGCACAACGCATGATAAAGGGGCCAAGTCGTCTCCAGTTCGGTGTTGATTCATTTACATATAGAGAATAAAAATATCCTTCTTCCAGATTCATGGCTTTAGTAATTAAATCAAGACTTGAAACGGAAAGGGGCTGGTTCCCATTGATAAAGCGGCTGAGGGTTCCAGAATTGATTCCCGATTTAATTGCAAAAGAGGAAATACTGAGTTTTTCCTTCTCCAAGTAACGTAATAGCTCCGTACTGATCGTTCTGTCTGTAGGTACCAAAGATATTCGCCTCCAGATCCACATACCATATTTAGGAAAACGACTTATATAAGTAAGTTAATGTATAAATATACGATGGGTCAATAACTTTGTAGTATGATTAGGGAGGCATCCTAAAATAAAGGGGAGAACGCAGCTAGTCATTAATTCTACTGAATGGAGTATACAGAGGAGTACATCGTCTCTTAAGGGAAGGATCGGATGAATCACCATTACATATAGAACGGAGCTCTCTTATGTTTGAAAAATTAAAGTCCTTGTTCAAATCTTCTGATAAGCCAAAAGGAAAGCCGGCTCAACAAACGAATAAAGCCAAAACATCAGGAAACAACGCCAAACCCAAGGTTCAACCTACCCGTATTGGTGAGCTGGGTGAGCATAAGATTAATATTCAACTAGACCAACTCCCCAAAGGATGTAGATATGTAAATGATTTAATGGTGACGAATTCGAAGTCCCGAACGGGTTATTCGCAGATCGACCATGTAGTGATCACGCCGCAAGGATTGTTCGTCATCGAGACGAAGAACTACACGGGAGAGATTAAGGGAACAAGAGAGAATAAGTCATGGACGGTAAGTAACCGGTTTAAAATGTATAATCCCTTTTTGCAAAATTACGGCCATATTCAAGCGATTAAAAGTTTGCTTCCTGACTACCAAAAGAGCCGGTTCATTTCACTGGTTTCTTTTACGATGCGTTGTAGATTCAGCGTTGATCCGGAAATGAGAAAAATCCAATCGGACGAATTGATTGTGTACGATGTTGAGCTGTCCGAATATATTCAGCGCAAAATGAATCGGATTCAAGCGGAGAAGGTGGATACCGTTTTGACAGAATCAGATATTCAGAAGATTTATCAATCATTGATCGAGGCTAATGTTACCGATCCGAAGATGCGGGCCGAACATGTGGATAAGGCAAAATTACGTTAATATCAGTGAAGATATGATAACACCGGAAATGAGGGCATATTTATGAAAGGCAAATTCTCTACAATGGCATTATTGCTTAGTTTCGCAGTTTTCTTTGCATTTACGGGTAGTGTCTCTGCTGCTGCAAAGAAACCTAAGGATATCCTTGCTGAAAAGTATCCTAATGAAGTGGTTAAGATCGTTAAAACCGATGACATTAACAATGACAAGAAAAAAGAATCGTTTATTCTCACTGAATCAGGTGATTTTTATCTAATTAACGCAAAGGGACATGTTGTTTTAATTAATACTGGCATTGTAAGTGATGAAGGCTTTGAACCACCGACGATCCAAGTGTTTACAGTATCGAAGAACGAGAAGCATGTGGCTGTTACGTACTCTTATTTCCCTCAAATACCCAGTTATATGTATATCGACTTCAGTATGGGACATTGAGTAAAGCTCTTCAATTAATGGGGGATCAGGGAGTTCACATTGATTCAAAGGGTAAAGTACATCAGTACTGGAAGAACTTCAGAGACGAAGGCGGCTGGGATCTGGCAGAGGGAATATTCACCTGGAGTACAAAGACCAATAAGTACAAAGGTTCGGGAAAATATGTGCAACAGGGTAATTCCTAAGGAGATACAGTGCATGTGGAATGTTGCTCTCTGTTCATCAGGAAAGACTAAGCGAAGCCTACACACTAAATACAAAATGAAAATACTAATTGATGTGGAATCCTTCGTTTCGCTCGGTCTTTCCATAGGGGGCTTCACTAAACTCGCCTTCCGTAGGTGTGAACGAACAGTGGATCTCCACATCCGCCCTTGAGGAACAGGTACATAAAGGCTTTTGTCCATCCGCAAATACGTGTTCCACCATCAGGTACATTGCCCCCAATTCATGAGAACGTGCATATGGGAAATTTGTAGAAATTTCGTTGATGTTTCGCCCTTTTCAGAAAAATTATAGCCCTATCGAGTCTTGCATGAAAAGTAGAACAGTCTTAGGTCCAGCATCCGTTCCAACATTGGTCGAGCTCCTCTAACCGACCATAGATCGATGATAAATTCATCTTGGTTTGTTATATTTGTTCGGTAAAGAAGCCGGAGCTAAAGGAGAAATGACTAGTGAAAGTTGTATTACGCATCACGATTTATCTCATCGTTTTTGTCGTTGTTGTGGGAGGGGCAGGAGCGATCGGATTCATCAACACAATGAATAACGGAATGTCGATTTACGATAAAGCCGTCCCCACATTAACGAATGTGCAGGTACCAAAATATGATGCCGGCAAACCGACAGTGGCTGTGCTACTGGCGAACGAAGTGACGGAAGTGTTCGACTTTCTCGTCCCGTACGAGATGTTTGCGATGACAGAGGCTTACAATGTATATGGCGTTGCACCTGACCGCGAAATTAAATCCCTAACCGGGGGACTCGATGTTGTCCCACATTATTCTTTTGATGAAATGGACGCGATGCTAGGCAAAAGTCCGGACATTATCGTCATTCCGTTTATGCCGATTTTGGATGATAATAAATATGTACCTGTCCGAGAATGGATTCGAAAGCACGCGGACGTTAATACGACATTGCTCTCTATTTGCAACGGAGCAGAAAATCTGGCGGATACTGGCTTGCTGAACGGCAAATCAGCCGCGACGCACTGGGGAGACATTAACCGGCTTATCAAAAAATATCCAGACATTCAGTGGGTGAAAGATCAGCGCTACGTTCCGCAAGGTAATATCGTATCTTCTGCCGGTCTGACATCAGGGATCGACGCAACGCTATATGTCATCTCTCAGCAGTTGGGCGATGCGGTTGCGAGAAAAGTAGCGGAAAATATGAATTATCCTTCTTACGATTACGTGACAAATCCGAAAATGGAGCCATTCAATGCCGGGTTGAGTGATATAACGTACGTACTGAATAATGCTTATCAATGGAACAAAGTCAAAGCGGGCGTGCTTCTCTATAACGGCGCAGATGAGCTGGATTTGTCAGCCGCATTTGACACGTATGCCGCTTCCGGTACGACAACCACACTAACGGTTTCCAGCAAGAATGAAGCCATCGTAACGAAACACGGCCTGAACCTGGTCGCGCGTTATCAAACAAAAGACGTGCCGAAGCTCGAGAAAATGATTGTCGTCGGTGCCGATGCCGAGTCTGAAGCTGCCGAGGATATCAAGCAGTGGAATAACAGCGGCAATAGTGCGAAGCTGATGTTCTTGCATCGTGATATGTCGGGCCGGTTTGCAATGGACCCTGCATTCGAGGATTTGGCAAAACAGGAGGATATCCAGACAGCGAAATTTGCCGCTAAGCGGCTTGAATATCGTGCCACCGACCACCTGAAGCTGGAGGGCCACCCTTTCTCCTTTGAAGCGTTTGGCATACCGATTTTGCTCGGTATCCTGTCTTTGCTTGTCGCTCGGTTCATCGATAGGCGTCTTATCGGCAGGAAAAAAGGATAGCTTGCGCATCGAGTGAAACGGTTCATCCGACAAAGGGCAGCCGGGGCAGGAGGCTGGTTGAAAGTCAGCGTTTCGTACATCTCAGCCAGATGGTTCGGTCTAAGCTATATGGGGTCAGTTAGAGCAACTGGGTTTCTTATGAGGGGAATCCGATATAGTGGGGGGAGCGAATAGTCCTTCCGGTAACACGAGTAAAACAACAAAAGCCGCCATGAAGAATCAGCCAAAGGATAGACTAGGACAAGCTGTAGTATCATTAATATTCGGTATATTCGGAATATTATTTTTCATAGTAGGAATGTTAAAGTTGGGCTTTGATTCCCAGTACAGCTACACGACTTCGACAGGTACTATGGCCACAATTCTCTTTGCTTTTATACTTAGTGTTGTTGGTTTTTTCTTAGGTATTATTGCAAGAAGATCTTCTAAAGGAAGAGGTATGGCGATAGCGGGGATTACCCTAACAACATTACCCGTTGTCGTCATGATCTTAATTATTGGTGGGGGACTGGTACTAAACTACATGAGGTGGTAAGGTGGGTCAAATTTTGATACACCCCCGTCAATTATTGAACGGACTATCTATCTACATATGACTAAAGGGCTTGATAGAACGGAGAATTTTGTTATGCAGGGGCGAATAGCTCCTGTAATTGTGCTTGCATTTCTGTATAATAAAAGGCGGCTATAGTTAGTCGCTCCATCATTGAGCAAATGCTATTCCTGTAATTTGTTATCACTGTCTACTCGTCACATGTGGAGTGTTGCGCATTGTTAGTGCGTTAGGTGTAGAACGCAATTAAGTCATCTCAAAGCCTATAAAGTCGTGTTATAGCCTAAAGTTGTGCCGGGCGAAATTCAGGTATCCACTCCTGTTTTTCCTCGGTTTTTTTATTGAATCCTTCCCCTTCATTTTTCCATAGTCTTTCTTCTGTTTTTAGCACGAATTTAATTGCCTGTTTGGTCCCGATCTTCATATCCTCCTACCGTATCATTAAAAAATTGTGGAATTAATTTAGAAAATGGAAATAAAGTAAGATAATAGTACAGCAAAAACCTGTGGCATGTCTCATGTAAGCGCTACAGATAAATAAAGAACAAGGAGGTTTGAAAATGACTAATAAAAGGTTTTCTTTTAAGCGCTTATCATTTTTGGTAGTTTTAGTAGTATTTCTATCCACATTTTTCGCAGCCTTACCGTCAGTAAACGCAGCCGCTAGAGGAGCATGGGCTCCAAATACTGCATATGCAGCAAATGACACAGTAACCTATAGTGGAAGCACTTATACCTGTCTTCAGGCACATACTTCTCTCGTAGGTTGGGAACCGTCCAATGTCCCTGCTTTATGGCAGAAAGGCGGTAGCGGCGGAACTACGCCACCGACAACAAACGGAGTGACGTTCTATGCAGATATAAACTATGGAGGAAAAGCAGTGACACTCGGGATAGGCAATTATACACTGTCTCAGTTGAACGCAAACGGAATTCCGAATGACTGGATGTCGTCTCTTAAGGTTCCAAGCGGTTGGACGGTTGAAGTATATGAGAATGATAATTTTGGAGGAACCAAGTGGACCTTTACTTCAGATTCTTCCTGGGTTGGCAACACGATCAATGACAAAATGTCATCGGTCAAGATTTATACGGGTTCGCCACCTCCTACAGTAACAAAGCCTGCCGAGGTTCCAAGCCATATATGGACATATGTCATGAATGCGGACAATGCCTATGGGAAAGGCGGAGATTTTGCTTTATTGTTAAGTGCTGTTATCAAAAAGGAAAGCAGCTTTGGAGCAGGTTTACCAGGTAGTCCATCGGCCGGCGACGGATTGATGCAGGTAGAACCAAACACACGCAATGCGTATTTATCTCAATTCAGCTCAAAATTTGGCCGTGCGTATAATCATAGCAGTGAACAAGATCAGGTATATCTGGGCGCGTTAATTTTAAATGAGAAGATTACGAAGTTTGGAAATATCTACAACGGATTATTACACTACAACGGTGGAGATAACTGGTATCCGGGAGCCACCGATTCTTATGGCCGTCCTATTCTGGCAGATCAATATGCAGATGCAGTTTACGCTACGTATAAGGGCTATGGCGGTAAGAATTAAGGTGTTACATTGATATGTAAATTGAAAAATAGCGAGACGTGAAAGGATTTTCTTGTTGAGTGGAAGGGTTTCCCTCGCCGCTCGCAAAAATGCTCAAAAGCCGACTAATCTACTTGATCATTAGTGGGAGCTTAGATTCTCCCTCCATTCCCTACATTCTATCAATATTAAGTATCCGTCCCATGTGGAGTGCCTAATATTGATAGTTCGCAAAGGAATAGATGAGATGCGGCAGGTAGTATTCTTTTCCCAAAACTGAGCCAACTTAGTGCAGGATCATCACATTAATCCATGAATCGAGAGAACGCCCCTTCAACTTCAGGGGCGTTCTCTTTTTAATGTAGATACTTTTCAAAAAAACCGATTTTCTGAACTTGATATGTCGGTCGCTGTAAGAATTATTCAAGGCATCCTGCATGTATATCAAAAAGATTAAGTCCTTATATGTTTTTCATATTTTTATTGTAGATAGCCACATGCTAACATATACAAATGCAGATTGAGGGGGAATTGGTATTCAGTTTTCAATTCATGGTTTTTATCCATTCGATATAGGTGGTCCTAAATGTTAAAGAAGTCAGCGTTTCCATTACTACTGCTCAACATGTTTCTCGCTAATCTAAGTATGGGTCTTGTCATTCCAATCATACCGGAACTTCTTGAGCAGTTTACGGCAAGCGGACAGGCCGCGGGCTATTTGGTCTCCTGCTTCGGCCTGACCCAGTTTCTGTTCTCACCCCTTGCAGGTAATTTGTCAGATCGATATGGCCGTAAACCCATGATTATCATAGGTTTGATCTTGTTCGCCATCTCCAACTTGCTCGCAGCGTTCGCGGGCGATCTAACTTTATTATTCGTATCGCGGTTGATTGGCGGAATAGGCTCAGCAGCCTTAATCCCGTCTATCATTGCTTATATTGCAGACATTACAGCAGATGAGCAGCGCAGCAAGGCCATGTCATGGTTAGGTGCGTCGATGACATCCGGGTTTATTATTGGACCGGGTGTCGGCGGATTGCTTGCGGAATGGGGCATTAAGATGCCCTTCTATGTATCCGCATGTGTAGGGCTGCTGGCGATGGTTTGCAGTCTATGGGGATTGCCTGAATCGCTGTCGGCGGATATTCGCCAGATGCGTCGTCAAGTGAAGGAGAAGAGCGAGAATGTATTCCGGCAAATCGTGCTTTCGGTTCGGTCTCGTTATTTTGTCCTGTTGCTCATTGTTTTCGCCATGACCTTTGGTTTAACGCATTTTGAAGCGATTTTCCCGCTTTTTGTCGTACAAGTCTACGGATTCACGACGCGTCAAATTGCTATACTGCTTACCGTATGTTCGCTCATCGGCACGTTGAATCAATTGTTGTTCACTGACCGGATCACACGACGATTCGGAGAAAAACGAATCATCGTTGCCATGCTGTTGTTATCCGCAGTATCCCTTGTATTCTTATTATTCTCAGGCCATTTCTATTATGTCATGGTAGTCACGATGTTGTTCTTTACGTTCAATAATATATTGCGCCCCACGATCAATACGCTGCTATCCAGAGTGGCCGGGGATGAACAGGGATTTGTTGCAGGGATGAATAACGCTTATACGAGTCTCGGTACGATATTTGGACCAATGCTGGCAGGTATTTTGTTTGAAGTCCATTTTGACTTGCCCTATCTGTTTGGTGGATTCGTACTGCTAGTGAGCAGCATTTTCACGGGAAGTCGATTGAGAAATATAATATCTTTTCAACGCGGCTGATGTGACCAATCCTCCACAAAGATCATCATGATCTGACTAATGAAAATGCCGACTTCATTGGACTGGATAAATATGAAGCAAAAACCGGAAGAGTAGTTGAAGAAAACCCTAAAGATCCCGGATCGCCATGATCCGAGGGTCTGCCTGGATGCAGTAGATGGCTTCCTACATACAATGGTTCGGGAAAATATGTACAACGTGGTAATACCTATTCTGTACGCTGTCGCCCTGAATCGTCGGATGAAACTTCGTCAAAAATGGAATCGGATCGACCTCGTTGCGGAGAAACGAATCGGGAGAGCTGAAAGGAGGTACTTAAAACGAACCAACATTCAAATAGCGTTACTGTTTAACGAATATTCCATTCTCTTCAACTATAACTTTCGTCGCTACATTAGTTTTGCTGTCATCATGCGCTATTTGAGAATCTTCAAGTTTAGAATAGTCGTAAGCGTCATTTCGTTTGAATTCACCGTATTCAGTTACAATTGTAGAGGCTTTATTTTCCAATTCAGTCAATTTTTCTGGTGTAACAACTTGTTGTTCCGAAAAACCGGGATTGGGATTGATAATGTCTTCTGCAAAAGTCTTCCCGCCTATCACAACTGAAATGCTAATAATACCAGCAGCAGTGACACCTAAAATCATAGACTTAGCCTTCATATGATTTGAATTCACCTCTCGATGTTAAAGTGTAATGTAACCGTTACCCATCATATCAACAGAACCACCAAATACATCGGCTTCATAATTATAAATTCTCACTTTGTAAGTACCTGCAGGTACGTTACTAAACGTATAAGAGTAGTTAGTGTGTGTGTAATTCTTGTTGACTATAACACTATCACTTATTTCGTTTCCTGTATCAACATTTACAAGAGTATAAAACGCTTTGACCGTCCCGTTTCCACCACTATATGGATATTGCACTAGTGTAAGTGTTGGTTTTGAACCAGCCGGTAACTTGAAAGAATTGATTGATGTAATTGTATTACCAGCAGACAACTTTTCAATGTTATAAGTTAATACAGCCGCTCTAAGGGAGATCTCGTTTGAATTGATCTCGTTAAAATTAGAATTGGTAGGGGCCAATTGTTTCAATTGATCCATTTTTTCTTCACGAATTTTTTCTTGAGGAGTGAATTCAGGATTTAAATTCGTTGTTTCATTTGATGGTTTGTTCAATTAGAAACACTTGAGGATTTGCTTGCTTTACAGAATAGATATGGACCATTGGAATTGACTTCTTCTTTTAATCATCATTTTAAAGTAATTAATATCCCGGATCATAATTAATGAACATTTACAAAGCAGACTTTTATGACAACAGATCGCATTATAATGGACGTTGTCTTTGTATTCACGATTATTATGGGAATTATAATAATTGCCATGATGTTTTATATTTTGTTACCTACTACGTGGTCTAGGTACGAAAAGAAGTTTGCGAGGTTATTCTCAAAGGATCGTCAATAATCAACTATATAAATCAGTAGCTGTTGTTTTTTTAAGACGACGAGGCGACAACCGAAAATCAGCAATCTGCTGGAAATCTTGTAGAAGACCTATTTAATATAGGAAGGAGAATCACTATATGAAAGTTTTTGAAACAATCTATGGAATGGGTGGTATAGAAACGGGCGGCTACTTCAGATCTTTAATCGCAGCAGACAGCGAGGAAAACATTACTGGGTTACTGTGCGAAGAACATGATGAGGAAGTGCTGATTACAAGAGTTAAGGAAATGAGTCAAACTACTGAGTACGAGCATGAGCATGTCTTGTCGACTAAAAGGGTTTAACTACACATTCCGAAAATTTAATGCAATAAGGAGGGGCGGTATGGCTTACGAAGCGCCTAAAAGTTGTGGAGTTAACATATGAAGTTGCTAAGATTGATTCCGGCCGACATGTTTAAGAGTAGACTTATTCGCACGTATAAAAGATGAAGATTTTCTATTTATTCCATATTGAAAGGCTAGGTGTCCTGTTTGACATTTGAAAAGCAAAAAGCTGAATTTGAAGCTTTAAAGAAGCTCCCGCCGTATGAAAGAAAGATGCTCCGCCTCCAATCTCAGATTGATTACGAAACCAACAAAAAGGGGTGGTTATTCGGGTTATCGATACGATGCTGAGCTGAAACTCGGTCGCTACACCATCGTTTGACTCTACATTTGACATTTGACTTACCAGCTATATATGCTCTCTAAATAATTCTGGAAATTAATAACTATATATGGTAGTATAATGCTATCACCAATATCTCCCAATAATGGGATAGGTGAATATCAACGTAAAATTGGAGGGAATGAAAGTGAGAAAATTCAAAAAGAGTTTTTTAGTTTGTTCCGTAGTAGTCGCATTAATGTCGTTGTCGTCCGTTTCAGCCCTTGCTGTTGAATCTCCACCACCATCTGTAACTACCGTAGACTCATCTCTTCCTGAAATCACACCATTCAGCGACACCTTAGTGATCGATAATGCGAATCTCAATAATGGTGGAAATTCTTGGACACAGCCATCTGGATACGATTATGCTAGAGTATTTATTTCCAATTCACAATCCCAAAAACTAAATGTCTACATATCATACAAATTAAATGGTAAGAAAGAAAATATCTATACTGGAACAGTTAGTGCAAACGGCACTTCGACTATTAATGTTACTAACGGAAGTGGGCATGTTTTTTATGTAGATTATAATACAGCTGATGGTACAGTAAGTGGAAAAATTAGCGTACGAGCATCTGACGTACCTCTTTAATTCAACTTCCAGTTTTTATAAACCAACTCAACTTTCGTACCTAATAAATCAATGTTAAAAAGAAGCTATCAGTCTGAACGGGGCTGTCCCAAACTACCATGGCCTAATAATGGCCACCACCATGAATGAAAATGTACTAGGCCTGTGAATCTGCACACTCCATAATGGAGTTGCAGGTCACAGGCCGTTACTTTTTTGCTAGGACGTACTCTGAGTCCCGAATCGGCCAACTGTATCCCGATTACACGGGAGCATTTGCCCCCTACGGCTACCGCAAGGACGAGCAGAACAAACATAAGCTGATTCCCGACGAACATACGGCTGCGGTTGTGCAACGTATTTTCAAGATTCGTATTGTACAATTCATCTCGTCATCTTCTCAATATAGAAGATGACGAGATGTGATATAATGCCGTTCCGTAAGGACAGAAAAACTTGTCATCTTCTATAAATGAGGGATTAACACATGTCGGAAATGTTTGATGTTTAACTTCAGAATCTTGATCGTAAAGGATTGGCCACTTCCACGATTAACAGTCTTGATATTTTATTGAATATTCTAGCTTTGGTGGACAGACGCGTTGGCAAAAAGCGGATGTAAACATGGCCAAGAAAATGAAGTTAAAGCATCCCATTTTGCAGTTTTTATGAACTACGGCTCAGTACGCTATGAAAATTACTGAATGTTAAGAAAAAGAATGCCCCGGTGAGGGCATTCTTTTTTTAGGCACCAAGGAACATGTTCATGTCATCTTCCACATTGGTAATGCCGCCGATCCCGAAGTTTTCCACAAGGACTTTGGCGACGTTAGGCGACAGGAAGGCAGGGAGCGTAGGGCCCAGATGAATATTTTTAACGCCAAGATAAAGCAGGGCAAGCAGCACGATAACCGCTTTTTGCTCATACCAGGCAATGTTATAGGAAATCGGCAAATCATTAATATCCTCAAGGCCGAATACTTCCTTCAGCTTCAATGCAATCACGACTAGGGAGTAAGAATCATTGCATTGACCAGCGTCCAGGACCCGCGGAATACCGCCGATCTCGCCTAGATCCAGTTTATTGTATTTGTATTTGGCACAGCCTGCAGTTAGAATGACCGTGTCTTTTGGAAGTTCAGCCGCAAAATCGGTGTAATAGTTGCGGGATTTCATTCGTCCATCGCAGCCGGCCATGACGAAGAAGCGGCGGATCGCCCCGGATTTCACGGCATCGACGACTTGATCGGCCACATTCATCACAGCGGCATGAGCGAAACCGCCGATGATCTCACCAGTTTCAAGTTCCGTTGGAACTGGGCATCCTTTCGCTTGCTCGATTAGTAGGGAGAAGTCTTTGGGAGCACCGTCTTTTCCTTCTTGAATATGGCGGACACCCGGAAAGCCTGTGTTGCCTGTTGTATAAATGCGGTCCTTGTAACTGTCTTTCGGCGGAACGATACAGTTGGTTGTCATTAGAATCGGTCCGTTAAAGTCTGCGAATTCGCTATTCTGCTTCCACCAGGCATTCCCGTAATTGCCTACAAAATGCTCATATTTCTTGAATGCCGGATAATAGTGGGCAGGCAGCATTTCACTGTGCGTGTACACGTCCACGCCGGTTCCTTCCGTCTGCTTCAGCAGCTCCTCCAAATCCTTCAGATCATGGCCGCTGATGAGAATGCCGGGCCGGTTTCTTACCCCGATATTTACCTTCGTAATTTCCGGATTTCCGTAAACAGAGGTGTTCGCTTCATCCAGCATCGCCATGGCGTTTACGCCGTATTTACCGGTTTCCATCGTCAAAGCTACCAGATCCTGCACTTCAAGGCTGTCGTCAAGCGTGGCGGCAAGCGCACGGCGCATAAAACGGTTTAATTCGTTATCATCCTTCTCCAGATGAAGCGCGTGGTACGTATAAGCAGCCATCCCCTTCAAGCCGTAAGTAATCAATTCGCGCAGCGAGCGGATGTCTTCATTCTTGGTCGAGAGGACACCAACCGTACGTGCTTTTTCATCAAAAGAAGCTTCGTTATCCGCTTGCCAGACGGCAGCATCAGGGAGATTGGCGGTTCCTTCCGGATATTGTTCGTTATAATAGGTGCGCACCTCGCCGCGGAGCTCTATCGCTTCCCGGATTCTTCCCACAAAAACCTCGCGGTCAAAGTTGGCGTTCGTAATTGTTGCAAACAAGGAGTCCATAATAAACAGCGATACGCGCTGTTCAAGCACCTCCGGCAGCTGGACATCCAGACTGAGAAAAGAGATACCTTTCAGCAAATAAATCAGTAAATCTTGCAGGTTTGCCACATCATGCGGTTTGCCGCATACTCCGACAATGGTGCAGCCTGTTCCTTTGGATGCTTCCTGACATTGAAAGCAGAACATGGACGGCTGATGATTTAAGGTCTCTTGGGCGTTGTTATTCATTATTTCTCCTCCAATTTCGTGATTATTTGTCGTAAGGTCAGTATAAGATTGCCTCGCAATTGGACTGTTGAAGACAGTATACTTCGCTCCCACAACCGACATAGTGATTGCAATCACAATTTTTTAAGTAGTGAGTTTAATCACAAACCCGGTCCGTTTCTTCTTTTAAACTGGAATTAATGAACTAAGAAGAAATGAGGAGAGAACATGTCGATTTTACCTCAAGAGAATGAACTGGGATTTTTCGAGATCCGTCTCGAATCCATCGGCGGGCTTGGCGCCAATCTGGCTGGAAAAATGCTGGCCGAAGCCGGGGTTACTGGCTCCGGACTTAACGGTTCGAATTTTTCCAGCTATGGTTCGGAGAAAAAAGGGTCGCCAGTGAAGAGTTTCGTAAGGTTCTGCGATTCCGAGGTGGAAATCCGCGATCACAGTCCCATTGAGCAGCCGCATGTCGTCGGCGTATTTCATGAAGCATTGTATAAGACGATAGATGTCATAAGCGGATTACAGCCTGATGGAACGGTGCTTGTGAATACGGCGCGAGACCTTTCCGAAGTGGCCGTTGATCTTAAAATGACGCAGGGAACGCTGGCCGTAGTGGATGCGCTGAAAATTTCCGTTGAGGAAAAAACCAAAGTGAATACGGCCATGCTGGGGGCTTTGTTCCGGATTTGCAGCTTCCTAAACCCGGACGATATGCGGCAAGTGATCCGCACAACATTTGAGAAAAAGCTGCCCCACCTCGTGGAAGCGAATTTGCGGACCTTTGACAGAGGATATAACGAAGTCCAGTTCCTTTCCTTGGGAGATGGCTCAGAGCTTATAGACCCAATCGCTTTTGCAAGACCGCAGCCGATTCTTGGATATGAAACGCAGGAGCTGGGCGGGATTCTGAACGTTACGGCGAACAGTGTCCTGAAGGATCTTAGCGGCTCCCGGCAGGGATATTTGCCAGAGTACAAGATCGAGGACTGCATTCACTGTGCCGCCTGCGATACGGTATGTCCGGATTTCTGCATCGTGTGGGAGAAGAAACCGGATAAGCGCGGCAACATGCAGATGTTTATGAAAGGTATCGATTATCAGTATTGCAAAGGCTGCCTGAAGTGTATCGAAGCTTGCCCGACCACCGCTTTGGCTGCCATGTTAGAAGAGCCGCAATATGCGGAGCAGCACCGTGTGCCGCAATCATTTCCCTATTTAACTGCGGAGGGAGTCAGATCATGAATATGCAAATTCAAGAAACAACGGAGAACAAGCTGGCTGCTGCTCAAACGGCAGTCTTCGAATCGGGCAACGAAATGGCTGCCATGGCGGCTGCCCAGATTAACTATCACATTATGGGTTATTTTCCGATTACACCTTCTACGGAAATCGCCCAATATCTTGACATGATGCGTACACGCGGCGAACATGACATCAAGCTGATTCCAGCTGACGGCGAACATGGATCGGCGGGGATTTGTTACGGTGCGGCCGCAGCCGGAGCAAGGGTATTCAATGCTACCAGCGCGAATGGTTTCCTGTATATGATCGAACAGCTTCCTGTGCAGGCGGGCACACGTTTCCCAATGGTCATGAATCTGGTGACGCGTGCGGTCAGCGGACCGCTGGATATTCGTGGTGACCATTCGGATCTTTACTACGGTCTGAATACCGGCTGGGTGATTTTGACCGCCCGTTCACCGCAGGCAGTTTATGACATGAATATCATGGCGCTGCGAATCGCTGAACATGAAGACGTACGCCTGCCGGTCATTGTAGCTTATGACGGATTTTTCACATCGCACCAGAAACGCCGGGTACAAATATTTACGAACCGCGAAACCGTTCAGGAGTTTGTAGGGGAAAAGGCGCCTGAATATCCACATGTGCTGGACGAGAACAACCCGATCGTTGTTGGGGCTTATATGAACGGCGACGATTTGATGAATAACCACTTCCAACAGTCAAACGCCATGTACCGTGCGGGCGAGGTGTTCGAGGAAGTGGCAGAGGAATACGCAGCTTTATCCGGAAGATCCTATTCGCCGCTTGATCTGTATCGCATGGAAGACGCGGAGGTGGCTTTATTCCTGCTCAATTCGGCGGCCGAATCCTCCAAAGACGTCGTGGATCGGCTGCGGGCGAAAGGAATTAAAGCGGGCGTAATCAGCCCGAATATTCTCCGGCCGTTCCCGGCGAGAGAAATCCGCGAGGCGTTGACAGATGTCAAAGCACTGCTGGTTGGCGAACGTGCCGATTCTTACGGTGCGCACGGGGCCAATCTGACCCATGAGGTCAAAGCGGCCCTGCAGGAAATCCGTGGTCCGCAGCCTATTGTGCTGTCCCGCATATTTGGTCTTGGCGGGAAAGACTATTACGCAGATGACGCAGAAGCTTTTTTTGCCTTGACGATCGAGGCCCTGGAGCTCGGTTATGCCAAAGTGCCGTTTGATTATTACGGCCAAACACCGGGAGCTGAGGAGCAAAGGTTGCAGCCGGTCATTGCCCCGATGAATGGAGACAGCTTTAAATCTGGCCTGATTACCGTAAAGGTAGATGAAGAGACAAGCAAACTATCCGTTAAAGTACCGCCGATGCGGGCGCTTGCCGCGAAACCGAAACGGTTTGCTTCCGGTCACGGAGCCTGCCCGGGCTGCGGTATTTTCCCGGCGCTGGAGCTCTTTTTCAAAGGGATCGAAGGCAATGTCGTTACTTTATTCCATACCGGCTGCGCTTATATCACAACAACGGGTTATCCGTATAACTCGCATAAGCAGAGCTTCATTCATAATTTGTTCCAGAACGGACCGGCTACTTTATCCGGCACGGTAGAAGCGTTCCTTGAGCAGAAACGCCGCGGGGAAATCGAAGTTCCTGAGGATTTCACTTTTGTGATGGTGACCGGCGACGGCGGCATGGACATCGGGATGGGTTCGGCCATCGGGACGGCGCTTCGGGGCCATAATCTGATCATTCTGGAATATGATAATGAAGGCTATATGAACACCGGTGCACAGCTTTCGTATTCTACGCCATTAGGACACATGACCAGTACGTCGGGTGTCGGCAAACAGCAGCAGGGCAAAGCGTTCCATCACAAAGATACGGTGCAAATGATGGCGGCGGCACATATTCCGTACGTATTCACGGGGACGGAAGCATTCCCGCAGGATCTTGTGAAAAAGGCGGCAAAAGCGCAGTGGTACGCTCAGAATGTAGGTACCGTCTACGGCAAACTGCTGATCACATGCCCGCTGAACTGGAAATCGAGCGACAAGGATGGGGAGAACATCGTCCGCGCGGCCGTGAATTCAAACTTCTTCCCACTGTATGAAGTGGAGCAGGGAGAAACGAATATTACGTACGATCCTGAAGCGAAGAAAAAACAGGTGCCGCTCAGCGACTGGCTGAAATATATGGGCAAATCAAGACATCTGCTCAAGGAAGAAAACAAAGAAATGCTTGGCGAATTTGAAAAAGAAGTGGAGCGGCGCTGGTCGATTCTGAAAGCGAAACACGAGAACCCACTGCTTTAAAATATTCAATTTAGCATACTAGGATTTACAGCAACGGAGCGGGCATTGTCCCGCTTCTTTTTTTGTTTATAAATTATGATTAGGGGCTTTGACCGGATGTGCGGAACGCAATTTGAGTCTGGTCTCATCGAGCAAATGGCTACGAAGAACTATAACCTAAGAGGTGCTTTTTAAGTTATAATAATAAAAAATTTATGAAAAAACGTGGGAGGGTTTTATCATGCAGAGATCCTGGTACAAGCGTCTATTGCTCTCCTATATGCCCATTTTTGTTATTGTGATTACCTTTATATTTTTTGTTTTCTTTCAGCTGTTCAGCGAACAGAGTCGCCGGGAGGCCCTTAACGCCAATAAATCACTTTCCTTGCAAGCGATGCGCATGGTGGATACGTCTCTGAAGGTGATCGACAATATGATCGTTCTTGAGGGCATCAATAGCAAGGCTTTGAACGATTTTTTTGAATCTTCTGCCGTGAGCGATCCATATATCAATATCCAAGCTGTTAAGAAGCTCAAGGAGATTATTAATTATTATCCCTTGATCGATTCGATTTATCTGGTGAGGAATTCGGACGGCTATGTGCTCAGCGATGCCACGAATGGATACATAAGTACATATCCGGACCATGAATTTATCGAGCAATATCAAGTATCGAAAACGCCGAAATGGACAGGCGCTAGAAATTTTGAACAATTTACAATGAAAGGCGGCAAACAGGTGGTCAGCCTGGTCAGAGGATCGCCTTATATGAAAAACGATTTTGGCATGATCGTCGTCAATGTGAGCGCGGAATCTTTGAACAAGCTTACCCAAGACATGCTGGATTCCAAGATGAGCTTCATTCAGGTTGAGGATGCTTCCGGAAATCATCTGTTCGGCACCTCGATGGATCGTCCGCCATCCCAAGTCAATTCCCAGTATGTATCAAGCTATACGAATTGGAAATATGGCAGCGGTTTGTTGAACAACAGTTTTGTAAGCGCTATCTCTTATTTGTATAACCTTTGGTTTATCATCGGTCTTGGCATGATTGCCATCGGCTTCCTATGGATGATTTATGTTTCCAGGCGCAACTCCAAGCCAATTGAAGCAATCGCCGCCCGATTCAGCAGCTATTCGCTTCCGGTGGTGAGCGGAGGTCGGGGGAAGCTGGATGAATTTGCTTTTATCGAATCCGCCTTTGACAACATACTGGAACAATTCAAGGAATATCAGGAGAAATACCGTGAGGATCTCCATGTCAGAACCCGGTATATGTTCCGTCAGCTGATCGAAGGGGACTCTCGTCTGTCTATTTCCGAATGGAAATCTGAAGCGGTTCGGCTGAATTTGCCGCTGCCGCTGGATCGATATCGTATCCTCATCCTTGAAATCGATAAGTATGGCGATTTCTGCCGGGACTATTCCAAAGCCGATCAAGATCTGCTTAAATTCACCCTGCGGACGGTCGTGGATGAGATCGCTTCGAAAAAGGACTGCCGGCTGTGGTCGGAATGGACTTCACCTTCCAATCTGTCCATTATGCTGTTTGAAGAACAGGATCAGGACAAGTTCGAGGAGGCCGTACTGGTCCCGGTTGCAGAACAAATCCTCGCATGGACGCACCAAAACTTGAAATTTACGATTACGATTGGCATAGGCAGATGCGCAGATCAGATTGGCGATATTCCGCAATCTTTTAAAGATGCGATGCAAGCCTTAAAGTATAAAATCGTGCTCGGTGAAAACCGGCTGATCCGCAGCGAGGATATTTCGAGCCATGGCATCGTCGAGGTTTATACGCATTTGGGAGAAATCCGCTCGATCATCCAGTCCTTCAGAATGCTGAAAGAGCATTGGAGCGATGATTACGATCAATGGTTTGAACAGCTGAAGAACAGCTTCCTGACCAATGATGAAATATTCAGCCTGATGAATTACCTTATTTATTATATCGGCCGCGAAATGTCGGGACTGGGCAAGGAAATTTACAACAAGTGGATACAGGAGGGATTGCCGAAGCTGACAGTAAAGGTAGACAATTCTTACTCCTTGGAGCAGCTGAGACAGGAAATCAAACAAGTGCTGACGGATCATTATGAACAGATGAAACAGATTCAGGATGGAAACCAATACTCCAATATGATCAGAAACATATGCAGCCTAATCGAGCGCGATTATGCCAATCCGGATCTTTCCCTTGAAATGCTGGGGGAACAGTATCAGCTGAGCGCCAAATATGTAAGTAAATTGTTTAAGGAAAACACCGGACAAAGGTTCGTTGATTTCCTGATCGATATTCGAATGAAGGAAGCGAAGCGGCTGCTGACGGAAACGGACTATTCCGTGCAGGAGATTGCAGAGCGGGTCGGATACGCCCACGCCATTTCGTTTACCCGCGTTTTCAAGAGGACGGCTGGAGTTACTCCGGGTGAATACCGGAATAACCGGAAGGCACAGCAGCGTGGAGAAAATGATTCAGTAGTAGAAAACGGTTAAGGCGGCGATCATGCATCGTCGTCTTTTTTGATTGGAAATGTACCCGTTTTTAAGACAGTCCGCTCGCCTCCAGTAAACCTTGATGCGTTTTTACGAGGAGACCTTGGCGAAAACGGTTAGCTGTTTTTATTTTTGTTTCTTGTTGCCGGATGCCATTGTTGTATACACTCGGTTTACATCGCAAGGACCTGAAAGTAGGAATGGATGAAAGGAGTTAACCAGCATGCCGAGACTGAACTCTAGGCTTCAAACTGAACCAAGCCTGGACCGGAAACACCCCCTACAATTGAAAGCGCTGCCAGAAGAGGGAAGAGGAAGGTCAAGAAGAAAACAAATTAAGCGTCATTGGCAGCTGTATCTCGTTCTGCTGCTGCCCGTTCTTTATTTGATCATTTTTAAATACGTACCGATGGCCGGCATTGTAATCGCATTCAAAAATTATAACGTCATCAAGGGAATCTGGGGAAGCGACTGGGTCGGACTGAAATATTTCCACCAGTTCTTCGATTCGCCGAACTTCTGGCTCTACATTAAAAACACGCTTGGCATCAGTTTCTATGGATTGATCGTAGGCTTTCCAGCACCTATCCTTTTGGCACTCGCGCTGAACGAAATTCGCAACGGTCTATTCAAGAAGACGGTGCAGATGGTATCTTATGCCCCATATTTTATTTCTACAGTCATCATGGTTTCGATCATTGTCGTCAATCTGACGCCAAACGTTGGGATGATCAGCAAATTTTTTGAGATGCTTGGTATGAGTAATACGAATTTTATGGGCATTCCGGGTCTGTTTAAGTCCATTTACGTCTGGTCGGATGTCTGGCAGTTTACAGGATACGGAGCGATTATTTACATTGCAGCGCTGTCCGGCGTCAACCCGGAGCTGTACGAATCAGCCAAAGTGGATGGCGCATCCCGCATCCAAAAGATTCTAAACATCGATATCCCGAGCCTCATTCCCGTATCGGTCATTCTGCTCATTCTCAATCTAGGCAACATCATGAAACTAGGCTTTGAAAAAATATACCTGATGCAAAATCCGCTTAACTTAAGCACGTCAGAAGTCATATCCACTTATGTGTACAAGGTTGGTTTGCTGGGATCCAGCTTCAGTTTCTCGACGGCAATCGGTCTATTCAACTCGGTCATTAACCTTATACTGCTGGTGTCCGTCAATTACATCGCCAGAAAGCTGTCTAACAGCAGCTTGTGGTAGGGATATCCCGCTTTTCGAAAAAACAAAACCAACTCCGGAAAGAGAGGAGACTTTATGTTCAATAAAACGGCTATACGTGAATCGAAAGGCGATCGCCTCTTCATGTTCTTGATCTATCTGTTCTTGTCATTGGTTCTTATTGCTGTAGCTGTACCACTGATCTACATTGTAAGCTCGTCCTTCAGTTCGCCTCAAGCAGTCGTAACGGGCAAAGTTTGGCTGTTTCCCGTAGATTTTACGCTGGACGGCTATAAGGCGGTGTTCAATAATCCGCAAATCGGCGTCGGCTATCTGAACTCCCTCTTTTACACCGTCGTCGGCACGATCATTAATGTAACATTAACGATTATGCTAGCTTATCCGCTGGCGAAGAAGACGCTTTACGGCCGTAATTTCTTCATGGTTCTGCTGGTGATCACGATGATGTTTGAAGGAGGACTGATTCCTTATTATCTCGTCGTCAAAAATCTCCATCTGCTGGATACGCGCTGGGCCATGATATTGCCGGGGGCGCTTGGGGTATTCCAGGTTATCGTCGCAAGGACGTTTTTCCAAACCACGATTCCCGATGAATTGGCGGAAGCCGCGGAGCTGGACGGATGCAGTGACATCCGGTTCATTTTCAGCATCGTCCTGCCGTTGTCCAAACCTATTATTGCGGTCATGACGTTGATGTATGCGGTCGGCCATTGGAATGCTTATTTTGATGCACTGATCTTTTTAAGAAAGCCTGACTTGTTCCCGCTTCAAATCATTCTCCGTAATATTCTAATCCTGAATACAGTCGATGCTTCCATGATGGCGGATGTGAGCCAGATGCAGGCGCAGCAGGGGCTTAAGGATTTGCTGAAATATTCCTTGATCGTTGTTGCCAGCGTGCCGGTGCTTGTCATATATCCTTTCGTCCAGAAACATTTTGTCAAAGGCGTCATGATCGGCTCGCTGAAGGGCTAATCACGAAGAACGATAATGACATCAAGGAGGTGAGGCTGTACATTATTCAGATACGGCAAAAGCTCGTGGCGGAACAGGAAAGGGGCCAAGCGCCCGAAAAACTGATGATAAGTGGGGGGAATGTTCAATGGAAAAGAGCATGAAAAAGAAAACCTGGCTAGGCTTCATCAGCTGCTTGATGGCTTGTATGCTGCTGCTTAGCGCCTGCAGCGGCACCAAATCGGCCGATTCCGGCGATCAGGCAAACGGCAACACTGCTGCAGGTGAAGATGTGTTTACGCCTGTCGGTTCCTATCCGATCGTGAAGGAGCCGATGACCATTAAAATGTTCGCACCGCAATACGCGTCAATTGAAAACATGGATACCAATTTATATACCAAATACCTTGAAGATAAGACGAACATCAAAATCGCCTGGGACCTTGTACCGGAAAATGCTTTGAACGACCGTAAGCAGCTCATGCTGGCCGGCGGCGATTATCCTGAAGTCATTCTCCATGGGAATTTGACCAAGGAGGAGCAGATGAAGTATGGGTCTCAGGGCGTTTTTATCCCTCTGAATGATTTGATTGAACAGTATGCACCTAATATCAAGAAAGCGATGGAGAATATCCCCTACCTGAAAGCCTCCATTACGAGTCCGGACGGCAACATCTATGCTCTACCGCAGGTCAATGAATGCTATCATTGTGACAATGCGCTCAAAATGTGGATCAACAAAAAATGGCTCGATAACGTGGGGCTGTCCGTGCCGACGACAACTGACGAATTTTATACTGTGCTGAAAGCGTTCAAAGAGAAGGATCCGAACGGCAACGGCAAACAAGATGAAATCCCGCTGACAGGCTCGGATGAAATGTGGGCAGGCAACGTATCCGCCTTCCTGATGAACTCGTTTATCCTTGATGACTATGTCGACAAGGGTTCGGGTACGTTCCTCCGCGTCATCGATGGCAAAGTCGACTTTACGGCAAACAAAGAAGAGTGGAAACAAGGCCTCATTTATCTGAATCAATTGTACAAAGAGGGATTAATCGATCCCGCGGCCTTTACACAGAATGCGGATGCGGTTCAACAAATGGCCAACCGCGAACCGGACAATATTATGGGTGCGCTTTCAACGGCATTAATCAGTTATGCTTACAGCATGGATGATAAGGCGCCGCGTCATAAAGACTATGTTGCCCTGCCGCCGCTGAAAGGCCCGAATGGTGTGCAGCAGACACTGAATTTTGCGGGAATCGGAGTCTCGCAATTTGCGATTACGAATAAAGCGACGAGCGAGCAGCAGATTGCCGCCATCCGGTTAGCGGATTATTTATATACGGAAGAAGCGATTGTGTTACAGGAATATGGTCCTGAGGGCGAAAGGTGGCGGAAAGCGGAGTCCGGTGAAAAGGATATCGATGGGAAGCAGGCTAAATATACAGCTATTCCTGACCCCGAGAAAAAGCCGACGCATAATGACGGTTGGGAACAGATCGGTCCATCGCTCAGAACTTATGCTTATCGAGCATCCTGGACATCTCCTCAGGATCCGCTCGCTCCCGACGGATACGGTACCCGTCTGAATCAGGTTTCCAAGGAATATGAACCGTACCAATCCAAGGAGCAATATCCAACAGGACTGTTCATAGCGCTTGAAGATGCCGAGCTCGTTGCGCAGATCAAGACAACGCTTGTCGACTACGTAAAATCCAATATGGCGCAGTTTATTACAGGCTCTAAAGATATTAATAAAGAATGGGACTCTTATGTGCAAGGGCTGGAAGGAATGCAACTTAGCCAGTACCTGGAAATCTATCAAAAGGCATTAGATGCGAGAAAATAATGCAAAATTTGTTCCCTGCACACGGACATTCCTTGTGCAGGGATGATGACTTAACCTTCATAGAAAGCAGGTGTATGATTCAATGAATGAACTTGCAAAGCCATCTCCACAGCAGCTGGCATGGCAGGATATGGAGATGGGCATGTTTTGCCATTTCGGTATAAATACGTTTTGCGATCAGGAATGGGGAGACGGAACGGATTCAGCGGAAATCTTTAATCCGGAGCAGCTTGATGCCCGGCAGTGGGCTAGAACCGCAAAACGGGCGGGCTTCAAATATCTGGTATTGACCGCAAAGCATCATGACGGATTCTGTCTGTGGCCAACGAAAACGACCGATTACTCCGTGAAGTCCAGCCCGTGGAGGAACGGTAAAGGGGATGTCGTCCGTGAAGTTGCCGATGCCTGCAGAGAGGAAGGGCTCCAGTTCGGGCTGTATCTGTCCCCCTGGGACCGACATGAACCTTGCTATCCTGATAAAGAGGCTTATGACGATTTTTACGCGGAGCAATTAACGGAGCTTCTGACCGGATATGGACCGCTGGTCGAAGTATGGTTCGACGGAGCCGGTTCCCAAGGCAGGGAATACGATTGGAACAGAATCATCGGTCTGGTGGATCAATACCAGCCGGATGCAATGGTCTTTAATATGGGACGCCCGACCATCCGTTGGGTAGGGAATGAAGACGGCGTCGCCCCTTATCCGTGCTGGAATACGGCCACCACGGCGAAGGAGAGTATGTTCACCAGCGATATGATGACCTGGATGGAAGGAAGCCCGGGCTGGGTACCGGCTGAATGCGATGTTCCGATCCGCAAGCTTCACTGGTTCTGGCATCCTGACGATGAAGCAAGCTTAAGAAGCCTGGAGGAAGTACTGGATATTTATTACCGCTCGGTCGGCCATGGCGCTACGCTGCTCTTAAATATATCCCCGGACAACCGCGGGCTGCTGCCTGAAGTGGATGTGAAGCGTGTCATCGAATTCGGAGATGAAATCCGCCGCAGATTCGGGCAGCCGGTTGGCCAAACGAGTGGAGAAGGAAGCGAGCTGCTTCTGAAGCTGGAGCATAGCCAGCCAGTAAATCACGTAATCATCATGGAGGACATAGCCCATGGGGAGCGTGTGCGTGAATACGTGCTTGAAGCATACAGCCAAGGCGAATGGAAAGAGCTTGTACGTGGAAGTGCGATTGGGCATAAAAAAATCGACCGGTTCGACACCGTCGAAACCGATCAATTGCGTGTCAGAATCCTTTCCAGTGTGGAGAAACCTTTGATCCGAAATTTGGCTGCATATCACGTGGAATGATTTTCATAAGTGAAATTAGTAACGAAAAACAGACTGCCGCGGCAGTCTGTTTTTCGTATTTAGTACTTCGTCTCCATTTCTTAAAAGGGAGCTTAGAAAATACTGTCTGGGTATCTTGATTCTACGCGCTAATCACGTTACCGCAATAGTCGCATTCCTTCTCATCGTTAGCATACACGATGATCCTGGCTCCGCAGCTCGGGCATTCCATGGATCTAGGTCCGCGCCCCCGATCCTCGCTTTCATCGTATTCGTCGTCTTCATACTCCTCATCACCATATTCGTCAACATATTCTTCATTGTAATCATCATCATATGCTTCATGATACTCTTCGGGCTCAAGTTCGAGGATGCCATTTTGGATTCGGCCGAAGGGCAGCATGTGCTCTGTGATCATAAAATCCAAGTCTCGAATGACGTGATTAGGAGATTGTTTCGTCTCTACGGCGATATGATCAATCTCTCTGATTCTTCTGTTTATAACAAGGTGGTAATACTGGTGCAATAATAAGCTGAATTTGCTATCTGCCCGGCTGCTCAATATGAAAAAAGAGATAGCCGGAATTAGAAGTATTATTCCATATAGCCAGGCAGAATCCCAGAAAAGTTGAACATCCTCAGGGTTGTTGAGGTCAAAAGCTAAAATAAATAATCCCATGATTAAAATATAAGTATAAACCCAAAGCCATCCAATCAGTCGATGATTTCTTCCCTTGCGAGAGTGATGAACATGAGTCGTAAGTACACGGAATAATGTCATCAAGAAACCGACGGGATATAATGTGAAGGCGAGTGTTAAAATGACACGGTCGAACTTGGAATATTTTGATTTATAAGGTAAATGATCTTCCATCCTTAGTACTCCTTTTCATACGGTACTATCTGGTTCTAATATACTATCATTGTATACGATTTGAAACCTTAGGCAAGGAAGCTTTGATGAGCTGTCTAAACGAACCTAGAAGCAGATATTCCATTCAATATGTGGGACATGTTATGGGTTGTTTTTTGGCAGGGGTTTATTCATACTGAATAAGATGTGCAGATTGATACCGCGCCCCTCAGGGTTTGAAAACATAGGAGGAACCATGTCCTGGAGCAAATTGAAGCAACAGCTGGAGAGTTTTCTCAGTCCTGCATTAGCTGGAAGAGTTGAATATCGCGCCACCGGTTATCGTTATTTACCTGATAAAGCAGGGCTTTGTTATATTTCGGTAGATAAAAAGAACGTACTCAATATGAGTGATAAAACCAGCTCCATCAGATGGTATCAGACGGAGCTGGAAATTAAGAATGATCCCCATATCCAAATTCCGATCAGCGATGATGAATTGGAAGCCGTCAGAAAGGAAACCAAAGGGACCGTTCCAGAGGATCGTCTAAACGTAATTGCAAGAAATAGAAAAGTATCCGTACTCGCCAAGGAGCTTTTGTCAGCACAGGCTGCATTAAGTAAATCCAATTTTGTCGCTACAGCGAATAAGTTCTTATCTACTTCTATAGAAGAAAGCATAGAGAGCGATGATATCTTATTGAATATTCTAGCTTTGGTAGACAGACGAGTTGGCAAAAAGCGGATTGTAAACATGGCAGATATGATGAAGTTAAAGCATCCGATTGTGCAATATTTTTATGAACTGCGGCGCAGTGCGTGATGAGCATAAATAATTTTCGTTGAAAGAATCATATTGCACTTGTGGAAGAGAGGGAATTTCATGTCTGAACAAACAAAGTCGGAAAGAGTTCATCAGGTATTTGAAAAGATATCGGATCAATACGACTCGATGAACTCGGTCATCACTTTTAGGAGACATATCGCATGGCGCCATGATGTTATGAAACGGATGAATGTGAAAGAAGGTAGTAAAGCTCTTGATGTGTGCACTGGAACCGGGGATTGGGCGATTGCTTTAGCAAATGCTGTTGGAACGCATGGAGAAGTCATTGGATTAGATTTTAGCCAAAACATGCTCAAAATAGCCCAAGATAAGCAAGAGCAACAAGCTTTAAAGCAGCTTACCCTTATTCAGGGAAATGCCATGGAGCTTCCTTTTGAAGATGATTCATTTGATTATGTAACCATTGGTTTTGGTTTAAGAAATGTACCCGATTATTCAACCGTGTTGCGGGAGATGTATCGAGTAACTAAACCAGGCGGACAAGTCGTTTGTTTAGAAACATCCCAACCCACAGTAATCGGTTATAGACAAGCTTCCCTCTTTTATGTTCGCTATATCATGCCCTTGCTCGGAAAGTTTATTGCCAAAAGTTATGATGAATACTCATGGTTACAAGAATCAGCCCGTCATTTCCCCAATAAAAATGTACTGAAACAAATGTTTTTGGAAGCGGGATTTTCCAAAGTAGATGTAAAAAGCTATAGTGGCGGTGTCGCGGCAATGCATATGGCTATAAAATAAATAATGGCAAGGAGGGGCCACGCCCCTCTTTTTTTATTGGGGGTATGCACCTCTCTGGAATATGATATATTCATTAAAGTGTCTACGATAACATATACTGCTGTTTGATATACATTGCTTAAATATGCTATAAGTGAAGAAAAAGCAAGAGCATGAACAAGATCAAGAACAGGTTGGACTTACTATTTCGGGATAAAGATTTGTCCTGGTATGTATAGAGGGGTATTGGATATGACAGATAATTTTTGGCGTGATTTACCACGACCTTTTTTTATACTGGCGCCCATGGAAGATGTGACGGATGTCGTGTTTCGCCATGTCGTAAGTGAAGCAGCCAGACCGGATGTGTTTTTTACGGAGTTTGCGAATACAGAGAGCTATTGTCACCCGGAGGGGAACCATAGTGTGCGCGGACGTTTGACTTTTACAGAGGATGAACAGCCCATGGTAGCCCATATCTGGGGAGATAAGCCGGAGTACTTTCGTCAAATGAGTATCGGCATGGCGAAAGAAGGGTTTAAAGGCATCGATATTAATATGGGTTGTCCTGTAGCGAATGTAGCAGAGAACGGGAAGGGAAGCGGCCTGATCTGCCGTCCCGACATTGCAGCGGATATTATCCAGGCCGCCAAAGCCGGGGGACTGCCCGTCAGTGTAAAAACAAGGCTCGGTTTTAGTAGCGTAGACGAATGGCGCGACTGGTTAACCCATATTTTGAAACAAGACATTGTGAATCTGTCCATTCATCTGCGGACAAGAGATGAGATGAGTAAAGTAGACGCTCATTGGGAACTGATTCCGGAGATTAAGAAACTTCGTGATGAGGTGGCTCCAGACACACTTCTAACCATTAACGGGGATATTCCTGACCGTCAGACCGGACTCCATCTCGCTGAACAATATGGAGTGGACGGCATTATGATTGGACGTGGTATTTTTCATAATCCGTTTGCTTTTGAGAAGGAGCCGAAGGATCATAGCAGTGAGGAATTGCTTGATCTGTTGCGGCTGCATCTGGATCTCCATGATCAATATTCAGCACAGGAACCACGTTCATTCAAAGCTCTTCATCGCTTTTTCAAGATTTATGTCAAAGGGTTTAGAGGGGCAAGCGAACTAAGAAATCAATTGATGAGCACGGCGTCTACAGATGAAGTACGTGCGCTTCTGGACGAATTTGCACAGCATATGGAGGAGGGTTAAATTGATATAAGATCCACCGAATGTAAGTCTAAAAGAAAAGAAGACAACAGGATTAAACTGGTCCCCATAGACTGGACACTTAGAAAAAAGTGTTGACTGCGGGGGCTTTTTTGTATACTGGTACTTAGCATCAGCGTACGACGCGTTATTGTTATTTATGCGAACTGCTCAACGTCTTGCGTTCAAACACAGGCACGGGTATGACGTAGCGTCATCTTCGGGTCTTGCTGGCATGCAATTACAAGGAGCAATGGCGATCTTTACTGTAAATTTGAAGAGAATATTCAAGCTGATGAAGTAAGAAACAAGATATAAAGATCTGGATTTATAACAAAAAAGACGACCTCAATTCCCTGTTACTGGGAAATGGTGGTCGTCTTTTGCTTCATGTTTTTAACTGCTCCGTCAAACTACGAGTTTTTCAGTGGTCTCGTACAATACAGGAATCATCTTTTTTCGGCAGCTTAACTCTTTTTTTAGGGTACTCGGATTTTGTGGTTGAAAACATCTATCCAAATTTCCAGTCGTCAACTTAATACGATAAATAACGATTCATGGCTGCCGATATAATCGGCGGCCTGTTTCGCAGGAGTCACTGGCAGATGGAACAACCATTGCATGAGCTTGCTGCTGTCAACGGGCAAGCATACTCATATGATCCAAATAGAAAACTGCACCGCGCGGCGAAAAAGGAAAAGCTGGAGCTTTTTCACAGCCAAGTTTCAAAATGATTTGTTTGATGCCATCGCTTCAGTTCCACCTGTAACAATTAATCTAAGCCCTGTCATGAAATTTTCTTCATCTGTACCGCCGACATTAATAGCTTCCATAATGTTTGTTATTTCACCGCTGTTTATTGTACGCTCGGGCAGTGTTTCCCAGTTTTGCTCGTCTGCCTGTTCCTCAATCACACAGCCAAAGGTATAACGAATAACGGTAAGCATAACACTTCTGGCTGTCCGTATATCCATTCCTGCACTGCGAAGGGAGGCAAAAGAATCTTCCAAAAACTTCGCTAAAGTTCCATTGGGAAAAGGATGCGCGCGGGCTATCACTCGGCCGCCATCAGGATAAGAAAGCATAGCCTTACGAAACAATGAGATATGCTCAATCAGCCAATCTTGCCAGGACTGCTCACTTTCCCTTGGAACGTAATTGCCCATCTTTTTGTGTAAGATATGCTCGGCCATGTAGTCCACAATCATGGCTTTGTTTTTGAAATGCCAGTAAATGGCCGGGGCTTTTACACCAAGCTTTTTGCCAATATCACGTATAGATAATTCGTCATATCCTTTTTCAGCCATTAATTCAAGCGCCGCTTCGACGATTTCCTGTTGCCTTTCGCTTGGTTTAAAACGATCTTCCATATTCGCACCTCTCTTTTTTTTATTATAGGACATAACAAGTGTGTTTAACAGTGTTACACAATTTTTGCGTAATCTATTGACACCACTCCTTAACACCGTTATAGTAAAAAATGCAATGTAACACTGTTAAGGGGGCGAAGATTTGGTGGCGATAGGAGCACATGGTTTAGTCAAAACATTTGGAGCGAATAAGACAGAAAGGATTGATGGGATATGATGTCTAAAAAAATCACTAATGTTCCTGTATTGATTGTCGGAGGGGGATTGGCCGGCCTTTCTGCAGCGTTATTCTTGTCGCGGCATAGCGTACCCTATGTACTCATTGAACGTCATCAGAAAACGAACATTCACCCAAGGGCGCGAGGCTTAAACTTTCGGACAATGGAGTTATATCGGGAAGTGGGGTTGGACGAAGCAATCGATGAGGTCGGTGCGCAATTGGCCAAAGGAAAAGGATGGTACACGGCCCATACATTAAGAGAGGCAGAGCTTGATCCGGAAAAAATGGATATCCCGAAAATACTGCCAGAGTCTGTGAAATCGTATTTTGCTACACTTAAAAAGATAAGTCCTGCTTCCAGCGTTCGTGCTACACAGAATGTGGTTGAGCCCATTTTGCTTGAAGCAGCGCGCGAACGTGGGGGGGACCTTCGTTTTCATACAGAATTGACTGCTTTAGAACAAAATGAAGACCATGTCAAGGCGACCGTTCTCAATCGTACAACGGGTGTTGAAGAAACCATCGTGGCAGACTATATGATTGCTGCTGATGGTGCCAAGAGCCCGCTTCGTCAAATGGTGAACATCAAGATGACGGAAATGAATTCGCACGGTCATATCATTAATATTTATTTTGAAGCTGATCTCGAGCATTTTGTAAAGGGACGCGAATTCAGTGCATGCAACATCACACGTACTGGGGCGGAAGGCGTGTTGCTTGCAATTAATAACCGTGACCGCTGGTGCTATCACGTTTCTTATGATTTTGAAGGCGGTGAGACTGCCGCTAATTTTACAGAAGAACGATGCAAAGAAATCATTCAAAAGGCGATTGATTTACCAGATCTCCAAGTGAAAATATTGAGTGTGCTGCCCTGGGAAGCAGCGGAAAGGGTCGCTGAGCAATTTCAGCAGGATCGCGTCTTTTTAATTGGGGATGCCGTTCACCTCATGCCGCCGACAGGAGGATATGGAGCCAATACGGGGGTACAAGACGCTCATAACTTAGCATGGAAATTAGCTGCGGTCGTTAATAAAGTGGCAGGCCCTGAACTGTTGAAAACGTATGAGGCTGAACGCCGTCCCGTTGCCCTAATGACCGTATCTGAAGCTGGGCGAGTCGCCGACACAGGTGTATTTTCGGCCATGAAAAAACAGACGGAGAAGAGAACATCGCCGTTTGATGATCTGATTGTATCGGTTGGCTATCATTACGAATCCAAAGCCATCCTTGAACAGGATGCCGCTTCTTCATCGCTCGAACATTTCGAACTAAAGGGGCAACCAGGTACACGGACCCCTCATATCTGGGGCGAATATCAAGGTAGAGAACGTTCCACGCTTGACTTGTTAGGTTTAGGATTTGTATTGTTTGCAGGGGAAAAAGCTGAGGGATGGAAGGATGCGGCGAAACACGTATCTGGGAAGTTTGGTGTCAAAATCAATACCTATAGCGTAGGGCAGAATGGAGATTTCATTGATAAAGATCTTGGCTGGCAGAATGCTTATCAAGCCACGGAAAAAAGCGTTGTTCTCGTTCGCCCAGACGGTTTTGTGTGTTGGCGTTGCGATGATCAAATCGAGCAACCGACCCTAACATTGGAAGAGGTATTTGCTCAACTTCTCGGCAAAGAAAAGAGCCTGTAAGAATAAACTGGGAAAGTAAAGCGTCAAGTAATCCCTACGACTTACGAGCAGAAATATGCCATTTAAAAGCATTGTTGATAAGGTCATCATTGCACGGACGACCATCCTGAGAAACCTAATCCGTACAAGTTGATGATTCCGGAGATTAAGAAACTTCGTGATGAGGTGGCACCCGATACACTGCTAACCATTAACGGGGATATTCCTGACCGTCAGACCGGCCTCCAGCTCGCTGAACAATACGGTGTGGATGGCATTATGATTGGGCGTGGGATTTTTCATAATCCGTTTGCCTTTGAGAAGGAGCCGAAGGAACATAGCAGTGAGGAATTGCTTGATCTGCTGCGGCTGCATCTGGATCTCCATGATCAATATTCAGCACAGGAGCCACGTTCATTCAAAGCTCTTGCCCGCTTCTTCAAAATCTATGTCCGTGGATTTCGTGGGGCAAGTGAATTGAGAAATAACTTAATGAACGCAAAGTCAACAAGTGAAGTACATGCGCTGCTCGATGAATTTGGAAGCAAGGATCATGATGAGGTAGATGAACACGGAAATTAAATGGACAGTCTGGAGAAACAACAGCGAGTGGCAAGGCTTTTTGAGAGTGACTACTCAAGCTTGGGCAAATTTCTCTAGCATAGCAATGTATTTGTTGAGTGGAGCAGGTGCTCCATGAGAACAAATAACATGTTTGAAGAACATGGCCGAATTGGCTGTGTTTTTTCTTTTTGAAACAGCAGAGAAGAATGATTAGCAGAAATACTGGTAGAGAGTGACTTATTGAACAGAAACCCCGTCAACAGCATACATTACCTTATTTGTTCTCAAATTTGATACTTATTCTTTCCATGATAGAGTATAAGTGCTCGTTATTGTACGATGGATATAGATAAGCCACCTAAAAGGATGGTTATGGATATCGAACAAGGAGAAACCTATGTCCTGGAGAAAATTGAAACAGCATTTGGAGCAATTTTACCGTAGTAGAGAGCATCCAGTCGTGCAGTATTTTTTTCTGCAAGGCGTCGATCCGTCCAATATGTCCAGATCGAACAATTCCGCCGGCAGTTCACTATTCGCCATTCCTTTCAATTCCTGAATCGGCATCAGGAACGGGAACGGAGGATTGTGGTTCTTGCGGTATACCCGCATCATTTGTGGGTCAATCTCTACATTCCCTAACATGCGATAACCTGCTCGCTTATATCCACAGTGGATCCACCACCGCATGCAAGGCAGCTGAACACCGTCCTGCCATGAGTCCCATGGACGGCCTTTTCATGACGACCCCGCCTGCAAAGACGAACCCACAACGCGGACATTTACCATCGAAATTCGATTCATCAAACTCGGGTACGCAAAAACTACGAAATAGATTCTTTCATCATAATAAGGATCACCGAATACTGCTTGATGTGTTAAATATTGCATTACACCCCCTCCTATATCTCCGATAATACATTTCGACATCAGGAAGGTTTTCCATTCTTCACCCATCGTCGTCTACTACAGAACCATTTCGATTCACTTACTTCAAACAACTGCAACTATCAGTCTGTTTCGAAATGAGAGAGTGTTGATTTATTACGTCTATAAGCGACATTGACAAATAAATAAACAGACTGGAAAAAATCCAGTCTGTTACTATCATTTATACGGGTGAGATTTCACACTATAATTCATTGGATTGAATTGAAAAATTAAGGAGCAGGGGGACCTATTTTGAAACTATCTCGTCAGCCCCATTTATCTCCTGGTTGTGAACCAAAAGTAATACCTGCTACACCTAAGGCCATATTAATCAAATTATTAGTATGTGCATGTGCATAAGCACTTGCAAATGCAGCTGTCTTCCCTTGGTCAGATACTGGAATTCTAACTTCTGTAGTTAGCGTTCCAATATGTTGGCCAGTAAGAGCACGAAGATCAACTTCAGCTTTAGTTCCTGTCAAGGAGGACTGATCGATACTTTTGAATCCAAAATCACTTCTTAAAGCTAAGTTTTGAACATAGTATTCACCAGTTGAATTTTTGGGAGTAGCATTAGTCTGCCAAGAATGCCCAATTGTATCTAAATAAGTATAGTTTGGTCTCTCATTAAAATAGAATCTATTATGATAAGTATAGATGTATTCTACACCATTAGAGGTTTTACCTTTGTAAACAGAAGTCCCGTAACCGGAATAAATACCATTATTAACGCCTAACGGAGATACCTCTCCGTTACTTTTCTTTAATTCTTCTTGCCTGAGTTTGTTTATTTCTTCTCGATTCTTATCTGTAACAATGTGATCCTTACCATTTAAATCCGTGTAGATGTGTACTTTGTCAGTAGTAACAGTATCTACTTTTATTCCGCCATCTTTTAGAAGAAGATCTTTAAACTGAGTGTCCATTTTTTCGATCTCTTGTTCATTAAAATTCATAAGTTTTAGAATATTGGTTTTTTGGGGATCGGTTAGTTTCTCTGGTGCATCAATCCCCTGAATACGACCATCTTGGTATTTAAATACCGAAAAGTTATTTACTTTTATTTCATTTTTTGGTTCAATAGCACCTAATTGATCATTTGATGCAACAAATATCAACAAATGGAGGAAAAAAACGAAAAAAAAGAGAGTCATATGGTTTATCATCCCTCTTATTGTCGTATGTGTCGGTTTTGTGAGTTACTACATTATTCAAGAAACCACTGATGTACTGGTGACAGAACATGCACTGTACTAGAAGTAAAAGATGAAAAGATAATTGTTAGGAACTACAGTGGCGAAGAAGAGATTGCAGTAGACACCACTACTAAATTGTTGTCAAATTTAATAGAAGAGAATAAGGATTACTATATTCACTACCACTATAATTTTTTTAAAAAACCAACTTTAAAATTAATTGATCCTATTTAATACCCACCTATTAATGATGGATCCCTGCTGTTTCTTAATGAAAGGCTCTTTTCGTAAAGATTGTTGCTTTAATTATAACAAGGAATAATTTACTTTTTATGGTATTATATAAAGAGAGGCTTATTCAGCTAACGGGCAGCAATGTTGAATAAGATAGGGTTTAATTATCCTTAAATAAAATATTTTCAAAACATCATAAAAGGAAGTGTGTAATATTGGGTAGTGAAAGTAAACTCATTATTTCTCCATTAAATAATGACTTAATAGAGGATATCAATATGACAAATGATTATTTTAAGTTATATGGTAGAGTTGTCCCCAGTTTACAATCAGGAAGGTGGTCTTATAAAGAAGTTCTTTTTGATGAAACTAGAGAAACACGTTTTCCAGATGACAAACTTGATTGGAGCCAATATATAAACCGAGAGGATAAAACTTTGTTTTTAGCTTATATGAATAATACTTGCATAGGACAAATTAGAATAATTAAGGATTGGAATCGCTTCTGTTATATTGAAAACATTGCTACTAAAAAAGATTATAGAGGCAGTGGAGTCGGAAAGTTGCTCTTAAATAAAGCAGAAGAGTGGGCAAAACAAAGAAAACTTATAGGAATGTCCTTGGAAGCACAAGATGATAATCTTGGTGCATGCAGATTTTATGTGAAACAAGGATTCATACTAGGTGGAGTTGACACACTAAAGCAGTCATATAATCCTAATATTGAAACCACTTTATACTGGTATAAGTTATTCAAGTAACGGGGGCTTTAGCGGAATAAGTAATACAGTCGTTCCAACATAGGAATGGCTGTTTTTTTATACCTCACGTAAGAAATTGACGGTAATGCTATTTGAATTTTGGCAAGCATTGAGGAGCATTTGGTTTATCTGCTCCTTTTCAGCCAACTTCTTACTTTGCTGAAGGAAGCTGAACCAGTAAAGATAATTATCCAAGTACTTTGTAGCCACTCCTTGGAACCCATCCATCCAGCCTTTTAAACGTTTATGATAGTTATTGACGTTTTGCAAATGGTAGATGCCCTTTTTGACATACCCCTCTTTGCTTAGGTTTATCGGCTCGTGTTTAAGTGCCTTGATTTGGGCGAATTTCTTGTAGTTCGTGGCTGTATCTGTGCATAACAAAGAAGACGGGTCAATATAGCTTCCGATAACTGCGTCAATTTCTTCTGCTTTTACACGACCATTTCCAGCCTTCTATGTCCACACTTGCACCCGCTCCTAGTAATGCTGTAACACGCACCATATAAACCTCCTACCATTATATTCATATATCTCTAAGCTACCATATATTTCAGTCGAGATCATAAATAAGAATTATCCTAGCTGTATCTGCAAAAGGATGTTACTCTCAATACTTAAAGCTGCTGCAAGAGTTGTCAAGGCATCACTCCTGACCTGCCTAAAAGAAACTATCGATAATCCCAAACTCCCCACAACTTATATATTCAAACCTACCTTAATTTTGACTGTAAAACTGATTTACTAAGTAAAAAAGGCGAAAGGAGGTACGCCTCGGTTATATGCCGCATTCATGCAGCCGTGCGTTTCATTCTCGCCTTTACCCGTGCCGCGCTAATGCTTCCTTGATTTCTGGCACCTCGCATGCTTCCCGGTTGATCTTCTTGCCGGTGAATGGCGAGGCCCCACGATACTTTGTTGCCCACCGAGTTTCGTTACCTTTTTCTAAGATAGCGATCAGCGTCGCCCAAGTATGACAGTATAGTATCCAATTCTTTCGCATCACCAACGTCTTCCTGTACGATTTCCTAGTCTAATTCAGTATCCATAGTAATCTCAGCCGTCATTCTTGCTATAGCTTTTAGCTATAACTAGTTATGTTCTTTTGGTATGTCTTCTAACCCCGCTCGTCGTGATATGATCATCGTATACAACGAGGGGGTTATTGACATGACTGATAAGTTCCAGATCGTAGGAAGTTTGTTGCGGCCTGAAGAGCTGCTGAAATATAAAACGCAAATTGAACATCGTGATGATATCCAGTATCCTTTTTATGAAAATTTCGAAGGGTATGCCGAGTGCGAGACAGAGGCGATCAAACAGGTCGTGAAAAAGGAAATCGAGCATAACCTGTCGGTTATTACGGACGGTGAATTCTCCAAATCGATGTGGCATCTGGATTTTGTATGGGGCTTTGGCGGAGTTGAGCGTTATATCGCGGACCATGGCTACTTTTTCCGGGATGTGGACGGAACCTCGAAATATGAAACACGCAAAGATATTGGGCTGCGCATTACTGGCAAACTGAGCGGAAAGAATCATCACTTCATTAAACTGTTCAAACAGCTACAAGAAACGGCTGGCGATCAGCAAACGAAACTTTGCGTACCGTCTCCTTCCCATATCTTCGGCGAACTCTCCTGGTCGGATAACATTGGCGGCACGGATGCGGTTTATCAGAACAAACAGGAGCTCAAAGCGGGCCTTATAAGCGCGTATAAGGAGTTTGTGGAGGAATTCGCTGCTGTAGGCGGCAAAATCTTGCAATTCGATGATTGCTTATGGGAGCTGTTTGCAGACGACAACCCGAACTCTCCGTTTACAGGGGAGCATATTAATCAAGCGGAAGTACAGGGTCTCGCCACCGAATTTATTGATATTAACAATACCGTGATTGACTTCGGTCATAGCCTCGGCTTGAAAATGTGGACACACAACTGCCGGGGGAACTACGATTCCCGCAACATGGGCGGTGGATCTTATGCGAAAATTGCCAACCTGTTCCTGAAGCAGTTGAAATATGATCGCTTCTTCCTCGAGTGGGATGATGATCGTGCGGGTTCGATTGAAGCACTGGAAGTTTTCAAGGACAGACCGGAAACGGAGATTGTTCTGGGCTTGCTGTCTTCCAAAACAAATACGCTTGATGATGAAGCACGCGTCATCCGTCTGCTTGACGAAGCATCCAAAATCATTGATAAGGATCGTCTGCTGCTCTCACATCAATGCGGCTTTGCCTCCTGTGATGGCGGGAACGAGCTAAGCGAAGCCGAGCAATGGGCGAAGATTGATCAAGGCCAGAAGCTTGCGAAGCAATATTGGGGTAGCTAGACAATAAAACGAGATATTGATATAAACGGCGACCTTTTCCCGGAATTCAATCAGGGGAGAGGTCGCCGTGTTTTTTTGCAGGATGATGGTTTCTTGTATATCTTGTATTATCCTTTTTTTGTTACCAAATCTCTACTCTTTGCTAAGCTGGGGATTGCCTTGGGTTTGGCAGAAGGACTTGTCCCTTTCGATTTCTCCACTTTGGAGAATAAGTTCATCAATTTATCTTTATAGATATATCCGAGTACGAAACCAATAACGGCAATGACGGATATGATAATGGCGATGCTGTATTGTTGCATATGAATTGTTGACCCTACCGCGGCAGAGGCAATAATCCATGGCAGACGACCAACCAGAAGTATCGTGAAGAATCTTAAAGAACTCATGGATGTAAGAGCGGCAACAAATACGAGCATGTCTTTCGGCAAACCGGGAATCACAAAAAAGATAAACAAAAAGGCAGAGAACTTCTTCTCATTATGAATAAACGACATCCACTTATAGTCTTTCTTTTGCAGCAATCGCGCAATAAAATTGCGACCGATAAAACGAGTGAAATAAAAAGCAATTGCTGAGCCCAATACCAAGCCTACTGTAGTATAGAATGACCCAAGCGTAACCCCATAGATATATCCGCCTGCAACCTGTACCACTTCTCCCGGAATAGGCGCAACAACGATCTGAAGTATCTGGAATAAAATAAACATGACCGGACCCCAATGTCCCGTTGAATGAATATACGCTCTGAAATTGTCCATGGACGACATGATTTTAATAATGGCAGGAGAATAATAGACCAGTAAACCAATGGACAAAATCGTTAACAGACCCAACAGTATTTTCATAACTGTTTTTCTCGAAAGTTGTGGCATAGCTGATGACTCCTTTGCGTTATGACCTTTACTGATTACAGTATAAAACGAAAAAATGAAGAGTCACCTACATAACTTCTGAAGAATTCTTAAGTCGATTGTATCTGCTGGTAGTGGCTGCTAACGCATATTATACTGAAATTGGACGGAGGGATCGGATGAGCAAGCAAATTTTAATTGCTGACGATAACAGTGAGATTCGTGAAATTGTAAAGATTTTGTTAGAGAGCGAGAATTATGAAGTCCTTGAAGCGGTAGATGGTCAGGACGCAATTGATAAAGTGAATGAAGAGACGGATCTCATTATCTTGGATATGATGATGCCGAATAAATCGGGGCTGAAGGCGTGTCTGGAGATTCGTGAAAAAACAAGTGCTCCGATCCTGTTTCTCACAGCTAAAACGCAGGATTCGGACAAACAATTGGCCTTCTCCTCCGGGAGTGATGATTTTTTGTCCAAACCCTTTTCCTATACAGAACTCGTTGCAAGGGTAAAGGCATTGCTTCGAAGGTATTATGTGTATCGTGGCAAGGAGAAGAGGGAAGAAGCGGACCAAATCATCATGGAGGATCTTACGGTCCATCAGGATTCCAAGACTGTTTTTGTTGGGGAGAAGGAAGTGGCTTTAACCGAAATTGAATACCAGATCTTGTTGTTGCTAGCGAAGAAACGGCGAAAGGTATTTTCGGCGGAAAACATATATGAGAGTGTCTGGGGGCAGCCCTACTTTTATACGTGCAATAACACGGTTATGGTTCACATTCGCAATTTGAGAAGCAAGCTGGAGGACGACCCACAGAACCCTAAATATGTGAAGACCGTTTGGGGGAAGGGGTACAAAATTGAATAGATTGCTAATGGGGAAAAAGCTGAAGATCAAATTGGTGCTGGCGGTTATGATTTCTTCAGTCATTTCCATAAGTACACTCGTTATTTTACAAGTTGTTGGTGAGACAGTACTGGATAATTACTTAAGCAAATCCACTTTTGTAGAGAACAGGCAGCAAGATGCGCTTGATCGATTCGAAACATTTGTGAATAGCCAGAACGTGTCAACCTCTGATCATGAGCGATTGTCCGCATGGGTAAGTGAGGAACGATACTTAAATCTGTATATTTTTGCAAAAGATAAATTGATCTATTCCTCCAATACCGGGATTGATTCTGCCATCAATGAAGAGCTTTTAACCCAATTGGTACCATCGAAAATACCCATCAAGACGATTAGTTTCGCGGATCAGGATGCCCAGATATATCTGGTCGGCTTTTATGAGTATCAATATTATACCCTCATTCTGATTATTGGTGTTTTCGTCGCGGCTGTTGTGTTCATTGTTTCCTTTCTACTCATTATTAACAGGAAAACATCATATATTGGCAGGCTTGAACAAGAGATTAAGATACTCGAAGGTGGAAATTTGGATTATTCGATTACGATATCGGGAAAGGATGAACTGTCGTCTTTGGCCCAAAGTATTGATGAGATGAGAAAATCATTTATTGAGCGACTCGGCAGCGAGGAGAGGGTGAGGATAGCCAATCGTGAATTGATCACGGCAATTTCCCATGACCTCCGTACCCCGCTTACGATTCTGTTGGGATATATGGACATTATAGAACTCAACAAATATAAGACGCAGGAGGATTTATTGCAGTATATTCATAACAGCAGGGAGAAAGCTTATCAGATCAAGGCACTGTCGGACAAACTATTCGAATATTTTACGGTATCCTCTGCTGCGGAAGAAGAGGAAGTGGAATTTGAAATCTATGAGGGCAGAGCGCTTATCGATCAACTCATTGATGAACAACTGGTCGTTTTGGATGATATCGATGTTCAGATTCAGGCCAATTCTAATCACGAGAAATTTCTGCTGGAAATCAATCTGGTCGCCATTCGCCGTGTATTCGATAACATATTTTCAAATATTCAAAAATACGCCGATCCATCAGAGCCCGTTCAGATCAGGGTCTACTTGAAGCAGCAATGGGTCTTTCTTGTTGTAGAGAATAAGATTAAACATGTCGGCAAAAAGAAAGATAGCAACGAAATCGGGCTCGTTAGTTGTCAGATAATGATACAGCAGCACAACGGAACGTTGACGGTATCTCAGGAAAAAGATATCTTTTCGCTACAAATCACGCTGCCAATCATCTTAAATAAAGCGGGGTAGAGCAGCGGGAATGCAGATGAGGCACACTTCCATACAGTATGGAGTTGATTCATCTCACTTTCATGACCATCCAACTATCCCCCGGCTGTGGCCATAGCACGAACAAACAAGAAGTTATATACTTCCAGGAGAGCTTGTGTAAATCGGTTACGTAGAAATTATAATCAGTTATAAGGACATGAGGGGAGAGGAAATGTTGACATATAACCATGATCTGATGAAAAAAGAGCAATTGCTCATGGAGCTGGATTCGCTGGGTTATTCAGACAGGATGAAGCGGATGGCGCTTCTGGGGCGCCAGCATAAAGGAGAAGCGGATTATTCCGCGCTGCTCGTATCTTTGCTCGAAAGCGGCACCGCCTATGAGGCGCATCTGGCTTTGACCGGTGCCGACGTAGTGCATGATGCTCATGCCGTTTTACTTGCCCTGAAGCATTCGAAGGCAGGAGTTAGGGGCCGGGCAGCTGGATTACTGCCAGAAGTGGTGACAGATCCGGACTTTTCGATTGAATCCGAAATCGCTCTGATGTCGTATCATTGCCGCCGCCAATTGCTGCGGAGCATCTTGAATACATATCGTCAGGATTGGGCGGAACGGCTGCTGCCGCTCGTGCTTGACCGGTGGGGCGCACAGGAAGCTTCCTTATTGTTGACCGTGTGCAGCGAAGAGACGGTTCGCAGCAGGCTTCCTGAGCTGGGGTATGCCCTGCAGAATTGGCGGCTCCTAACGAAGCACTATCCCGATCTGGTTGCAGCGTATTTCAAGAATGCTTTGCAGAACGCAACGCATCGGGAAAAGGCCAGTGTATGGTGGACGCTCTCATCGGCGATTGAAGTATTGAGTGTTACAAGACCGGCGATCGTATTGGAATGTGCGCTTACGCTTGGGCCGGCGGATATGATTCATCCTGTACTCAAGCAGCAATTGGGCATTCTGATTCAGGCCAGTCCTGAGGATGTATTCGAGCTGCTGACACGTGCGGAGACACGGGAATATCTTTTGAATCATGGCGTTCCGGCAGGCGTTTTGAAGAAGAGAAAATGGTTCACCACAGCGCAGTGGACCACACTGACTACCTTGCTCGCAGATCAGCCAGTGCATCTAGCCAAGGTGCTGGATACCCTTGCGCCGTCTTGTCGCGAAGCGATGTTTGATGCCGCTTATAAGGAAGACGAGCGGAAGACACGCATTTTCCCTATGCCGCTGCTGGATGTACTGCCGCATCGACTGCGCGACAAGGAAGCTGCCCGCATGCTGGAGCTTCGCGACATTCGTGATCATCCGGATGACATGCTCAAAACGACGGCGCGCCGTTTCATTGTTAACGCCAGGGAGAAGCTGGAGCAAGCCGTCCAGGTGTCTAAAGCGGATGAGCGTGCTGCGGCCTATGCCCACCTTGTTCGGAGTACAGCTCTATCCCGAAGCGGAATGGATGAGACGCTGCGCTTCCTGACTCGAATCAAGAACGACCAGGATCCGGTGCGCTGGCAAGTGATGGTCGAGCTCTCAAACTGTCCTGCTCCCATGTTTAAGGAAGAGCATGTGAACGATCTGACTGTGCTGGTGGATAGCGTTGTGGAAGCCAGGGACACTTCGTACGGGACAAGGTCCGCCACGGAGAAACTGGCTTTTGCCATACTGCGTGAACATGCATGGGAGCCGAAGGGCGAGCTATTCAAGTTCGCTTTGAGAACGTTTGGAAGATTGACGATGCGGGATGGTCAGTTTGCGTTGTTCTCGATGGATTGGGATAGCATACCAAGTTCTGCACTGGAAGCGTTGTTCGATGAGATTTATGCTTTTGGTGTTGAAGCGAACAAACGCGAAAACGTCAATGTGGTCCTGCGTATGGCTGATTTGTTCGGAAAAGCCGTGGATCGATTGCCGAAGCTTCAGCTTCTGCTGGAGGAACTGCTGCAGGCTAAGACGGTATCGCCGCAGGCGGTCCATTATTGGCTGGCACCGTATGGAACTCGGGATGGGAGGGTTAGAGAACTGCTGGACAGAGACCCATCCTTCATCTCATTCCACGATGTATTTATGCATCTGCATCTGAAGCGTCAGGAGTGGCTTACCCCGTTTATCTCGGGGAAAATCATCAATGGTAAGCATTTATCTGGAAAAACGATTTATGTTGTGCCCGCCCATAATGGGTTTCACCGGTGGCTGCCGCGCCAGCAAAAGGCATTAGCTTCCCTTCTGGAACGAGTGGCATTGGATGCCAAACGAAGTTTCCATGAACGTGCGGCGGCGATGCGGAGCTTGGCCGTCATGCCGGATTATCGCTCCGATCAACTGGAGGTCCTGCTGCAGGATCAGGAAGTGCATGTCGTCGAGGCAGCGCTTTACGCATTTTCGTTATGGGAAGAGCCGGAGAAGGCACTTCCTGTATTGCTGGGCAACCTGGATGGAGACCGTGCTCGGGTCGCCATGTACTCGATCCCCAGATGCATGCGCAAGGTGAGCCCGGTGATGTTGACGTCCATGCTGTCGGACCTGTTGAATCGGGAGAAATTGAAAATCACGGTCAGAAAAGAGGCCATCCGGCTGCTTGGGGCTTATAAAAGCAGTGAGGGCATGGCGCTGCTCATCCGAGAATACGAGAAACCGAATGTACACAAAGACGTGATGATTGCCATAGGTCACGCAACCAGACAATGGCTCGATGATGAACGCAGCTGGACTCTGATGCGTGCCATGGCAGCTTCACCGCAGCGTGATATCGCAAGAAGCCTGCTTAACCAGTATGCTGGCGGGCTTCCGGTGGAGGCTCGGCCAAGGTATTTGCAATTGATTATCGAGATCGCAAGGCATGCTGATGCTGTAGTGGCAAGAGAGGCATTCCAAGCCATGAGCTTTTGGGTGAATGGAAATGAGGAGAAGGTAGCGGCTTCTGCCAGCCAAGCGATTCTTGATTTGGAGGATAACGCCAGATGGAAGGCGGCGATGGATACTCTTATTGTGGCATGCCGTGACGGAAAGGTGAATGATCGGGTCATCAGCGTTTGCACACAATTGGCCGACATGGAGACAAAGGCGGACTGGAATGCTGCCCCGGAGAGAGATCTTCCAGAGCGACAGCGCCTGGTGGCATTGATTGACAAGTTGACCTCTTTGCCTCCCAATGCAAGATGGGTGCTCGTTCCTTTATATACGGGTATGATCGATGCTCTTAAGTCCCAAGAAACCCTGAAACCAGCCGTGATCAAGTTATATTTAGCGATGGTTGAATGGAAACAGGCGGATCAGGCTGCCTTGCATTTGGACCCTGTGATTCAAATGGTGGAGACGCATCCGCATCTGTTGGATTACGCCTACAGACAGATCGCTCGGGTAGCCAATGCCAGTCAGGCGTATTGGAGACCGGAGACTATTCTGGATCTGGTGGACCATTTGAGAGATCGGCAGCCATTTGCGGCCCAATATATCGGTCTTTCTTTGCTGAAGGTTGCGGGAACATCATTATTGTGGAACCAGACTTGTACCGAACGCTTGAGAGCGTACCGGAATCATGAGCATGAGGCGATTCGTCTGGCGGCATTGGATATTTGGACCGTGCTTGAATGAGGGGAGCGAGACGATGCTATATTTAAGTAACTTCAAACTCTCTTCTACCATTTCCAGCAACCCGAATATATATCCCGATCATGTGTTCAGGCACATTGCAGGGGAAGTTCTGCTGTTTGATCGAATCACGGTATTATACGGCAGTAATGGCTCCGGCAAATCCACCTTGCTGAATCTAATCGCCAATAAATTGGGTATCGCGGGCGCTGAGCGAATGACAAGCTATGGTCACAACATGTACGCGCAGCGGTTTATCGAGGAAAGCAGCTTTCAACTCGGGCATGATGATCAGGAGCGTCCCATATACAAGCTTCCCGACGGGAGCCGGTACATCAAGTCAGAGGATCTGTTGTATGAAATCAAGAAAATACAGCAGGAAAGCGTGCTTCGCGAAGGGCTGCTGCATGAGCAGTTCGTGCAGGGGAAGAGCAAGGCCGAGGTAGAAGAGCTGGAGCAGTCGTATGAGTTCAAAAAGAAGATGGATATCATTCAATTCGCTCAGGAGAAGTATTCGAACGGGGAGACGTCGATGCAGTTTTTTGAGGAATATTTGCTTCCCGGGCAACTGTATTTATTGGATGAACCGGAAACGTCGCTTTCTCCGGCGAATCAAATCAAGCTGGCCGAGCAAATGAACGATCTGGCGCGTTATTTTGACTGTCAATTCATTATTGCTACGCATTCTCCCTTTGTTCTGGGTACGCTTCATGCGAAGATCTACAATCTCGATGCCAAGATTTTGCAAACGGCAGAATGGTTTGAACTCGACAATGTACAATTCTTTTACCGGTTTTTTCATAAACATCAAAGGTTGTTTGAATGAATAGGTTCGAGTATCCGGAAGAGGTATCCTTCGAGTAAGGATATCTCTTTTTGATATGGGTTCCCACAAGGGTATGTACTCGACTCAGGTATTCAAATATGCAACAATAGAGGATCAGGCGTAAAGGGGAATTGACCCTAGGCACAGCAATGCAAGCCGCAAGATCGCTTACAAATTTGCGTTCCAATACTTTATACTATATAAGCTAGAATATATCTAAGGAGCTGCCGAATCCGATATGAACAAAAAAGAAGTCGCCAATATACGCAAGCAATTTAAGCTGGATCACGATTTAATGAATATTTACGATATTCTCAATGTCTATATTACGAAGGAAACGAATGAAATCTATCATTGGGAGCGCCTGCCGTTCGAGCTGGTGGATCGGGAGAAGCAAGAGTTATACATGGGTAATTTCAAAAAACTGCTGACCGGCGAACTGGATCAAAAATTGTTCGAATTGAGGTTTCAGGAAGCAGCGGAGGAACCGGCGCAGGTCATGCTTCACCAAGCTCTCGTGTCGGGTGATCCGGAAGAATGGCAGGACTTGATGCTGATGCTGGTGGATAGAATGCTGAAGGATGCCCAATATGAGCGGGATATGGTGGTCACGTTCGTTCGGGGACAGTATTATATGCCGACCAAGGCGAGAAACGATGAAGCGGAAGAGAGCGAGAAGAACGAGGTGTTCGCCCATCCGTTTATTTTATGCAGTGTGAATTCTACGGAGAAACAACGGAAGACGCTCTTGTTCGATTATGTGGAGCGGGAGTTCAAGTACAATATCATAGTAGATCCGATTATCAAGTTAAGCACGCCGGAGCAAGGATTCCTGTACCCTAGCGTGACGGACAATTATTCCGATGTGAATCGTATTTTGTATTGTACGGGAAAATCGAATTTTCCGGATCCACATTTTGTCGAACAGGTCTTGAACGGAGAAAGATCCGTGACGGCACTTGAAGAGCGAGCGATCTTCGAGGATATCGTCAAGGAAGTGGCCGGCGAACAGCTCGATTCAGCGACCATTGCCCAGGTGTACGAGGAAATTAACCGGGTGATCGAAATTAACGAAGAGACGAAGGAGGAAGAGCCTCCAAAGCTGGATTATAAAGATCTGGAGCGCGTACTGAACGCAAGCGGCGTAGAGGACGTGACGACCGAGAAGGTGGAGCGGGCATTTGAAACCATTGTGGACAACAAGAACTATGAAATGAAAGCAACCAGCGTCATGCCGAAGTATACTTCCAAATCCATTAAGATCGAAACCAAGGTAGCTACGATTTCGGTTAGCCCGCAGGATTTAAGGTATGTCAAACAGGTGAATTTCCAAGGTAAACGCTGCATCATGATTGAAGTCGATGAAGATGTCGCGATAGAAGGGTTTACGCTGGCTTCAGAGACGCTTTTATAGACTCGTTCATCGTACAAGCTTCGGCGTATTAGCAGACGATGTTGCTGAGTTTCGAAGCCCTAATATGCTGGGCTTAAAATGGATAGAAGAGTCTCGGGTTGCACTGTCAGATGAGTCATGTAGGTGTTTTTCACCTATATGGCTCTTTTTTGTGTTTATGATGCAAGCGGGAGAAGTGGCAACATATCTTTGTTTGTTTAAGACAAATGTAGAATATTAGGTAGACAATTGTCTTAAAGGAGTTCATAGAACGATGAAAAAGCTGCCTGATGCGGAGCTTGACATTATGAAAGTGGTGGCGGCCAAGGTTCGCCGTCGATGAAGAACATATTTTAACATCATGACAGCGGCAGGTCGGGAGAATTCCGACTTGCCGCTGTATTTCTGAAGGCAGGATTTTTTGTAGAGCGCTTTCATGATTGGGCGCTCGCTAATTTCTGTAAAAAGAAGGGTGAATCCCGTCCACTGTTTTGAACGCCCTGCTGAAAGCGTGAATGTTCGGGAAACCCATATTCTCGGCAATGGCGTTTATGGAATCGTCCGTGAACTGAATCAAATGTTTTGCACGCTGAATCCGGATGAATTGGTGATATTGAAGAGGACTCATGCCAAAGGCCTTTTTGAACAGCCGAATCAAATAATGCTTGCTAATGCCGGACATTTTAGAGATCTCTTCCAAGGTAACTTTGCGCTCTGGCGTGTTCATCAGGAAATCCTTTACCTTAAGCAAGGTCTGAAAATTGGTAACGAGATGAGGATGGAGATTCCAGTAATTCTCCCGCAAAATTTGAATCCATAACTGGATGAACAATCCTTTGATTTTGATTTCGAAGTAAGGCATCTTCATATCGAACTCATTGATCAATTGAATCAGCATTTGTTCGATTAGCAGCGGATTTTTGAGGCGGAGGTGACTGGATAACGGGACGGGCATTTGGTCCATGATATCTTCGCGAAACCATTGCTTCTCCTCTTCTGAAATTTTGTCCCAGGAGCGAAAGGAGACCTTGACCCCCGGACTGTCCTCTTGATAGAAGAAGTCGAAATGAATATGAGGCTGCCGCAATTTTGGGCTGGTTTTGCGGAGCGAATGGCGCTGTCCCGGGCGAAACAGAAAAATATCCCCCTGCTTTCCCTCATAAACATCATCTTCAATTGTTACTAAGAGCTCCCCTTCCATTACGTAAAGCAGTTCGTAGTCGAACAACACCCGCTCTTGTATAAACCAAGGTTCCGTATTGATGTCATCCATGGCGACACGGATATATGGCGACACGCTGTCGAGGATCATACGTTGGTACCTCCTACGTTGAATCTATTTTCTGGAAGTGAAACAAGAAGCAATTTTTGATAAATAATCCCTAACATCTGCTAAATACAACCGCTTTCATTCGTATTAGAATGGCAATGTAAAGAAGGGGACTAACCTTCCGTTTAGATTAATATTTGCACAATTCTTACGATTCTTCAACTATTAGGGGGGAATGAAAATGAAGAAAGCACTCTCTGGAATGCTTGCCATGTTGATGCTGATAACGTCATTGGCAGCTTGTGGAAGTCCTAAAAATGAAAGCGCTGTGAATGGAGGGGGAGGCGGTGCCGGCGAGGCGTCAGTAATCTTGAATATCGCGATGCACGTCGCCAATGTGAAGGATCAGGAACCGGCCATGTATGAGGCGATCGAAGCTTTTCAGGCCAAGCATCCCGAAATTATGGTCAATTTATCCGGAGCGGATACGAACGACCATATCAAAAAAATGAAGGTTCAGGCTCAATCCGGAGAGATGCCCGATATTTTCTGGATGCTGCCTGCCTCGGCCAAAGAGATGAATCAGGCTGGCCTGTTGCTGGATCTAAGCGAGATGATTAACGACACACCGGAGCTCTCCGCCATCGACCCGATGATGCTAAAAAACTACGAGGACAGCGGAAAGAAATTCGGTCTGCCTTATCAATCGCTGGTTACTGGCCTGTGGTACAACAAGGCGCTGTTCGAGGAGTACAACGTCAAAGTGCCGGAGACCTATGAAGAACTGATTGAAGCAGTCAATGTGTTTAAAGCGAACAATGTGGTGACAATCGCACAAGGCGCAAAAGACAACTACAGCATTTGGGCCTTTCTTGGGATGTTAACCCGCTATGGTTACTTTGATAAAATCGACGCGATATTGGCAGGAGAAGAGAAGTTTAACAATCCCGATTTCCTTCGTCTGTTTAATCAAATCGCCGAACTGCAGGAGCTTGGAGCATTTCCCGAAAACGTGACAACCATGAGCTATTTTCAGGCAGTGGAAATGTTCACCTCGGGCAAGGCGGCAATGTTGGATGCCGGAGCCTGGGAAACAGGCAAGTTGGAAGCAAGCCCGATTGCCGAGACGGTCGGATTCTCTTGGGGTCCAACCTTCAGTGACGGTGTGGGAAATCAGAAAATTGCCATGATTTCCGCTTCCGCACCGTTGGTAGCCAGTGCCAAGGTGAAGGAAGACTCGTTGAAATACGATGCTGTACAGAAGTTCTTCACCTTCTATTACAGTCAGGAGGGCATGCAAATCATGGTTGACAATCAACTGCCGCCGATCACCAACTATGAGGCCGATGTCGATAAGAATTCCCACCCGGTGTATGCCGAGTTGATCAGAGCGATGAACGAGCCAGAGTGGGAAAAACCGATTGCCCAACCAGATCTCGTGGTTTCCGATGCGATTGGAAATGCCATGTATGACAGTATTTACGGAGTCATTAACGGGTTCTATTCGCCTGAACAGGCTCTTGATTTGATTGACCAAAAAATCGAACAGCAGTGAAGAAGATAGGGGAGGGAGGAATCCAAAGAAAATGATCTGGTTAAGCAAAAGAAGAAATATATGTTTCATGTTGTTTCCCGCTTTGATTCTGTTTACTGGCTATATCGTCATCCCGATCCTCATCTCGTTTTACTACAGCATGACAAAATACACGGGTATCGGTATTCCGGAATTTGTTGGACTCGGAAATTACAAACGGCTTTTGACGGATTCATTTTTCTGGGTTTCACTGAAAAATACGTTCATTATACTCGGCGTATCGCTCATCCTGCTGATTCCGCTATCGTTTCTGTTGGCGCTTCTGCTAAACCGCGCATTCAAGGGCAGCGGCGCCCTGAAGGCGCTGAACTATACGCCTAGCATCATCGCACCGATCGTCGTCGGTTTGATCTGGGTATTCGTGCTCGATCCGCAAATGGGGCTGATCAATATGCTGCTGCTCAAGCTCGGGCTCGGAAACCTGACCCAGATGTGGATTGGCGGTAAGGCGCTGGCGCCTTACTCCATTGGCTTCGTGTTCGTTTGGCAGCAGATCGGGTTCATTGCCACGATTTTCTTGGCTGGCTTGAAGATGATTCCCCGGGACGTGTACGAATCGAGCGCGATTGACGGTGCAGGCTCCCGGCAGCAACTGTGGCACATCACGGTGCCCATGATGAACGAAACGAACAAAATCGTTGTTGTGCTGGTCATTACCAATGTGTTCAAGATTTTTGAAACCGTGTTTATGCTCACAGGGGGCGGGCCGAACCATCAATCGGAAGTGTTGGTCACCTATATGTACAATACGACATTTACCTCCGCTGAATACGGATACGGGATGGCCATTTCAACCGTCACATTTCTGCTGACCGTGCTGTTTTCCGTCGCCTATTTGAAGCTGAGCAAGTCCAACATAGAGGAATGAAGGAGAGATGGAAATGAGTACGGAAGCTGATATCTCGTTTCGTCGCCGATGGAAAACGCTGGGATGGTACGTGTTGGCCTATGGGGTGACTTTGCTCATTTTGCTGCCGGTGCTTTGGGTTTGCTTTCTCTCTTTTCGCAACAGCAGCGAGATTTTGAACAACCCTTTCAGTTGGCCCGCGTCGTGGAGCTTGGAAAATTACAAACGGGCTTTCGCCACACTGGATTTTTTCACTTTATATAAAAATACGATCTTCGTCGCGGTCATCACAATCGTGATCGAAATCGTCATCACGTTCATGAGCTCGTTCGCATTAACTCGTATGGTGTTCAAGTCGAAGAGGCTCCAAAACCTGATCCAGCTCTATTTTATTTCCGGCCTGGCCATTCCGGCGTTTATTCTGATCTTTCCCGTTTACCGAATCACGATCACGCTGGATTTGCTCAACAGTTACGGGTCGCTCGTCTTGCCCTATATCGCGACAGCGATCGCATTTAATACGCTGCTGTTTACCGGTTTTTTGCGGGGATTTCCAAAAGAAGTGGAGGAAGCTGCGATTATAGACGGGAGCGGCTTATACATGCTGTGCAAATCGATTGTGTTTCCGATTATCATGCCGGTTGTGTCCACGGTGTTTATTTTCAACATTCTGTATATCTGGAATGAGTTTCCGTTCGCCGTGACGCTGATTAGCGATGCGGCGAAATATACGATCTCACTGGGTATCTCCCAGTTTAAAGGGGCGTACAGTATCGATTATGGCGGCACGCTGGCCGCCGGCATCCTGATTATCGTCCCGCAGTTGATATTTTTCGGCGTGTTCCAGCGGTTTATTATCGAAGGCATGACGGCGGGAGCAGTTAAAGGATAGTTGCTTTTACCCTACTTTCAATGGTTTTACCTAAATTAATGAATAGATGAAGGAGAGAACTTATTATGAATCATCAAAGCGCTAACTTTTTAGGACAACTGACGCAAATCAAAAAGGTTCGTACAGCCCGGGTTTCCAGCTGGGATCAGGAAGGGAAAAACCAGGATTACTGGATGATCCCGGCAGGGGAAAGCGTCGTGCTGGGGGATATCGAAGGACCCGGCAGCATTTCGCACATCTGGATGACTTCCTTCTGCCGCCGGGTGCTGGGGCCAAGCGTCATGCGCCCGGACCTCGGAGCCAATATTGCACCGGTTAATGAAATTCACAACGCGCTTGGCGTCACGTGGGAGGTGGCCGATCCGGCTTGGTACCGTAAGGTACTGATCAAAATGACTTGGGACGATCAGGCTCATCCCAGCGTACTCGTGCCGCTCGGCGACTTCTTTTGCATCGGCCATTCCATGCCGGGGAACTTCGCTTCGCTGCCGTTTACCGTGTCCGTCAAACCGGAGGAACAGTTTAAATTCGGCGGCGTCGCTTCGGTCAACTGCTATTTGCCGATGCCGTTCAACAAGCGGGCCAAAATCGAAATCGTCAATGAAAACGATGTGCCGTTCGGTCTTTATTTTCACATCGATTATGAACTGTACCGCCAGCCGTTAGAGGCAAACACTGCTTATTTCCACGCGCAGTGGAGACGCGAATATCCGTGCGACGGGTGGGGCGCGAATTTGCAGGTCAACACGCCGGAGGTCAACCGCGTGGCCAATCTGGACGGCGCCGGCAACTACGTAATTCTGGAGACGGAAGGAGAAGGTCATTATATCGGCTGCAATTTATCGGTCACGCATTTCCAGGGCAGCTGGTGGGGCGAAGGCGACGACATGATTTTTATCGACGGCGAGGAACTGCCGAGCATCGTCGGCACCGGGGCGGAAGATTACTTCAATCACGCCTGGGGCATGCAAAAAAACGCGTTCCCGTTCTGCGGCTCGATCGTGCATGAAAGCGACGTGCCCGGTTACCAGGTGTCTTACCGCTTCCATATTACCGATCCGATCCACTTCTCGAAAAGCTTGAAGGTAACGATTGAACACGGGCATGCCAACCATCTGGCAGACGACTGGTCCTCGACCGCTTATTGGTACCAGACGTTGCCTTCCAAGCCGTTTGGCATCCTGCCGGTGGAGGAGCGAATCCAGCTGATGCCGCAGCTTGTCAATATAGCGAAGCTGCAAGGCGTGTCCTTGAACGCCGAAATGCAGCAGTCGCAGGAGATGGCCGAGGAGCGCATGAAAGAGTACGACCAAGGAAGAAAAGCCGAACTGCAGAAGAAGCTGGACCGTACGCCTTGGCACTCTGAAGGCAACGTGAAGCAAGCCAGACAAGTACGTCAAACGATGGAGGAATAAACATAATGGCTGTTCAGCAAGGAAGTAAAGAACGGCATGTGCAGGCCTTGGCGAAGGCCGAAGCCGCCATCGCTGCAATCAGGGAAGAGGCCGCGCGGGAACCGTCGCGGCACAAATACCACTTTATGTCGCCTGCCCGTTGGATTAACGATCCGAATGGTTTCATTCAGTTTAAAGGAGAATACCATCTCTTTTACCAGTATTACCCTTACGGAGACCGCTGGGGCGCGATGCACTGGGGACATAGCAAATCGAAGGACCTCGTGCATTGGGAACATCTCCCGGTGGCGCTCGCGCCGAGTGAGCCTTACGATCTGGATGAGCGGGGCGGATGCTTCTCCGGTTCGGCCGTGGATCATAATGGAGTATTGTACCTGTTCTATACCGGAACGGTTATTCGTGACGGTGAAGTGGTGCAAACGCAGTGCCTGGCCACCAGCACAGACGGCATTCATTTCGAAAAATATGAGGGCAATCCCGTGATTGCCCTCCCTCCCGAAACGGGTTCGAACGATTTCCGTGATCCGAAAGTCTGGAAGCACGAAGATAGCTGGTATATGGTCGTTGGCTCCTGCAAGGACGGTCGGGGCAAGGCACTGCTGTATCGTTCGCCTGATCTGCGGCAGTGGGAATATATCAATGTCCTGGCCGAAAGCGACGGCGGTCTCGGGACGATGTGGGAATGCCCGGATTTCTTTCCGCTGGGTGATAAGCATGTACTGATGTTCTCGCCGATGGGCATGGGAAATACGAAAACCGTCTACTTGGTGGGGGACATGGACTATACCACCGGAATATTCAACTGGGATGTGCAGGGCGAGGTGGATGTTGGCTTCGACTACTATGCGCCGCAATCGTTGCTGGACGACAAGGGTAGGAGAATTATTATCGCCTGGTTGAACTCCTGGGATTGGATGCCGTGGTTCAAGGATTTTGCGCCACCCACACAAAAGGGCTGGTGTGGGTCCATGTCGATTCCGCGCACGGTGGAGCTGGATGAAGACGGAAGGCTGAAATTTCTCTCGATAGCCGAACTTGCTTCTCTGCGGGAGGAAGGCCGGTTCAGAAGCAGCGAACAGCAGATTGGGGCAGACATGGAAATTATTCTGGACGATCTGGCGAGCGAGGCGTGGGAGATGATCGCCGAATTCGATCTGGAGGATTGCGATGCCAAGGAATTTGGGTTTAAGCTACGGGTTTCCGCAGACCGAACCGAGGAAACGGTGCTCTCTTACTTTCCAACGACAGGGATTTTGAAATTCGACCGCAGTCGATCCGATGGCTGGAGTGAAGGTATATGCGAATTTAAATTGGAGGCGTTTGGGCAGAAAAAGCTGAAGCTTCATATTTTGATGGATACCAGCGTTGTGGAAATTTACGGCGATGAGGGACGTACAGTGATGACCCACAATTTGTTTCCGCATCCGGACAATATAGTCACTCTTCTGTTCAGCCGAGGCGGATCCGTGAGCTTGACCTCCTTCCAGTCCTGGAAGCTACGTTCCGTTTGGTGAGGGGGGGGCCTAGTAGATGTTTGATGTGGTGACGATGGGAGAGTTGATAATTGATTTTACGCCCGCCGGGAACTCGGAACAAGGGCAGGCTTTGTTTGAATGCAACCCCGGCGGGGCACCCGCCAATGTAGCTGTGCTGCTGGCGAAACTGGGGATGAGAACGGCATTTCTGGGTAAAGTGGGAACCGATCGCTTTGGTGAATTGCTGCGGAACACTTTGCAGAAGTACGGCGTCAATACGGAGGGATTGAGGTTCTCTGAGGAAGTCCATACCACGTTGGCGTTTGTTCACCTGACTGAGCATGGGGAGCGTTCCTTCAGTTTTTGTCGTAATCCCGGTGCGGATCTTACTCTGGATGAGAACGAATTGAATTACAATCTCATCGAGAAGTCACGGGTGTTTCATTTCGGTTCATTGTCCATGACGGCGGAACCGGCAAAAACAGCAACTCTCAAAGCTTTGAAGCACGCCAAAAGCCAAGGGCTTCTGATTACGTTCGATCCCAATCTCCGTGAATCGCTGTGGAATTCGTTGGCGGACGCGAAGAAGGCAATCGAAGAGGGGCTGTCCTTTGCGGATATTCTGAAGGTATCCCAGGAGGAACTGATCTTTCTGACAGGAAGAATAGATCCGGGCGAAGGCACCTTGCAGCTGATGCGGAAGTTCGACATCCCCTTGATTTTTGTGACGCTGGGGGAACGGGGATGTTTTTACCGTTATCTGCATGCGGTTGGGACGGCGCCTGCCTATCCCGTACGAATGGTTGATTCAACGGGAGCGGGAGATGCTTTTGTCGGAGCGGCGATCGGCAAAATTCTGGGAATCCCCGACGGCTTTAACGGGATGACCGTTGACGATGTGGCTGAATGTGTCCGTTTCGCCAATGCTGCCGGCGCGTTGGCCACGACCCAAAAAGGAGGAATCCCTGCATTGCCGGATAGAGCCAGGATCGAACGCTTTTTTCGGGAATTAAAGTAATGGTATGCAACTCTCATATGAAGAAAAGCTCTTGTCTCTCTGGTCATTGCCCCGTCAAGTAGACAATGAAAAAAGAGATTCTATTAAGCGGCGACTTTTTCCCGGAATTCAATGGGGGAGAGGTCGCCCAGTTTGTTTTGGAAACGTTCCATGTTGTAAAACGAAATGTACTCCGTAATTTGACTTCTTGCCTGCTCCAGATTCTGAGGTTTCTCCAAATACAACTTCTCCGTCTTTAAGTGCGAGAAGAAAGACTCGATACAAGCATGATCATAGCAGTTCCCACGCCGAGAATGGCTTCCTGTGAGCTTCTTCTCTTCAAGCAACTTGTCATAGCTTTGTGTTGTATACTGAAACCCCTGATCCGAATGGAGCTAGGAAGGTCCACATTTCAGTTTCTTCACTGTGTCCGTAACCAGTTTTAAGTCATTTCGCTCGGAGAGTTCCCAGGCTACAATTTCGTTGTTGAACAGGTCCATCACCACCGAGAGATACGCAAAATCATGCCCAATTCGGACATACGTAATATCCGTCACAAGCTTTCTGCACAAGAGCTGCTACCGAGAATTCCCGATTTTGGACATTACGGAACAGAACGGACGGTTTCCGGCCAGCAAATGGACGTTTCTTGCGAATCACGGAACGAATCTGAAGTTCTCTCATTAAGCGGCGTACCTTTTTGTGATTCACCACAAGGCCTTCCTTGCCTAACGCGGTTCGCATACGTTTGTAGCCGAAATAAGGACGAAGCCGGTGAATGCCTAAAATATGTGATTTTAGATCCGCATCCGGATCTGCTCGTTTCTTTCGGAGGGCAGCATTTTTCATCCATTTGTAGTAACCTGCACGCGAGATTTCAGCCATTTTACACAGCCAGACCACAGGTGCCCGCTTGCTTATTTCTCGAACGGACTGGCACCGGGCTTCGAAATCCAGCTTCCCTCTCCGTGCAAATTTGGATTGAGCTTTTTTAGATATTCTACCTGCGCTTTCAGATAGGCATTTTCTTCTTCTGCACTACTAAAATGTTTCTTCGTCCAACGTCCCCGGTAATCCTCAAAACTCTCGCCGTTTTGGCTTTTACGAACCCATGTGATAATCTGGCTCTCGCTCTTAATCCCAAACTTCTCCATGATCCGTTTGTACGCCCAACCTTCTTCCACTCGCAGACGAACGGCTTCTTTCTTTGTTTCTTCACTATATCGATTAAAGGTTTGGCCTTTCTTTGCTGACATAACAAAAATCCCCTCCGGTATCCAGTGTTTGAGTTCATTGTAACATGTCCTCTTTTTTCACTGTCTACCCTGAGGAGATAATACCACTTATATGGCTCTTATTGTGTTCATGATGCCAAGCGGGAGAAGCGCGACAAAGACCCTTCTGAAGACCGATACGCAAATACATCGGCTGCAGGAAGAAATATCCATGAGGCTAGATATGATGGATATAGAATGAAACCAGCGGTTTAGTGAGAAACGGTAGTTTCTTCACAAGTGACCGGGAATGGCAGGCAACCCATTTCCGGAAAATCCAATACGGGGAGATGTAAGAAGTGACAACGTTAATCGAATTCAAAAACGTAACCAAGGCCTATTCAATCGGCGAGGTGACGATTCAAGCCCTTGCGGGCGTTGACTTCTCCATATTGGAGGGGGAATTCGTCGTGATTCTAGGGGCCAGCGGGGCGGGGAAAAGCACGATTTTGAACATTCTCGGCGGGATGGATACCGCTACCGCGGGACAAGTGTTTGTTGAAGATCAAGAGATTACGGGATGGAGCGAGAAGAGATTAACCGAATATCGAGGCGAGAAGGTTGGCTTCGTATTTCAATTCTATAACCTGATTCCGAATTTGAATGCGCTGGAGAACGTGGAATTTGCGACAGAGGTATGTAAGGACCATCTGGACGCCCGTGATATTTTACATAAGGTTGGACTAGCGGATCGTTTGAAGAACTTCCCTTCCCAGCTCTCTGGCGGTGAACAGCAAAGAGTTGCGATCGCAAGAGCGGTTGCCAAGAATCCCGCGCTTCTCCTCTGCGACGAACCCACCGGTGCTCTGGATTATGTGACAGGAAAATCGGTGTTAAAGCTTCTTCAAGATTTGAACAAGGAAACGAAGACATGCGTCGTGCTGGTCACCCATAATTCGGCCATCGCGCCGATGGCGGATAAAGTGATCCGCGTCAAGAGCGGGAAGATCGAGAGCATCACGATCAATGAGCACAAACAAAGCGTTGAAGGGATCGAGTGGTGATGAAGATTTTATCGTTGAAATTATTAAGGGACATGAAACAGTCGGTAGGACAATTCATAGCCATTGTTTTGGTTATCGCGGTGGGAGCTTTTTTCTACACGGGGCTTGTTACCTTGAGCGACAATCTTAGCGCCTATACGAAGGGGTATTTTCAAGAACATAATCTAAGCGATTTGAATGTTTATTACAGTCAAATTTCCGAAGAGGATGTGGCGGACTTACGAGACATTGATGGTATTCAACACATTGAAGGGCGTTATACCGTCCAGGCCGAACAGGCTTTTGAGAATGATAAAGCTACATTAACGGTGCATTCGATCCCCGTACCGAATGAAATCAACACATCCAGGATGATGGAGGGCAGGATGCCAGAAGGGCCGAATGAGATCCTATTGGACTCCCACTATGCTGAGGCGCATCATTACCGTGTCGGTGATTCCATCAGCATTCGTGTGAATGACAAGGATATGACGTTCACGATTAGCGGCCTGAATGAGAATGTGGAGCATGCCAAGAAGAACGAAACCCAGGACCATCAAGCTTTTGGTATAGCTTATATCCCCGAAGAGACCATATCTGAAATCGCAGGCGGCATGTTTTACAATGAGGTCATGATTACTGCCCAGGATGGTTACGATATTGACCAGTTAGGCCAGGCCATTGAGGCACATTCCCAGTTACTCCCTTATGTAAGCCAGGTCAGCAAAGAACGTACCTTCAATTATTCCCAGACCCAGCAAACGATCCATAATAATAAGCTGATGAGCAGGGTGATCCCGATCGTTCTCTTTTTGATTGAAGCGGTGATCCTGTTTCTAATCATGTCGAGGATTATAGATTCCCAGCGAAATCAAGTGGGCATTATGAAGGCATTAGGGGTGAAAAATAGAAGCATCATGCTGCATTACATGGGCTACCCCGTGCTGGCAGGTGTCATCGGCTCCATCCTGGGCTATGCCATCGCCGCCGCCCTGTTCATTCCACTCATAACAACGTCGATTGGAAGATCCTACTCCCTGCCTGACCTGACGTTCACCCTTTCGTTCTTTACGCTCCTACCTCCGATGATCTGCTCCAGTGCGTTTGGCATGCTGTCCTGCTATTTCAGCGGAAGAGCGATCTTGCAAGAACGTGCTGCGCAGGCAATGCGTCCGAAACCGCCCAAGAAGATGAAGAGGCTGCTCATAGAGAAAATTCCAGGGATGTGGAGTCGGCTGTCCTACAGCAACAAGATTATTCTAAGAAATATCTTCTTAAATAAACAAAAAGCATTCGCGAGCTCCGTTGGTGTTGTGGTCAGTACGGTTTTGTTGATCACGGCTTTCGGCACGCAGACGGCCCTGCTCAAGGTAGCTGGCCAGATTGAAGAGGTAAATACGTATGATTTACGAGTCGATTATGCGATCGGATCGTTCCCGGATAGGGCAGCACTGCCCTCCGGCATTGTAGACCATTATGGGTTGTCCACCTACCCTGTGGAACTCATCCAAGGGGAAAACAAAGAAAATGCTACGCTCGTGGTTACGGAGCAGGATAATGAGTTGATTCGCTTTTATGATGAAAAAGGCAATCGGCTATCGTTAGAGGAACATGGCGTGCTGGTACCGAAATCTTACGCGGATCAGTATCATATTGCAGAAGGGGATACGATTCAGATTCAATTTACGGCACCGGAGCTTAACCAAACCATCGTCGATATGAGGGTTCTGGATATATCCACACAGTATTCGAATCCGTCGTTCTACAGCACACCAAGCTATATGAAGAGTTTGGGAATCGACTACGATCCTTCTTCGCTGTTAGTGAGCGTACATAGCGCAGCAGATCTGGCGGACGTTCGCAGCTTCTTTGAACAAGATCCACAGGTGGATGCCATTGCAGACAAGAATGATCTCAAGAAATCAGCGCAGTATATGCTGAAGCAAAACAGCTTTATCTTCATCATGTTTATCATCTGCGCTATCATTCTGTCCTTCGGCGCCATCTACACGATCTCTTCCATCAACATTTACGAAAGGAATCGCGAGCTTGCCACCCTGAAGGTACTAGGCTATCCCAAACGTAAAATCAACCGGTTGATCTTCTCTGAGAACATGCTGTTAACCGCTTTTGCGGTCATTGTCGCTCTGCCGATCAGCGGTTATGTCTATTCCATCATCATCAAGGCGCTATCGAGTACGCATCAGCAAATCCCGGATCAATTAAACCTAGTGATCCTGCTGGCATCTGTTGTGCTGGCATTCTTACTGACCCTTCTCTCTAACCTCATGCTTCGAAAAAAGGTGACGCGGATTCATATGATAGAGTCGTTGAAGGGAGTGGAGTGAATTGTATTCCTGCTTAATTAACTTTTTGCGTGTTTATACTTGTTTAGTAAAACTCTAGAGGAATGGAGTTTATCGTGGATTGTCCATGGAATGAAAAGATCTTAGACGAAGCAACATCTGCAATGAAGAGGGCATCGAGGCTGCCGTTTGGTGTGATACAATATGGATACAAAATTAACCATTATAGAAGGAGATTTAGATGAAGTTAGTTTATTTTAATGATACGGGTAAGGAAATTAATATTCACCCAGGAACATTTTTGCATGGCAGTAAAACTTCCAAGGAACCTATTAAGCCCCTAGAGGAAAGAGTTTTTGAGCTACCAGAGGGAACATATCCTTGGATAAAGATGTGGGAGTATCAAGGACAGCTTTCTATTTTCGTATCCGGAGAAAAGGTCAATGAGCAAGAAAATGATGGGCATATGAAAGACTTTTGATGTGTTGGTGAAAGAAGATGTTTAAAGGTTGAGTTATTGAGAGGTATATTGAGAAGTAGAGTAATATAGTAGACGGTTTTCAGACAATAGGTGTAAGTAGGGATAAGCTCAAGAAGGAAGGCTTGAGGGAGTTTTCTGTTGGCAAGATTGAGGTAGTTGGTGACAAAAAAGGACGTGAGCGAATCGCGTCCTTTTTTTATTTGTGATTGAGGGATGCAGGATGTATTTCCATCCAATGAAGATCAATGATCATATTTCCGTTTTTTAATAATCCAGTCCGATAAGTCCATTGATTTGATCTTAATGAAGTTGCTAACTCTGCTTGCGATAAGGTGTATTTATCTCCGTCAACGAATCTATGGGGTGCACTTCAAGGTGTGCCCAGGGCCATTGTGTTTACCAAGTGCCTTCCTAAATGGTATACGAGATTACCTAAAATTCAATACTTTTAGTAGGATCAGTATTTAAAGAAATCAACCAATCTCCACCTTCTTTTACCAAAACAAACACATTTTCGCTTTCTATACCATTATCAGTTTTCATGTTTGTAAGAAATTTGTAGGTGCTGTCATCAACTTTTTTTGATTCAAGAATTTTAAATGATTTAATCGTTGGTTGATTTTCGATGGAATCAGCAAACAGTTCTTTATCCGGTAAGTTATCTGGATTCAATAAAGTATAAGCTTCATCAGACTTCTTTTCTTCTACTAGTTTAATATAATTTTTTAATACGCTCTCCGGATGATTTTTGTTACTGCAACCAATTGAAATTACAAAAAACAGTAAAAATAACATAATAATCCCAAATTTAATAACAACTTTTGTCATTATTACCTCCTAATTGCTTATATAGTATGGCTATATGTGTTATATTATACCTGTAATTATACTATTTTATCAAATTTTAGGAGGTATCATTGATGAAGAAAAAGTTAAGACTTGGTTTATCTTTGACATTGCTAGTCGGTTTGTTAGCTCCGAGCTCTGTATTTGCTCAATCATCTTATGAGGACTTGCTAAACGCACCTGAAAATGGCTCCGCAGTATTTGTAGAATCTGAACCATCTGAGATCACTCCTTTTGCTGCATATGGTAAAATTTATTATACAGCTGATTATGAGGTTACAACTAATTACCGGATTCCAAGGGATATTGTTGTACCTAGCTCAACATTAAATTCTATTAGAATATCCTCAAGTGCGACACCAAACACTAACCCTAGCACTAAAGATTATCAGGTAGTACTTGATGAATTCAGCACTTGGTCAGGTGGTTATATTGGAGTCCAAACCGTTACGATACCTGTCAATGTTAGTCGGTATGAATACTTTGAGAACCTTAAAACCAATACAGAGTATCGATTGAAAATTGTCGGAAACGTTAAAGGTACCATAACAGCTTACGAGCAAACGAGGTAAATAGGTACATAAGTTAACAGTGGACTAAATAACAAAGACCCTGCCAGCATTTAGCCGGTGGGGTTCTTTTTGATATCGACAATTTTTTTTCCGAAGGGATGAGCATCGAGTTTAGAATGGCAGGTACCATGACTTGAGAAAAGCACCACGCCCTTTTTCATGAGGCGTGGCGCTTTGATAATTGATAAAATAGAACTTCTAGCAACTAAAGTTTGAAATATGACATATCCTAATCACCACATTAGTTGGAAATAACTACCTCGGTGTAGAGTCTTCTCCACCAGCAACGTTAACCATCAACTACACTCATTTGCGCATATCCGGTTGTGCTGTGCGTACTCGCACGAGCCCCGTAGGCGGTGTTACGTTTAGGGTTCGTAAGATATATTTTTCCGCCTTGCTTAACGTTATTTACATAACCGAGGTCTGCACCAGTGTCAATATTCGTGAAACCGCCATTATAGCTTGTCCCTGGCAAAGAGTCGGCTGTCATTGTAACTCTGTTGGCGCTGGTATAAAAGGTGTAAAACGGCAGTGTCGCTGAAGAATCGGATGGTTCAAATAGGTAGACGAACCCTACATAATTCGCGGCAAGGATCTGAAAATCATAAGCTTTCAGCTTAGCTAACTGTTCATTGCGCACGTCCTCTTTCAATTTAGGAACCTCCCAATCCGGAAACAGGTCCGAAAATTCAGGAAGCTCTTCAATTGTTCCATCTGGCAGCTCATACGTAACCTGGCCATCAACAGTCCAAGAAGTGCTGTAAATTACAGAATTCCTTGCGTCCAAGATTTCGTCCTTCCATTCCTCGGGCGCTACGTCAATATCCTGATACGCGAGTTCCTGTTGTGACAGGGAGTTGTAGTCCTGTTGATCATTCGCAAAAGCAAGGCTCGGAGTGAGGAGAAGGAGAAGAGTCAGTACCGAGAAAAATAAGAGAGCGTTTTTTTTCATTGCCGATAGCCTCCATTCTAAAATTGGGAATTTGGGTTTCAAAAGTGCTGTATTATCAAGTGAAGTATTATGCTGTTCCACGTGAAGATGTACGTTCATTGTCCAACGGAACCACCTCCAATTCATGAGTGTTACATTGTTTGGCTTTCATTACATATATGTTTTAATGTAGCAATCCGGGGACAAGTTTCTTCAATAATTCAATAGCATTTTATGATGATCCAGATTTTATCTTGTTTGTTTAGTTTTGACATCTATATAAGACAAGTGTAGAATATTATGTAGACAATTGTCTTAAAGGAGTTGATTCACAAAACGATGAAAAAGCTGCCTGATGCGGAGTTTGACATTATGAAAGTGGTTTGGGCCAATGATCCCCCTGTAACGACCCAAATTATTATGCAACAGCTTGGAAACGAAAGGGGATGGAAAGCGCAGACGGTCATTTCCCTAATGTTACGGCTAATGGAACGAGGTTTCATTCGAGCTGAAAAAAAGGGAAGAGAGCGCACTTATTTTCCTCTTATTAGCAAGGAGGACTACCTGAAATTTGAAACGGGCGACTTTATGGAGCGTTTTCATGCGAATTCCTTCTTCAGCTTGGTTGCTACGCTGTATGCTGGTAACAAGGTAAAGGACAGCGACTTAGATCAACTAGAAAAGTGGCTGAAAGAAAAGAGGGAGTGATATGCAGGGATTTTTAGTAACCCTGATCCATTGCTCTGTTTCAATGTCGTTGATAACGCTTGCGTATGCGGCAATACGGCCCCTTTTATCAAAACGATATGCCGCAAAGTGGATGTATAGGGTTTGGTTGCTGATTGCGGCAGGCTGGATATTCCCCTTTCGTCCCCGGATCGACCAGTTAATTCTCCATGTGTCCATCCCGGATATTCCTGTAGCTTTTGCCCAATCAATGCCGTTCATGGACGTAAGCGATATGGGTAACGCTCGGGGAACAATCCCTTTGTGGTGGCTGCTTGCAGCGATTTGGGGATGTGGCGTTGTAAGCATCGTATTGTATCATGCCCTGCGGCATGGTCGCTTCATAAAGACGGTACGCCGATGGAGTGAGCCTGTTATCGATGCGAAGGTTTTGGGGATTTTGAACCGTGTAAGATCGGAACTGAGGATTACCAAACCTGTAGGGTTAAGCGTATGTGAGAGTGTTACAAACCCGATGCTCGTTGGCTTTTTCAGACCTGTCATTTTACTTCCGCCTATGAAACTGTCAGATGATGTATTGTCACTGATTCTAAAGCATGAGTTGATTCATTATAAACGGCACGACCTTTGGTATAAGGCCATGATTTTGACGGCAACCGCGATTCATTGGTTTAATCCGGTGGTTTATCTTATGGCAAAAGCGGCTGCGAAACAATGTGAAATCTCCTGTGATGCATTGGTTTTACAGAATGCAGATCATCAACGTCGAATGCAATATGGGGAGACCATTATTGCCGTTGTCAGGAATGGTGCGAAGCTCCAAACAGGATTATCAACTAATTTTTATGGAGGAAAAAAAGACTTGAAAAATCGGATATCTTTAATTATGGACCAAAAAGGGAAGAAGGCGGGCATTTTGATCTTTTGTATGGCTCTTGCGGGCATTATATGGACCGGATCCGCGCTAACCGATGAAGCTAATGCAGACGACCAGCAAGCATCTATTGGTACTGAGACTGTTACTTGGTCTTATGACAGCGAGAGCCCTATTGATAACGAAGTAACCCGCCTCAAGGAGTTGCTGCGCCGCTACGCAAATAATTTAGACTCAAGTAATAAATAAAGAGAAGGCAACTTTTTTGAACTGACTACCGCGAAGTAAACCGCCATTTAAAAGCTATGTTAAGCAACCTGAGTCCAGTTTCGTACGGGCTTAGGTTGCTTTCATTTTTCCGGATATTGTTTGGAAGGATTATACCTATCCACGTACTACAGCAGAGTCAATTCCCGGATCTTTCGCCGCCGCTTAATTTTCCATCCTGCCTTTCTAGATAGAAGTCCTCAGCTTTTTTTTGAATTTTGAAGAAATTGTTAAATCGCCCCTTTTAATCCGCTTATCGAGTAAACTATAAATACCAAATATTAAGAGATTATATAAAATAATACCTTAATTGGAGAATTAGTATGCGGAGAAGGTGGTGAGAGGATGATTCTAAATGATAACCAACGACGTGTTATTAAAGCATTATATTTGGAGATGTATTTTTTGTTGTTTGCATATGCACAAAACATGTTGAGCGACCGTTCACTAGCTGAAGAAGCCGTTCAGGACACATTTAGAATTGCGTGTGTTAAAGCCGACAAACTCTTATTTAGCCCCAATCCGAAAGGTTGGCTATTAAATACGTTAAAGAATGTTATTAAAAACAAAGTTCGCAGTCAGGTGTACCTCCGTAATTTCTTGGAGTTAGATGAGAACGTGATCCCTGGGAATAGTGATGCACTCGATATTGATTTTATGTACTCTGACTTAACCAATAGTGAGGACTATAAATTACTCAAAAAGATTGCTCTGGATAAGTACTCGATGTTGGAGGCAGCTAAAGAAATTGGGATTTCTGTAGAGGCTTGTAAAAAACGTGTTCAGCGAGCGAAGAAGAAGTTGAAGAAAAGTTTTAAAAAAATGGTTTAAACAGCTGGCAGCATACAAAAAAAGGGGCCATGCGCTCTGGTCCAAAGGAATAACGGAACAGTACCGTTTCTGGGTATATCTAAGTGTACGGGCGGCAGCACCTTGATCTATAATAGGGGACGTGGCATTCAATGGAAAACTTCAATCGTGAATGAATAGGAGAACAGGATGATTAAACAAAAAATGGCTGTCATCGGCTTAGGGCACATGGGCCGGCATATGATACACCGCTTACTGCCCCAATATGCAGAAAAGATCGAATTAGTCGCCATTTGCGACAGTGATGAATCCAGTCTGCACCGGGAAGTCGCAGAAGCAGAGATTCGTCCAAGGCTGTACACCGACTATCGCCAGCTGTTGGACGAGGTGCCGCTTGACCTGGTGTATATCGCGGTTCCGCCGTCCCTGCATTATGACGTGGCCCGGATCGCATTTGAGAAAGGCATCCATGTCTTCTGCGAGAAGCCGCTTGCGGGCAGCCTGACGGAAGCCCGGAGTCTGGTCGAGCTGGCCGAGAAGGCCGATGTGCTCCATGCGGTTCATTTCTCGCTTCCGCTCGACCCGGCCGTTCTGAAGCTGCAGGGATTGCTTGAGGAGCAGGCGATCGGCCGGATTCAAAGCATGGATCTGTACCTGGAGTTTCCGCAGTGGCCGAGGGCCTGGCAGCAGAATCCATGGATTACGTCAAGGCAACAGGGCGGATACCTGCTGGAGGTCGGCATTCACTGGATCCAGATGATCCAGCAGGTGTTCGGGCCGATTACGCATGTGAAGAGCGAGATCGAGTTCCCGTCGGATTCGAATCAGTCCGAAAGCCGTGTCCAGGCCGTTCTCAGATTACATAATGATATCGAGATTCGCCTGTCGGGAACCGACGAACGGGAAGGGGATGAGCGTGTTTCCCTGGTGGTCCACGGTGAGGAAGGCACCTTGGCATTGGAGAACTGGTGCAACCTGTACCGAAGCGGCAAGGATTTGGATATACAGCCCGTACCTGTGGACGACGTCGTCAGCCCGCTGCCAATCCTGAAGCAAATCATTCAGATGTTAAATGGAGAGTCCGGTCTCATTTATGATTTCTACGACGGGTATAACGCGCAGGTTATTTTGGAAGCCCTGCGGAGGCCGGGTGAGAGTTTTACGGATGTAAGGCCACAATTGATGGGGGGCAAAGCGGTAGGAATTATGTTAACGCCTTGATGGGTGATGTTCGGCTAAAACAAGGGAGCCATCTCAGACGGCGTCCCTTTGTTGAAGCTTAGGTTTCGCAACCTTAGAGTAGGTCTATGACAGGATGAAGATGAAGATTTCCGCATCCGGCTTTACGACAGGCAAGCATGGATCCATGTGCATGAAAATGCGACCCAAGTGGTGGATATTGGAACGATCGGCGGGCATATTAGCGAGTAATTTGGAAAGCTGCTGCACAGGCCCCGTATGCAGCTTATGAATAGCAGCGACAAACGCATCTTGATTGAGTGGTGCGTTTTTTGTGGCGTGCAGTGAGATCCGAAGACTTGGAAGGACAGGGCCAGCATATTTTGGAAGGGTATATTATCCTGGTGGGAAACGCTATGGCCGATTTTGCTTGCGAACCTGTGGAGTCACTGGTTGAAGCCCCGGTTGGAAACGGGTATGCTGTACAATGCAAATAAAGGAGTATACTGGTACGAGCTTTGGCTGGATGAGACTTAAGAACACACACTATCTTCACATCTTAGTTGATAATATATTTACAGGGGATAAATACCTTATTGGGGTTCTAACAAAAAATATTCGGAATTATAGATTTATCGAATGATGAAAGGGGAGCCCATGATCAAAAGCTTACCGCATGAAGTGATTGTTCCGATACAACCTCATGAGCCTTATGACGTTATCTACTGGATGTTATGTGATCGAAGTATGGATGGCGAAGGCTTCGCAAGTACGTATTTAATTCTAAGTAAGGAAAAGCTTTTCGTTGTGTCATTCCAAGGAGATACGGCGAATGTAGAGTCCATTGATATCAACAATATTGAAACCGTATTCACCGTCAATTTAATCGCCTCCGGTATCGTTGTTCTACAAGAGGATGAGGAGCGGGTCATCGGAGCATTTACGAATGGACAGATGGGGAGCGCTGCCAAGTTTGTCTCGATCTTTACTAAGATTAAGAAGAAAGAAGACATTAGCGATGAAGAGGTTGTAGATCGCCAGGAGAACATCACCTGTCCGAAATGTGGGATGAGATATCCCGAAGAAGGCAGGCAAATTTGCCCGAAATGTATGAAAAAGCATGCCATATTCTCTAGGCTGCTTAGATTTGCTGGACAGTATAAACTTCTGATGTTTTTCATTGTCCTGTTTATGCTGCTCAATTCCGCTACAGGTCTTGTCATACCTTATCTGCAAGGTACGGTATTGTTCGACCAAGCCCTTGGGAATACCGGAGACTTCGCTGGACGAATTGGTCTCGTGATCCTACTCATTTTTGTTTTTCGAACGATTTCCTTATTGTTCGGGATCCTATTTAGCACGATAAATGCCAGATTGGCGGCGAATGTAGTATTTGATTTGAAGGCAAGCGTGTTCGCTGCGATGCAGCGGTTATCGCTTAGTTTTTTTCAGAAAAAACAAACCGGTCAGCTCATGACAAGGGTTAGCAATGATGCGCAAGAATTGCAGTATTTTTTCGTAGATGGCATTTCTTACTTTATCGTCAATGCCATGAATATCATCGGTATTACCACCATTATGTTGATTATGGACTGGAAACTCACATTGATCTGCTTCATCCCGATTCCATTTGTCTTGCTGCTGATACGATGGGTGTTCCCTAAGCTATGGCGGTTGTCCTGGCGGAGACACAGACGTGTGAGCATGCTCAACGCCATGATCAGTGATACGATACAGGGTACGCGAGTTGTGAAGGCATTCGGGAAAGAACGTCAAGAGCTTGAGCGTTTCCAGAGAGCGAATTCATCCTACTCAGACTCGGAACAGTCCTTTAACCTGATGAGCAGTACAATCTTCCCGATATTAACGATCCTTACTCAATTTGGGGGCATCTTAATCTGGGCTTTTGGTGGTTGGAGGGTGATGCAGGGTAGTCTCTCGTTCGGTGAAATCATGACTTTTATAAGTTATATTTACATGCTGTATGGTCCACTACAGTTTATGAATAACATTGTCAATTGGTGGTCCAGTTGTATGAGTGCGGCGCAGCGTATTTTTGAAATACAGGATGCCGTCTCCGATGTTGTAGAAAAGGAGGATGCGATTCCTATAGAGCGCTTGAATGGCGATATTCGCCTTTCCCATGTCACCTTCGGTTATGAGCCGAACAAGCTGATACTGAAAGATGTGTCAATGCATGCAAAACCAGGCCAGATGATCGGTGTCGTGGGACGCTCGGGTGCCGGTAAATCCACACTCGTGAATCTGATTTCTCGCCTATATGATGTTACAGATGGTGAAATCGTAATAGACGGAGTTAACGTAAAAGATCTCCAAATCGACACGATGCGTAAAAGCATCGGGATTGTGTCGCAAGAGTTATATGTGTTTATGGGAACAATCGCCGAGAATATTGCTTACGCTGATCCTGAATGCTCGCTGGATGACATCATTAACGCTGCTCGAATTGCGAATGCGCATGATTTCATTGAAAAGCTGCCCGATGGTTATGACACGATCGTTGGTACTGGAGGTCATATTCTGTCTGGTGGAGAGAAGCAAAGAATATCCATCGCACGGGCGGTTCTGCATAATCCCCAAATTTTAATCCTGGATGAAGCAACGGCATCACTGGATACGGAGACGGAACTTCAAATTCAAGAAGCGCTTGAAACGCTAATTCAAGGTAGAACGACGATAGCGATTGCACATCGGTTGTCTACATTAAGAAATGCGGATTACTTACTGGTTATGGACGGTGGCAAGGTTGTTGAAGAAGGGACACATGAACAATTAATGATGATAAAAGGCGTATACCATGGCTTAGTACAAAAGCATGATGAAGCGCTGAGCATGAGAAGGGTGGGTTAATCTTTTAATGCAAATCACGGAACCTAATCAATCCGATTTGTCTGTCGCAGCGAGCATGAATTATTTAACGGCTGATAACACAGTGTTTACGAAAACGGAAGGCCAAATGCTTATGGTTCAAGTGAATGATGAGAAATATCCGGCGGTATATTTGCATTGCTCCTTCCCACACACCAATAGAAGAGAATATATATCGGTTCGCACAGGTGAGAATAAAGAAATTGGCATCATCAAGTCTTTGGATGAAGATTTTCCGAAGAATACCGTTAGCCTGCTTGAGGCGCAAATAAAAATGAGATATTTTGCTCCTGAGATCACAAAACTGATCGGAATTAAAGAAGAATTCGGGTACTCCTACTGGGAGACGGAAACCGTGTCCGGGAGTGTACGGTTTACGGTTCGTAGCGGCGGAGGGAATGTGAAGCTCGTAACAGATCGCAAGCTGTTAATTATCGATGTGGATGGGAACCGATTCGTCATCGAGGATATCAAGCATTTAAGCGAGAAGGAATATCGACTGGTAGAAATGTATATATAGGGGAGGCTGCGATGAACCTTCAATTTAAGCTATCAGAGCAAGATCTTCTAGCTGTTCAGCAAGCCTTAGGAGAAAATATTACGTATTGCGTCCCCGCAGATTTATCGTTTGACAGCCGTAGGACGAATGGTTACTTTGTGATTGGGGAGACCAAGTGGGTCCACGTAGACAATGGGACAGTTACCGAAACCTGTGCAATTCATGAGGCACATGATTATAAGGTTGTTCCTTTAATCGGAAATGTGATCATGGAGGCGACGCATATGCAGACCCCGAGGATCATCATCCGGTGCACGATGCAGCATGCGGCAAGGCTCTCCTACATTGCTCAAATCCTGAATTACATGGCTTCGAACAGTAAGATCCGGATCTACAACAATGAGAGCGAGAATGTATGTTCACAATGCGGCGGCTACCTTGTTAAAGGTACTAGGTTATGTCCGAAGTGTATGAATAAAGTAGCTGCCTTTAAGAAACTCTGGGATGTTTCGAAGTCACATTGGGAAATATTGGTCACGGCACTCGCCGTTCTATTAATCATGTCGGCTGTTACGCTAACAGGCCCTTATTTTCAAAAAATACTTGTGAACTCGGCTTTGCAGCCGCCAGACGGCGTAAACCCAAGTACGCGGATATTTCTAATGGCTCTCGCTGGAATTGCATTTGGTTTAGTAGCAGGAGAGTTGTTAGGGGTATTAAGGGGTAGGATTATGGCCCGTGTAAGTTCAAGAATTGCAGCGGATCTGCGTAATCTTGTCTTTGAGAAGGTTCAAAGCTTGTCGCTTGGATTCTTAACCTCGCAGCGTGCTGGCGATATCATGAACCGAATTAATTCTGATACAGATCGCATCCGGAATTTGATTCAAGAAGTGTTTTCGATGGCTATTTATCAAATCATCATGCTGGCCGCTGTGAGTTTCCTGCTATTTCACACAGACTGGCAGCTTGCCCTTATTATTATTTTGCCGGCGCCGATCGTTGTTTATATTCAATATTTTGTTTGGAAAGTCGTGCTTAAAAAGCTCTTTCGCAAACAGTGGCGGGTTCATGATAAAGCCAATTCATTCCTGCATGATGTGCTGAGCGGGATTCGAGTGGTCAAAGCATTCGGTAAAGAGGAGCGGGAGATTAAGCGGTTCAGAGCATATCATCGGGAGTATGCCTTAGCTACAATCCGAAGTGAAAAAGTATACAGTTATTTATCGCCTATTTCTCATTACTTGATCCAGATTGGACAATATTTTGTATTGCTAGTAGGCTGTAATATGATTTTGGGCGGGAGGCTGTCCCTTGGTGAATTAGTTCAGTTTACTGGTTACGCAGCCATGATCTATGGTCCACTTGGATGGTTAATGAATATGCCTAGATGGATCGCTAACGCCCTCATTTCTGTAGAGCGTGTATTCTCTGTCATTGATGAACAGCCGGAGATCACCGACACGGCGAACTCCACGAAGCACAAGATCGATGGGACGATAAGTTTTAGGAATGTTACCTTCGGATACCAATCATATGAACCCGTGCTCAAGTCCATCGATGTCGATATCAAGCAGGGGGAAATGATAGGTCTCGTTGGTCACTCGGGATCAGGAAAGTCTACGTTTATCAATCTCATCTCCCGCTTCTATGATGTCAATGAAGGAACGATAAGCATCGACGGTGTGGATATTAGAGATATCAAGCAGGAAGATTTACGTTCTCAAATCGGGGTTGTGCTGCAGGAGACATTTTTGTTCAGTGGAACGATAATGAATAATATCAAGTATTCAAAACCAGAGGCAACGATGGAAGAAGTGATACAGGCTGCAAAAATTGCCAATGCACATCATTTTATTAGCCAGTTCCCAGACGGTTATGATACCAAACTGGAGGAGAACGGGAATAATATTTCAGGTGGTGAAAGACAGCGGCTTGCCATTGCTAGAGCCGTGTTGAACAATCCTAGAATTCTAATATTGGATGAAGCAACGGCTTCGCTAGACATCGAGACAGAATCGGAAATCCAAGATGCGCTGCAGCGTGTCACCAAGAACCGGACAACAATTGCGATAGCACATCGATTGGCCACATTGAAAAATGCGGATCGACTTCTTGTACTGAATAAAGGAGTCATTGCAGAAATCGGGACCCATGAAGAATTGATCGAGAAGCAAGGAATATATTACAAGCTGGTAACTGCGCAGCGAAACATGTCTAAGACCCAAACCGAACGGGTATTGGAGCCAACCTTACATACTTGATGCATTCGGATTCTGAAAGCACGGCGGATATGTCGTTGTCGACCGGCCCTGATCCCAAAATGATACAACCTATCCCGAGCTTTGTCGGGATGGGTTTTTTTTATCCAAAGGAGGCATTCCAATTAAATCGGCGAGGCGAGAATAAACGATTTACATGGTACATAAAAAAGGAATTGAGACCTGCATGGCAAATAGTTAATTCTAGGAAGCGTTCTCACGAGAAATAGGCTCAACAAATTTCCAAATGCACGTGCCATAGCAACATATGGATAAGGAGGAAATGGAATGTATCATTTGCAGCAAAGGGGGCAGCTTTACGAATTACGGACGTAAACTTGAAGTAAGAACAAAAAATTGGCAACAGCACCGCTCGCTCTTAACCCGATTTTCAGAGATCATTTGAAAATTGAAAAGCCGATTTGGCATAAAGATACTGCTAGCAGCGAAGAGGCTATTGGGAGGAAGAAATATAGCATGAACATTCTAATCGTTGAAGATGATGAATCAATTTGCAATATATTACAATCATATCTGGTGAATGAAGGTTGGACGGTATATACCTCGGAAGAAGGTAATGATGCCCTGCAAAAAATTCATAACTTTAAAATTGATTTATTAATTCTGGATTTGATGATTCATGGCATACCAGGGGAAGAAGTTTGTCGGAAAGTGAGAGGGTCTTCCAGCATGCCGATCATAATGATCACATCCAAGGCTCGTGAAATCGATACGATTAATGGTCTTAATCTAGGTGCGGATGACTATATTACGAAGCCTTTCCGCATGAAAGAGGTCATCGCTCGAATTCGAGCTCTGGAGCGAAGAATGAAGATGCTCTCTATAAATAGCCGAACTGTGATGCGATTTAACAAAGGAAGACTTCAAATAAACTTTGAATCGAAGGAAGTATACGTAAACGGTAAACTCGTGAATTTAACGGTTACAGAGTTTAAGCTGTTAAGTGTTTTGCTCAAAAAACCAAATAAGTTATATAGTCGACAAGATTTATCTTATGAAGTTCAAGGTTATCGAGATATTGGTGATGGGAGAACGACAGATACGCATATAAAAAATATCCGCAAAAAAATTGAAGAAGATCATAAAAATCCAGTTTATATTGTAACTAAAATTGGTGCGGGGTATAAATTTACGTTCCATCCGGATGAAGAGTACTAATGGAATTGTGGAATAGATTACGCCAGACCCATTGCATTCTGTTTATCTCCCTTATTTTGACATCTTTGATCTTTTTGTTAGCGACCTATTTCTTATCCCGTCTTTCATTTGATCGTTCAATAGAGGTTTATAAGATGAAGTTTGTAGAGGATCAAACGCAGAAAATTGCCTTTACTTTGCGCACTCATCTAGAACCGGGCAAGCTATCGATCGAGAAGATGGACTGGCTTAAACAAGCAGTTAATGTATATTCGATGAGTATACGTTACTATGCTCCGGGCCATGAAGAAGTGCTGTATGATTCAGGGCTGGAAAGTCAGCAATATGGTCGGCCCTTCACGGCGAGCAGTCCGATTTATGTCGATGGCCAGTTAATCGGAATTTTGGATGCTACGGTTGATTTGGATAATGATTTCAACCTTCCTTCCGCGTCGTTTTTTTCGTTTGCTTTATTTGGAGGTAGCGGTGGTATTACCATCATCTTATTATGCCTTATGGTAGTTATTTGTTATCTTCTTGCCAGGCGATTGTCGAAGCCGCTTCGTTTAAGCAGCCTTCAGGCGAAACGTATTGCTGGGGGGCATAGGGATAATTTAATTTCCGAAACGGGAACGTTGGAGCTGAATCAGCTAATTACTTCTATGAATAAGCTTGTTGTAGATTTGAATAACCAAGAACACTGGCGGGAGCAATCGATGCAAGATTTAACGCATGAACTTCGTACTCCTCTAACCTCTATGCTATCCAGAATGGAGGCGCTTATTGATGGTATTTATCCAGCGAATGAAGAGAATTTAAATCGTATTTACGCCGAAATTGATCGGCTATGCCGCCTTGTGGATGATGTGGAAAAATTGTCTGAAGCAGAGGGAGCTAAATTCCAGCTTGATATTGAATTAATCGATATACGAAATCTGGTGAGGGATGTTTACGAGAATTTAATCTTCTTAGCTAAAGCCAAAGATATAAATTTTACTCTGCATACCATCTATACCCCTTGTCACGTGGAAGTAGATCCTGACCGTTTCGTTCAAATTATGACGAATATTATTTCCAATGCGATCAAGTATACGGCAATTGGAGGGAGCATCGATGTGGGAATCACGATTGATCACAAAGAAATGGTTACTATTTATTGCAGAGATAACGGCATAGGGATATCGGAGCAAGATTTGCCGCTTGTTTTCAACCGGTTTTATCGGGCAGATAAAGCACGTACTAGAAATACCGGTGGAATCGGGGTTGGATTAAGTATTGCTAAAGCACTGATTGAAGCTCATGGGGGAACTGTTCAAGCAGAAAGTAAGATAGGTGAGGGTTCGATGTTTCGAATTGATATTCCGTTAGTCCGAACGCCCAAAAACGAGTTGCTGGCGAACTCATATTCGCCATATAAGTTGTGACGGAGGTTTTACTTCATCATGAAAAAAACATTCCGCTTGCTATTCAAAAACCCATTAATTATTATGTATCCGATTATTTTGGATGCGTTATCATTCATTATTGGGCTTATCATTGTTGGTTTTATTGGTGTGCCTTCACTATCCATACGTCTTATTCTGGAGATGGGGATTCCATCGGTCAGTTATGTTAGTAATATTCCGCAGCTCATCAATCAAATGCAGTTTATGGGTGATACGATATCTGTGAGAGCGTGGATTCCTGTTATATTCATGCTGTTACTGATGGCTTTTGCTCAGGGGGGATATATCGCTTCTTTGCGTAATGTTGTGGAAGGCAGTCCAATATCAATCGGTCAATTTATGAAAGACGGCAAAAAATACGCGGTCCGCTTTATCTTCTTGTTTATGATCATAACCGCAGCAAAAACAGCCATTACAACGTTATTGGCAGCGTTTCTAGGTGTTATCGGACTGTTCTTGTCCCTCGTTATATTTGTAGTTCTCCGAGTCATCTTTATTTATGTAGAATATTGTATCGTTGTTAATCAATTGAATGTTGATGCAGCATTCCGTCAGAGCAGACGTTATTTTCAAGCGTCAAGTTTTAACACGTCAGGTATTATTATTGTCATGATGATTAGTTCAGGCGTCATTAGCTTGCTACTTCACTATTTATGGAGCCCCGCAGCAGTAATTATAGCGATACCTATTTGTGCTGTTGTCATGGGTGTTATTCAAATTGCTTTCATGCAGCAGTTGTTGTTAAACAAAGCATCTACATGAAAAATTGTAATGAATCCCTAATACATAATTAACCCCTTAAATAGCAGTAAGGACACTCGTTCTTACTGCTATTTATCGTTATGGATCATCACATGAAATACGCAACATCTTCACACCACCTTCACAACAGAATTGTTAAGATTAGAAAAAAAGTTGAGGGGGCTCTTTGTGATAACGAATTCGATGATTAAACCTACTCTTCGGCAATTAGAGTATCAGGGTTGGGAGTTCGGTATGTTTTTGCATTTTGGTCTGCGTACATTCTATGAGGGGTATGTTGATTTTGATAAGCGCTCGATGTCACCTTCGGAATTCAATCCCGTTCGGTTAGATTGCGAGCAGTGGATTCGAACAGCTAAAGAATCTGGGATGAACTACGCGGTATTGACAGCCAAACATCATGACGGTTTCTCTAATTGGCCATCGAAGTATAGTTCATTCACTGTGGCTGAGTCCCCATGGAAAGAGGGAACCGGGGATGTGGTGAGGGAGTTCGTCGCCGCATGCCGTAAGTATGATGTAAAACCTGGATTATATTATTCTCCATTTGACGGCTCGGCAGATTTTTATAATCAGGATGCCCGTGCATATGATGATTACTTTGTTAATCAAATTACGGAACTGCTTGGACATTATGGAGACATTGATATTCTGTGGTTTGATGGTTGCGGCTCTGAAGATCATGAATATGATTGGGCAAGGATTATGGGTGAGATTCGCCGACTGCAGCCGAATATTTTAATTTTTAATATGGGTGATCCTAATTTCCGGTGGGTAGGTAATGAAGACGGAATTGCGCCGATTCCTTGCTGGAATGTTACAGATGCAACGGAATTCTCGATTTTAACCCAGCAGAAGGATGCATTGGGTGAACATATATGGCTACCTGCTGAATGCGATGTACAGATGCGGGCGAATTGGTTCTACAGTGATAGTGATGAGCACACCATCAAGAGCCTGGATCAACTTATGGGCTTGTATTATTATTCGGTAGGTCGAGGCGCTAACTTGCTATTAAATATCGGACCGGATCGAGAAGGTCTGTTACCTGCGAAAGATACAGCACAGTTACAGGCAATGGGTAGTGAGATTCGTAGAAGATTCGATAATCCTATTGCTTCAATAGAACAGTGTTCGCAGAATAAGTCAGGATGGTCTTATGAGGCAACGAAACCTCATTTAATCGATCATATCCTGATTCAAGAGGATTTGGCGCACGGAGAACATGTGCGGGGTTTTCGGATTAACGTCACGACTGAAAAAACACATCGGTCCATCACGGTGTACGAAGGCAGAAACATTGGACATAAAGCAATTATTCGCATCCCTCCGATTAAAGTTCGAGGCCTTCAGTTAGAAATAACAGATTATGAAGATGTGCCTTCAATCCGCCAAATTGCTATCTACCATGTGGGGGAGACCTATGATTCCGAATAAACAATGAGGGGGAATTGATTGTGATTAAGAACCGAAAAATATGGAATGTGCTTATGATTCTGTGCCTTATGCTTACCATTTTTGTAACCGCTTGCAATAGTTCGGATAATACAGCTAATGAACCGGAAAGCCAGTCTGAAGCGACGGATACCAATAATACGGATACAAACACGGAGGAAGGTAAGGAAGAGGAACCGAAAGAGCCTGTCAAACCATTTAGCGATGAACCCGTAACGCTTAAGATAGCGACGCCTTGGGGAATCGACTATTTCACACCGAGAATGATTGATCCGATTCAAGAGCAATTCCCCCATGTGACCGTCGAGCATGTTGACTGGAACGGGACGGCTGAGAATATGCAGGAATTAAGTGCGCAAGGTATTGTTCCTGATATTGTATTAGGTTACACCGGTCAAGCACCGTTTGAAGAACTTGAGATGGTATTCGGTCTGGATGACATGATTGCCGAGTATGGCGTTGATTTAAGTGGAGTCAATCCACAGCTGCTTCAGGAATTACGTTCAAGGGACAAAGAAGGACGTCTGATTGGTCTTCCCGATGCTGGCGATGTCCTCGCATTGTACTATAACAAGGAAATCTTTGATCTGTTAGGTGTCAACTATCCATCTGACAATATGACGTGGGATGAACTTATTGATCTGGCGAAGCAGCTGACCGTCAAGAAGGACGGTGTTCAATATAGTGGCCTTGATCTAGGGGCCATGCCAACAGCGTTATTTAATCAATTATCGATGAACTATACAGACCCAGAGACGGGTGAAGTATTGTTTGATAAAGATCCTAAGTTTGCAAAGATGATGGAAGTTCTCAAGAAATATTTCAGTATACCCAACATCTACAATCCAGAAGAACAAAGTAAATTTGAAGGCAAAACCGCAGCGATGGTCGTGAACTGGCATGGCTTCCTAACTTGGTTTGGTGGAGAAGTGGAAGAGAGAGTTGAGTATGAGAAAAATATGGATATGGTTCCCGTGCCGTCGTTTGCAGATATGCCGGGAATCGCTCCTAAACCAGGCGCTCATCCTTGGATCATCAATGATTTCAGTGAGCATAAAGAAGCAGCATTGCAAGTGTTAACCTACGTGATCTCCCCTGAATACCAGATCCAATACCGGATGAGAATGGGGACTCCTTCCGTATCCTTAAGCCAAGAGGATGGGGAATTGTTCGGTGCAGATGATCCATCGTATACAGGCAAAAATGTCACGGCGATGTTCCAAAATCCATTTGCTGAACCACCTGCACGTAAAAGTCCGTGGGATCGGCATGTTGCGATCAATGAGGCACTCACGAAGTTTGCCACTACCGATTTGAACGTAGCGGAATTCACGCGTGTATTGAAGGAAGAGTCGGAAATTAAGATCAAGGAAGAGCAATCCAAGAAATAAACATGACATGCATTAGGGGGAGCGTTATATGAAGCTGAAACGCACATTAGTCCTGCTATCTGTGTTTATTTTATCGATTTCATTGTTGTTGTCAGGGTGCAGTACGGATGTTGGTGGCCAGCAGGAGGACACAACGGAAACGGTAGCCGTGGATACACCATCGACGAAAGAGTCACCGACAGATGCGAAAGCTCAAGACGAACAAGTCTTATCGACGACAGATGAGGTTACCATCAAGATTTTGTATCCTTGGGGACAAGAGGCGTTCGATAAACTTTTTAAGGATATTGATGAGAAGCTTCCTAATATTAACGTGGAATTAGTTGACTCCCAAGCACAATTGGAGCCCTTGCAAGAGCTGAACGCGAAACAAATCGTGCCGGATATCATATTTGCCAACTGGGGAATCGACGCGTTGCAGGAGCTGGATATGATCGAACCGCTCGATGATTTGATCGAATCCCACCAATTCGATCTTAGTGGTATAGACCCTTCCATTATAGCTTACTGGCGTTTAGTCGATTCTGAGGGCAGATTGCTAGGCATGCCTACAGCTAGCGACAATTATACGATGTTTTACAACAAAGAGGTTTTCGATCTATTTGGAGTGCCTTATCCAACAGGGGATCTGACATGGGATGACATGGTTGATCTTGCGAAGAAACTGACGGGTGAAAGAGACGGAATCCAATATCATGGACTTGAGATGGGCCCTGGATTCGCAGGTACGGAAGCCTTGGTCCCTTTAAAGCAATTAAATGTGAACCTGACGGATCCCGAAACAGGAGAGGTTTTAATTACGAAAGAACCGGCAATTATTAAATACCTTGAATTGATGAAGAAGTTCTACAGCATCCCTGGTATTTATAGTGATGATCCGGAAGTCAGAAAGGATTATTCCTTTCAAAATAAAAATGTCGCTATGATCGTATCTTGGCCGGGATACATTAAATGGGGCATTGGAGATCCGGAAATCACGAAACATATTCAATCCGTACCAGTGCCGGTATGGCCGGAATTACCGAATATTGCACCGGCTTCATTCTCGCATCCATTCATTATTAATAAATACAGTGAGCATAAAGATGAGGCATTTCAAGTCCTTGCCGAATATGTGTCTCCCGAGCATCAGGCCCAATTAGCGAGAATTGGGGATCGTCCAGTACTAACCGATCCGAAAGTTTACGAAGAGTTTGGCGCAGAACTTGAAGTTTATGAAGGTATGGATATCAACGCATTTTTCTCACGCCAACCAGTCATTCCAAAAACGATCAGCAAATGGGATCAATATGTGGATCTTTCAGGGAGCCTAATGAAATTCTCTGAGTCAGATATGAATATTCCAGAGTTTCTAAGAGTATTGCAGGAAGAATCTGAGGCGAAAATCAAAGATGCCATGGCTAAGGGAAAATAGATATTTCATGACCAAAAGATTCAAACCAAGGTATTGACTGGGGAAAATGGGATCGTGCAAAGGAGGAATTCTTGTGTCGAGAATTATATTTAATCATGTTCACAAACGTTACGGGAAATATAAAGAATACGCAGTGAAAGACTTTAACCTCGAAGTTGAGGATGAGGAATTTCTTGTCTTTGTAGGTTCTTCAGGATGTGGTAAATCGACAACATTACGTATGCTCGCGGGATTAGAAGATATCTCAGAAGGCGAAATTTACATTGGCGATACCATTGTGAATGATATGCCGCCTAAAGACCGTGATATATCGATGGTATTCCAAAATTATGCGTTATACCCGAACATGTCTGTCTACGATAATATTGCCTTTGGTCTGCAAATGAGAAAGCTTCCGAAACATGAAATTGAGTCATCGGTTAAACGGGCTGCCCGTGTGCTAGAAATTGAAAACTATCTGGACCGTAAACCAAGAGAATTATCTGGCGGTCAGCGCCAGCGTGTTGCACTTGGTCGGGCGATTGTTCGTACACCACAGGCATTTCTGATGGATGAACCGCTCTCCAACTTGGATGCTAAACTGCGTGTGCAGATGCGTTCGGAAATTATTCGGCTTCACAAAAAAATCGGTGTCACGACGATTTATGTTACCCATGATCAGATTGAAGCGATGACGATGGGTGATCGTATTGTGGTCATGGAGAAGGGGATTGTTCAACAGGTAGATACGCCAGAGGTTATTTATAATGAACCAGCTAATCTGTTCGTAGCTAACTTTATCGGAAACCCGCCGATGAATTTTGTGACCGGCAAAATTGAAGAGCGTGAAGGGTTCCTTGAATTCCATACGAAGCGCTTCGGGCTTAAGCTCACAGAGAAGCAAGCTCATGCGATAAGACAGATGAATCTCGTAGATCGAGGAATCATTATTGGAATGCGGCCAGAAAACATTAGCTTTGAGGAAATTATGTTGGAAGCGTATCCACAGTCGATTATTAACGGAACGATGGAATTAAGTGAATTTGTTGGATCTGACCGTTACTACCATATGAATATAGGGTTGGAGAAATATCTAGTTGCCCGTGCTCACCCACGCTATCACTTTGACGATGGAATGAGAACTGCTGTCGCCGTGGATATGAACAAAGCATTATTTTTCCATAAAGATACAGGGCTTCTATTAACAAAGTGATGGAGGGATACGAATGGTAAAGAGAAGTATTAAATTTCTTAACCGATTATTGCTCGTTATCTTATCCGTAGCCCTTATAGGTAATCCGGTGTTGCCAGGTAACGCACAAGGTGATCCCAAGATTGCAGAATCAAGCAGTCCGGATACACGTACTCAAGATTTTTCGAGCCATGAGCCTTATTTTTATACCATATCGAAAGAATGGGAGCAGAAGAAGGTTAAGGTGGGAGCGAAGGAGGCTCTGATTGATGCTAAATCGTATCATGCGAAGTCGGATGATGCTGTCGTCTCCGTGGGCTCTTATGAAGGCGAGCATGATGTTCTTCTATGGTCTCAGCCTAAAGGCTGGGTAGAGTACAAAGTAAATGTAGATCAAGAAGGCTTATATGAACTGGCTACGGATTATCACCCGTTTCTTTCAAAGGATGGGCTCGGGCGCCAGTCGGTGATCATGAGTGTCCGGATCAATGGAGAATATCCGTTTCGAGAGGCACATTCCGTTTCGTTGGAACGGCGATTCTCTGAGGTGAGACCTGAGAAATATGATGATGAGGGTAATCAAATCCGTTCATTAATTGACGAAGAAGTGGGTTGGAAAACGACTTCTTTTCGTGATTCTGAGGGGTCTTATAGCAAACCGTTGCAATGGCATTTGAACAAAGGGGAAAACACGATTCGTATAGAGACGATTCGCCAGTCGGTCGCGCTGAAATCATTCCGTTTACAAGTCCCTAAAGACATTGCCAATTATGAAGACGTGAGAAAAACGTATCCAACTCATGCAGCAAGCGGCAGTAAGGAAGCCATTGTCATCGAGGGTGAACAGTTCAGTCTTAAAAACTCTTCTTCGATTCAAACGCAATACGATCGGAGTCCGTTATCTGAGCCTAAGTCACTCGATCTCGTTCGATTTAATACGCTGGGTGGTACGGGCTGGAACAAAGGCGGTCAAGCGGTGACTTGGGACTTTGAAGTTCCGGAAGATGGCGTATACCATCTGACATTCCGTGTGAAACAAAATTTGCGTAAAAATGCTACGGTATTCCGAAATATTTATATTGACGGTGAAATTCCTTTTAACGAAATGAAAAACGTTCTGTTCCCATATGACAGTGACTGGAAAAAGGTATCGCTTGCTAATACGGATGGGGAATTATTTGATTTCTATTTCACAAAAGGAAAGCATTCGCTCAGGATGGAAGCAACTGTCGAGCCTTATATCCCCGTCATAGCCGACATCGATCAGATGTCGAAGGAACTTCGCGACGTTTCCAGAGAACTTCGTATTGCCACAGGGAATAGCACAGATGCGTATCGCGTATGGAATATCGAGAAAGATATCCCGGGTATGACCAAGAGACTTGAAGTATTAAGGGATAGCTTCAACAAACTTACGGATGAAATGCTCGCAATCAACAAGGTAAGGGACAATGTGTCACAATCCTTTAAATCCAGTGTGCGAGATTTAGAAGATTTATTGAAAGATCCGAATGAAATTCCTTATAGTCAGTTAACCATCGGAACGATGCAAGAGAAAATTGAGGCCCAGCGTGTGGATTTGATGAATACTCCGCTGCAAATTGATCGAATTTATGTAGCTGCCCCCGATACAAAACTGCCTAGAATAGAGGCAAACTTCTTCGAGAAATTATGGAACTCGATCGTTACGTTGTTCTATTCCTTCTCAAGCAAGAACCAGCTTGATCGGAATGCAGAAGATGAATTGAATATTTGGATGTTCAAAGGGCGTGATTACGTCGATGAGCTGCAGCAGCTTGCCAATGAACGATTTACACCAGAGCATGGCATTAAAGTGAATATCAATTTGGTCCAGTCGGCAGATTTGGTAGTTCTCGGTAAAGCAGCCGGGATATTACCTGATATAGCGATTGGGGTACCGAGTGCATCGATCTTTGATTATGCATTGCGCAATGCCATTTATGACTTTACAAAATTCCCGGATTCGGAGGAATTGTTAGATCAATTCCATCCAGGTATTATGCAGCCTTACCGTTATGACGGTGGTGTTTATGGTATACCGGAGACCAATAACTTTAACATCATGTTTTATCGCAAGGATATTATGAATCAGCTTGGCCTATCTGTTCCGGATACTTGGGATGATGTATACAAGATTCTGCCGACGTTATTGCAGAACGAAAGCAACTTCTACATCCCGCCGGATAACTTCTCGTATCTGTTCTTCCAAAATAACGTGGAGTTGTATTCGAAAGACGGACTGACGAGTGCATTGAATGAACCGAAAGCTTTTGAAGCGTTCAAAGAATGGACGGAAATGTTCAATGTGTACGGAATGGAACGACAAGTGAACAGTTTCTATCAACAGTTTAGAGATGGAACCATGCCGATCGGTATTTCAGATTTCAATACATACATGCAGCTACTGGTCGCAGCACCGGAAATTATGAATGAATGGGCAATCGCTCCCATTCCTGGAACAAAGCAGGCAGACGGTACGATTGCAAGATGGGCTGCCGGGGGAGCACCGACAGCGAACATTCTTTTCAATGATACGCCGAAAGAGAAACGCGATCTCGCTTGGGATTTTGTGAAATGGTATATGTCCGAAGATATTCAAACCGAGTTTGGACTTAATCTGGAGCAATATCGCGGTGAAACCTTCCGCTGGAATTCAGCTAATGTTCATGCATTTGCGAATATGCCTTGGAAACAGGATGATCTCAGCGTTATTTTGGATCAATGGCAGTGGATGCAAGAATGGCCCAATGTACCGGGAGGATATATGACGGCTCGAGAACTTGGTTTTGCTTGGAACAATGCAGCCATTGATCAAGTAAATCCAAGGATTGCATTAGAGAAGGCGGTTAAAGAAATAAACCGAGAGATGAAGCGTAAACAGCAAGAGTTCAATTATATCGATGAAAACGGGCAAGTGTTGAAGAAGCTCGATCTGATCCGAATTACGGAACCTTGGAAAGGAGCAATTCTGAATGACAGATAATGCAGCAGCTCTTTCTGAAAAGGTGAACGGAGCTAAGGCCAAGCTCGGTAAGACGAAGCCCAGCATTTCGGAACGGATCCATTATTTGTTGAAAGACATGTGGAAGTACCGCTTATCTTACTTGTTTATTTTGCCGTTTATGGCGATGTTCATCATATTTATCCTGATTCCTGTTGTTTCAGGCATTCTGTTAAGCTTCACTTATTTTAATGCCTTTGATTTTCCATCATGGCGGGGCTGGCTTAACTACCAGAATTTATTCTCGCAGGACATTATTTTCTTGCAGTATGTATTGCCTAACTCGTTTAAGTTTGCCGTATTCGTAGGCCCAGTCGGGTACATCTTAGCCTTCCTGTTAGCCTGGTTAATTGCTCAGCTGCCAACAACGATGCGCACTTGGTATGCACTTGCCATGTATGCTCCTTCGTTATCTGCAGGTGTTGCGATGGCAGTCGTTTGGACGGTTATGTTTACCGGGGACCGATCGGGTTATATTAACAGCTTTTTGCTCAAATGGGGAATCATTGATCAGCCGGTTTTATTCTTACTCGATAAAGACTACCTGCTCAATATTATGATCATTGTCTCGATTTGGTCTTCTATGGGTATTGGTTTCTTGGCCATCTTGGCCGGTATTCTCAATGTGGATAGACAATTGTACGAGGCAGGACGAATTGATGGTATATCAAGCCGTCTTCAAGAAGTGTGGTACATCACCATTCCAATGATGAAGCCGCAGATGATGTTCGCAGCCATTATGGCAATCGTTCATACGATTAAATCCGGAGGTATTGGGGTTCAATTGTCGGGTACGAACCCGACTCCGAATTATGCGGGTCAATTATTAATTGATCATATCAATGACTATGGATTTATTCGTTTCGAACTCGGTTACGCGAGTGCGATTTCTATCGTCGTTCTTCTGATGTGTTATGTGTTAAGTAAATTTTTCGGTTATTTATTCGCACCGAAGGAGGATGAATAATGCAAGAGGCACGGATGACTGCCATGCTGCGGAAATTAAAAATAAAATGGAGCGACTTTGTATTAGCTCTGAGATTGATCGATCGAGCACAAATATGGATTGCCATCTGTATCTTGCCGCTTGCCATTTTCATGCTCCTTCCGCTCATTTATTTGTTCAACCATGCATTTAAACCATTGCATGAGCTGTTCATGTTCCCGCCCACATTTATTGTTAGGGAGCCGACAACGGGGAGTTTCTCCGAACTGTTTGCCATGACGGCAAGCACCATTGTGCCGGTATCCAGGTATGTATTTAACAGTATTGTAGTTACCTTTTTGTCTAGCGTTGCCATGGTTATCACAGGAGCGATGTGTGCCTATCCTTTATCGAAGCATCCGTTCCCAGGTTCGAAAATTGTACTTGGTTTAATTATGCTGTCGTTGCTATTCGCAACAGAAGCCATCGCGATTCCACGCTTTATCGTCATTCAAAGCCTAGGGATTATGAACACTTATTTAGGTCACGTACTGCCACTTGTTGCCATGCCGGTGGGCGTATTCCTATTGAAGCAGTTTATGGACCAAGTGCCGAACGAGTTGCTGGAAGCAGCGAAGATCGATGGCGCGAAAGAATTCACAATTTTCCTGCGCATCGTTATGCCAATCGTTACACCTGCCATCGCAACGATTTCAATCCTTGCTTTCCAATCGGCATGGGGGAATGTAGAGACTTCAACTTTATTCATGCAGGAAGATTCCATGAAGACACTGCCGTTTTACATGAGCACATTAACATCTGGGCTAAGTAACTCGGTAGCTAGACAGGGAGCTGCGGCAGCAGGAGCATTAATCATGTTTTTACCGTCATTGCTCATCTTTTTGATCTTCCAGAGAAGAGTAATCACGACCATGGCGCATTCGGGGATCAAATAAGCAGTGGTATAGGGGAGGTGTACAATGCGCAACAATCCAAGCAAACCGAAATATGTGCTTTGGCTAGTCTGCTTGATTGCACTGACTGGATTCCCGATGATCGCAAGCGCTGATGTTCCTTATCGTACCTTCACGGAAGACAGTTATGAACGTACGATAATGACTCAATCTGCATATTCTCCAGTCGGCGTATTAGCTCAGGAGATTCCAGTCGTCAATGAGAAGGGTGAAGTAGAGTATACATCGCTGCAGCGTCCTCAAGATCTATTCATTGCAGACAATGATGATATTTATATTGCGGATACCGATAATAATCGGATTGTTCATCTGAATGAAAGTGGTGAGCTCATTCGATTAATCACGTTACCAGAAAGTCCGCTCAATCAACCACAGGGTGTGTTTGTTGCCGATAATGGCGATGTTTACATTGCGGATACAGGTAATAAGCGAGTTGTTCACCTGGATAAGAATGCGAAATTATTGACTGAAATTGGTCGTCCTACATCACCACTAATTAATGAATCCTTCGTATATGAACCGACGAATATGGTTATCGATAAACGCGGCTTTATATATGTTGTATCGAAAGGAAGTTATCACGGGATCATCCAATTTACTCCCGAGGGGAAATTCGACCAGTTCTTCGGAACGAATAAAACGGAAGTAAAGCTGATGGATATCATTCGGAGACAGTTTTATTCGAAAGAGCAATTGAGTCGGCAGGTTCGACTTCTGCCTGTAACGATCCGGAATATAGATATCGATGATCAAGGCTTCATCTATACGGTTTCCGGTTCCAAAACAGAGCAAGTCAAGAAATTAAACATTCGCGGTGAAAATATATGGAAAGAGATGTCGTTCAATGAACGGTTGTTTTCCTTAGCTACAGTAGAATCTGATGAATTGATTGAGAAGCAGCTTACCGATGTTTCCTTAGATCAGAATGGTAATGTAACGATTATTGATAAATCACGGAACATTGTCTCCCAATATGATGCAAACGGTACGATGTTATTTTATTGGTCAGGCCGTTCTGCCTTAGGTAATTCGCTGGTTGGTTTAACAGCGGCACCTGTTGCAGTAGAAACCAACTCAAACAAACACCTTTATATTTTGGATGAAGCGCTGGGCCTCATTCAAGAGTATGAACCGACCGAGTTTGGAGCAACGGTTCACGAAGCTTACAAGTTGATGGAGGAAGGCAAGTATGCAGAAGGGGAGCAGTATTGGAACAAAGTACTGAAGTTGAATGCTCACTTCTCTCCAGCTTATAAAGGAATCGCTCAGGCCGCATTTTCTCGCGGTGAGTACGAGCGCGCTAGAGACTTGTTCAAGCTTGCAGGAGATGGTGAGGGATACTCAGACTCATTCTGGCAGATTCGCCTGCAATGGTTCCAGAAAAACTTCTCGACCTTGGCGAACTCTGTTATTATAGCCAGCCTCTTATTATGGGTTTTTACCAGGCTAAAGAAAAAATTCAATTTCCGAATGATGCCGAAATCGAATAAGTTAAACAGTCAAACCTGGTTCCAGCAATTAAAGCATGTATTCTATATCTTGAAACATCCGATAGATGGATTTGGTGATTTGAGATATTTGAATAAGGGTGGCTACATCAGTGCTTTCGTTATTCTCATATTAACGGTAGTCATGCTTCTGGTGAAATCATTCTATACGAGTTTTACATATAATCCAGTGCCGGTCTATGCAAAGGGTTCAACTTACATGCTCACAGTCTTCTTGGCCGTATGGTTATCATGGGTGGTATGTAACTATCTGGTAGGTTCGATCAAGCAAGGTGAAGCAAGGTTTAAAGATGTGTTCGTGGGAAGCTGTTATTCCTTATTCCCGGTTGTGTTACTCGGGATCCCGCTTGCCCTTATTTCGAACATCTTTACACAAAGTGAAGCATCCATTTACAGCTCGATTGAGGTAGGTATGCTTTTGTGGAGTGGGTTATTATTCTTCTGGAACATTCAAGCGTTGCAAAACTACGGTGTTGGCGAAACGGTATTGAATATAACACTTACGGTCATCACAATGACCATTATGTGGGTACTTGTGTTCATCTTAATCGGACTTACATCCGAATTTGGTAACTTTGTTTACACGATCTATCAGGAGGTGTCGATGTGATGCGCTTATTACGGTCCAAAAAACGATTCATGGTAGCTGCGATTTGCGTATTATTCGCGTCGACGCTCGGCGGTTTCATCTTTGCTACATCCGCTTCAACCGATAAGAAGCAGACCGAGGTTCAAACTACGGTACAGACTGAAACAAAGACTGAAACTCAAACGGAGACACAGAGGGCACCTCAGACGAGTACGACAAAGGCAGTAACCCCTGCAAAATCAAATGGGAAATTGCCGGATGAAACCCAGTTCCAAACGATATCGGAGAATGAGAAATTATTGCTCAAAGCTGATAAATCCTCCGGTCATTTTACTGTAACAAGTAAAACCACAGGAGAAGTATGGCGCTCCTTTCCTAATCCGAAGGATTGGCAGGATAAGCTCAATACAGATGCATGGAAGCTGCATCTTGCTTCACCCTTTATGTTCCGTTATGTAGAGTTTAATCTGCGTAAAGACTTGCTGAAAGAGACTAACTTCTATGCACAAAAAGGGGGAATAAGCCAGTTCGAAGTAACAGATCAGGGATTTAAAGTTATGTATGACATGCCGGATCTTGGCTTCATCATTCCTGTAGAAGTCAAGCTTGGCGAAGATTTCGTTGAAACCAAAGTATTAGCTGAAGGTCTGGTAGATGAGAAAGTCATGCCGAAGGAAGAACCAGCGGCAGCAACGGTTGATAAGGATGGCAAAGAAGTCAAGAAACCGAAGCCCAAAAAAGATCCGATGGCTCGCCTAGCGTCCATTCGCTTATTCCCTTTCTTGGGTGCACAAACTTCGGATGACGAAGATGGATTTCTATACATTCCAGACGGGCCGGGCGCTTTAATTGATTTCAGAGAACGTCGAGCGGGTACACAAAACCTCTATACGGAACGTGTTTATGGTGACGATTGGGCATACAGTAACCGCAATACCATGTCTGATCGTAATCCGATTACTATGCCGGTATTTGGCATTAAATCGAATAAACAAGGACTTCTTGGAGTCATCACGGAAGGTGAAGAGTACGCGAACGTGGTTGCGGCGCCTTCGGGATCGTTCAGTCAATTCAACTGGGTTGCACCGGAGTATCAATACCGGTTCAAGTTCTTCCAACCGACAGATACGAAGAAGTTGAACGGTTACTTGACGTATAGCAAGGAAATAACGAAGTCAGATCGTGCGACCCGTTATTATATGATCGAGGAGAAAAACGAAGAAATTAGCTATGTTACATTAGCTGAACGCTATCGGGAATTGTTGATGAAGGAGTCGGCGATGAAACCGCTAGAAGGTGAGCAAGCGAAGCTGCGGCTGCAGCTGCATTTACTTGGCGGTGATACCGAAGACGGATTTTTGTGGGATTCATATCTACCGTTAACTACGACAAAAGAGGCGGAAGGCATCGTACAAGAGTTGTCTGCACTTGGTGTCGATCATATGGACATCACTTATCTTGGCTGGCAAAACGATGGATACAGTAAGTTTGGCGGTGACTTCCCCGTTCCAGATCAACTGGGCGGTAATAAGGGAATGAAGAAATTCACCGATTTTGCTCATTCGAAGGGCTACGCGGTTTATCTTGATGCCTCTTCCTATACGTATAACAGAGGCGGTGAAGACGGATTTCGAAAAAATCGAGACGGTCTTCGTGACCTAGCTTCTTCCGTCATAGAATCGATGAGTTGGGATAGCAGACGAAAGACTTTTGTCAGTCCTCAATTTATGAAAGGGGTTATAGAAGGAGATCTCCAAGAAGCGAAATCATTAGGAATCAATGGCTATTTATACGGTCAAGGAATCGGATCGTTATTGAATACGGATTTTAATGAGAACTATAGAGCGACAAGAGAACATTCAAAGGAAATTCAGAGCCAATTGTTTCAGATGACAAAAGAAACATTCGGCAGCGTAAGAGGGGCAGGAGGTAACGCGTACACCTTCCCATATATTAGCCATATGGACAGCATGGCCTCTAACTTCTCCTATGACATGTTTATCGATCGTGTTGTACCATTCGCCCAAATAGCTCTTCATGGTCTGACTACATACTCATTCGAGTATGCGAACTTGAGTGATGACTATGCGGACAATTTCTTGAAGGGAATCGAATACGGCGCAGTACCGTCGTTTGTCGTAACGAACGCTTCATCACAGGAATTACTTAAATCACTTTCTCTCCATGAATTCTACAGTACAAACTACAAGGACTGGCTTGCAGAGATCGTGTCACAGTATCAAAAATACGAAGAGGCACTTGGTGATGTGCAGAACGAGTTCATTACAGGCCATCGTGAAATCGTAAGCGGCGTATTTGAAACAACATACAGTAACGGAAAACAAGTCATCGTGAATTATAACGATAAAGAGGTTAGCGTCGGGGATGCTGTTGTGAAAGCCAAAGACTACATTGTAAGCAAAGGAGGTGCGTAGTATGGCCCCAAAGCGAATACTCTCTGCTAAGAGATCCCGAAAGCTGGAAGGGTCGTTATTTATTGCACCGTGGTTGATCGGCTTTATCGCTTTTTTAGGATTTCCGCTAGTCTTCTCACTCTTTATGAGCTTTCACACGGTAAAAATATTGCCGAAGAAAATTGTGTACGACTTTGTTGGCGTCAAATATTACCGTGAGATCTTGTTTAACAGCTCGGATCTATACGATAAGTTAATTCCATACTTCCAGGAAGTCGTCATCATGATCCCGGTTATCGTCATATTTGCCTTGATGATCTCTATTATGCTGAACCAAAAGCTGCCCGGTCGATTCTTATTCCGCGCCATCTTCTTCTTACCGGTTATCTTCTCTACGGGTGCTGTGCTGATGTCATTTATTAATCAAGGGGAAGGCAACCTAGGTTTCCTTGAACGATTTAATATTGGCGGTTACATGGATATGTTCCTTGGGGACAGTTCATGGGCGAAACCTGTAAAGACCGTATTGAATCAGTTTGTCCTTGTCTTATGGTATTCCGGGGTGCAAATTCTGCTCTTTATTGCAGGCCTTCAGACCATTTCAACGTCTGCGTATGAATCAGCTCGAATTGATGGTGCTACACCATGGGAGGTATTTTGGAAGATCACACTTCCAGCAATGTCACCGTTCATCCTGCTGAACTTAATTTATACGGTTGTAGATATGTTTACGTTCCCATCCAATCCTGTCATTAGTTTGATCAATACGGGGAACTACGGATTTAATAGTGCACTCGCATGGATTTACTTCGCTATTATTCTTGTATTTTTGGGAATTGTCGTTCTCCTCTACAGTAGAATTAACCGGAAAAATGCAGGAGTAAATCGTTAGTGAGGAAGGGAGGCAGAACATGAAGGTTGAATTAGCGAGGCGTGTGAAACTGAAACAGAAGTTCACAACGAAACGTGGATTACGGCAAGTGAAGTATACGATTCTAGGTCGAGAGATGAATCAAGGGCTCATATTTAAATTAGTCTTGTACGGAATATTCATCGTAACCTCCTATGTGTATATGAACCCAATTTTAAAAATGCTGGTGAAGATGGTCATGAGTGCCAAGGACTTGATTGATCCAACCGTGACGTGGATTCCATCTTCCGTTTACTTAGGACATGTGGTCGAAGCATGGAAGCTGCTGGATTATCCGAAGTCTCTCTCCATCAGTGTACTGATTGCGATTTCGACTGCTGTGCTGCATTGTATCTCGTGCGGGCTAGCGGGCTATGCCTTGGCAAGGCTCGATGTCCCATTCAAGAAGACGATTCTATTCCTCGTCTTCTTGGCATTCATTATTCCGCCTCAAGTTGTTATTTTGCCGACGATTATGGTGTATACAAAGCTTGGATTGAATGGTCATTTATTAACCTTAATTTTGCCTTCTATTTTTGGGTTCGGTGTCAAGGGCGCACTCTTTGTCATCATTTTCCGCCAATTCTTCTCCACGCAGCCTAAAGCATTGGAAGAAGCGGCCCGTATCGATGGTGCTAGTGCTTTGAGATTTTATGTACGCGTTATGTTTCCATTGGCAAGACCAGCCATTCTCGTCGTCTTGTTGTTCTCGTTCGTCTGGACTTGGAATGACACGTACTACCCTAGGATGTTCCTGGGTTCAAGCGGCGATATGCCGTTAGCACTGAAAATGTCATTTATCGATAGTCAGTTGACGACATTTATTACGAATGGAGGACTGCCGGAATATTTAGCTGAACCGATTAAAATGGGTGCAAGCTTCCTGGTTATATTGCCTCCGCTTATTCTTTACCTCTTTGCCCAGCGTTACTTTGTTGAGAGTGTTGAACGTACAGGTTTGGTCGAGTAGACCTAGATCCATAATTTAGGATAATAAAGGAGGATTATATATGAAGAGAAAATCGATTTTTCTAATCATTACTTTTGTATTCATGCTAACAACAATACTTTCAGGTTGTACCGGCAATGATTCGGTAAATAAAGAACCGGAAATTGTATCCGAAGCGAAGCCTGCTGGGACTAACGAAGAAGATGCACAGGAAGAAGAAGTGGATTGGACGAGTAAAGCTGTGACGGATTTCAGCGAGGAGACAACGATCACCATTCAACATGAATGGGGCATAGATCAGATTACTCCTCTCATGCAACCCATTGAAGATAAGCTTCAAGCAGAAGGTAAGAATATAACCGTTCATTGGATTCAAGGTGATTCCACCTCGGAAGCATTGCAAGAATTGAACGCTAGTGGTGTCGTCCCGGATATTATTTACAGTTCTAAGGGAATTGATGGTTTAAAAGATCTGGATATGGTTGAGCCCATTGATGACTTAATGAAGATATACGAAATGGATGAAACTAGTATCAATCCATCTGTAATATCCTTGCTCCGCTCCTACGATGATAAGGGTTCAATGGTTGGTGTACCCACGTTTGCTGATACCATTACGTTATTTTACAATAAAGAGATTTTCGATATGTTCGGCGTTCCTTACCCGACAGACCACATGACATGGGATGAAACCTTTGAATTAGCTAAGAAGTTGACCGGAGAACGAAATGGTGTAAACTACCGTGGTCTGGAGATGGGATTTACGAACAGTCTAACAAGCGAAGCGCTCGCACCTCTTAAAGAAATTATTACGAATGTAGTCGATCCTGAAACCGATGAAGTATTACTTACGAAGGAGCCGGCAGTCACAAGATATTTCGAATTGATGAAAAAGTTCTATAGCATACCAGGTATGTATGAACGTGATCCGGATAAACAAGCAAGCTTCTTTGCCGGTGGAACGGCTGCGATGTTAGTGTCTTGGCCGACATACTTGGAATGGGGAATTCCTGAAACCATTCGACCGAATGTTGATTCGGTTCTCATGCCCATCTGGGGAGGGGAAGAACAGTTAGCGTCACCTACGCAAGCTCATATGTATGTATTGAATAAGTACAGTGAGCAAAAAGATGCAGCTTTCCAGTGGATGAAAGAAGTCGTTGCGGAAGATATGCAGATGGAGTTCTCCGCTGCAGGATATCCGACGGTATTGAAGAGTCCTGAAGTTATCGCGACATTCGGCAGTGAAAAAGATATTTACGAAGGCAAAAATGTAAAAGCGTATTTCCCGGAAAACGCGAGAATAATTGAAGGTAGAAAATCGGAATATCAGCGATTAGCTGAAGGTATGATTACGGAGAAATTGAAAGACTTCGCAAACTCAGATATGAATATCGCCGAATTTTTACGTAAGCTGGAAGAGGAATTAACGATTAAGATCAAGGAAGAGAAACAAAAGAAAGAGCAAGGGCAATAAGAATCCGGACGTCTGCATAAGAGGTTGTTCAAAAAGTCCGCTTTTGATAAGAAAACCTCTATCGAGGCCACTTCAAGGATGAGCGACCGCGATGCATAGGTAGGTTTTCTTGCGATATAGAATTTCATCAGTTCCACTGATAACTCATAAATTCTATATCTAACACGAAGCAAATCAGGAAGTAGCTCGGTATCGAATCTTGAATTCAGCCGGGCCTAAGTAGAAGCTTCCGAAGCATGTTTCCTGCGGAAACATTTCAGGTGCTCACGTACCCAAAACGTACGCTCCGCTCCTGACGTCCCTTGCTTCATCCAACTGAAGCGTTTTGAAAAAACGCACATCGGAAGCATAAGCTTCGGTGCTGAAAATCGACCTTTTTGAACACGCACTATAAGTATTTTGTTAAGAACCTGAGGTCAGCGTCTCAGGTTCTTCACGCTTTGAAAGGAGAATGTCCCATGTCATCATTTGCAGCACCCGCGAATGTACCGGCTTACCTAATCAGCAACTATCTTCCGTTTAATCTGTTTCAAGCACAGCCCTATGGCAATGCCTTGTTCTCCTCTCACTGGCATGATCAGGTTATGGAGATTATCTTCGTCGTAAAAGGTCGGATGCAGCTTTTTATAGAAGGCTATTCGTATGTGGGAGAAGAAGGGGATATAATCTTGATTGAAGAAGGCCAAATTCATGGGGCGTACTTAATGGAGAAGGAAGAAGTCCCGGAGTATTATGCGGTTTTAATCAATAAATCCATTCTGTTAACTGCGGAATCGATGCACATCGTTCATGAACCGTTATTGAATGGGAAGCTGTCATTTCCCCGATGTTTACGAGCTGAGGATGATAACTATAATGACTTGAAAGAATTGATTCTAAATATTGCTGCTGAATATAAATCGAAAAAGAGTGGATATGAATTGGTCATCAAATCCTATCTCTATCGGCTTATCGTGACACTGACACGAGTATATGGTTATGAGGTTAGTAACAGTAAAGCGGAAGGAGTAAACCGAAGAAGGATCGAGGAACTTCGTGACGTCATGTTGTATGTAGAAGAACATTACGGAGAGCAGTTCACACTGAACGGTATTTCAAAGCTCGCTAGAATGAGCCCTTATCATTTCTGTAGGACGTTTAAAAAGATAACCGGACAAACGTTTGTAGAGTATGTTAATCTATGCCGAATCAGAAAAGGGGAGGAGATGATTATGAATTCTAGTTTACCCATTACACAAATTGCTCACCGGGTGGGATTTAATAATATTAACTATTTTAACAGAGTGTTTAGAAAATATAGGCTGTGCTCGCCTTCCGAATTCCGTAAACAAGCGGAGCAAGGTTTATATGCACCTACTGGACTCAACTAGTCGAACAACATATCCCCTCCAAGTTCACTCCACTCATCTCTCTTCACAAGAGGTTGTTAGAGTATCGACTTAAAGGGGATCACATCGTCCGTGTATTACTATTTCGTGTTTTCTAGTTGTGTTGTGGCCTCTGCAACTGCTGCTTCGCCTTCGTCTTTCGTAATTCTTAGAAATTCCTGTACATTCATATCGGAATCAGCGAACTTTGCGAGGTCAAGTTTGACAAATTGATCCCATAAGCTTTGTCTGCCACTATGGGTTGCTGGAGTTAGCTTAAACACAGAAGTGACATCTTGCCCAGCATAATTATCTATTCCGGAACCATACTGATCGGCAACCTCGGTAAGCACAGGGCCGGATGCCATCGATTGAGCGATTTTCGTCTGATTCGGAACAGATACATATTCCTTCAACACGCTGAATGCCGCATCTTTATGTTCGCTGGAGCTGGAAATGACCATCGGTGTAGTCCCTAAAACAGGGCCAATCGTTGGTTGATCCGCCCATACAGGCACAGACAGCATCGCTATTTTGTCCTTTAAATATTCTACATCTTCAAACGGATTTCCATGAACGAAGTATGCGGTCCAAGTAACGGTCATTGCAGCTTGTTTTTGCCCGAATAAATCGGCGTTCTTAGCTTCTTCAGATCTTACACCCGGTATACTATAATACTTCTTCATCAGTTCTAAATATTTTGTAAAAGCCGGATCTTTCGTAATGAGCACTTCGCCTGTGTCCGGATCTGTCTTATTCACGGCAAGTTCATTGAGCGGTACTGCGGCACCATCCCCTGTGTTCCCATAGCCGCCGAGTTCAAGTCCGAGATAAGAAACACCATTGCGCTGTCCTGTCATTTTTTTAGCCAAGTCGAATGCCTGGTCCCAAGTCATCGTCTCTGTAGGGTAAGGCACGCCGAATAAATCAAATATCTCCTTATTGTAGAAGAGGGACAGATAGCCTGTTCCATCAGGTATACCGATTAACCTTCCCTCAGAATCTAGTGATCGAATATAGGAGACGAGACTTGGATTTAACGAATGGATATCGAAATCGTGGCTTTTTGCTAATTCATCAAGTGGATAGATAACTCCTAAATTCTCTATTTCATGAATCCCATAGTTCGGAAAAATAATATCAGGATTCACTCCGCTTGCAAACAACTCCTGCAGCGACGCGGATTTGCACTCACATGCTACCATCTCAATATTTATATTGGGCAGCTTCTCATCAATTTCTTGGAACCGATTATTAAATATTTCTTCCCCCCAAGGAAATGCCACGGTTACTGTAACGGGGTCCGTGGGTGTTCCTTCTACTGGCGGTAAGTCTTCCGACGCCTCGGTTACATTGGTTTCTTGGTTCGGTACCGGGTTCTCTTCTACCGAGCTAACTTCTTTATTGATTGCATCGTGTTCGTTCGTATTTCCACAAGCGATGACAAGGGTGCATAACATCACAAATAGTAAAAGAATGGTCCAGCTTTTCTTTACCAATTTCATGTAGAGACCTCCAATTCATTTGAATGTAAGCGTTTGCCAAGATGAGTTCCATTCGATGCATAAGTGGAAATCCGGATGCCTTCATTCTATATTGAAAAAGAGATGGAGTCTCTACATAGCTTTGCGCACTTGTTGGACTATTTTGCTGATTATCAGCTAATATGTGAAGAAGGTGAAATCGTGATGTATGATAAGCTTCCCGTCTTGAATCCAGAGGAGACGATCCCCTTATTGCAGGATCAATTCTATTACCCACCTTATATTACGCTTGCCCATATGTACAAACCTCCAACGGGTTGGTTTATGATACCTCAACAAATTAGTCAATACCAACTTCTATATGGAGTCGATGGGAAGGCAGATAATATTATGAATGGCGTTAAATGTCCGCTTGGAAAAGGGGATATTTACATCATTCGCCCCGGTGCTGTTCGTTCATTGCAACCATCTAAGAATGAGCCATACGTGGGAATAACCATTTCATTTCATTTTGGACTGTCAAAGTCACCTATAGAATTCATGTTTGGAAATGACTACATTAGAGGGAGCGATCCAGATGGTTCGTTACTAGGCAAACTCATCCCCTTAATTCAGGCAATCCAGCAGCATACCTTGTCAAGCAATATGCTTGCGCAAGGACTATTGCTGCAAATATTGCATGATTTGGCTAAGCCTGTGGATGGAACAGCAAAGCTAACCACGAAAATCAATCCGAAAATGGTGAAAATCTGTAATTACATTAAAGAAAATTATAGTACACCAATCCGGTTGGAAACATTAAGCGAGATGACGGGACTGAGCAGGAACTATATTATACGCCAATTTCGCAATTGTTACGGTATGACACCGTCTGATTATCTGGCTACGATACGTATAGAGAAGGCGAAACAGCTCGCCATTGAAACCGATCTTACAATAAGCGAGATCGCGAACCAGGTCGGATATACGGAACTGCATTCATTTAGTCGAATGTTCAAAAAACGAATGGGAATCAGCTTAAGTCAGTTTAATGCAACGCTCATATCGTCACTCGATATCGTCTCCCCTCTGGAAGAATAGCAGGGGGGATTTTTGTTATAAAAGTGTTACTTTGAGCTAAATACTTCCAAGGATTTGCCGAGTAAACTATGAATAAAAGAACAAGTTGAAAACGCTTCCGAGGGCAAGTGGACAGTTCAAGTTTGATTCAGAATTAGCCTATTAAAATGTAAGAAGACCGGATCGAATGGCTTTTGGATTCATTTAATCCATTCTTTTCACATCGGTATTATGAATTTGATGTAGGAGGAGTTATATATGAAAAAAAGTAGTCGGAAAAGTCTAGGCCTGCTGTTAATGATGTGTCTCTTGTTCCTTCTCGTTCTGGGAGCATGTTCATCAGGAGGAGGCGGTGAAGCAGCAAGTGATAAGCCGGATACAACAGAGTCAACAGAGGGAACGAATACGAATACAGAAGAGCAAGAAGAGAAGCCCAAGCCTGTAGAAGTGAAACAATTCTCGAATGAACCCGTTACGTTAAAGGTAGCAACCCAATGGGGCGAAGAAAATTTCCAGAACAATTTTGTTCAAGATATGAAGGAGCTTGTTCCCCATATTACATTTGAATATGTCGATTGGAATGGAACGGCTGAAGGGATCCAGGAGATTAACAGCTCAGGGACGGTGGTTGACTTACTAACGCCCAACCTTGGGGTGGATGTGCTGCTCGATCTTGATATGGTACAGCCGCTTGATGAGATGGTAAAAGAGTATGGGATCGATTTGAGCACAGTGGACCCGTCGTTTATTGCTCTGATTCGCTCCCAAGACCCTGAAGGACGGCTGATCGGATTGACGGGTAACGGAGGGATTTATGGTCTCTTCTATAATAAAGAAGTATTCGACCTATTCGGTGTTCCCTATCCGACAGACAACATGACTTGGGATGAAATCATTGACCTCGCTAAGAAAACGACAGGTACCCGTGATGGAAATCAATACATAGGATTGGAGTTCGGCTCGGATACGGTGGATGCTGCTCTATTACAATTATCTATAACATTGACAGATCCAGATACCGGGGAACTGTTATTGTCTAAAGATCCGAAGTTTACGAAATACATGGAACTGATGAAAAAAATATATAGTATCCCAGGCATCTACAATCCGGAAGAACCAGATAAGTTTATGCAAAAAACAGCTGCGATGGAAATCAACTGGCATGGTTTCCTGACTTGGTTTGGAGGGGAGACCCCGGAGGAAAGAGCAGAATTCAAGAAAGACATGGACATTCTGCCGGTTCCATCCTGGTCCGACATCCCACAAACGGCTCCAGCGGTTCATACGGCGCCTACCGTAATAAACCCGTATAGCGAGAATAAAGAAGCAGCGCTGCAAGTACTTCAAGCCATTATTTCAATAGAGAACCAAACGAAGGCTACAAGAAAAGGCACAATCCCGGCTACCTCCGATGTGGAAATTCGCAAACAGTTTGGTGCCGACAATCCAGATCATCAAGGCAAAAATGTAATGGCGATGTTCCAAAATCAGTTTGCGCTCCCTCCTGCTAGAGCAAGTGTGTGGGATAAATACGTTGATTTGAATGGGGCTATACAGAAGTTTGCGACCTCGGACATGAACATCCCAGAGTTTATTCGGGTGCTTGAAGAGGAATCAGCGATCAAGATTAAGGATGCCAAGAATAAAGAGTAAGAGAGTTTCATTCAGACAAAATAGAGTACGGAATAGGAGCGAGTAAAATCATGACAGATATGTTGCATAAGGAAGGCTGGACCCTCGTATTTCATGAAGAGTTTGATGGGGAAACGCTCGACCAGACGAAGTTCTCACCCTACGGGTTATCCCATTGGAAGACGTTAGAGGAAGCAAAGGCGACCTATCAATTACGTGATAGCTGTATCGTGTTACAACTGCCTGATGAGCATAAGCGTGTATCCGCTATTGTTACGGGGATGCGAGATGGACTACACCGATACGGTGATAATCTCGGACTAAACCATCATGATCGTGCCTTCATGAATCTTGTGACGAAATATGGTTATTTCGAGGTACGTGCGAAGGTGGCGAGAGGGAGCGGGCTTAATTCAGCTTGGTGGATGATCGGGTTCGAAAATGAGAAGGAGCAAAATGCTGAAGTCGACATTTTTGAAATGTTAGGCAAAGACACACGTTTACTGAATACAACACTTCATTCATTGCGTGATACGAAGTTGAAGTACGCCCATATTCCGTATCGTACGGATGTAGACTTATCTGAAGATTTTCACGTATACGGCTTTGAGTGGGATGAATCCGGTATGAAGTTCTACCTGGATCATGAGCTATATTGGGAAATCGATCAGTCACCGGATTATCCGATGGTTACCTTGCTCCAGATTAATGATGGCGATGGGGGATGGATTGGCGACCTGGATCGATCCATTCCGTATCCGAAGGAGTTCCTCGTAGATTATTTAAGGGTGTATAAGCGTGAAGGGATGCCTATGGAGCTCATTCCGCTCGAAGGAACGGAAGGCAATCTCGCCCGGTCTGCCATTAGCGGGGTAGGTAACGATATTACATGGGGAGATTTGTACAATGCACAATCGCATATTTGTTATATCAATGACGGAGATCCGAATACCGCTTTAATCAGCAAACCGGAAGAGTCGTTACCTCACTATATTTATTTGGATTGGATGGAACCGCAAGCATTTGATACGGTATCGTTAACGACACGAGCTGGATTGAAGCAAGGTCCGACACAGTGGGATATTGAAGTATCTCCTGATGGTGTAACCGATTGGCGTAAAGTGGGTGAATCCGGGCAGGTCGCATGGAGCCATCGTGAGGATGAGCTAGAAACACACGAAATCACGCTTGCACAAGAAGAACGTGCGAAGTCGCTTCGAATTGTGATTCAAGCATTCAATGGGAGCCAAGAAACAGGAACGTATCTTATCCAGGACATAGCTGTCTATTTGAGCACAAAGGCGTAATGGATCAGAGCTGAATGCGTGGAAACTCTATGTGAAGGACGATGTGTTGATCGTGTTTGAACTCGACGTATCCGAAGCGGAGACGGATGAACTGTTGGCTGTACACATGGCCGGTAGGAAATGGATGGATGGCCTAAACTGAAGCGGTCGTAGTTACCTCAATGTAGTTTATTCGTTTATCACTTGTACATGTCTTTGGAATCAATGATTAACGCCGAAAGCCCCAATCCCATAAAATGGCGGTTGAAACGTATAAAATCAGGGTATTTGGGGATGAACAGATACCATCATCAGGAGGCGATGAAGTGAAGAAGAAGACCTACACGTTGAAACATATGGCCGGAGCATTTCTTGCTGGTGCCATGCTGTTTTCAGGATTTTCTCTGGCGGCTGCCAATCCCGAAGGAGCCGTAGATGCGATTAAACACGCAACATCTAAAATAAGCTACTACGTCAATGGCAAGGACCACTCTACACCTGCCGGTCAATTCATGAACCAAGGGACGGCGGCCCCGGATTCCATTATTCACAACGGCACGACTTACGTGCCTGTTCGCATGGTTTCTGATCTGGTCGGCCAGCCCGTGTATTGGGAGCAGGCTTCCAGGACGATCTCTTTGGGGTTTCCTGTAGTCAAGCTGTACAATGCGGCGAGTGAGACTGTTGGTTCCGCTACCTTGGAGCAGATCAATGATGGGGTAAAGGTGGAAATTACCGCATCCGGCCTCACACCAGGCAAGCATGGATTCCATGTGCATGAGAATGCGATCCAAGATGGGGATTTTAAATCTGCTGGTGGACATTTTAATCCGACCGACAAGCATCATGGCCTTGAGCATCCGCAAGGAAGCCATGTCGGCGACATGCCGAACCTGGTCGTAGGTGCAGACGGAAACGTGGAAGCGGAGCTGATCATTCAGCATGGAACACTTGAAAAGGACCAGCCGAACTCGGTGTTGGGGCGCTCGCTGATCATTCATGCCGGCGAAGATGATGGCGTAACCGATCCAGCGGGTAATTCCGGCGACCGTGTGGCTGGCGGGAATATTCCGGAGTAATCTAGTAGGTTGATAGTACATCGGTTTGCAGCATATGAAATCCAGTGAAAAACGCATCTCCACAGGGAGGTGCGTTTTTTTGATGGCTGTGCAACGAAGGTGATAGAAGGAACTGGTGGAGTAGTTTATATAAGGTGTAATTTTGGGGGGATACGTCGTTAACGAATGACTGCCATACTGTAGAGGATCATCGAAGTTCCGGTTTGGATCAGAACAGGTATACGGATTTTACCGTTGGGTTGTCCATGATTTAGAGTTTTTGATGGTTTTGGCCTTTCCGTTATTCGGACCGTTGTTGCTTTTTGCGGATATGCCGTAGAGGGTTAGTTAATTCTAATATCCAAGTACTCAGGAGTTTAGTAGTTTGTAGCAGACCACTAATTATAGTTGAAAAAAGACCGTAGATGTAAAATGTAGGACCCATTAGAATGGGAAATTTCGCATTAATTAAGTATCTATCTGACAGTTGCGGTGATTGTAAAAAAAGAACTCCCTTCTAGCTATTAATTCGTATAACGTCAGGAATGCTTCTTTGATATGATACAATGTAAATACATAATTAACCATGTAAAGGATGAGAATCTATGCCGGTTTACAACAAGCTAGTTCGGGATATGATTCCCCAAGTCATTGAATCTACAGGCAAAGAATTTCGCACACGGATCTTGGATGAGGAAGAGTATAAGAAAGAATTGATCATAAAGCTGAAAGAAGAGTCGGAAGAGTACTTTGCCGCTGAAAGTTCAAAGGAGTCATTGGAAGAACTTGCAGATATGCTTGAGGTTATCCGGGCATTGGCGGTGGTACATGGAGCAACATGGGGAGAGCTTGAAGCCTTGAGAGAGAAGAAGGCGGAAGCTCGAGGCGGATTCCAAGAACGGGTGTATCTAATCGATGTCGACGACAACGCTTAATGTCAAACTGATTACGGAAAACTTAGCAGACGATTTAATCACCGGGATGCAGAATGCTTCCGGAATCTATATAATGACTTCCTTCGTTATGCAATCAGGGGGGCGTTTATTGGCTCCCCATTTGAAAGGTGCGATCGAACGGGGACACCAGCAGAGACGCTGAACGATTGAACATTCAATTAATTAACGGGATCGCGCTCAAGAATAAGTTGATGCCTAGAGAAAGAAGAAACGGATCGGATAAATCATTAATACATAAGAATGGCGATGCATGTACATGAAGCGCCCTTGCAAGTGCATTAATCGTTAGCACGTAGGCGATTTTTTAACTTTCTCAATTTCAGTTATTTGCATTTGAGTATAATCTGTTTAGCAAATAATGGAGTGATATAAATGCCCAAAATCCAGGTTCCACCCGAGTTGCTGATTCAAGTCGCTGAGAAGTTCCGTATAGAGTCCCTGCAAATGGAATGGAGAATAAGTTCACTGGACCATCAAATGGATACCATGCTGATGTGGGAGGGAACGACGCGGCAGCGTTTTTTTGAAGATTTTCATAGAGCCCGCAGCGAAATGACCCAGACGATTGAATATATGAGATCAATTAGTGATGAATTAAAACGCATTGCTTATAGATTTATATTAGTAGATGAAGAACTATTACCTCTTGCCTTGGTAGGCAGCAAAGAGGAGCCCAAGACTTGGCTTGAAGAGGCCTGGGGCAGCTTGAAAGAATTAGGAAACGGAATAATGGCTGCTTCTAACGAGAGATATGATAAACGGTATTCTTCGGTGTGGAGCTTTTTGGATTACTGGACAGCTGGCATACCCAAAGGTGCTTACCAAGGTTATGTGGAAAGAGCTGATAAGCTTTTTGATTCCCCGAATGACTTCGCCAATGGTATGACCTTTGGAGTACATGGAACTATTAGAGAAGCTATTTTTCCTACAAATGCATGGTCTACAGAACATGTTGCCAGTATCATTGGAGCAGCAGGAATTGCTACAGGTGCAACAGTACCTCTTATGAAACCGAAAGATATATTGAGTCCATCTGTTAAATATGAAGTTAGAAAAGGTAATGATGGCTTGAAGCATGATTCGAATGGAGATGGAGGAGGAACGCCGAAGAAAGCTGAGGGGCCAGGTGAGGTTGGTAAAGTTATACCAACAAACAGTACTGTTATTAGTCCAGAAATGAAAGATAAGATATTGGAGGGACAACGCAAAAACCCAAATAAGAATGACTTAATTGGTGGGCATTCTCCTGAAATCACTAACCGTAATCCAAATTATGCAGTTGAAGAGATCTCGATTAACCCTGATGGTACGAGAAAAGTAAGGTTTACCACACAATTCCTAGATGGAAATCTTTCTAAAATTAAAACAAGTACACTCTTTCCAGAGTCTTGGACTGAAGAACAAATTCTAAATAGCATAACTAATGTTGGTAATGCACCAGCTATTTCTACCAGGTTAAGAGATGGGGCAACTTGGCATAGAGCTATTGTTAATGGTGTTGAAATTGATGTAATTAAAGCTGGTGAAAATGTGACCAGTGGTTATCCAACAGGAACAGTAAATGCATCTCGTCCAGCAGGTTTTTAATTCAACATTAATGGAGGCAATGTATATGTACAAAGAACTAGATAACCTATTATCTGCGGATACAACAGTAGATTCGTGGTACGATGATGGCTGTGTCATTGCAAACGAGATCCTTGCAGAATTTAGTCCAAGTGATTGGGATGAATTATCTAATCAAGTACTAAGTAAACCAGTAGAATGGCAAAGAAAATTGGCATATTGTTTAGATAATGAGTGCAATATGTATGAACTTAACATTTTAATAGCATTGCTGAGCACTAATGATGTTGAATTGTTCGAGATATGCATTGACACACTAAGAAGTTTTACAAATCAAGATAGTAAGAAAATGATACTAGATAATCCCATAATAATACAACGTGTTAATAGCATTTTATCGCAAACATCGAGCTTACCAGTGAAAAATATGCTTCAAGATTTTCTTTCAAAAATACATTCGTAATTTTGCGCTCTATACCTTGATTGGTTTTAGGTCTTTCAAGGTTTCTTTTTTTGAAGGGGGCTACCCAGTACTGTATGAACCCATCAATCATTAATGATCAATAGCGTTTTAGATCAGTATAAGACAAAATATTTAACCACAAGTCTACTTAAGTGAATTTTCGAATCGGTGGGCGTATATAGATTTCTCAGTCCTCTTTCCCGGATCTCTAAGTAACTATTTACGTTAGTAGCTGAAAAAAAGGACACAAAGTCCTCAATAGACTTCGTGTCCTCGAATGGTTCCACCCTAACGATTTTTACCTGTACTTCGCTCCTCTTAGATCTTCCTCAACGGCTTCACTTCAACGTCCTCACATCCACCGTATTGGATAGGACATCAACTTCATTCGGAATAATCCCTTTTTTAAACATATAATCGGCCACCTCTTGCCAACGTTGGCGGACGGTGTCATCAATAGGGTCTAGAGGGAATAAAGAGCCTTCTAACTGTTGACGAGCTATGGGCTCAGAGACTCCTTGGATATCTTGTATTAATTTGATAGTGTGATCGACGTCTTCGGACAGAAGCGCGGACTCTTCATTCAACCCTTCGAAAACTTCATACAAGAGTTCAGGATGTTCCTTCAGGAAGCCATTTCGAACAATATACACCGTATCATTGTCAGATTCAATGTCGCCTGCGGATATGACCAGCTCTGCACCGAAGTCGACGAGCGCAACGGCTGTAAAAGAACCCCATGTTGCCCAAGCATCGACTTGCCCGCTCTCAAAGGCAGGCCCTGCTTCCGTTGGCGGAAGATAGACAATCTCGACTTCGCTTGCATCGAGTCCACCTTTCTCCAGCGCTTTATATAGTAGGTATTCGCCGGTACCGCCGCGGTTGACGGCGATCTTCTTACCCCGGAGGTCGGAAGGGCTCTTAATGCCGGCTTCCGGCTTGGCGACAATGCCTTGATTATCTTGATCGCCAGGCTGCTTGGTAAAGATAGTGAATTCCGAGGAGCCCCCGACAAGGGCACTGATGGCTGCCGTGATCGAGCCAATCGTGATATCGATGGAATCTGCGTTTAACGCTTCGATCGCCGGAGACATGGCCGCAAAACCGCCGGTTTTTTCAACTTTCGCTCCGGCTGCTTCAAGCCTTTTATACAGGGGCCCGCCTTCATCGGATAAACTTAATGGCTGAGCACTGCGCAGTATGCCTAGACGAACGGGTACGGCCTCATCCTCAGGATTGGCTTGTTTCGCTTGACCGGCTTTACCACAAGCCGCTAATGTAACTAACAGAAGTATTAATAGTGCGTGTAAGCTTATTTTTCGCATAGGACACTTCCCTTTTTGCCTGATCATTTAGTGGATCTGATGAGCCCAAGTGAAAACCTTCTCCTGTTCTTCTTGCTTCGGCGTGGTTACCGCTTGATGGTCAATGCGAAGATGGGGCAGGATGTATTCTCCTACACGGTAAGCTTCTTCGAGCAATGGAACACCGGAGAATATAAAAGTTGAAATGCCAGCATCTTGATACTCTTTCAAACGCGCCAGAACGGTTGCCGGACTGCCTACGATCGTTGTGCCCGGACCTGGTCTTACCAGACTCATCCCGGCCCATAAATCCGGATAAATTTCAAGCTCCCGAGCGTCTTTAGGAATTTGGCCGTTGTGATTGCCAAGCATGCGCTGCTGCCCCACCGAATCGCTATTACGAAGGACCTTCTGCATATTTTCCACGGTTTGCGGATCCATCGTCTTTAGCAGCCGATCCGCTTCTTGCCAAGCTTCTTCGTCCGTTTCTCGAACGATCAGGTATAACCGGATGCCATACCGGATGGTACGGCCTTGCTCAGCAGCTAAAGCTTGAAGATCTTGAATCTTCTCTGCGACTTGCGGAGGCGTTTCCCCCCAGCTTAGGTACGTATCGATATGCTTGGCTGCCGTGAGGTGAGCCGCTTGCGACGATCCGCCGAACCACAGGGGCGGCGTTGGCTTCTGCGTGGAGGTGAGCTGTAAGGCTTTGCCTTCGGCGGTAATATATTTGCCATGGAAGTCCAGGCTGTCTCCGGCCACCGCTTGTTTCCATACTTCAATCCATTCATCCGTGTAGGCATAGCGTTCATCATGCCCAAGCGTTGAACCATAGGCGCGCATTTGTGCTGTGTTTCCATTCACGATGTTTAATAATACGCGTCCTCCGGAAAAATCATCGAAGGTCTGCGTCATTTTAGCGGCCAGCACGGGCGAAATCAACGGTGGATGAACAGCGATCAGAAAACGCATGTTGTTCGTGCTGGAAATGAGGGATGATCCAAGCACCCACGTATCATGCGGACCCGTTGCCAGCAATGCGCCGGTAAACCCTAATTGGTCGACAGCCGAGGCAATCTGCCTTAGGTAAGGCAAATCGATTTTGCGCGCACCCTCCGTGGACCATGGACTCCGGCCATCCGGCGCGGTTAAATACCAATACACTTCAACGTTGTCTTTATGTGCAGCCACTTTATTCTCCTCCAATTTCTACGGGTACGGACAAAACGGCATCTGAAACGACAATGTTCTTAGGCAAAATGTGCTGGCGTGCTAACAGATCGGCAACCCGCTGCTGTTCAGTGATGAATTCTTCGGTGATCGGCTGCAGCCCCCAAGGTCTGCGCCGCAGCGCGGCTTCCCATGAATCCATGGAAGGCCAATGGGGCAAGTCCCGGGCAAACAGCTCCGCCGCTTCGCGCGTATTTTCTTGAATCCATGTATCGGCCTGCTGCAACGCTTCGACGACGGCCTTGAGCAGCTGTGGTCGATTCGTTGCAAAATCTCGGCTGGCAAACCAGACGGAACGGTGAGAGATATGGGATTCAAGCGGCACCAGCGTACGAATGAGTCCTTTGTTATGCAGTTCCGTCAGCTGCGGATCGTTGCCGACCCAAGCCTCCACTTCGCCGGCCAGTAATGCCTTCGCACCCTCATTGCCTATATCCGCACGAGCGACATCATCATATAGAAGGCCTGCCTTATCGAGCGCGGTTGCCAGAAAACTCGTATGCCAGGACCCTTCGGACAGCGCAATTCGCAAACCCTTCAAATCCGCAACGGATTGCACTGACGATTCCTTGCGAACGACTAAGGCTCCGCTGGCTGTACGAGGATTAGATACCGCAACGTACACAATATCGATATCCGAAGCCTGCGCGGTTAACGGCGGCGTAGACCCTGTACCGCCAAAGTCGATTTCTCCGGAGGCGATACGCAGAGGCGTCTTCGCTCCATCGTTGTAGTCGACCCAGGCAACGGATGCATTATGTTCTTTAAGAATCTCTTCTAAAAAGCCTAAGCGGCGCAATACGAATAACGAATGATTATTGGGATGAACGCCGATGGTTACGTCTGCTTTACTTTGAGTCATGTGAGGGACACTCCTTTGGCAATGTTTTGTTCAGCCGCGGCTAACGGTTCTGGAAGGCTCCAGTCCCATACGTTCACGGGATTCGGGAGAAAACCATGTTCGAACAGGAACCTGCTCTGGGCATCAAGCGCCGTTAAATAGTCTTCGCGTAGTGCCGGTCGAAGCGAAATATTACGATAAGCGGAGGCTACATATTCAGATGAAGCGCCGGTTTCTTTTGTAACGACCCGAATGAAATCATTGGGATGATCTTTGGACCAATCCGCGGCGCGAAGCAGAGAAGTGAGAATCTGTTCAACGACATGTTCCTGCTCCGTCAATGCCGTGTCGACGGTCACGGTTCGGGGCACGCCATTGTTGACTCGCACCAGCGGATCCGGATGGAACCCAAGCTCGATCACTTCCTTCACGGCGACCGTACGGGCGGCCTCAAGCCCGGTAGCTCCTTTGACAAAAACGGCATCGATCTCACGTCGCTGCAGCGCCTCGATTTCGGTATTCCATGAATCCCTTCTTCCTTCAGGAAACGCCTCAAGATGAACGATGCTTACGTCATCCAGCGTAAGATTCGCAAGCGAGAGCGCATTATGAAAACCGCGAAGCGCTTGGGCAGCTCGAAAATCAATCTCTAAATAACGATGACGAGGAATCCCGATTCGTTTTCCACGCAAATTGCCAGGCTCCTGAATATCCGAGTCAGGAAGGGTAAGGATGGCTTGATATTCATCGACCCAGCTAAGTCCGATAAGCCGTGTATCACTCCCGGTAGAGCGCGCCCATAAAGCCGGAATATTTCCTCCTTCCCGCACCAGGAAAGGCAAGGTGTGATTAAAATGCGCATGAGGCAAAGCGTGATTGGCGTCTCTTGTCAGTTCCGCCGCCGTACATCCGGACTTTTCAAGCTCCTTATGAAGAAGCCCTAGGTCAAGGGCCAAACTGGCTGCTGTCGGAACCGGGCAGCGGGTAATCCTAATTTCCTTCACGATTTCTTGTGGTTTATCGATGTTAGGCATGCTTCAGGGCTCCTTTCTTTTTTCGGTTTCACGTCCGGTCATCGCTCGCTTTTGATCCACCTCCTTCAAGAAATGGTTATCCATTAACCCTTACAAGCGGGCTTATGCTACAACCTATGACCCTTTCTTTAAGGGATAGGGGAGGTCTTCTGCTTCATTTCGGCTTTCCACTTCGGTTATGCCCATGACCCGCTTAAGGATTTTATCGATGAATGCTGCCACCTCGGCATTTCCCCGTTGACGCGGACGTGAGAAAGGGACAATTCGATCCATAGCGATGCTGCCCTCTTCAATGAGCACCACGCGGTCGGCCAAGAGGACAGCCTCTTCGACATCGTGCGTAATCAAGACGGTCGTAAATTGCTGCTGCTGCCACAGCGATTCGATTAATTGCTGCATTTCAATACGGGTCAATGCATCCAGCGCTCCTAAAGGTTCATCGAGCAACAATAATTTTGGATGGCTGGCTAACGCTCTTGCTAAGGCGACTCGTTGTTTCTGACCGCCGGACAGCACGGATGGCCATTCATTGGCCCGCGCACCCAGCCCAACCTGCTCTAAAGCGGCTTCGGCTTTATGACGGTCTTCTTTTCGAAGTCCGATCGCAACATTATCGATGACCTTATTCCAAGGCAAAAGCCTTGCATCTTGAAACATCATCCGAGTTTCGGGATGTACATGCTGAACCGGTTGGTCATTGATCCATATTTCTCCCGACGTGGATGGTTCCAACCCGGCGATCAGGCGTAATAACGTGCTTTTCCCGCAGCCGCTTCGCCCGATAACGGCAATAAACTCTCCTGGCTTCACTTCTAGCTCAATGCTTCGAAGCACAGGTTGTTCGCCAAAACTTTTCTGTAATCTTGCAATATGAAGTTGTACACCATGGGTACAGGAGTTCAGGGTCGACACATCCTTTCAAACTTACTTTTGATAATTCGGGTTCCATTGTAAAAACCGCTTCTCTAACAACTTAGCTATGGAATCGGCCAACTTTCCAAATAAGGCATAAAGCAAAATGGTAAGAAGAATAATGTCGGTTTGCATGTATTCTCTTGCGTTCATGGCAAGAAAGCCGATTCCCGAATTCGTAGCAATCGTTTCGGAAACGATTAAAGTCAACCACATGATGCCTAAAGCGTAGCGTAGTCCGACTAAAATGGAAGGAAGTGCGCCAGGCAGAACGACTTTCCAAAAGAGCGAAGCTGAGCGCAGCCCGTATACGTTCCCCATTTCGATCAATCCGTTGTCTACGGAGCGAATGCCGTGCATGGTATTGATGTAGACCGGGAATAACACGCCGATCGCGACTAAAAATATTTTCGATTCCTCACCAATGCCAAACCATAGAACGACTAATGGAATCATCGCCAGATGAGGAACATTGCGTACCATTTGAATCGTCGTATCTAACAATTTTTCAGCGATGGAAGATAAGCCGTTGATGAAACCCAGCACAAGACCGATCCCCCCGCCGATTAAGAAACCAATGAACGCTCTTTGAAAACTAATTGAAATATGTTCGATTAATTCTCCTGATAACAGCAAATCTCTGAAAGAAAATAAAACGTCCTGAGGCAGGGGGAGGATCTTCCTGGATATCACATCTTGATTGGATAATATGGACCACAGAGCGATTAGTAAGATGGGGAGAACCCAAGGCATGCATTTTCCGATCATGGGATTGGAAATGAACTTTCGAATCACCTTCAACTCACCTAGCTTTCAATAATAGGATGGTAAAAATAAAAGGCCACAACTCCAGCAGAATATCCTGCTGAGGCTGTGACCTCCATTTGAATGGTCGGTATCTTTTAATGTTTAATAATTCCTATAAGTTTAATATGGGTTTGATTATACTTCTCCAGTTTATTTTCGTCAACCTGAATTTCAAATGCTTCCACGCTATAAAAGCGGGAAAGAGCTTGAGCTAACTAAAGCGGCCTCAGTACCATTTATAATGGGCCTGCAATGATGTCCTATTCCTAGGCACATCCTCGAATCTGCAGTATATTTAGAGAAGTAAATGATATCAAGGCGCATCCGAGGAGGTCGACTCAAATTAATGGAAGCGACAATCGAAGGACTTCTCCGTATATTGGGAGAGCATCACAAGGAGGCCCACGGCATTTCTGAGGGGGACATTCAAGCAAAGGAACAGAGCTTGGGTTTCCCGTTGCCGACGGTGCTGTGCGAATATTATAAGATTTTGGGACGATCCCCATATATCACCCAAGGGTGCAATAACCAATATGAACCGCTGCCGCTGCAGGATGTGTTCATTCCCGATGACACTTTTTTTACGACAGACAAAGCGTTTCTGGTTTTCTATCAAGTGGAGGAATCCGTAATATATTGCGGCATACGAATTCAGGATTTGGAGCAGGAAGATCCACCGGTCTATCTTTGCGCATGGAATTACCCCGACTGGCAACTGGAAAATCAGTCGCTTCAACGCTTTCTCGCTGGGAAGGCACTTGTTCAGTTGGGCGTCGAGGATCGGCTGCCGTATTGGGCTATTTTCGATGAGAGCATGTGGAGCTTGTCCGACTATCGCAGATGTATGCATCTAAAGGAGTCGGAGCATGAGATTGAGGAAGGGTCAGAACTGAATGCATGGAAAATCTACGTGAAGGACGATGTGCTGATCGTGTTTGAACTCGACGTATCCGAAGAGGAGACGGATGAACTGTTGGCTGTATACCTGGCGTCCTTTGAGCGAACTAGTTTGGAGAAGTTGCTGAGGGAGATGGGGAAGGCAAGCAACCTGCCTGCATTTCGATCGAATCTGTCAGAACAGTGATGGATTGAGGAAGCAAGTAGGAAGTGGACGTACGTAAGGGCTTTCTCTTATATTTTTGGATTACTGGGACTTTTCTGTGTTTACAATACTGGGTAATATTATGGTATAATATGTATATAATAAAGTGAAGTGAGGATGCTGCTAACACCCTCACTCCTAACAACAGCCGCTTTTAAGGGCGGTAGGCAGTTATAGGGACTAGAAATAGGTTGTTATCCCATCTACGGGCGGCCTATTTCTTTTTGTTTTGGTTCATTGCTAAGACAATTGTTACGACCAACCCGACCAGCGTGACAAGCAGCGATAAGTAGAGCGAAAATTCTGAGATTCTATTCGACTTGACTACAGTATTAACGTCTCAATTTCCCGATAATGGATACAGTATTAAGCTGGATTCCATTGTGGAGAACCAAACTGTTCGAGCTCAAGTGAGTACTGAGCATGGAGAACTCCAGGTTGTATCCAATGGCAAAGAGGAAATGGGCCACATTGAGGTGCCAAGCGTTTTTGGAGCAGAAGGCGACTTCACATTTAGAGGAAACTATAATGTAATATTTATACATGATGGTTCCGAAGAAGTGATTAAGGAATTAAATGATTTCATATTTGTACAGAAAACCGATAAAACCGTTCCTTTTGAGAAGATCAGTTTTGATAAGGTTGATATTTATCTTCTTACCCCGGAATATACCCCTTCCAGAGGATATAACTCATATGCATTTGCTATAGATAAGGAAAATGGAGAAGTTTTTCCATTAACATTTAAAACAAAGAATAACGACCGAGAAACTGTTAATTATGCAGTTGATACCTTCCCACAGAATGAAGATGGCAAGTTGGTTGTGTCTACTAGAAATACGGAAGGAGAAAACGATGAACAAGCTATTAAAAAAATAGTCTACTCATTGGATATATCCAAGAAGCAGTTCGTATCAGAATAGGTTAATTGGAAGAAAGTGCACTATCAACCTTGATCGTGCATTTTTTATTAAGATAATGGGCTTGGCGTATTGCTTGAACTAATATTCGAGGTTTATTAACATAAATTTAACTTTATTATTAAATATTGTTATTATTATGTAATTCATCTTCTTATTTGCTTTGATATAATTTCTGCTAGGTAGATGAAAGGGGCCCAAGGAAATTGAAAAAAGAAATTGGTATATTAATGTTGTTGAGTGCTGTTTTGCTTTCGGGATGTGGCTCAGAAAATAGCGGTAGTGATAAGCAAGGGGGGACGGGTGAGTCTCCTAATAAACAGGTAACAACGCAACCGATACAAGACACTAATGCAAAAGAAAAACTGATTATAGCTTCGGAAGAAAATGAGAACGTAAAACTTTATGCTGTCAACGAAACAGACGGCCAAGTTCAAGGAGTTAGGGTTGATGTTAACGGCAAACAGAAAGAATTCGATTGGAACATCGTAGATACAGGAACTAAACCACAGCTATTCTATACTGATCTTACGGGTGACGGTAAGGAAGAAGCTGTAATCCTGATCCAGACCGGTCGAGGGACAGAGTTTAATACTTATGACATTCATGTACTTAATGCGGAGGATTTGTCCGAAATTAAAGTACCTAATGCATTGGATGTTGCTAAAGAAGAAGTGGATTCTAAAGTAATTCAAAAAGCTGATGCGCTGGACATAACAGTAAACATCCAAGGTAAGGAGTATAAAACAACTTATCCTACACAAGATGATAACTATTCCGATAAGCTTATTTTTGGAGCTATAAATATTTATTCAATAGAGAATCAAAAAATTGTTGCCACTGTTGCTGGGAATGTTAAACAAATAGAATTTGTCGGTTCCGTTATAATCACTTATAGCTACGATAGTGCAAGCAACGAATTTAAAGCTGAGAAAATAGAATTTGATTCTGAAAAGTAAAAAAGAAGCTGGCAACCACCAGCTTCTTTTTTTTTTACTTAAGGCTCGACGATGTTGAAGAACATGTGGTCACCAACTTGTATTTTCGAAGTAACCTCTACCACGTCTACTCTGGCACCAGGCATTTTATACCAGAGTTTCCCTCCAGAAGTATAAGAGAGTGAATTAAAGAGCTTGGCTACTGTGTAATAACGTTTATCGTTAATCGGGTTCTTAAAGCTGCCTAGGTTTTGAGCAACGTTAACACAGTTACTCCATATGGCACTGTTTGTGTTTGGCGCAAGACATTTAGCTAAGTTATGATCCCAAAAACAACTAAAAGCACCTTGCTGGAGCACAACTGCTTCGATCGTATTTAGGTTTCCAAAAGGCTTGCCCGTATAATTTTTACGGTTCATAATGACGTAAGCAACACCTACACGTGAATCTGAGTCATTTTCCGTTTCACCATACAGTGTTCTTGCCAACAAATCGACACTGTCACGTCCGTAAAGCTGGTCTCTCGAAGTTAGTTTGTCACCAATCGCCATAAATGTTACCTCCATAAAGTTTTTGTAGATCACCGGCGTCTCACTATATAAAGAGAAATGAACATCTGATTTTACAACCGCTCTCGAATTTTATTTCAATTCACTAATATCCAAACTTTGTATAACCTCAATCATTTTTACATAGAGTTCTCTTCTCGATGATCGGCAGGTACTTGTAACAAAGAGGGCTATCTTTGGTGTGAAAGCTTCCACAATTTGTAGTGTTTCATCTCCTGATCGTCATGTTGCTGAGCTTGTACTAAAATCACTTCTTTACGTTTTTTTGTAATTCATTCTTCAATCCATTAATAGCCTCACTTAAATCAGATATTTTTTTTTCAAAACGAATAAGTAGATACGAAGTAATTGCAATGGGAAATCCTAAATTAGCTATAAAAGTAGCAAAATCAACTTCCGACATCATTCCTCCCCCTTTCGTTATTAACCGACGTAAATTAGCTAGTACTTTTAAGTGGAATTCAAGAGATTCTGTTGGGATACTCCGAAATCCGGGCTATTTCCTTTGTATTTATTTTTTGCATTTAAGCGTAAGATAGAATCATTTGTTGTTGGCTGGGAGGGATTCATAAGCTTAATGAAGTAAATGATCGGTAATGTGATCTGAAGAGATCACGCCTGCCTAATAAAGAGAGATGAAGCCCCATTTTTACAACCATTTCCCAAAATAGAATACAAATTCGCCCTTGCCTTGGAATGCTCTGTCAAATGGCCGTAAGATATGTGATTGAAACGGTATTCAAGAGAAAAACATGGTGGGCATCTTCTCAGACAATTGCAGTTGTTAGCGGGAGCAGTGAAAATGCGTATTAGGAGGTTATAGGAGAGGTCTCATCCTGGGAACGTCATTTTTTCGCGTCATGGTTATAACTTGGGCTTGGCGTATTACTTGAAGTGATGCTTGAGGTTTGTTAACATAAATTTAACTTTATTATTAAATATTGTTATTATTATGTAATTCAACTTCTTATTTGCTTTGATATAATTTCTGCTAGGTAGATGAAAGGGGCACAAGGAAATTGAAAAAAGAAATTGGTGTATTTATGGTGGTGAGTGCCGTTTTGCTTTCGGGATGTGGTTCAGATGATAGCGGAAGTGCTAAGCAAGGGGCGGGGGAGTCTCCAAGTAATCAGGTAGCAACGCAGCCCCAACAAGAGACTAAGCAAGGAACTACGGAGTCAGGGCAGGAAAATAAAATTTGGTCATCCGAAAATAATGAGGTGAAAGTTTCGCCCGTTAAGGTAAATAAGTATGGTACGCCAGAGGTTGTTTCTGTGGAAGTCAATGGAGTGAATAAAGAATTTAATTGGCAAGTCGCAGAAGAACCGAGGGTTTTTTATACCGATGTAACCGGTGACAATAAACCTGAAGCAGTTATACTCAGCAATATTGGTAGAGGCAGTGACACAAGTGTTGATGAACTACATGTGCTGAACAGTGAGGATCTATCAGAAATAAAAGTTCCGAATTATGAAGAAGTTGTTGCGGAACATATTGAAACGCAGGTTACTAAAAATGATGACGGCAATTTAGCGATTAAAGTTAAAGCGCAAGGTGAAGATTATGAATTCAGTTACGATGTAGATCCAGGTGTGAAAGTACAAAATAAACTAAATTTCGGTGGTACAGTTACTTATGTGTTAGATAATCAAAAAATATTTTCGTATATCGGTGGAAGTATTGGAACGTCTCCAATTTATGTATGTCGCTTTCATGTCACGTATAAATTCGATAGTTTGAAGAATGAATTTATTGTGGATCAAATTAAAGCTGAATCTTTTGGAAAATAACAAAAAAAGGCTAGCCAATTTGGCAGCCTTTTTTTGTTGGCGATTACATGACATAGTTAAAAAACATATGCTCACCAATCGAGATTTTAGAGCTGACTACAACCGTGTTTCCGCCTGGGAAATTATAATACAGTTTGCCGTTTTGAGTATAACTGCGTTGTGCAAATCTAGTGTTAGTATTGTAGAAACACTTATCGGCTATTGGATTTGAAAAGCTGCTTAAGTTTGCAGCTACGTTTACACAGTTTTTCCATTGGGGACCACTTGTATCAGGTCTAAGTACATCATCCAAGTTAGGATCACCATCGTTAAAGCAACTGAATTTACCAGGATCAAGCACTACTGCTTCAACCGTGTTGGTATTTTTAAACTCATAGTATGTGGAATTGTTTTTACGGTTCATTATGACATAAGCAACAGCAACACGTGATGTGGAATCGCCACGGGTTTCACCGTAAAGAGTTCTGGCCAACAGATCGACGCTGTCACGTCCGTAGAGCTGGGATTTTGAAGTTAGTGGATCACCAATCGCCATAAGTATTACCTCCATAAAGTTTTTGTAGATCACCGGCGTCTCACTATATAAAGAGAAATGAGCATCTGATTTCACAACCGCACTCGTATTTTATTTCAATTCACTAATATCAAAAGTTTGTATAACCTCGATCATTTTTACGTAGAGTTCTTGTTTTAAATCTTCTCGATGATTGGCTGGGACCTGTAACAAGGAGGTTTTTATCTTTGGTGTGAAAGATTCTAGAATTTGTAAAGTTGCATCCTGATCATGGTGTTCCTGAGCTTGTACTAACAATTCGGCCATCATAAAATCACTTCTTTACGTTTTTTTGTATTTCATTCTTCAATTCACTAATAGCCTCGATCAAATCAGATGTATTTTCAAAACGAATAAGTAGATACGAAGTAATTACAATAGGAATGCCTAAATTAGCTATAAAAGTAGCGAAATCAACCTCCGGCTTCGTTCCTCACCCTTGCGTAATTAACCGGCGCAATTTAGCTAGCGCTTTTAATCGGTGTTTCGAGATATTTTGTTGGGATACTCCCAATATCCGGGCTATTTCCTTGTCAGTTAGTTTTTGTACGTAAGCGTAAGATAGAATCATTTGTTGTTGTGCTGGGAGGGATTCATAAGCTTGATGAAGTAGATGATCTGTAATGTGATCTTTTAAATTTGGTGGTACAGATTCTGAATCGTAAACTGTAAATAATGCTGACTCTTGATTTTCATTGTTGTCTAGCATCAGAGGAAATCGGTTGTCCTTCATTCGTCTCTTTTTGTCGTAATTAATAGAGTTGTAGTAAATAAGATTGGCCATATACGTGATAAAACGACGATTTATATCCTCTTTCTTTTTCAAAATAAGACCCCCTTCCTTTTTTGAAGAGAACACTCCTACCTAATAAAGAGAGATGAAATCCCATTTTTACAACCATTTCCCAAAACAAGAACAAAAGTTGCTATATTTTATCATTAAGAACATTTTGATCAATGAAATAAAACACATATTTTACTTATAAATACAAAAGACTCCTATCAAATTACAATATATTCCTCTTTTTGATCGGTATTAATGAACGTCTCTCTAATTGGGTAGTTGACTGAGATTATGCAGGGGGATGGAATGGGATGTAGCTGTGCCGGCCAAGGTTCATTCTTATAAGGGGGGTAAGATTACTTTAATCGGGTTGGGGTGAAGATGACGCCAAATTTCAGGCAAGGTTCAGGGGAGATGGCGTTAACTACGGGCTGGACTCAGTCTCTGATGCTAAAGAATTCTAATCGCCCAAATATCGCTAATCGTTAATCCCATACAAAAAAACCACCCCCAAAGTCTACGACAAACGTAGTCTCTTTAGGGGCAGCTCCGTAAACCTTACATACAACTCCAATTGCCTCGCTCTACAACCTACTTCGCACTAGGCAGCAATTTATTCAACAAGATCGCTGCAAGCGAAGCAGCTAGAATTGGTGAGCCCAGCAAATATTGCACGAACGTAGGCAACGTGTACAAGAAATCTTTAGGGATGAGCACTAACGCCAACGTCAAAATCATCGGGATGGCGATGATGTACATTTCTTTTTCCCCGATTTTTTCGTTCTTCATGACCTGGATCCCGTTAATCGAGATGATGCCGCAGACGATGGCGAATACGCCGCCGATGACCGCGGTTGGGATCGAGGAGATCAGCGCGGCCAATTTGCCGGAGCAGCCGAAGAGGACAAACCATCCGCCTACCGCCAGAAAGACTCGACGACTGGCCACACCCGTGATGGAGATAATCCCTGCATTCGTGGAATAGCCGGTAACCGGCGTAGAGCCGAGTCCTGAAGCAATCAGGCAGCTAATCCCTTCACCAATCACCCCACGGTTAATGTTCTTATCCGTTAACGGTTTATCGATGACGTTGCTGATGGCAAACCATGTACCCGTCGTTTCAGCCAGCAGTACGAGATAAATGATGACCATGGTGATGATCGCTGAGAAGTCGAACGAAAAGCCAAAATCCTTAAACGGAATCTGCGGCATGCTGAACCACTTGGCGTTTGCGACAGCACTGAAATCCAGCACACCCATAAAGTTGGCCGAGATACACCCGATAATTAATGCGATCATCACGGACGTAACTCGGAATATCGCGCCTCTTGTGCGGAACAAAGAACCCAGGATCACGAACAGGATGAGTGCACCAGCTGAGATCAGGGCCAGCAGCACGTTCTGATTGATGGTAGCGTCTGTAGCGCCGTAAATATTGTCTCGGATGGCAACAGGCAATAACGACAGACCGACGATGAAGATGATCGTGCCCCCGACAATAGGCGGAATGAAGGATGTAACGATTTTATTAAAAATTCCCGTATACCCCAAAATAATCACGAGGATCGCGCCAATTAAGCTCGCACCCAGCACGGAACTCCAACCCATCTCCCCGCCGCCGCTGGCGGCATAAATGGCGACAATCGCACCGAGTGGAACATAGGAAGGACCTTGCGCCATCGGCAGCTTCATACAGAAATACGTTTGCACGATCGTGGCAAGTCCGGCGGCTATAAACGTTGATTGAATTAATGCGCTGGACTGATTAGGCGCCAAGCCGATTAACATGGCAATCAGGAAAGGGACGACATAGACGTCCATCGCGACGACATGCTGTAAACCGAGAATGGCGGATTTCCCGAATGAAATTTTGCCGTCGGGCGGAACCGTTAAATGTTGTGATTTTGTTTGCGTGTCATGTTGCTCTTCTGCTTGTGTTTTCACTCCGCTGGACACCTCGAATGTTAGGATGAATTGCTTTTTGAACAACCTCTATTTTTCTTAACGCGTATGAACCTTTTCCCCTTGCACCCACACCTCGCGGATATGCTCAGGCCGTGCCAGATACATGATTTTCTGAAAAATATCTTGTATGTCTTCAAACTCATCAAAAATCGGTAGCTTCGCGGAAGGAAGTCTCGTATCGATCACCTGCACATCCCATGCGTAGTTTTCTTGAATGCGGCCGATCGGCAGGCTCAGACTTTCACCGCCCCCGGCCGTAGCCAGATAGAATGCCTCGTGGACCGTAATCCGCGACTCGGGTACGCCACGAGCTTCCGCAGGAAGGGAGGTGTTCACGCCATCTTCCAGCATCCTCGAGGACATCACGGCTTGTCTTATATTATCGAAGAGACTGGGTGAGAAGCCTCCGGATAGATCAGAGCCTAAACCGATCTCGACATTTTTGGCGTGGAGGCGGGCGACCGGGATGACGCTATTGGCGAAATACGCGTTGGATATCGGGCAATGCGCGATCGCGGTGCCAGTGTCAGCGAATAATTCGGCATCCTGATCATCGAGAAAATTGCAATGAGCCATGACCGATTTATCGCGCAGCAGGCCAAAATCATGCAAGGCAAACGCATCGTTTTTCTGGAATCGATCTTTCACATAACCATGCGCCCAGTCGCTTTCGCTGCAGTGGGACTGCACATACGTATCGTATTTAGCTGCCAGCTCGCCTAGCCCCTTCAGCCCCTCATCGGTACAGCTTGGAATGAAGCGTGGAGTGACGACGGGATACACGCCTTGTTTTGTGGTCTTGGCGAGTTCCTGTACAGCAATAATAAATTCCTCCGTATCCGCCAGTGCCGTGGATGTGTCTACATCGCGGTAGTAATCCGGATTCTGCTCGGGATCATCCATGACGACCTTTCCGACAAGTCCGCGCTGGCCTTTGCTCGCACAGATTTGGGCTAACAACAAGCTGGCTTCTTTATGCACCGTGGCAAAATAAAGGGCTGTCGTTGTTCCGTTGGCCAGCAGGGTGCTTACCACATCGTCGTAAACCTTTTGCGCAAACTCCAGATCGGAGAATTTCGATTCCAGCGGGAAGGTATAGGTGTTCAGCCAATCATAGAGCGGAATGTCCAAAGCGGTTCCGGATTGAGCCCATTGCGGCGCATGAACGTGCAAGTCGACAAAGCCAGGCAGGAAATACTGTCCTTCCTCTAGTCGGTGAAAGCTGTCGCTCCCTTGATACGTATCCAGCAAGGATTGATAGTCGGCATCTTCCGGTGCCACGATTCGTTCAATTATGCCGTCCGCATTGATACAGTAAAGATAGTCTCTTAATACTTGAATTTCTTTGGGAGATTTGCTTGAAAAAGAAGTCCCTTGAAATAATAACATATATTTACTCATATTTACCGCCTTAATGTTCGTTTTTTAGAGCGCTTTTGTCATTATAGTCCGTTAAAAAAGAGATGTCCATAGTTTAAAGGCGAATAGATATGAGCTTGAGTCACTATTGAAAAATTCATCATGATGACAGGTCAGGAACTCGATTGCGGATATTCGAAATTATCCGGGGGATATAGGGTCGGCGTTCTTCATGAAAGATAACGCCCGCAGACTTTTATATATAGAGAGAGAAAAGGATATGAGGTGGTTCCCACAGAATAACTTGAAGCTGCAATCATTTTTGTGATTTGAAGGGGAATTGAAATGAAGACAAAGTTGATCATGGTCGAAGGTCTGCCGGGATTCGGCAAATCGACGACGTCCCGTATGATTTATGATATTTTAACCGAAAGAGACATCGAGGCCCGGCTTGTGATGGAAGGGGATGTTGACCATCCGGCGGATTATGAGGGAACGGCGTGTTTGACTGAAGAAGAATTCGAGCAGTTGCTGCAGGCCGCAGGCTCCTTTAAAGAAATATTGATCGAACGAGCCGCCCAAAAAGGCAGCTGGAAGCTCTTGCCCTACCAGAAGCTGAAGAACGAATACGGTACCTCTTTTCCAGATGACCTTTATCATTCCTTGTCCAAGCAGGATATTTACGAGCTCCCGCTGGACCTCAACAGGAGACTCATTACTGAGCGGTGGGAGGCATTTGCGGAGCAGGCGCTAGATGAGCCCGCCGTTATGATTTTTGAGTGCTGCTTCATCCAGAATCCGGTGACCGTTGGCATGGTGAAATATGATGCGCCGGAAGGCCAAGTGATGGACTACGTGCTGGGGCTGGAAAAGGCGATCCTTGGCCTGAATCCCGTATTGTTCTACATTGAACAGGACAGTCTGGAATACGCATTCCGCAAGGCCGTCCGGGAACGACCGGAGGCTTGGTCTACAGGGTTCGTCCATTATTACACTCAGCAGGGATACGGCAAACATCACGGTCTAGAGGGCGTTGAAGGGACTCTGCAAGTATTGGAAGCCCGGCGGGAGCTGGAGTACAGGATCTTGGACAGTCTCGGACTGAACAAGGAGCGAATCAATAACTCCCATTATGATCAAGAGACGTACAGAACCATGCTGATAGGCAAGCTGAAGCTGCATGGGGTTATCCAATAGTATTTTTTCGAACGCCTCATATCCCATAAAATAACGGCTTAGACGTATAAAATCAGGGGATTGGGAGATGAATGAATATCATCATTCAGGAGGAGGCGATGAAGTGAAAAAGAAGACCAACAAGTTAAAGTATAAGGCCGGAGCATTTCTTGCAGGGGCCCTGCTGTTTACAGGAATTTTGTACGTTGCTGCGAATCCCGAAGGAACCTTCGATGCGATTAAACATATGACGTCTAAAATAAGCTACTCCGTTAACGGCAAGGACAATTTCACTGCTGACAGCCCATTTGATAAACAAGGGACGGCGGTCTCGGATCCTGAGATTCCTACCGGCAGCAACGATGTGCCCGCTCGCACGGTTTTGAATTCAGTTAACCAACCAGTGTACTGGGACCAGGCTACCAGAAAGGAATCCATGGAGCTTCCTAAAATCAAGCTGTACAATGCGGCAGGCGAGTCTGTTGGTTCCGCTACCTTGGAGCAGATCAATGACGGGGTGAAGGTGAAGATTACCGCATCCGGCCTCACACCAGGAAAGCATGGTTTCCATGTGCATGAGAACACGATCAAAGATAGGGATTTCAAATCTGCTGGTGGGCATTTTAATCCGACCGACAAGCATCATGGCCTTAAGCATCCGCAAGGAAGCCATGTTGGCGATATGCCGAATCTGGTCGTAGGCGCAGACGGCACCGTGGAAGCGGAGATGATCATCCAGCATGGAACTCTTGAAAAGAACCAGCCGAACTCCGTGCTCGGACGCTCGCTGATCATTCATACCGGCGAAGATGACGAAGTAACCGATCCATCCGGAAATTCCGGTGATCGGGTGGCTGGGGGAAATATCCCGGAGTAACTTGACTGTTAGGAGCTATACAGAACAATCGGGCATCGGCAGAGATTTGGAGCTTAATGGAATGTTGTGCATTAGTGAGAAGAAGAGAACAAGCAGAGGGGCCAAGAATCTCCTAAGATTCTTGGCCCCTCTGCTTTATTTTCAATATTCGCTTAAATCGATTCACCGGAGCATCCCCCCTTCAGCCCTGCTGCTGCCGATATTCGAGCGGGGTTAGGCCGCAGTGTTTTTTAAACACCTGTGAGAAATAAGAGAAGTTGGAATAACCCACCTTGGATGCAATGAGATGAACCGGAATGTGCGTGCTCATTAACAATGATTTCGAGATTTCCATTTTCCGCGTGATAATAAAGTCATTCAGAGATATGCCCTTCGCTTTCTTGAACAACCGGGATAAGTATTCCGGGTTCAGATAGATGGCTTCGGCTACTTCCGCACGGCTGAAGTTCTTCTCGATGTTCTGATTGATGTAATCAATGGCCCGTTCGATGGGGGATAGTGCATGGTGAGCCTCTCCGGCATGCGCTTGAACATAATCAAGCGTGAAATGGACCAGGTCGATCATTTTATCCAGTGATGTATATGCTTCGATATAGTCGGCATAAGGATATTGCTCAAAAAAGATGTCGTTCACTTCCAGCTTCAGCTGGTTAACCGCTGTCAAGAATATTTGGATATAGTCCTGATGAAACCTGGCCAGAAATTCAGCGGACATAATCCCCAGCTGCTTTTGCTGAAGGAGGTAGCTATGGATCTGATCCCGCACGGTCTTAATGCTGTTATGGGATATGAGCATGGACCAGTTCTGCATGTTGGGAAAGGAGTAGGAACTATCCTTGATCTTGTTCAGATGCTGCATCGTAAAGACTTTGCTGTATAAAGCGACATTTTGCTGCCGCATATGGCAGAGTGCTTTGTAGTGCAGTTTAAGCTTTTCCGGTTCCCCGATATCGGAGATATAGCAGGCTGCTGAGCAGCCGAGCTCATTTTGTGCCATGTCGATAAATTGCTTCATCAATTCCGAGATGGGGGCATCGAATACACCCTCCGTATAAAGAAGTGTCAAATAATTCATCTGATCCAGCTGCACGAACAGCAGGTCGAGGTTATAAGGCTCTATGAGCTCCGATATGATGCTTCTCAGCTCATATTTTATGGTGTCTTTGTGCGGATTCGATTTCGTAAGCTGGATCAGGATGGAACCGAATTGAGCATGAGTGGAGACGGAAATATGGATATTGCTCAAATCTCGCAGCAGCTGCTGCGGATGCATTCGGGAATCCAGCATGAAGCTGCGGACACAGTTCTCGAGCAGCAATTCTTCATTTTGCCGCCAATAGGCACCATACTCATAAATTTGCTGCATGTGGGTATTGGCATGAATCTTATGGATCGCACGCTCAATGGATGCTTGAATATCTTCGTACCTTGCAGGCTGGAGAATATAATCGAAGCAGCCAAGCTGAATGGCTTCCTGCGCATATTCAAATTCGGAATAAGAAGACAGGAAGATACACTCGATGGCAGGGAATTGAGCTTTTACCCATTTGAACAACTCCAGTCCATTCTCCAGCGGCATTTCGATGTCACACAGCATAATATGTACATGATGATGATTTAATAGCGTTCTGACTTCGTCCGGGCCATACGCGGGATACACATCATCGATATGCAGCTCCTGCCAATTGACTCCTGCTATAACTCCTTGCACAACATCATATTGATCATCCACCACTAGAACGTTCATAAGCTTCCTCCTTGCCTTGTATTCTTGCATAGATCGGGATTATGATTTCGGCAACCGCACCTTTCTCTGTGTTGAAAAAGGCAAGCATAGCCCGCTCCCCGTACAGCATGGACAAGCGATGACGCACATTGCTGATTCCGATATGGATATCCTTATGGAAGCTGCTGTCCCCATGATTCAGCTGCTGCAGAATCGAATCCGTAAAGCCGTCGCCATTATCCTGAATGGTGATATCCGCATAATCTCCATCGTCACTCTCCAGCAGAATCGCTTTAATCTCGACCCGCAGCTGTTCATTCGGCTTCGTTGCATATTTGATGCTGTTCTCCACGAAGGCCTGAATGGATAGAGGCGGTATCGTAAAATCCTTCAAGGCGCTATCGACGCTGTATTCGCACAACGGCGGAACATGATGAGCAATTTGCTGAATCCGAATATAGTTCAGAACATGATCTAGCTCCTGCTGAAGGGAGACGAGCTGCAGATTATCCTTGAAATTGTAGCGTAGGTGGTTGGATATCGCCAGGATCATATGCTGAATGCGCTCGTAGCTTTGCTGCTGGGCCATCCCATACAGGCTTTTCAAGCAGTTTAGAAAGAAATGGGGGCGAATTTGCAGCTGCAAATGCTGCAGCTCTGCCTTCTGCCGTTCAATCTCATGTTCATAGGCGACAATCTTCAAGTGATTGACCTGGGTTGTCAAATGGTTAAATGCTGCACCTACCTGCTTGAACTCTTCGATGCGGTATTCTTCTCTTAGCTCCTGTGCTGAGCCTTTGCCAATGCTCGTCATCAGGCGATGCCAAGGAGAGAGGAGCGACCGGTTGAAGAAGAATAAGCTGATGATCACAAGTATAATGGTGAACAAGGACAGCGCGAACAATAGAGCAAGCCCTCCCTTGAATACATCCGGCTTCGGTACAGCAAAGATCAATTGGAGGTTCGTATTCTGAATGGGCTGGCTAATCATGATAAAGTTGTTGTTATATTCGTTTAATTGGAGCTCGTGGTCTGCGACGAATGGTTTATTCGTCAGCGGAGCGCCTTGGTTGTCGGCGTAAATCACCTCGGTTCCTTTTTGCACAAGATCCATCGAATGGATCTGATCAAAGTTCACCATGGCAGCGGCATACGTGCCGTTTTTTCCGAGCAGTCTGAAAAGATAGGCTTTACCTTCAACTTCGAAAGCGAGCCAACCCGCGTTATAATGGTTCTCTGCCTGCTGCGTCAATGTACGCATCTGCAGCCGAATGGCTTCTTTCGTTTCATAACTGTACCCGGTATCAAAAATGTCGCGATAAGTGTCATTGATAGCACTATATATAAAAAAAGCGTTAGCCAAGTCATACGAGTTCAGAGCCGTATTGAATTGCGTCATAATTTCATGAGACGCAACATGAGCCCGAAGCGCGCTGACAGGACTGCTCAGCGTTGCATAATTGTAATCGCTTACGGCAACGTTGGATAAAAAATTATCGATGGCATCCAGATCGTTTTGCAAATTTTGAGCATATAATGCGTAGGATTGCTGATTCGATTCGACAAATTTCGCATTAAACGCGTAATAGGAATAGAAGTTGAACGCAAGCAGCATCCCGATTAGCGGGAACGTAATCACCAATATTGCGCGAAATATATTCATTTTAAATGAAGCGCTGTACCTTCTTTTCATGATGTGGTCACCTAGGATTTAATATGTTTGTATATTATATCACGTAAGACACCTGGATCAGGCTGAACAAGTTATTTCCATGAAAATCATGATTTCAAAAAAAGGACAATAGGCCAGCAAAGTGATGAACATTCATGCTGTGCTCCTTGTCCTTTTTTGTGAGAAAGCAAGGTCTAACCTTTAACGGCTCCGACCGTAATCCCTTTTACGAAATACCTTTGGAAGAATGGGTACACCATCATAATCGGTAAAGCCCCGACGACGGCGATCGCCATCTTAATCCCTACGCTAGGCATATTGGATGCAATTTCACTAGCGTTGCCGCCAGCTCCCCCGCTTGCAAGGAATCTAACATCCTGCAGCATCGTATTCAGCATATTTTGTACACTGAACAAGCTATGATCCGTTAAGTAATACAGACCGTTTCTCCAGTCGTTCCAATAGTTGAGCCCAATGAGGAGCGACAGCGTCGCGACCATCGGCAGCGACATGGGGAGAACAATGCGGAAGAGAATGCGGAATTCTCCGGCACCGTCGATTCTTCCGGCTTCAATGACTTCGTCAGGTATGGTCGTCGTAAAGTACGTACGCATCATGATGACATAGAAGGCATTGAGCAGCAGGGCGGGAATGATCAAAGCCCAAATTGTATTATCAATGTTTAAATAGCGGGTCCACATAATATAGGTAGGTACTAACCCGCCGTTGAACAGCATCGTGAAAAAGACGAAGAAAGCGAATTTTCCGCGATGGGGCAAATCTCTTCTGGAGAGAGGGTAAGCCAGCAATACGGTGATTATCAGGCTGGTAACCGTACCGACAACCGTGACGAAGACTGTGATGCCGTAGGCACGTACAATCGTATCGAGTCTTTCATACATGTACGCATAGCTTTCCAAACTGAACTTCTCGGGAAACAGCGAGTAACCGTTCCGGATCAGTGTGCCCTCATCGGTAAAGGAAGAGACGACTAGCAGTACAAACGGAAACAAGCAGAATATCATGAACAAGAACATTAGAATATTCGCTATGATCTGAAACGCTCTACTATTATCAACCATGTTCGAATCTCCTTTGCGTCAGAATAGCGCGTTCTCTTTGCTGAATTTAATAACGAGTCGATTGGCGATGTAGACAAGCGTGAATCCGACCAGCGATTGGTACACACCTGCGGCAGAGGACATGCCCACATCGTTCAATTTGATCAAGCCGCGATAAACATAGGTGTCAATCGTATTGGTAACATCGTAAAGCGGACCGGAATCCATCGGTACCTGGTAGAACAGTCCGAAGTCGGAATAGAATATCGTTCCGATTGCAAGCAGCACGAGCGTAATCATCGTTGGCTTCAGAGAAGGCAATGTGATATGAACGATCTGCTTCCACCGGTTCGCCCCATCAATTACAGCCGCTTCATAGTAGCCCCGATCAATGCCGACTACGGTCGCGTAGTAGATGATGCAGCTATACCCGACGGTTTTCCATAGATGCACAATCGTCAAGATATAGGGCCAGTATTTCGGCTCCGTGTACCATGAAATGCTCTTCAGTCCGAGAGGCTCCAGAATGGAGTGATTGATAAAACCGGACTCGGAGCTAAACAGGGCGAATACAAGATAACTTACGACAACAATGGAAATCAGATAAGGCAACAGGATCATCGTTTGGTAGCTCTTTTTCCAAAACTTCGAACGAATTTCATTTAAGACTATGGCAATGGCAACGGCTAAAACAGTCCCCAAAATAATAAAAGCAAGGTTGTATCCCAGGGTGTTTCGGGTAATGATCCATGCCTCCTTCGTCTTGAAGAGATATTCAAAGTTGCTTAGGCCTGCAAACGGGCTATCGATGATGCCTTTATTCCAGTTAATATGTTTAAACGCGATGATGATGCCAGCCATTGGTACATAGTTGTTGATCAGCAGGTAAATAAGGCCTGGAATCATCATGATGTACATGGGAATAAAGCGTTTAATACTGGTTTTTCCAGCTCTTTTTACCTTTGGTGCCGCCATGATGGCCATTCTCCTTTCAGCCAATAATCGAAAAAAGATTATTTATTGTTAGCAGCCCACTTATCAAGTTGGGATTGCTTCTCGGCAATAATGTCGTCAATGCCGGCATCCTTCAGTTCCTTCTGGAAGATTGGCAGCGCCGTCTCAGGGTCAAGAACCCCGCACATCAAGGCTTCGTGATATTTAGCAACGACGTTGGACGCCGCCGTCATCTGGTTTCGTACACGGCTGGAATCAAAGGTGAAGCCATATGCTGCAGAGCGGATGGCAGTATTGTTAAATTCCTTCTGAACTTCCCAATAATCGGCCGGGTTTCCTTTCCATACATGACCAATGGTTTGGTTCGTCCAGATCCAGCCTCCAGTCGGCGGGTATCCACTGTTGCCGCCATTCACGCCTTCAGGGAAATCGATCATGGATTGTCCATTCGCAGCATCGCCAACCGTTACATAGTGCTTGTCTTGAATACCGTAGATCAAGAGATTCACAATTTCAGGATCGGTATACATCAGATTCAGCAATTTCATAGCGGCTTCAGGATGTTCGCTGCCGCTGCTGATCGCCCATGTAGCCATTTGCACGTCAGAGGTTGTTGTATAAGGAGGAATGATTTCGGATACGACGATTTCCGTGTTCCAATTTCTTGTCTCCTGAACGGCAAATCCAGGCTTCAGGTTGGCAAATCCACCAAATGCGCTGCCTGCTTTCATCAGCGTGCCGGCACTTTCCGTATTGTTAATCGCATCTTTCATGATGAGACCGGATTGATACCATTTGTGCATGCGTATAACAAAATCTTTGTATAAGTCCGTTTCATACAAGTTGACAACCTTTAATTCCTTGCCAAAATCCATCAATACGCCAAGGTTGGTCATATCGTCGCCGAGCGTATCCCAGCCCCAGTTACGAACCAGCTCACCATTCGATGGAACGACAGGGATCACGTCAGGTTCATTCTTGCGGATCGTTGTCAGCGCTTCTTCCAACTGATCGAGTGTTTTGATATTGGCGTAATCGATGTTGTATTGATCCGCCAAGTCTTTTCTCATTTGGAAGCCGTAGGCCTTGGCAAGGTCGCGACCTGTCGTAATGCCGTAAATGTCATCGCCTATGCGTCCGCTCTCGATGTACTCAGGACCGATTTCTTTAACGAGGTCTTGACCATACTTCTCAAGCAAATCGTTAAGCGGTATGATCTGACCGTTGTTGGCAACCGTGGCCAGTGGCGTCATGTAGATCGGAAGCAAGTCCACTCCCTTACCGGAGGCCATCATCATCGTTGTCTGCTGTACATAACTTCCGTAAGCAATGTACGTAAGGTCCATTTCGACGTTAAGCTTTTCTCTCGTGATTTTGTTAACGGCCTCCACGACCTCGGCGGTATCTTTCTTGTTATTGCCCATCATGACAACGTTGAGCTTCACGAGCTCCTTTTCCTTCAAGTCTCCTTCAGCGGCAGGTCCCTCGTTCTTAGCACCAGTTCCCGCATCTTTGCCTCCGCAACCAGCAAGAATTGAAAGCGCTGTTATAATGACCAGTGCGCATGACAGTATTCGTTTCATTTTGACAACACCCTTCTCTAGTAGAATCTTGTTTAATATCTTAACAAACAAGGTGAACGCGTATCTGTAAAAATAATGTCTTAAATGATTGAAAAAATGACTTGTTGTCCGGAAAGCCGCATTTGTTGATTCCCCGTAAACAGGTTTGTGCTAAGATGGTGCAGGATCTTTGCCATAACTTAACATCAGAAATGAGGCGGATTAGGCATGACAAATCTGAAGGTTGCGTTACAGCTGTATACTTTGCGCGATTACGAGCAGGAAGATTTCGCTGCGAAGCTTAGAAAGGTAAGCGAGAACGGTTATGATGGTGTTGAATTTGCGGGATTTGCTGATATTCCGGCAGAAGAGATGAAGTCGATGCTGGAGAAGGCGGGACTGGAAGCCATGGGCAGCCATACGCGAATGGAGGAGCTGCTGGATCATTTGGAAGAGGTTATTGCTTACAATCAAGTGATCGGTTCTTCCTATATCGTGATCCCTTACTATAAGATGGAATCGATGGAAGACGTACATAGCCTGATCGCGATCGTAAAAGAGATGGGCCCGAAGATCAAGGCAGCCGGTATGGAACTTCTATATCATAACCATGATCATGAGTTCACGAACGAGTTCGGTGATCAACCCATACTCGAAATACTGCGAGAAGCAACAACGGAAGCGGAGCTGGGCTTTGAAATCGACATGTTTTGGACAACGCATGCTGACCGTGAGCCTGTGGAGGTCATGGATCGTTTCGGCTCACGCTGCAAGACGGTTCACGTGAAGGACATGGTGAATAAAGAAGGCAAAGAGATGACCGAGGTGGGAACGGGCATTCTTGATCTGAAAGGCATTATCGAGAAGGCCAAGTCCTCGGGCTACGAGTGGGTCGTTGTTGAGCAGGACCGCATGAAGATCGATGGCTATGAGAGTGTCAAGATTTCGCTCGACCATGTGAAAGCAATGCTGTAGGGGGCATTGGTCGATAGGTAGGCTAAAATCTTTGTCTAATGGGTGTAAGTCTGACTGTAAAAAACGTTGTATTGAGGTGGCTCGGACACCATTTAAACACTTCCGATCATACGTGCTAAAATAGAACCATCATACGTTGTTATTGGAGGTATCTTCATTGAACATTCAACTGGGTCATTTTGAAGTGAATTCCGGACAATTGGTTGTGGCCGATCCTTGTTATGAATTGGACACGAACATTATTATTATGGGCGTGTTGGAAGCCGTATTGAATGGAATGTGGGTAGGGGAAGTGGAGAAGGTGGAGATCCCGGATTGGGGCGAAGCCAACGCCAAGCTAACGGCTTACCATCACTCGGCAGCTGAACAGGGGGCATTCCTGGAGTGGATCAAGTGTCCTTTTATAGCTGGGGTGGATAGCGGGCAGGCCGGGATATTTGATATTCAAAAGTACCGAATTCCTGATGCGGATCCGACCTCGGACAGCTCGGATACGGATACGGAATGGTATTATGCCTGCTGCGACATCACCGAGAGCGGAGAAGAAGCGGGTGTCCTGGATGGGGGCGTCGTTTCTCGTACCGGCATGGGCGATGGTGCATACGGCGTGTATAAGGCCGTGAATGAGCAGGAGCAGGTGGTCGGCGTAAAAATTGTGTTTATTAAGAGCTAGGATACATCCGCAACGACTAACGCATCGTAGGTCGGTACATGACGTTTACGTGTCTTTAGGCAGCGGGACAGTCGAAATTATTCTTATAAGGGGTGATTCCTATAGAAGCAATATGCATTAAACCGATTCATAAGTTCACGGATGAAGAACAATTGTTGGACTAACCGAACCTCCGCCGTTGTGCGGGGGTTCTTTGCATTGCTATTTTGTTGGAAACACGTGTATTTAGAGGTTAGAGGAGTGTGGTTAACGAATTATTCCAAGAACGAAATACTCACAGATATGGAGATAAAACAAATCTTTTTGAATTACATTACAGCAAGTACCTATTCAATGAGGAGGGTTGTCCATGATATGGATATGGCACTGGAGCTGTACCGCAAGCTGGGCTTCGTATGCCGGCCGCCTGCCTATCCGACAATGGCTGAACAAGATGGTGAAAGCCCTAAACCGTTTGGAGCAGCTAATGCTCATATCGACTTTGCCGACAATTTCATTGAGATCGTAACGATTGTGCAGGAGGGGGGGAGAATTCCTGACGATGCGCATTTCATACCGCTTACGGCACCTCCAGCCGTGCTACCGCGAATCATCGCCTCCATCAAGCGGACCGTTGCGACGATCTCTCGTTGTCTGGACCGCTTTGAGGGGACGCATATCTTGGTCTTCTCCACTTCAGAATCGGCCATTTCTGCGGCTCGACTGGACACGGGAAGGGTTGGACATGGAGGTGTCAACACGATACAGCGTCCCGTGGAGACCTCAACCGGTACCCAATTGGTTCCAGTACGCTTGCTGGAGATCGAGGACGAGCAAGTATCCGAAGGACGGTTGGCATTCGCTGAGAATCTTCCACTGGACACTGGGCTGAAACAGATCCATACGGATCATCCGAATGGGGCAATCGAGTTAGTCGAAGCGATACTTTGTGTGGAGGATGGGGAGTTCGATGCATATGTGACAAGGTATCAACTTTATTCGGGAACTCCGCCGGAACTAGAGGGGAAGGCGTGTGTGTTTGATCTAGGCGGCGGACGCATTATGATCATGCCTGAATCCCATATAACGGATTTGCTTCCGGGAGAAGTCTTTACGTCTTCACCGGGATTTGCCGGATATGCAGTAAAGGTGCGAGACCTTGCTTTTACAAGGCTTCATCTTGAATCCAATGGATTTCCGGTGGTTGAGACGGCTCGAGGAGATATTTGTGTTCCGAGCGCCTCCCTTCTGGGGACGGCACTCATTTTTACGGAAAGATAAGCATCCATAAGATTTTTTCGATCCCTGTCACTCTCCGCATCCCTTGCCCGTCGTACTGGTAAAAATCGACGGACGGCGGAGGCAAAGTCAAAGCGGCGCAAGTGCCTGTGGTTGGATTTGAGATCGTGCTGAAAATCCATCAATTCGTGATCAAAACGTATGCCAGCCGATTTACGTACTCTTTCCTCATGGTGAACGGACTTCCCGGGATCCAGTTCCTGTTGGATCCCGGGAAGTCCGTTCAATACGTGTATTCTTTCGCTTACCGCGATCATAGAATTCATGAGATCTATACCGCCTGGAACCCGGATAAGTTAAGACACCTATCTCTAGAATGATTTCTGCTTTTAATGCAGCATATTTTTGAATGGATTCCGCTAAGCGCGTTGTCGGGTTTTCTTTCGATCTCCCGAATACCGCTACTTTATTTTAATCGCCTGTAACAGAAGTAGGGGGCGCATCTGTTGCTCGACCGGCCTTAAATCCGGAAGCGAGCAGCAGGACCAAAAATCCCACGGCGACGCCCCACAAAACGAAGGCGTTCGAGCTGACCGCGTCCAGTCCGCCGAAGTACATTACTTCCCGCAGCCCTCCTGCCGCGAACCGCAGTGGCGTCCACGAATAGATCCAATCTCGCGTCGTCTGCGACAAGAACTCCTGAGCCATGTTCAGCAGCGGCATGGAGAAGAACATCAGCAGTACGAGCAGCGGTATTGCCCGGAATCCGATCCAATTCAGCAAGGAAGATTGCAACAAGAAGAACGCCGATCCAGCCAACCATAAGAACAACCACGACTCCCCCGCGTTCGCCAGTTCCATGCCGTACCACGACGAAGCCATCCATATGGTGAAGCACGAGGCGATGCCGACGATCGCAAGCCCCCCGATAGCTTGCAGCGCGCTGACTGTCCATCTCCTTGAACCCGCGGCGACCGCCTTCTGGCTAGCCAGGAACAAGACGACTCCGGTCACCATGCTGCCGATCCATATAATCTGGGTCAACAAACCCGGCGCATTCCCCGACGCATTATTCACTCCCGGTGGATGCACGACTTCCTCCTGAACGTTCACCGGTGTCATTAAAGCTTTAGCCGTTTCAACCGGAATTTGCTCCGTTTGCTGTCCGATCTGCCCAAGCAGCTGCTGCAACAGTTCCCCATTGATCATTTTCATAGCTTGCCCCATTGCCTGTCTCACGATCATCGAGGCTTGGGTGTTCATACCCTCGTTGGCGATGATCTTCACATTAGGGTGACTCGGCGAGTGAGTTGCTAACGAGAGTAAACCGCTGCTCAGATCCGCCGGAATCACCATCGCTCCGTAATATTCGAGTTTATCCAGTCCTTCCCGAGCCTTTTCCTCGGAATCCACGACATGCCAGACAAACGGCATTGCCGGGCTCGACAGCAACTTTTCCCGGATCATTTCCCCTACCGCAAGCGTTCCTCCAGTCGGCAGCTCCGCCGGCTGGTCAAGGATAACGAGGGCCACCGGGAGCTCCTTTGGCTGCGATCCAAGCACCGATCCCATCATCGCTAGCCCGAATACGGTCAACACGATCAGGACGAGCGCCATTCCCAGCCACATCATTTTTTGTGTTAGCATTTTCATGATCCACTACTCCTCGTCTCTTTATAATGAACATATGGTTGATTATCAACCGCAATGTTCATTTGTGAAAGGTTCACCATATAATATGGCTGCACCACACGGTCACTTCATTGCAATGAACAAAAATAGCGTTGCTGCAGCAACGCTTCTGTATCCATTTGTTTACAAAATTGATCACTCAAGTACATCCGTGAAGCGAAAGACATCACCGTAATTAAATTCGGCGATGTCTTTCTTGCATTCAGCCACACAAACTTCAAAATCTACGGTTTGAATTTTTTCGTTTTTCTGCTGGCAGTATGGCCTCGATTACGTCCCAATGCTCAGCGATCTTTCCATCCTGTACGCGGAACAAATCGTAGAAAGCAGTATGTTGACCATCAAATAGACCTTCGCTCACTGTAAGAACAAAATTGCCTTGTCCGATTACATGATGGACATGAGTATATTGAAACTCAATATTTTTCTCCTTCAGAGCCTGCAAAGCAGCGTGAAGACCGGAAAGACCGTCTGCAATATGCGGACTATGCTGAATGTAGTTATCTCCATCAAAGTAAGAGGCAAGCAGGTCAGGGTTCTTCCCGAGCAAGATGTTCTCAACATAGCTTTTGACAAATGCTTTGTTGGCATCCGTCTTGTCGATATCCTTAATCGTAGCCGGTCCGTCAATCATCGTATGATTGCTTGGTGTCTTCTCCACCATCTCTTGCAAATTGTCCCAATGCTCGACGATTAGTCCATTCTCAAAACGGAAGATATCAAATACGATTTTAGGGCCGTGAAAATGATATATAGAATGAAGAGCCACATAATTTCCGTCGACTAAAGTACGCTTAATGCTTACCTTAGTACCAATCTCCTTTAAATGATCAAGTGCGCCAAGCATGGATTCACGACCATCGAGTAAGGCCTGGTTGTGCTGAATATATTGATCTGGATGAACGTAAGCCGTAATCGCTTCGGGGTTACCGCTCTCGAAACTTTCCAGTACGGCGACTGCCTTACGAACAAGCTCATTTTGATGGTTGGATGTCATTGGAATATCCTCCTTGGATTTTTTTTTTTTTTTTTTTTTTTTGGTCATCAGATAAATAATGAACAATACGTTGTTTATTTATCTGTTGCTCATTATAATAGAGGCTAATATAACGCTCAATATTCAATATTTTTAGTTATGATGGATAACGGACAACTCATAAAACTTTGTCGCTTAAAGACCTAAATAAATTTAGGGGGAACGAAATAATGAACAAGAAAACCGACCTAAGAATACTGCGCACGAAACAATCGATTCGAAAGGCGTTTTATGAGCTTATTCAGGAAAAGGGATATGAATCGATAACGATCCAGGATATTGCCGATCGGGCTATGATCAATCGAAACACTTTTTATCTCCACTACCAAAATAAGCCTGATTTATTAGATACATGTATGAATGAATTGTTGAGCGAATTAAAGGATGCGGTCGTTCTTTGTCCCATCAGCATGAATCCTTTCAGTATTTCTCTACTCGAAACAGTCATGCAAACTATACTGGAACATATTTCTCTAAATATGACCTTTTACCATTCCATGTTGATTGAAGAGAATAGAATCTATCAGTTTCAAGCGAAAATGGAGAATATCATTAAAGATAAATTAATTGAGGGGTGGAAACCTGCTCAGGGAAACTCCCCATTAGCGATATCCAAGGAATTGCTGCTTGAGTACCTCGGATCGTCTTACATGGGGATTGTAATTTGGTGGATTAAAAACGATAAACCCCTTCCTGCAGATGAAGTTTCATCTCAGTTTAGTAGAATCGTTGCCCACGGGCATTTAAGAGCTGCCGGCATCGCCGTCGAGGAATAAAATTAGCGAGGGGTAGAAGGAGCAGGGTTCAGATCTGCCCTTTACATTTGAATGACATGGTGCTAATATTGATTTCGATAGTTATAGAACTGCGGAAAACATGCGGGGAGGTGGGTACAGTGGGAGAAAATCAAGAAGATTTCGGGCAAGCGGTTAAAGTGTATAAAGCTTTGGGGGAACCAACCCGGCTGAAAATCGCTTTACTGCTCGCGAAAGAAAGCAATTTATGCTTCACCGCTGTCGGTGAAAGGCTTGAATCGGTTGCAGGCTCGACGCTATCGCATCATTTAAAGCAATTGACGGACTCTGGCTTGATTGATTCTCGCAAGAATGGATCGTTTATTCACTATAACGTCAATCGAGAAGTAGCGGAAAAATTTGCGCCCTTTTTGTTGGCGTAATTTTTTTTAAAAATCATTTCTATATATCTAGAACAATAGAATTGATAGAACTTATACTTGAATGAAGTTTTAGCGAACGAGTCGATTTGGAATGATCATTCAACAGTTTTTTACTAATCATCCCTATTCCATAATAAGAAGGAGTGAATAACTATGAGCGGTCAAACGAATACGATGGAGATTGGAATGAGCACCTTCCTCCATGCAAATCCCGGAAATGGCGGTGTCTTACATGCCCAGAGGCTGCGCCAGGCGATCGAAGAAATCCAATTGGCAGATCAGGTCGGCCTTGACGTCTATGCCATCGGCGAGCATCATCGCATCGAATACACAAGCTCATCGCCAGCTGTCATTCTGGCAGCAGCTGCAGCTACAACCAAGCGGATCCGGCTCTCGAGCGCAGTGACGGTGCTATCTTCGGACGATCCGGTGCGGGTATATCAGGACTTTGCAACGGTGGACGGTCTGTCGAACGGGCGAGCGGAGATCATGGCCGGACGGGGTTCGTTCATCGAATCGTTCCCGCTATTCGGCTATGACCTGAAAGATTACGAGGAATTGTATGAAGAGAAACTGGAACTGCTGTTGAAGATTCGCGCTTCCGAAAAGGTGACCTGGCGTGGCGGTCATCGCCCTGCGATTGACAACATGGGCGTCTATCCACGTGCACAACAGGAGCCTTTGCCTGTCTGGATCGGCACAGGGGGCAGCCCGGAATCGGCTGTTCGGGCCGGTTTGCTGGGACTTCCGATTGTCTTCTCTATCCTGGGCGGAGCGCCGCAGAGATTCGCACCTTTAGTGGGGCTTTATAAAGAAGCCGCGGTGAAAGCTGGTCACGATTCGAATAAGCTGCAAATTGCTATACATTCGCATGGCTTTATTTCGAATACGGCACAAGAGGCAGTTAAGCGGTATTACCCTGTCATGGCTGGCCAAATGAACCACATTGGACGGGAACGAGGCTGGTCTGGCCTATACACGTGACTCGTACGATTCAGCCCGCAGCCTTCACGGCGCTCTTTACGTCGGAGATCCCGAATACGTCGCAGAAAAAATCGTGCTGCTGCATAAGAACCTTGGCTTGACTCGCTTCATGATGTACAACGATTTCAGTTCGTTGCCGCATCGCGACTTGCTGCGGACGATTGAGCTTCTTGGCACCAAAGTAGCACCGATTGTCCGAAGGGAGCTCGCCCGCCAGACGTCTGGCCATAACGACTAAAGCAGAGGGCGAACGCTTGAAACGGGGAGGCTTGATTGGGCCGAGAAATGAAGTCGGCGAATTGAGCATTATTTTTTAAATATGACTTCTATAGATTTAGATCTGTTGAAATGAAAAGAGGAGAAATAGATGGGGAATTCATGGAAAATTTATATTCTGGCCATAGTCAGCTTTTTAGTCGGAACTTCGGAGTTTGTGATTGCTGGCATTTTGGATATGCTTGCAAGTGATATTGGAGTGTCGGTAGCGGCGGCCGGGCAGTTGATTACTACTCGCTTGCTTATGCCATCGGTACCCCGATTCTTATTGCACTCACGGCAAAAATGGATCGAAGAAAGCTTATCCTGTCGGCTTTGGGATTATTTTTCGTTGGGAATTTGATCACTGTCACAACTACAGGCTACGGCATGCTGCTCGGAGCAAGAATTATTTTGGCGATCAGCACGGGGGTATTTATGGTCGTCGCCCTGACGGTTGCCGCTAAAATATCTCATCCTGGAAAACAGGGCAGCGCTATCGCCACGGTTCTAGTGGGCTTTAACCTCGCACTTATTCTAGGGGTCCCGCTTGGGAGAATCATTGCGGGCTCACATGATTGGAGAATCATCTTCACGGGAGTCGGAGCCCTGAGCCTGATCGCGATGTTGGTCCTTTTGCTGGCGATTCCGAGATCGGAAGGAGAGGCACCCGTTCCTATTCGGGAACAGCTTGCCTTATTCAAAAGCCCCCGAATCACTGTCGCGCTTTCCATCAGTTTTTTCTGGATATTAGGCTACACGATGCTGTACACCTATATAACGCCGTTTCTTCTGGACATTACGGGGATGAGTGAAGGGATGGTAAACGTCGGGTTGTTTGCGTTTGGGCTGGCCAGTCTCATAGGCTCCCAAGCTGGCGGCTACGGTGCAGATAAATGGGGTATCCCCCGTACGATGATTGGAGGCTTGCTCTTTCACTCGGGAATATTATTGTTACTGACGGCGTTCTCCCATTCGTCCATGATCGTGTTGCCTTTGCTTATGTTATGGTCCTTTTTCGCTTGGTCGACGGGGCCGGTTCAACAAGTTTATTTAATCGGCATGGCTCCTCAGGCTTCGGGGATCATCCTGAGTTTGAACAATTCTATCGTGCAGTTGGGAATGGCCGTAGGGGCTGTAATTGGGGGTATCGTTGTAGACAGCATCTCTCTTGCAGCAGTTGGTTGGTTTGGCGGAGTCGGCGTCGCAATTGGACTCATCCCGGCTATTATTTCTTTATCCATGCATCGCCGATCTGCAGGTGGCGGAACGAAACGGAGCGTAACCGACAAAACGGAGGTTTAAAAACCAAGTCTCTATATAAGCTGAACAAATGATATCAGATCAGGTCGCCGATTTCTTCGGTGGCCTTCTGTGCATGTTAGCTTGATTACAGCTTCTGGGTCGGGTATTAAAAAGGTAGGTAACTACGCGAGGTGACAAGCTTCTTTCGCGCTTTTCGCCGATAGACCCGTTGAGCTGAACCGTATCACAAGTGACGGTGAAATTTTTGGCTTCACCGTGTATAAAAAGGCAGGAGGTGCCCTTATCCTGCCTTTTTGCGTGTTTTAGGTTTTGGTTTCTACTGTACTAAACTATCAAAATCCGGCTGCAATTTGTTCCGCAAAACATACAGCATGATGGCACCGACAAGGAATGCGACGGCATCCGCAATGACGAGCGACCAGATCACCCCGTGGAAGCCGTTCATCCAATTGGCGATATAGAGCACAGGAATCAGAGTAACTCCTTGAATAACGGACATAATAAACGCGGCCGTTCCTTGCGCTGTTCCTTGGAAAATCCCCGTAAACAACGTGGTCATTCCTGTAATGAACAAGGATAAGAATGTCACATGCAAAATGTAGCTGCCCATTTCAATTAATTGCGGGTCATTCGTAAATAAACCGATTAAGTGATCGGAAATCAGATAGACGATGACACCGAATACGACGGCTAACGCCACAATCGTTTTGATCGTAAATCCAATGGTTTGCTTCATCCGTAATTTATTCGCTGTAAAGGAAAAGGCAATGAGCGGCACGACTCCCTCGCATAAGCCCATCAGAATAAACTCAGGAAATTGCAATAAACGTGATGAAATTCCGTAAGCCGCTACGGCCGGATCTCCATATTCAATAAGAAAACGATTTAAGATGAGCGACATTGCACCCAAAAAGATACTCATAATAAAGACGGGAACTCCGATTTTAAATACATTGCTCAGAATCTCCTTGGAAGCCTTGAACCATTTTACGGAAACGGTTAAGAATTGGCTCTTGTAACCAATATGGAAGGTGTAGAATGCACTCGCAACCAAGTTGGAAATGACCGTAGCAGACGCAACGCCAATTACATCCCAATGAAACACGAAGATGACGAACGAATCGAGAATAATATTGACGACCACACTGAGAATCATACCGATCATCGATGTGATGGCTGCACCCTCCGAACGCACGATATTCTCCAGCGTGAAGAATAATACGACGATTGGTGAACCGATAAGCATAATCGTGACATAGGCCTTCGTGAATCCGAAGGAGTCAGGCGTTGCCCCCAGGCCATAAACGATGGGATCGATCAACGGGAGACCGACGGCCATCACAATCAGACCGAGAACCAAACTGCTGTAAAAAGCGAATGACGATACTTGCTTTACGTCATCATATTTTTTCTCTCCCAGCAATCGAGAGATGAATGTACCGCTACCCATGCCAATCAAGTTGCCTAGCGCCATGATAATTGCGAATAGCGGCAAGGTTAGCGCGAGTGCGGTTAACATGGCGGTATTGTGAAGTGTACCAAGGAAATAGGCATTCAAGATGGAATAGATGACACTCATTGACGTGCCTAGCATCATAGGTACAGCGAAGTGAGCTACGGCTTTTCCGACCGGGGCTTTTTCAAAGTAATAGAGGTTTTCTGCATCCATGCGGGTCACTACTTTCTTTATTTATTTTGAGTTCAATCTTACAGTGTTAGGTTGAACCTTACAGTGTTAGATGATATCATGAACCTATGAACCTGTAAAGTATAAACTTACACTGTTAGATAAAAGGGCGGATAACGATGAAAAAACAACAACCTCAGATTTCGGAGGATAGGATTTTGGAAGCCTCGTGGGAGTTACTTGGTGAGGAGGGGATCGAGAAATTCAGCATGAGACGATTGGCCGTTAGGCTAGGGATTCAGGCTCCCTCTATATACTGGTACTTTAAGAGCAAGCAGAATCTCTACCAGCGTCTGGCCAACCAGGTATCGAAAATCATTCTGGAGGAGTACCACTCCGAGGGGGACTGGAAGGAGCAACTGAAGGGACTTGCGGTAACGGTCCGAAGCGTGCTCAGCCGGTATCCTTGCTCCACGCAGCTCATGATGTCGACGCTGCCCCACGAACCGGACATCATCCGGTTCACCAACCGTATGCTGCTCTGCGTGGAATCGACGCCGCTTGAGCAAGAGCAAAAAATACAAGCGGTTCTTACGATTATGAATTATGTCTTCAACTTCGTTCTGGACGATTATGAGCACCAGCGCAATGTCTCCGCGATTCTTAAGGACCATGGAGCGGGAGCGCTTCCGGGTGAGGAAATGACTCGCCTTCTGGATTCCATGAGCGAGACGGATGCAGGACTGTTCCGGAGAATGTTCACGAACGGGCTGTTCGAACTGATGGGGACCGACAAGGCGTTCGAGTTCGGCTTGAAGCTGATTCTGCTCGGGATTGAGCAGGTGATAAAGGAGCAGGAGAAGTAGGAAGTAAGAACCGCCCATCCGGTGATCGGATGGGCGGTTTCGAATAGGCTTACCGTTTAGTCGCACCAAAATTCGCGCTATAGATGATACGGGGAACTGTATCACAAATAGTGGTAAAGCGGAGGGTTGAAATTATGGTTGAAGCGAAATTACTAATGCCCTTTTTGAAGAAGAACCTGTTACTACTTAGGTCTCCCCAGAATAGGGGGGGGTTGCTACTTGTAAGGAATATCCGCCATCCGTGTAGAAATATTATACAACGTAAGCTCGTCGTGCAGAAACGTCGAGTGACGATACCATCAAATTTGAACAAGCCAGTTTGTAAAGCTATGGGCGCATCTTGCAGGAGCAAGAGATCGAAGCGGAAATTACGCCTGCAATAGGATACTGCATCGAAAATGAACTGGCGGTACGTTTATGATATTATCCCCTTTAGGTAGACAGATAAGAGACTGACTCTTATTGTTAACTTGGAGGGGATTTTTCATGGGAAGAATTCAACATACGCATTCAGCTGAAACAAAATATAAAGCTGTTCAGATGTACCTTGAACAGGGCTTCGGGTATAAGCGAGTTGCTAAAAAGTTGGGTATTCCAGAGGCCACTATAAGGCGCTGGGTTAAATTTTACGAGAATGAAGGATTGCCGGGGCTTGAAGAGAAACGTGGGAAAACAACGGGGATTAATATAGGTAGACCAAGAAAGAATCCGTTAAGTCCTGAAGAGGAATTAATTAGATTACGTACAGAGAATGAATACTTAAAAAAGCTTTGGGCGCTACAAAGGGGGCGAAGCAAGCTATAAGTAGAATTACTCAGTATGTCGTTATAGAGCAGTTGGCAGTTGTTGCGGGACATAAAATCTCAATGCTTTGTGAAATAGCTCAAGTTTCTAGGAGTGGCTATTACAAATGGCAAAGAAGACGTTTTACGTCCTCACCTAAACAACTAGAGGATCAAGCTCTAAAGGAGAAGATACTAGAGGCCCATCAACGCCTGCGAGGCATATTAGGCTATCCGAGGATGCAAATATGGCTGAATAAAACGTATGGACTACATATTAACCGCAAAAGGGTTTACCGCTTAATGAAGCAAATGGGCATACAAGCACAAATCAGAAAGAAGAAAAAATTTCATGGTAAAAAGGAAGTATGCGTAGTATCTGACAATGTGTTGAACAGAGAGTTCCATGCAGACCGTCCTAATGAGAAGTGGGTCACTGATATTACTTACATACCGTATAATAAGAAAAACCTCTACCTGTCTACCATATATGATCTTTATAATAACGAAATCATCGCGTACAACATAAGCACCAAAAATGATCTAGAACTTGTGATTGATACATTGGAGAAGGCTCGAAGTACCCGTAAAACAAAAGGAGTTCTTCTTCATAGTGATCAAGGGTATCAATATACTTCCAGACGTTTTAATAAACTGATGAAGCAATACAAAATGAAAGCCAGTATGTCTAGAAAAGGTAAATGTTTGGATAATGCATGTATGGAGAGTTTCTTTGGGCATTTCAAAACAGAATGTTTATACCTGGAATCATTTGAGTCGGAAGAGGCTCTTGTTACTGGTATTCATGAATACATACGGTTTTACAATTACGATAGATTCCAAGCAAAACTAAACAACCTTAGTCCTGTAGAGTACCGAACTAAGGCTGCTTAATGTTTTCAGTTTTAATACTGTCTACTTGACGGGGGTAATATCATTACACTAGAGCGTGTCTTTAAACTAAATTAGCCATAACGTAGAGGAATTTAAGGAATCAAGTTTTATCCCAACCTGAGGATAAGAACTTGATTCCATTGACATAAAGGACGGTGCTTGTTCAATCATCTACAGACCTTGCCTTAGCTGGGTAAGGGGGAGGCAGTTACACACCTCAAACGAATTACTAATCCGTAATGTTTCCGCACCAGCGAGTGATTCCTTCATTTATGGTTTGCATTGGATTCGGATCGGATAGAGGAATCGCCCAGGCAATATGTCCATCCGGCCGAATAAGCGCCGTGTGGACGTCGTTCCAATCCGCGTCTGCCTCAGCCAAAGAGGCATGTACAACTTGAAGATGGCTATACGTTTCCCATTGGCCGCTATTCTGTTCATTAGAATGGAAATGCAACAGAAGAAAAGTACCTTTGTGCAGGAGCGGATAGGAGTTCACCAATTGCCCGTCTTTCAGCTTTAAGCTGAGATCCTTGAACCGTTTCCCATTTAATGGATGGAAAGGCGCTTGGGCGTCGGGTGCATAATGTACATCCATTGCGGAAATTTGTGCAGCGATTTGATAATTAGCCTCCGGTATTTGAATCAGACCAGCCAGCATGCTTCGCAGTTCCGTGATGGGAGGAGTCACGTCCAGAAGCAGGGTTTGGACCTCGGTATTCCGGAGCAAGGCCGTATTCCATGGAAAACGTTCGGCATGATAACTGTCCAATAGCCAGTCCGGGGCCCAGCCTTTGATTGCTCCTGCAAGCTTCCAGCCTAAGTTCATCGCTTCTTGTAAGCCGACGTTCATTCCCTGTCCGCCAGCGGGAAAATGAATGTGCGCCGAATCTCCCGCCAAGAACAATCGACCATTCCGATAGCGTCCCGCTTGCCGCGTAGCATTTCCGAAACGGGACATCCATTTCACATCGTTCAATCCCAAGTCGCTTCCGGTCGTACGGATGAGCGATGAACGAAACTCTTCCAATGTAACGGTCTCATCCTTAGAGATGTTACGTCTCTCCATATCGATCATCAAGACTCGATAAATATGATCATTGATTGGCATGATGCTGACCAATCCTTTTTCTGTAATCCGGGATATGACACTCATAGGAGCTAAATCAGATAGAACGGCATCGCCCAGAATCGCCGTGAAGGTCGCATCTGTACCTTCGAATGAAATATTTGCATGTTTGCGAACCAAACTTCTAGCTCCATCCGTACCTACCACATAAGCTGATCTTAACGTTGTTTCTCCATGAGGTCCCGCGATCTTAACGTCAACCCCATCCTCATCCTGGTGCACAGATAGAGCCTCAACCTCTCTCCAGACCTCTGCGCCAAGGCTAAGCGCCCATTCCTCCAGCACCTTCTCCGTCTCACTCTGCGGTAAAAAGAGGGTGTGATTGGAAGAAGAATCCAACAGCGAGAAATCCAAAGGGGTTTCTAATCCGGCAAAATGTCCTCTCGAAAGTAAGCGGCCTTGACTGATTAATTGTGATTTCACTCCACGCATATCTAATATTTCAAGGGTTCGTGGATGCACGGTAAGCGCACGTGAATATGGAGTTGTCTCTTTTAATCGCTCAATAATGCAGACCTTTACACCGGCTAATGCCAATTCCCCAGCCAACATCATGCCGACAGGTCCGCCACCGATAAGGATGACTTCATATTTCATATAAAAAACCTCTTTTCTTAAACATTATGGGAAAATCACGATAGCGTCTATTTCGATAAGCCATTCAGGATCGGCTAGTGCTTGAACGCCTATATAGGTACTTGCTGTCTTCGGCCAGTTAGGGCCAAACACATGGAATCCTGCGTCAAAAATAATCGAAATCAGTTCCGAGTTGTGGTTTACCACAAAAATATTCATTTTTGCAATGTACAATGGATCCGCTCGCACGGCTTCCAATGCATACTTAAGATTGGTGAACACTTGAATCGCTTGCGCGTAATAGTCCCCTGAACCGACCAATGCTCCCGTTTCATCTACAGAAACCTGACCTGAGATGAAGGCCAGTTTGGAGACAGTAGTTACCACGACATGAGAAATTACAGATGTAACCTTATCCGTCAATGTCTTCGGATTCACGATTTCCATAGGCAGGTATGCTCCTCCTTCATTAAATATTGTTTCGTTAGAATCTTTTTTTATTGTTTGTTAAAAAGAGAGTGACAAAAGTTATATATAATTTTTGTTTCATATGAAACAATATTATTGTACTTGGTCACTCTTTATTCTGTCAACTCCAAGCTCAATATGAGTATGCCCGTTTGTTTCTCAGAGAACAATCTATGATATAATAAAACAAATAAGTCGAGGAGCCAGCATAATCATGGATACTGCCAGTAAGAACAAAACCGCCATTCATGAATTTTTCGTTCAGTTTCTTGAGCAAAAAGAGCAATATGAAACCCGAATAACTGCCACATACCTGGAGGATATCCGGAAGCATATTGAATCGGAATTCAGCTTGAATATGACGGAACTGCACACCATTGCGTGCATCGGAGAGCAGGAGCCGATCAATCTCACTTCCATCGCGGAGAGAATGAATTTAAGTAAAGGAAATACCTCCAAGATCGCAAATAAATTACTAAAGGCAGGTTGGGTGCGAAAAGCCCAGCTCAACGACAACAAAAAGGAAGTGTATTTTCGGCTAACGCCTGTCGGCAAAAAGCTATTTGCTGCTCATGATGAGCTTCATGCGAAGGAAAAGCAAAGAATGTACGAATTTTTGGAAAGATATAACGAAAGTGAGCTCGAATTTATTAAACGGCTGTTTGGAGATATGGTTGACTTCTATCGCTAACGTACCTTAACAAACTGTACATATGTTAGACATCAATAACAATTGGGGATGCAGTTCAAGTGAGAGGCTGCTTTTAGTTAATCAATCGGGCGGTCTATTAAAGTATGTATAGGATCGTCGATTTTTGGAAAAAAATACGCCGCGGTTTTAATGCAAGAAGCAATCCGGCCAAAGGTACCTTCAAGGTCCAGAGAAAGCCGCTCGTTCCCCGACAGGGGAACTGAGCGGCAACATGATGCAGGATCAGGGAATGACCGCGGTCCGTTGTACATTTCTTATTATCTGCTAGACAGAAGTGTATTTAGATTTGATTGATTAAATGAATCCACCATTAACACGGATGGTTTGTCCCGTACCCACTGCGATTCTTCGCTCGCAAGAAAGAGGATCACACCTGCAATGTCCCCGGTCTCTCCGAGACGTCCAAAGGCGTTCATGTTGGCTAGTCCCTGGATTTGTTCGGGTGTTTTGCCAACCGTGAAAAGCTCGGTATTTATAGGGCCAGGTGCTACAGCATTAATCGTTATTTTTCTATTTCCAAGCTCCTTGGCCAATTGTCGCGTGAATTGTTCAACGGCTCCTTTGGAGCCCGCATAAAGACTGTACGCAGGGAACATCTGACCCGCCACTGAAGTGGAGAAGTTGATAATACGGCCATTCGCGTTTAAATGCTTAGCAGCAAGCTGGCATGAAAAATAGGTCCCTTTGACATTAATCGCAAATAGCTGGTCGTAATCCGCTTCCGTAACATCGCCAACAGGTTTTGTAATGATGGTCCCCGCGTTATTCACCACAATATCAAGCTTTCCGAACGTTCTCATTGTTTCTTGATAGAGGATCTTCAACTCGCTCAATCGGCTGATATCGGCCTGAATTGCTGCCGCTTCTCCGCCATTCCTTTGAATATTCTGTACAACTTCTGCCGCCTGATCTGCACGATTCGCAAAATTGATAACCACCTTGGCGCCATGATTCGCTAAATACTCGGCAATTGTTCTGCCGATTCCTCTGGATGCTCCAGTGACCAAGGCAACTTTGCCTGCAAGCTTCTTATCCATTTCAGCAATCTCTCCTTTCTAATGTGTTTTAAAGGGGAACATTAAGCAAACGGGTAATCCATAAAGACGATTCCTTCAACAGACGGGCCAATGGATTGCAATAAACTTTGATGCAGGGGATGCTGAATATAATCTCGGCAAGCCTGTTGATCCTCAAAAGTGACACGTATCCCCAGCGTAAATCCCTGCATAAGCTCTATTTCCTCCGTAACGTTAATCCCGGCGCTAAGTTCCACGATCCCCGGAATGTTCCCTTTAAAGTCATGTGCGCGCTTTATTGCACTTTCTTTTACTTCAATAGAAACATCGGGCTTGAATTTCAATAGCACGATATGCTCAAACATCTTACTCCCTCCAAGGTTTCTGTTTATTTTTGACTTTGGAGCTGCTTCAATTGGGAGAGCTCCTTCATCCATTTCACGAAATTGTCGGTTACAAGATCAAGGTACTGAATGGTAGGTTCATCGGTCAGCTCACCCTTCTCATCAAGCTTCTCATGAACAAGACCAATGTACATTTCATTTCCAGGCAACAGCGGTGAGGAAATACCGGATGCGAACAGAATGTCACGCAGATGGCCCTGCGCTTTGACCGATCCCAACAATCCCATGGAAGATCCGACGATCCATGAGGGCTTCCCAATCATGACTCGATCCACGCGGGATAACCAGTCAATCGCGTTCACCATGACGCCGGGAATGGTCGAATTATATTCCGGAGTGATCCATAACACCGCGTCGGCAGCCGCGACTTTCGCCTTAAATCAATAACCGGCTGCGGTGGAACGGACTCGATATCCTGATCGTAAAAGGGGAGATCCCGAATGTTCAGCACATCCAACCTGAAAAAGATGCTGATAACGGTTTTGAATATAACGGGCTAACTTCAGGTTGTATGAATCTTTGCGAATGCTTCGGACTATGGCGGCTACTTTCATTTTCATCACCTCAATGATAGGGTCTGAATGGAGTTGAACAGGTGGGGCCGATCATCACTGTCTATCCATTCTTGCTATTCCTCCTAAGGAGGACATAAACTAGTCTAAATGGACCCGAAGAGGCTAGGAAGAGATCTAGTTATCGTAGGATTGGGAATCCTACGTTCATGAATGGGTAGGAGGCATGGAGAACATGGCAAACAGATTGGACCGTTATGAGGAATTGTCCCGTTTTTTGCGTTCGCGCCGTGAACGAATAACCCCAGAGCAAGCAGGGTTGCCGGATTCCGGACGCAGACGAACACCCGGACTTCGCCGCAGCGAGGTAGCTCTGCTGGCACACGTGGGATTGGATTGGTACACCTATTTGGAACAAGGGCGTCATATCAACGTATCCGCTGAGGTCCTTGACCGAATAGCGAAAGTGCTTCGGTTAGATGAATCGGAACGCAGGCATCTGTACCATCTGGCCCGTAAGCAATTTCCCTTGACCGGTACAAAGCAACGCTCTAAGGTAACTCCGGAACTTCAACGTTTTTTGGATAGCCAGAACCTTTCCCCAACGAATGTCATGGATGCGCGCATGAACATCATTGCATGGAATGAAGCCTACTGCGCATTGAATGGGAATCTCGCGGTTATGTCGGATCGGGAGCGGAATTTGGTCTGGATGACGTTTACTTCTCCCCGTTTCCGCTATGTAAAGGGCGACCAATGGGAACAGCATGCTCGGCGAATCGTTGCTAACTTCCATGCCGGGTATGCGCGTCACGTCGACGATCCTTGGTGGTCCGAGCATTTCGAGGCGCTTTCACAGGCTAGCAGGGAGTTTCGAGAATTTTGGGATTCCCATGAGGTTCTCGATGCTATTGATGCACCTAAGACGCTGCATTGTCCGAATCTCGGGATCTTGAATTTTGATCTTGTTTCGTTTCATTACTTGAACGACTCTAATTTGACCGTTTCCATTCATGTTCCTCATCCAGATGGCACGGTGGATAAGATGCAGCAACTGTTAATTGATTATCAGAGCCACCATTCAGAGCAGCTCGAATCTTCTTCAAGAGTTTAGTATAGGAAGGTAATCAGAATTCTTATTAGGCATGAATCAAGATCTCCGAGCGGATGTCTAATCATTTCGCTCTATGGTGAAACGGAGAACCGTATCGCAAATAACGGCAAGTTTTAAATATGCTCCCCTTTAAGTAAGCAGGTTTAATAAATAAACCGGCTACTTCAGAGGAGCATATCAGTTGCCGTGGATGTCGAATTCTTTGGTGTCTTTTAAAATTGTTTTACCACATCATCTGAATCAGTGGAGTAAGCCAGCTCTTTCTGTGCTTCCAGAGCGGCCAGTCTGTCCACCAGGGCTGCCCGGATTTGCTCATAAGCGTCACTGCCCAACGCCATACGTATCGGACCCTCTCCCTGGTCGACTCGGCGGATAATCTGCTGCGCCATTTTATCCGGATCGCCGACAACCATTTGATTGAACATGCTCATATCTATACCAGGCAGTTCTCCTTTCATCAGGCTAACGAATTGGCCCGCCTCCGTATCCCGGTATTCGTCCATCCGCTCGCCGAATACGGCGTTGCTTGTAATGAAATTCGTTCGGATTCCGCCGGGCTCCACCATAGTGGTCTTAATATTGAACGGAGCCACTTCCTTAGCTAGCGCTTCAAAGGCTCCTTCGACCGCCCATTTCGAAGAGCAATACAGTCCCATACCCGGAATAGAATAATGACCCGCCATACTCGAAATCTGTACCATGTGACCGCCGCCCTGCTTACGGAAAAAGGGCAGGACTGCACGCGCTGCACGTAGGGAGCCAAGCACATTGGTCATAAACTGATGCTCAATTTGCCTGTCGCTTGCTTCTTCCACTGCGCCATACAAGCCATAGGCTGCATTATTGACAAACACATCGATCGTGCCCAGTTCTAAAAATGCACGTTCCACCACTTCAGCAATTTGCTGAGAGTTTGTCAGATCTAAATTAGCCTGCCAAAGTTGTGAGCCATACTGTGCCTGCAGATCATCCAGCACCCCAGGCTTGCGTACCGTTGCGGCTACACGGTCCCCCCTATCAAGCAACCGGCGAGTTATACGTGAAGCCAAGCCTCCTGACGCTCCTGTAATGAACCATGTTTGCATACTAAATACCCTCCAATCGTTGTCTTCCACTGAATCATACAAGCAACTGGAGGGTGCTAGCCACAGCACGTCTATTCTATTAACAGGAGTAACAGTCTACGGTAGCTGCCTGTCCTGCTCAAGTAAACGCAATAATCTCTCCTCCGTGCCTGAACCGGGCACCGGAACAAAGAAACACCAGTGCAGTCCCGGGTCATTATCGATTACAGCCGCGGAATGGAGCTCGAACTCCATCTCCTGTGCGTCAGGAACACGGAATAAAGCGGTGGCTACGCGTTTTTGTTTGATTTCATATAGCTCCCAGAAATGTACGAACTCCACGCTTTCCCGCGTCAAGCGTTCAAACCGTTCCATATATAACGGGTTGTTCTTGTAAAGATCGAAGCCTGCCCGCAGAACGGCTACAGAGTAACGGGCAGCGCCTTCCCAATTCACCAGTCTGTTGCGGTAATCAGGCTTTAAAAACATAATGTCCATCATATTCCGTTCGTTGTCCGGCAGACTGCCGAAATCGGCTACGATCAGTTCAGCCGCCCGATTCCAAGCGATAACATCCGTACCTTCGTCTGTGATAAAAGAAGGATAATGCAGTTGATTTACGATTTTCTGCAGAACTCCCGTATCCGGCCCACCGTTATTTGGCACTGTGACGACGCTCGCCACATCTACATTGGCCAGATCGAATAGATGCTTCTGCTCGTCTTCGTCAAGCTGAAGCGCTTTGCTGATACTTAGCAGCACTTCCGGCGAAGGATTAACCTCCTTGCCTTGCTCCAGCCAGGCATAGTAAGTCACGCTTATATTGGCAAGATAAGAGACTTCTTCTCTTCGAAGTCCCGGAGTGCGTCTTCGTCCGGGCAGCGGCTGAATCCCGGCCTCTGAAGGCTGCAACCGTTCTCTGCGCGATTTAAGGAAGTCACCCAATGCGGATGAGGAACGATTCATTTTCAAGTGGGTCACCTCTATTTACTCATATGGAAGATACATATCGCTATTAACCAAATAGACCAAAAGCACTCTATACATGATTATTATAGTCTCTGTTGAATGCCGTTTCTACAAAAGAGAACCAACGAGATGCAATTGTCTCGTGAGATTCAAGGGCTTTTCCTTAGATAGGAAAAGCCCTTTCTACATCCTCGTGAATGCGAAATGAAAGTCTGTTACATTAATTCTCTTGTAGTAATGCTATTAATCCTGCCGTATTTATTACATTCCGAGGTGTATTTAATTCTGGCTGAAAGAAGAAATCGGCATAGGCCAATTGTTCTAATGTGCATCCGGTTTGAATCGCGAGGGAGACCGTATTGATATTAGCAGTCAAATCAACTTTAGGCATGATTTGTCCTCCTATAATCTCTAAAGTTGTTGGATCGTAAACCAGCTTGAACATAACGGTCGTCTCCGGAGAAAACAGGGCCGTCTCTTGTTCCAAGTAAACGGATTTTATTTCAATGCCTAACGATTGTTGATCATGTGGTGTTGCCGGCAATTTTATATTTTTCGAAACCGTGAATTCTCATCTGGAGCATGAATGGGTTAAACTTAACGGGTACAAGAGCTCAATAATCATAAAGCAGCGTAGTATTCATTCGGTTTGAAAAAAAGTCGAGTCTGTGCTATTATCAGAAAAATCCAAACATAGCGAAGAAGAGAAGGCTATGCAATAGCGTTTATGTCCAGAGAACGGAGGGTTTGCTGAAACCTCCGTCGTAACGCATGTATAGTGTCGTCTCGGAGCTGTTGACCGAACGCGGAAGGCGTGATAACACGCCCGCAAGTAGGATCAACCGGCCTGGCATCCGTTAACATGCTGCAGGTAAAGCATCGGCTTTACCTCATGAGACTGCAATTGCGAGGTTGCAGTAAACCTGGGTGGTACCGCGATTCCCCTTTCGTCCCAAGGCTTCTAGCATTTCTATGAGCCTTGGGAAGGAAGGGGTTATTTGTTTAATACCAACAGGCGATGAAGAGAAAGCCGGCAAGGGCGGTTATGCCCAGAGAGCAGAGGAAACGCTGAAACCTTTGCCTTAACCCTTTGTATGGTGTCGTCTCGGAGCTGTTAACCGAAAGCGCGGCTGGTCTCTTTCCGTCCCGCAAGTAGGCTTAACCGAAATGGTGCTCGTTAACGCGCCGCAGGTAAGGCATCGGCCTTACCTCATGAGGCTGCATTCGCGAGGGTGGCAGCGAACTTGGGTGGTACCGCGAAAAAATCCCCTTTCGTCCCTGTATGAGCTGACCGCTGTCAGTTTGCTCAGGAGGAGAGGGGGGTTTATTTTGCAAAGGAGGCTGCCCAAGTGGAACAGCAATTAGGAATGACGAATGAAACAACGACGCCATCAGAGGAATACATCACCGGTTCGGAGGTGCTTTTGCGCGGCTTGCTGCAGGAAGGCGTAGAGTGCGTATTCGGTTATCCTGGAGGAAATGTGCTCTATATCTATGACGCGATGGTACATCAGCCAGATTTCAAGCATATCTTGACCCGGCACGAACAAGGCGCGATCCACGCGGCGGACGGCTATGCCAGGTCGACGGGTAAGGTTGGGGTATGCATCGCGACATCCGGTCCCGGAGCAACAAATCTGGTGACCGGGATTGCAACCGCCTATATGGATTCGGTGCCGCTGGTGATCATAACGGGGAACGTATCTACGAATGTCATGGGCTCGGATGCTTTTCAGGAAGCGGACATCATTAGCATCACGATGCCGATTACGAAGCACAGCTACATGGTTCGCGATGTACACGACCTTCCTCGCATCATTCATGAAGCGTTCTACATTGCAAATACGGGCCGCAAAGGTCCTGTCTTGATCGATATTCCTAAAGACGTGACCAATCAGCGGATGGCATATCGTCCAGCGGACACGGTTCGGTTGCGCGGATACCATGGAGCACCGGAACCGAATCCGGCAGAAATGGATGCGCTGCTTCAGGCGATTGCGGAAGCGCGCAAGCCGGTTATTATCGCAGGCGGCGGCGTTGTCTATTCGAACTCCTCGCAGGAGCTGATCAAGTTCGTCCACACTACGCGGATTCCGGTCGCGACGACTCTGCTTGGCCTCGGCGGGTTTCCGAGCGATGACGAGATGTGGCTGGGCATGCTCGGACATCATGGCGTATATGCGGCGAACATGGCGGTGCAGAATGCGGATCTCATTATTTCGATCGGCTCGCGTTTCGATGACCGGGTCACGATGAAGCTGGACGGGTTTGCGCCTCAGGCCAAACGTATCGCCCATATCGATATCGATCCTGCGGAAATCGGCAAGAACGTCAAGACAGATCTCGCATGCATCGGCGATATTAAAAACGTGCTGGCTTATGCGAACACGAAAGCGCAAGCAGCCCAGACGGGCACCTGGCTTGAGCAGCTTCAAGAGTATAAGGTGCAGCATCCGCTTCGGTATACCGATTCGGATACAGTCATTAAGCCGCAATATGTGCTCGAGATGATTAGCGAGACGACGCAAGGAGAGGCAATCATCACCACCGATGTAGGCCAGCACCAAATGTGGACCGCGCAGTTTTACCGCTTCAAGCATCCTCGCTCGCTCATCACGTCGGGCGGTCTTGGCACGATGGGCTTTGGCTTCCCGGCCGCGATCGGCGCTAAAGTCGGAAATCCAGATCGTCTCGTCGTCTCGATCAACGGCGACGGGGGCATGCAGATGTGCGCGCAGGAGATGGCGATCTGCGCGATTCATCAGATTCCGGTCAAGATCGTGGTCTTGAACAACCAGGTGCTCGGCATGGTTAAGCAGCAGCAGGAATTGATGTACGAACGACGCTACAGCCAGATTGATCTGTCCGGCAGTCCGGACTTCGTCAAGCTAGCGGAAGCATACGGGATCAAGGGATTAAGGGCAACGAACAAGGATGAAGCCTCCAAGGTCTGGTTAGAAGCACTGCAGACGACAGGACCTGTGCTCGTCGAGTTCGTCATCCCGACCAACGAGAATGTGTACCCAATGGTGCTTGCCGGCACGCCGCTGGACCAAATGATTCTAGGGTACGACGAATAATTGCGCTGAAGAGCGTCGTTTAAGTCTCCGGACCGCTCCTGTGGTGCTCAGGCATGGAACGCGGTGGGGATAAGTTAACGGGGATGATAGCTCGGAAACATTACGGCAGCCGGCAAGGTGATCGGCTGTCGTTTCCGTTGAAGTAACGGGGAGGAGAGCGAAGTAGCGATACGTTTGGTGAACTTGAGGGAACACCCAGGGGCGTGAAAGAGTTTGGACAGTTCAACTATTAGTAATAGACCTCTTAAGTAAATAAAAAGCGGACAAGAAAAGGACTCGCATAATGATTGAACAATTATCTGGAGATGATTTGAAATCGTTTACTTTGGTGCTCCAATTATAGAAGATAGGTGAAAGCTAGCCCAGAAAAGTTACACTATCAACCACCTTCAACGTTGCCTTAGACAAGCAAGCCACTATTCTAGAAATGCTGCTGCATCAATTCAGACAATTGCCTACTCACACCTTGACATGTGGAGTGCTGTTCACTGTTAGTTCGGAAGGCAATTAAATCGGAGATGTATTGGCGGAAATAGCAAAGAGGGGCGGAACCCCTCTTTTTTCATCGTTGTAAAACTAGTGGGCTTTTGTCGTTGCTCTTCTCCTCGACGGCGAGTTGTCCGAGTACCAACTGATGCTTCACTTATGAAATGGCTTGCAAAATATTAACGATCTTCATTTCAATATTGGAATTGTCTATGATCTTCAGATATTCAGGTTTTAGCAATTGATACTGCTTCATGTAGTAGAAATCCATAATCGCTTGTTTCAAAGTGATATCATACTGAATCGAAAATGACGGCTCGATAAAGCGTCGCAGCACAGCGTCATCTTGAACCATAAACAACACGGCATTCAATCTGTTGAAAATCTGTTGCTCCATACCGGATTCAAAAAAAGTTTGTAAGCTTTTATTCCGATTTTGTAGGGCAACGGACAGATTCTCAAAATGGTGTGGATAAAATTCCTTAAGGTCTTGCAAGAACAAATCAGAGATATACGCGGCACACATCAAAGATTGCAAAAATGTTAATTGAAAACGATCCAAAAAAGAGACGGAATCGTCTTTGACAACGGTGTCAGCCTTCTTCGAATAATCAATGTAATAATCCACGACTTGTTCGATGATGTCGTCTTTGGAGGAAAAATGCTTATAGAGTGTCACTTTGCTGATATCCATATATTTAGCGAGATCGTCGACTTTCAGTTGGCTGAATTTTGTTTTTCTTATAATGGGTTTTATTTTTTCGACATATGTATCTACACTCACAGCTTTTCTCACGGATAAGTACCTCCCTTTGATGCCTATAAAACATATTATAACAAATTTGCGGCCCTTTATGTATAAAATTAATTAAATGAACTAATTTAATTAATTTAGTTTACTTATTAAATTTATTGCAGTATAATCGCTCCTGTACCTAATCATCCGATTACGGATTATACAAAGGGAGGACGATTTAAATGGAACTATTCAGTAAGGGCAAATTCTCTGACAAAAAGGTCGTGATCACAGGAGGTAGCAGCGGAATCGGCCTTGCGACGGCGAAGTTGCTAGTGGATGAAGGCGCACACGTTCTGATTACTGGACGTACTCAGGCGACGCTGGATGCGGCTCGTGAACAACTTGGAAACAACGCGATCGCGGTCTTAAGCGATGCCGCCTCAATGAAGGATATCGCCGCATTAGCCGATCAAGTGGAGGCTGAATTTGGAACAATAGATGCCCTGTTCGTTAACGCTGGTGTCACGGGGTTTGTCCCTTTCGAGACAATGACAGAAGAAAAGTACGACGAGATACTTACAATCAATGCCAAAGGACCGTACTTTACCGTGCAGAAACTCGCTCCGTTGCTAGGCTCAGGTAGCGGGGTAGTCCTTACCACCTCAATCGTGAACGTAGTGGGTCTCCCAATGCTCAGTGCTTACGCAGCTAGTAAGGCGGCGCTGCGCTCCATGACTCGAGGTCTGGCGCGCGAGTTATTACCTCGAAATATTCGCGTCAACGCAGTCAGTCCCGGCGTTATTGACACAGGCATCATGGAAAAGTCAATGCCGGAAGAAGCTGCCGAGCAGACAAAGGCACAGATGAGACAGCAGATCCCAATGCTGCGTTTAGGCGATCCAGTCGAGGTCGCCAAAGCCGTAGCATTCCTGGCATTTGAGGCCACCTATACCACCGGGGCTGAGTTCCCTGTCGATGGAGGCGGCTCCCAGATCTAAGCTCCTCAGTTCGCACACCTGACTATTAAAGCGAGGGCAGGGGGCATAGCTTCCCCTCATGACACCCTGCCTTCTAGTGAATTTTATAGTTTAGGAGTTCGTTGTTTTCCTTGGAAGGCCGTTCGAAATCACAGAGAACACGATTTTATCAGAGCAAAATGGAGGGAACATCACAATTACTCTTGGGGTGAAATCGGGTCAGACCGTACTCGTGCACGGAGCCGGCACCACGGTAGGGTTCGCGGCCGTTCAAATTCTCCTCATGCGCGGTGCCCGCGTGATCGCAACCGCTGGTCCCACCTACGCCGACAAGCTCCGCTCAATGGGGGCGTTGGTGACCTCGTACGGTGATGGAACGGTCGAACGAGTGACCGAACTGGCAAAGCAGCCGGTTAGTCTCGCCCTGGATACCGCGCCAATCAGCGGTTCATTGAAAGATCTGGTCCAAATCGTCAACGGGCATCCCCAGCATGTCCTAACCGTCAGCGATTTCGCCGCAGCCGCTGAACTTGGCGTTCGCAGCAGCTATGGAGAACTACATACCGCACGTTATGACGTTGTCGGCGACTTTGCCCAATACGCAGCGGGCGGCAAGTTCACGATTCCGGTCGCGAAGACTTTCGAACTCGACGAATGGCGTTCAGCTATCGAAATCAGCCAGAGCGGGGGTGCCCACGGCAAACTGATCCTCCTGCCCGACTCCGACTGATGAGAACATATAACCGATGAAATTCTGAATGAAGGAGGACATGCATTGAGTAAGAACCAACGAGAACATATTGCACTGATTACAGGCGCAAGTAACGGGATCGGGTTGGCATTGACCCGGAAAATGCTGTCGGAGAACTGGCAGGTGGTTGCTTTGAACCGGTCGGATTTTCCAGCAGACGATAGATTCCTCCAACATCATCTCAAGGACGGACGGCTCCGAGCCTATAAAGTGAAGGATCTCACCGACTATGGCAGCTTGAGACACTCTTTGGAAGAAATAAAAAGCAAGGAACAGCGGATCGATATTTTGTTTAACAACGCCGGAGGAGGCTTAAGTGAGCTGCGCTATTCGAAACAAGGCCGCGAATTGCATTATGAATTGTTGACGGTCGTTCCTTATATTATTCTGATGGAATTGAAGGAGCTGTTGAAGAACGGCCGCTTAAAAACGGTGATTAACACTTCATCGCAGGTGTTTAGATTTACGAAGGAGTTTACGATCGAAAAATTGGAGCATCCCAAAACCTTCCGCAAAATGTATGGACCCTATGCAACTTCAAAGCTGGCTCTTTCGTTGTGGACCCAAGCCGTCGCACCGCAGCTTGCCAAGGAAGGCATCAAGATCCGCAGCGTTGACCCGGGCATTAACAACACGCTAAGAAAAGGAAAAGATTCTGGACTGACCGCAGGGTTTGAACTGTTTATGAAGTTTTTTTCCTCTCCGCCTACTCATGGAGCCAACCTATTATATGAGGGAGCTCTGGGCAAAAACAGCAATGAGACCGGCGTGTTTCTGTTCAAAGATCGGATTGCGGACTTGAAATTTACAGAACATGCGCAGCGTGTGCTGGAAAAAATCTCCGATATATATAGCCATGATTTTCTTGGAGGGGGTTTTCAAGTTAATGGCTGAGTTCCAGAAGATTGTTGCTTACAAGGCCATTTTCTGAAGTTCGTTCTCACATTAGGCTGGAAGAGTCTCTCCAGTTGTTTTTATGGACGGCTGGATCGCTTGGTGAAAATGTTTTGGGTGTCGTCATACGGGGGTTATGAGCTCAGCCATTTTACTGGTTGAGCTTTTCGTTATGTGCCCAACATGCGCGTTATCTCTCGGGTTCAAGTCCCGAATGGTGAAGGCAGTAGTAGCCTCCTTGAACTTGAAACAAAATTGAGACAGTCTTTGTTCAATAGTTGTATTACACTTAATTGAAGATGTTGAAATTTATCAGATCACGGCGTGTTTCTATGACTCATCGATGATTGTACTGATGCAAAGGAGAAACCTGTTTATGAAAAAAATGTCCATCATTCTGGCAGTAACGCTCATTTTTTCGATGGTGCTTGCTCCCTTGGCTTCCGCTCTGTCTGTGGTTCGGGCCGGTAACGACTGGGTCCCGTCCGAAGCAGACGGTTGGGTGTGGGTTGGGACCGCAGAAGAACTGGCTTATATCAATCGGAATCAAGCATCTTACCTGGATCGGAATATCCGATTGACCGGCAACATCGATATGACCGGCTACGAGTGGGTCCCGATTGGTAATGAAGCAGCAGCCTTCAGCGGGATATTTGACGGCAAGGGGCACCAGATCAGGGGCCTTGTGATCGAAGGTGGAACGCTGCAGGATGTCGGTTTCTTCGGCCGCGTGTCGGGTACGATCCGTAACTTGGGCGTCACGGTTCAAGTGAACGGCGGCAGCTATGCCGGCGGATTGGTGAGCCAGCTAACGGGCGGCAGCATTATCAACTCGTATTCGCAGGGTACTGTTACGAGCGGAAATACGGTTTACGGGGGCGTGAGCGTAGCAGGCGGGCTGGCGGGGGCGGCATACGGTAATTCGAACATTATTCGTTCTTCTTCATCCGCTTCCGTTAAGAGTGGCGATTCCTCCAACCAATATGCCGGAGGGCTTGTCGGTTCCCAAGGTGCAGGCTCCATTAGCGACTCTTATGCCACAGGATCGGTTACCAATTCGGGAGGCGACCACTTTTTCTTTGGGGGAGGATTGGTGGGACACCTGGTATATGGGGCGATCGCCAATAGTTATGCGTCGACAGAAGTCACGCAATCCGGAAGATTCAGCCATGGTGCGATGGGCGGCTTTGTCGGATTCATTTTCGCCTCGACGAATCCTTCGATTCATGCCTCGTATTTCGATAACGTTGCTACCACACAAACCATTGGCGCAGGAGAGGGAGGTGGGCCAGGCTCGATTCAACTCACAGGCCTTACGACCAACGAAATGAGGGAAGCATCCAATTACCAAGGCTGGGATTTCACCGATATCTGGGCCGTCGATGCCGGTATTAATGGAGGATATCCTTATTTTCGTCCGGACATTTTGACAACGGATCTGCCGCGGGCGGACAAGGACGCTCCTTATTCCTTGGTCCTTGATGCTTTCGATGGCGCAAGAGGAGGACTGGTTTGGAGTGCCTCCGGACTTCCCGATGGCCTATCGATGACTGCTTATGGCACGATCGAAGGCAGCGCTACGGTGAGCGGTACGTTCCCGGTTACGGTTTCGGCAACCGATGCGGGCCGGAACACCGTTAATGCGGTGCTGACTTTGTACGTGGATGAAGCGGCACCGGACATCGACGGGCTTGCTGTTCGTCCAGGCAGTGCGAACGGCTCGACGAGCGTGACGGCGGTTCCGGGCGACCCGGGACATACGTTTGCTTATCTGCTCGGGTCAGATGCCGGTGTGCGACCCCTAGTGGGTGATGCGTTGCCTGGCGAAGCGGTCTTGTACTCGCTAGGGGCGGACATTGTGGATCCGATTCCGGGTCAGTATCTTCAGGTGTTTGAGCTGGATGCACAGCAGCGTATTCAGGCATGGAGCAGCGTAGAGGTGGAAGCGGTCCATATTCGAGACCAGGTCCGCGTGACGGGAGTGACGCTGGATCAAACGGAATTGACCCTTACGGTTGGAGGTGCTTCGCAGAAGTTGACGGCCGTCCTTATGCCGGTGAATGCGACGAATCAGATGGTATCCTGGACTTCCAGCGATTCAGCCGTCGCCCAGGTGGATCAGAGCGGCGAGGTGACACCAATCGCTGAAGGTACGACGGTGGTCACGGTGACAACTACCGATGGCGGGTACACGGCTGTCGCCGCTGTGACGGTACAATCGGCTCCAGCGAGCACGGGGACGGTGATCGGTGCAGTCTACGGTGCAGGTAACACACCGCTGGTTGGTGCAGCGGTATCAGTGGGCGGAACGAAGGATATGACCGACGCCGAGGGGAGATTTACGCTGAATAACGTAGTGGCAGGCCGCCATGCACTCACGGTGACAGCAGCGACGTATAACGATTATGCGACAACCGTGAATGTTTTAGCTGGGGAGACGGTCGACGTAGGACGCATCGATCTGAGAGCTGTCTATATCCCTAAACCGGAACCTCCAACCTATAGCTGGGTTCCTCCTGTTCCTGCTCCTATTCCTGCACCGGATCCAAGGATGATCGTAACGATCAATGGTCAACAAGTTCGGGTAACCGCCAAAAAAGAGCGGGAACATGAGGGTCGCACCGTTCTGAGACTGTTGCCGGGCTCCGAGCTGGTTCGGTCGTGGGCTGTTGTTGGCGGGGACGATATCATCATTGATATCGACAATGAGGATCCGGTGGTGAAGGTAGACCTTCCGGCTGAAGCGCTGCAAGATCTCCTTGCGGCGAAGCCGAATGCAGTCATTCGGATTGGGGTAAGCAAGGCAAGCTACAGCGTTCCGCTGCACGTGCTAAGTGACCTCCCGAACCGAGCGATCGTAACGATCGCTATTGCGAAAATGACAGATTCCGCAAGCCGTCAGCTGGATGAGGTATTGACTCGTCAAGGGCATGACATGCTGGCTACGCCGACGAGCTTTGAGCTATACAGCGACGGCGATGTAAGAATCGAAACGGAAGGCACATGCCTGGAGCGGACATTCTTGATGAACGCTGCGGCAGAACCCGACCGTTCCACCGTGGTGTGGGTGGATGATGCAGGGAAGCTGCGCTTCGTCCCTTCCGTTTTTGAAGGGGAGACAGCGACTTTTTATGGCGCATATAACGGCGTGTTCACCGCGGTTCGATCTAACCGAACCTTCGGGGATATCCAGGGACATTGGGCGCAAAGCGACATCGAGCGGATGGCGAGCAAGCTCATCGTGAACGGATCGGATGATAGCACGTTTGATCCTAACCGTACGGTGACCCGCGCCGAGTTTGTCGCGATGCTCGTGCGTTCGCTCGGACTCGCTGAGAAGCCGCAGCTTTCTGCTTATTCGGACGTGTGGCCGAAAGAAGTTTGGTATGCCGGTGCGGTTGGAGCCGCATCCGCTGCAGGCTTGATTGAAGGCTACGCCGACGGTTCGTTCCGACCGGACGCTGGGGTTACGAGAGAGCAGGTGGCGGTTATGCTGGGCAGAGCCGTCCAATATGCCGGCGAGCTTCCGTCGCAGGATGTCTCCGCGTTGGAACGTTTCGCGGATCATGCCCAGGTATCCGAGTGGGCTAAGGGACCGGCTGCTGAGCTGCTGGCCGCAGGCATGATCGAAGGCGTCGGCAATGCTGCGTTCGCACCGCAGGCGTTTGCCACGCGCGCCCAAAGCACCGTTCTCTTAAACCGAATGCTGCTCTACTTGAATTTCATGAACTAATTGCAGTTGAATAGCTGACGCGCACATTCTAACCAAGAATGTGCGCGTTTTTTTGTGCTTATTCCGTTATGGAGCCTATTCGTAGACTCGAAACATAGTATAGTATAAAAAAATAGCAGGTTTACTAGTTGTAAGATTCAACGGGCGAGAAGCGGATGGAGTGAGGATGTAACGGATGGAGAGGATTTCAAGACATCGCATCATCGGTTTGGAACGAGAAATAAAGAGTTTTGCGGATTGGTTGGAGGACTCCAATGCAGAGCCATCCATTTTTTCAATATCAGGGATTGGGGGCATAGGCAAAACAACGCTGCTGCTTCAAATGGCCCGCACGGCAAGGCAGTCCTCGGTGCGTTATCTTTGGCTGGACGGGCAAGGAGGCTTAACGACGTCGGGCGCTTTTCTGGCGAGTCTAGAGATGAGTCTTGCAACCGAATACGGTAGAACCAGGGATCCGGAATCCGCGCTGCTGCCATATATCGTTAACGAGCTTCAGTTGCAGCGTACCGTGTTGTTCATCGACAATGGTGAGGAGATCGAAAAGCTGGAAGGCTGGCTGTTCTCCAGATTTCTTTCCGAGCTGAAGTCTGCCCGCGTGTTGCTCGTCTGTGCCTCGCGAAATGGTCTGCCGCTCAAGTGGCAGACGAATCCGGAATGGAAGTCCCAATTGCGAAGGTTTCCTTTGCGGCTGTTTACGCGAGAAGAGGTCTACGATTATTTAGACGGCAGCGGATTGTCTGCGGAATTGCAAAGGGCCATTGCCGAGAAAACGGAAGGCCATCCGTTGTCGCTTGTCTTGACCGTGGATATGCTGCTTTCCGAACCAGCGGAAGAGAGGAGCGTATGGCGAGAAGTGCCCGCTGTTTTGAGCGCCGAATTTTTGCGGGAAGCGGCATCTCCTGGCGTATACCGTGCGTTGACGGTTTTATCGCTTCTGCCTGTAGCGGACGAGAACCTGCTGAACCGGTTATTGGACGCACCCTTGGAAGGGGCGGACTATTACCAGTTGAGGGGACTTTCGTTTGTACGGGATACGGTGGATGGAATATCGCTGCACCAGGTCGTAGCTCGAATGTTGCGGGATGATTTCGCGCGCAGAAATCCCGCACAATTCGAAGCGGTTCGCCATCAGGCGTTCGTTCTGCTGGCAGAACGATTCCATTCGGTAGATCAACGGATGCAGATGCGCCTGAGCGCCCACATCTTGGAGCTGTACCGCGAATTTCTGCCCTCGGCCCATGCCTATGCCAATTTCTCGTCAAGCCTGAAACCCGGCGAGCAGAAGCCGTTCGGGCAGGAGGATATGCCGTATTTGCAGCTTTTTTTGCAGGCGTCTATTCGGGGTTCCGACTGGCAGTCTGAACTGGTCGACTCTGTCGATTACCCGGTTTTGCTGGAGGAGATTGCAGCTCATTTTCCTGAAGGAATCTTTATCGTGCGGGACGAAAAAGGAACGCCGCTGGCGTTTTGCGTAGGCGTATGGCTGCATGCCTTAAGCATGCCATTGTTGGAACGATATGCGCCAGGATGCAGAGAGATGTTGGGGGAAGAAGCTTCTTTGCTGCATCGGCTTCCTCCGGAGGCGGCCGATACGATATTTGTGCTGTTATCTGCGGTAAATTCCGAACAGTCCCTGTATCGTCCTGAAGAGCTGGGGGCTTTGCTGATGCAGCAATGGCTGGTTCACATGACTGGCGGTCTGCGGGGGATTTTGGCGGCGGGGGATCCGCAGTTGAATTCCTTATTGTCGATCCTGGGATTCAAAGCGTGCGGGAAAGCGACGGGATATGCAGGCATCGAATTGACGACATGGGAGCTGGATTTTAGGCAAACGAGCTTTGATCAGTGGATTCAGCGGATCATCCGGCAAACGGAGACAGCAGCAGGACAACCGGCACATCAACGGGAGGATGAGTATCCCCGGGCTATTGATAGAAGCGTAATGAAGCAAATGCTGGAACGGCTGTTCGACCCGGACAAGCTGGAGGAATTCCCTGTCATTCGGCGATTGGGTTGGGACGGGATGCAGGTGAGGGATATCATCCAAGGGATTCTGGCCGACGGTCGTCCGATGGAACCTTTGACGCTGTTGGAGAAGGAGATTCTAATCGCGAGTTATCTGCGCAAGGACCGGAACAAAAGCCAGCTCGCAGCATCCTTCCATATGAGCAGAGCCACCTTTTACCGCCATACGCGTTTAGCAGAAAAGCATCTGGCTTTTGTGCTAAACGATTTGGTGAGGTCAGGGTTCTGAGCACACTAGATAAGATATAGGATCAAATAGCCCGTTTATGCGGGCTCCTGCATAGGATTCCCAGCGGAAAAACGCATCTCTGTAGGAGGTGCGTTTCTTGTGAGCTATTTTACTAGAGATACACGATACTGTTAAAACAGCAGGGAATAACCGATGGATTGCATACAGTTACTGTTTTTGGTGAGCCAATTAAAGTGTTTATTAGAAATGGAAATGTGGATTCTGTTTATGGACAAATATGTATGACTAAACGATTTATTAGATTAGGGGTGACAGGAAATGTTTACTATTTCCTTTAAAGCATATGATAATTTTGATGAGATTAAACAAATGTCTTCTAAACAATTTGATCAAACAAAACCAGATATAGAAGGGATCATAGAACTAAATTTTAATGGTAATAAATACGGATTGTTCTTTGATGATTGTCCTTTTGGCGGGGAAACCGTACAAGGAATTTAGATATTCACAATGGAAGGAAAGTATAATCAGCATAGTTTCTTTTGTTGAGGAAGTTAAGCTATTAAATTTTATATCTGTGTTGAATCCTCAACTATTAGAAAGTGAGAATATAAAAGTATTAGAGAATAAAATGCATCAACTAAGTTTGTATTGTTTTACAACTAACGAACCTACTGATCATTGATAAAAGGCTTATTCCTTAAATATGAGTTAGGAATGAGCTTTTTCGCATGTTTAATCCATGAAAATCCAAAATATGTATAGATTAAGCGATTTAATGGTACGGCTGTTCTAGCTGCAGGAATGCTAGATATTAATGGTCAGGGACAGCAATAAAACAGATGAATATACAAATTTTCAAAGAAAATTTATTGAAAACAATCGAGGAGATTTCAAAAAAGATAGGGTTGAAGGGGATAATATCACAATTTACGGCAAGTATTTCGTGTTTTTACAATACAGGATTTCGCGATTTTGTTACATTCGGCATAGGAAAACTTGTAATATCGGTTTTTTCCCATTCTGGAGAGAGAGGTAGTGAAACAATGAAACTGTCACAAATCAGATTGATCACCAATGATATTCATAAGAGTGTAGCGTTTTACAGAGATGTGATGGAGTTTGCATTAGGATACTACGCGGAGGGGATGGAATTCGCATCGTTTAATACCGGCGAAACCAAAATCGAAATCTTTTCACGTCATCAAATATCTGAAGTGATTGGCGAAAAAAATCTGCCAACCGACGTGGAGTCACCATCGAAATTCTTACTCAGTTTTGCGGTGGATCAAATCGATGAGGTTTACGTCGGTTTGAAGAATAAAGGGGTATTATTCCTTAACGAGCCACATGATCGACAGGAGTGGAATGCCAGAGTCGTCCATTTACGGGATCCCGATGGCAATGTGATTGAGTTATACAAACATCCGCTTTAATGAAACTGAATTACTAAGATTTATTCAGCTTGGTGTATTCTTCTGGAGATTTTCCAATGATGGATTTGAAATCTTTAATGAAATGGGCTTGATCGTAATAGCCAAGATCCAGAGCGAGTTTTGACCAATCGGGAATATCCTCGTGGTTCATTTTTTCTACCGCTTCGTGAAGTCGGAAGCGCTGAATGATCCATTTGGGACTGATCCCCACATACTGACGGAATAATAGTTGAAGCTGTCTCGTTGGAATGGAAAAGCGGTTTACAATATCCTCAACTTTGACAATGCTTCTATCGGAAATGACACATTGGATGATGGTATTGATGAAATCGATATGGATATCCGGTTCAGGGAGCCGTTTCCGAAGAAAAAACTCGGCATGAGGAATCATCTGTTCCGCAGTTTCCTGAGCAAAAAGCTGTTGTTCTAACGATTGACTGCCCATTCCGAAGGCTGTATGGAAAGGTACCGTACGGTTTGTTATGGATAAAACGGGATTTTTCAAAATAGGATAAAAGGCTCCGGGTCGGAATTTGACGCCGAAGACGGCACCTTGTTCCCGAAGAAGAACGGAAAATCGCCCTTTCACGACTCCCACAATTCGGGAGTTATCTTTTTCAAACACAAGATGAACGGAGGGGTGAGGCAAGTTTTCCTGAAGGTGCGGTTCTTGCCCCCGAAGATCCCAGCGGACAACCCAATAATGTTCGATGAAATGGGTTAGATCATCGGAGGGCGAGTGAAGGGAAATTGAAAATTTGGGTGTTTCCTTATTTACATTTAACAGTCCGACAGGTTTGCCGAGTTTTGATTGCATCAGTAATCCCTCCAAGATAGAAGAGTTTTGGGGAATTGTTACAAGTATAATAACATAGGTGTATGAGTCAAGTCTTCACACATGTGATTGTTGGCCAAATGAATTAATTGCTGGGATCTTATGATTACTTCTTGATCTCAGCCGACGTGCCCCTGGATTGCAAGCCGCTTCCTCATGACGAACGCTATGTTACGGCTGAGTTAAAGGATTCCAATCGTTCCTATCGGAATTATCACCGATATTGCTGGATAGATTATCGATCTTTTCCTTTTGCTTTCCCGCTGTCTATCATTACTTTTACCTATCTTCACCATAGAGGATCCGTATTGGCCTTTTCCATTTATTCTCCTTACTATGAAGGAACACCGGTGAATTATTTGCGTTAGGAGATTATTTATGAAATGGCTTCAAAACTCCGGGCCAGGGTTATTATTCGTGTTTGTACTCGCCCTATTTTCTACCTGGCTCGGTTCCTTAATGCCCATCATTGGCGGTCCTGTATTTGGCATCGTCCTGGGCGTTATGATCAACAATACGGTAGGCAAGCCGAAAAGTACGCAAGCGGGCATCCGGTTTTGTTCCAAAAAAGTGCTGCAGTGGTCCATTATTGCCCTTGGCTGCGGGCTAAGCCTGACGCAGGTATGGCAGACGGGCTCGGAATCGTTTTCACTGATGATGGTCAGTTTAGCTGCCTCTTTCCTCGCGGCTTACGGGTTCGGACGGATGATGAATATCCCGGAAAGGCTTAAAACATTGATCGGGGCTGGAACAGGTATCTGCGGCGGTTCCGCAATTGCGGCCGTTTCGCCGATTATCGAGGCCGAAGAAATCGAGATTGCCTACGCTATTTCGACCATATTTTTGTTCAACATTGCTGCGGTCCTTCTGTTCCCACCGCTCGGCCATTGGCTTGATATGTCAGACAACGCCTTTGGTTTGTTGGCCGGAACTGCGATTAATGATACCTCGTCAGTAGTGGCCGCCGGCTACTTATATAGCAATGAAGCCGGAGATTACGCTACCATTGTCAAGCTGACACGGACGACGATGATCATTCCGATTTCGCTTCTGCTGGCTGCCTTAATGGGGGTACGTAAAAAACGGGCGGCAACGGCGGGGCAAACCGTCTCTTACAGCTTTGCAAAAATATTTCCTTGGTTTATCGTATGGTTTCTTGCCGCTTCCTTATTAAATACGTTAGGGTTATTTAGTGAACAAGCGCTGCATGTTCTGGATATCTTAGCCAAGTTTATGATTGTCATGGCGCTGTCTGCGATTGGCCTAAGCGCGGATTTCCGCAAAATGATGAAGGCCGGCATCAAGCCTATTATTTTGGGACTTATCGTTTGGTTTGTCGTAACTGCGGTTAGCCTAATCATGCTCGGGGCGACTGGAAGGATATGAATAACAGCAGACGCGTAGAACAAGAAAGGAACAAGCAATGATCGTAGAAACACTAAAGGTATATGTAACGGTTGTGGAACAGAGCAATTTTTCGCGAGCCGCAGAGATTCTTAACCTCTCGCAGCCGAGTGTCAGCCAGCATATCCGCAATTTGGAAAATGAACTCGGGGTCAAGCTTATGCACCGTTCCCCCCACCGCGTAAAGACGACTGAGGCGGGCGATATCCTGTACAAACGGGCAAAACAGATTCTAACCACGTACGAAGCGGCCAAGGAGGAAATTCACCTTTTGCGGGGTGAGGTTACCGGGTCGTTAAAAGTCGGGGCGAGCTTTACGATAGGCGAATATATACTGCCCCATCTGTTAGCTGAATTCGTTCTTCAATACCCGCATGTTGACATTCAGGCAAAGATAGCCAATACAGATGAAATTGCTCAAGGCGTTCTTGCCAACGAGCTCGGTATCGGTCTGGTGGAAGGCAATGTCGAATATAAGGATATTTTGGTCACTCCCCCGTTTATGGAGGACGAAATGGTCTTGGTTGCCCCCCGCAATCATCCGTTAAGCTTGCAAAAGATCATTGAACCGGGTGTACTGCAAGACCAGGTTTGGGTACTCAGAGAAAATGGCTCCGGTACACGGGCGTTTAGCGATCAATTTATCGGAGAACTGGGCCTTTGCATCAAACGCTCCTTCATCTTTAACAGCAATCAGGGAGTGAAAGAAGCGGTGGTGGCCGGATTAGGTCTGGCCCTTCTCTCCCGGTGGGTGATACGGACGGAGCTCGAATCCGGCGAACTATGCAGCATTTCCGTTAAAGGGCAGCGTTTTGCCCGCTATTTTTCCATTTTACTGGACCCTAAGTCTTCTGACACGATGGCAGTGAAAATGTTCATTCAAAAACTGCGGCAATTCAAGATGTAATTCCGTTCTATGAACCCATCATGACGGGGGGACGTTAACGAATCGTTATTTTTTTTCTGACCCTCGATGCACAAGATTGGTATTTTGAAGCTGCAGCGGCAGCTTCTTTTTTATTTTCGGATGAGTGTCACCTCGAAAAAGTACTTTGTTTACTGAAAGGGGCTCCTGTCTGCTTGCTGTTATGCTGATCGTCTTATCCGATCCGGGCGAGGATGTTCTTTGCTAAGCGGGGCGAGTTGGCGAGTTTCTCCAAAGTATCAGAGTCACTACCTCTAACTCTACCTCTAACGCAGGGATCGTTGATTGTTGAAGAATGTACGGAATGTATTGCATGGTCACACTGGCGCCTGATCGTGGCATTTCTAGCGGGAATAGCACTTGGTTAGAAATTTGTGAGAATCGTTTGATACACTGGTGATGGTAGGGAAATAGGAGTGGTAATGGCAGCGTATATATGCCAAGAGGCAAAGACGCTGCCATTGTTTAAAAGGAGGAGCGATCATGCAGGTGGGCAAAATTATGGTTGTGGACGACGCAGCCTTTAAAACCCGATCTGGTCACCATGGATATTACGATGCCGGAGATGGACGGGCTAGAAGCCCTTAGGGCGATCAAGAAACATGACCCGAAGGCAAAGGTCATTATGTGCTCCGCCATCGGGCAGAAGAGTATGTTCATTAGTGCCATACAAGCTGGGGCCAAAGACTTTGTCATAAAGCCGTTCCATAAAGAACGGCTGCTGGAGACCGTAAGGAAAGTGCTGGCCCAATAATGGCCGGCTTCATAATACAAGCAAAGGTTGATGTATTCATCTATGTATCGAATCCTTTGCCTGGAAATTAGTTTTATTGTATATGGATTTCAGCAGGTCGCTCAATGCTTAATTTTAATCGTCGAATAGAGATTGTCAGTTATGATGACCGCTCCCCAGCGATCCTTCCATTCACGTCTCTTTGCCGTGGACTACCCTTTATTCAGCAGTCGATAGAGATTGAGTGCCAATTGAATCTGGAATAACTCGTCTGCGTTTTTTAAGTTGGAATTCAGCAGCTCTTTGATTTTGTCGATGCGATAGATAAAGGTGTTGCGGTGAATGAACATCGCCTTGGCGGCTTCCGTTACGTTCTGATTGTGCATGAAATAGTATTCCAGCGTAGAGATAAAGCTGGTGTTGAACGTTTGATCATGGTGATGGATGACGCCAAGCGTGTTGTGGAAGAACTCTTCCATCTCGGCAGGTTTGATATTGGAATCGAGAAAATGATAGACGGCATAATCCTCAAAATGGGAGATGATCCGAATGTCTTTGAATCGCTGCATCAATCGCATCGCTTCCTGGGCCTCGAAGAAGCTTCGATGAAGCGAGGAGAACGTCTTATACTGACTGCCAATACCGATAAGAAACTGCGTTTTCTTCATTTCTCGGGTCAATAGCTCGACCAGCTCATGCGCGAAAGCTTTCGTTTCGTTGACCGTTACCGGCGGTTTATTCTCATTCTTCCCGACTAATATGATGATCTGCTGGCTTCGGTAGTAACACGTAAGCTCCCCGTTCGCTTTACTGGACAAGCCGTGGATCAGGTTGACGCATTTCTTCACCATATGCTCCAGTTCGTATTTTCGGTACACGATATCCTTATAGCTTTCCAGAAGGGTCGGTTCGATATGAACGACCATGCAGTAATAGGTATAGTTGATATTCAGCCCGTGTAGATCCGACTGCGAGTGCAGCGTCTCGGTCGAGGTGATGCTGCCGGACAGCAGGTCGTCAAAGAAATCATGCCGGATTTTGAGCTTGACTTCCTCCAGCTCTTTCGCCTTCATGCGATCAAGGGCCAGAATGGTAGAGCCGTGCTCTAACGCCAAATTATCCATTGCCGTTAGCTTGCGAACGGTTTGGAAGACGACGATGTATCCGTACACATGGCTGGACACCGAGATCGGCATGATGCGGCATTTGAAGGTTTGATGCTTGTGATCGTAGTCGCGCTGGATCGATTTCTTGATTTCGCTTACGTATGTCGGGATCGCCTCGGTAAACTCGGACGGGAAGATGGGCCTGTTCTTCTGGAGCGACAAGAACTCATGCAGCTGCGTCTTATTATCCGGATGGTCTGTATAGCAGAGCAAATTCCAATCCCGATCAAGAATCAGGATCGGATTATGGACGATGTCGGCTAGCTCCGCCGAAATTTGTTCGATGCCGCCCCCTTCCAGCGGAATTTTGAACAGCGCATTATGCAGGTCGAGCGATCTGCGATTCAGCGCGTCATAATCGGCATTGGTCTTCTCATTAATGATCGCGATCACCTTGGACAGCGTGTATTCAAAAGGGAGCTCCAATAGCGGAAGCCCATACTTGTTCGCCAGATCAATCATGTTTTGCGGAATTCGGTCAAAATAGCGTTTCATTTTGATACACAGTCCCGCGCAATTGTTCGCGGCCAATTCATGAATGACCCGATTCTGCAGCTCCTCGCTATCTTTAAAAATATATCCGGTGGATAAGAGCAGCTCATTCGAAGCAAGCCAATCGAATACATCCGGATTTTCAATAATATTCACAATGGATATTTGGTGATCAATTCCTGCCGCACCTGCAACGAGTTTAATGCCTTCGATCGCTTTGATCTGAAGGATGTCCCTGATAGTTAGCATTCTTAACACACACCTTTGTTTTTGTTCTTCATTGTGCAATGTGCACAGCGAATACGCTAAGTTTTTAGTTTCGCTGTACAATGACCGGAGCGTAGCCCTGGATTACAATAAGGGTGTCAGGAGCGGTTTGCAACTTCAACTGTGATATAATTCACAAAACATCCTTTTGGCTGTGGAAAGTCATTCACCTGTTATACGTTCGACGTTTATATACCGGCTGAATTTGAATTCAGTATAGCATCTTAGGTCATTTATCCACAACTAAGGCATGGCCGATCCAAGGTGAATGAAGCCTTCAAAGGGATAGCCTGACAAAAGACAGCGTTTGTCCATTTGTAAGCTAAGGAGGCGATATAACGGGAAGCTGCGGGAATAGAACCAGTACAGAAGCGGTTTGTGTTGTAAGCGCCGCCATCTCTTGCGATGCGGGGTTCCTTCAACAAATAAGAAGCTTGAAATTCCATGGGACGGTACACAGCATCTTTGATCGAACGGTGAACCTGAGGTGCCGGACGAACGGTGAACTATATACACTTGCCACTGACAACGTGGACAACGCTCCGAATACGCTGGTCACGGACATCGCGAGTTTTTCCAAACGGGGGCTGACAATTGGAGATCAGGTCTATGCGGAGGGAGATCGGTTATGCGTAGGGAAGAATGCAGCCATTATGCTTCAGCAAGTCCATGTATGGCGGAGCAAGCTCCCATCCTATCCGAAAGACGAAGAAATCTTAAGAAACCATGTAGCTGCAGCGCAGTCATGGATTGAAGCTCACGGCAAGGCCGGCGGGATGAAGCGAGCGGCTGAGACCGGAAATCCTTTTGAACAGGAAATGGAGAGATTGCTGAGGGAACGCTCGACGGGACTTCTTGAAGCGCTGTCCAAAGGTGAAGTGAGTCTTGCATCTCATTATGCAATTCAACTAATAGGCTTGGGTCCGGGTCTGACTCCGTCGGGCGACGATTTCTTGGTAGGATTGTTTACCGTTATGAATCTAACGAATGGTCCGTTGTTTAAGATCCGCCATGTGTGCGAGCAAGTTGTGGCAGCATCGGCTGATAGGAGCAATCCGATTAGCTGCATGGCTATAAAGAAAGCCGCAAGCGGCCAGGTAAGGGAATCCATTGGAGAGTTCATGCACCATATGATCCATGGCAGTAAGACTGAAGTTATATCTAGCTTATCCAGGGTACTCGATATCGGTTCTACATCAGGAACGGATATCGCGCTCGGGCTCGTGAATGGCTTGAAGCTTAGCATAGAAAGAAATGGGAGGTAAAGCATGTCGACTAAAGTTGTGATTAAAAAGAATACGTACTTTGATTCCGTCTCATTGATGTCACTGTCAACCAAAGCGAATCAATTAGATGGCGTGGATCAGGCATTTATCGCAATGGGAACGCAGATGAACAAGGAAGTACTGGCCAATGTCGGTCTCATGACCCCGGAGCTGGAGGAAGCCAAGGGCAGCGATCTGATGATCGTCATTAAAGCGGTCTCTGAGGAGTTCCTAGAAAGCGCTTACGAAGGCGTTGAAGCCCTATTTAACAGCAAGGGAAGCGAGGCAGGAAACAGTGAACTCACGTTCCCGACGATCGACTCAGCCGCAAGAAATCTTCCTTCGGCCAAGCTGGCCGTCATTTCTGTAAACGGACTGTTCGCAGCCAGAGAAGCCAGAAAGGCACTGGAGAATGATCTCCACGTCATGCTGTTCAGTGATAACGTCAGCGTGGAAGAGGAGATCGAGCTTAAGAATATGGCGCATGAGCGTGGTTTGCTCATGATGGGACCGGACTGCGGTACGGCCATCATCGGAGGCGTGGGGCTGTGCTTTGCGAATAACGTGCGTCCAGGAAGCATTGGGATCGTAGGCGCATCCGGCACGGGAAGCCAGGAGGTCAGCGTTCGGGTTCATGATTTTGGCGGCGGGATCTCCCAGCTGATCGGCACGGGCGGACGGGATTTAAGCGAACGGGTTGGCGGCATTATGATGCTGGACGGCATGAGGGCGCTTAACCAAGACGAAGCGACCAAGGTCATCGTACTGGTCTCGAAGCCGCCTGCAAAGAGCGTGGAGGAGAAGGTGCTTGCCGAGATCAAGCACATGAGTAAGCCTGTCGTGGTGTGTTTTATCGGCGGAACGGAAGAAGCAGTGGTGAACGCCGGCGGTCATTTTGCCAAAACGACGAAAGAAGCGGCGCTGAAAGCCGTTATCCTGTCGGGCGTCGACGAGAGCACCATTGATAAGCACCCGCTGAATCTGCCTCTCATCGAGGAGATCAAGGCCAAGCTAAAGCCGGAGCAAAAATACATCCGTGGATTGTTCTGCGGCGGAACGCTGTGCGACGAAGCCATGTACCTGGCGATGGAGCAATACGAGGATGTATACAGCAATATTCCAAAGGATCCGAAGTATCGCCTGCAGGATATCCATGTGAGCCAGGGCCACACGTTTATCGATTTTGGGGATGACGAGTTCACCAACGGCAAGCCTCACCCGATGATCGATCCTTCTTCCCGGATTGCCAGATTCAAGCAGGAGACTAAAGATCCGTCGGTTGGCGTTATCGTAATGGATTTCGTTCTTGGATACGGAGCGCACGAGGATCCGGTTGGGGTCATGCTCCCGGCGATCGTGGAAGCCAAGCAGGCGGCCGAACAAGAAGGAAGACATCTGGAGATTATCGGCTATGTACTGGGAACGGATCTCGATACGCCGTCTGTAGAAGAGCAGTTAAATAAACTGGTATCTGCCGGAGTTACTTATGCCAGCAGTAGTACGAACACGGGGCTTCTCGCCAGAGGCTTCGTCGAGAAAGGAGTATGACATGAGCAGAATCAACGAGCTATTTAACAGCGAGCTTCACGTAATCAATGTGGGTCTTGAAATGTTTAAAGACGATATTTTGAAGCAAAAAGGGAAGGTTTCCCACCTGGAGTGGAAACCGCCGGGCGGCGGCAAGCCTGAAGTCATCGCACTGCTTGATAAGTTGGATCAGCCGGACATTCAGGAGAAAATCGAAGCGGCGAACCAGCTGGCCGTGGAACGGATCATCAACTCCCAGCCGGTATTGATCGGTTTCGATCAGGCGATCAATGTCGTGCCGGGCATGACCAAGAAGACGATTCTGCACGCAGGTCCGCCTATTACGTGGGAGCGAATGAGCGGTCCGATGAAGGGCGCGGTCACGGGCGCACTGGTATTCGAAGGCTTGGCCAGCAATCTGGATGAAGCGGCGGAACTTGCGGCATCGGGTGAAATCACGTTCTCGCCATGCCATGAGCATAACTGCGTGGGCTCGATGGCGGGGGTAACCTCAGCCTCCATGTTCATGCACATCGTGGAGAACCGGACATACGGCAATATCGCGTACACGAACCTGAGCGAGCAGCTGTCCAAAATACTGCGGATGGGCGCTAATGACGAAACGGTCATCGCCCGTCTGAACTGGATGAGGGACGTGCTCGGCCCGATGCTTCGGGATGCCATGAAGTTCTCCGAGAATGGCATTGACCTTCGTCTGATGCTGTCGCAGGCGCTTCATATGGGAGATGAATGCCATAACCGTAACAATGCCGGCACGACGCTGTTAATCCAAGCGTTAACGCCGCTGATTCTGCGGACGGACTTCCCTACCGAGCAGAAAATCAAGGTTTTTGATTTTGTGGCAAGCAGCGATTACTTCTCCGGCCCGACCTGGATGGCGCTCTGTAAATGCGCGCTGGATGCGGCGCATGGGATTGAATACAGCACCATCGTGACCACCATGGCCCGCAACGGCGTCGAATTCGGCATTCGCGTCAGCGGCATGCCAGGCAACACCTGGTTCACCGGACCGGCGCAAAAGGTGGTTGGACCCATGTTCGCAGGGTATAAGCCGGAGGATTCGGGCCTTGATATCGGCGATAGCGCGATTACGGAAACCTACGGAATCGGCGGATTTGCGATGGCAACCGCTCCGGCGATTGTGGCGCTTGTCGGCGGAACCGTGGATGAAGCCATGAATTATTCGGTCAAGATGAAGGAGATTACGACTACGGAGAATCCGAACGTCACGATTCCTTTATTGAACTTCAGCGGCATTCCAACGGGCATAGATATTCGTAAAGTGGCCCAAACCGGCATCATGCCGGTGATCAACACGGCCATCGCGCATAAAGACCCGGGAATCGGAATGATTGGAGCGGGTATCACGCATCCTCCGGTGGATTGTTTTGAACAGGCGTTACTAGCTCTTAGCCAGCGCATTCAGTCCTAGAATGGTGCCCCTTCAGGCATGCCTTAATGCCTGAAGGGTACCTGATGCTAGTTCTATAAGAGGTTGTTCAAAAAGTCCGCTTTGATAAGAAAACCAATCGAGGTCAATTCAAGGACGAGCGACCGCGATTTAAAGGTAGGTTTTCTTGCGATATAGAATTTCATCAGCGTAGCAAGATAACTTATAAATTCTATATCTAACACGAGGCAAATCGGGAAGCTGGTTCGGCATCGAATCTTGAATTCAGCCGGTCCTAAGTAGATGCTTCCGAAGCATGTTTCCTGCAGAAACATTTCAGGTGCTCACGTACCCAAAACGTACGCTCCGCTCCTGACGTCCCTAGCTTTATCCAATCTTCTCGGTGCTGAAAACCGACCTTTTTGAACACGCACTATAAGTGTAATGATCTAAGGAGGCAATTATATGGATCAGGTACTCATGAAAATGTTATGGAAAAAAGGAGATTGGGCTGCGTTCTTCGGCTTGCTTGCCAATAATCTAACCAATCTGCTGACCATGATTTCACTTTTGATTTTTGTTGTAGGTTTTCCGGAAGATATGGTCTACGGAAGAGTAGTCCCTGCCTTCGGATTCGCTATCTTTATCGCAAGCATGGCTTACGGTTGGTTTGGATATAAGCTGGCAAAGAAAACGGGCCGCAGCGATATTACCGCGCTGCCGTCAGGTCCGAGTGCCCCGTCGATATTTACCGTTACTTTTCTGGTGCTGATTCCGGTATTCAGACAGACCAATGATGCAACCTTTGCGCTCCAGATCGGTCTGGTATGGTGCTTCTTCGAAGCCATGATCCTGGTTGTGGGTTCCTTCTTGGGCGATTTGCTCAGAAAAGTAATTCCAAGAACCGTTCTCTTGTCCTGTTTGTCCGGCCTTGGATTGCTGCTGCTTGCCATGAACCCGATGCTGCAATCATTCGAAACACCGATCGTCGCTTTCATCGTATTGGTTATCATCTTTATCAACTGGTTTGGTAAATCTCCAATATTCAAAAAGATCCCGACCGGTTTTCTGCTGCTCATTGCCGGTACCGTTCTGGCTTGGGTGTTCGGGTTGCAAAATCCGGAGGCGATTACGACGGCGTTATCTACGCTGGGCTTTAATCCGCCTGAAGTACACATTACAAGCCTGTTCCAAGGAATACCTCATGCGCTGCCGTACCTGGCATCGGCTATTCCTTTGGGTCTCGCCAACTATATTTTTGACTTGGAAAATATCGAGAGCGCGCATGCGGCGGGAGATCCTTATAATACCCGGAACGTCATGCTGACGAACGGTGTGGCTTCCAGTATCGGCGCATTTACAGGCAACCCGTTCCCGGTTACCGTGTACATCGGGCATGCCGGCTGGAAATCCATCGGCGCGGGTTTAGGATATACGATTGCCTCCGGTTTTGCCATGTTAATCATCTCGCTCTTTGGAATCGGGGCGCTGCTCCTGTCCATCATTCCGGTTGTCGCGATTGTTCCGATCCTGGTCTATGTCGGCGTGGTCACGGCCAATCAGGTTGTCCGGGAAACGCCTAAGAATGAAGTACCCGTTATCTTCATCACTTTATTCCCTTGGATCGCCAACTGGGCTTTAACACTTGCCAATAACATCTTTAATGCCGCCGAGACGACGGCTTCCAAGGTTGGCATCGATTTGTTGTTAAGCAAAGGCGTTTATTATAACGGTCTGAATCATCTGGGGAACGGCGCGCCGCTCAGCAGTTTGATCTGGGGCTCAATTGCCATCTTCGCCATCCTGAATAAGCCGCTGCGGGCTGCCGTGTTCGCGGTCATCGCAGCCGTCCTATCCCTATTCGGCATTATCCATGCGCCTACGGTGGGATTTGCCCAAGAGGCACTGATGCCGTTCGTATACGCATACCTGATGGTTGCCGCACTGTTTGTTTATAAGCATTTTTCCGATCTACGCGATCCGGCAAACCAATTGCAGTCAGAGTAATGCTGGAATGCGGCTTGTCCAAATATGCAGTTTTGAATGACAAGGATTGAGAACATAAAATGAGGAGGTCACTCCATGAATGCTGAAGCGATGAATGACGAACTCATTCTGGCATGCGACCGGGGAGACTTGGCTGCGGTAGAGCAGTTATTGAAGCGTGGTGCCGATGTTCATCACAAGGACAGCCAGGGCCGGACGGCGCTAATGGCTGCAACACAGAAAAACCATGTCCCCCTTGCCAAAAAGTTAATCGAAGCCGGCAGTGACGTGAATGCAAGAGACATCACCATGTTAACCCCATATCTATGTGCAGGAGCTAACGGTTTTCATGAAATCCTGCGTCTGACTATTCAAGGAGGAGCGGATATCGCGAGCTTGAACCGGTTTGGGGGAACAACGCTGCTGCCGTCAAGCGAAAAGGGATATCTAAGAACCGTTCAGATTTGCCTGGAAGCAGGCGTTGCCGTGAATCATGTGAATAATCTGGGATGGTCCGCGCTGCTGGAGGCTGTCATTCTTGGAAACGGGGGCCGGCTGTACTCTGATATCATTCAGCTTCTGGTTGAAGCAGGGGCCGACGTGCAGCTGAAGGATCGTGACGGAAAGTCCTCACTCCAGCATGCCGTAGAAATGAAGCAGCATAAGGTAATCAAGATTCTCAATAAACAAAGCGTAAGTATCCCGGACAGCATTCTACGAGCGAAAGAGCTGGGTAAGGCAGAGAAGTTCGAGGAAGCCGTCTCAATCATAGACAACGTGCTGGGGGAAGAGGGGAATCCTGCCGACCTCTACTACTACAAAGGTTATTTTTTCGGAGAACTAGGACGTTATGACGAGGCACTGGCTGCTTATAATCAAGGGCTGTCGATTGATCCCGGCGATCTCGACTTCTATTTCTATACCGCCAATGCTTATCGGATGATGAAACGTCCGGAAGAAGCCATTGCCGAATATGACAAAGCGATTGAGCGTAAGCCGGAGGAAACGTTCTACCGCTATCATAAATCCAATTATTTAAGAGAATTGGGCAGGCACGAGGAAGCCGTCATCGTGATGAATCAGCTGTTAGCCGAGCAGCCTTGGCGTTATGATTTTTCCTTTCACAAGGCGAACAGCCTGAGATCGCTCGGTAAGCACCAAGAGGCTGCCGATGCGATAGACAATGCAATCACGCATGATCGGACCAATGGGCTATATCATTATCATAAGGGCCAATCCTTGAATTTGCTTGGTAACTATGCGGCGGCGATCGAAGCGATGGATCAGGCCATCCAATGCGGCCCGGATCATGCGGATTATTACTGCGAGAAAGCCAGCAGCCTGTTAGCGCTTAATCAGCCGGAGGAGGCCATGGCGCTCATTGAACAAGCACAGGCTATTCATCCGGATCATGGCAGAGCCAAGAGCTTGAGAGAAACAATAACAGCTTGTTTATAGAGGATCACTCAGCCAGAGTCATCGGCTGATCGACCAGGAGGTTAGTCATGGATAAATTTGTAGTTGTAGCCATTGGCGGTAATTCGTTAGTCAAGGATAATGGCCGCGAGTCGATTAAGGATCAATACGAGGCGGTATGTGAAATTGCAGCCAACATTGCAGACATGGTGCAAGCAGGCGTCAACGTGGTCGTTACCCACGGTAACGGGCCTCAGGTTGGATTTGAGCTGAGAAGGAGCGAGGTTGCTTCAGAGGTCATCGGCATGAATGCTGTTCCGCTCGTGAATTGCGTGGCGGACACGCAGGGCGGCATCGGCTATCAAATTCAACAGGCGTTAACGAATGAGTTTATCCACCGCAACATCACGAAAAAAGTAGCGACCATCATCACACAGGTTGAGGTCAGCGAAGCCGACCCTAATTTCCGGGATCCTTCCAAACCGGTGGGCTCCTTCTTCTCCCTGGAGCAAGCCGAGGAATTGAAGCGCGAGCATCCCGAGTGGGTGATGATTGAGGATTCGGGCCGCGGATATCGCAGGGTTGTTCCTTCACCTGCTCCCATTGATATTGTCGAGAAGGATGCCATCCGATCGCTGATCGAGTCCGGCTGTATCGTGATTGCCGTCGGCGGAGGAGGTATTCCTGTGATCAAGACGAAGGACCATATCTATGAAGGCATCGATGCGGTGATCGATAAGGACTTCGCCACGAGTTTATTGGCAGAGCAGGTAGATGCCGAAACGCTGATCATTACAACGGGCGTGCCCCAAGTATTCGTGAATTTCGGTACGCCGGATCAGAAGGCACTGGAAGAGGTCACCGTCGAAGAGATTAAACAGTATGTGAAAGAGGGGCATTTCCCGAAAGGCAGCATGCTTCCTAAAATTGAGGCCAGTCTTAATTTTCTAAAGAAACCGGGACGCAGAGTCATCATTACGAACCCGGAAAGCTTAAGCGATGCCATCAAGAAACAGGCTGGAACGCATATTGTGAGCTAACGGCTTAAGCTGTTGGCAAAAGAACCGCCAGAACCGCTATATTTACTTTTTTGAACATGGCCCGAGAGAGGGATACTTTGAAAAAAGTGCCTCTCTCGGGTTCTTTGCGATGATACTCGCATAATCGGGCTCCTCGGGTTTTCCGTTGAAGCCATCATTCAGGGAATCCTTGCAGGGGTCTTTGCTGTATTTGGTCACCAGGCAATCAAGCAAACGAAAGAAAGGATTCAGTCATGAAGAAGGTATGGATCAATGCCGGACATGGCGGTAAGGACCCGGGAGTGGTTGCAAATGGTCTGCAGGAAAAGGATATCGTTCTTACTCTTTCACACGAAATTAAAAAGCAGCTGGAACGTGATTATGGTGGCGTATAGGTGCTGTTCTCCCGGTCCACGGATGAGTTTTTTGAGCTTGATGATTGAACAGATGCGGCCAACAAAGCGGACGCTGACCTCCTGGTCTCCATCCATTGTAATGCATCCTGGCAGCCCTAAAGCCTTATCATGTGATTGATCGGGGACAGAAAGCGGCGAACCTGCATATGGTCTATGACCTTTATGTAAAGATGGAAAATGTAAATTTTATAATATACCAAAATTACTATTAAAAATTCATAAAACACATATTGTTAAAATAAAATATAACTTTCTTCATTTGTTAAATATTAGTAAATGATTTAGATTTTTAGGAGGTGTTATACAAAATAGATATTATAAGGAGATGGTTTTTTTGAGTTTTTGGCGCAGTATCAAGAAAATAGCTTCAGTTTTAGTTTTGGTAATGTTGTTAAATACAGTATTTGCTGCAATTACTGTATCGGCGCTCCCAGCACATAGCGAACTTCAGCAAATCCAAGATGAACTAAATCTAACTGAAAGCGATATTCAAGAACTTCTATTATTTATCCAAGAACACTCTAGCAGCATAGAGGAAGCAATCGAGGTAGACGAAAATTTAAAGGCGAATATTGAACAATATAACGAGTATAGCAAAGAGTTTGCTATGATACTTGCATTTGCAGATATAGCAACTAGCCAGACATCTACAGTCAGTCACTTGTCGGACTCCAGTATTCCGAGTGAAATTTCGCCAGCTATTTGGCCTATTGTTTGGGCTGTTGTGGCTGCTATAATAAAAGCAGCAGTAAAGAAGAAGATGGGGAAAAAAATTGTTCAACAAATAGGTAGACAATTCGATGATAAAGTATGGCCACAGATAGAACCAGGAATTAAAAGAGAATATGAAATTCATGGTTATACTAGGAGTGTTGGTCCAGAGGATGCTGCGCAAGCCAATGGAATTAAGCAAGGTGAACACATAATCTCCTTATATGGTCAAAATGGTTCGGAATATTTGAGGCTACATGTTTATACTTCCGATTCAAGAAATCATACTCGGTGGCATTATCATACAAAAGATAATTGGCCTGACCATAAGGGTAATGTTGATTTATACCATAATTCACTTCCAAAATGGGGTTCAGAATAAAGTTGGATAAACGACGATTTTTGTTAACGTTTGGTCGTAATTTAGACCATAGTAATATTGACTACTTGGTAAAGAGCCGATTATCAAAGTATAAGGGCGGGATCCAAGAGGATTATTTTAACCCCATTCTTCAAAAGGGGGCAGAAGTGATTCTCAACTACCAGATTATTGATACGAATTTTGATCGAAAATCTTCTAAGTATTATTTGGATGATTATCATATTACGGAAGCACAGAAGAACGGTTTTTTGCTTTCATTGAAAAAGCTAAAAGGGACTCACGTCTGGTGCGACCCGCGAATTCAAGGCCATGCCTTTTGTGTAGTTGATGGAATCGAGTACAGTTTCTATGTCTACCGCTCACTTGAAAGACAAGAATACCGCTTTCCCCAATATTACAATGATGACGGTAACGCTGATCCTATTGTGCATAGTCAGTTGCATAAAATGCCTGAGGAAGAACAATATTTACAGTTTCCATCCGATTTGAGTACAGAGGTCAAAGATGAAATAACGATTAAATGGATACAGGAATTGATTAAAATGTAGTAAGTAATTTGAAAAGTAAGACCCTGCACATTATATAGTGCAGGGTCTTTTATTTTTGCGATTATGGGAATTTATAATTTTCATATGAATTAAAGTCACTGGTTGTTTCCAAAGAAACTCAAGAAATAATTCGAGTAAAGAAAGAATTATATAAATGCCTGAGGTGTGCTCTGCACGGACAAAGATTCATCGAACAAGCGGGCATGGAAATCTATCTATGGATATCGACGGTCATCAAGGTCGCTGATATATTCTCTTAACATTTGGTCATATCTTGTACTTATATCCATATAATATACCATTATTAACCAAATTTGATATTTGCGAGGTGTGTTTTATGAATTCCGTTTATATCACAAGTGTAGGAAAGTTTCTCCCCGGTTCTCCGGTTAGTAACGATGAGATGGAAGACTATCTTGGCAAGATTGGAGGGAAATCTTCCAAAACCAAACGACTCATTTTGGAGAAGAATCAAATTCGGTCCCGATATTATGCCATGGATAAAGAGCAAAAGAGCTTATACACAAACGCAGAGATGGCTTCTTTAGCCATTCGGGATGCCTTGGAGCGAAACGGCAACGTAACCGAACAAGATATCGATTTCCTAGCGACAGGTACGACAAGAGCGGATCTGCTCCTGCCAGGGTTTGCGAGTATGGTGCATGCAGAGACTGGTTTACCCCCTATGGAAATTGCATCTCATTCCGGTTTATGCGCCAGCGGAATGCATGCACTCAAGAATGCGTATGTACATATAAAGGCTGGCGAGCACCGAGCAGCCATCGCCTGTTCCAGCGAGTTTTTGAGTCGCGAATTCAAACATACGAAATTTGAAGCACAGGGGATTTATAGCAATAATCGGGTGCCTTTTGACACGGATTTCTTACGTTTTATGCTTTCGGATGGCGCAGGAGCAGCCGTACTGCAAAATGAGCCTTCCTCCAAGGGGCCATCGCTGCGTATTGAATGGATCGATAACCAGTCCTATGCGAACCAGTATGAGGTCTGTATGTATTCAGGCATGAGTAAAGAGAATGGAATTCCTTCCTGGCTGGACTATCCCTCCATTCATGAAGCAGCCGATCAAGGAGCTCTGAATATGAAGCAGGATGTAAGGCTTGTCAATGAAATAACAAAGGTAGGCACCAATCGATTATTGGAGCTCGTGGAGGAAGGGAGAATTGATCCTGAGAGAATGGACTGGATGGTGTGCCACTATTCATCGCATTTTTTCAGAGATGAAATCTTCCGGTTATTGGAGCATGGCGGCGTGAGGATTCCGGAAGAGAAATGGTTTACGAATTTATATACGAAAGGGAACACGGGCGCAGCATCGATCTATATTATGCTGGAGGAGCTGCTGAATGAAGGTCATCTCACTGAGGGAGAGCAGGTGTTGTGTATCGTTCCCGAAAGTGGTAGATTCCAAATCTCGATTATGCTGCTGAGCGTAGTGTAAACATAAAAGACGCCATCGTCAGACGGCGTCTTTTATGTTCCTCATACAGACAGCGATCATCATGCACAGATTCTCCTTTTTAATAATAAAAAGAGGAAAAAACACCATGAATTCGAATATACTCTAGAAACTATACGAAGAGAGGGATACTCTAATGAATATGCAGACACTAGCAGAGAAGATGAGTGCCGGTGTGTTTAACGATATTCTAAAACGTGACTTTTCACAGGACATGATTTCTGAATTAGAACAGATGAACGCAGTCCAAATGGAAAACAAATTAAAAGACACATTAGCAGTGCCGATAGGCATATCCAAGGAGAGGGTATTCGAATATCTTCAATTGTATTATTCAGCATCTTGGCAGAATCTCTTCATGGAGCTGAATATGCCCCGTGCTTTAAGTCTTCTAGAAGTTGGTGCAGGTGATATTGTTTACATTCCAAAGGCTTTAGACGCTTATTCCAAAAACACGGGGACCTATGTGACTGCCAATCTCAACAGGGAGTTGACACAAAATTTTCAGGAGAAAACGAAAGGAATGGACATAAACATACAGGTTGTTGAGGACGATGCCGCAAATATAGGTTTATATTATCCAGCGTCTTCTTTTGATGTTGTCGCTTTTCATCACGCTATTAATGATATCATTCAGACCATTATCGCCAATCGTGAGGGCATCGATACAGTAAACAATGATTGGTGGACAATCGAACCTCAAATGTTACAAGCTGTTATGGATTATGACCGAAAAGGCATGTTGAAAGATGCAGCGTATCATGAGTTTATCCAAATCATTGACACAAGCTATAAGCATTTAGAAAGAGGAGGATACATGATATTCGATAATATTACTTATTCTGGATATGATGAAATGGGTTATTCCTCTGAATTTCACAGCAACTATATCCAACTGGCTAGAAGCTGGATTAGCGAAGCAAATCTAGGTCTGGAAGAGATTGAAGTCGAATCGTATGATAAACAATGGTGGATGATATTGAGAAAAGTGTAATTATAGTTTAAATTCTTGTAACAACATAGTTTCAACAAATAATCCAAATTCAAGTATAACTGTCAGGAGTTGATATGGTAGTGAGTAAGCCTGTTATGCAGGTCGCTCTGGTCGTTGGACCGGATTGCGATATGGAGAGCCAAGCCGTAAGGGCGGCTCTGGAATATTTCGGAGTGCGCGTTTTTACATATTGGATCGGGAGGCCGAATGATCTGATCTCTGTCTTGTCAGGTGATGATGTGTATGAAGGCACCGATATGATCCTGTTGAACTTTCACGGGGATGAAGGCAGCTTGATCATGCCGGAGCTCGGCGAAGAGGTATACGAGGAGGATGAACCGAGGGGCGACTTCGGACCAGGCGAGATTCAGCGTTACGCGAAGCTGAACGGAAAGACAGTAATTGCGAATGGCTGCTCGCTGGGGGATCCAGCACTGGCTGACGCTTTTCTGGAGCGGGGCTGCAAGATGTATATCGGGCCGGATGACTATCCGGACGGCAACGATGCGCTGATGTTCGTTCTGCGGCTGTTCTATGAGATCGTTCAGCAGGGCCGGGACGTAAAGGAAGCCTTTGCCCGAGCTGTAGCGATGAGTGATGAGCTATCCATGTACCGGCTGTATGAACGACAGGAATAATAGGTGAAATTCTACCCCGGGCGTGCACGGCTAAATGAATTCTATTTCGAAAAGGGACGTTGTACATAAATGCATTTGAATGAAAAGAGGATCGGTGTTATCGATCCTCTTTTTACTTCCTTTTTAGCGTCTGAATTATCCTTTTGTGCTACTTCTATGGCTTCTGAAGTTGAACAAGGCATGTCCCAGCATCACCCTTCTTAAAGATTATATGTTGATTATAGACTCCGTACAGTCCGTTTTCTATAATGTAATGAAGATCTGGCGAGTTAGTGAAGGAGAAATGATGAAACTACGTTCACGTAAATATTATATTCGGCTGCTAATGTTTAGTCTGCTGATCGGAACGCTTCCAGTCATCATTGTAGGGACGGTCTCTTACTATAAAGCATCGTCCATCGTGCAGGAAAAGGTCAATCAGAGCAGAATGGAAACACTGCAGCAAATGCAGCTTCGGATGGAACAGGTTTTAAAAACGATCGACCATTCTGTTACGCAATATATTAGTTTGCCAATTGTCGTGAATGCGATGTCATTGCCCTATTCAGGCGGGGATTATCAATTGTACCGTGAGATGTATCAAAGTATGATTCGCAGTCAAACGTTCGAGCTGGCTGTTAGCAATATGACCGTGCTTAATTTGAATGGGAGATGGGGGATTGATAACAACAATATTTTTACATTTGATGATGTCAAAGAGATGGAGAAACTACTTCGTTATGAGACGCTGCCATCGTTCTCTGCCTGGGTGACAAATGATACGACGACGGATTCACCGCCGAGCATCAGCTTGGTCAAAAAGATTCCGCTTAACTCGCTGAAGGCGGAGGGGCTGCTCATTGTGACAATCGCCGAGTCAGAGCTGGCTCGTCTTCTGGAGGCCGACAATCGGATTGGCAGTATGGTCGTATTTAATCAAGAGTACCAGGTCTTGACTCAAAGTCATCCGTCGTCATCGAAGTTTGAGGAGCTTGTTCCTTTGCTTCGTAAGCAGCATGAAGAGGAAGGGCATTATAATGTTAAGCTGGCAGGCGATGATACGAGTGTTATTATGCGCAAATCCAATTATAATGGCTGGACGTATATTTCGGCTATTTCGATTAAGGACATTACACGTGATTCACGTTCGATAGGCTGGATGACACTGGCGGTTTGTGGTCTGCTAGTGCTGCTGACTGCTGCCTTTTCTTTATTCAGCTCCAAGTCGTTTTACCGGCCGGTCCGCCAGCTAGTCCGTGCTGTTGCCGAGCGTTTTGGCGATGCTCCCCAAGAAGACAAGGGAGATGAATTTGCACTGATTGGCAGCCGAGTACAGGCGATGCTGCAATCGGAATCGAAGCTGTCGGCACAGGTCGTTGGTCAGATGCGTGAGTTGAGGCGGTTTTTTGTTATTAAGCTGATTCACGGTGAAGTGCGTGAAGCGCAGTTGAGGGATTATTTGGAGGAATATCATTATCCGCTCGATTGGTCGTGGCATGCTGCGCTTGCCATTCAGATTGACTCACTCGAAGATTCCCGTTACGAAGAGAGAGATCGTGATTTGCTGTTGTTCGCCATTGCTAATATTGCGGGAGAGCTGATTCCGGACAAAGAGCGGCTTGATCCCGTACTATTGGAGCAGTCGCAAATTACGATAGTTGGAGGGCTTGACGGTTCACAAGCACAACAAAAGGTGCAGCTTTTTGGTTGGGCAGAAGGCATTCAGCAAGCGGTACGCGAGTATTTGGGCTTGCAAGTAAGTATCGGCATTAGCCGTCCGCAGAAGCGGTTAATCGAGGCGGCTGATTCCAGCGAGCAAGCAATTGAAGCGCTTCATTATCGGATTCGTAATGAGATGGAGTCGATTTTATTTATTGATGATGTTACATATGGCGATCCGGTTGCCAGCGTGTTCCCTCAACGTGTCGCCAAGGAGCTGTACAATTCGGTAAAGTTGTTAGAGCGTGAGCAGGCTGATGCTTTGCTGGAGCAATGTGTCGGAGCAATTTTTCAGGAGCATGCGGATTGGCGGCAATATCAGCTATCACTTGTTCGGTTGTATGCCATGCTGACAGAGCTAGGGCAATCGGATAGCGAGACGCCAACGGTGCCGGTGCCGTTGGATCAAGAAAAGCAGCTGTTTGAAACGCTGCTCGCATTGAAAACTCAGGAGGAAATCAAGCTGTGGTTTCGGGAAACGGTAACGCATCCGATTATGCTGCAATTGGAGCAGCAGCGAAAATCGCACGCCAGGTATGTGTCCGATCAAGTGTTGGAGATGATTCATCTTCGTTTTGATACAGAATTGACGTTGGAAGCTTGCGCAGCGCAGCTTAATTATCACCCTAACCATCTTGGACCGCTTTTCAGCCGTGAGCAAGGGATCAGCTTTAGTGAATATTTGCAGCAATACCGCCTGGAGAAGGCGAAGCGGTGGCTAATAGAAACCGATATGAAGATCGGGGAGATTGCCGAAAAACTTACGTACACGAACCCGCAAAATTTTATCCGCTTCTTTCGCAAGATGGAGAACATGACGCCTGGACAATATCGGCAATTGCATCAACCGCATAACTGACCGTAACCTCCGACTAGCCGGATGTATTTCTCCGCTGCTGGCTGGAGGTTCTTTGTATGTGCGCATTGCCGATGATTATCGATGACGTTCTAATGATTACTCAGTACCGTACAGCAACCTCCCTGTCTATGGATTATATCCCGATTATAGACGCTTGCCGCTTTCGCCGATTATCGTGAGATTAGCACAAATAAACACGATATGAGGCAAAGGTGGAGTAGAGATGAATCATAAACAGGAGGGCCTTGGGGCGGTCTCCTTTTCGAAAGGATGGCAGCTGCGGCTGCTGCGTGACAAATGGCTGTATGTGATGCTGCTACCAGGCTTGCTGTATTTCATTTTATTTAAGTATGCGCCGATGTGGGGACTGCTGCTGGCGTTCAAAGATTATCAGCCGTTTCTCGGATTTTTTGGAAGTGAGTGGGTGGGTTTGAAGCATTTTGAACGGCTGTATGCAGATCCGCTATTTTGGATGCTGCTCAAAAATACGTTGATTTTGGCTTGCTACAATATTCTTTTCTTTTTTCCAGCACCGATTGTGCTGGCCTTAATGTTGAATGAAGTAAGGCGTGAAGCGTTCAAGCGGAGCATTCAGACCATTATTTATGTGCCGCATTTTGTGTCATGGGTTGTCGTAGTCGGCATTGCCTATACGTTCTTTACAGTGGATGGCGGGCTGATTAATGAAGGAATCGCTTCGATGGGAGGCAACAAAATCAATTTTCTCGTCAGCACCGAATGGTTTCGCTCGATGATTACGCTTGAGGTGATCTGGAAGGAAACGGGCTGGGGAACCATTATTTTTCTCGCCGCCTTATCTGGCGTTGACCCGCAGCTGTACGAAGCAGCAAGAATGGATGGCGCAGGGCGAATGCGACAGCTATGGCATGTGACGCTGCCAGCGATCCGCTCAACGATAGTCATTTTATTTATTCTCAGGCTGGGTACATTCCTGGATACCGGATTTGAACAAATCTTTCTCATGCTGAACGCGATCAATAGGGAAGTTGGAGAAGTGTTCGACACCTTTGTCTATACGGCAGGCATTACGCAGGGACAATTCAGCTTTAGTACAGCGGTTGGTCTGTTCAAGTCGGTGGTTGGTTTTGTGCTGATCGTTGGTTCGAATTGGGTTGTGAAAAAGTTTGGCGAGGAAGGGGTGTACTAGCATTGACCTATGACCGTAATTTAGCTAGCCGGCTGTTTAATGCGGTGAACATGACGCTGCTCGTCCTGATCGCTGCTATAATGATCATCCCTTTTCTGTACATTATTTTGATTTCTTTTGCAACGGAAGAGGAGGTACTGGCCAAAAGCTTTCTACTATTTCCGACTAGGTTTTCTTTGACAGGCTACCGGTATATTTTGTCAACACCCATTCTGCTCCGCAGCCTAGGGGTTACAATCGGGGTTACCATAATCGGAACGTTAGTCAATTTGCTCATGACAGTACTGATGGCTTACCCGCTGGCACGCAAAGATTTGTATGGCAGGCAACCGATCATGCTGATGATCATTTTTACGATGGTTTTTAATGCCGGCATTGTGCCGACCTTTCTCATCGTCAAAGGACTACACTTGACCAATACGTATTGGGCGCTCATCATGCCCGGTGCAATTAGCGCGTTCAATTTAATTATTATAAAGAACTTTTTCCAGCAGCTGCCGGACGGCTTGGAGGAATCGGCCAAAATTGACGGCTGCAGCGACCCGGGGATTTTGTTTCGGATCGTGATCCCGCTCTCGATGCCGGCAATTGCGACATTTGCGCTTTTCTATGCGGTCAATCATTGGAATACGTTTTTGAGTGCCATATTGTACATCAATGATTCTAGCAAATGGCCGATACAAGTGCTGCTGCGGCAAATCGTTATTCTCTCGGAAAAAGGGTTGTCCGATCTGAGCGAAGCGCCGCCGCCGCCGTCGAAGATTATTAATATGGCCGTCATCGTGTTTTCGACTGCTCCGATTCTGGCCGTCTATCCATTTTTGCAAAAGCACTTCGCCAAAGGGGTGCTGCTCGGCTCGGTTAAAGGATGAGCATGCTCATCTTTTAATAAACTAGGATCTAATTTGAAGGGGGAAACGAAAGTGGGAAAACAGAGGTATAAGCTCGCAATGGCTGGTCTTGCAGCAAGCTTGGCTGTAGCCGTGTTAGCAGGGTGCAGCAGCAATTCAGGTACTTCGGAAGCGGGCGATGTGCTGCATATTACGATGATGAATCAATATTCGTCACCGGAGCCGCCGCGCGCAGACAATCCGTTCGTGAAAAAAATCGAGGAATACACCAACACAAAGCTGGATATTACATGGATTCCCGGTTCGGCTTACAACGATAAAGTCAATGTATCGATCGCCTCCAACGATTTGCCGCAAGTGTTGATGGTACAGGATCCCAAGTCTTCCTCGATCATAAACGCTCAGCGTTCAGGCATGTTTTGGGAGGTAGGGCCTTACCTTAAGGATTATCCTAATTTAAGCAAATATAATGCCAACCCGCTCGTACTGAACAATATCTCTGTTGATGGTAAAGTATACGGTCTTTATCGAGCCAGAGCATTGGCGCGCCAAGGGATCGCTTTTAGACAGGATTGGCTGGACAATCTCGGTCTCAAGCAGCCGCAGACGATCGATGAGCTGTATAACGTGATTAAAGCTTTTACGCTGGATGATCCTGATAAAAATGGCATGAAGGATACATTCGGTCTCGTAGAGGCTGAAGATTCCAATAGCGGAATGGGGGCGGCCGGTCTATCGGGCTTCCGAACGATCGCTTCCTTCTTTGGTGCCCCGAACCAGTGGGAAGTGCGGGACGGCCAGGCTGTGCCTGAATTTATGACGGAGGAAAATATGGAGGCGCTCAAGTTCTATAAGCGGCTGTATGATGAGAAGCTTTTGAATCAAGATTTTGCTGCGACCAAAGCGGGCAAGCAGGGCGAACAGTTCTATCAAGGCAAAGCCGGCATGATGTTTACGACATTGGATTTTATCATTACGGGCGGAAATGAGATGAAAAAGGCCAATCCGGATGCGAAGTTGGACATTGTCAGCCGCATCAAAGGGCCGAAAGGCGAGCGTGTTTTTGCTACTACCGGCTATTTCGGCGTCTTCCTCTTCCCGAAAGCGACGGTGAAAACAGAGGCAGAGCTAAAGCAGCTGCTTGCTTTCTTCGATAAGATCGTGGATAACGAAATGATATTTAATTGGACATGGGGAATTGAGGGCGTTCATCATACGAAGGACAGTACGGGCGAACCGACGATCTCCGATCAGACCGCATATAGCAATGAAGTATCACCGCTGAAGCAGCTTCCCACTTATGATGGAGCGCTCATGATTTGGAAGGGCAAGGGCGAGGCGGATAACAAGTTCCGCACCATGATGAAGGACAACGAAGCGATTGCGGTAACCAATCCGGCAGAGCCGCTTATTTCCCAGACCGCAGTAGAAAAAGGAACGGAGCTGAACAAAATCATTACAGACGCCCGCGTCAAATTCATTACGGGAGCGATCGATGAAGCCGGATATAACAAAGAGATAGAACGTTGGCGTACGCAAGGCGGGGATCAAATTATTCGCGACTATACGGAATTGCTTGCCAAGCAGGGGAACTAAGCTTGCTGACAGAGAGGAGTATTACTAAGATGAATGGTGAAGTACAGCAGTTTGATATTGTCATTACAGGGGCAGGAGTGGGCGGCATTAGTGCCGCCCTGGCAGCGGCGCGGCTGCAATGCCGTGTCCTATTGATTGAGCAGCGGGCGGAAGTAGGCGGTACTGGGGTGTTCTCTAGCGTGTCGCTTATATGCAATTTTCGCGATTCGGGAGGAAGGCCGGTGACGAGTGGCATCCATCGGGAACTGTTTCCCGCTGGCTACACGCATTATAGCGAACAGATGGTTCCTACCTATGATGAGCGGGAGCTCAAAGCAACTTATGTGTCGCTGTTGGCGGCAGAGCCGACATTGTCTATCTGGACGGGAAGTTCAGTCGTTAAGGCAGATATGGAGCAGGGAAGAATCGCCCGTTTGCATATTGAGGGAGAGCGGCAAGCGGTCATTGAGGCAAAAGTGTATCTTGATGCCACTGCGGATGGCAATTTATCTTATTTGGCCGGGCTTGAATACCGGCTTGGCCGGGAAGGCGATGGCAAGCTGCAGTCTGCTACCGCTACCTTTAAAGTGAGCGGCTTTGCTCCGGCATTATTGAAAGAGCAAAATTACCGGTCATGGGCAGGAATCCATTCCTTGCGCAGTGAATTGCTGCCCTATTATTTGGCGCTGAAAGCAGAGAATCGTACGAGCAATCCCAGGCAATCGGTAACTTGTTTTCCGTATCCGAACGAGGACGCACTGCTGTTCAATTCAACCTCGGTGCTGGATGTAGACCCGACGGAGCCGGATTCAGTCGTTCGGGGAATGGAAGAAGGGAGCAGGCAGGCACGAGAGCTCTTTGCTGCGATTACCGGGCATCCGGCATTTTGCGCTGCCAGGCTGGACTATGTTGCGCCTAAGCTGGGTGTACGGGAAGGCAGACGCATTGTAGGTGAATATGAGTTGACGGGGGAGGATTGTCTCGGAACGAGACAGTTTGACGATATGGTTGCCGCTTGTGCCTACGCGCTGGACATTCACAATCCGGAGGGCGGGCCGACAAGACTGGAGAGCATCCCTGCTCCCGGCTATTATCACATTCCATACCGCAGTCTTATCCCGCGCGGCTGCAGCAATTTGCTGCTTAGCTCGCGCTGCATAAGCGGCACGCATGAGGCGCACAGCTCCTACCGGATTATGGCCTCGATCAGCGCAATCGGCGAGGCAGCCGGAACAGCGGCTGCAATCTGCGTCATGCAGAGACTACAGGACGTTCGGGAGGCGCGTGCTGCGCAGATCCGCTTTGTGCTGCAATTGCGCGGTCAATTTGTGGAAGGGGAGGTGGAGCGAATTGAGCTGCCGGTAGCCACAAAGCTATACCGTCAATAAGTATCCGTTGACAGTTCGGGAGCGGGAGTCCAATAAATGAACAGGAGGATAACTATGTTTTCCTATAAAACTGTATCATCTGTAGTTGTGCTTGCCTTATTGATGAATTTATTTATGCTGGGAGAGGGCTCTGTGGCTAAAGCCAATGGAGCTGTAGAGCCCCCTGCCGTGACTGATTTTGTTTATACAATCAGTGATTTTGAAATGGCCGATGACCAGTGGGATTATACATTTGGCGAGCAGCCGAATATACAAGGAAGCTTTGAGGTTATTGAGCTTGAGGATGCGTACACAGGCCAGCATGCGGGGAAGCTGAGTGCTGATTTTAGGCAGAGCAGCAAGGATAAGGCTGCGTATACAGCGATGCGCAAAGAGTTTGAAGGACTGGAATTAGAGCAATATGCGTTTTGGGTGAGAACATCGGAGCTCACGGCGGTGCGCATCCGTACGACCGATGCAACAGGTCAGACCTTTCAGCAAAAGATTAATTTGCAAGATACGGCAGACTGGCAGCAGGTAGTTGTCAACTCAGTAACTTCCAGCCAGTATTGGGGCGGCGCAGCTAACGGCAAATGGAATGCCCCTGCAAAGAAAATAGCGATCATGATAGACCGCAATGATATTAAGGACGGGAAGCTGACGGCGAGCATGCTTGTTGATAAGATGACAGCCAAGCTTAACCTACCGGATTTGAAAATCAAACAGTCGATGCTGGGCAATATTTATTTGGATAATGGACCTGTAACTTTTACCGTAGCCACCAGATTTCCGGAAGTGGCATGGCAGGTTTACAATTTGAACGGCCAGCTGGTTCATGAAGGCATCGTGCAGACTCCGAACGGAGGTGGGCAAATTAATTTACCTGACCTGGAGCTGGGATATTATACGCTTGAATTGTCTGCATTGTCAGGGAGTGAAGGGCCGGTAAGATTGAAGACGACGTTTGCCCTTCTTTCTGACTATGATTGGGACGCTGTTGGCGACTCGCCCTTCGGTATTGCTGCGCATTTGCATCGAGAGTCGTTTGGCTGGAGCGGCGAGCTGGCCCGGTTAATCAAATATGCAGGAGCAAGGACTGCGCGCGGAGGCTATGAATGGTCGATCGAAAAGTCGCCGGGGCAGTATACTTTTACTCCGCAGCCGGAACGGTTTATGTCCCATGTGCAAGCGGAAGGTTTGAAGAGTATGTTTGTAAGCGGATACAATAATCCGTTCTACGATCATAATGCGACGCCTTATACCGATGCAGGACGTGAGGGATTTGCCAATTATGTAAACGCTTATATTAATCAATACAAGGATCATTTGGTTGGCGTGCAGGTGTACAACGAATTTAACGGCGGCTTCGGCAAAAGAGGCAACAGTCCTGCTGACTCCAAGCCGGAGTATTATTACGAGCTGCTGAAAAAGACCTATGAGACCGTGAAAGCAAACCATCCTGATTTTACAGTCAGCGGCATGGTTACGGCCGGTATTGATCTGGAGTGGATAGAGGAAGTATTAAAGCTTGGAGGTATGGACTACCTCGACAATATTGCTGTCCACCCTTACCGCTATGGACGCGCTGTGGTGAAGGATCGCGAGCCAGAGGGAATGGCGGCTGAGCTGGAGCAATTGAAGTTGCTTATTCGTGAATATAACGGGGGAGAGCTGAAGCCGATCTGGATTTCCGAGTTTGGCTGGCCGACCCACCAGGCTGCTATTGGCGTAGACGAGAAAACGCAGGCCGATTTTCTGGCACGGGCTTATGTCATCGCCTTATCTCAAGGGGTTGAACGCATCGTGTGGTACAACTTGATGAATGACGGTCTGCAAGCCGATTATAACGAGCATAACTTCGGGCTGATCCGCTTTAAAGACGATCCACTTGGCGCACATACGCCTAAGCCGTCTTACGTGGCGTATGCCGCGATGGCAAGAGAACTGACGAATGCTGCATTTGTGGAGGAGGAGAGCTACGGAGGCGATATCAAAAGCTATTTGTTTGACCAGGACGGCAAAGCGCTCAGAGCGGTGTGGGCAGTTGAGGATACGAATGTTGCCGTCTTAACGAACGAACCGCTGCTGATTACGGATATAACCGGACATTCCGAGCAATTTGTGCCGCATAACGGAAAAATCTATTTAACGCTGAACGGAGAAATTTTATATATAAAAGGAAATTTGAGTGAGATCGTCGAGGATCATACCTTCTCGATTACTGGAGAAGAGGCATTTATTGGAGATGAAGCAGGCTTCACCGTTCAATTGTTTAACCAGGAATCAGCAGGTGAGTTCAAAGTTGCTTTGGAAGCTGAAGGCGTCAGTCAGCCAATTGCAGCTTCTCATGGCAGTAAGTCTCAGGAGCGCATTACCCTTTTGCCCGTGAGAGACGCTTCCTTCCGTTCAGTAGTTGTTTCTATCAAGGACGGGGAACAAACAATCGGCAGATTGCGCCACTCTATTACCGTCTTGGAAGCAAATGAAGTACAAGTCAGGCCGACATTGACGCTGAAGGAAGACGGCAGTTTGGACCGATCCTTGGAACTGGAAATTCAGAATTTTAGCAAAACAAAAAATCTAACCGTCAACGGAGCCGTGTGGTCGGCAGGCGATCAGTCCGGTCAGCAGCAATGGAATGAGCAGGTAAAGCCGGGGGAAAAGCGCCGTTTCATTATTCCGCTTGAGGCTGCCCCAATGGGAACGGATTTGCAGACTGCTGTCAAAGTCGAGTTCGGGTCGGGTTTACCGTTCGAGTTTGCAGGAAATATCAGCTTTAATCCTATCCTGCAAGGCAATGGGACGGCGGTTGACACAGAGACTGAATCAGGCCAAGCGGAAGTTCCTCCCACGATTGATTTGTCTAATGGGAAAAAGGTTCTGTTATCCGGTCAAAGCGGGAGTATCGATTTAACCGGCCATATCTCACTGCAGCACGATAAGGACAATCTTTATTTGCTGGCCGAAGTCGAGGACGACGTTCATGCCGCTCCTGAAGCGCAAGCCAATATTTGGAATAATGACAGTATTCAACTTGCAATCGCGCCGGGCATTCCTGGCGAGAGCCAAGGGTTTTATGAATTCGGCATTGCGGATACGCCGGATGGCGCACAGGTATACCGCTGGAGCAACCTGGAAGGGAAAATAGCGGAGGCCGTGCAGCGGGCGAAGGCCGAAGTGATTCGGGATGAAGAACAGAAGCGGACCACTTACAGGCTTGCCCTGCCATGGTCGGAGCTTACGCCGATCAAGCCTGATCGGGGCGAGGTCATCAGCTTCTCCTTACTGGTTAATGACAATGACGGCAACGGCCGGCGCGGCTGGGTGGAATGGGCATCCGGGATCGGGAATGAAAAGCGCCCAAGCCTGTTTCGCTCTATGCAGTGGATCTTTGACAAGCAGCAGATGCCTCCAATTGCAGCAGATGCTTCATTCATGGTAACAGCAGGCAAACGAAAGAAAGGCAACCTGCAGGCTGAGCATGCAGAGGGCGCTAAACTGCAATTCGAAATTGTGGATCGGAGCAAAAAAGGGGCTGTGAAGTTGATTGATGCGGCGGCGGGGCGCTTCGAATATGCGGCAGCTGCTGATGCAGCAGGCGAAGACCATTTTACATTCCGCGTGCGCGATGGAAGTCAAGTTTCGAATATTGCAACCGTATCGATTGTAATCGAATCAAAGCAAAAGCCAAACCCGAAACCAAAACCAAAACCGAAAAGTCTCGCTGATTGAGGATCGCGCGGAGCCAGAAGTAGAGCTGAAGCATCCTCTGCTACAATACCCCATTAGATCAATAATCACGCAATCGTTAATGAGATTGCGTGATTATTGTTCATCCAGACTATGCATCAGGATATTCTGATAAGATCAGGGTTTTTCTAATAGCTAACTAGATAATCTCGGGGAACCAATCGCCACAGGTTATTCTCATGCTATCCATTTTTCTCCTCGAAATACTCCTGATACTGACTCGGTGTCACGTGGGCGTATTTTTTGAAGATGCTTATAAAATACTTATAGTCACTAAATCCGATATCCTGCGCGATGGTATAGACCTTGTTATCGCCTGACTTTAGTAAATCGATCGATTTCTGAATGCGATAGCGATTGAGAAACTCGTTGAAGGTATAGCTGGTCTCCGCCTTGAATTTCTGGTTCAGGTAATAGGCGCTTAAGCCGATCTCTTCCACGAGGTCATGAATACTGATCTTCTTGGCATAGTTCTCCTGTACATAGGCGATCATTTTGGCCACGTATTTCGAGGTTTTGGTTTCCTTCTCCAGAAATTTGCTGTTTAGAATCTCTTCCTTTTCCTGCGGATGATTGGAGATCACTTCATATTTGCGGACTAAATCCACTTTGGCTTTGGCCGATTCGAGTGCCGCGACCAGCTGCTCATCCTCTAAGGGCTTCACCAGGAACTCGGTCACGCCTAACTGGAGTGCCTGCTTCGCAAGGTGGAATTCATTATATCCGGAAATAATAATGCTGCTGAAGGTATGCTGCTGCAATCCTTCCCGAATCATCGAAATGCCATCCATGATGGGCATGGTGATGTCGGTTATGACGATATCCGGCTTTAGCTCGCAGATCTTCTCATAGCCATCCTGTCCATTCAGCCCTTCTTCAATGACGATGCAATCGTATTGAAGCCAATCGATGCTGAACCGTATCCCCCTACGAATCATATCCTCATCTTCGACCAGCAGAACTTTAAACATGATATCCACTCCATTCGTAAGGAATCGTAAGTGCCACGCAGGTGCCTTTTCCTTGTGCGCTGTCAATGTGAATGCCGGATCCTTCGCCATATAGAAGCACTAAACGTCGGTGAACGTTGTACAGCCCGATATGCTGCGTCGTGTTTGTCTGGCTTTGCAGGAGCTGATTCACTTCCTGAAGCGTCTCTTCACTCATGCCTTGCCCGTTGTCGCGGACTTCCAGAATCAGCTTGTCTGTGGAAGTGTAGATATGGATCTCGATAAGCACATGGCTCTGATCCTGATACCCATATTTGATAGCGTTTTCGATAATCGGTTGCAGCAGAAGCTTGGGGACATATACATCCAGTGTTTCCTCCGCTACGGTAATCTGATATTCCAGCCGATCATTGAACCGAATTTGCTGCAGCTTCAGGTAATCCGTTACATAATTCATGTCATTCTTCAGTTGGACATTGCGATCAGGTCCAATGCTGTATCGAAGCAGCCTGGATAGGATCAGCACGATGTCCTGCGCTTGATTCGCATCAATCTTAATCGCATAGCGCAGTGTCTCCAATACATTGAATATAAAATGCGGGTGGAACTGTGATTGCAGCTGCTTCACCTCAATAATCGTGCTGAGCTCGGACAGCTCTTTATTTTTCTCGATCAACTCTTTCAACCGATCCAGCATCACATTGTACTCATCGCCCAGAATTTGAAACTCGTCATTCGTCTGAATGTCGACATAGCCATTGAAGTTTCCTTCGCGCAGCTGTGCCAAGGCATGAATTAATTTATCGATCGATTCGGAATTGCGGGTCGACATTTTGTTCGCCAGGAACTGGATCAACACCCACAGCAGCAGGCTGGCAGCAAGAACAAAGAAAGAGACCGTATAGTAGGTGTATTGCTCCGACTTATAGGAGTTCAGCGTAATGACTTGAATCGGCGTATCAGGGATCCGCTTGGCATACATGTAGTACTTGCCTTCATTTAGCAGAACATGTCCCTTGTTATCGAGCTTGGGGCTGAATTTGTTGAGAACGCCTTTGGTCACATTGCTGGTCGTGGCAATAATGGTGTTATGTTCATCGGTGATCATGGCGATCTCATTATTTTGTTCGAAAATCATCTTCTGAATGTCGGATTCGTACAGCTGGTAGATGATATAACCTATCGTCCGCTTGTCCTTAACGATGGCTTTGCCAAACGTATAACTTGTATCGCGATCATGCGAATAACGAAAGCTGTTCATTTCGGTTAGCGTGTTGCCGGGCCGCTGATCGATCCGATGAATGAGATTGCCGAAGGCAAAATTGGAATACAGCGCATCCGCTGGAGCGGAGCTTGCCAGGAAGACCCCATCCGTATTGACGACATGAAAAATGCTCTTGACCTTCTGCTGGTTGTTGAAATCATAAAAGGCAGAATACACTTGTTCGCTGCCCAAATGCGAGCTTACATAATTGATCACGGTAGGAGAGACGGCCATCCGATTAATCTCCTCGTAGTACTGATGATACACACCGGATATGGATTGACTGATAGACTGGGCGGCTTCGGTCGTTTTTTGGGTTAGGTTCATTCTGCCATTAATAATCGTGAATGCCAAAAACAATACGATTAAGATGGAGAACGGGATCATGGTATAGATGCGAAATAAATGACGGGTCGATTCCTTGAAGTTGCGATAATGTGTAGGTTTCATGCTGCCCTCCATCTGCGATAAGGCCCTCGACTCTATTATACTGACTGGCGGTATCCGCAGATCATCCAAATACATCCAAGCCGCCCCCTCTTGCTGCAGGTGCCGACTTGGATGTAGTCTACGTTATGAGTTCATCACATTTACATGGAAACTTCTTTTTGTCCGGAGAGCTTCAGGAAGACAAGCAGCGACACTACCGTAATGACGGTAAGAATCGTGGATAGAGCTGCCGCCACGCCGTAGTTACCGCGGATGACCTCGGTGTATATGGCAACCGTTACGGTCTTGGTCTTGCCTGTATAAAGAATGATCGAAGTGCTTAATTCGGTAATGATGGTAATCCAGCTCAGGATCGCGCCGGAGACTACGCCTGCCACCATCATCGGAAGCGTAATCTTGAAGAACGTCTTCATCTGGGAAGCCCCCAGACTGATGGCTGCTTCCTCGATCCCATCGTTAATCTGATGCAGAATGGCCGCGCTGGATCGAATCGTATAGGGCAGGCGCCTGATAACAAACGAGATGATCATGATGACGGCTGTTCCGCTCAAGGCCAGCGGCTTATTATTGAAAGTGATTAATAGAGCGATCCCCAGAATGGAGCCGGGAACGATATACGGGAACATCGTGAAGATATCCAGCGTGTTCGTTAATGCATTCTTTCTTCGAACGGTTACGTAAGCAATCAGTATCGCTAACAGGATAATGACGACCAGCGACACGATGGCCAGGAAGAACGTGTTCAGAATAACGCCGCCTATATTACTGAAGGCATCCCGATAGCTTTGGAGCGAGAACCCTTCGACGAAGATTCTGCCGTTGGATTTCAGGAACGAAGTATAGATGACATAGAGCTGCGGCAGCAGTGCGATTAACGTATACAGATAGATAACGGCATGAGCTGCGATATTGCCGATGCCCTTCTTCTTCTTGGCTTCAATCGGATGCAGTGCACTCATCGTAAAGGATTTACGATTGGCTACGAATTTTTGCAGCAGGAATATCGTTGTGGCGAACAGAACGACAATGACGCTGATCGCCGCCGCAAAGCCGTCATCGCCGCCGACCTCACTGATGAACTCGTTAAAGATCAGCACCGGAACGGTCTTGTATCCCTCACCGATCAGCATCGGCGTACCAAAATCGGCCAGCGCACGCATGAAGACGAGCAGGCCGCCCGCCAGCAAGGTTGGCGTAATGAGCGGGAGGAGCACTTTGCGCATTTTGCCAAAGCCTGAATAACCCATGCTTTCGGCTGCTTCCATTAGCGATTGGTCCATATTCTTCAGTGCGCCTGATACATACATGAAGATAAGAGGGACCATCTGCAAGGTTAAGACGACTAAGATCCCCGTAAATCCGTATATATCCGGCATTGTAATGCCGAATGTGTTGCTAACGAATTTCGTAATGACACCGCTTCTGCCTAGCAGCAGGATCCAGGAGTAAGCTCCAATGAAAGGAGCCGACATCGAGGAGATCAGAATCATGACCCGAATGGCCGAACTGCCTTTAATCTTCACCGTTGCCATGATATATGCCAGCGGCGTTGCAATAATGGCGGCAAGCAAGGTTACGCTGACGGTGACTTTAACGCTGTTGAACAGAGCGTTTAAATAGTAGGGCTTACTGAAAAACTTCGTGAAATAGGCGAGGGAAAAATCGCCAGTCGTACCGTTGTACACACTCTTGAACAGCATCGTAAATAAAGGCAGGGCCAGAAACAGAATGTAGAACACAAAGATCAGTAACGAAATGTTGGTCCAGACATCAAATCGTTTGCGCGTCTCTCTCATAGCCGAGCGCCCCTTGTATAGTTCAGTTCGCCTGCCGCATCATAGACATTAATCTTCTCTTTCTTGGCCTTGAGATAGATAACTTGACCAGGCTCGAGGATATATGACGTTTTCGATTCTTGTGTGATCTCCAAGCGTTGACCGGACGCCAAGTCTACAAAATAATGGGTGTTCTGCCCAAGAAATACGCTGTGTACAATCGTCGCTTCTATGCCGGTTTGGTCCTCGGTCAGAATGAACTCTTCCGGCCGAACCGAGATTTGAACGTTTAGCGTATCTGCCTTGGCATCGAATTTCGGAACCTCGATGTTAGACAGCTCTTCCATATAGCCGGAGCCGAGGTGCAGGACATAGCTGTCTGCCAATTTTGTTAAAGTACCCTCGAGAATGTTGGTACGACCAATAAAGGTAGCAACGAATACGTTCGCAGGACGTTGATAAATCTCCTGTGGCGTCCCCAGATGCTGAATCACGCCGGATTTCATGACCGCAATCCGATCGGATACCGCCATGGCTTCCTCTTGATCGTGCGTGACGTAGACGGTGGTAATCCCGACTTCTCTCTGAATGTCTTTAATCGCGTTACGCATGTCGACCCGAAGCTTAGCATCCAGGTTGGATAGAGGCTCATCCATCAGCAGGACATCCGGGCGGATGACGATCGCTCTGGCTAGCGCAACGCGCTGCTGCTGGCCGCCGGATAGGTTCTTCGGCATGCGATCTTTATAGGGCTCGATCTGAACGACCTTTAAGATGTCATCCACCTTGGCGTTAATCTCCGCCTTGGATAATTTCCGATTCTCCAGTCCGAACGCGATGTTTCCTCTAACGTTTAAGTGAGGGAAGATCGCATAGCTCTGAAAGACCATCCCGATATTCCGCTTGCCCGGTTCCACCTTGTTAATGACACGCTCGTTAAAATGAATGGTTCCGCCTTCAATGCTGTTGAAGCCGGCGATCATACGCAGCAGTGTCGTCTTGCCGCACCCGGAAGGCCCGAGAAGGGTGAAGAATTCACCCTTTTTAATCTCCAGGGACAGCTCGGGAATGACGGTTGTGTCGTCGTATTTTTTGATTAAGTCTTTAATGGTTATAGTTACGCTCATGGTTGTCACCTGATTCTATAGTTTATTTAACGCTAGTAAACAAATCGACATAACGCTCAACGATCTCAGATTTATGCTCACTTACATAGTCCGTGTCTTCATCAATCATGTGGATCTCTTCATAGGGTTTCATGTGGTCGCCAAGCTTCGTATCTAGGCGAAGTGGACGGTTCGTTAATTGCGTACCGAACGCATCCTGCGCTTCTTGAGACAGAATGAAGTCGATGAATTTCTTGGCGTTGTCCATATGCGGTGCATCTTTGATAATAGCGGATCCCGCATCCAGGAATACGGCGCCTTCTTTTGGATATACGATTTCTACCGGAGCGCCGTTCTTTACATATGTGCTGGAAGGGTCTTCATAGGTAAGGCCGACTACATATTCACCGTCCGCCACACTTTTGTGAACGGCACCGGAACCGCTTGCAATTTTGCCGTCCAGGTTCTCGATCAGTTGACCAACGTAGTTCCAGCCTTGTTCATTCTCATAATCGCCGCCCATCGCTTTCAGCATGTTGGTTAACTGAGCGAAAGCGGAGCTTGAGCTTGCCGGGTCAGCGGAAGCAATCTTCCCTTTGAGCTGCGGATTCAGCAAATCCGCATAGCCTTCGATTTTGATATCGCCGATCAGGTTTTTGTTTACGAGCAGCACGCTGCCATCCGAGATATAAGGAGTAGCAAAGCCCGACGTATTACGGTGACCTTCAATCAGGTTCTTGTCTTCAGGTGATACGTAAGGCTCGTATAAAGCTTCATTTTCGCGGAAACCTGCCATAGAACCACCAAACATCACGTCAGCGTAAGGGTTCTGCTTCTCGGACTGTAAGCGCTTAATAATTTCGCCGGTACCAGCCGTTACAAGCTCAACTGTAATCCCGGTCTGCTTCTCGAACATCGGAATGATCGTCTTGATGATCTCCTCGCTATTCGGACTGTAGATGACGAGTTTATTGGACGATCCCGAATCGGACTCGCTGCTTGCACAACCGCTAAGCGCCCCCATAATCAACACGCAGGTTAACAGTAAAATCGATAGCTTTTTCATGTATAATCCCCCTTGAACAAAAGTTCATTTCGTAATTGCATGTTCATTGTAGCAGTCTTGGTACCGTTTACATAATCCCATAATCCGCAAACATCGTCTAAAATACGCAACCCATTTTGGAGTGGAAAGAATCTGAGCAGGTTATACTTTTAAAGAATTCTTTCAGATCAGTTAGGGCAAGATATGGTTTGGAACAACGTCTGGCAAGATGGAGCTGTTCCTATCACAATTTCGAGGGAGTGAGATGGATGGCTAATAAAAATGATCGTAATCAAAAGGTTGATTCTGACCGCGACAACGCCAAAATGGATATTGACGCTGGAGAAGCCTTAGGGACTGCAGGTGGTGGTGTCGTAGGTGCTGCTGTAGGTTCCATATTGGGTCCAATCGGCACGATTGCAGGTGGTATCGCAGGCGCAGCATTGGGTAACAAAGCTGGCGATGCTGCAGATAATGACGACAACGATTCAAAATAAGCAGCGTTAACACTACCAGCTGTAAGAGTACGAATAAGAGGACCGGTGGAATTCCTGTACCCTCGATAATTTGTAGCTGTATTGTTAGTAAAGAACCGCGCTCCCGCGCGGTTCTTTAATTTCACGTATAAATTCTATGTATTAGTAAATTTCAACTCATTTTGCTTGACATACCACTACATGACGTAGTAGATTATAATCACTACATCGTGTAGTGATTAAGTTCGTTATGGACGCATAACGACGTAAAGAGGTGTTCACCGTGAACCAAGTACAAAAATTATCGGATACTGAAACGGAGCTAATGGAGGTGATTTGGGAGTGTACACCGCCTGTCACATCCACCGAACTGCTTGGTCTGTTTGCCCAGAGAGGAAAAGAGTGGAAAGCACAGACCATTTCCACCTTCCTATCACGCTTAGTGGACAAAGGGGCACTTACGGTTACGAGGCATGGACGGACAAATAAATATATGCCTCGCATTTCACCTGAAGATTATAAGCTCATGGAAACGCAGTACGTCCTGGACGGATTATATCAAGGCTCGGTTAAAAATCTAATTTCAGCTTTGTATGACGGCGAAAAGCTTTCAGATGAAGATATTGCAGAGCTAAAGCAATGGTTTTCGCAAAAGTAGGGGGTGCTTATGAATATTATTCTTGAATTGCTGTTGACCCTTACCGTTGCTGGAAGTGCCGTCGTAGCCTGCATTCTTGTACTACGGATCATACCCATCAATGCCTTTCCTACAAAGTGGCGCTATGGGATTAGCAAAATGGCAGTAGGCTTTTATCTTTTACCCGTAGTCCTTGGTATGCAGTGGATTTCACCGCTTGTTACATTCAATGCAACAGAAACCGCCCCCATCATGAACGAGTTACCTTCAACTGTGCAACATGCACTGCCTAATCCGTATTCAAGGATTAATCAGGTGCAGCTCATCCCAGAACAGACCATTTCAGCAAACGTAGCCCTTCCCCTTATTATCTTATGGGCAATCGGCGCTATAGCTTTTGCTGCATGGCAGATGTATTGTTATCGCAGATTTTTAAAGAAACTAGAACATACGCGTACCAACGTTCCGATTAGCAGCGAAGCAGCTAAACAGCTCCCTTTCATCAAGGAAGCCCTTAATGTGAAAAGCAACGTCCGGCTTGCCTACAGCTCCATCATTCGGAGTCCTGTTCTTGTCGGCCTAAGGAAACCAACTATTTATCTCCCTATAGAGAATACCGTTAACATGGACATGGTGATCCGTCATGAGTTGATCCATCTGAAACGGAAAGATTTATGGGTCAAAGCGTTCACGCTCTTAGCCAGCGCCTTACATTGGTTTAACCCCTTGGTTCACATTCTTCGCAAGGAAATTCACACATGGAGCGAGCTGTCTTGTGATGAAGAAGTCGTAAAAGAGATGTCTTATGCCGAGCGAAAACGCTATGGAGAGACGATCTTAAACGTTATGGTAGGATCAAGGAATTTACCCGTGCAATTTTGTGCCTCCTTATCCGGTGACGGGAAACAATTGAAAAGGAGATTAATGATGATGCTTAATGTAAAGAAACAAAAAAAGAAAACACTGTATCTCTCGATAACAGCGGTGTTTTTGGTTGCTGTAATTAGCACATCAGCAGCGGCATGGGCTTCTAGCAATACGCCCAAAGTCATTGGAAATGAGGGAAGTCATTCTGAAGCTCAACCAAACGAAGTAGCCAATGAAGCGGCTCCTAAAGCGCCCCCTTCTAATGACGTAGTTGAAACTGAAGGAAACGGTGTTGGAACTCAGCCAGAAGAAGCTCGTCCTGCAGTTGTAGCAGAAAATAAAACAATCACTGATTACCAAGGTAATGAAACCGTGGCTGCACCTAAAAACATAGGTGCAAATGAAAAAATTGGTGCTGAATCTCAAGCAAATGTAGAACCAGCTCTCCCTGTAGACGATGGTTATAGGAAGTCCCACCCAAATGAAATCCCACCGGGAACTTCTATGACGGTCAGATCCATGACACCTCAAGAAAGAGCTTCAATGGAGGAGCTTGAAGAGGAATTAAGAGCCACGTTGACGCCCGAGGAGCTTGCTGAGTATGATCATGAATATTCTCATCCAAATGAGATTCCCCCGGGCACTTCCATTACGGTCAGATCCATGACACCTGAAGAAAGAGCTTCAATGAAGGAAACTGAAGAGGAATTAAGAGCAACATTGACGCCAGAAGAACTCGCTGAATATGATTTTGATAAATAAGAAACCGCCATTTTGAAAAAAGCACTGCCTTTAGGGCAGTGCTTTTTTTTGGGGTTATTCAGAATGGGTCGACCATGAAAAAGCTGCACTTCTTGAATTAGCCTCGTTCGTGCTTGTTTTAATTTGGAACGTATGGTTACTATAGCTGCCTGTGTCAATGGTAACAATCGAATTTCCAGCTATATTTGGTTGCCACCAACTGACACTGCTATTGGTTTGACTTTTTATGCTTAAATTAACGGATGGCATAGTGCCTGGCAAATTCCCTACAGCTATCGAAACATATCTGTCCGGAGAGGGAATAAATGCATGGCCGACATTTGCTCCTTGGGTTCCATCCGTATTAATAGGGACACTCACATTTCCACTCCAGCTATCAGACAAGATACCAACGTCAAAGAGACCTACGTCCTGGTTTCCATTCGCTCTTTGCTCAAACAGGACGATCTCTTCCGGAGTCATAGGTCTGACCGTAATGGATGTTCCAGAAGGAAAGATTGCTTCTTCTCCTTCTGAGGTTGCAAAAGCGGATACCGAAAGTGACAACATCAGAACCATTGTAAGGACAAGTGAAAAAAGTTTTTTCATTAGAGAATGATCCTCCTTAAATTTAATGTTTTTTTAATTACTAGATTAGCTATTCAAACAACCATATAAAAGAACTCACCTCCGCCTCCTCTATATGAGCTACCCCTCTTTTCTAAGGCAAGTATCTAGTAGGTTCAAAGCTTCTTGTTCGTTACCTTGCTTGAGATAAGTAAGGTAGCTTGAACGATGTATGTATCCAATAGAGCTAATCTACTACTAAAACGATTTATCCTAGCAACATATGACGCTTTTTTTTAAAATATAATTTTTCTGACGATCATATATAAGGAAAATCGTGTAAATATATGTTAATATTTTACTGTAATGGTAAACTGCTTGATTTAAAACTTCGTCAAGCAGCTAATGAATAAAATAAAACGAAGGAGGGTACACGTGGAGCAAGAACAATGGTTATATTTCTTACGCACTAATTTCTATGATTTAGACCACGACACCCAAAAATTAGCCTATGAAGCTTATCGGAATTTGGTCTATCGGGACATTTATTTTCTGACACGAAGTCATGAACTGGCAGAAGATGTTGTACAGGAGACGTTCTATAAAGTGGTGGTTAAAGCCCCTCAACTGCAAGACACTAAGCATTTGAAAGCCTGGATGATTAAAATAGCTAGGAATTATGCCTATGATTTGTTAAAAAAAAATAAAAAATATCATCATCTTAGAGATCCTCAAGTCGTTATTGATATGAAGGCCCCTTTTTTACGCCCTACTGTAGCCGAGCAAGTGGAAGATCAGATTCGGAAAGAGATACTACTTGAAGCTCTAAATGAGCTAAGCCCCGAGTATCGTCAAGCTTTGTTTCTATATTACATCGAAGAAAAACCATATAAGGAAATTGCACAGGAGCTAGAAACAACGGAACAAGCTTTAGCTCAAACGATGGTCAGAGCAAGAAAAAAATTGCACCTCTACTTTTCAAAAAGATGGGTTGATGCTGATGAGTGACGATTCAAACATAACGATGAACGGTTAATTAGAGCAACAACTAAAGAAGGATGGTGCTCCCCTCTTTTTCGCTTTATACAGAATGGCATCAGATAGCATCTGTAGTTGTAGCTGTAAAGGGCCCGCCTATGGTACGATATGAAGGATTGGCAAGCGACTTAGCTAGCAAATCGACATGCCATCATAGACATCTGGATTGGGGATAACATCTTGAAGACATTTAAGAAAGTTTACATAGAGATTACGAGTATTTGTAATCTAGCCTGCACGTTCTGCCCGCCGACAGAGCGTAAGGCCAACTTCATTAAGGTCGAAGACTTTGCGAGAAGATTGGACGAGATCAAGCCGCATACGAGTTACATTTATCTGCATGTGAAGGGGGAGCCGTTGCTCCATCCGAAGATCGATGAGCTGCTGGATATTAGCCATGAAAAAGGGTTCAAGGTCAACATTACGACCAACGGCACGTTGATCGCGAAGAACCGGCATAAGCTGCTGGGCAAGCCGGCCTTAAGACAGATGAACTTCTCGCTGCACAGCTTCGACGGTCACGAGGGTTCAACAAATCGCGAGGGATATTTAGGGGAGATTCTATCCTTTGTTCGTGCCGCGGAGGAGCATAAAGTCATCTTTTCGTTCCGATTGTGGAATCTGACGCAGGACAACCAAACAAACCTGGAGAAGAGCCGCAACCGCCAGACGCTCGAAATTTTGGAGCAGGAATTTAATCTGGATTACCGAATCGAGGAAAAGGTTGAACCCGGCGGTGGCGTGAAGGTCGCCGACCGTGTTTATCTGAACCAGGATTATGAGTTCCAGTGGCCAAGTCTGACAGCCCCAGAGGATGAAGGCAAAGGTTTCTGCCATGCGCTTCGCAGCCAGGCGGCCATCCTCGTAGACGGGACGGTCGTGCCGTGCTGTCTGGATGGGGAAGGGGTCATCAATCTGGGCAATATCCATCAGAAGTCCTTCTCGGATATCGTTGACGGGGAGCGGGCGAATAACCTCGTAGAGGGATTTTCGCGCCGGGAAGCCGTTGAGGAGCTATGCAGAAAATGCGGGTATCGGCAGCGGTTTGGGGCTTAAATGAGAGGCGGAGAAAAATTCCGCTTCTTTTTTTATACCGATGTATGGTATCGTTATGTGTTATGACGTAAAGGAACGGCTTGTGGAAACTCGATTATGAGATGCCCTATGTTACGTGATGAGACAATATAGGTATTCACCTTAAAGGAGACCCCATGACATTTCAAGATTTAAATATATCCCCCGTGATTCTCAAAGCTTTAGCGAAGGAGAATTACAAGACGCCAACGCCTATTCAGGCTCAGGCGATCCCGGCTGTGTTGGCCGGCAGAGATTTGCTGGGCTGCGCGCAGACCGGAACAGGGAAGACCGCCGCTTTTTCGGTACCAATGATCCAGCTGTTGAACGAACAACCCCTTAAACCAGGCATGTCGCGCCGTATTCGTGCGTTGGTGTTGTCGCCGACCCGGGAACTTGCCCTGCAAATTTCAGATAACGTGAAAGCCTACAGTCAGTTCACGAAGCTGCGTTCGACGGCCATTGTTGGCGGCGTTTCGCAAAAAACGCAGGAGCGGGCGCTACAGCAAGGAGCGGACATCCTCATTGCTACCCCAGGCAGACTCCTGGATCTTATGAATCAGAAGCGTGTCGATCTGCAGCATGTGGAGATCCTGGTGCTGGATGAGGCTGACCGGATGCTCGATATGGGCTTTATTCATGACGTAAAACGAATTATCGCCAAAATGCCGAGCAAAAGACAAACGCTGTTCTTCTCAGCTACCATGCCTGCGGAGATCACCCAACTTGTCAAAACATTATTGCAAAACCCTGTAAAAGTGGAAATCACGCCGGTTTCCTCTACAGCCGAACGAATCAAGCAATCGGTGTACCTGCTGGAAACAGGAAATAAACAGAAGCAATTGAATGAGCTGATGAAGGACCCGTCCATCGTGTCGGCCTTGGTCTTTACCCGTACAAAGCGCGGCGCTGACCGGGTTGTGCGCGACCTGACGAAGGTGAACATCTCGGCTCAAGCCATTCACGGGAATAAATCGCAGGTCAGCCGCCAGACGGCACTCAAAAATTTCAAAAGCGGGGAGACCCGGGTTCTGGTGGCTACAGATATTGCCGCCCGAGGCATCGATATCGACGAGCTGTCGCATGTCATTAACTTTAACCTTCCGAACATTCCGGAAACGTATGTTCACCGGATTGGCCGGACGGGGCGTGCGGGACTGAGCGGAACGGCGATATCGTTCTGCGAAGTGGACGAGGTGCCTTTTCTCCGCGATATTGAGAAGTTAATCGGAAAGTCCATACCCGAAGTGAAGGACCATGCTTTCCCGATGTCGGGATCATTAAGAGCAGCTAAGGTAGACCGATCGCCGAAATCGGACTCGGGCAAGTCCGGCAAATCCAAATCAGCAGCAGTTAGACCTGCTAAACCGAAGGCAGATACCACCCGCAAGCCAAAGACCGACACGGCTCGTAAACCGAAATCAGACGCGGCTCGCCATTCGAACGCGAACTCGGCACGTAAGCCGAAGGCGGAGGCCGTCAGTAATCCGTATTCAGAGATGGCACGTAAGTTCAAATCGGAAGCTGCCCAGAAACCCAAGGATGGCCAAGCACGTAAGCGCAAATCCGAGGGATTCAATAAGGGAAGCAAGACCGGTAGATCCTCGTAAGCAGAAATAACGATAGTGACTCAGAAAGCACCCTCTCCCACTTTTGAAGTGGAAGAAAGGGTGCTTTTTTTCGAAATGGAATGAGAGTTATGTGCTCTTTCTCCCCGCTAGAAACAGGAACAGTGGAATTCTGCGCCTGCGCTCATAGGTTTCCTCGTTCAAGAAATGTTCTCGCACGGGTCTGGATTCCCTAAGCTGCTCCACGATAAAGCCTGCTTCCTGCATCGCCGTGAAGTAATCCTCGACGGTTCGATGGTACTTCTGAACGGTGCCTCCGAGCCATTGCTGTTCCCGGTAGCCTTCGCTGAAGTAATGGTCCACGACCCAGTTCGTTCTTGTGCCGGACGGCTGAAGCGTAGAGGTAATGACGGGATGTTCGACGGAGAAGACAAACCTGCCGCTTGGCTTCAAGCACTGATGAATGCATTGAAAGACGCGCTCGATATCCTGCAGATAATGAATGGCGAGCCTGGAGAGCACTAAATCATAAGAATCGCGGGGATATGTAAACTCCTCTATCCTCGTGAGCACAACGGTTCCATTGTTGTAATCGGCCAGGTTGCTTGAGGCGGCTTCCACCATATTACGAGAGCCTTCAATCCCTATATACGCAGCACAACCTTTGTTGAGCAATTCCACGCCAAAGCCTGCATCGCCGCACCCTAGGTCCAATACATGCCGATCCGAGATATCCTCAAGCAGCTGCCAGATGACTGGCTTCTCTAGTGTATCGTTGGCGTTTTCCTGCCCTTGCCGCCGCTCCATGTACTTCTCGAAGTTCGTGTCGTTGTCATAAAAATCAGATCCGTGATAGCTCATAGGCACCTCCTGCTTGGAATCATCCTTACACTCGATATTTCAGAAGATCAGTTAGCCGTGCTAATCCACCTAAAACAGCCGTCTGCAAAATCCGGGGCGGTCCCTCGAGGTACCCATGATGAACAAGGGTCTTTCCTGTCACACAACTCACCTCGATCCGTTATTTTGGAAAAGATTGGGGATGTTTGCTCTTATGATTCATTATAACGGATCGTTCCTCTCGGAATAATACCCAGGCCACGATTAATATATAAATAACGGTGCCGATATGGATCTGGAGCATGGTGTGTTGGTCTATGAACTATTGATTCTGACGTCCGACAATAGATTGTTTGGAGTCGAAATTGTTGCAAAATCGGGAAGAATCTTAAAGGTTGAGGAAGAAGACGACGCGGATTAAGGTGTATTAGGCTGGAAAAAGCAAATAACCGAGTGAGACTTGGAGAAGCCCTCGTTTCGCTCGGTTTTTTATCTGTGGGGGATGTTACGTTTCGGTTGCTTCACCACGTCCTGACATCATGTGATTCCCATGACGAAGAAGTGGAAGAATCATCAAGAATCCGGCGAGAAAACATGCGCCAGCTAAAACGTATACGTAGGTTAGTGACATGGTCTGCTTTAATAGCCACGAGCATCCCATTGTGATCAGCATGGCTCCGGTCATGAGCGGCGTACGGACTCCGGTGACTCGACCGATGTAGGCTTGTTCCGTTTGCTGCATGACCAAGGTATGGTTCCCGATAAAAATAGCCGGTTGCAGCAGCGCAATCAGGAATTGCGAGAGCATGGTCAGCCAGAGGACCGTCGACTGGCCCAGCAGGAGAATGCCTGCGCCGTTCACAATTAACCCCATCATCAGTAACCGTCCGGGAGCGATTCGGGATGCGAGCATAAACGTTACGATTCCACCCAGGATTTCGCCTACACCGTAAGGGATGGTAATCCACTGCAAGTCCTGAGCGGACAAGCCTAAGCGCTCGGTCACCAGAAATACGCTGAGCGGGGAGATCAATCCCACCCCAAGTCCCACAACCATGAAGCAGAGGCTTAGCCGCAGCAGGTCTCTTTTGAATAGAACATAACGAATGCCATCCGCCATATCATGAAGAACGGAGGGAACTGCTGTTGTCGTGTTTATAGACGCCTCTTGGTTTTTAGGCACAAACAGCATGGCTAGCGCAGATAACATGAACAATCCGCTCGTTAACACGAGAGCAGCCGACATGCCCCATTGCTGAAATACCCATGTGCCTAGAATCGGACCGATGATCATGAAGAGAGAGAACAGCGTTTGCAGTAGCGACATGCCAATTGAAGCCTCCTCGTCCCGTACATGGATTTTGAACAGCTTCATGCCGGAGGGCTGGGCGAACTGCGACAGGATGGAAGAGCATAAGGTCGCGAAGAATACAGCGCCCCACGAGCCGGATTCCAGCATCAGAAACACGATGAGGACGGAGCAGGCACTGAGTATTTCGCACCAGACGATGGTTGCTTTGGGACGCCAACGGTCGGCGAACACACCCCCAATGAACGAAAACAGAAAGATCGGTCCATATTCCGCGACGGAAATCATGGAGATGGCAAAAGCATTCCCACCTGTCATGTCCATGACATACAGCAGAACCGCAAAATTTCGGATCCATATTCCGAGCTGGGAGCATACATTGGAAATCAGGATCGCTCGGACGAAGCCGTTGTGGAGCAAACGGATGGAGCTTGGCATAGTGATATTCCTCCTTACTGAATCAATGCTGGAACCTATTTTGCGGTCTCCTGTAAGGTGAGAGTCAATGGTCAACCGCCACCAGGATCGTGTAAAGTAGTATAAAAGGTGGTTGAGGAGGGGTGACATGTTTATCGTCAACGTAGAAGGGGCCGTCTGCAAGGACGGGCAGTGGCTGATGATTACGCGCAGCATGAAGGAAGAGCATGCGGGCGGAACACTCTCGTTAGCGGGAGGTAAAGTCGACAGGGAGGGGCACACACTGGATATTCTGGAGCGCACGGTGAAGCGGGAACTTTGCGAAGAAGTAGGCGTCGAGGTGAAGGAGAACGTCACGTACGTATACAGTTCTTCTTTTGTAACGGACGATGACCGTCCTGTCATTAACATGGTGTTCTTGTGCGAGTATGATAAGGGGACGCCATACAGCAAGAGCCCGGACGAGGTCGAGTCGGTACAGTGGATGACGCTGTCCGAGATCCTAAACCATCCGAAGGCACCGCTGTGGACGAAGGAGAGTGTGCAAAGAGCGGAGGAGGCACGACGTAAGCTAACCTAAGTCAGGGAAAAAAGAATCCAACGAATTGGCGGTGTGGTAATGAGCAACCTATTGCAGGTCAGAGTGACCGGAATCCTGATTGAAGACGAACGTATTTTGCTGGTCAAACAGAGCGTTTCGTCAGAACGTGGCTGGTCGCTTCCCGGAGGAAGAGTAGAGCAGGGGGAAACCTTGGAGGAAGCCATGGTTCGGGAAATGGAAGAGGAAACTGGGCTAACTACAAAAGTGAAGAAGCTCCTATATCTATGCGATAAACCGGATTCATCGCCCTCACTGTTACATATAACGTTTTTGCTGGAACGCTTGGAGGGGGAGATCCGACTCCCGTCGAACGAGTTCGATTTCAATCCCATCGGTGATGTGGTCCTGGTCACAATCGCAGATTTAACAAGTCACGGGTTCTCCGAGAAGTTTATGACGATCGTTCAGCGCGGATTTCCGGAGTCAGGAAGCTATCAAGGGCTCAAGAGTAATATTGGGTTATAAAGGAGCTGCTGATTTCATGAAAAACGTAATTATTGTGCGACACTGCAAGGCTGAGGGACAAGCCGTCGACGCTCCGTTAACCGTGCAGGGTATTCAGCAAGCGCTTGAACTTGCGGAGTTTTTATCTGATAAAGGGATTGATCATATTGTTTCGAGCCCTTACCGCAGAGCCTGCGATACGATAAAACCCTTGGCGAATCTCATTGGTGTGGAAGTTGTGATGGATGAGAGATTAACGGAGAGGGTTCTATCGGGTCGCAATGAGCCTGCTTGGCGGGAGATGCTTCGCCAAACTTATGATGATTTGGATTTGTGTTATGAAGGCGGGGAATCAAGTCGTACAGCCATGCATCGCGCCGTTCGTGTGGTGGAGGAGGTCCTGCAGAACTCTAGCCAGAATGCTGTCATCGTGTCGCATGGCAACATGATCTCGCTTCTGCTGAAGTATTACGATAACCGGATCGGCTTCGACGAGTGGGAGGCGTTAACCAATCCCGACGTGTATCAGCTCAACTTCCAATCGGATGTACTCTTGATACAGCGGATATGGACCTCGTGAAGTATGGACCTCGTGAAGCACCATGCACAATGTGACGTACCGTATGTAAAAAAGAGTTCATAAGCGTTTATTCCCTATATTTTCCGGTAGGCCGTCCCCTATAATGGAGTTGCACAGATATTCAGGCTGTATTTTCTACGATTCGTATAACAAAGAGAAATCGAATCTTGTACAAGCTGTGTGCAGGGGTTCGCAACAACATTAAAGAGATTATGAAATAAAGGGGATATGAAACATGGCCAAAACAAAACGGGGCCGCGCACTATGGAGTATGCCATCACGTGGCCGCGGCACATGCCCGGTATGCAGCACTTCTCGCATCAAGCTTCTCTACGTCGCCAACAAGTCGGACGGCACGGCGCTAAAGGTATGCAAGAGATGCCAGAATGCCGATCAGTCCAGAGTTGACGCAGCTGTCGTGTAAGATGAGGTTCGTAGGTTAACTGGATGTGAATAGGAAACTTGAGAAACGATAGTCATGCAGCAGCCCGCTCCTTACGAAAATGGAGCGGGCTATTTCATGTCCTGTGAATGAAGTTCAGGCGTTACTTGCCGCCCTTCATGAAAACATGAATATGACGGACCTTTTCCCCGGTCATATCGCTCTTGTCATCGTCTTGCCATTTTTTTAAAAAAGAATGAGGTTTACTTTGAATTTCAGATGGGATAATATCTAATTCAATAAATAGCAAATTAGATGTTCGTCAAATTGTGTAGGGAGTGAACATATCCATGCAATTGGATAAGGTGGTTAGTTATCATAAGGCGCTTGCAGATCCGACGCGAATCAAAATGCTGATCCTGCTAGCCGAAGGCGAATTGAACGGACAGGTTCTGGCCGAGAAGATCGGTGTCACGCCGGCAACGATCACGCACCATGCAGCGAAGCTGCGGGAAGCGAGCCTGATCAAAGAGCGCAGGGATAAGAACACGATCTATTTCTCGTTAAACCATTATTTCATTAAAAATAGTGCAACTGCTACGGAAAATCTAATCTACCAAAGAGTGAGGCCTGAGGGCGTTCCGGAGCGCTTGGAGGAAGAAGATCAGCGGACAATGGACGCTGTTGTGAACAATTTTTTCACTTCCGAAGGAAAGCTGAAGAGCATCCCTGCCCAGTTGAAGAAGAAACTTATCGTGCTTACGCATTTGGTATCCCGGCTGGAGAAGGGACGTAAGTACACCGAGAAGGAAATCAACGAGTTTATTCAGGGTTACCATGAGGATTTTGCGACTCTTCGCCGGGAGTTCATCATGCATCATTTCATGTTCAGGGACAACGGGGTATATGAGCTCAATCCGCAAGAGATGTGGGCACGGTGGGAGGATCTATCCTAAATGAAAGAGGATTCACCGCTATCCCAACAACGGATAGAAGATGCTAAAGCGGGGGATTTTGAAGCTTATCGGATGATTGTCAATCAGTATTCCAACGCCCTGCTATCTGTTGCATACAGTGTACTGGGGGACTTCCACGAGGCTCAGGATGCCGTACAGGAGGCGTTTTTGAAGTGTTACCGTAACGTAACCTGTATACGCTGAACGATCCTGCCAAGCTTGGCAGCTGGCTATATGCATTGCGCACCGGACCAGCCTCGATTTTGCCAAAAGAAGCAAGCGAACGCTCCCGCTGCACGAAACGGCTCCATCATCGAACATTATCACGCCCTGGCTGGAACAATATGTGATCCATGATTCCGTCTGGGGGCCTTGCAAGAATTGGAGGAGAAGAGTAAATCCGTTGTCGTGCTGCACTACTTAAGCGAGTGGTCCATGAAAGAGATCGGACAGTTCTTTAACATGTCGGTATCTGCGGTTGAAAGCCGAATACGACGTGCCAGAGAAGTCTTGAAGCAGCATCTTGCCCTTGCCCGTGACTTCGAGCATTATTTCCATACCCACCGTTTGGGGAGGGATTTCGAGCAGCAGGTCTCGGAACAAGTCCTTAAGAGAGCCGGTCATTTCTATATCCCAGTCACGGATAAGAGGCAGGCGACCGCATGGTTTATCCTGCATTTTCATCCGGAAACCAGCAGACATGGAAATCCGGTCTCATGGCAGACTATAAAAACTAATCCCTTTTTCATTCAGATCATTAACAACACTTATAAGTTCCTGCATGTTTCTTCCAAGTCGATCTAATCGCCAAACAACGATTGTGTCTCCGCTTCGAACAAAATCTAATGCCTCAGTTAATCCGTCCCTTTTCTTTTTAACTCCACTCACTTTATCTACAAAAATTCTCTCACAACCAAAGGTCATATAAAAAACAAAACAACTCCATTAACTTATCTCTTAGGAAGGATAATGTTCTATGCAATGGTTTTAATCTTTTATATTGATATTAATATTTCAATACTACTTGACATGTGAATGGATTATCGGTATGGTGTGAATGAGTTCACACTTCACATTAAGGAGTAATCTATGCCAAAAAATACTTTTTATCGTTTAGATGAAGCAAGGCGCGAGGAAATATCTAATAGCGCTATGCATCTTTTTGTTGATAATCTTTACGAGGATATAACTATGAAGATGGTTTTGGATAGTTTGTCCATGCACCCCGGAACATTTTATCGGTATTTTGAAGACAAAGATGATCTTTATTGTCTCTTAATACGTAATGTGACCCAGAAAAGAGCTGCGTATTTCAATAACAGTGATGAGGATTCCCTTTTCCGCTTTTTCCTTACTGGCTTATTAGGTGACGTTAATGGCATTGTGACCGAGCCACTGAATGAGTTGGAAATCAAACTCACTGAAACACTCTTACACATTCCTGAGAACATTCTACTTAAAATATATCTAAATGTGCTAAAGGGCGAGTCTTTCCCCTTGATCAAGGACATTTTACGCCGAATGAGGGTTGATGGATATCTCCGACCTGATATTGACGACGACCTGATTTCTTTTATGTTTGAGTCAATGCAGTTTAATTTAGTCATGTTTTTTAGGGAATTCGGTATTAAGGACTCTAAGCTGCAATTTAAGATTAGCAAGTACTTTGCTGATTTTATGGGTCACGGGCTGCTTGAAGATCATAAATATTCTGAAATTGTTAGCGATATCAAGAAAGCCAGGGAGTAGATATGATTCACTGAAGATAGGATGTAATAGTTTCACCGTTTTGAAAAGTGCTCATAGCGCAGTGTATGTATTTCATATTCGCCACTTTTATTAATTAAGGGGGAACAAGAAAATGAAAACTTATGACGCATTTCCAGAACCAATTGGCGGCTATACTGTCGGTCGAACCCAGATGGATTTTGAGTACACAGCATCAGATCACTCAAAAAGAGAACTGACGGCGTTTGTGTACTATCCGTCCGACAGCAGCGAAGGTAAGACTACATCAACGTACATGTTTCCTGAGGTCTACGAAATGTTTAATGAGCAGCCACTTATCACTGCGTTGAAGGATGTTTTCTCTATAGATATCAAGACCCAGTGTTACGACGACCTTGCTCTCTCCGGGAAGGAAAAGCGCTATCCGGTGTTATTCTATGTTTGCGGCGGGGGCGGTTCTCCAGAATGGGGTACAGTGATCTGTACAGACTTGGCAAGCATGGGATATGTTGTGGTAAGCATCGGCCATCAGAATAGCACGATGTATAAGCGTAAAGATGGGCGCCTGTTTAATGTATCAAAGGATTTTTCGGATGTCATTATGGCGTTTTCTGAAGATCCGGAGATGCTGGCGTTGGCTGGTAAGATGGAGATGCGGCCTGACGATGAAACTGCCATTGAGATGTGCCGTAACGTGCTTACACTGCCGATACTTGCCAAGGTAACAGAGTATAGTGAATTACAGGCAGAAGATGTAAGGTATGCAGCCGATTATCTTTACAAACTGGACTCTGGAGAACTGAATTCCATCTTTAAGGGCAGGTTGCTGCTTGACATCGGCATGGGCATAGTCGGACATTCTTATGGAGGGCCTACGACGGCGATTGTTTGCCGGGACGATGACCGGTTCGCCTGCGGGATTGGCTTGGATAGCGGTGCGTTCGGCCTTCTCGACAGCGACCTTAAGAAACCCTTCTTGCTGCTGTTTTGTGAACCTAACTATAACATGAATGCGATAATTGGCGCTAACAATAGCATGGAAACCTATTATTTCTCTGTTGATCGTGTTGCGCATTTAGATTACTGCGACATCGTGTTTACCAGTGTTAATGAGGAACTCAGAGGCGAACGGGATGCTATGGAGATGCGAAATCTTGTTACAGACTATACGAAGAACTTTTTTGATCATTACTTACTGCAGAAGGCTGCAAGTGTGGAAAGTCTGGCATACGATGGCGTGGACTTGATCAAGAAGACCAGCAACAAGTGACATAACCGAGAGGTTGCTGATAAACGCATATCAAAGAGCTAGCCGTACAGACACAAAGCCGATAACCCTATTACGCGGTTATCGGCTCTCTCATATTTCAGGCATTGTTTTCTATTTGAAGTATCTATTTCTGTCTTAGCTTGACATCATCCCACCTAAAAAATTGAAAATGCTATTTTTAAAAATATTCATATCGAAACCTGCCATGACTATGTCCTTTCATACTTCGCTACCTGATTGCCGTCAGCCGAAATATTATGAAAATTTCTGTTCGATAAAAGTTTTAAAATACCACTGCTCACGGTACAGATGTCCTTGCAGTGCTGTTCAATATAGTCCACTACTCGGCGCAGGGATAGGTTGTAATCGTGATCTCGACGGCAACAAGTTTAATGTTTGGCAGGATGCTCCCACCAGCTGACCGACAGAACACTGGAATGGATAGGCAAGCACTGGCTCGAATGAGGCAGATGGCTTGCCTTTTTATGTTGTTAACGCGAATTCGCAGTTTGGCAGCTCCAGTGCGGTGATTGAAACTCCTCATGATCACTGGACAACGGTCATAACGAATCTGGTAGTTTAATTCCCCGGCAACGTTTACAATAGGGAATATAAGGGTTAAATGCCAAGTGAGGTGATTGGATGGAAGTCTACCGCTGCATGAACCATCCCGAGAGGGAGGCCGTCGCTCAGTGCACGCGCTGCGGAAAGCCGGTATGCGAGGAATGCCATAATCCGGAGACAGGCCGCTGCCGCTATCGCTGCGGTGAGACGAACCCCGCTCCCGGCATGCCGGGACGGCCTAGGAACGTATGGGTGACCGTAATCGTCTCCATACTGGCTATCTTGGGCGGTCTTGCGCTGCTGCTGCTGACGATCTGCGGAGCCATACTGTTTTCTTATTAACGCACGTGTTCCTAGTTCCGACAAGCGCAATTTTCAATTCAGTTATTATTTCAAGGAGTGGACAGATGGAGTTTCCTGTTTATTTGTACCTGGGTTCCTGGCGGATTCATCCACATCTGTTGTTTGAATCGCTGGCTTACTTTATCGGCTTCCGCGTGTATTTATGGACCCGCAGGCCGAGCGGCATGACCAAGCTGATGAGCCTGCAGATTCTGGCTGGAATCATCGCCGGCGCGGCCATTGGCTCCAAGCTGCTATTTTGGCTGGAGGATCCGGCTGCCACTTGGGAACAGCTGCGCCAATTCCACCTGCTATGGGGAGGCAAGACGATTGTCGGCGGTCTTCTGGGCGGATTGATCGGCGTCGAGCTGACAAAGCGCTTGGTGGGATGGAAGCATTCCACGGGCGACGATTTTGTTTACCCGCTGATGCTGGGCCTGGGACTCGGACGGATCGGCTGTTTTCTGACCGGCCTGGATGACCATACCTATGGCACGCCGACGACCTGGTTCACAGGCGTGGATTTTGGCGACGGGGTTTATCGCCATCCGACTCAGCTGTATGAGATCCTGTTCCTGATCGTGCTGGCCTTACTGCTGCTTCCGCTGTACCGCCAAAGCCGCGGCAAATCCACTCGCGAGGGCTACGTGTCCGGGCGGATGTTTCAATGGTTTATGGCCGGGTACCTGCTGTTCCGCCTGGTGATCGACTGGATTAAACCGACGCCGCATCCTTACCTGGGACTGAACAATATCCAATTAGCCTGCATCGCGGGCCTCATCTATTATGCATGGCTGATCGGCGGCAGAAACCGGCTTCGCCGCTTCATGCCGGGTTCCCATCTTCCAAGCTGACCAAAGGAGTCTTGATTATGCCAAAAAACCGGCCTTATCTGTATCATGAACTGACGAATAGCATATGCACGACTTGTTACCGCAAAGTGGAAGCCAAGATCATCGAGGAGAACGGCATGATCTATATGCTCAAAAGATGCCTCGTTCACGGTCCGGAAAAAGTGCTGATCGCCACAGAGGCCGATTATTACCATCAGACGCGAAAGTTTATCAAGCCGTCCGAAATGCCGCTTGTCTGGAATACGCCGATCCGTTACGGCTGTCCTTATGACTGCGGGCTCTGTCCGGACCATGAGCAGCACAGCTGCCTCACGCTGCTGGAGATCACGGACCACTGCAATCTGCAGTGCCCGATCTGCTTCGCGGAGTCGTCACCGCATCGTACCTCGTACCGGTCGCTAACGCAGATCGAATTCATGCTCGACCGGATCGTGGAGAACGAGGGGGAGCCTGACATCGTTCAGATCAGCGGTGGCGAGCCGACGACGCATCCGGATTTCTTTGACATCCTGGACATGTGTAAGAGCCGTCCGATCAAGCATATTATGGTGAACACAAACGGCATCCGCATTGCCCAGGACCGCGATTTTGCGCGAAGGCTGGCCGAGTACATGCCAGGATTCGAAATTTACCTGCAATTCGACAGCTTTGAGGCGCATGTGCTGAAGGAGCTGAGAGGGGCCGATCTTCGGCGCATCCGCCAGCAAGCCATCGACCATCTGAATGAATTCAATATCTCCACGACACTGGTCGTCACGCTGAAGAAAGGCCTCAATGACGGCGAAATCGGAGATATCATTCAGTATGGGCTTCAGCAAAAAGCGGTGCGCGGCGTCACCATTCAGCCGATTCAGGCTGCGGGCCGGCTGGAGGGGTATGATCCGGCAACCGACCGGCTGACCGTGAGCGAAGTGCGGCGGATGATCATCGACCAGTCCGAGGTATTTACGGATGCGGACATTCTGCCGGTTCCTTGCCACCCGGATTGCCTGGCCATGGGCTACGCCTTGAAGCTGGGCGGGGAAGTGCTGCCGTTGACGCGGATGATCGACCCGGAAATCCTGCTCGAGGGCGACAGCAACACGATTGTGTTTGAGCAGGATCCGGTGATCCGCGGCAAAATGTTTGAGCTGCTGTCGACCGGCCATTCGCCGCAATCCTCTGCGCTTTCCCTGAAGAGCCTGCTCTGCTGTCTGCCGCTAGCCGCCGTGCCGGAGCAGATAACCTATGACAACGTCTTCCGGGTCATTATCATGCAGTTCCTGGACGCCCATAACTTCGACGTCCGTTCCGTCAAGAAATCCTGCGTCCACATCATGCATCCCGACGGACGGATGATCCCGTTCGACACCTACAACATGTTCTACCGGGATGACAAGGAAGAGCTGCTGAAGGAGCTGAAGGAAGAGGTTGCCACCGCATGGGACCGGTAGGAAGGCTCAGAAATTATGGCTCAATGGCTCTGAAACTGGAGCGGATGAGGCGATATAACACTTGAGAAGAAGATAAGCGCTTTGGATTCCTAATCATTCCTAACTACATAGGGAGGCGAGAATTGTGCAGAACCGAATTCCTGAACCTGAGAAGGTATCCCCTTATCAGTTGGATCAGAACATGAAGATCGAGAACCATGGAGCGGACGAACGGATATGGTATTCCCCCCAGAGGGGGCCGTTTCAGGTATCCGGATTTGGCTGGTTCCACACAGAACGCATATATCGCAGACTGCCTGCGGTACCGGATGTTTACATCCGACCTGAGGTGGATGCGTTAGCGAACTGCACATCGGGCGGTCAGATCCGCTTTCGCACGAATTCGCGGAGCGTGTCGGTCCGCGTATGTTTGACCGCGGGATCCAGTATGTACCACATGCCTCCAACGGGGGAGTGCGGCGTGGATGCGTATATCGGCGGCCCCGGCCATTGGCGGCATGCGGGAACGGCTCGTTTTCAGGCTGGTCAGGTGGAGTATGAGAGCAGCATCTTTGATTCCGGGACAAGCGAGGCACGGTCGTTCCTCCTGAATATGCCCTTGTACCAGGGCGTCGAAGAGATATGGATTGGACTTGAACCAGGGGCCGAGGTTTGGGCACCGGAATCCTATGATTCTTCCAAAAAAGTGATTGTATACGGAACATCCATTACGCAAGGCGGATGCGCGTCACGGCCCGGCATGTCGTATACAAACATCTTAAGCCGCAGGTTTCATCTGGAGTTTATCAATTTGGGTTTCTCGGGCAACGGAAAAGGGGAGTCGGAGCTTGCGGTACTGGCAGCCCAAATTTCGGAACCCGCATGTCTCATCATTGATTACGAGGGTAATGCCGAGGGCACCGAGTCTTATCGGCAGACCTTGCCGCGGTATATCGAGACCTACCGCAAGGTTCACCCGGAGGTCCCTATCATTTTGATATCCCGTATCCGCCATGGAGCCGAGTCGTTCAAACCGGAGATTCTCGAAGGGCGGCTCGCGCGGAAGAAGTTCCAGATGGAACTCATCCGGGAACTGACCGAGGCCGGAGATCAGAACCTAACGTTTGTGGATGGATCGGATTTGTTAGGTGATGATCCTGAGGAAGCCACCGTAGATGGGGTTCATCCGACGGACCTCGGCTTTAAGCTGATGACGGACCGGCTTGAGCCTGTGCTCAGGCAAGTGATTGGCGATAGTGCATCTGCAGCAGGGCGATAGGGCAGTTAACAGGTTCGAATGTTGGCGTATGGGTGGAGTATCGTAAACGCAATGAAATCGAAATCTGTGACCATTGGGCCAAGCCAATGAGCCTTATGGCGCGGATCTATGGAATCTTTACCAAAAATGGTACAAGTCTATTATAGGTTCTAACAAATTTGTTACATCCTACTTGCGTTATGACGATAATATAGAATAATATGAAGGGGCGCGGCTTTCATAGAGGGGACCCGCGCTTTTTTGCTATCTAACTTGCCTGGACACCTTCTTATCGGAAGCCCCCCCTGTAAGAGAGTGTTATGACGCGGAAGGCCGGCATGCCTTAAGGGTTTACAGGCTTGAGATGCGCATTTTCATATTTTCCATGTATAATAGAAGAAATCATTCAAATAGGAGCTAGGAAATGAAAAAGCTAGGAAGAAACGATCTATGTCACTGCGGAAGCGGGAAAAAGTACAAAAGATGTTGTCTTGAAAAAGATGAACGCACGGTATACGGTAAAGTCATCCAGTTCCCTGGTGCGAGAGCAGAAGAGCCTAAGCTACAGGTCGATCAATTGCGTCAGATGATTAACGACAAGCTGGGATGGATGGACTGGAACGCTGATGAGCATCGCGAGCTTGCCGAGTCTGTGTTTCCTCAGATCTGCCGGGATTATGAGCTGCAGGATGATCAGCAGCTGTTTCAAGTGTTCAGCCTCCTGATGGTCTGGAATAGCTTCTCCAGAGAAGCCAATCCGAAGTACCGTAAACAGGGCGGATATGCAAGTGCGTTAGAATATATAGTAACTTCATCGCTGAACATTTCAACAACGAAGTCCGATATCGCGAAGAAGCATGAGGTTTCCGTTGCTACGTTGACCCGCAACAGTGGTCAGATTCAAGACTTCATGGATGGCGTAGCGGCGTCCGGTGATGACGCAAACGTCGAGGATGAGGAATCCGAGAGCGAAGCGGACAAGGACTTGTCCCTGGGACACTAGCATTGCTAAAGTGAAGGATCCAATAGCATGAGTGCGGCATTTGCACATTCGGTATCATAGCGTGACCGCTCCTATTCAAGTGGGGCGGTCATTTTGCGTTTATCCATAATCGACGTTTTCGCAAGGCTGCTTTCTCGATCTAGGCGGAGGCTCCGCGTGAACCCGTCAGCAGCCAGCCTAATGCAATACCATACAGTAGATGACCGACCAGCCAGAACAGAAGAGCAGCGAGGTCGGATAACTCCGGTGTACGGTCAGACAAAACGGTGGTCGGATACAGGAGAAGCCCTACGGCCAAACAGACCAGGGAGACCCAAGACAAGCTTCGCCAGCGGGTCCAATTCTTCTGCTTCAAAAAGATGGTCAGAGCGATGCTCAGCAGGACGGAGATGATGAGGTGCAGCGCAAACTCGATAATTTCGGAGAGCTTCAGCTCATTCAGGACAGGTACGTAGTCAATGTTTAGGAGCAGCGTGTAAACCTTCAATGAGGTGGAAAGCTCTACGATTTTCAGGAACAGACCGAGGATGATACCGGCGGCGAGGCCTGCCCATACCGGCCTGTTCAACCTGAATAAACTCCACATGAGCGACGCCCCCTTTTTTGTTCATTGTATAATACCTGTCGATCCGATGCGAAACGAATATTCGCTGTACAACATTTGAACGAATCGAGCGAAAACGATGGCAGGCGCATAAATGTACATATAAAAAATAACCGGACTCATCCCCTCAATGCAGGAGAAGATGTCCGGTTATTCGTATTTAGCCTGTTATTTCACACGGCGCTTTGCAGCAGCAGGGAGCCGGGCAGTTCGATCTGGTATCCTTTGACAAGATGTTCGCCGTTAAACGTATCCGTATCATATGCCCGTTCAAAGCCAAGCCGCTCATAGAGTTTCACCGCAGAGGCCATCATGTCGGAGGTATGAAGATTCAGCGTGGTTGCGCCGAGCTGGATCGATCTGCGGGCAGCCTCTTGAATCAGAAGCGTGGCGATGCCGCGTCCCCGGGAACCCGGAGATACGGCTAGAAGGCGAATAATGGGCGAGTGAATCCCCATTTCCGGTTTTCCGTAAGCGGCCTCCGAGGAGAGGAAGAGCTGGACGCTGCCCACGATTTCCCCGTCAAGCTCGGCGACGATCCGGGCATGCATCGCATGGCTGTACGCGGAATTCCTGATGGAATCCCGGTATTCCTCCCATCGCTCCGCAGACAGATCGAAGGCATACTGCTGATAGGATTCCAGCATTATAGCAGCAACAGCCTCTCGTTCCCACTCATGAGCATCCCGTATGATCACTTCCTGCATTGAATTCATCGTTACCACTCCTTTTTTAGGTCATTACAGTTTCAGAGGATACGGTCATATCCTGATAAGGTGAGATTAGTATAGCAGCTTATTCCCATTAAACACATTGGAAAACAAAATTATTAATGCTGTCATTTAAAAAATCTATATGCATATTTGGATTGACAATAATTTGCCAACTGCCTAAGATAAGGATAATTTATAAGGAAATTGCGGTCCTAAAACCATCTATATTCATTGGGATAGTAAGTATAATGATGTCTGGAGGTGTTAGTTTGAACATCGAAAATATCGAGGCCTTTGTCTACATCAATCATTACGGCAGCTTCAATAAGGCGGCAGACGTCCTGTTTCTGTCCCAGCCGACGGTGACCGCACGTATCCAGTCACTGGAGAGAGAGCTCGACTGCAGGCTGTTCGACCGTTTGGGTAAACAGATTCATCTGACCGACAAAGGCAAACAATTCCTCCCCTATGCCCAGCAGATCGTCCAAACCTTTCAAAAAGGAAAGCACCACCTTCAATCGAAAGCTTCCATGCCCAATGAGCTCAGAATTGGAAGCACCGTTTCGGTATCCAATTACTTAATGCCTTATCTGCTTATGGTGCTCAACCGCCGGTTTCCCGAGATGAACTTCAAGTTGACAACAGGTCCGACGGAAGAGCTGGCCGGCAAGCTCTCGTCCAAGGATATCGATCTGGCTTTCGTCCGCAAGCTGATGAATCCGGCGTTTCAATCCTATCCCTTTTTCGAGGACCCCATCCGCTTGTATGTATATAAGGATCATCCGCTCGCTGCTGCCGGGAGAGCCTCCATTCGGGATATCCGGCGCGAGACGCTGGTCTTCTTCGAGTGCGGTTCATTGGACTGGTTGCGGATTCAACGGGTATTCGAGAGTCTGGAACAGCCACCGAACATCGTGTTTCAGGTGGATAATTCCGAGACGGCGAAGAAGCTCGTGCTGGGGCGGGCGGGGATCTGCTTTCTACCGGGTCTTTGCGCTCAGCAGGAGGTAGCCGAGGGAAGCCTGATTCCCGTGGATATAGCCGAAACGGCAGGCATTTTCCTGCAAACCCATCTCATCTCCTTGAACGGACAGAATAATGAGTTTCTGGATTCTTTGCTGGAGCTCGGTCGGGAATTGTCCTATTGATGATTTGCATGGATGAATAGAAAAACTCTATTAGACGCGTTCCCCAAATCGCGGTAAAGTTAGTGACAACATAATTCTTACTAAATCTATAGGAATTATTTATTTGTGGATGGGGACAAGATCGAAAGGGGATGAGGTCGTGAAGAAATCAATCGTAGCAGCTGTTGTCATCGCATTGGCAGGGGTGATCGTCGGATGCGGAGCAGACACGAAGAGCGGAGAAGCGAAGAAGGACAGCAAGGTGAACGCAGCGGAAGGAAAAGTAACGAAGATTGTTGTCGGCACGGGCACGGCCTTCCCGAGAATTTGCTTTATTGACGAGAATGGTAAGCTGACCGGCTTTGACGTTGAGCTGGTGCGGGAGATCGATAAACGTTTGCCGGAATATGAGTTCGAGCTGCAGACCCAGGAGTTCTCCAATCTGCTGCTGAGCCTGGAAACGAGGAAAATTGATTTTGTAGCTCACCAGATGGAGAAGAATCCGGAGCGAACGGAAAAGTACCTGTTCAATAAAGAGCCGTACGCCCATTGGCGAAATAAAATCATCGTCTCTAAGGAGAACGACTCCATTCAATCGCTGGATGATTTGAAGGGGAAAAAGGTGCTGACCGGTGCAACCAGTGCGGCTGCACAGATTCTGGAAAACTACAACAAGAACAATAACGATGCGATCCATATTGTCTATCAGAACGGTGCGGCGAATGATACCGTAAGCCAGATTACGACAGGCCGGGTGGTTGCAACCGTTGGGGCGGACTTTACGCTGCCGCTGATCGATCCGCAAGGAAAGCTGAAAACAACGGGTGATCACCTGTCGGAGGCCGATATTCTGTTCGTATTCCGCAAAGACGACCCGGACAGCCAGAAGCTGTCGGATGCGGTTGACGATGCGATCAGGGAGCTTAAATCGGATGGAACGCTGACTAAGCTGAGCAAGGAATGGCTGGGAGACGACTTTACGTCGTCGAATCCATGATGAGATAACCATGCAAGAAGGGAGAAGGATTCATGGGTGCACCGTTCGATTTCTCGTATGTGCTTAGCTTTTTGCCTAAACTCTTGTCGACCTTAGGCGTCACGCTGCTGATCGTGGCAGGCTCTCTGCTGGTGGGGATCGTTGTCGGATTTCTGGTTGCCCTTCCCCGCCTGTACCGGATTCCGGTGCTGAACGCGTTTGCCAAGGTGTACCTTTCGTTCTTCAGGGGAACGCCAATCCTGATCCAGCTCTTCTTGTTCTATTATGGTCTGCCGGAGATCCTGAAGCTTGTTCATATCGACATGTCCCGGGCGCCTGTCATGGTATTCGTGATCTTGACCTACGGGCTTCATACCGGAGCCTTCATGTCGGAGATGATCCGGGCCTCGGTAACGGCGGTGGACAGAGGTCAGGTAGAGGCGGCGTATGCCATGGGGATGAAACGACATCAAGCCTTCCTTCGGATCGTCCTCCCCCAGGCGCTCGCGATCGCCGTTCCGGTATTTTCGAATATGGTGATTGCCCTGCTGAAGGATACTTCACTGGCGTTCACCCTCGGGCTAATGGAGATGACGGGAAAAGCGCAAACTCTAGGCAATATCACCCAGCATTTTATCGAGGCCTATCTGGCGCTGGCTTTCATCTATCTTGTCATCAGCTTTACGCTGGAGAAACTGCTGCTGCGTGCGGAATGGCGTCTGATGCGCCATGAGGTACCGGAGTCGGCAGCCCGTGAAAGATTCCGTATGCAAAAGAAAGGGGCCTACCGCCGCATCATCGCCGGAATGAGACCTGATAAAGGAGGAGCGGAGCTGTGAAAATCGATCCATTCTTCATATGGACGGCATTCGTAAACTTGCTGTCCGCGATCCCGACAACGCTGTTGATCACCGCCGTATCGGTTACGGCCGGATTTATGATCGGGCTGATCGCGGCGTTTGTCAGGATCTATAAAGTGCCGGTGCTCAGCCAGATCGCTGCAGCCTACGTGACCTTTATCCGGGGTACTCCCATGCTGACGCATCTGCTGCTGATCTATTTCGGGCTGCCGGTGCTGGTGGATGCGCTGTCCGCACAGATGGGCTGGGGCTTTAAGTCATCCTCCATTCCGATGATCTGGTTCGCGTTCCTATCGTTCTCGATTACGGCAGGCGCGTATATGTCGGAAGTGATCCGCTCGGGCCTGCTCGCGGTAAACCGGGGGCAGCTGGAGGCAGCTTATTCAATCGGCATGACGACGTGGCAGGCGCTGCGCAGGATCGTATTCCCCCAAGCCTTGGCCGTCAGCCTACCAAACCTGTCCAATTCGGTCATCGGCATGCTTCACGGCTCTACCTTGGCATTTACCGTGTCGGTTGTGGACATTAACGCGCAGGCACAGATCGTGGCATCGACCAATTGGAAGTTCTTCGAATCCTACCTGGCCGCGGCAGCTATTTTCTGGGGGCTTACACTCCTCATCGAAAGACTGACCGCAGTCATCGAGAAACGAATCAATCTCTACAATCGGGGGGGCGTCGCATGATTCAACTGACCGATATTTCAAAGTCCTACGGCAAGAACGCGGTGCTGAAATCGATTGATCTGACGGTAAACAAAGGGGAAGTGGTGGTGATCCTGGGGCCGAGCGGTTCGGGCAAAACCACGCTGCTGCGCTGCGTGAATTATCTCGAGAAGCCGAATGGCGGCGAGATTGCCATCGGCGATTACCGCCTCGATTGCAAGCGGGCCACGAAGAAGGAAATTCATGACCTCCGCCAGCGATCGGCCATGGTGTTTCAGCAGTACAATCTGTTCAAACACAAGACCGCGATCGAGAACGTGATGGAAGGCCTGGTCGTCGTCAAAAAAATGCCGAAGGCCGAGGCGAGGGAGAGAAGTATCGCCCTGCTCGAAAAGGTCGGTCTGGCCGATAAGCTGGATGCCTATCCGAGCCAGCTCTCGGGCGGGCAGCAGCAGCGGGTGGGCATTGCCAGGGCATTGGCCCTGGAGCCGGAGGTGATCCTGTTCGATGAGCCGACGTCGGCGCTCGACCCGGAGCTGGTGGGCGAGGTGCTTGCGGTGATTCGCAAAATCGCGAAGGAAGGGATCACCATGATCGTGGTGACGCATGAGATGGGCTTCGCGAGGGATGTGGCGAATCACGTCGTGTTCATGGACGAAGGCGTGATTGTGGAGCAGGGGACTCCGTCCGAGCTGTTCCATCATCCGCGGGAAGAACGAACCAAGCAGTTCCTGAAGCGGATCACGCCTGAGCTTAACTACAGCATTTAGGAGGTCAACCAATATGGGGATTACGATAAGCGTGCTTGACCAAAGTCCAATATATCCGGGCGAAACGGCAGCGGAGGCGTTCACGCATACCGTGCAGCTTGCTCAAAAGTCAGAGGAGCTCGGCTTCCGGCGCTTCTGGGTATCCGAGCACCACGATTCGGACCAAGTAGCAGGGTCTTCGCCGGAAGTGCTCATTTCTTACCTGTTAGCTAAAACCCAAACCATTCGCGTGGGTTCCGGCGGCGTCATGCTGCAGCATTACAGTCCATATAAGGTAGCGGAGAATTTCAACGTGCTGGCCGCGCTCGCGCCGGGACGCGTGGATCTGGGCATCGGGCGCGCGCCTGGCGGGTTGCCGCGCAGCACGCAGGCGCTGCAGCGGGGCGTGCAGGAGCAGGAGTCGTTAACCGATAAGATCGTCGAGCTTAGCCAATTTGTGCATAACACGCTGGAAGAGGATCATCCGCTCGTCGGGCTGCGTGCCGCTCCGCTGCCGGAGACCGCCCCCGAGCTGTACGTGCTGGGGGCCAGCGCAGGCAGCGCGGAAATTGCGGCCGGACTCGGCCTGCCCTATGTGTTCTCCCTCTTCATCAACGGGGAGGAATCCGCGGCATTGGAAGCCATTCGTGTTTACCGAAGCACGTTTGACTACTCCCATGGCAGGGAACCGGAAATTCTTGTTGCACTGTCCGTAATCGTGGCTGATACGGAGGCGGAAGCGGCGGAGCTGGCAGGGGCGCTGAAGCTGGTGAAGATTCATTTGGCCAGCGGCCGGACGCTGGCACTGGGGACAAGGGAACAGGCAGAAGAATTCGGACGCCAGGCAGGCCAGCCGTACACGATCGAGGAACAGGAGCCGTTCATCACCAAAGGTACGAAGGAGACCGTGCGTGAACAGCTGCTCCGGCTTCAACAGGCTTCGGGCGTTGATGAAATCATCGTCACCAGTAATATCCAGCCCTTTGCCAAGCGAATCCGCTCATTCGAGCTGCTGAGCGAGGCGTTGGCTGAGGTTCCTGCCGAAGCGTAATGGAATCGGTCATAGGTACGTGACTATTTAGGAGGTTTTACGAATGCCAAGCCATGTTTTATCCACGGATATAGACATCCATCGATTTATTGAGATCCGGCGCCATCTGCACCAGTACCCGGAGCTGTCGAACGAGGAGTTCGAAACGACGCGGCTGATTAGGGGCTGGCTCGAGGAAGCCGGGATACGGGTCACGGAGTTTCCGCTCGCCACAGGCGTAATCGCCGAGGTCGGTGGACTTCAACAGGGGCCGATCATTGCGCTGCGGGCGGATATCGACGCCCTGCCGGTCCAGGAAGAGACAGGGCTTCCGTATGCCTCGACGATTCCCGGCAAAATGCATGCCTGCGGGCACGATTTTCACACCGCTGCCCTAATCGGGACCGCGTATGCCCTGAAGAAGCGGGAGCAGGAGCTGAAAGGAACCGTGCGGCTGATCTTTCAGCCGGCCGAGGAGAAAGCCAAGGGAGCGAGGCAGGTCATCGACAGCGGGGCACTCGAAGGCGTGCAGGCGATCTTCGGCATGCATAACAAGCCGGACCTGCCTGTCGGGACCATCGGCATTAAGGAGGGCCCGCTGATGGCCGCCGCCGACGGCTTCGTGGTTGAAGTGGCGGGCAAGGGGTCCCATGCGGCCGTGCCGGAAGCGGGCCTTGACCCGATCGTGACCGCATCGCATATCATTACGGCGCTCCAGTCGATCATAAGCCGGAATGTGAGCCCTCTGAAGAGCGCCGTCATCAGTGTCACGAAGCTGCACAGCGGGACCGCCTGGAATGTGATCCCGGATAAAGCGCTGCTGGAAGGGACCATACGCACCTTCGATGACGACGTCAGACTGCAGGTGCTTGAACGATTCGGCCAGGTGGTTCAAGGCGTAGCCGCAGCTTTCGGAACGACGGCTGCCGTACGCTGGATCGAGGGACCGCCGCCGGTCCATAATGACCGCAAGCTGGCAGAGCTCGGTTATGTCGCTGCTGCCGAAGCGGGATATGAGGCGGTGATACCAGTTCCTTCGCCGGCCGGGGAGGATTTTGCGGTGTACCAGCGTGAGGTTCCCGGGTTGTTTGTTTTCATGGGGACGGCAGGCACGCAGGAGTGGCACCATCCGGCGTTTGATCTGGATGAGCGGGCGATTCAGGTCAGCATCGATTTCTTCACGAGGCTGGCGGAGCGGGCACTCAGGTATTACAACTCCGGCGGGGAGGCTTCGCTATTGTCATCACCATCACCATCGCCATCGCCATCGCCTTAAGGAGTTCCTTCTGTCGCTGTCATTCGAAAGGAAGCACCGATGCATGTTTCAAGCATTATCGTTATGAGGCCCCGAACATGAACCGCAGCGCGATGTGAAGGGCAGCTTCTTGTTGTTGTTTATATCGGGAGAGTCATTATCGAGTTTGTATTGGAGGAGATCGAATGAGTGAGTTCCCTATCGAAGCCTTTGTTAATACGCATGATCAGCTGCTGGCCGCCGTTGCTGGCCTTAGCGAGGATCAACTCCAATGGAAGCAGGCACCGCATATATGGAGCGTACAGGAGGTGCTCTCCCATCTGGTGGATCACAGCATCGTGATCTCGTTCCGGATTCGGGACATTCTGGCCGGGACAACGGTCCAACTGCCTGCGTTCAATCAGGATGCCTGGGTCAACGGCCAATATTCGAACGAAGGCAGAGCCGCAGATATTTTGGAAGCATTCCGGGCGCTGCTGCACTACAACAGCTTGCTGCTTCGCCGCTTGAGCGCAGCCGATACGATCAAAACCGGCATCAATTTCAAAGGGGAGACCGTCAGCGTTTCGGATATCGTCAGCGGGTTTACCCGCCACGTACAGAATCATCTCGGACAGATCGAACGCATTAAACTGGCTGCAGCTCCCGTGTGAGCAGATGACGCTAAGATCGATAAGGAGGAATGGAATATGGCAAAGCAAAGACTATTGAAATTAGGGGCGCTCCTGCACGGCGTGGGCGGAGGAACCTCCATGTGGCGGCATCCGGATGCGCAGCCTGACGCAAGCGTTAATTTTGAGCTGTATAAGCAGTGGGTTCAGAAAGCCGAGGAAGGCAAATTCGATCTGATCTTCATTGCGGACGGCTTGTATATCAACGAAAAATCGATCCCGCATTTTCTGAACCGCTTTGAGCCGATCACCATACTGAGCGCCCTGGCTGCCGTCAGCCAAAACATCGGTCTTGTCGGTACGTTATCCACCTCATACAGCGAGCCGTTCACCGTGGCCCGTCAGTTCGCGTCGCTCGACAAGATCAGCAACGGACGCGCAGGCTGGAACATCGTCACCTCTCCGCTGGAGGGCTCAGCCCTGAATTACGGCAAGAAGGAGCATCCGGAGCACGATAAGCGATACCGGATTGCAACGGAGTATTTGGAGGTTGCCCGGGGATTATGGGATTCCTGGGAGGATGATGCCTTCGTGCGGAATAAGGAGACGGGGGTCTTCTTCGATCCCGAGAAAATGCACACGCTGAATCACGAAGGCGAGTTCTTCTCCGTGAAGGGGCCGCTGAACATCGCCCGTTCCAAGCAGGGACAGCCGGTCATCTTTCAAGCGGGATCATCCGAGGTCGGCAAGAACTATGCCTCCAAGGAAGCTGATGCGGTATTTACCGGTCATGAGTCTGTGGAGGATGCGGCAGCCTTTTATCAGGACGTGAAGTCGCGGGCGGCTGGTTTCGGCCGGAATCCGGATGAAGTGCTGATCTTTCCCGGCATCAGCCCGATTATCGGCAGCACGGCCGAAGAGGCCGAGCGCAAATATGAGGAGATAGCCAGTCTGGTGACCATCGAGAATGCCCTGGATTATCTCGGCCGCTTCTTCGAGCATCACGATTTCTCGCAGTATCCGCTGGATGAGCCGTTCCCTGAGCTGGGCGACCTGGGCAAGAACAGCTTCCAGAGCGGTACCGACAAAATCAAAAGGGACGCTAAAGAGAAGGGGCTGACGCTCCGGCAAGTGGCACTGCAGTCGGCCACGCCTCGCGGCGGGTTTATCGGCACGCCGGAGCAGGTGGCAGACAAGATCCAGGCTTGGTTCGAAGCAGGCGCAGCCGACGGCTTCATGATTACTGCGGCGGTGCCGAACGGGCTGGAGGATTTTGTGGACCATGTCGTCCCGCTTCTGCAGGAGAGAGGTATATACAGAACCGAGTACGAGAGCGACACGCTGCGCGGCAATTTGGGATTGCCGGTGCCCGAGAACCGGTACAGCAAGGATCAGGCAGTTGCTGTCCGTTCCTAATAGGGAGCGGTGGGCATGACGGCGGTTGTGGAACTGGATCAGATGATGGAGTTTGCTGGGGAGCTTCGTGGAGAGCTCTCCCGAATCAGGCGGGATCTCCATTAACATCCCGAGCTATTGTACGATGTTTCCCGTACCTCGAAGCTGGTGGCAGATCTCATGGAGTCGTGGGGGATTGAGGTCAGGCGGAAGGTGGGCAAACATTTCGGGATGGGGGTCGTCGGCACGCTTCACGGAACGGCAGGCAGCGCCATCAATGTCATCGCTGCGCAAAGCGAGCTTGCGAGAACCTTCCGGACGTTTCAGAAGGATACCGTGGCGAGTGATTACGGAGGGCTTAAGGCGTCTGGCCGCGTCCATTGCGGACCAAGCAGGCGGCAGCTATAAGCTGGAGCTTCGTGAAGGGATGGCCGTGGTCAACGACGGAGCCGCGCTGCGTCGTATGAAGCAAGCCGCAGGGCAAGTGCTGGGCAAGGAGAAGGTACATGTGCTCCATCCACCCAGCCTGACTGGCGAGGATTTCGGTTGGTACCTGGATCAGGTCCCGGGCGCTTTTGGATTCATCGGCTGCGGGAATCCGGATCGGGGGATCGTGCATGCGATTCACCAGCCCACATTCGATCTGGATGAAGATGTCCTGGTGCATGGGACTCGAATATGGGTGCGCCTAGCCCTACATGACGTTTACGAATAAGGAGGAAAACCAATGACGAAAATCGCTTTTATAGCAGGAAGCCCGACGCAAGGGTCCCGTTTGTTTGGATTAACGCAATATGTAGAGGATCGCCTGATCATTGCTGGCTACGAGATCGATTTCATCTCGGCAGCGGATCTACCGGCTGAGGATTTGCTGCGGGCCGATTTCAATAGTCCGGCCATCAAGCAGGCCATAGCGGCGGTTGAAGGAGCCGCTGCCGTGATCATTGCCAGCCCGGTGTATAAAGCTTCTTATTCAGGGGCGTTGAAAACGATTCTGGATCTTCTTCCCCAAAAAGGTTTGCAAGGCAAAGTCGTGCTCCCGCTATTCATCGGCGGCACCATCGCGCATTTGCTCGCGGTGGATTATGCGTTGAAGCCAGTAATATCCGCACTCGGAGGAACCAATATTCTCAGCGGGGTGTTTGCCGTAGATCAGTGGATCACCCGCCTCGAACTGAGCGGTTACGACATCACGGAGCAGCTGAGAGAACGCCTGGATGACGCGCTAAACGAGCTGCAATCAGAGCTGGCCCGATATTCGGCTGTGCCGTCGGAGCGGCAGGGGCAAGCGGTCTGACGCCTAATTTCCCAAGACAAACGGCGATCTTGAGATGCAGCAGCCACGATCCGAATCCGTGGATCGTGGTTTTTGCGCTGCCATGATTACTGAGGGGTAAGGGCTCTAATAGAGAATCAAGAAGCGAGGAAAGAACTTCTCTATATGGTCTTGTAGAAGAGAATGCTGGGTGATAGAGTAATCAACAACTTAATTCCGTCTATACTCATTGGAAAGATGGAGTCAGAGTGTGGCTGTGGATTTTCAGCAGCGGCACTTCCGGAGAAATCGCTGAGTGGCTGCATCGGATGGTTTACACACGGAGCATCGATGATGTGTTTCTGAGGGCAAGCGGGCTGGTGGCATTGGCCATCCCTTTGGCTCTTCTCCTTCGGCGAAGACGGCGGGTGGAGGCTGCCGGCAGCTCATCCATGTCAGAGTCGACGGCTTAGTATGTAACCGAGTCTCGTTTAGAAATTGTATAGTTCGGTCCTATACTCTAGTTCTATAGACTTATACAGCTGGAGTGATAGGATGACAGACGAGTATTTTGATGAAATGCGAAAATACGGCCACGAGGATGAGATGCGGTACCGAATGTTGATGCGAGGGGTAAAGAACCTGCTGGAACAACGGAAGCGTGAAAAGTCCAAACTGTTCAAAGGACTTCCACTTCGACAAAGGAATAAAGTTCCGCGTATAGGTAAATGGTCATAAGTTGTCGTTAACAGAACCGTCAGTGGAACAGCATGTGAGCAATGGAAGACAAACATATGTTTATAGCGTTTATTACAAATACAAAGGCTACCCTCATGGTTTTGGGGTGGTCTTCTTTGTGTGTCCTCTTCATGTCTCTCTCCATGTCTCTCTCCATGTCTTTCTTCATGTCTCACTGCATGGGGGTCTTTTGTCTCTTCGCGTCAAGCCCACATAAAAAAGGCCGGCTCCCACCGCTTGAATGCGAAAGGGAGTCGGCTTGATTGCAATTTATGCTACACCGGTGCCAGCTCAGGAGCTGGAGTCGTTGGTTGTTTGGGTTCCGCTGGTTCCGGCTTGACGGCTAAAGGCCGGCGTATGCCCTTCCCGCGCGGGACGCACATCGGGGTTCCGTACAGCGGGTCCGGAATAATCTCGCACGGCAGCTGGAACACGGTCTGCATCAGCTCGGAATCGATGATATCTCCCGGTTTGCCCTTTGCCTTGATGCTTCCCTCGCGAATAGCAACGATATGATCGGCATAACGGCAGGCGAGATTGATATCATGCAGCACCATGACGATGGTCCGTTGTTCTTGAACATTTAATTCATACAGCAGATCCAGCACTTCGATCTGGTGCGTCAAATCCAGATAGGTGGTCGGTTCATCGAGCAGAATGATTGGCGTTTCTTGTGCCAGCGTCATCGCGATCCAGGCCCGCTGGCGCTGACCGCCGGAAAGCGAGTCAACCGTACGGTCAGCCAGTTCGGTCAAACCTGTGGAGGTCAGCGCCGCTGTGACTGCTTCCTCATCCTCGCGTGACCATTGACGAAGCCAGCTCTGGTACGGATAGCGTCCTTGCTTTACCAGCTGCATCACCGTTAATCCTTCCGGGGCGGTAGGCCCTTGAGGCAAAATGGCGAGCTTACGCGCCACGTCCTTGGTGGACAAGCCTGCGATGTCGGCCCCGTTCAGTACAACCGAGCCGCGCTGCGGTTTCAGCAGCCTGGCCATGGAGCGCAGCAAAGTGGACTTGCCGCAGCCATTGCTGCCGATAAACACGGTGATTTTACCTATAGGCACGGTTAAATCCAGATTTTCGAATATAAAGTCTCCCCCATAGGACAGACCCAATCCCTTTGCTTCCAGCGTATTCATGACGCCAGCTCCTTTCGGTTCTAGAATCGATTGCGGTTACGATACAGCAAGTAGAGGAAGAACGGCGCGCCGATTGCGGCGGTGAATACGCCTGCCGGAACGTCGCGCGGCAGAAATGCCGTCCGAGCTACCAAGTCCGCGACAAGGAGCAGAATCGCACCGATCAGTGCGCTGACCGGCAGGACGCTCCCGAAGGAGGGACCCACCAGCCTGCGGGCCATATGCGGTGCCATCAGACCGATGAAGGCGATAGCGCCGCCGATCGAGATGGCTGCTCCGGCCAGAGCTACGCTGAGTCCGATTAGGATCAGGCGCTGTTTCTGAACCTGGGCGCCCGTGCTGCTGGCAACGTCGTCGCCCAAGGCTTGGATGTTCACATTGCGGGCCTGCAGCCAGGTAAGCGGTAGAAGTACAGCTATCCAAGGCAGCAGGGTCAAAACGTCCTTATCCCAGGACATGCCGTAAATGCTGCCTGCCATGAAAGTAAGGGAGCGGTCGGCCAACTGCAGCGGTCCGGATATGATCAGCATATAGGAGATCGATTTGATTGCAGCCGATACTCCGATTCCGATCAAGACTAGCCGCAGCGGCGATACGCCATTTTTCCAAGCAAGCACGTACAGCAGTCCGGTTATGAAAAAAGCACCAAGGATGGCGAATAGCGGCATCCAATGGATCGATACGGTGCCTGTGAATATGAAGATGAAGAGAACCGCTCCAAGTGATGCTCCCTCCGTTATACCGATGACGTCGGGGGAGGCCAGGGGGTTGCGGATGACGCCCTGCAGAATAGCCCCCGCCACGGCGAGAGCGGCGCCGATCAGCACGGCGATAATAATTCGGGGCAGCCTTAGCTGCATAACGATAACCTGCTCCATGGGCGGAGCGTTACCGAACAATGCCTTCATGACATGAAGCGGCGAAACAAACTGGCTTCCTGTGCCTGTGCTAATAATCATGGCGGCGATGCAAAGTACGAATAGGATCAGACATACCCATAGTGTTCTTCTCTCCAGCATAAACGATACTTTAGCGTTCCTGGAGCGGAATATGCGGTGTTTATTCATTGTGCTCGTCTTCCTTTCCTGGCTATGTACACGAAGAACGGCACGCCAATGATTGCGGTCATCACGCCGACCGGGACTTCCTTCGGCATGGCAATATATCGGGAGCCGAGATCGGCCGTCACCAGCAGAAGTGCACCGAGCACCGCGCTGTAAGGCAGAATCCAGCGATAATCATTTCCTATTAAATGCCGAACGATATGCGGGATGATAATCCCGACGAATGCGATGGGGCCCGCAGCGGCAACGGAACCTCCGGCCAGCAAAATAACAGCCGCTGCCGCTAACAACTTAATGAGGGCTGTTTTTTGCCCGAGGCTCTGGGCGATGTCATCACCCATGGAGAGGGCGTTCAGATGGCGGCCCAGCAGGAGTGCAACCAGCATGCCAACGGTCATGTACGGCCACACGGCTGCAAGTTGGTTCAAATCGCGTCCGGCTACCGAGCCGACAAGCCATACCAGCACCTGATCGAACATTTTGCCGTCAGAGAGCATGAATCCCTGCGTTAAGGAATGGAAGAAGGCGGCTATGGAGGCACCCGCGAGGGTGATTTTTACTGGCGTCATGCCGTCCCTGCCGATGCTGCCCAGGAAAAACACGATACCGCCGCTTACCGCGGCTCCGATCAGCGCGACCCAGGTAAGAGATTGGAGTCCGCTTATACCCAGCCAACCCGCTGACATAATAATGAAGAAGGCTGCACCGGAGTTCACGCCCAGCGTGCTGGGTGATGCAATCGGATTGCGCGTGATGACCTGCATGAGCGCACCCGCAACAGCCAGGGAGGCTCCTACGGCAAGCGCAATGAGCGCTCGGGGCAGTCTTGCCGTGAGAATGATCAGATGCTCGTTGCTCCCGTTGAAGTGAGTGAACGATTCCAATACCTGATGAAGAGGTACGTTTGTTACTCCGAATGCGATGCTGCCCATGACGGCAGCAGCCAGCGCCAATAGCGATATGAATAGTCCGAATACGCGCATATATGCTCACTTTCTTAAGTCCATGAATAATTAAGTTCATATGAATTTTAGGTGAAGGGACCCCATCTGTCAATGAGCTTGATAATCATTCTCATAAATATCTTGATATTTTTCATGAAACCCTTTATAGTTTTGAATCAGTGATTGATAATGATTTTCAAGTAGAAGGATATGACACAAGGGGGATTTAGATAGGAATGGGAAAAGGAATGGCAAATAAACCAACGAGAGGCCTCAAGTTTAGCTTGCTGGCTCTCATTATGATCGTGATTCTTGCCGGTTGTGGAGCAAGCCCAGCGAAAGAAAATACAAACAATACTGGCGGCGACACGACGAATAATGCAAGTGGTAACAATGGTAGCGCAGCAAGCGAATCCTATGAAGTTACACATGCGATGGGTACGGAAACAATCAAGGGAACCCCTCAAAAAGTGGTGGTTCTCACGAACGAAGGAACCGAGGCGCTTCTCGCATTGGGCGTGAAGCCAGTAGGCGCTGTTAGATCCTGGACAGGTGACCCATGGTATCCACATATTAAAGACCAGATGGAAGGCGTTACCGTTGTCGGTGAAGAGAGTCAGCCGAACATCGAACTGATCGCGGGCCTGCAGCCGGATCTGATTATCGGCAACAAGATGCGTCAGGAGAAAGTATACGAGCAATTGAAGGCGATCGCGCCGACCGTTTTTGCCGAGGATCTTCGCGGCGAGTGGCAGAACAATTTTGAACTGTATGCCAAGGCGCTGAACAAGGTATCCGAAGGCGAGGAGCTTTTGGCAGCATACGACAAGCGGATTCAGGATTTCAAAGAGAAGGCTGGAAGCAAGCTCGACGAAACCGTCTCCGTAGTCCGTTTCATGGCAGGCAAGACGCGCGTGTACCATACCAATACGTTCTCGGGCGTTATTTTCGATAAAATCGGCATCGCTCGAAACGACATGACGAAGAATGCGAAGGACAATTTCGTTGACGAGATCACGAAGGAACGTTTGCCTGAGGCAGATGCCGACAGACTCTTCTACTTCACTTATGAAACCGGGGATGGCGGCGCCAACCAAACCGAGCAGGAATGGATCAACGATCCATTATGGAAAAACCTGAACGTCGTCAAGAACGGCCAAGCCCACAAAGTGGATGATGCAATCTGGAATACAGCAGGCGGCATCCTGGCGGCCAATCTGATGATTGACCAACTGCAGGAGTTTTACGGCATTCAGTAATGAATGAAGACGAATGCTACAGGGTAGTATTATCGTATAGCAGATGATGCAAGGAAAAAGCTGAAAAAGGAGGCATCCCAAAAGATATCAGATCTTGAGGGACGCCTCCTTTTTTAGCATCACAGCATCGCCAGTACTGCCGCTATAAGGCATGCCACACCGCACGCCAGCACAGCTTAACCAAGTTCCCTACTTCGTGCCGCTGCCCCTGACTGTTATCGGACTCCGGATCCCTTATTTCTCAAATTGCCCCCGATTTTTAAATCTAACGGACACAGGATCCCTTATTACCACAATTACCGGCCCATTTGCCATCATATTCTATGAATAGCGTACCTGGTGTCCGATGACTATCAAAAATCACACCTACTCAGCTAAATAACGTATCCTCAGTCCGTTAGCCCACAAGCAGTAGCCAAGACCAGCAGTAGTAACAAGACCAGCAGTAGTAACAAGACCGGCAGTAAGCACCAATACCAGCAGTAACACCAAGATCAGTAGTAGCCAATACCAGCAGTAACACCAAGATCAGCAGTAGTAACAAGACCGGCAGTAAGCACCAAGACCGGCAGCAGCCTCAGCTATACACGCTGTGTTACCCCGGTTTCTACCTCTAAACCATATCTACTCTGAGTCCCCGCCGGCTCCTACATCGATTATAATCCCAGCCATCCATGCATACCCCTAGACACCGAGTCCATCCGTGCCCTCCTGTTATACTGCTATTGCTTCACTTCATATTTTTACGAAATCTTCACCACAATCTCCGCACCGGCAACATAGGTCATCGCTTTGATGTATTCCGGGTCTTGGGCATGCTGTTCCACTTCTTCCGGAGTGAGGTCCTCCATTCGTGTCTGTACCCACCATAAGTTGCCGAACGGGTCCCGTACCCGTCCCACCTTGTCGCCGAAGAACAAGCTCGTTGGCTCCGTCACCGAGACGGCTCCTGCGGCCAGCGCTTGCTGATACACATCTTCGCAATCCTCAACATATAAACGGAGGTATGCCGGGCTATCCGGCCATTCCGGTTTCGCGTCAAACATCATGACGACGGCATCCCCGATTCGGACTTCGGCATGGCCGATGATACCTTCACCGACATAGACGCGGGCTAACTCCTCGGCTTGAAAAGCCTGCTTGAGGAAATCGATCAGCGCTGCGGAGTTTCTTGAGATGATCCACGGCGTTACGGACGTGTAGCCTTGCGGAATGGGTTTAACGTCTTTCGCTTGGTTTGGTTGGTTCGTCATAAATACGCTCGCTCCTTTAAACTTCATTTATTTGCATAACGCTTATGTTCTCATTATGTTGGGGAATACATGACAGCCGAGCGTCAGTGTTCCCGTAACAAGTTTCGGCCGCCGGCGTTTTTTGCGAATAACCTCAGCCACCGAAAAACATCATGATCACCCGGGTATGGGAGGGTTCGAGCGTGGGGCTCCGTTCACGAACAGTTAATGTTTGACAGCATCCATAAACCTATGTACAGTATTAAACAAAAGAATAGGAAGTCCACTAGGGGAGCCGTTGGCGGCTGAGACAAGAGCGTATCTTGGACCCTTTGAACCTGATCTAGTTCGTACTAGCGTAGGAAAGTGGAGCCTTCGTATATGAGGTCTCGGTGCGCTTTTTTGGCGCACCCGGGCTTGTTGACGAAGCCGCTCCAGTTTTCGGGGGCGGCTTTTTAGCGTTGTCTGAAAAGTCGTGTCTTACGGACTTCCTGCTCTTCAATATGTTGGAGGTGGGGACAAAAATGAGTTTCACGCAAGAGCTCCGTCAGCAGGCGGGAGACATTTTTCAAGCAATCTTTGATCATCCCTTTGTAAAAGGCATTGCCGAGGGGAACCTGGCGCGAGAACAGCTGATTCACTATGTGAAGCAGGATTTTGAGTATTTGAATGCCTACATGCGGATTTACGGTATCGCCATATCCAAATCGACCAGCAGGGAAGAGATCGCGACCTTTAACGAACAGATTTCATTCATCTTGCACAGCGAGGTGCACCCGCATCAGAATTTTTGCGCAGCCGCCGGGGTGACCTACGAAGAGCTTCAGGGCTATCCGCTGGCTCCGTCCGCGCATCATTATATCCGTCATATGCTGACAGTGGCGCACGAGGGCAGTCTAGGCGAGATTATGGCCGTACTACTTCCTTGCCCGTGGACGTACCTGGAGATTGGCTGCAAGCTGCTGGATGAAGTGAAGCCGGATGCATCCCATCCGTTCTATGACTGGATTTATTTCTATGGCAACCGTGGGGAAGACGCGACAGCCAAGTTCTGCAACCGTGTCGATGAATGGGCAGAGCGCGCGACGGCAGCCGAGCGGGAACGGATGAAGGAGCATTTCATGCTGAGCTGCCAGCTGGAGTATATGTTCTGGGATATGGCATATAAGCAGGAGGAATGGCCGGTGCCGCTGCAGGCTGCGGTGCTGTAAGGAGTCATAATAAGCACATAAATTCCAATATAGATAAGAGAGGCGATTCATATGCATGCATGGGAAAAAGAGGTTTCGGCGCTTTTAACGAAGGTACAGCAGACGAGCCCCCTCGTTCACAATATGACAAACGTGGTGGTTACGAATTTTACGGCTAACGGCTTGTACGCGCTGGGCGCGTCGCCGGTCATGGCTTACGCGCCGGAGGAAGTGGCGGATATGGCCGCCATAGCGGGCGCGCTCGTGCTGAACATCGGCACGCTGAACCGCGAGCTGGTGGATGCGATGATCATCACCGGACAATCGGCGAATGCACATGGCGTCCCGGTCTTGCTGGACCCGGTCGGTGCGGGAGCGACCCGTTTTCGGACGGAGTCGGCATTGCGGATCCTAAGCGAGGTGAAGGTTTCGCTCGTGCGCGGGAATGCGGCTGAAGTCGCTCACCTTGTCGGGGAGGCGCGCGAGATCAAAGGCGTAGACGCTGGCAATAGCGCAGGCAGCAATCATACCGAGCTTGCTGTGCGGGCTGCACGCGAATTAGGCACGATCGTGGCCATTACCGGTGAAGAGGACGTAATTACCAATGGAACCGAAGTGCGTATCATAACCGGCGGGAATGCTCTGCTCACGAAGGTCACCGGCGCAGGGTGCCTGCTGACCTCGGTGCTGGGTGCCTTTGCGGCAGTGGAAGCAGACCTGCTGCTTGCGGGTACGGCGGGTCTGGCCTTCTACGGGGCCGCGGCGGCGAGAGCTGCGGAATGCACGGCGGACCAAGGACCGGGAAGCTTCCAGATCGCTTTCCTGGATGAGCTGGCAAAACTTCATCCAGGCTCGTTGGCGGGATATGCCGCTGTCCGGGAAGCGGGAACGGCTGCCGCCGGTGGCGCACGATGAGCAAGACTCGCGTGCCCCGGGCACTGACGATTGCCGGGTCCGACAGCGGCGGCGGCGCCGGCATTCAGGCCGATCTAAAAACCTTCCAGGAGCTCGGCGTATACGGCATGTCGGCGATTACCGCGATCACGGTGCAGAATACCTTGGGGGTTCACGGCGTATATCCGCTTCCCCCAGAGGCAGCAGCCGAGCAGATGGAAGCGGTTGGCTCAGATCTCGGAATAGATGCATTGAAGACGGGCATGCTGTTCAACGCCGAGGTCATTCGGCTGGTTGCTGACCGGATTCGGGCATTCGGCTGGGAGAGGGTCGTTGTCGATCCCGTGATGATTGCCAAGGGTGGAGCGGAGCTGCTGCAAAGCGAAGCGGTGCAGGCTTTAAGAGAAGACTTGCTGCCGCTGGCCTTGATCGTCACCCCCAATATACCGGAGGCCGAAGTATTGGCGGGGATGCGTATCCGCACGATGGAAGATCGGAAGGAAGCGGCGAGACGTATTCATGATCTGGGGCCCAAGATCGTTGTGATCAAAGGCGGCCATGACGAGGGAATGCCGGGCGTCGCCGGTGAAGGTTCGGATCACCAAAGAGACAGAGGAGCAGATATAGCGGCGGGTACGCAGCAGGAAGGGTTGCCACAGTCCGAAAGTACGTATGGCCAAACGAGAACTGCCATTCCCGCCGGGGAGTTGCGTAGGCCCCGTCCTTCCATTTTCAAGGACGACGGTCCTCCGGGCAGTCCTCCGGTCATGGACCTCGTATACGATGGCACTGCCTTCTCCGAATTATACGGCAAAAGAATTCATACCGTTCATACGCATGGTACCGGCTGTACTTTCTCTGCCGCCATCACTGCAGGCCTGGCCAAAGGCTTGAGTGCATTCGATGCGATTCAGAGCGGGCGCTTATTCATCCAGGCCGCCATTGAGGACGGCTTAAACCTGGGGCAGGGACACGGCCCCACGAATCATTGGGCGTATCGTCGCCGCCGTCAGGAGGTGCTGCGATGACGGGGAGAGTGACGCCCGAGATGATGAGGCAGCATCTACGGATGTACCTCGTACTCGGCAGCGTGAACTGTATCGAAGAGCCAAGCCGGATTGTGAAGGAAGCACTGGCTGGCGGCGCAACCATGGTCCAGTTTCGTGAGAAGGGACATGGCTCGCTTGTTGGCGAGCCGATGATCCAGTTGGCTCGCCGGATCCAGGATCAATGCCGCCAAGCGGGCGTACCCTTCATCGTCAATGACGATGTGGAGCTGGCGCTGAAGCTGAACGCCGATGGCGTGCATATCGGCCAGGACGACGAATGCGCGGCTTCCGTACGGGAGCGGATCGGCAACCGGATTCTGGGTGTCTCCGCCCATACCGTGGAGGAAGCGAGGCGTGCCATTGTCCACGGTGCCGATTATCTTGGCATCGGACCGATCTATCCGACCCGCTCGAAGGATGATGCCAAGGCTGTGCAAGGCGCAGCGATTCTTCGTGAACTGCGCGGAGCTGGAATCGATCTGCCGATCGTTGGGATTGGCGGGATTACCGTGGAGCGCGTGGAGGAAGTCATGGGAGCGGGTGCGGATGGTGTCGCCGTGATATCCGCCGTGACGGAGGCGGAGTCGGCGCGGGAGGCTGTGGAGGCTTTTATAGGAAAGATATGCCGTGCAACCGAACGAATTTCTTGAGATGTAAGAGGATTATAATACGGATCATGAACAAGAGTGCCAAAGTTTCTGCGGCACTCTTGTTTTGTTAACGTCAGATTTTAAAAAAACGGTATATGCTCAGCTTTTCCGTCAACATGCCATTCTTTTGCTCCATCCGCATCTATCCATTTTCGTGCAGCATCCCAGATCAGATTGCTATACAGACCTGGATATGATATACGTAGGACTATGTACCTGCTCCACGTTTAGAGAGCTCTCCAAATAAGTTGAATAGGAGATCGGAATGAATAATAGGCAAAAAGAGATTTTTCGCAATTTGTTAATGGAACCGAACCGGTTGTGGCTCGTTCAGGATCTGGCGGATCAGACCGAGTGCTCGGAGAAGACGATCCGGAATGATCTGAAGGTAATTGATGAATATATAGTTAAGCACTCCAGTGGTAATCTGGTGAAAAGGCCGGGACTCGGCGTTTATCTGGAGATCGGAGAAGCAGATCAGACTGATTTATTCCAACGTTTGTATTCCAACGAGAGTTCCACCGAGCATGTATCCGATGAGGAAAGGGTGCTGCATCTGGCTTACCGGCTCTTGATGAACGCGAAGCCCGTAACCATTCAGAACCTGGCTTCTTTGTTTTATGTGAACAAGACGATTATTCGTCGAGATATGGAGAAGATTGAGGGCTGGCTGCACAGCTTTGATCTGAACTTAGTGACTAAGCAGCGTGTGGGATTAATGATTGAAGGCTCGGAGAAGAACAAACGGATGGCGCTGGCGCGGTTGAACCAGTTGATCAACCGTCCGGAGTTGACGGGACAGATGATGCGTAACCAGTACGAACCGCACGAGATTGCAACCGTATACAATGAGTTGAAGGCGTTGCAAAAGCAACATCAGCTCCGCTTCACCGATGAAACCTTTGAGAGCCTGATGCTGCATATTCTGCTCATGATCAAACGGACCAAGCTGGGACAGCCGATTTCGCTCTCTGGGCAGGACATAGCCTTTTTGGAGAACAAAGCGGAATTTGCATGGGCGATAGACTTTTTGAAGAAGCTGCAAAAACTGTTCGCCGTACCTTTTTCCAAGGAAGAAACCGCTTATCTAACCCTGCACCTGCTTGGCGGGAAGTTCCGATACACGCAGGAGGATGAAGGCGCCCGGCGGAGTGATCTGGCAGACAGCCACCCCCTGCTGCCCCAATTGGTTGAGCAATTGATTCGGCGGATGTCGGAGTTGAATATGATCCCTTTCTCCAAGGACCAGGTATTATTGAACGGGTTGAAAGTGCATTTATACACGACCATGAACCGTCTTCATTATGGTCTGGCTGTGTCTAATCCGATGCTGGCTGAGATCAAAAAGATGTACCCCTACATGTTCGATCGGGTCATCATGACATTGGAAGAGGTAGGGGGAGCGCTCCAGCTGTATTTTCCCGAAGAGGAAGCCGCCTATTTGACGCTGCACTTTCAGGCGTCTGTGGAACGGCTTCACCAGAATGAAAGCCATCCTCAGAAGGCCATTATCGTGTGTCATATGGGCGTCGGGATGTCCCAATTGCTTCTCGCGAAGGTGGAACGGAGATTCCCGTCCGTGCATGTAGAGACAACGATGTCCAAAGCGGAAGTTGAGGATTATCTGGCAGCTCATGAGGTGGATCTTATTATTACAACGGTGGATCTGCCCAAGCTAAAATCACCTCACATCCTCGTTTCCCCACTGCTCGAGGCCAGTGACGAGCGTAAGCTGGAGCAAGCGATCCGGCGGCTCGATGAGCCGGATTGCAGGGCGGCTGAGGAATCAGTCTTTTTGAAATATACGACACCTTTTCTCGTCTTTCCTCAGCAGGAGATAGAGCGCCCAGAACAGTTAATCGCCAAATTTGCGCATATGCTGGAGGACAAAGGGTATGTCGAGGCAGGATATACGGAAAGTGTGCTGGATCGTGAGAATATGTCTGCTACGACGATTGGCGGGGGCATTGCTATCCCTCATGGCAGCCCGGAGTGGGTTAAACAGTCCTGCATCGTTGTTGTTACATTGAAGCAGCCGATTACCTGGGGAACTGAGAAGGTAGAGCTTGTGTTCTTGCTTGCGGTTAAGCACGATGAGCGGGAAGAGATGAGGCAGCTGTTCAGAGAATTGTCGCATATCAGTGAGCAGCCGGCTTTGGTCAGTGCGTTATCTAAGGAGACGGATGCGATGCGATTGCTGAGTACGTTAAAAGGGTAATACTAGTCTAAGAAACATTGATGATCAAGCAGGGCGTATACGTCCTGCTTTTTACATTCTTTTTGGGGTCCCCGTAAAGTATTTGGATAAGCAACGCAGCATAGGCTCCACTTGGTGGGGATATTTTATTGCGATATAAACCTGTTTTTCCGGAAGTTCCGGTAAAAAGTTCATCCGATAACAGCGTTTTCACCGTGTAGAATATAAATGTAAGCGGGAACATGAGAGCAAAGGAGAATGACGATCATGAAAATATTAGCGATTACTTCATGTCCTAACGGAATTGCACATACGTATATGGCCGCTGAGAATCTGCAGAAGGCAGGTGCGAAGCTGGGCGTTGAGTTGAAGGTCGAGACCCAAGGCTCCATTGGCGTGGAGAATCAATTCACGGAGCAGGATATCCGTGAAGCCGATGGTATTATTATCGCAGCGGATAAGACGGTGGTGAAGGACCGGTTTGTCGGTAAAAAACTGCTTGTCGTTGGTGTGCAGGATGGTATCCGTCGTCCCGAAGAGCTAATCCAACAGATGATAAAAGGGGATGTGCCAGTCTATCAGGCACAATCCAAGTCCGTTGAAGATACAGGAGAAAACAAACCTAAACAAAATCCGATCTACCGTCATTTGATGAACGGTGTATCCTATATGGTGCCGTTTATCGTGATCGGTGGGCTGCTCATCGCAATCGCACTGACGATGGGCGGCGTGAAAACGCCGGGTGGTCTGGTGATACCGGAAGATTCGATCTGGAAAACGATTGAGAGTATCGGCGGAGCTGCGTTTACCTTTATGGTTCCGATCCTTGCCGGATTTATCGCAATGAGTATTGCGGACAGGCCGGGTCTTGCACCAGGTATGGTCGGCGGGTTCATTGCTGCGAACGGCAGCTTTTATGGAAGTGAAGCGGGAGCGGGATTCATCGGCGGGATTATTGCCGGTTTCCTGGCGGGTTATGTTGCCCTTGCTATTAAAAAGATCAAGGTTCCTCGGTCGTTACAGCCGATTATGCCCATTATCGTTATTCCGGTACTGGCTTCTCTAGTTGTAGGGTTAATCTTCGTCTTCGTGATTGGTGCTCCAGTTGCGGATCTGTTTGAAGCGTTAACCGTCTGGCTCGCGGGAATGCAGGGTACAAGTTCGATTTTGCTCGCGCTTATTCTGGGCGCGATGATTTCTTTTGACATGGGTGGTCCCGTGAATAAGGTTGCCTTCCTGTTCGGCTCGGCCATGATCGGTGAAGGAAATTATGTGATTATGGGACAAATTGCCGTTGCCATCTGTGTTCCTCCGATTGCAATGGGACTGGCAGCAATGATCAACAAAAGGAAGTTTACACCTTCGGAACGTGAAGCTGGAAAAGCAACATTTACGATGGGACTGTTCGGTATTACCGAAGGAGCGATTCCATTCGCTGCGCAAGATCCTCTACGCGTCATTCCGAGTATCATGGTCGGTTCGATGACGGGTTCGGTGATTGCGATGTTTGGGAGTGTCGGTGACAGTGTAGCCCATGGCGGGCCGATTGTAGCCGTGCTCGGTGCCGTTGATCATGTGTTGATGTTCTTCCTCGCTGTCATAGGCGGCGCAGCCGTATCCATTATCATGGTGAGTCTGCTCAAGAAAGATGTTGCAGGTGTGACTCCGGCAGTTGTTGGAGAAGGAGCGAAAGAAACACCGGCCGGTGCACGTAAAGAGTTGGCAGCAGACACAGCTGCACCCGTGGCTGCGGACTCAGCGGAAGTGACTTCAACCGTGACCAATAACGATACAGCAACCGAAGCACCTGCTATCCGCGTCGAGAAATTGACAGATATTGTAACAATGGATCTTATTAATCTGAATCTGACCGGAACGACACAGGATGCTGTTATTGACGAAATGATTGGTGTACTGGAGCAGAATGGGGCGGTAAGAGCTGATGGAGATTTTAAACAGGCCATATTAGCCCGGGAACAAGAAAGCTCCACAGGCATCGGCATGAATATTGCGATTCCTCACGGTAAATCGGATGCTGTCCTGAAACCAAGCGTGGTCTTTGGTATCCAGCAGGATGGTGTCGACTGGAAGAGTCTGGACGGAAGCGAAGCAAAACTGATCTTTATGATTGCCGTGCCGCGGAATAGTAAACAGAATGCGCATTTGAAAGTGCTGCAAATGTTGTCCCGTAAGCTGATGGACGATGATTTCAGAGAAGCGCTCTTGGCGGTTACAACAAAGGAAGAAGCATATCAATTGCTCGATCAGGTGCAATAATTCAAGACTGCTGAGTGATTACACCGAACCATTGGTTTGGCGGCAGGAACAATGGAGATTTGGCTTAAAAAATATGATAATGGCTGATCTGTGTTGTTGATCCTGCCATTATCTCATCATATTAGGTTGTATATGGAGCCATTCCAATGAAGCCAGCCCCGCACAGTAATGAGCGGGGCTGGCTTCAATTTTTTTGTGCATGCTTGAATCGGAGTAGGCATTTCGCCGTTACATTATTTATTTGGTGTCCATCTCTGTCATCTGATCTGTTACTGGTATGTTTCGATGTCATATTTTGCATAATGACAATGATATCCAGAATATGATAAAGTTTGTTCATTCCATGTCCAATGGATTATGTCCGTTTGGAGTGGACAATAAACGAAAATAAGATCTGTGGGTGATAACAGCATGAACATGAAAAAACTCGGTTTGCTGCCGAAAATCCTTATAGCCATTTTGCTCGGCATTGCGATCGGATCGTTCTCACCGGAATGGCTGGTTGCCGGATTAGCTACCTTTAGCGGGTTGTTTGGAAACTTTCTTGGTTTTGCCATACCTTTAATTATTATCGGATTCATTGCTCCCGGGATCGGGGAGCTGGGAAGAGGGGCCGGTCGCCTGCTGGGCGTGACCACGGGCCTTGCTTATCTCTCCACTGTTATCGCGGGGCTGTTGGCGTTCTTGGCAGCGACGCTATTGTATCCGTATATGTTGGAGGTTGGTGGTCTGGTTAATTCCTACGCCAATCCGGAAGAGGCGCTGCTGGAGCCTTTTTTTAAAGTTGACATGCCGCCTGTATTCGGGGTAATGACTGCTCTACTGCTAGCCTTTACACTTGGGCTGGGAGCGGCTGTAATTAAGGGACAAACCTTGCAGAAGGTCATGGTTGATTTCCGGGAGATTGTGGAGAAGCTGATCGCCTCGATCATCATTCCGCTGCTGCCGTATCATATCCTCTGCGTGTTTGCCAACTTAACCTATGGCGGGCAAGTGACCACGATCCTGTCGGTCTTTGCCAAAGTATTCATTATGATCATTGTCCTGCATGTGCTGTTCCTGATCATACAATACTTGGTTGCGGGGCAAGTCGCGCACAAGAATCCGTTTGCCATGCTGAAGAACATGCTGCCGGCTTATTTTACGGCGATAGGTACGCAGTCTTCTGCCGCTGCCATTCCGGTTACGCTGCGTCAAACCAAGCTGAACGGGGTCAGCGGGAAGGTCGCTGATTTTGTCATCCCTCTGTGCGCAACCATACATCTATCCGGTAGCACGATTACGCTGGTAAGCTGCTCGATGGCCGTGATGCTGCTGACGGGGATGCCAACTTCCTTCGGCATGATGTTCCCATTTATTCTGATGCTGGGCATTACGATGGTTGCCGCTCCAGGAGTCCCTGGAGGTGCCGTCATGGCAGCACTCGGATTGCTAGAGTCCATGCTGGGCTTCGATACAACGCTGACGTCGCTCATGATCGCCCTCTATATTGCGCAAGACAGCTTCGGAACGGCTTGTAATGTAACCGGAGATGGAGCAATCGCAGTGATCACGGACCGCGTGAGCAAATCTGAGCCTGCGTAAATAATGTAGCGCGGATTACTACTTTGCATCGCGGACGGTCAGGATCCAGCAATCTATATGAGTTCAGGCGGAAGCCTGCCCATTTCCGAAAAGATGGGCAGGCTTTTTATTGATTTTTTCTGTACGATCGTACTAAAATAAAATCATGAATACTAAAAATGAAACAAATGACCAAAAGGAAATGTCGTTTATTGAGAAAGCCCGCCGTGCGCAGATCGTGGCATGTGCGATCGAAACCATTGCTGAGGTCGGTTATGCCCAAGCTTCGATAGGTCAAATCGCCAAGCGTGCCAACGTTAGCAAAGGGGTGATTTCCTATCATTTTGCGGGCAAGGATGAGCTCCTGGAGCAGGTGGTGACGGAGTATTATATTGCCTTCGAGTCCTTTATGCAGCCAATCTTGCGTGACGAAGCTTCTCCGAAAATCAGGCTCAAGAAGTATATTGAAGCGAATTTGGAGTTTGTCGCGGATCATCGGAAGATGGTATTTGCCGTTGTGGAAATTGTGACGGGCATGAGGACGAAGGAGGGGAAGCCTCGGTTTTCGGCGGATACGGATGAGGACGTGTTTCAACCGATTGAGGCGATTCTGCATGCAGGGGCGAAGGAAGGAATCTTTCGTGAATTCACCCCGTTATCCTCCCGAGTCATGGCGCTCTCTATCCGGCATGCCATCGATGGATTCAGCCTGGAATTGATGAGAAACCCCGATCTTCACGTAAAGGCATATGTACAGGAACTGATTACGATCTTTGATCACGCCACGCGCAAATAAGAACGCTCCCAAGGAGGAGAGAGCATAGTGATTTATTATGAGGTGGAATGCTTTTGCTGCAAGAAGACATTTCGGCTGTACGAAGGAAGCACGGGATATAAAAATTTCAAGGAAAACCGGAAAGGGAAATATTCCTGCGAGTCATGCAATCACAGCATACGGCTGGAGGCGATCTTTAATCTGCTCCGGAAATAAGAAGGAAGAAAAAGAAAAGGATAATAATGAAATGACAAGAACAATTATCTGAGCCCCATCGCTTTCGCCGCGAGCATCAGCTGCATTGCGGCATGAAATGGCGGGTATCGGACTCTGGGAAATCATTCGATAAAGGATTAGAAGTGTTGTTTAATATATTCGGCAACATGTTGATGGCTTTTAACCCTGACATGGTATTTGTGGAAAATGGTACAGATCAATTATTCAGAAAAGAAAATGGCACTGTCATTATAAATACAAAGCTGGGTCAATACCAGAAAAAGTATCTATCCAACAAGATAATTAATTTACTACGATTTCCACATATTTATCAGGAGTAGTTATAAAAAACACATTCACATTCGAATGTGTTTTTATTTTCTATAAATATGGTTGCAGCTTTGGTTTATTTACATTTTTTTTGTTCATTATTTACTCCAGTAGAATATTACCTTAATATTTCCGGTTTACTATAAAATAGAAACTTATATCGTTTTGCGAATCATGTTCTGAGAATGATGATAACTAGGAGGAATAATTGTGAAGAAGCTACTAACAAGCATTATGGCAACATCTATTATTTTCAATATGGGTGCTTTTTCAGGATCAGCTCAAGCAAAACTGGATGAACATCTATTCTCCGAAGATCCAGGTCTTACTTTTGATGTCATTAGTGACATTCAAGGGGATTACAACGACTTTAAGCATGTGCTTAACGATATGAAACAGGTAAACCCTGCTTCAAAAGCATTAATCGTGAACGGTGATATTACGGACCGAGGGTGGGATTTTGAATATCAAGCCGTACAGAAGGTGTTAGATAGTAATCCTCATCCAGAACATGTTTGGTACAGCATAGGAAATCATGAGTTTTATAAACCGAAATGGGCAACACCGAATAAATTAGCGCAAAACACGTGGCCAAATGATACGCCGGAATCCGAAATGTTCGAAAATTTTTATAACTTTACTGGCGAAGAGAAAGTCTACCATAAAAAAGAGTTAGACGGATATCCGCTGCTTTTCATAGGAACCGAAAAATATATGCACTACCATGATAAATCCTTGTGGGATGAGGTTTATCTCAGTGATGAGCAGCTTGATTGGTTAAAGCAGAATCTTGAAGAATATTCCAAGAATGATCCCAATAAACCCATCTTTCTCTTTAGTCATCATGTCCTGAAGGATAGTATTTCAGGCTCCAATCAATCCCCCTATACTGGTGATTACTTAGACCAGGATAAATTAGAAGGAATCTTAAAGGATTACCCACAAGTCATTCTCTTTACAAGCCACAGTCACTGGGATCTGAATCTTCCGGATTGGGCAGGTAAAAAGGTAGTTGAAGGTGGAGATAAGCGTGGTTTTACTGTTGTGAACACAGCTGGTATTCAAATGGGCTGGGCATCGGCAGGTCCTAATGGTGGCGAAGTGCAAACCGGCATTGATTTTAAACAGGGACTTCAGATTGAAGTGAACGGAAATGATGTAAAAATAAAAGCGTATGATTATAAAACAGATAAAGTTATTAAAGAGCTGGGTGTGCATAATGGTACGGTTGCTCAATTACCACCTAATGTTGAAGCTGATGATGAGAAAAATGAGCTCATTGGTGCTACCCAGTACATGGAGTACTCTGTGAATGGAAATGGAAATGGGAATAGTCGCTGGGTTGACTATGATCCGAAGAACCCTCCAAAATTTGAAGGAAACCAAAATGTATTCGTTCGCCATAAAGGTGAAATGAACCTGGAAGATGGATTATCTAAAAAGGTGACTTTCAAAAAATAATGTCTGAATAGAACGATGTCTAATATTGGTGTCCTGTTAAACGCCAAAACTTAGGGCACCCATATGGGTGCCCTATTTGATCATATTACGAAGTGTTGTCTTCAAATTTTTCTTTGTGTTTGAACCCCGCTTACCCACTCGAAGACCCGAACAGTCGTTAAGCCCTCTGAATGATTTTTTTGTCCCTGATTTCATATACGGTATCGGCTACATTCTCTATCAAACGGATATCGTGCGAAATGAAAATGATCGTTCCCGCATAGTTCTTCATTAATTGTTCCAGCGCTTCCACCGCAGGAAGATCCAGAAAATTGCTGGGTTCATCCATCAGCAGGATATTGTATCGTCCGAACAGCATTTTGGCAAGCTGCAATTTTATGATTTCCCCGCCGCTCAACACGGATAATGCCTTGCGTACGTCCTGCTGAGAAAATCCCATCGATGCCAGAACGGCTCGAATTTCCGATACCTCATAATCACTGTCTTCCAACATGAACTCCATAACCCCCTGATCACGGTCAAACTTGTAACCCGTTTGGGAAAAATAACCGATTTCCGCTTTAGGGGATACGGAAATACCATGTTCACGATGGAGTATCATCTTGAGAAGCGTCGTTTTGCCAGATCCATTCGCACCGGTGACAGCGATCTTGGCACCCAATGGAAACTGGAAGGAGGCCTCCTCGAAAATCTCCTTGCCCTCAAACTGTTTGTAGATGTCTTTCCCGGTAATCGGAAACGGATGATGAAGCTCCAAGGCTTTGCTTTGCCGAAAACGGATGGATCGCATGGCTTCAGGGGGTTTCACCTCACCAAGCGCTTCGATTCGATGCTCCATATTTTTAGCGGCATTATGGAGCTTTTTCTGTTTGCTGCCCGTCGATTTTTGATGAGCCAGGCGGCCTCCGCTTTCGGAGCTGTTTTTTCGTGAAGCGCCCTTGGCCTTTTGATCCACTTTTCGAGCTTGGTTAAGCTTTTCGGTAATGGCTTTCTCCAGCCGCTCCCGTTCCGCAGTAAACTGCTTATATTTTGCAGCCTGGCTATGCCGTTCCTCTTCCTTCTGACGCAAGTAATCGGAATATCCGCCCCAGTACTCCGTGATTTTCCCCTCATTCAACTCCCAGATCTTGTCGACGACTTGGTCAAGGAAATAACGGTCGTGACTGATGATGAGCAAGGCGCCGGAAAAATATTTAAGCTGGTGGATCAGAAAGTCTATGCCATCCCGATCCAGGTGACACGTCGGTTCATCGGCAAAAATTCCGTGCACTTCTCCGGAGAGGGCATGGGCTATTTTTAGCCGTGTTTCTTCACCGCCGCTCATATTCTCCGCTTCACAGCTCTCAATTCCCAGCTTGCCGATTAAAGCGTAATCTTGAATCTCTTGTACCATGACATCATCCAATTGGGGAATATAACTGAAGTTGCCTTCCCGAATGACTGTACCATGGGACAAAGGAATTTCCCCCAGCAGGGCTTTTAGCAGTGTGCTTTTTCCTGCTCCGTTCGCACCAACCAGACCGATTCGGTCGTAGTCGTAAAGCTCCAGTTCATCAATGTCCAGAACATCGCGCCCCGAATATTCCACAACCATATCTTTTGCTTTTATCAATAATTCCATATTGTTTCCTCCTTCAAAAATCGCAGTTTCTGTTCGCAGGATCTCCTGCGATTGAAGAAGAGAGGTTTAAATAAAGAAGTACCAATGCATGGATCTCATAAGATCTGCCCCTTTACGTTTTTATTTGTCTAAATTTTGGATTCCAATTCGACCTGCAAAAATACCCGACACGATTAATCCGATCGGCATGGCAAAAGGACATCATGTTGCCAATAAGCCGAATACACGCCCTAAATACTCAGGTTGAACCATTCTCCCTGTATTTTTTATTGTCCGGCTGTTTTTTGGCAATAAAAAATACAGATCCGAGTCCACAATGGGGCTTAAATCTGCATGGATAACGAGAGAAGATGGCGATACAAAGGCATAGCAAACAAGCTAACCGTGTCGCAATCTATGTCTACATACGCAGGAAATAAGCAGCTCAAAAAAAGCCCACACTTGTGGTTTGGAAAATCCGCTTTTTTTATTGCCAACTTATCTTATACGCATGGAATGTAACATAGATCACGAGCCTCCTCATAAATGATACGTTGAATCATAACATTGGCTGCTATACCTGTCAATACAATAGAGTGCAGCCACAATAACGAGTAGATGTGAGCAGACCCTTAGATCGCTAGAAGAACTTGACTTGTTGTTGAAAAGGGTGCTTGGTTTTGAATTGTATTTTCTGATTCTGGATTTTTAATAAGTCACTTAGCCATCGCTCTGGCTATTTTGACCATCCTCTTCAGGATCCTGCGATTGTAAACGAATATCAACAATTCTATTTTTATAAGTTGCTCCCCAACTCTTCATGGATAAAATGATCGGTTCCAATGTTTTTCCGAATTCAGTAAGCGAATATTCCACTTTAGGCGGTACCTGTTTATATACTTCGCGATGAATAATGCCATCCCGCTCAAGCTCCCGAAGCTGCAGCGTGAGCATGAACTGCGTAATGGCCGGGTACAGGCGGCGGAATTCACTAAATCTTTTCGGACCTTCAATGAGGTGATAGAGAATAATACCTTTCCATTTTCCCCCGATAACTTCCAGAGTTGTTTCAACAGGACACCCTTCTGTACTTGGAATCACATGGTTCTTATGTTTACGATCGCTCAAACCCCTTATCCCTCCCAATAGTTCAATAATTAATACTATATAATAAAATTATGCGTACTTCTCAAATCTTTATATATATTCTATTATAAACCCGTGTTAAGTTCAATTCATTTGGGCAAGGTTCGAACGGCACAAAATGAACAGAGAGAAGGATGTTGAGTCATGAATTTGAAAGGGTTGTTTATTGGGTTACTTTTTACGGTTTTATATGCTTCGGGGGCCATTATCATGAAAATTGGTCTGCTCTCAGCGTCTCCATTAACATTAGCGACATTACGTTTTCTGATCGCCGGGGTGCTGCTACTGATCTTTATTTATGGATTTAGAAAGGGGAAATACCCTTTACCTAACAAAAGAGAGTGGGGCGTTTTACTGCTTCTCGGTTTGCTAAATACCTCGTTGTTTGTTGGTCTAGGCAACTTAGCGCTTCGAACCATTTCCGCCGGGATATTCAATCTCTTTCTACCCATAAATCCTTTTGTCTTTGCACTTTTTTCTCTAATCTTCATGGGGAAAAACATTCGGGCAAAAGAATGGATGGGTATGGCTGTTTCCGCCATAGGTCTATTCATCGCAACCTACCCATCATTGGCAAACAGTCATGCCTCCTTAAGCGGCATTTTATTACTTGTTTTGGCGATGGTTTCGATGGCTGTTGGAAGTCTCGTCTTTAAAAAGGCCAATCTTCAATTGCCTAATCTTGTGATCAACGCTTGGCAGGTATTCATTGGCGGAATGATTATTATGATTCCTGCTCTCTTCCTAGAGTCTGGAAATCCGGTCAATGTGGACGCGCATCTAGTCGAATACTTGATCTGGTCCGTCTTCGGTCTCTCCATTCTTAGCATGGGTCTCTGGTTTTATTTATTGAAACAAGATGCCGTTAAAGCAAACAACTGGCTACTTTTAAATCCTGTCGCGGGCTATATCCTGGCAGCCATCATCCTGGGTGAACCGCTTACGTGGTACTCGGTCGTAGCCACCATCGTTGTGCTTTTCGGATTGTACTTGTCAGGAAATTTTCGCATCAAACAAACGAAGGGGAAAATGATAGAACAAACGGAATAGTTTTAGAGAATCTGATTCAATGAATATTAGAGCTTGTTTTGATCAATCCTTTTCAAAACAAGCTCTTTCTGTTCATTAATCAATTCGGTAAACAAATAAAAAAACTCCTGTATATTCAGGAGTTAGTTATCGTATTGAAATGCTGAAGTATAAGGAAGGAAGATAGATATCTTTTGTAATGTTCATTCTTTATTTCCGATACAACTCTTTAAGGATGTTTAACCCTTTTAATTGGTTTTCTTCATCCTGCTGTAATAGCAGCGAGTTAATTTCTAATATGATCTCATTATCTTTTTTACCTAATGATATAAAGTCAAAGAAGTCGATGTTTAGCGCTATTGTAATTTTCTCGAGGGTTTGTATAGTGAAATTGCCTTCTCCTCTTTCCAGCCTGCCTATATAGCTAAACGAGGACCCGATTTTTTCGGCAAGCTCCTCTTGAGTTAAGTTCTGGTTTTTTCTTATTTCTCGTATAGCAATTCCCAATCTCTCTGCAACCGATTTTTCCATATATGTATCGACTCCTCTTATATAAGAAGTGTAGACAAAAGATAGTTAATATTGGAGTCACTAAAAGTTTCATTATACATTAGTTATTGTCCTTAAAAGTTTCATGCGTTAAATTGTAAATGTATTCAAGTATGGCATGTGATTGCAAAAGGTATTCTTTTAGCAAAGTGAGTTATTGTGTGCAATACTAACTTTAAGCATTAATTGACAGGTGTTAGACTCATTTATACTATTACTATAGAGTCATACTAAATTATGGATGTTCGGTATGCGGATATTCTTATTGGAGGTTGTTTGAATTGATACATACAACCACGATACGATCAGAATTGGATTTTCACCTGAAAAAGACGGGATTAACTATAAATCAATTTGCGGAACGATCAAAAATTAACTCAGGGACGTTAAGCACTATTATTAAGGGTGTGCGCCCCATTGCTATGCAGCAATTAGATCGAATGGTATCGGCGATGGGACTTCCCGAAGGCAGCTTTTATGAGCTGTATGCGGATGAATGTTTTGCTTATCCGCTGAATTGGCGAAGACTAAAGCCATTTTTGTACCGCTGTGCCGAACTGGATAAGCTGGAGTTAATTCAGAAGGTTGTTCGATACATGACGGATAACCTAGCTTATGTGCCGATGCTTTATGACACAGCAGAGGATTTGTTTAATCAGGGTAAAAATTCAGCTGCCTCAATTATTTACGAATCAGTAGCCGAGAGTGAGAAATATCAACATTCTGAACGGTTAGCTCTGTGCCATTATCGACTGTTTACAATCTCATTAGGTCATGACCAGGAAAAAAATCTTCGGGCAGCCACCAAATTTGAGGAATTCGTCGCACGTTTAGATGAAGTGGATCAGCTTGATGCACTAAAAGATTTGGCCAATGTATACTGCTCTCTGCGCCATTGGAGTAAGGTTGATATGTTGGCTAAAGAGATGGGACGAAAGGCAAAGATTCAATATGCTTTTAAATATGAGAAGGATGGCATTCGCTATCATCATGATAAAGAGCCCCAAAAGCCATTGTTTTTATATATCATTTATTCATATTTGATGTGTTCAGCTGTCTGTGATGAGCGTGGTGATTATGAGCAGGCATTACGATATGTGGCATTATATTCCGACTTGAGCTGGGTTAAAGAGGACTCGGAAGAAGCACTTGCGATTAAAGATAATTTTAAAATGTGGGCTATAGCGAATACATATTTATATAAGGTAATGATGGGTGATTTTGAAATTATTACTGAATATGTGGGATTTATTGAAACAAAAGAAGATGAAATCCTGCCTGCGTTAACCAAGATTTTTCAAGCTGCTAATCGTTTTCAGTTCGATATAGATCATGTTTTACTAAAGTTTGAAGATCATATTTTATCATTAAATCAAAAGGACGACGGTACATATAATTATTTAGTAAGGGCAGAGCGATATGTGCGGTTTCAGGCCGAACTGTCACGTTATTATTTTACAAAAGGAAGATATGATGAGGGAGCTAGAAGTGCTTTAGATGGGCTTACGTCTGCTATTAAAATTCGCAATGAAAATGCGACACTGCAATGTGTAAAATTATTTGAACAATTCAGACATGGAGTATCTGATGAAGATCAGCAACGTTATGACAATTTATGGGAACGGTTAGAGTATCGTGGTCTTAACGCTTGGTAATTCCCATATGGTAATTTGTTGGATATAGGAGAGTACTTGGACAAAAGCACATGAATAATTCGATGGGTGATTATAAAACTCAAGCATTAACAGGGATTATTTCTTCAATGCTTGGTTTTTTCTCAGTTCATCATTTCAGCGGCTTCTCTAACTGTTCTTGCACCCAGCTAGGATAATATTCATTGGTCCAGGTTGTCCCGTCATAGTACTGGACTTCCTTGACGCAAGCGATGAACGTAACCGCTTCAGTTGTTCATATCCCATGGTAAGTTTCCAACTCCTGTCTACCCAGAATGTGCTTAAAGGCTGTATGTTTTCTGCTTCTCCTTCGACCCCCCACCTCAACAAAACACAACCCCAACCCAAAAAAACAAAGAGGCTGTACCAGCGTTACTTCTATAATGGAGGTTATTAGACAGTTTGAGCCAATGGCAAGCGAGTGAGGAGGGCATATATGAAGCGGGATGAATACATGGATGGGGCAGGACTGGAGCAGGGAAGGTCGGATGCTCTCATGAGCGATAAACGGGTAACCGATCATGATCATAACCGTCGGATAGCCTGGTGGAGGGAAGCACGCTTTGGGCTTTTTGTGCATTGGGGGCCTTATTCGATACTGGGCGGGATGTGGAACGGTGAACGGGTGGATGCCAATTATTCGGAGCATATCCAGTTAAGGGGAAAGATTCCGGTGACCGAGTATGCGGAGGCCGCAGCCGGGATGAACCCGGAGGCTTTCGATGCGCATGAATGGGTTGCGCTGGCCAAGCGGTCCGGAGCAAAATATGTTATCGTGACAGCCAAGCATCATGATGGGTTTGCGATGTACGATTCCAAGGTCAGCGAGTATTCGATTACTCGTCATGCTCATTTTCCGAGAGATCCGATCAAGGAGCTGGCAGAGGCCTGCGAAGCGGAGGGGATTCGCCTGGGAATCTATTATTCCCATGCCATGGACTGGCATCACCCGGATTCGCAGGGGAACACGCTGGATTACCCGGGGAATATCGGCGCATGGGATCAACTGGAGGAATGGATCGAAGATGACGATAAGCGGGAACGCTTCGAACGTTACCTTCACGAGAAAGCTCTTCCTCAAGTAGAGGAGCTGCTGACCGACTATGGCCCGATTGGGTTGATGTGGTTTGATTGCGGTCATAAGATCAGCGACGAGCATGCCGTGTGGTTCTATGATCTGGTACGCCGGCTGCAGCCGGATTGCTTGATTAACAAGCGGCTGAGGGATGACCGATTTGCCGATTACGGCAATCCGCATGATAACCAGCTCCGGTTCCACCCGGTGCAGCGGGACTGGGAATCGATTCATACGCTGAATGATTCCTGGGGGTTCCGATATGACGATGACCATTGGAAGAGTCCGGACGAATTGATCGAACAGCTGCTGCGCGTGGCAGCCACAAACGGTAATCTGGTACTGAATGTCGGGCCGCTCGGAGACGGAGCGATTGACGATACATCGAGAAGTCTGCTGGAGACGGTGGGCAGCTTCTTGGAACGGAACGGCGAGGCGATATACGGCACGAGCGGCAGTCCGATCGGTACGCCGCAGTGGGGTTATTGCACATGGAAGCCGGAAGAGAACATCTTGTACCTGCTGGTTAGAGATTGGCCGCAGGGCGGTTTCTTGATCCTGCCCGGTCTCGCTAGCGGAGTTCAATATGCGAGGCCTATCGGAGCAAAGGCGAAGATGGGCCACCTGCCGTTCCGAAAGCTTGGGCCGTGGGATTGGCAGATTGATGTACGTTCGGTACCTCAGGACGCCTATGCTACTGTGATTGAGCTGAAGCTTAACGGGGAGCAGTTGGAGAGCAACGGGACTCCTAGATTCATATCTTCAATGCCGAATACGTTCTGGGCCTATGATGGTGTTATCGAGGGCGATGGCCTGCGATACGATAATGGAAAACGTGGTCATGATGGTGTTACCGGTTGGACCGCTCCAAATGTAGCTGTTCAATGGACGTTCCGTTCGGAGGAAGAAGTGCCCGTCCAGTGCCGAGTGATCGTCACCTTGGCCGCCGGAGCGGATCAGGCAGGAGGACGTTACGAGTTGTCTCTGGATGGACAAAAGCTGACTTGTACCGCTTTCGATACGGGTGGGGACGGATGCTGGGGAGAATTTGAAATGGGTCAACTGACCATTCTCTCGGCAGGCGTACATCATCTTGAAGTACGGGGACTATCGTTGGTTTCTGATTCATTAATGAATTTGCGCAAGGTTACGCTACTGCCAATAGAGAGGGTGTGATGATTCATGAAAATCGTATTTGATCCTGCACCGGTTGCAGGAGGCTTTCGAATGCCGGGTTACTGGATATGGTGCGGCAGCGTCATCAAGGGTGAGGATGGCCGGTACCATATGTTTGCTTCGCGCTGGCCGAAATCTTTGCCTATGCATCCCGGCTGGCTTGTGGCCTCGGAGATCGTCCGAGCGGTCTCCGACCATCCGGCCGGACCGTATGTATACGAGGAGACGGTACTCGGGGCCAGATCCCCGGCCTATTGGGACGGATGCAGCGTGCACAACCCGCATATCGTGAAGGTTGAGGGCTCATACGTCCTCTATTACATGGGCACGACGTTTCCGTTTCCCCTCCCTGAAGAAGGGGAGCCGCTGCTTCCGAATGATCCGCTCGTCGTGGTTGCCAGGGCGAACAAACGGATCGGGGTTGCGACCGCTCCTTCCATAACCGGCCCTTGGACACGGAGGGACCATCCGGTTCTGTTGCCGCGTCCAAATCATTTTGACAGCTTCTTGGTGTCTAATCCTGCCCCCTGTGTTCATGAGGACGGTTCGGTGAAGCTCATCTATAAATCTCGTCCCTATGAAGGGCATTCCTATGGCAACATGCAGCTGGGCTTGGCCTGCGCCGAATCGGTGTACGGTCCTTACACCCGTCAGCCTGAACCGCTGTTTCCCCCGGCGATTCATATTGAAGATCCCTTCATTTGGCGTACGGCACGCGGGTACGAAATGATTGCCAAGGACATGGACGGCTCCATCTGCGGGGAGCGCTATAGCGGAGTCCATGCGTGGTCAGCGAACGGGGAACAGTGGAAGATAACAACCAAACCAGGGGAACCCGTGTACTCTCGCAGAGTACGGTGGGACGATGGCACGGAACGGTTGATGGGTAACCTCGAACGCCCGTTTTTGCTCATGGAGGACGGTCGTCCGGCCTGGATGTTTGCTGCGACTTCAGACGGGAGCCGCGGGTTTTACGATTGTACGGAGACCTGGAACATGGCGATTCCGATTCGGGAGATTACGGAGAACGACGACGAATAAGAGCGATCCATATCCGACTCGAAGCATGATAAACAGCACCAAAAATGGAAGGTCGACCACCGTCATGCAATGCATGCACCATGTATGGGGAGAACGCGCGGTGAGAAATGCCAATTACTCTCAGCGGCCCATGCTCTCATGTACGGCAGCGTTTTACTTCCCCGTTTTCTTCCCCTTGCAAGCCCTTCTGCTTACCATGGCCGGATAGACCATGATAGCAGAAGGGCTTTTTTCTCTATTCCGCCTCAAATCCCCCATTTTGAACAACCTCTTATTCACAATCGTAAAAAAACACATCGACAAACAAATGCCGCCATTGTTGGCAAGGCCCTCCGCTTATACGATGAATACGAAGGAAAACTTACAACGGGAGGTCCTTATGGCGAACATCAGCCCAAGCACGCGGTTAACACCGTCAGCGCGGAGCCGGGAATGGTTATCCAGCTTTCGCAAGTACAAGGCGATATACCTCATCTCGATTCCGGGCATCCTCTATTTTTTGGTATTTAAATATGTCCCTTTATTTGGCAGCGCCATGGCTTTTCAGGAGTACAACTTATTTAAAGGCATATGGGAAAGCCCATGGGTGGGGCTGGATCAGTTCTATCGCATGTTTCAGTACGAAGAGTTTCTGCGGATCTTCTGGAACACCCTTCTGATCGGGATGTACAGCATCGTATTCGCTTTTCCAATCCCGATCATTCTGGCCTTGCTGTTGAACGAGATTCGTCTTGTCCTGTACAAGCGGGTGCTGCAAACCGTTATCTACATGCCGCACTTTCTGTCCTGGGTCATTATCGGGGGGATTGCGGTAGGCATTCTGTCTCCGACCACGGGCATCATGAATCAGATTCTGATGTGGGTGGGACTCGAACCGATTTACTTCCTTGGTGAGGAAAGCTATATTCGCAGCATTCTGATCGGCTCCGGCATTTGGAAGGAAGCGGGATGGGGGACGATCATTTACCTGGCGGCGCTGGCCGGGATCAATCCGGACCTGTATGAAGCTGCACGCGTAGACGGCGCAAACCGGTGGCGCCAGACTCTGGCGATAACGATTCCGTCGATTCTGCCAACGATTATGATTCTGTTCCTGCTGAACATCGGCAATTTCCTTGATTTCGGGTTTGAGCGGGTGTTTGTGTTCCTGAATGCCTTGAACGAGAATAAGGGCGACATTCTGGATACATACATTTACCGCGTCGGTCTGCTCGGACAGCAGTACAGCTACACCACGGCCATCGGGCTGTTCAAATCTCTCATCGGGCTGCTGCTCATTGTGGGCGGAAACGCCATAAGCCGCAAAACGACCGGAAATTCCTTATACTAGGCAGGTGACCGAAAACATGATAAAACGATCAAAAGGTGAATCCGTATTCGAAATTTTCAACTTTATCTTCCTGGCCGTTGTGTCGGCTGCCATGATATTCCCGATTCTGCACGTTGCGGCACAATCGCTCAGCAGTGATGTGGCCATTTCACGGGGAGACGTTGGCCTGTGGCCGGTGGAGTTCACGCTCTCCAACTATGCAATCGTCTTGAACGATACTTCCGTATGGCGTTCCTTTATGATCAGCGTATTCGTGACTGTCGTGGGGACCGGGATCAACCTGATCGCAACGGCCTCGCTGGCCTATCCGCTGTCGCGCAATGAATATCGGGGACGAAAGGTCATCCTCATGCTCGTGCTGGTCACCTTTATTTTCAGCGCGCCGCTCATTCCGAACTATCTGCTCATTAAATCACTGAACATGCTGGATACGGTATGGGCCCTGATCATTCCGGGCGCGATCAGCGCATACAACCTGTTCATCATGCGCTCGTTCTTCATGAATCTTCCGAACGAAATCATTGATTCGGCCCGGATCGACGGGTGCGGGGAGCTGCGGATTATATCGAGCATCGTGCTGCCTTTGTCCAAGCCGGTCATGGCGACGATGGGATTGTTTTACGCTGTTGCGCATTGGAATTCGTACTCGTCCGCTCTATACTATATCAATAGCCGTCAGCTGTTTCCGCTCCAGGTTCGTCTGAGAGAGATCGTCATAACCGATCAAATGGGAGAGATGGATACCACCTTTGAGAATCTGGCGAACATGTCCCCGGAGGGCATCAAGATGGCCACGATTGTGATCGCTACGCTGCCGATCATCCTGGTCTACCCGTTCCTGCAGAAATATTTTATTAAGGGCATGCTCATCGGTTCGATCAAATCTTGATCGTAAAAGAACACAATCCCATAATAAGAACGCCAATACTGCATATGAGGGTTATGAGCTACGATGAAATGGATTTTACGAAAGCGCTTACCTCATGAATGAGCCACTTGTCTATTTTTTAGGAAAAAGGGGAGAGGTTGATGAAAAAAAGTTGGACGGTCTTACTGATCAGCGTCATGATGATGTCACTGCTCGCTGGATGCGGGGGGAAACCGGAAGAAGGAACTGTCAGTCCCAAGCCGGAAGAAACGAAGCAAGGTACAGACTCGAGCAAGCTGTCCTTCTCGATTTCTTTCTCCACGGGCGGCAACACCTACATTGAATCGTCACCCGATATCAATAAGGACAAATGGGTGCTGAAGCTGGAAGAGATGACAAACACGGATCTAGATATCCGCTTGATGTCCCACAAGGAATTTGATCAGAAGATGAGTCTGATGTTTGCAGGCAACGAAATCCCGGACGTTGTGGGAAATATGCGGGGAGGTCCAACAACAGGGTCCATGTCAGGCTCGGTGGAAGCCGGGGTGTTCATGCCGCTGGATGATCTCCTCAAGGAACATGCTCCGAATTTGATGAAGATGGTCACCCCGGCCGCGTGGGAAGAAGTATCCTATAACGGCAAAATCTACGGCATCCCGGCCTGGCTGGAAAATCCGTCGCGCCGCGCCACATTCATTCGCACGGATCTCATGGAGAAGGCCGGCATCAAGGAAGCGCCTAAGACCGTCGAAGAGTACCTGGATATGCTGCGTGCCTTTAAGAAGCTGGGTGTAGAGCACCCATACCAGTACCGTGAGGGCTTTAAATATGCGGATACTTTCCTTGGGGCATACGATGTGCTGCCGTTCCAGTTCATGGAGCTGAATGGGGAGGTCGTACCGAAATTCTTCGATGTCGAGAACATGACCAATGCGCTCAAGACGTATAAGACGATGTACGATGAGGGTCTGATCCCGAAGGATTTCGCTTCGCTCTCTCAGGAGGATTACGGACGCAATATCAATGCCGGCAAATCCGGGATGTGGGCCTCCAACGGCGAGGGGCTGATCGGGTTCCGCACCAAGCTGAAGGAAGTGGATCCTTCGATGAAGGTGGATATTTACCCATCCCCGACCGGATCGGACGGCAAGGGCGGACTCGGCTTATACAGCTCGGTATCGACCACGTACTATATCAATAGCAAGGTTGGAAAAGAGAAAGCCATCGAAATCATTAAATTTCTGGATTGGATGCTGACGGAGGAAGCCGATATGTTCTTCTCTTTCGGGATTGAGGGCGAGAATTACACGATGGAGAACGGGAATGTCAACTATAAGTGGCCTGTGACCAAACAAGAGGTTGATGAAGCGGGCTTCCGGGCCAACCAGCTGTGGTTCGTTCATGAGCTGACCTACAACAAGAAGCAGACGGCCCTTACTGAGGATGGCCAGGACGTGATCAAGGCTTTCAGCGATGTACTGAGCAATGAAGGCCGCGGCGGCATTACGTTCATGGCGAATCTGAACAGCTTCTCCAAGTTCCCGGATCTGGCCTCGACCGGAGATACGGGACCTAAATTCATCCTGGACAGCATGGTGAAGATGATCTACGGCAAGCAGCCGATCTCCGATTGGCCGAAGGTGCTGGAGGAATACCGTGCCAAGGGCGGGGATGAGATCATCAAGGAAGCGACGGAGCGCTGGAAGAACAAGGAGAATGTGGTAGACCGTACGAGATAACATCCAAGATAGGAAGTAGGGCATCTCCTGTTTGTTTCTAAAATCGTGTACAATAGATCCAATATGTAAGCGTTTAACCCAAATGAGCGAAGGATGAAAAATCAAGGTATCCGCCGGTCTTACCATTACAGGTAGCGGCTGCGGGTACCTTATTGTTCCATTCGATGTTTGCCTCATCCCTTATTCTTCTACATACAGGAGGCTAAAATGATATGCGGTTGCTTATTGCTGACGACGAACCTGTAATCCGAAGAGGGCTGGTCAAGATGGCGGAGACTTACCGTCTGCAGTTTGATGCCATTGACACGGCCGTGAATGGTGAGCATGCGCTCTCACTGATTAAGGAATTCGAGCCGGATGTACTATTGACTGATATCCGGATGCCCCGAATGGGCGGACTGGAGCTGTGTCAGGAGCTTCATGAGCAGTATGGGCATATTCAAATTATCGTCATATCGGGTTATGGCGAATTCCAATATGCGCAGCAATGTCTGGCTTATGGGGTTAAGCACTATCTGCTAAAGCCGGTCACCGGCGTGGTGCTGCACCAAACCTTTGACGCGATTGTCAAACACCGCAATAAAGGCATTGTCTCGCTGGCTTCCTATGTCGATTGGATTGAAAATATCGGGCAGGAGATCTGGATGTTGCAGACCGAACAGCTCGATCGGCTGTTGGTCGATTGGAGGGCGCATCTGCAAGCGGCAGGACTCAGTGTCCCACAGCTTCAGCAGCTGCTGGATGATGCGGTGGGCATGATTTTCCGTCGTCTCGTCTCGAAGGGGTATATGGAGGTTTCGGTGATTGAAACGATCGGTCACCACACGGTGCAGGAGCAGCTGCTTAACGAATTTGAGCTGAGGGTCAAGCAGATGACCGCCGATCTGGTGACGCAGCGGTGGGGGAATTTCAAGAACCCGCTGGATGAAGTGAAATCGTATATCGACACGCATCTCTCCGAGGAGATCACCCTTGAGGAAGTGGCGGAGATGGCCGGTTATACGCCGACGTATTTCAGCGCAATGTTTAAGAAGATGACGGGCGATACCTTTGTAAGGTACCGGATTCACCGGCGAATGGAGCGGGCGAAGGAGCTGCTGGCCCTGCCGCATATGCGGATCATCGACGTGGCGGCGAACGTCGGTTACGAGGATTATCCCCATTTTACGAAAATGTTCAAGAAGGTAACGGGACGTACGCCGACGGAATATCGGACGATGCTGGGCTTTAACGGATGAAAAATAAACTGTACCGCAAGCTGTTTCTGTACTTTGTATCCATCATTGTGCTGACTTCCTTGTTGATCGGCATCGTTACCTACACGCGCTCATCAGCTGAGCTGGACCGCCAGCTGGACCGGCATATGTCGCAAATCGTGCAGAATGCCTTGAACCATACCGATCTGTATATTAAATCCTACGACCGTACGATGATCTCCTTATTGACCAACCGGGAATTGAAGAAATTCGTGGATTTACCTAACCCGGCGGACCATTATGATTACTATCACATCAGCTCCACAATCAAGGATACGGTATTCCGTCCTCTCATGGAACGGGGGCCCGAGCTGCTGACCATGTATCTCCTGTCTTATAACGGACATGCCACATACAGCTTCGGTTCTGATTTTACGGCTCCGGTATTCAGTGCAGAGGAGAAAGCAAAGCAGCTGACGGATCTCCGTAATACCACGAAAGATGAAAGCGGTCTCATGATACATACGGAGAGTATTATACCTGGGCGCAGCGGCAGTGTGGTACGCATGACGAGACTGATCAAGGGATTATCCTCCACAGCGGAAAAAGGCGTGCTGGCCATGGAGGTGCGTTCCCAGGAGTTATCCTCCCTCTGGAAAGGAATTGATCTGGGCGAACGGGGATACTTCTATATCGCGGATGCCAGCGGCCATGTAGTCTATCAACCTGAGGGACTGGAGCAGGAAGCCTCGTCTCCGGCCGAGGATCCGAAGCTGACGGCCGCCATCATGGGCGCAGACGAGGAATCCTTCAAATATACGACGGCCGATGGAGAGCAGAGAGTGTTCATGACGCGGATGTCTCCCTATTCCGGATGGCGTCTGGTTGCTTCGTTGCCGCTGGAGGAGTGGCGCAAACCGATAGCCAGCATTCGTTCTACGGTCTGGACGATCGGCTTGATCAGCCTCATTGCTGCTTGTCTGCTTGCTTATCGTTTCACCCGTTCCATTACCCAGCCCATCCAGACGATTATCCGCGGGATGCGCCAGACGGAGCAGGGGCGGTGGATTCCCTTGGAGCTTCCTAAACGCGAGGACGAGCTGACGGAAATGATGCAGCGGTACAATCTGATGGTGACCCGGCTGTCGGAGCTAATCGAGCGGGTATACGAGACCGAGCTGCAGCAGCAGAAGACGATTATCGAACGGCAAAAGGCCGAGTTCCAGGCGCTTCAGCTCCAGATCAATCCGCATTTCATGTACAACACGCTGGAGACCATCGTGTGTTATGCCGAGGTTGAAGGCTCATCGGAGATTACCGAAATGGTGTCCTCTCTTGGCTTTATGATGCGGTACTCCTTGCTGACGTCGCTGGAGGAGATCACGGTCGCCAATGAGCTCAAGCACGTGTTGAACTACATGACGATCATGAAGCATCGGCACGATCTGGAGTTTGATCTGCGGGTTGAGGTTCCCCATGAGCTGCTCCTGTACAAAATGGTGCGGTTGACGCTCCAGCCTCTAATTGAAAATGCATTCCAGCATGCCTTTCCGGACGGCATCGAAGCATCGCAGTACATCATGATCACTGCCGGATGCGATGCTGATTCCTTCTGGGTCAGCGTGACGGATAACGGCATCGGCATGACGGATGAACAGCTGCAAGAGGTTGCGGCACGGCTATCCTACGAGTACGACCAAGTGAATCATGTGCCTGAATCTTCCTTGAACCTTAGCGGTACCGGCGGCATCGGGCTGCTGAATGTGCATCGGAGGATTCAGCTGGTATTCGGCGAGAACTACGGACTCCGTTTAACCTCGGCAGGCCAGGGGCAAGGAACTACCATTCGCATGGTCATGCCATGTCCGCCGCGTACATAGCATAAGGCCTGCTTCCGGATTGGAGGTCAGGCCTTGTGCTTTTTTGAGGAGACAAGAAAGTATAAACCTTGGAGGCAGTGGCCGCTACTTCTCCGTCAGCAAGGACTTATTCATCGTACGCTTCTCGGTCTCCCGTGTCCCATACGTGAGCACAAACAGCTGGCTCAGAGACACTTACCTGAGATTTCCCAAAATGCAAAGTGAAATTGAGCGGAGCTGTTGAATCCCCGATAGCCAGGTATAAATATTTCCAAGCGTATGATCTGGCCACAATTATCCGAAAAGCTCTTTCCCATATTCTCCATACAAAGAAGGAATCTCCTTAAGTAGAGGCTCTTGATCTGAATGCACTTCTACGACTTTAATCATCGCTTGATCACCGCCCCTCTCACGGCTTACGTACTTCATTCAAAACATAGCATACGCTAGGGACGCGCGCATGAAACCAAACCTTTATTCTCCAACTAAAGCTATAATTACGACATATGAAACTATCATATTATATATTTTGTGTATTATATTCCAATAAAATGAATTAATTAAAAATTATGTTTGCTAAACTTAAATTTCGTTGATATACTCGTATTTGTAATTCCAATATTTGGGGGAGGTTCATTATGAAATTTAAAAAAGTGATTTTAACGGGCATTTCAATTCTCTTAACAACTTGTTTAAGCGCACCTATGTATGCAGATTCAGAAACTACAGCTTATAGTGCCACTAACTTCTCGCTGGAATCAGTAGAAATAACTAATCCTAGTAATTTGAATCTTTCTGAAAACGAACTTTTAAATGTAATTGAGAGAGCGGCAGGTGTTGCAACAGAAGAGAAGGCACTATATAACTCAGCCTCTTCCGATGTTAAAACTACCTCCACTGAAGATGTTATATTTAATTACTACTTTGATGATGAGGAGCACCTATACTTCTACGAAGAGACAAAATACGGTAATAGTTTAATTGTTGAAGAAAAAGATCAAACCCTTAACAAACAAACAAATCAAGCAGATCTGGAACTGTTTTCTAATGATATCACTAACGGAATTGGGGGGAGAATTTTAGTTAATAGTACAACTGGAAACCTATTTGAATCTAAATGGAAGCTCCCTACTGCTAGTGAACTTACAGGAGCTCCAAATGAAGCCACCTATATTTACACTGGCTTAAGAAATAAAACTATTGAGGTCGATGCAAACCTTTCATACAATAACGCCAGTGGCGAAGCTCGATTCAGACCACGGCTGTGTGTTAAACCTAACTCAACTGGGGTCTGTATGGCTGCGGCTAATCAACCCGATTATGATAAAGTACATAGCAGTAATGGGTATAAGTTAGGTGGAACCGTTACTACTGCATTTTGGAGGAGTTATAGTGATACACAGAGGGGAATCAGCAATGCTGTCCGATTAAAAACAACTGGGTTAGCAGTCTGTGCAAATGCCTCCTGTTCAGATTCAACGGATACGAATTTAATTCACATTATTGAAACAAACAAAGTTAATTTGACTGATCAAGTGTATTTTAAGCTACTAGTTACTATTGCAGGTGGGGAAAATCCTCCAGGAAAAGTACGTTCTACATTTAGTGGAATTACTTTGGATGGCGTAGCAAAAACTCCAGTATTGGATGCAACTGATAGGGCCACGGTGAGTATAAATGGGAATAGCGCTACAATAATAGTTGATTCAACATTACCTGAGTAATTGTATCGGTATAAAATCTCTGCCCAAATTGGAGCAGAGATTTTTTTCTCGAGACTGCAACTTTTACCAAATATAAAGCGTTAACGTAATTGTATTGAAAAAAAAGGAGGTTTTTCCATGTTAAGAAAACGAGGTATCGTCTGTTTTTTATCAATATTCATTCTACTGACAATCAGTTTTACTGAAGCAGCAGATGCAAAAGATGTTAAAGTAAACGAAGTATTAGTGGAATCAGGACCAGATAAAGAACTTAGTAATCTAAATGATCCTGTAATTATAAGCAACGGGAGGGTTCTTTTACCGATACGAGAAGTTGGCGATCTATTAAACTTAAAAGTGTACTGGGATCAGAGTTCAAAAACAGCGTCCTTATATGGAGTCAATAAAGAAATCAAATTAACAATTGGTAGTAAAACAGCTTATGTTAATAACAAGCAAACCTCACTAGACGTGGCTGCCAAAGTAATAAATGGTAAAACATACCTTCCGTTAAAATTTGTAGCTAAAGCCACTGGAGAGTCTGTTTCATGGAATTCATATTCAAAAAATTTAACCATGTCTAGAAGTTATGCAATGGGTAGTGATAAAGAATTAACTTATTGGATTCACCTTGAAACAGGGGTACTAAGTAAAGCAGAAACACGCCAACCTGGAGTTAAGATTGGAAGAATAGATAATACAGAATTATCTATCTTAAAGAAATTCGATGTTTCTAAATTATCCGATTCTTCATCGTACATTGCTTATAACCAGATTTCAGGCCCTTCCGCAACAGTTAAGGTCTCGGGGCAGGCTTTAATTGTAAATGATAAGATTGTAGACCAAGGTGATTTCCTAGTCATGGGATACTATCTCGTAACAAATATACAAAAAGCAAAAGATCAGGTTTTGATTACAGATGGTAAAAACGCAAGATTTTTGGATCAGCAAGGAAAGATTCAATCTTCGTTTAACCTGACGGAAATCATGGGAAAAGACGAAGTTTATATGATCGAAGAGTACAATAATGATTTTATGATTCTAAGGGAATACAGTTCTCAGCACCTTATTGTATATGATTTTAAAGCGAAAGAGGCCATTTATGTTCATGAGGTTATTGAACTTCCTGCTTTTGAGAAAGACTATCTGATTCAAGCAGGACTTGATCGAAATAATGAAATGGAGTACGATCATATCGTTCTTTTTGATAAGGTAGACAGCCGCGGGGATTTATTGTTCAAGTATAAAAGTAAAAAGAACGATAAAATAAATACGTACAAATTAGCTTTGTAGGTAACATAGCAACATGTTTAAACATTAAACATTCAGTAGATGTTATTCAAAATTTTTGAAACTAACTCTCTCTAAAGAACCTTGAATGTCCTGCTCGTTTTTAGGTGCTGGTTAAAGACCACCGTCTTACTGAAGCGCACCTTTTAGAATAGACATTGGAAAATTCTTGAGTAAATCCGATGTAATCCTAGGAGGTGCATTTTTAGTCCAGCACAGAGAAAAGAATGAATTGTTTTAAATTCAACACATTGCTGTGTGCGTACAAACTTATCAGAGGAATATCATACGCCTGTTTGCTATGAGTATCAGTCGACCCATCAATTCTTTATAACCATCTGAAGTGCGGGTGTGTATGACATAATGTCGTCTATAAATATGTAGGCTAAATTAGCCGCAGAGAACAACAAGTATGCTTTTTCGGTATGCTTTTTTTGTTTTCCGCGGTTTTTTTTCCTAAAAACAAGGAGGAAGAAAAAAATGAGTATAAACATCAACTTGGAAAAACTAAAGGAACATCTGCCGGCAGCACTCGAACCCTCTCATTATCCGCCTGGGCTTTTTGCCGTCATTGTTATTGCTCACAATGAGGCGTATAGCAATGCAGTGGATTGGGGTTCATTCACATTACAGGAGGTGGAATCCATTTACAATTAATACATTTTCAATTGTTTTTTAGTTTACTTATATTAAACTTTGAGGCTGAAAGCGACATGTTTACATAAGAAAACTGCATATAACCATGTGATTTCGAATTTATGTTTTTTGTTTTTAATTTCTTGAGTTGCAATTGGGTAACTAGTTTTTTTACCAATAATCCAAATAATTTTAGAATGTCCTGCTTAATCGTGGGCGTTGGCTCAATACCTTAGACTGATATAAAGATAGGTTAGCTAGATTTAGGTAAGTGGTATGCTACCACCACCAAAGTGCCACGCCCGTCGCTCATTTTTCCAATATAACAGTTCCGACAAATCAAAAGACTACCCCTCTTATCCCGCAAGACTGATTGGTATTACTTGTTCTTGGCTTGCGGCGTGAGATGGATGGATACACCTCCATACACTTTTAAACGCTGTATGATGGTATCCTTGGCGCTGCACGTTTCCGTATGGACCTCAATGGGAGGAAGAATGGAACGATATCGATATTCGTCCGCTTCCGCCTGTTCCTGATAGATCACGGCTTGGTAGGCTTGGTTATCTTCAAGGAAATCCAGCGGAATCTGAACGTCTCGTCCTCCGGCAGCACAAATGGAGGCGACAAACCATTCCGTACCCGATCGTCTTGCTATCGTAACGAATCGGCCCGGATAACCTTCCAGGAGCCGCGTCTCATCCCAGACGGCGGGAACGGCGGCCAGCAGCGGCTTGCCCGGATGATCCGCGAAGACGGAAATCGCATCGGCATAATGCTGGATGCCGGATTCGAAGAGGATGGCCAGGGCCAGCTGAAGCCCTTGGGTCGTCGTGGTCCGCCTGCTGAACGTGACCGGCGTAAAATCCATGGACCCGATCAGGTTCCGCGTAAACGGCAAGGTACAGAGATGAACCGCATTAGGCCCTTCACTCTGTGCCCGGTAGTATTCCGCACCGTAAACGCCTTCTCTTGTCATCACGTGTGGCCATGTCCGGTGCTCGCCGCTTGGTTTGGTGGATCCATGAAAATTGACCATCAGCCGATGCCTGGCAGCGGATTCCGCAATGGCATCATAGACCTGGAGCGTCTCTTGATTGTCGCTGTCAAAGAAGTCGACCTTGATGCCAACGGCACCCCAAGATGCCCACAGGCGTAATTTCTCTTCACGGAGTTCCTCCGTGTTCAGCCCTTTATAATGCGTCCACAACCAGATGCCGACGCCGTGCGCCTTCGCGTAATGGATGAGCTGAGGCGCATCCAGCACACCCTCCCAGCCGCCGTCCACAACGCTGTATTCCCATCCCATCCCCGCGGCAAAATCCACATGCTGCCGTTGAATGTCCATATCGCCACAGGAATCGCCTTCCGCGTACCAGGACCAGGCCGCTCTGCCGGGAGAGATCCAAGAGGTGTCTTCCAGCACGGGCGGAGGACATAAGTGAGTCGTTACCGATGAAGACACCAGATCCCTGAGCGATCCGATGATCATGACACGCCAGGGCGTCGAGAGCGGAAGCTTGGCGGCAATCGGCGTTTCCTGATCCGGGGCGTAAGCGATGCGGAGCTTCCGGCCGTCTTGCTCATCCGCTTCGAGATGACTGGCGCCATACCCCCCGTCCACAGCTGCTTCAGTCAGCAGCAGCCAATGATCCCCTGCCGATTGGACCAGCAGCGGGAAACCGAAATGCCCTCCCCGAAGATGATCCGGCATGGCATGGTCATAGGTTCGTTCATAACACCGCATGAACGGCTGAGCCCAGACATTGAGCATTCGGTCCTCCGGCAGATGGAAGCCGGAGAGCTCGTTCTCGAAACGAATATCCCCTTCTCCTTGCAGCTCATACCGGTATGCGACGCCGTCATGAAAAGCACGGAAACGGATTCTCACCTGATGATTCTCTACCGAAGTCAGAAGCACCAACTCGTTTGCTTCGTAAGACTGCGATTTTTGCTTGCCGGTCACAAGCTCGTAACGCTCCGTGATCGTGTTGTGCTCAACCCCTTGGATGCGGATGCCTTGCTGAAATTTGTATTGGTCGGTGATCAGCCCGAGCGGCGACCTTTCAAGAACGCGATATCGGTTGTTCATCACCGTGTAAAAAAGGGGGCCGTTATGCTCCTGTTCCAGTGTGATATGCAGATTCCCGTCAGGTGAATGAAGCTGTGCATGAAACGGCGCTGACAGAGACTGGGATAACTCATGATCCATAAACGAAACTCCTTCCTTGTCGCTCCAAGAATGACGTATCCATTGCAGCCTCATTGTAACGGACAATGCAGAGGCTTAGCATACGGCTCCGTTCGCTCCGGGTTGTGTTTTCTTACGTTGTGTTACTCCATAAAAAAACACGGCCATTCCGCAAGTTACGGCATGGTCCGGCGAGCAGCGGCTGTTTTATCATAGAAGCATATCAAGAGGTGTTTGAAAGGGGGGCATCATGTAATCGTGGGTGGATCGTAATCACTACATATGACAAAGGATGGGTGATGATTGATGAGACAGGTACGCAAGCGTAACAGGCAGGTAAGAAGAGGTGGGTTCATACTGCTGTTGGGTATTCTGCTGTTTTCGTTTGGCAATCCGCCAATACAGGGGGAAACGGCTGCACCGGATGTGATGGAACGGGTCAACCTGGCATGGAATAAGCAGGCGACGGCCAGTTCCGAGATCAGCGGGCGTGAAGCCGGGAAGGCCGTTGACGGCAGCCGTGATACCTACTGGCAGCCGGCGAGCACAGACCGTGAGGACATGAGTGTATTCATACAGGTGGATCTGGGGAGTGAGCAGTCCTTCAATCAGGTTGTCCTGGATTTAAATCGGGGAGATCATTTGGGAAGTATCGAGATCGATTATTCCCGTGACGGTGAGTCTTGGAGCAGAGCCTATGCGAAAAATGGGGGCATTCGAGCGGACGGTCAGGAAGTGATGACGTTTGATTCCGTAAGCGCTTCCCACATTCGGGTAACGCTGCTTCTAAGCCGAAATCTCAATGTTCAGCTAAAGGAGTTGGAGCTTTATATGCAGGATGGAGATCAAGGGATTCCGTCCGATGTAACGGAGCTGGCCTTCGTGAAGCCGGATGGAACCCCTTATACCAACAATGAGGAACTGACCTTGGACATTGGAGGTACATCTGCCGTGGAGGCGCGCGGCAAACGGGTCAGCGGGGAATGGATTTCGCTGCCTCAAGTCCAGATTCAATATCACGCCGTGGGAACCAGCGCTGCGGTTACTTCCGAAGGTTCGGTAACGGGGGTCAAGGTAGGAGCGACCCGGTTATATGCGGAAACCAGCATCAACGGTCAAGGGATACGTACACCGGATTTCTGGATTGTGGTGAAGGATGATCAGGAGTTCCAGGATGCGAAATACATTGCCTTCAGCTCGTTCACGCATAAGGCGTTGGTCCAGAAGATTGGCGAGGCGGCGATCTTGGGTGAGGGCGAGGAGCTGCCAGTCGTAACCATCGCTCCGAATAGGGATGGAACTGTATCCGCCAGATGGTTCAAGGACGATCAATCCAGAGGTTCGCTGGGCACGAAGGCGCTGCAGGCGGGGGTAACGCAATCGATAATGCTTCCGGGTGGGATGAAAGTACCGGGCACGTACGAGGTGCGGATGACTTTTCAAACCACAGACGGGGGAACCTACTTCGACAGCTTGTTTTATACCGTCATGCCCAAGAAAGGAATACCTGAAGGTCAGAGTCAAATCGCCTTTACCGGAAAAGACGGAAGGATGGTGTATGTTCCCGATTATAAGGGGAACCGGATCATCGATTTCTCATACGTCGGTTATATGGGTGGCGGTGTGAAACTGCCCGACGTTCAGGCGAGAATTGCCGTACAGCCGACCGGCGGGGACGATACGGCGATGCTGCAAGCGGCGATTGATGAGGTGTCGCGGCTGCCTCGTGATGCGGACGGCTTCCGGGGGGCAGTGCTGCTGAAGAAGGGCACATATCTGGTCGGCGGTTCCCTGAACATTCAGTCCAGCGGGGTCGTGCTGCGGGGTGAGGGCAAGAGTGAGGACGGCACCATCATCCGCGGCACGGGAACAACGGCCAGAAATTTGATTGTTGTCGGTGGAACGAACGGTGCCGCTGTTGTTGACGGGACGGAGACGGACATTCAGGATCTGTATGTTCCGGCAGGATCGCGATCGTTCCATGTGCAGAATGCCTCCGGCTATCAGGTGGGCGATTCCGTCATTGTTCGAAGAATCGGGAATGACCGCTGGATTCATGAGATCGGCATGGATCATATCTACATGCGACCAGGAACCGGAGGAACGCAGCAGTGGTCCCCGTTCAATCTGGATTTTGACCGCGTTATTACGGCCATCGATGGCAATCAAATTACGGTGGATGCTCCATTAGCGAATGCCATTGAACGTCAATGGGGTGGAGGCAAGCTGTTCAAGGCGACGGATGAATCTCGAATCGAACAGGTTGGGATTGAGAACATGCGCGCCATATCCGATTTTGATCCGAGCAAGACCGATACCAAGATGGATAACGATGTTCTGGATACCCCGTATTATTCCGATGAGGCACACGCGGAGCGCTTCATTATGATGAACAGCGTGAAGAATGCCTGGGTGCGCGAGGTGGACGGCTACCATTTCTCCTACGCCTTGGTGCAGGTCGGGCGGCAGGCCAAATGGGTCACCGTACAGGACAGCGAAACGTACGACATGGTCAGCGTGATTACGGGCGGTCGTCGTTACAGCTTTTTCATCCAGGGGCAATTAAATCTGGTACAGCGCAATTATACGGAAACTTCACGTCATGCTTATGTCATTGAGAGCCGCGTACAAGGACCGAATGTCATGTACGACAATAAGGCCACTCGCGAATACAATACAAGCGAGCCGCACCACCGCTGGTCCACCGGCGGCCTGTACGACAACGTCAGTGCGCGCATCAGCGTCCGCGACCGCGGATGGCTTGGCAGCGGACATGGCTGGGCGGGAGCGAATTACGTCATGTGGAATACCGAGGGCGGGCTTGTTGCGCAGAAGCCTCCAACGGCACAAAACTATGTCATCGGACACATCCCGACGGAAGACGGTTTGAACGTGAAACCGCTCGTTCCAAACGATTATGATTCAAGACCGCGTGAGGACGGCTATTGGGAATACGCCGACCGGCATGTAGCGATTCAGAGTTTATTCGTCCAGCAGTTGAAGGATCGTCTGGGTCAGCAAGCGGTGGATAATCTGGCCCGTACGCCTGTGGGCGGCGGTGCGATCGATATACCAGAGCAGCCTTAATTATATATAGCGAACAGGGGATTATCAGGGGAGACGCTGATCGTCCCCTTCTTCGCGAAAAAGGAGTCGTGTATGAAGGTGGAGAGGGAGACAACAGGAAGAGGTACGGAACGTTCTCTTGGCGGACATCATGCGGAGCCGCATGCATTACGGCACGGCAAGAATGAAGCGGCAGGTTATGAAACCGCATGGCGGCAGCCTGACACGTCTGTAAGTCGGCGATTGCGGTTATGGTACGCTTCCCCAGCGGACGAGTGGAATGAAGCATTGCCCATCGGGAATGGGCGCTTGGGCGGCATGGTTTTTGGCAAGACCTTGCTTGAGCGGGTGCAGCTCAACGAGGATTCCCTCTGGTATGGTGGTCCGGGAAGGGGAGCCAACCCGGACGCCACCGAATATTTGAGCGAAATCAGGCAGATGCTGCGGGATGGACGTCAGGCCGAGGCCGAGCATCTGGCCCGGATGGCGATGACCTCATCCCCGAAATACGAGCAGCCTTACCAGCCGCTGGGCGATCTGCTTCTCAAATTCCTGGATGCCGAGGAAGCGGTGGAGCATTACGAGCGAGAGCTGGATTTGGAGCGGTCCATGGTGACCGTATCCTATTCTTCGAGCGGCATAGGCTATCGCAGGCAGTATTTTGTCAGTGCGCCGGATGGCGTGATGGTGATTCGCCTAACTGCCGATCGGCCCGGGGCGCTGACGTTTGCGGCAAACCTGATGCGCCGTCCTTTTGACAGCGGAACAGAGTCGTTAGGGCATGATACCTTGCTGATGAAGGGCGAATGCGGCGCAGACGGCATTTCCTTCTGCACGGCACTGCGTGCTGTCGCTGTGGGAGGAAGCGTACGAACCATCGGTGATTTTCTCTCGGTTGAAGGCGCGCATTCGGTTACGCTGCTGCTGTCAGCCCAGACGACCTTTCGGTGTCAGCAGCCGGGCCAGGTATGTCTGGAGCAGTTGGATCGTGCGGCAGGCATGTCGTTCGAACAGTTGAAAAGCCGTCATCTGGAGGAGTATCGGGAGAAGTTTGAGCGGTTTTCGCTAACTCTCGGTTCCAGCAAGAAGGATGTGAATAGAGCGGGCTTAACCGAAAGAGAAGTTGACATTCCGAAGGGGATAGATCGCGTTGTCGGTCCAGATCAAGTTGAAATTTCAAAGCGAGCAGAAGACGATTTGTTATCCCTGCCTACCGATCAGCGGCTGGATCTGCTGCAGGAAAGAGTGAAGAGGGAAGGAGCCTCTGCGGAGAACAGTGATCCCGACTTGATCGCGTTATACGTGCAGTACGGGCGGTATTTGCTCATCTCCTGCTCCAGACCCGGATCTCTCGCAGCGAACCTGCAGGGCATATGGAATGACAGCTTCACCCCGCCCTGGGAGTCGAAGTATACGATCAATGTGAACATTCAGATGAACTACTGGCCGGCAGAGCTGCTGGGCCTGGCGGAATGCCACGAGCCGCTGTTCGACCTGATTCACCGCATGCTCCCGAATGGCCGGGACACGGCTCGCGAGATGTATGGCTGCCGTGGTTTCGCAGCGCATCACAATACAAATCTTTGGGGAGAGACCCGGCCTGAAGGAATATTGATGACCTGTACCGTATGGCCGATGGGAGCCGCCTGGCTGTGCCTTCATCTATGGGAGCATTACCGGTTTGGCCGGGATGCGAATTTCCTGCAGGAACGAGCGTATCCAGTCATGAAGGAAGCGGCGATATTCCTGCTGGATTATATGACCGTGGATGAGGAAGGGAGACGGATAACCGGACCTTCCGTTTCGCCGGAGAACCGATTTGTGCTTCCGAACGGAGCCGTCGGCAGCCTCTGCATGGGACCCGCTATGGATGCGCAGATTGCGACGGCCTTGTTCCGGGCCTGTCTTGCGGCAGGCCAGCTTGTCGGAGATAAGGACACCTTCCTTGAAGAGCTTCAAACCGCGCTGCAAGAAATTCCGGCACCGCGGATTGGAAGGCAGGGAGGGATCATGGAGTGGCTGGATGATTACGAGGAGGCCGATCCCGGACACCGGCACATCTCGCAGCTGTTCGCCCTGTATCCGGGAGAGCAAATTGATCCCGTTCAGTCACCTGAGCTTGCCGAGGCAGCGAACAAGACCTTGGAGCGACGACTTGCGAATGGCGGCGGCCATACCGGCTGGAGCCGGGCCTGGATCATCAATTACTATGCCAGGCTGCAGCGGGGCGCGGAAGCGCACGAGCATCTTGTGAATTTGCTGGCTTCTTCAACTTATCCGAATCTGCTGGATTGCCACCCGCCTTTTCAAATCGACGGTAATTTCGGCGGGATTGCCGGCGTTGCCGAAATGCTGCTGCAGTCGCACACGGGAGAGTTAAGGCTGCTCCCGGCCCTGCCCCCGCAGTGGAATAGCGGCAAGGTGAAGGGGCTTCGTGCCCGGGGCGGCTTTGTTGTCGACATGTGCTGGGAGGAAGGTGAACTGACCGAGGTGAAGATTCGAGCCGACAAGGCGGGCGAATGCAGGGTATGTTCCCGTTCACCGCTTGCCCTCATAGTGGAGAAACAGCTTGGAGAGGTTACGCTGACGAGTACCACCATATCCGGAGGGGCATATTGCTACTCGTTCTTGATGCAGCAGGGTGCCAGCTGTAGCTGGAGAAGGTCTGTGGGGGAGACATATAAAGACGTTGAAGAATAAATTTAATCTAAAAGAATGGAGAATCTATCTGTGAGGGAACAAATATTCGCAGGAAGATAGCTGATGGCACAGAGAGCACGGCTAATACATTGAAATTGATGGTTTTTTTTGAGCAGGATAATGTGGAGTTTTTACAGGAAAAAAAACAGCTGCAAATTAAGATGTCAATTTGCAGCTGTTTTTAATTAATGTTGCTATCCAATATTTTACCCAGCAGCCATGGTATCTGCCTTTGTTTCTTGAACCGTGCCGTATGGGTGTTCAGGAGGAGCATAGATCACGTATATTTTTAGTGGTACATTACCCGTATTGGTTACATTGTGCCATGTTCCAGCAGGCACCATGATTGCATAGTCATCATAGGCCATCTGTTGAAAATCTAAATTATCTTTACTATTGCCCATTTGAACGAGTCCTTGACCTTGTTCAATACGTATGAATTGGTCGGTTGAGGGATGAACTTCTAGTCCAATATCATCTCCAACATTAATGCTCATTAGGGTTACTTGAAAGTGATTCCCTGTCCATAAAGCGGTTCGGTAAGTATTGTTTTGTTTAGTTGCTTGATCAATGTTCAACACGAGTGGTCTTTTTCCATAATCTTTTAAGCTCATATTTTCATTAAAACGATTCCAGTTACTATTATCCCAACTCATATAACGAGGACTCAAATAATTGCTCCAATTTTGGTTATTCCAGTAGTTATACGTAGGATTGTGCCCTTGATAAGGGTGGTATGGATAACAGTACATGTTCATTCTCCTCTACATGGTTTCGTAATCTTCTTTTTATTCCTATGCAGTTGTCTATTTAGAGGAGACGAAATTGGGCTGGAGCCTATGGATTATACAGTAAATTGACTTTAACTCGACCCTAAGTTGAGCACCACATGACGGTTTTTCCGTGATAGGATGTAACCATAGAAAAAGGCGAGAATGACACGCACGGCTGCATGAATGCGGCATATGACCGGGGCGTAACTCTTCTCGTCTTTTTTTCTAGGTATATAGACATAAAAAACTGAGTTTAATAATTCTATAGAACTATCCGATATATAATATATTCAAATAATGGGAGGATGAAGGAGTTTTGAAACTAAGAAAAGGAACTCTATTTCTTACTGCACTAATAATGTTCTTCTCAGTATTAACAACACAGGTTAACGCTGCAAGTACACCTTTTACTCAAGGTACTGGATATCAACAAGGAGTGTATGATACATCAGCAGTGCAACCCTTAGGTTTTAATTGGGACATGAATTCAAGATTTGCTGGTGTAACAAAAAACTTGAATGTTAAGTGGACTTTTCAAAAAGCTAGTTCAGGGAGAGCCGCGATAGTAATAGATGATCAAGGAAACCTCTTGTCTACTAGTTACTCAGCTTTGGGGACTCCCAAATCAAATTTGTACTCCATTTCGCCAGATGGAAATCAAAGATGGGTTTACTCTTCTGATTTAAGTATGAACTTATCATCACCTTCAATCTACAGTAACAAGAACATTGTTATGCATGTTGGAAATGAATTAAATACATTTAGCCCTGACAATGGTTCGGTTATAAATTTAGTAACAATAAGCAGTGGACAATACTTCACTGAGCCTGTTATCGATGTCAACGGTATTATTTATATGATATCTGCTTCGGGCCCTAGTATTGCTGCTTATAATTCTGACGGGACACTTAAATGGTCAAAACAGATCACGTTGAGTAATAATAGTCAAATTAGCCTCTCTAAAGACGGAGTGCTTTATTTTAAAAATAATGCTGGTTTACATGCATACAACTCCTTAGATGGAGAAAAGAAATGGGAATATAGTTTCACAAACGGCGGTAGTAATAGAACCGCCCCAGCTATTGATTCATCAGGTGTGATCTATATAGTTGATAGTGTTGGATCTATACATGCTATAAATCCTGATGGAACCTTAAAATGGACGTATCAAACAGAGAAATTAACTAACTCATCAACTCGGAAATTAATTGAACCCGTAGTTGGGAAAGATGGTACGATTTACGCAACTAATGGTAATCATAATTTGGTTGCTCTTGATCAAAACGGAAATTTAAAGTGGACATTTAATACAGTTGGAGCTGTTAACTCACTAATTATTGATAAGAATAATAAAATATATATCACGAATGGTGATTACGTAATATGTCTTAATTCCCAAGGGGATCAATTATGGGCTGTTCAAACGGATGATGCGGTAACAGGTGGCTCCTTGGCCATTGGTGAGGACGGAACAATTTATTCTGAGACCACTACTGGTAAAATTTACGCAATAGGTGGGGACCTTGATGATAATGAGCTACCTACTGATCCAGAAGAGCCGAAACCGCCGGTAGAGCCAGTAGGTGAACGTGCAATTTTCGTCCTAACATTAAGTAATGGAACTGAGAAAGAATATGACCTTTCTATGCTAGAAGTACAGCAATTTATTAGCTGGTATGAAGGAAGAGCTGCAGGTACTGGCCCGATAACATTTGCGATTAATAAGCACGATAATAATAAAGGACCATTCAAACAGAGACAGGACTACATTGTTTTCGATAAGATTATCACTTTTGAAGTAAATGAATATTAGAATATTGGCCGCTGCCTGACAACGGCTTTTGAATTAATGAGCACGATGTTGAAAATGGGAAGGATTGAAGGGATAGTCAGCTTTTTTCCGAATTGATAATGTTGACTCCGTTTTTAAACCAACAGTAAAATGGTTTTGTTCTTCCTCTTTAGTTACTAAGTACAGATGCTTTTAAAGCAAAGAGCGCAGCGTTTTTGCTGCGGCCGGCACGATCGCAATGCTCTGACGGATCTCTTTGCAGATAAGAATTGAATATATAATCCGAAGTCGTTCCTTTTTGGAGCGGCTTTTTTTATTTTCTAATAGGGGCGTGGTGTTATATGAAATGGATTGAATGATTGGTTAGAGTGACAGCAGGAGTTTCACCTCGAAACAGAAAGGAACGACGACATGGCCGAAAAATGTAAAAAGATCAAGCGTCGAAAACTATCATAAATCAATGATTTATGGGGGGGCTATATGAGGAGGTCTGTTTTTGCATGTTCGCTGTTTGTTAGCATCTGCAGGATTGGTTGCTTTAACAGAATAAGATTAGTGATTATCAATAATAGTGTTTAATGAATCGAGAGGTGTTGGAGACCTTTTTCAACTATAGGACAAATCGGTTTTATTTATAAAAGGAGGATTGTATGGCACGATTGCAGATGCGGACAGTCTGCTTGTGGCTGGTCCTTATTATACTTATTGGAGGATGTCAGAACGTGAGTAGCCCGAAAGAACAGGAATTATTATCTCAGGCGGAGTCCGAAGCCATTCAATTTTTTAAAGATACGTATCAGTTGGATGTCGAGATGACGGGGTCCAATAACTTCATTTCGTATTTTTCCCCTATACTTATTCTCTCCCATCCACTCCTCATATGGCTCCTGTACAATACCTATTAGGCAAGACTCATGCTTGCGTCTATGTGCGGAAAGAAGTGACGTTGTTGAATACGATTCATATTCACAATGGTGTACAGATGAGAGGGCTGGTTACTAAAGCCGAAGTGTAAGTCCTCTCAGGCTGTAGTGGGAGGAAAAAGAGTAGATGATGAAGTTAACAACGATGGTTCGCGGATTAATGGCAGACAAGGTAGCCCACGAACTCATCCGCAACTGGGAGTTTGACGAGGACACATTGAAGTTCTGGCGGGCAAGCTCCAACTTTGTGTATGTGTTTAACCATAGCGGAGATCGATATTTTCTCAGGTTTAATGATGAAGAGGAGAGCAAGATCGAACAGGTGATGGCCGAGCTGGAATTTATGCAGTATCTGGTAAAGAACGGATATCCTTCTGTCGCGCCGGTTTCTTCCGTGAACGGGAATTGGATCGAAACGGTTCAGGCATCCGAGGGACATTACCACGGCGTTGTGTTTTCCGCTGCTGCAGGGATTGCATTAGATGGCAATCTCACGACCACCCAGTTCAAGGACTGGGGGAAATCGCTCGCAAGGCTGCATACGTTATCCAGCCAATACGAACCTGGAACTGTAAGACGCCGAAGCGCAGAGGACATATTGCACATGATCGATCAGGTGCTGCAGCGGCATCCCGAGGAGCAGGATGCTGTTGAGGAGCTTCACCGGGTTAGTCTCTGGCTGCAGTTCATGCCATCGTCGAGACAGACGTATGGCTTAATCCATTATGATTTTCAGTTGGATAATGTCTTTTATGAAGCGAAGGAGCGTTCTTTCCACGTTATCGATTTTGACGATGCAATGTACCACTGGTTTGCGATGGATATCGTGATGGCTCTTGCGGATACCGAGTCGGAGGATGAGAAACGGGCTTTCCTGAGAGGGTATCGTTTTATCCGAAGCTTGGATCACGAGCTGGAGGCGGAGTTTTCAAGATTTCGCCGATTCGAGCGGCTGTACAGTTTTGCCAGAGTGCTGCGTTCCCTGGAGGACAGCGATTTGACGGATGTTCCCCCTTGGTATGAAGGGCTTCGAATGAAGTTGTTGCGCATCTGCGAGAATGATAGGCAGGGGTTCAGGGAGCCGTGGTAAGGGCCCGATCATAGTGAAGGAACCAGTCGCTTTAGGATAATCGAGCCAGACAACCATATCGCTTACGCAGGTCAATGACTGCAAAGGTTGCCAGTCATTGAGGTCCAGTGTTGCAGATATAACAAAAGGGTTAGGCAGAGGGCATGAACACCCGATCTGCCTAACCCTTTTTTCTTTAACATCAACCATACAAATAGGACTTCACGTCCTGCCCGATGTAGGCTCTCCATATGATCAGATTGTAAGGATCGTCCCAGTCGATCTGCTGCGGCTCTTCAAACATGCGGTGCAGGCGGTTGTTGTTGAAGATGATGGAGCCGCATTGATCAAAAGCCACCCCGTCTACCCACAGCATCCTGTCGTCAGACAGCAGCTTGTTGAACGAGCGCGTGTACGGTGAATAGTAACCGATCCCCTTGCCTTCGAGCATGGTGTAGAATATATGGCCTTGATTGTCGGCATGCATGCCGTCGGTTGTCGTTCCTTTGCTGCCCAGGGTCTGAACGGAATTCCGAATGATTGAATCGGGAATATTGAAATTCCGCAGCAGTCCTGTATCGATAGCGTACAGATTGCGCCCCGTTACCTGGCAGTAGAATAGAGTTCCGCGATCCGCGGATAATGCTATGCCGTCGGCGCCGATCCGGATCGGCTTGTCGCGGTATACCGGCTCGGTATCAATCTCAAACCGGAATCGGGTCACGTCCTGCGTACTGTAATGACTGTCGAGGACGCGCCGGAATTTCTTCGTTCTCATATTGTAGATGATAATTCCGCCATACAGCGGATGGTCCGGCCAGCCGGAGCCCGAATCGGTGATATAGGCATAGCCGTTTCGGTTATCCACCACGATGTCGTTCAGGAACGACGTTCGGGGTGGGGCAATATCATCCGGAATGACAATGGAATCGAGCAGGCGGTTAGCGTTCAGATCCCAGATGACCAGCTTTTGCGAGCCTTCGGGCGAAGTATCGTATGCGATTTTTCCTTGATCCAGAATCCACATCCGATGATGCTCATCAATCTCGTAGCCAAGGATGGATTGCAGCATTCGCACATCCCCCGGTGTATTCCACTCCCAGCTTGGAAAAGCCTCCAGTACGGGCTTGCCGTTCACCATCACAATGGTATTCAGCGTAGCGGGAACCCCTTCTGCCCAGCGCGGCACCGATACATAGAAGCGTCCCTTTAGGTCCACTTTGACGCCTGCGGGCATGCAGTGCTTCCAATACTGATGCTCCTCGAATCGCTGCTTCATCGCAGCATTCGGGAAGTTCCAGTCCAGGCGGTTCCAATGGAAGAGGATCTGGTACGGACTTGTATAGCTATGGGCTTGCTTATCATGAAGGGCGGCAGGCTGCTGCCACTGGTCCTCCATGGAATGATACGGTATACGCATATTTGTATGACCTCCCGATAACATGCTCGGTTCATCCATTACGGCAGCGATAATTCATTCTTCGCGCTGATTCCTCTGAATTAGTTATATGCCCAGAGGGATGGATTGGCACCGAAAATATTTACGAAGAGGTCTTTTTTCAGAGTACCCGTTACACTTGCATAACCTTAATCAGATTCGTGTTACCGGATTGACCGATCGGCACGCCTGCAGACAATACGATAATGTCGCCTTTTTCGATGTAACCTGTCTTGATGGCATTGCGGGTCGCGGATTCGAACATTTCGTCCGTCGTTGTGACCTTGTCGCCTTTTACCGGAATGACGCCGGAGAGCAAGCAGATTTTGGCCAGCACTTCTTCATGCTGTGTGACCGCGATAATCGGTGCCTGTGGCCGATATTTCGAAATCATCCGCGCCGTAAATCCGCTCTCCGTTGACGTAATGATAGCTTTGGCATTCAGCACGAGGGAGGAGCTAACCGCACCCTGACTAATAACCTCGGTAATATCGGCTACTTGCTGTCTGGATTTGAAAGCGAATTGGTCTTTATAATCGATCATCGTTTCGGCACGGCGGGCGACTGCGGCCATCGTGCGCACGGATTCTACCGGATATTTGCCCGCAGCGGATTCCCCCGAGAGCATGACAACGTCAGCTCCCTGGATCACCGCGTTAGCCACGTCGCTCACCTCGGAGCGGGTTGGACGGGGATTGACCTGCATCGATTCCAGCATGTGCGTTGCGACGATTACCGGTTTGCCGGCCAGGTTGCATTTATCGATCATTTCTTTTTGCATCATAGGTACTTCTTCAATTGGCACTTCTACGCCAAGGTCTCCGCGAGCGACCATAATTCCGTCGGATGCTTCAATAATGTCATCCAGGTTCTGCATCCCCTCTTCATTTTCAATCTTGGAGATGATTTGTACATGATCCGCGCCGCGTTCCTTCAGGATGCTGCGAATCTCACGGATGTTGTCGCCATGGCGCACGAAAGAAGCAGCAATGATCTCAATGTCGTTCTCGAGACCGAAGCCGATATGCATGACGTCACGCTCGGTGACCCCAGGAAGTGTCGTTTTGATTCCGGGGAGGTTGACGCCTTTACGCGGTTTAAGCACGCCGCCGCTAATGATTTTACAGTGAATGTCCTTCCCATCAACACGGAGAACGTTCAGGTCTACGAGGCCATCATCAATCAAGATACGGTCTCCCGGCTTAACCACTAGATGTAATTCGTCATAATTGACCGAAATGCGGTGTGCATCGCCCAGAATTTCTTCTGTAGTCAGGATCAGCTCCTCACCTGGCTTCAGCAGGCAGGAAGCCTCCTTCAGCTTGCCGATCCGTACCTCGGGTCCTTTAATGTCCATCATGATGGGCACATACGTGTTTAATTCGGATGCGGCCTGGCGAACATTCCGGATACGGGCCACGTGATCTTCCGGCTCTCCGTGTGCCATATTCAAGCGGGCAACGGTCATTCCCTCCTGAATCATGTTCTTCAACAGCTCAATGGAATCGCACGCGGGTCCCATCGTACAAATGATTTTTGTTTTTAGCATGGCTGTTTGTTCCTCCTTTGTATTTGCACTCGTCAGCTTTTTGCAGCATTCGAGCCCATTTCAAACTACCCTAATGATCACATTGTAGCCTGTCTTGTCGAATCGTGATATGAACTATAGTACAATGGATGGATTATAGTATCGTATTTGAGGTGGGTTATGATCACTCCGGTAGAAGTTAAACAAATTAGCGGTGTCGATTGGTATGAAGAAGCTGACAATGAGAAGCGAGCATGGCGCTTAAGCCTTGTGACATATGGAAAATGTGTATATTGGGTGAATGGGGATAAGCAGATTATGGAGAAAGGGGAATTGCTGCTTATTCCAGCCGGTGTTCCGTATTATGGCAAAAGCATCCCTACCGTGACACACACGCAAATTGCCGTTGAGTGGACAGACCAGCTATCGACGGGATTATCGGTGCTTGAACGAGAAGAAGCATTAAAACATAAACCCGGCTGTTATGAGTTGATCCGCGAACGGTTGAAGGTGATCCATCAGCAGTGGCAGGAACGCCCATCTTATTATGTCTTGATGATAGAAGCATTATTGACAGAAGTGTTGATTTATATCAGTCGTGAGCTGGACAAGGGAGTCATTACGCCGGAGAAGCACTTGCATGTGGAACGGATGAAGTCTTATATTGAGCGGCATTACCGTGAGAAAATAACGAAAGAAGAGCTGGGCGATGCCATCGGCAAAACCCCCAATTACGCAGCGGTACTCTTTAAGAGTGTTACGGGGCAGACCATCAGCCAGTACGTGCACGCCCAGCGGATCAAACGGGCAGTGTATTTGTTAACGGAATCGCAGCTGACGGTACAGGAGATTGCCGTATTTCTCGGATATCAGGACCTCTCCTATTTCTATAGAGTTTATAAACGAGTCACAGGCAGCGCCCCATCGGATTTATTGCATGAGCGTCCACGAACGATCTAGGAAATTTAACGCAAAAAAGAGGGCTGCGCCCTCTTTCTGGTACTTGCTACTTTATTGAGCAGCGTCATTTTCGAATAACTGCTTCACATACTGCCGCAGTTTCGTTTTATCTACGCCGAGCACTTGTGCCCGTCCAGCCTTCTCGTTGGTCAGCAGAGAGAACGGCGGAAGCTGCTGCTGGTCGATTTTATCCATATTCACATCAAAACCGAGAGCCATCAGCTTCAGCATTTCTTTGGGGCTTAGATCGGTTTCGATGTATGGCGCAATTGAATCCAGGATGCTGGGCAGCTTGAACAAAGAGCTTGTGGTCTGCATCTTTTTGGCGACTTCCGTCATAAGAATCCGTTGTCGTTCCGTACGGGCAAAATCGGACTTCGCATCGTGCCGGAACCGGACGTATTGCAACGCCATCTTGCCGTCGAGGTGCTGCAGCCCTTGCTTTAAATCGATGTCATACATATGCTTGTCCGCTTTGCTTGTGTAATACATATCTTTCTCAACCTCAATGTCGACTCCGCCAATGGCGTCGACCAGGGCTATGAATCCGACAAAATCGGTGTAAACATATTTATGTATGGGCATGTCCAACAAATCGCTGATGGTTTGTCTGGTCAGCTCGATTCCGCCGTAAGCAAATGCCGAATTCAGCCGTCCTTTGCCATGGCCGGGGATGTCCACATAGGTATCTCGCAAAATCGAGAATAAATGAGCTCTTTTCGTGACAGGATCGATGGAGGCCACCAGCATGGTGTCGGATCTGCCGGCATCGTCTCCCCGGGAGTCTCCTCCAATCAGGAGAATATTAATGCGTTCTTTACCCTCCCACTTGGGTATTTCGATGATTTCCTCCGACGCAGCGCCCGAGGATTCCGTTGGCTCCGCCGGATTCGAAGCGGTCGAAATTTGGTTTGAGAATTGTATGATAGCGTAGGTATAGTACGAGATAATCCCCAAGATTCCAACGGATAATAAGAGCATGGTGTATTTTAACCATTTCCTTTTCATAGTTCCTATAACATCCTTTCTGTTGTTCTACTGCATAATTGACCATTCTAGCAAAATAATGAACAAAAATCATATTTTCCCGGAAAAACGATTCGGGAAAGTCGATATATTCCGGTCGGATAAACGGGTTGACTCTCCTCCAAGGGGAGACCTTAGACTGGAAGTCGAAGGAGGGAACCACCGTATGTTATACACGGTAAAAGAGGTTTCGGAGCTGTCCGGGGTGACCATCAAAGCGCTTCATCATTATCATAAAATCGGCCTGCTCTTGCCTGCCGAGATCAGTGAAGCGGGTTATCGCTTGTACGGTACTGCCGAGCTGGAGCGATTGCAGCACATTCTGTTTTACAGGGAAATGGATTTTTCGTTGGACCAAATCAAGGCACTGATGGAGAAGGCCCCTGAACGGCGGAAGATGCTGTTACAACAGGAGAAGCAGCTGATGGATCGCGCAGATCGATTGGATACGATTCTGAAAACCTTAAGAACATCCTTAATCAGTACGGAGGAGGGCAAGCGCATGGAGCCTCGGGAATTATTCAAAGGTTTTGAGAGCGAAGAAGAATGGAAGGAAGCCTTAGCGGAGCAAAATGAGCATCTGAAAGAGCAGTATGATGTGGATTTGCTCGAGGGTGAACCCGTTGATGTGCCAAGCATGAACGAGCAGGCAAGGGAAGCGGCTGCCTTTATGGCAGACATGGCAAATGCGTTGAAAAAGGGGATCAAACACGATGATGTGCGAGTACGGGATTCGATTCGGGATCATCTGCAGTTTATGAATGAGCAGGGCCACGCCTTTACGGCTGCGGATTTTGCGGGTCAAACGAAGTTTTTCCTGAATGATGACTTTCATCTCCGGATGCTGGAGGAGCAGCAAACGGGGCTGGCTTATTATCTGCATGCGGCTGCGGAGGCGTATGCGCATCTGACGTAAATAGGGTGATTAAGCCGCGCGGGTCGTGGCTTTTATCATTTTTAAGGGTGTAGGAATTCTATGAGGAAATCGGCCGCAAGGGCGGGGAATCCCGCGGCAATCAAAACAATAACGATTAAATGAAATCTACAATCATAAAAAAATAGCAAGCTTTAAAAAGCAGCGGCGGATTCCGTTCAAAGGGAATCGCCGCTGCTTTATTTTTGAGCTAACCGTAACCGCCGAGCCCGGCGTTTGCCGGACGCTGTCAGGCATTGAATTCAAGTCCACCGAGCCGCCCACAGCTTCATTTCCTTGCAGATGACATGAAGGTCCATGCCTTTGGGTGTCAGCGTGTATTCCACCGTAACCGGAACGGTAGGGAATACTTCGCGTTCAAGCACGCCCTGTTCCTCCAGATGGCGAAGCGTCGTGGTCAGAGCCCGCGGACTGACATTCGGGATTTGCCGCTGCAGCTCGCCAAATCGTTTCGTGCCGCCAAAGAGCTCGCGGATGACGAGAAATGCCCATTTTCCGCCTAAGACCAGCAATGTTTTTTCAATATTGCATTCGATATGTTCGGGAGTTTTCGGTATGTAACTGCTCGATTTATTTCCCATAACGGTAGGCTCCTTCCGGTTTTCTATTAACTATACTCAAGTATATCAGCTATCCTTCTTATAATATAGTGAAGAACATTTCACTTCTTCCCTGAGAATAGGAACTACTTTAAAATAGCAAATGTAGCATTCAAGTAATTCTATTGAAGGAGGAGTTACCATGAAATACAGAAGATTAGGACGCACAGGTCTCAAGGTCAGTGAGATCAGCTTGGGAAGCTGGCTTACATACGGTGGTTATGTTGAACGCGAGAATGCGGTTAACGCAATTAAAACGGCTTATGATCTGGGCATTAACTTTTTTGATACGGCGAATGTATATGAGAAAGGTGCAGCCGAAGAGTTGGTCGGCGAAACCCTGAAAGCGTATCCGCGCGAGTCTTACGTGCTGGCGACAAAGGCTTTTTGGCCTATGGGCGATGGCCCGAACGATCGCGGCTTGTCCCGCAAGCACATTATGGAGCAGGCACATGCCAGCTTGAAGCGTCTTGGCCATGATTACGTGGATATTTTCTACTGCCACCGCCATGATCCGGAAACGCCGCTTGACGAAACGCTTCGCGCGATCGACGACCTTGTCCGCCAGGGCAAGGTACTCTATGTCGGCGTCAGCGAGTGGCAGGCATCGCAAATAGCAGAAGCGTTGACGGTAGCGGATCGTTACCTGCTCGACCGCATCGTGGTCAATCAACCCATCTACAATATGTTTGAACGTTACATTGAGAAGGAAATCATTCCGCTGAGCGAGCGTTCCGGCATTGGGCAGGTCGTATTCTCTCCGCTGGCGCAAGGTCTGTTGACGGGCAAGTATACCTCAGCTTCCGATATTCCAGAAGGCAGCCGTGCCGCGAAGCTGGAATGGATGCGTAAAGGCATTACCGAGGAGAAAATCGCGAAGGTTCGCGAGCTGGAGAAGATTGCGGCAGAGCTTGAAGTATCCGTAGGCAATCTGGCGCTTGCCTGGATTCTGCGCCAGCCGAACGTAGCCAGTGCGCTTGTCGGCGCAAGCCGTCCGGAGCAGGTTAGCGAGAACGCGAAGGCATCCGGCATTGAGCTCAGCGAAGAGGTTCAAACTCGCATTGAAGAGATATTGAAGTAGGGAAGTAGATCGACTACGACGTTTATCGCAATCATCCTTGGGAATAAGAGAATCCGAGGACAGGTAGAAAGATTTATATTAAGATGGCTTCTGACTCGGTTCAGGGGCCATCTTTTTTGCGTGTCTCTTTAGCTAATGAAGCCTTCCCTATTAGATGACATTTTCTTGTTGAATTATATCGTCTACCATTTATAATACTTTCTAGTAATGTTATACTACTCATTAGTATTATATTACCGAAATAGGACAAATGTATTAGGGGGAGAAGCAGCAATATGCAAAAACGAAGGCGAATAGCATCTACGAAATGGTTGAAGGTGATGTTGTCCATTCTAATAGGTTTAGAGGTTGTATTGGGTGTGCTCGCGTCTCCGAAGACGGTTAGGGCTAATCTTCTAGACGCTCAATATCTGGGGGAGATCCGTCTATTTCCTTACCAGAACGGTCCCGAAGGGTGGATATACTGTGCAGGGCAAGTGTTAACGCTAAGTCTGGAAAATTCGGCTTTGTATACTCTATTGGGCAACAACTTTGGCGGGGATGGCAGCAAGACGTTTGCATTGCCTGATTTACGGGAGGAAGAACCGGTGCCGGGCATGGGGTACTATATCGCGGCTGAGGGATTATATCCGAGAGGCAGCAGTGACTTGACCTACAATACGATGCTGGGGGAGCTTCGACTTTTTCCCTACAACATGGAGATGAATGATAATTGGGTGACGACTAATGGCACCGCTTTAAGTGATTCTAATCCTCTATACAGTGTGTACGGTACTACATTCGGCCAAGACTGGCAGGGTAGCTTTAAATTACCGCAGATTAACCCTGTGCAGCCCAACATCCGGTATTTCGCCGCCAAGGCAGGGATACATCCAGGCAGCGCCGGTGAGGTGTATGCTGGCGAGATACGCATTTTTCCTTTGGAAATCCCTGGGCTAGCATCCTATAAGGCGGATGGCAAGCTTGTAAATGTTGCAGCGAATAGGGCACTTTATGAGTTAATCGGCAACAAGTTTGGGGGAACTCCGAATCAAACCATTGGAATTCCTGATCTGAGAGGCAAACCTTTGACGCAGTATTACGTATCCCATTACGGATACGTTCCAACCCTGCAGCAAGTTCAGCCTGTAAGTGTTTCCGACCAATATACAACAGCTGTCTCCACACCATTAACGGTACCGTCCCCTGGGGTGATGAGTAATGATTCCTATGTTCTGACAGCCAAAATATTGAATCCGCCTGCTCATGGAAAGATTACATTTCATAAGAATGGCTCGTTAACTTATACACCGGATGTCGATTTTGTTGGTACAGATTCTTTTACATATATAGCGAGCAATCATAATAAGAGCAGTGGCACAGCCATCGTTAACATTAACGTTACGGAGATTGAGCCGACGATAAGTGGAGTAACCGATGGAGGACTTTATAATCACGAAGTGACGCCCGTTTATACCAATGGCACGGGAACGCTGGACGGGCAGCCTTTTGCCAGCGGCACGACCATCCGCAAAGATGGCCAGTATAAGCTGGTCGTCGAGTCGCCTCGCGGCAAAACGGTCAAGGCCGATTTTGAGATCGACCAAACCGCACCTTTGGTTACAGGCGTGGCAGATGGAGGCCAGTATGATCGGGAGCGGCAAATCTTCTTTAATGAAGGGAACGCGACGCTCAATCAACAAGCGTTCCAGAGCGGAGACAAGGTAAACACGGAAGGGGTATTTAACCTCGTCGTAACCGACCGTGCTGGGAATAAGACTCAGGTTCATTTCTCGATCTATTTCCCAAAAACCGTGACGTTTGACAGCAACGGGGGTTCGCCCGTGGTGGAGGCGGTCGTCCCTTATGCTACGACCGTAACCCAGCCCGTCGATCCAGTGAAACCCGGTTATGCCTTCGGGGGATGGTATATGGATCAATCCTTCCAGCTTCCATTTGATTTCGCGGCACCGATTCTGGCTAACCTGACGCTGTATGCCAAATGGATCGATGCGGATTCGCCTGTCGTGGTGGATCGGACGCCTGCGAATCTGGCTGATGAGGTGTCGATCGAAACGAAGCTTGAATTCAAGTTCAATGAACCCGTAACCGGAGTTACTGGCAAGTACATATCGATTATGAGGGCGGAGGACCATCACAAGATCGAGTCGATCGAAGTGACAGACGGTTCTCATGTCAGGGTGGTCGATGAGAAGGTAGCGGTAAGTCTGTCTCAACGTCTGTCGTACTTTACGCGTTATTATGTAGAGATAGAGGAGGATGCATTTCAAGACGCTGCAGGCAACTTCTATGAAGGCATGAAGGGTCCTCAAGATTGGAGCTTTACAACGGAAAAAGAATCTGTTTCAGCGCCGCCTGCTCCTGCAAGCTTGAGTGCTAGAGCTGGAGATGGTGAAGTGACCTTGCAATGGTCTACCGTAACGGGGGCTACCTATTACGATATTTATTCCGGGACGGAATCCGGCGTATATGGAACAGCACCGATCGCAACGGTCACGGATACTACGTATTCAGCAGGTGATTTACTGAATGGAACGACTTATTATTTTGCGGTTAAAGCAGGAAATGATGGGGGCTCCAGCCCATTTTCAGAAGAAGTGAGCGCAAGGCCGGCCGGTGCTGAGATTCCCGTTCCGAGCGATGCGGATTTAAGCGGATTAGCATTATCTCATGGAACGCTCGCTCCGGCATTCAACCCTGCTGTCACAAGCTACATTAGCCAGGTTGGAAACCGTATAACGGAGATCAGCATAACGCCGAGCGTTTCCGATCCTCAGGCAAAGGTGACGATGAACGGCAAGGCCGTATCCGCCGGGCAGCCGTCAGATCCGGTCAGCCTAGCAGTAGGAAGTAACAGCATTCATCTCGTGGTTACGGCTCAAAATGGGACGACAAAGACATACACGGTGGACGTGAACAGAGAGGCAGCGGCTTCCGCTGAGCCTGAACCTGGGAATCCACCCCATCCTGGTACGCCAGGCGGTGGATCTGGCTCTCCTGGAGGTCAAGGACCAAGCGGTGGTGAGGGTTCCCAAGCAGGTCAAGGGTCAGGTTCGGGGCAGAGCTCCACAGAGAGCAGCCGCGTAACGTCGTATATAAATGATGTATTACAGAACGGCATGATATCATCAACGTTAACGAAAGAGAAGAATGGGCAGGCCGTGTTGACTGTCAAGGTGAACGGAGACAGACTGCAATCACTGCTGATGAAAGAGAAGAACCGTCGGCCGATTGTGCGGCTTCACACCACGGACGATTTCGATCAAGCCGTGCTGGTCCTGGACAACGAGTCCGCAAAAACACTTGAAGGAAACAGCGCGATGATCGAATTCGAGACCTTGGCAGGCAGCGTTCGGGTTCCAGTTCAAGCTATATCGGAACAGCTTCGCAAAGCTGCGGTATCGAAAGAAGGAACGCTTCATCTGGTACTTACCACAAGCGAAACGGCGATAAGCGCAAAGCTGAAGCAAAACGGGAATGCGACATATCTTGGTACAAAATATGGTTTCATTGATGTTAAGGTCATCGCTTATGATCAAGGGAAGCCGGTGGGCGGAGATTCCTATTCTGCTTACGTGGTGCTCGAGATTCCCCTTCAAGAAGAATCCGCGGCGAAAGTTGTGACAACCGCCGTGTTTTTGGACGAAAAAGGAAACGTCCATCACGCGCCAACCCGATTGGCAACACGTGAAGGCAAAACGTACGCTATCATCCAAGGTCTGAATAATGGCACTTATGCCTTGATTAGCCATACCGAAGGATTAGCGGATATGGCAGGCCATTGGGCCGAGGCAGCGGTGAACGAGATGGCGTCACGCCTCATTCTAAGCGGCAGAGATGCTGCCGGGTTCCATCCGGATGCACCCGTCACCCGCGCCGAATTCGTCTCCATGATGGTTCGCTCACTCGGTTTAACAGAGCAGGGAAGCACCAGCACATTTCAAGACGTAACTTCCCGGGACTGGTACTTGGGGGCCGTATCGGCCGCAAGCAAGAGTGGGCTTATTCACGGCTATGCCGACGGCACTTTCTTGCCGGATAACCCGATATCAAGGCAGGAGGCTGCGGTCATTGTCGCAAGAGCCCTAGAAATTGCAGGGGTTGACCTGATATCCGGCAGCTCGGATTCGGATGCTGCGCTAGGTTCCTTCCAAGACGGTATCGAGTGGGCAAGTTGGGCGAAGGCGGCTGCAGTGGATGTGGTCGGAAGTGGAATCATGAGCGGTTATGATGGCAAGCTGAGGCCGCACAGTAATATGACCCGGGCTGAAACGGCAATCATGCTTCTGCGGATGCTTTCCGCATCGGGGATGATTGGAAATGTGCCTGCTAAATAATGGCTTGTCGAATATAGAAAAAAAGAGCTGCGCCAAAAGGAATTCATTCCTGGCGCAGCTCTTCTATTTGAAATAACGCTATTTACCCCAGCCGATAAGTCGCGAACGGCTTGGCATAAACAAAGTCGTCGCTGATTTCATCCAGGCTGGAACCCAGTGCCTCATCGATCTCAATCTCCAGGCTCTTCAAGTTATCGTCCAGCTGCTCGGTTTTTGTCGCTCCGACAATGACAGTGGAGACAGCAGGGCGATTCATCAGCCAGGCTAGGGACAGGGCACTTGGGGAATGACCATGCTCTGCAGCCAGCTGACTGACTTGCTGTGCGAGCTTCAGATTGCGATCTTCCAGGAAACGATTGAAGTTAGGGTCCGTTTCCGCACGGGAGCCGGAGGGCGTGCTTGCGCCTTGACCGTATTTGCCGGTGAGAATGCCGCCGGCCAGCGGGAAATACGGGATGATGCCAACGCCCTGATCGAGGCAGAGGGGAACTAGCTCCAGCTCCGGCGTACGGTCGGCCAGGGAATAACTCGTTTGGGTGGATACATACCGGGCATATCCGCGCTGCTCGCTGATCCCAAGCGCCTTCATGATTTCCCAGGCGGCATAGTTGGAAGCGCCGATATATCGTACCTTGCCCGACGACACCATGTCATCCAGCGTGCGCAAGGTTTCCTCAAGGGGCGTATTCGGGTCAAACGTATGAATCTGATACAGGTCCACATAGTCGGTTTTCAGCCGCTTTAAGCTGTTCTCCAGCTCTTGCTGCAGATGATAGCGGGAGGAACCGCGTTCGTTCGGCCCTTGGCCATTCACGAGTCCAGCTTTTGTAGCTAATACGACGTTATGGCGTTTGCCGGCGAGCGCCTCTCCAATGATGCGCTCGGATTCCGAGCCTGCGTAAATATTGGCGGTATCGATGAAATTGATGCCATGGTCCAGTGCATGGTCTATGATGCGGGTGGATGTCTCTTGATCGGCTCTTTTGCCAAAAGCGTTCGTGCCAAGACCGAGCTCCGAAACCTTCATTCCGCTGTTGCCAAGACGGCGGTAGTTCATCTTGATCCACTCCTCTATGTATAGATTTCCAATAGTATAAACATGATCCCGCAATCGCCTTTACTATATTATATCCTCTAGTCTAATCGATGAAGCGGTTTGTGGACAAATGCTAAAGGTTGTGCAAAATGCCTTAGGACTCCTTGCGATAGGCTGAATATTACGATAGGATAGTTACGAACCATTTGGAAGGGGGATTGTCTTATGAATGAAGCGATTTTTAATCAATTGGATTTTGCCAGAGGAGCGACCTTAAAGTCGGTAGAACATGTAACGGAGCAAGAGGCTGATATCATCCCGGAAGGATTTGCGAATAGCATTCGCTGGAACCTGGGCCATATCTACACCGTGCATGAGCAGTTTGCTTTTGCAACGGCGGGCGAGCAGCCCCGTATTCCGGAAGGATTCGAGGCATGGTTTGCAACCGGAACTAAGCCTGCCGATTGGACGTCGAAGGCGCCTGCGATTTCCGAACTGGTAGAGCTTTTGCAGGAGCAAACGACCCGGATCCGTGAAACCTTCTCGAATCGCCTCGACCAGGCTTCGGCTCATCCGCTGACCATCGGTCCCGTGACGTTCCAAACCGTTGGCGAGTTTCTTACGTTCAGCATGTATCACGAAGGTATGCACACGCAGGTGATCAAGTCTTATAAGAAATTGATAAAGTAAGATGAAAACGAAGCGATAGAAGGGTGCCCCCGCGCATCCCTTCTATCGTTTTTGTTTGTCGCTGCGGTGATCGATCCTTATAATGGAATCAGCACAGATGGGATCATCGATTGGAGGATATGACAATTATGGCGATTGAAATCGAACGCAAATACCTTTTGGAGGCTTATCCGGAAGAGTTGATATCGGAAGGAACCATCGTGGTCGAGAAGGAGCAGTTCATCGAGCAGACGTATTTGGCGCTGGATGGGGATCAGGAGCTTCGGGTCCGCAAAATAACGGATCTGAAATCGGGTCAGGTTGAATTCACTCATACGTTCAAAAAAGGATGGGGAATTGCCAGGGAGGAAATAGAGTTCGCCATTTCCGAAGGACTCTATGAGCAAGTGGTGAAGGCGCATGGCGCGATTCCGCTGACCAAGAGACGGGTGACCGCCCGCTTAGGGAACACGATCATCGAAATCGACGATTATGCGCAGATTCACTTGCTGGTGCTGGAGGTAGAGTTTCCTTCCATGGAAGCCGCAGACGGCTTTGTGCCGCCGGCATGGTTTGGACAAGATATCAGCACGGAGAAACAATACAGCAACAAGAAAGTATGGCGGGACCTGCAGCAGCAAGCTGGCAGGGAATCGTAACGGCGTTAGTCACGAAATGGTTAGCTAAAACATAGGAAACATATGCAGCTAGAACGTGGATACTACGCGTTCTCATATGGTTGCAAAAAGGCTCTTGCGAGCGGTCATACCGGACCGCCCGCGAAGAGCCTTTTTTTATAGCATTTAACCCAAAATTCTGTCGTAAGGCGAACTGTAATGGTCCATTGAAGAGTGTTTTGAGAAGCATTCGACTTTTTTAGACAAAAGCATTGAAAACGTTTTATTATTATAATATAATATTATCATGATAATTAATTATTATATCTTAAGGGATGATATCCATAACAAATGATGGCGTATCAGAAATAATTAATGGCGTAACAGAGAAGGGAGAAGCTCTTCATGAATGAAAACCAGCAGCTGCTTGAAAGCTATTTTCCGATTGCCTCTTTTATCGCGGCGATCATCGGACCTCAATGCGAGGTGGTTGTGCACGATATCAGCGATCCGGAACGCTCCATCATTTTTATCGAGAATGGCCATATTAGCGGACGCCGGGTCGGCGATGCATCCACAGACCTCGTATTGAAAATTTTGAAGGCTGAGGCCTACAGAGAAGAGCAGTTCATCGCGAACTACAAAGCTTCCAGCGCCCGTGGTCAGACTTTTCGATCTTCGACGTATTTTATTAAAAACGGCAGCGGCGAGCTGGTCGGTCTGATGTGCCTAAACATCGACATTACGCATATGGAGGTTGCGGCCGACTGGATCAATAGCATTTTGCAGGGAGGATCGCTGACGCCGCCAGCAGCTCTTGATGCATCCAAGGAGGAGAAACCGTCCACAGAATATCTGCAGGGGAACGTGGACGATTTGCTGCAGCATATCGTCCAGACCGTCCTTAGCAAAATCAGCATTCCGGCGGACCGTTTATCTTCGAACGAGAAGATCGAGATTGTGAAGGAATTGAATGAGCAGGGGGTATTTCTGCTGAAGGGCGGAGTATCCAAGGTTGCCGCGGCTTTATCCATATCGGAGCCTACCGTGTATCGCTATTTGCAGAAGCTGAAATAAGCGGGTTTCATCCGAATAAGAACGCATTGCATCCTGAGACAATGGAAGGTGACATCATGACATTTAATTTCGACAAGGTGGTCAGCCGGTTTGGCACGAACAGTGCGAAATGGGACGGGATGGCGCAGAGCATGGGGAGCGATATGATCGCTCTCTCCGTGGCGGACATGGATCTGCCAGCACCGCCAATGGTGGTGGATAAGGTCGCGGAGGCCGCACGTCACGGCATTTACGGATATACCGATCCGTTCCCGCCTTACTTCGAAGCTGTCCGCACTTGGCTTGATAAAGCCTATGACTGGCAGGTCGAGCCCGAATGGATCGTATTTTGTCCGCGCATTGTGCAGGCCGTTTCGGTCATTGTTCAGAAATTCGCGGAAGCCGGAGACAGGATTCTTGTCCACACGCCTGTTTATCAGCCTGTTGCGAAAGCGGTTACGCTAAACGGCCGGATATTGGTTGAAAGTCCGCTTGTGTTTGCGGACGGGCGATACGAGATCGATTTTGACGATATGGAACGACGGATGCAGGAAGGGATCAAGATGGTCCTGCTCATATCCCCCCACAATCCGGTGGGCCGCGTATGGACGAGGGAGGAGCTTGAACGCATGGCGGAGCTTTGCATCCGGTATGACGCACTGATTGTGTCCGATGACATCCATGCCGATTTCATACATGAAGGTCACGAGCATACCGTCATCGCCAAGCTGTCCGAAGAGGTTGCGAACCGTTCCATAATCTGCACGTCGCCGGGCAAAACCTTTAACCTGGCGAGTCTCGAAATCGCCAACATCATCATTCCCAATGCTGCGCTGCGGGAGCAGTTTCAACAAGGTTTGCAGCAGGCGGGGATTCATAATCCCACATTCTTCGCCGTGCCCGCGCTGGAAATTGCGTATACTTCGTGCGATGAATGGCTGACGGCGCTGCGCGCTTATATCAAAGACAATATTGCTTATGCTCGAACCTTCATTGCCGATCATATGCCTGGGCTGAACGTCATCGATCCTGAAGGGACGTACCTGCTATGGATCGACTGTAAGGCAGTGAGCTGTCATGAAAAGGATCTGGTGGAGTGGATCCAGGAAAAGGCGCGCGTCAGCGTCAGCTTCGGCTCATCCTTCGGTCCTGGCGGTGAAGGCTATATCAGGGTCAACGTGGCTGCGCCGCGCCCTGTGTTGCAGGAAGGCCTGAAGCGGCTTGCCGCGGCTTATCCACTAAAGCGTTAACAACCAAAGTCTAAGAGATCAGAAGGAATAAACTTCAAAGGCTTACCATCCTTATCTCGCAAGAAAAACTTCCGCTATATGCGGTCTGTCTTCTGAGAAGGTACATCGATAGACATTTTCTTATTTACATCCAGGGGGAATCCATGATGGCTAAACCAAAAGAGGAACGAATGATAAAGCAGCCGACCATGTTTTTGGCGTTGCTTCCGATTTTTACGATGGTGATTTTGCTGTGCCTTGGTTACGTATTATTTGAGCTGCCGCCCGAACCGCTGATTATTGCATCCGCCATTGTCGCAGGCCTGATCGCGATTAAGCTGGGTTACAGCTACAACGATATTTTGGAATCCATTTCGCAAAAAATTGCGAAAACCATGCCCGCCATCCTCATCTTGATTGTGGTCGGATTTATGATCGGCGCGTGGATGGTCGGTGGAACTATTCCTATGATGATCTACTACGGCCTGAGAATCATTGATCCGCAATTTTTGTTGATCACCGCTTTTCTGGTTACATCTGTAGTATCCGTATGTACGGGAACCTCCTGGGGATCTGCCGGGACCATCGGGGTTGCCTTCATGGGGGTCGGCGCTGGAATGGATGCCAATCTTGCCGCTGTGGCAGGTGCAGTTGTAGCGGGTGCTTACTTCGGGGACAAGCTTTCGCCGCTTTCGGATACAACCAATATTGCTGCCTTGTCCACTGGCGTTAATCTGTACGAACATATCGGCCATTTGCTGTATACGACGCTGCCGTCCTTTTTCGTGGCGGGGATCGTTTATGTGGTCACAGGACTGAACACGCATGTATCCAGCGTTGGGGTTCCTGAGAAGGTCACCGAGATCATGAACACGATGACAACGATATACGATTGGAATTTGCTCCTGATCCTGCCCGTGTTAATCGTCCTGTATGGCTCGATCACCAAGAAACCGACGATTCCTGTCATGCTGCTGTCATCCATTGTGGCCATGGCGAACGGCATGATATTTCATGGCTTCACTTTGCATGACGTTGTGACTTCGGTTGTAAGCGGATTCGATATCGCGATGGTTCATGTTAGCGGCTTTGATCCAAATACCGTCATTGCTGATATTCCGCGTCTCATTAACCGGGGAGGCATGAGCTCCATGATGGGGACACTGCTCATCTGTTTCAGTGCGATCACGTTTGCCGGCACGATATCGCTGACCAAATCGCTGGAGTTGATTGTGGACAAGCTCTTGAAGCATGTGCGTTCCACCGGCTCGCTGATCCTGGCTACGATTGCAACAGGGTTGACCATGATCGGCGTAACAAGCAACGGACAGGTCTCCATCCTGATGCCGGGCGAGATGCTCCGTGAGGCTTACATCCGGCGCGGTCTTCATCCGAAGAACCTGGGGCGGACGGTGGAGGATTCCGCGGCCATTACCGAACCGATTCTGCCATGGACGGCAGCAGGTGCCTATATGGCCGGTACACTTGGCGTAGCGACATTATCCTATTTACCTTGGGCGGTGTTGTGCTGGACAGGCATTATTTTCGCAACGATCTGGGGTTTTACCGGGTTCGGCATCGCGAAGCTTACGCCCGAGCAGCAGGAGGAAATGCTGAAGGAGTACGACAATCCGCATAAAGGAAGTCAGAACAAGCCTCATGCGGATGATGCAGGTGCTGCATCTGTCCATTAATGCAGGATGAATATTTCTTGGATCAAGGCAAGAAATCATCAATATAAATGCGTGAACGTATGCGCTAAAGAGGAGAGAACACCATGACACAACAAGAGAGAAAAACCATCGCTACTCAGCAGGCACCCGGAGCCATAGGCCCTTATTCGCAAGCGGTGCAATACGGAAATCTTCTGTTTACATCCGGTCAGCTTGGGATGGATGCGTCGGGGCAATTTGCCCCGACGGTAGAAGAGCAGGCGAATCGCTCACTGCTTAACGTGAAGGCGATTCTGGAAGCGGCCGGCTTTGGTATGGAGGATATCGTCAAGACTACGGTCTTTTTAAAGGACATGAATGATTTCCAAGCCGTCAACGAGGTATATGCTTCTTTCTTTTCAGAGCCATATCCGGCACGGAGCGCCGTGGAGGTTGCCCGTTTGCCGAAGGATGGGCTGGTTGAGATTGAAGTGGTAGCTAGCAAGTCGTAACCCCATCGTCCTTCAATGTGCTGAATTAGGGATATGAACATCATTAGGTTTTAATAAAACTGCCGGGCACTAAACCCGGCAGTTTTTTGTGTGAAAAGGGGTTATCATTTTTATTTCGTACGCCCATATTGCTTCCCGTAAGACAGCACCTTATGGTACAGGCTTTTGTCTTTCAAGTTTTTGAGCGGATAAACTTGGGGTCTGGTGTTGACCTCTAGAATCCAGGGCCTCCCCTTGGAATCGACTGCCACATCCAGGCCGAGTTCGTTAAATCCTTTGTAATGGCGGTCAAAATTTTTACCAACGGCAACGCCGAGTCCCTTGAGCTCAGACTCCAGCTGCTGGGTGAAGGTCGAGTCGAAATTGGCGCCGCTCATCGTCTTCTTGAACGTTCCGATGGAGCCGCCTTGATTATAATTGGTGGCGACTTTGTTCGGGTTGCCGACTTTGGTGAACAGCGCGGTGCTAACCCAGGCTCCCTGCCTAGTCTTCTGGACCATTACCCGGATATCAAATGGCTTGCCATTGCTTTTGGCTAAACGAATTCCTTTTTGCAGCAGATATGCCCTGCTCCCGGCAAAGCGATTCAGACCACGAAGCAATTGAGATGAGCTGGAATACGACGTTTTCGTGGTATTCAGCTGGCTTTGATAGCCCCTGTCTGTTTTGCGGATTCGGATAATATTATTGCCACCCGAACCATCCGTGGGTTTGAAGAAAACCGTGGAGTAGTCCGCCAGCATAGAGTTCAGGTTTTTTTTGCTGAACGGCAATGTGTGCGGCACGTATTGTCTGAAATAAGAATCTTCGTTCAGCCATTTCGTTTTCTTCCATTTGCTTTTGATGGTGCTGCTTTTATATTTCATAGCTAAGAGGCTCACCCCTCTTTTTTGTTCAGCATATGCCGAAAAAGTAGAGCAAGCCTCCACGATGGCCTTAAACCAAGCGTTGTGCTTGAAAAAATTCTTTTATCAAAATAAACAAGATGATAAATAAAACTGCTGCGACAAGATTGAACAGGGAAACGTCATCTACTATAATCAAATAGATCTGATCTAGAAGGAGAGAATTCCCAGGTGCGAAGCCCACTCATTGCTTACTGTCTTTCGAAGAAAGCTGCAACCGAGGATTATCCGTTCGGCCCGCTTCCGATCGTCATGAAAGTCGGGGGCAAAATGTTTGCCCTGATTACCATAACGGCAGGAGAGAAGGTTAGTCATATTTCCCTGAAATGCGATCCGGTGATTGCAGAGAATTTGCGCCAGCAGCATGACGCGGTGCAGCCTGGTTATCATCTCAACAAAAAACATTGGAATACCATTACCGTGGATGGCTCCTTAACGGAAGCGGACCTCCAGGATATGATTGATCATTCCTATGATTTGGTGCTGAAGAGTTTACCGAAGGCTCAGCGCGATGCGATCTCTCAGCGGCTGGTATGAAGCCTGCTGAAATAAATAATCGCCCTGTGGCACAGTGGTGGCAGATAAACATCCACTTGCCAGAGGGCGTTTATTAGATGGTACCATCAAACCTAGTTCAACCCATCCGCTGGGCGGTTTCGTATCAGAATGGTCTCATGCCCAAAGTATCCACTTTCTCCCCGGTAATATCAACGCCCATACGGCTTGTAATATCGCGGTAGTGACCGGCGCGGCGCTGCACCGGGCTGCCCTCGGTTTCACCGAGGTTAGCTTCCAGGCCGTTCAAGACCATCACGGTCGTACCGAAGCCGGGATCGCCCAGCCCTCTGAACTTCTCAAGCGGGGAAGGCTTCCATCTGCCAACCATCACGTCATGGGCAGAAGGCTTCGGGTCCTGCGGCGTCATCCAGAACAGGATGGCGGTCATGTAGCCGATTTTGCCGTCAGCGGCAACGATCTCCGGATGGTCCAGCAGCACGCTTTTGTCTCCATAGATGATGGAACTGAACAGGCCGTAATTAAAGTTCCAGCTGAGCATGATCGGTCCCCGTCCATAATAGCGTTTGTCTGGTGTTCCGGGATACAACACCGCGCTGGCAGGATCGACGAAAGCATCCTTGTTGACACCAGTCCGGCCGGCGATGTTCTCGTTCCAGAACAATCCCCAACGGAGCGGTCCTCCCGGAGCGGTAGCCCAGCCTCCGCCCGTTTCGTGGGACAGATTGGCGAGGAAGGCGGCCAGTTCACGCTTGCGGTCCTTCTTGAACCCTTCCTTCAGGAAAGTGCCGCCATCAATGATAACGGTTTCAATATCTTTGTTAAGGTTCTCAACCGAATGGAAGTCAGCTGAACGCACAACGAGTGTTTCAACGCGGGCGTCCTTGTCTAATCGGTAAATCTCCTGCGCGGAAGGGGTTCCTTGCCGCGTGTTGATCTTGATCTTCAGATTGGAGACCTCCGCGACCGCGTTGATGAGGTTGTCGTATGAGAAATAGTCGGTCTGATCGGCTTTATAGTATTCTTTGCCATTGGCGATTTTAAACCATTCCGCCGAGCCTAGCCGGTAAGGGAACAACGCTTCGAAGTCTTCCTCCGAGAGCAGTGCTCTAACAGCGGCGATCGCCTTCTCCGGTGTGTAATCCGGATCGAGGCCATCCCAATTCTGGTCGATCTCCTTACGACTGATTAGCCGGTGCTCCCCGATCGCTAGGGAACCGCCTAGATTCTCCGTGATTTGTGCTGGAGCTGAGGTGCTGGATTTGGTGCTGGCTGCCGGATGAGCGGAAGATGCTTCGGGCTGGGGCGCTTCATCGGCTGCAAAGGCATGAAGCGGGGTCATGAGGAGCGCAGCGCCGAGGGCTGCAATCATACTTCGCTGGATCATTTTGCGGGATAACGGATATTTCCACACGGTCATACACATTCTCCTCTGTATCATTGGGATTGGAATACACTGCCATCATATATACGGTATGTTGTTTTGTACATAGTCAGGAAATCCCACGATTTAACGCGCAGTTGACATTGAAGGGGAACCTCTGGCGCGACCAAGCGGGGTAGATGTGACGATAGTCAGGGGATTTGCTGTGGAATCGCTAAAGATGCCGTCGAAGTTCGATACTGGCATTCGCAGTGTCCTCCAACTTGATGACTAGTTTTTTAATGTAAAAACATTATAATGTTATTATGTTTTGATTCTATCAATCTACTGATCTATGGAAAGAATGCTTCACTTCATAATGTTCTGTTCATTTGTGTAATTTCATACATATTAGAGATTCATCATCTTATAGACGAAGAAGGTTAACTGACATGAGTTTATTTGTTCGCGAAAAAGGGTTCTACAAAAGCTTTTTCTGGCTGACGCTTGTGATCGGGATGCAGAACCTGATATCGGTCGGCGTGAATTTGTCGGACAACGTCATGCTGGGAGGATACAGTGAATCGGCGCTATCGGGCGTTGCCCTCGCGAACCAGATCCAATTCCTGCTGCACATGCTGGTTATGGGCGTATGCGAAGGATTGGTCATCATGTCGTCCAGATTCTGGGGAGCGAAGGATTTAGGCTCCATCAAAAAAGCAGCAAGCATCGGCATGCGCATGGCCATTTTCCTCAGTATTGTGTTATGGATAGTCGTGTTCTTTTTCCCGCATGAGGTACTGTCCTTGTTTACGAAGGAAGAGAATGTTATAGCCGCAGGTGTGGAATATTTACGAATCATCTGTTTCTCTTATATCTTCTTTGCCGTCACCAGTTCCTTGCTGGCTTCACTGCGAAGCGTGGAAACGGTGAAAATCGGCTTTGTGGTATCGTTATCGACCCTGATTATCAACATCTGCCTGAACTATATCCTCATCTACGGGTATTTAGGTTTTCCTGAACTGGGTGTGACCGGATCGGCTATCGCTACCCTGACGGCTAGAATCATTGAATGTGTGATCGTCCTGGTGTACATTAAACGATTTGATCGCAAAATTTTGCTGAAGCTGCAGGATTTCCTGCAGTTCGATATGGATCTCTTCAAACAGTACATTCGCGTAGGCTCCCCGATTCTGCTGTCGAACACGGTATGGGGGCTTGCCATGGCGGCACAAACTGCCATTCTGGGGCATATGGGAGAATCGGCAATCGCGGCCAACAGTATTGCGACTACGATTTTCCAGATGGTGACAGTCATCGTTTACGCTTCGGCCAGCGCAACGGCTGTGCTGATTGGGAAGACCATCGGTGAAGGGTTGATGGACAAAATCATATCCTATGCCAAAACGCTGCAGATTCTGTATATCCTGCTCGGCTTGCTGACGGGCGCTGTGCTGTTTGTAATTAAGGATTTCGTCCTGGGCTTCTACTCCATATCCGATGAGGCGAAAACACTCGCGCTCCATTTCATGACAGTGTTGTCGATCACCGTAGTCGGAACGGCTTATCAGATGCCGGCATTGACGGGCATTGTGCGAAGCGGCGGAGACACCCGCTTTGTGCTTTACAACGATTTGATTTTTATGTGGCTGATCGTGCTGCCCTCCTCGGCATTATGCGCGTTTGTGTTCCATTTATCACCACTCGCCATATTCATTTGCTTGAAGTCCGATCAGATACTGAAGTGTTTTGTGGCGATCGTAAAGGTTAACCGATTCAAATGGATACGCTCCTTCAGCTCATGATGGATAGACGGTTGTCTTAAGGTAAATTGATCAAATAAAAGGAACCCCGGGTCCACGGACCGACCGGAGTTCCTTTTTCGATATTACAGAATGTATAAGTTTTCAGCGAAGCGTAAGCCATTCTGTATCCTCATTTATATGTTTAAGGGGTCCCCGCAAAGTATTTGGAATAAGCATCAAAGCATAGGCTCCACTTTGTGGGGCTATTTGGGATATAAGGTTCAATCCTCTAGCAGGTTCAATGACTGGGCTTTAACCAGAGCCTGCGTGCGGGTAGTCACGCCGAGCTTGCCATACAGTCTGGATAAATATACCCGGACTGTTCCTTCGGACAGGCCAAGTGCAGCGGCCATCTGTTTATTGGCGGCACCTTGCCGGATCAGATGCAGGAGATTCATTTCATTCCGATTCAGTTGTTCCGGGAGAACAGACGGGGATAGCTTGGCGGATGAAGGGTCCGCTTGGGGATAATCAGGAAAATGCTCCAACAGGGTGCGTACATATTCAAGCAGCTGATGCTGCTCCGGCTGTAAGCCGCTTTCTTGTCCTTGGTGGTTTGCATACAGCTTCAGCAACTGGTACATCTCCTCTCCTTCGTCCAGGAAGGAACGGACATAACCGTTCTGTGCTCCAATACGCAATGCGTCGCCAAGGAGATGAAGAGACTGCTTTCGCTGACCACGCTGATATTCCAGCAGCGCTTGCAGGCCTGTGATCTCGATGATGCTGGATCGTTGCTGTTCGCGCTCAGCTTGGGGTTTTAACAGCTCCAGGAGGTGAAGCGCCTCGGCTTCCCTGCGCTGTTTGCCTAACAGGCGAACGAACGCCAGATATTCGGTTTCCCGGCTATAGGTTGGTCGGTCCTTGACGGAAATCGGGAGACCGGCCGCTTCCTTGCGGGCTTCGGTTATACGCCCTTCCCGAATATAGAGCATGCATCGTATAGCCTTTAATGGAGCAAGCCATGGGCTGGCTTTCCTATCGAGGACAGCGGTCCATGCTTCATCCAGAGCATAATGGGCCAGATGAAACTTGCCCTCCGCAGCGTACAGCTTGGCTTCGGTTATATGAAGCGGCACGAACAAACCCATGGTTTCTTTGGCCGGGGGCGCATTTCGAATCTGTACCAGCAACTGACGGCATTCGGCAAGCCGATTCCATTCATAATACCCCTCGCACAAGGATTGCTTTACATATAAATTCATGAGCGAATGCGCCCATCCATGGGATTCCAGCACGCCGATAAACAGGTGCGCGATCCGCTCCGTATCGGCGGAGAGAGCTCCCTTCATGCCAAGCGGTGTACGTCTTACGTAAGGCTCCTGACGGTTGTAATCGAATTGATAGTAGATCGGATTGTCGGGCATAGCGTTGTCGAGGATGCCTTCGCTGAAAGCTAACCATTTGCCGAAGTCCCCGTTCAGAAAAACAAGGTTGGAACGCACGAACAGGAGGCTGCTTCGGAGCTGCTCCCGTCGATCTGATGACGCGAGTGCGGCGCACGTTTCTTCAATCTGGGACAGCATGCGCTCAGATCGCTCCAGATCCCCTGCCAGAACCATGATAAAGGCATGCGCTAATGACATTTCAAGTGTCGTCGAGAATGGGGATGGGATGCGGTCAAACCATTCTAGCAAGGTAGCAATTTCCCCCCGTTCAAGCACGGTTTGCATATGCTGCTCCAGCAAGTTCACGGCCCCATCAATGTCCTGCGCTGCAAACATATGGTCAATGGCCTCATCCATAGAACCGGTAGAAGCGTAATATTGCCCAGCAAGCCGATGACGCTTCGTATACTCCCCGTTATCTTCACGTAGCAGGAGGTCCAGCAGAAACTGCGAGAACAGATGATGATAGCGATAGCAGGTATGATGTTCATCCAGTGGAACCAGAAACAGATTCAGCTTCTGCAGCTCCTCCAGCATCGGGCGGCTGTCGTTGAGATCGGTTACCGCATCGCACACCTGTGGATGAAGCTCCGACAGGACTGCGGTCTGCAGCAGAAAAGTGAGTACCTCGGGAGATAGCCTGCTTATCACCTCCTGGAACAGATATTTTGAGATCAGAAGTTGATTTCCCTTCATATCTTTGACGAATGGCTCCAGATCGCTGCCGGTTCGCAGGGAAAGCGAAGCAAGCTGGAGCCCGGTTATCCAGCCTTCCGTTCGATTAAGCAATGCATCCAGTTGCATCGGAGTTAGACGGGGCTGACTGCTATCTGATTCATGCCGGAAAAAGCGCTCGGTTTCATCAGAGGTGAATTCCAGCTGCTTCATTCCGATATGGTTGACCTCATGGTTAACCATCCCTTTCATTGTGGGGAATGGAAGCTCGGTTCGGGAGGAGATGAATAGATGAATAGGCTCAGGGAGGTAATCAATCAAGTAGGAAATCCCCGCATGGATTGCATGATAGTGAATGCTATGCAGGTCCTCGAGAATGAGATTGAGGGGTTCATGCTCCTCGTATAATTCACTGATCAGCGTATCCAGAAAGCTTTCAATCGAGGCGCTTGGCAGCAGATGCGTATGGTTCATAAGCCGATCTCCTTGCTGTTCTGGAAGAACCGAAGCCAAGGAGGCTGCAACGTATCGCCAAAAGCGGACAGGATCGTTATCCCGTTCATCCAGCGACACCCAGGCGCATCGCTCGTTGGCTCCATGGGCCCACTGGGCCAGCAGCGTCGATTTGCCGTATCCGGCAGGGGCAATAATGGTAGTCAGTTGTCCATTGTGGCCTGCTGTCATCGCTTGAATAAGCCGATTCCGGTGAATGAGATGCTTTTTTAACCCGGGAAGGCTTATTTTCATTTTTAGAATAGGTGAATCAGTCAGTAATTTCATAGATACCCTCGCTATATACGAACGTTATTTTTACGAAATTTGAGTCAAGATAACTAGATTATATGAAAAAAATGATGAAAAGTTAACGTTTGTCAATCGTTTCCCTTCCATTTATTTGATAGCATCCATAGTACCGCGGTCCCGACCGGGATTGTGGTTGATAAGCGCTGATGAAATGAGGGAGGAGATTTATGTTAAGGCGTTCAGGGAAAATCCTGCTATGTATAGCTTTGCTGTTGATGCAGATGGATTGGGTATTCGGATACCGGCAAGCCTTCGCAGCCACCGCGATTGCACCGAAGCTTGTGGCCGGTTATTATCATACCGTTTCGCTTGCAAGCAGCGGCGAAGTTTACTCATGGGGGTTTGGAGACAGGGGGCAGCTAGGTGCCGGCATCTGGAGTGCCCGGGTCACTCCCGTTATGGCGAAGGGTTTGAATCATGTCATTGACATTCATTCCGGCGTCCGCAGCTCGATGGCGCTCCGTCAGGACGGAACGGTATGGACGTGGGGGGCGAACGAGAACGGACAATTGGGAATTGGAACGACAACGAATGTGAACGCTCCCGTACAAGTTGCAGGTTTAAGCGGGATTAGGGCCATATCCGGCGGATTGGGCTATCACGGCATGGCGCTTTCCGAGAACGGCACCGTATGGACTTGGGGGAAAAACGACAACGGCGAGCTGGGCAATGGAACGACGATACAACAAAACACCCCGGTTCTCGTGACCGGTCTAAGCGATGTGAAGGCGATTGCGGCTGGAGGATATTACAGTCTTGCCTTGAAATCCGACGGTACCATATGGGCCTGGGGCGTGAACGGAGACGGGGAACTCGGCGATGGAACGAGGATGGATCGATACATGCCGGTACAGGTGGCGGGGCTGACAGACGTCGTTGCCATTGCCGCCGGAGGGTCTCATAGTTTGGCGGTTAAACAAGACGGCACCGTCTGGGCATGGGGAAAAAACACATACGGCATGCTTGGGGACGGCACGAGAACAAACCGAACGACACCGGTGCAGGTTAGAAACCTGGAGCACATTGTTGCGGTTGCAGGCGGAGGATACCACAGCCTAGCAGTAGACCAAGCAGGGAACGTATGGAGCTGGGGGGAAAATAGTCAGAAGCAGCTTGGCCTGCCGAATGCTTACAGCCTCATTCCAGCCCCTGTGCCGGGGATCAAGCATGTACGCGAAATTTCCGCCGGCGGCTTTCATAGCGTGGCGATGAAGAAGGATGGGACCGTCTGGGGATGGGGCTTGAATTCCGGAGGGCAAATCGGAGACGGAACGATAAACACGAGGGAAATACCTACCCTGTCGAAGGCCGTGCTGGATACCACGTCCCCGGATACAGGAAGTGGGGTCTTGAATCCGTACAGCATTACCGCGGACTCCGTTGGATTGGAGTGGCCTAAGGCCCGGGACAATATGACGGAGCAGCACGACCTGCAGTATCTTTTATATTCGTCTGGCAGCCCGAATATCGGGGACGTAAGTCAAATGGAGAGGTACGGAAAGCCGATCGGTAGCTACACGGCCGATCAAACCGCACTTGTGGTAAACGGACTGGCGGAAGGCACGGATTATTATTTTAATGTCATCGCCAAAGATGCCGTCGGCAGAAAAAGCGCATACCGCATGCTGAAAGTGACAACGAAATGGCCGCAAATCTATTCGTTAATCTATGATGGCAACGGAAATACGACAGGGAATGTTCCGGCAAGCAGTGGTTTGTTTGCCAGAGGCGAAGAAACGGTTGTAGCGGGCAATACAGGCCAACTGGGCAAGGATGGGTACAGCTTCGTCGGCTGGAATACGGAGGCCGATGGAAGCGGGATCGATTATCCGGCTGGCGGCAAGCTTATCTTCGGTACGCAGGATGTTACGCTGTATGCCAAATGGAGCGTGAACCCGGAACCGATTGAACTTACGGCGGTATCGTATGCGCCGGCTCATCAGTCTGTCGGCGTTGAAAGTGATGCGACCCTGCAGGTTGTCTTCAATGAAGACGTGACGGCTGTGTCCGGTAAATCGATTACGATTAGGCAAGCTTCGGATCAGCGTGTCGTGGAGACCATCGATGCTGCCGATGCAGGTAAGGTCTCGGTTCTCGGGAACGCGGTGACCCTAAACCCGTTGACTGCTTTCGACTATGGAAAGACCTATTATGTCGAGATCGAATCGGGGGCTTTTACCGGTAACCATTCGGGTACTTATTTTGCCGGAATTCAAGGCGGGGATACCTGGAGCTTTACGGTCAGGGAGCCTGCGACCACGCCGTATGACGCCACCTTGCAAGCATTGGCGCTGAATTCACCTGGAGCGGAAGTGGGTCTGAGCCCTGAATTCGATAGATATCATTATGACTACAAGGCACAGGTAGCCAATGAAACGGATCGCCTTACGGTGACTGCCCAGGTGTATGACGCTCGTGTGCAGGTAACGGTCAGCGTGTACGGGGAAGCCGGGGATTTGGAAGTGGGGCCGATCGATATTTTCTCCGGTCAGGAGAGCCCGGAACTCCCGGTTTCCGTAGGTAACCATATAATCGAGGTCGTTGTGACGGCGCCGGATGGCCAGCATCTGAAATATAGAGTGATGGTGACAAGAGCGTCGTCAACCGGAGGCGGAGGTGTAACGCCTGAAGAACCGGGAGGAGGTTTATCTCCTGGAGGTACTGGCTCAGGCTCAGGATACGCAAATTCAGGTTCATCAGGCAGTGCCACGCCAGCAGAGAACAGAGTGAATGTCAGAGTTACGCTAAACGATGAATCTCAGGAAGGGATGGTTACAGGCTTGTTCCATGAGACAGATGGACATACCGTCGTTTCGATGAAGCTGGATACGGCAAAGCTGGAAGCCCGTTTAAAGACCGTGGACTACAATCCGGTCATCGTCATTGCGCTTGCACAGCCTGCGGATCATGTCTACCTGGAAATAAGCGGTGCTGCAATTGACCTTCTTGATGCTAAGCAGGGCGCCATTGAAATCCGATCCGTTCTCGGTACCTTCCATGTTCCTGCTGCCGTGATGGCATCATCGCGCTGGCAGAAGTCGGGAAGTTTGGATAAGCCGATAGCGGCGGATCAAATATTGGTGACTCTAACGATGGCTGCCAGCGATGCAGCTAAGGTAAAGGCTGTTCAGAAGGCGGCGCTGCAATCCGGTATAACCCTTGTCGGTTTGCCTGTCGATTTTGAAATTACAGCTAAGGTTCAGGACATATCCCTGCAATTAGATCCGTTTCCACAGTATGCGGAGCAGCGGATTTCATGGCGACAGGGAGTGTCAGGCCCGATTACTACAGCTGCCCGGGTGGATGAGAATGGAGATTTCCATCATATCCCGACGCGAATAGAGATGAAGAAAGATGGAAGCAGCGAGGCCGTTCTGCATCGCCTCACCGCCGGAACCGTTGCTCTCATATCACATCAAGCGAGCGTTGCCGATGTTTCGTTTCATTGGTCCAAGGATGCCGTGAACGATCTGGCTTCGCGATTGATCCTCGATGGAAGCGGCCGAGTGAAGGAGCCCACAAACCCAGGTGCGAATCAGCCCGAGAGGACCCGTTTCGCTCCGGACGCTCATGTGAATCGTGCGGAGTTTGCTGCCATGATCGTCAGGGCACTCGGTTTGCACGAGGTGAAGGGCGAAATCCCTGCTTTTCAGGATGTCAGCGCAAGCGACTGGTATAGCGGCGTCATTGCACAAGCCGTACAGTATGAGCTTCTTCAGGGGTATGAGGACGGCCGTTTTCGGCCAACTCAAGGGATTACGCGCCAAGAGGCCATAGCGGTTATGGCTAGAGTGATGAAGCTGGCAGGATTAACGAGTACAGTGAATGAGATGGAATCAGCTGATATCCTTTCATCTTTTCAAGATCTCCAAGAGCTGTCCGCTTGGGCCAAACCGGCTGCTGCCGCGCTTGTGCAGCAAGGAATAGTCCATGGAGCCGACGCAGGGCTTAAGCCGCTGCAGAAGCTGTCCCGCGGCGAGGCGGCCGTCATGCTGCAGCGGTTATTAAAGGCAGCAGAGCTGATCGATTGATTCAGCGGGATTAACTAGGTCGGATCTTAGAACATTTCATATATTTGCAGGGGATGCCTTTAGGCATCCCTTTCTGCGTGAATGAAAAGGAAAAGCAGCATATAAGCTGCCGAAAATTTGAAATTAATGCGTTTTCATGCTGATCTCGGCAGAAAACGCTTGCTCAAATGTTGGCAATTTCCGAACATTCTCGACATTTTGATAAGGTAATGTTCTGTGATATCGGCAGTTTTCCGCCAAGTTTTTGCTAAAAAACACATTAAACTACATAAAACGCTAAAATTTTTGTTTTGACATCTGCTTGTCTATACCATAGGATAATAGTATAAAAAAGTGCTCATCTAGGAGGATAAGGTCAGGAAATGAAAAAGACATGGTCAATTCTATTAACACTCGTATTATCCGTTGGATTGCTTGCAGGTTGCGGCAATAATGATAAGTCTACTGACAATGGTGCAGCTAATGGCGGTTCAGAAGGATCTCAAGATAAGAAACGCATTGCACTTGTTCTCCCTGAGAAGATCGGCGTGAATCCTTTCTTTGCATTGATGGACGAAGGATTGCAGAAGGCCGCTGCCGATTTCAATGTCGAAGTGAAAACGATTGAATCAACAGACCCGGCTTCGATTGAGCAAAACCTGCGTACGGCGGTTGCTGAAAAATATGATTTGATTATCACATCCACCTTCCAAATGGAAGATGCACTGAAGAAGGTTGCACCGGAGAATCCGGACGTGCCTTTTGCCATTATCGATACGGTAGTGGATTTGCCGAATGTCCGCAGCGTCGTATTCCGTGAACATGAAGCAGCTTACCTGCTTGGTGCAGCAGCTGGATTGGCTACGAAGACCAACAAGGTTGGCAACGTGGTTGCAGACGACATTCCGATTATGCATAAATATATGACCGGCTTTGCAGAAGGTGCAAAATCGGTAAACCCTAACGTTGAAATTTTCGTTAACTACGTCGGCGGTTTCACAGATCCGGCTAAAGCGAAGGAACTCGCACTCCTGCAGAACTCCAAAGGTGCCGATTTCGTTGCAGGCCTTTCCGCTGTTGGTGATTTGGGCGTATTCGAAGCCGCGAAAGAGAAAGGCTTCTATGCTTCAGGACAAGATACGGATAACACGGGCACGGATCCCGAGCACGTTGTGCTTGCTCAATTGAAAGGTACAGACGCTGTTGTCTACGAAACGGTTAAAGACTTTGCAGAAGACAAATACTCATTCGATATTCGTGATTACGGTCTGAAAGAAGGCGGCGTGGGTCTTACTTACGTAACCCATGAGAGCAAAACACCGCTTAACCCATTTATTGGACAAGACATCGTAGATCAGCTTAAGGTGATTTCCGACGATATTATCGCCGGAAAGATTAAAGTAACCAACGCATTGGAACAAAATTAGTTCTCACCTGGACCGGCTGCACATGAGCAGTCGGTCTTTCATTCAGAAGCGAAAGGAAGGCATGACTCGATGCTACTCCAGATGGACAATATTACGAAAAAGTATGGCGAGTTTAGCGCAAACCGCGGCATTGATTTTTCGCTGCGTGCGGGTGAAGTTCATGCGATCGTCGGGGAGAATGGTGCAGGCAAAACAACGCTGATGCGGATATTGTACGGGATGGAGCAGCCAACCTCGGGTACGATTCGGCTGAATGGCAAGGAAGTTTCGTTTGCAAGCCCGCTTGACGCGATTCAGGGCGGCATCGGTATGGTGCACCAGCACTTCATGCTGTTTCCTACGTTTACAATCGCTGAGAATATCGTGATCGGCAATGAGCCGGGATCAGGTGCCAGGTTTGACCGCAAGCAAGCCGTGAAGATTGTTGAGGGGCTTTGTGATCAATACGGAATGAAGGTGGATCCCCGCGCAATCGTAAGCAGCAGCGCGCCTGGCGTGCAGCAGCGGGTTGAAATCTTGAAGGTGCTGTATCAGGGCGCCGAAATCATTATATTGGATGAGCCAACGGGCGTGCTGACGCCGCTCGAGGTACAGGAGCTCCTGGATGCCATTAAACAGCTCTCCAAACAGGGAAAGAGCTTTATTCTGATAAGTCATAAATTGAACGAGGTCCTTGATGTGGCCGATCGCATCACGGTGCTTCGTGACGGCGCCGTCACGGGCGTTGTGGAGAAGGGGAATACCGATGCCCATCAGCTTTCCCGTCTCATGGTCGGACGCGAGCTCATGGAGCTGGATCGTAAGCCGATCACGCCAGGTGAGAAGGTGCTGGAAGTCTCGGACGTTTCGATCCGCGGAACGAAAGGAAAGCCGGTTCTGGACGAAGTGAATATTGAAGTCCGTGCGGGCGAAGTTGTCGGGATTGCCGGTATTTCCGGCAACGGGCAGTCAGAGCTACTTCAGGTAATTTCCGGTCTGGCTCAGCCGGACAGCGGGCGGATTGCCGTTTCGGGCAAGGACGTAACCGGTATGTCGACAAGAGAAATACGGGAGCACGGATTAGCCCATATTCCGGAGGATCGCTATGTATGGGGTGCTAATCGAACGGCAACCGTGATGGATACCGGGCTTATGGGGCACCACCGCCGCTTGCAGAAGGGCGGCTTCCTTAATCTGAAGGACATTCGTTCGTTAGTTTCCGGATGGGTTCAGAAGTTCTCGATCAAGACGGGCTCTCTGGAGACCAGCACGCAGTATTTATCCGGCGGCAATCTTCAGAAGCTGATCGTCGCACGGGAACTGGAGCAGGGAACCCCGTTCCTGATCGCTGCCGAACCGACGCGCGGCGTCGACATCGGGGCCATGGAGACGATCCATGGCGAGCTGCTTAAGCGGCGTGAAGAGGGGACGGGAATTCTGCTGGTATCGTCGGAATTAACGGAAATTTTGAAGCTGTCCGACCGGGTTCTGGTTATGTTTGAAGGCCGGATCGCAGGCGAACTGTCAGCGAAGGAAGCGACAGAAGAGAAATTGGGACTGCTGATGGCGGGAGGAACCTTGTAATGAATAAATGGACAAAATTTACGCTTCCGCTGCTCCAGCCGATTGCGGCCATCATTGTAGGGCTGCTCGCCGGAGCCATTGCCATCATGATTGCTGGTGGCGATATCCTGCAGACTTACGCGGAGATGTGGAAGGGTGCCTTTGGGGGCATGTATTTCTTCACGAATACGTTGTCCCGGGCGACTCCGATTATTCTGATTGGTCTGGGTGCGGCGTTTGCATTCCGTGCAGGGTTCTTTAACCTTGGCGCGGAAGGTCAGATGGTGTTTGGCGCGCTTTCTGCCGCATTGGTCGGATTGTACATGCCGGGTCCGGGCTGGCTGGTGTGTATCGTTGCCATCCTTGCCGGTGTGATCGCAGGCGGATTATGGTCGGTGATGGCCGGATATTTTGATGCCCGGTTTCGGGTTAACCTGCTGATTTCTACTCTGCTGCTGAACTATGTGGCCGTGTTGTTTGCGGGTTATCTGGTCGCCTATCCGCTGAAAGACCGTTCAGGTTCGGCGGCGATGGCGCAATCCGAAATGCTGGATAACAGCGTCTGGCTGCCGAAGCTAATCTCCGGTATGCCGCTGCATGTAGGCTTTGTGCTCGCGGTGCTGGCCGCATTGATTATATTCGTACTGTTGAAGCGCTCCGTGATCGGTTACGAGGTACGGATGCTTGGCGGCAATCCGCTGTTTGCCCTGTTTGGCGGCGTTAAGCGCGGACCGATGATGCTTGGCGCCATGTTCTTCAGCGGCGGCTTGGCCGGTCTTGGTGGCGCCGTTGAAATTCTGGGCTCCCAGTATCGCTATATCGATGGTGCATTATCTACGGCCGACTATGCCTGGACGGGCATTATGGCTGCATTGTTGGCAGGATCGCATCCGATCGGCACGCTGATTGCCTCGATCTTTTTGGCCGCGCTGCAGACAGGCGGTATGGGCGTGGAACGGAATACGGAAGTGCCGCTTGAGGTAGGAGCGATTATCCAAGCCGTGCTGATTCTGTTTATCTCCGCCCGATTCACTTACAGCTTCCTGAAGCGCAGAAAGGGGAACAAATCCGATGGAACAGCTGTTTGATATTGCCTTAATCAACTCGGCCCTCCGGGTGCTCACTCCGATCTTGCTTGCGGCCCTCGGCGGTGCCCTGTGTTCGCGCGTCGGACTGTTCAACGTCGGTTTGGAAGGCTTTATGCTGCTTGGCGCTTTTTCCGCCGTGGTGGGGAACCACTTCTTCGGCAACGTCTTTTATGCGATTTTGTTCGCGATTGTGATCGTTTCGATATTCTCTTTTATATTTGCTTATCTCAGCATCAATCTGCAGGCGAACGTCATCGTGGTCGGTATCGCGATGAATGCGTTGGCGGCTGGATTGACCACATTTAGTTTACGGGCTATTTTTGATGTAAAAGGTGCATTTTATGACAATACGATGGTCGGGCTGCCGAAATGGAACATTCCGATTATCGAGGATATTCCGGTGATCGGTCCGATACTGGCGGGTTTGACGCCGCTTGTCTATCTGTCGTTTTTGATTGCGGGCCTCATGTGGTATTATTTCTATCGCACGAAGAGCGGCTTCCGGTTCCTGGCTGCCGGCGAGAATCCACTCGCTGCCAAAAGCGTGGGCATCCGTGTAAGACGGTATCAGTATGGAGCCGTGCTGGCGAGCGGTGTGTTGTGTGCGCTTGCCGGTGCGCAGCTGTCGCTTGGCCAGGTGACGATGTTTACGGAAGGCATGACGGCTGGACGCGGCTTTATTGCGCTCGTAGCCACGATGCTGGGCCAATCGGGTCCGCTTGGAGTAACGGCCGCAAGCCTGCTGTTTGGCTTTATGGATGCGCTCAGCATAAGGTTCCAGGGACTGGCGCTGCCTACGCATTTCACGCAGATGCTGCCTTATGTCGTCACGATTCTGGCGATGTTCTTCTTTAAGGACAAAAGCTTCCAGCAGGATGCACTGAAGCAGGGCTCAAGCTCCAGATAGGTGCGGATGCTGCGCCGTGACAACAAGAGAATTCGCCATCTTAGACGATCAGCGGATGCGAAAGCGATCAAGCGTAAAGGAGATGAACTTGGTGCACAAAAAAGCAGAACGTTTGAAGAAAATGAAGCCGGTGGCGGTGGGCAACCTGACCGAGGAGCAGCGTGCCAAGCTGCCGCCGGGGCAGACGCTGACCGAGAAATTCCCCATTTTGCACGAAGGGGAGGTTCCTCATTACGACATGTCGGAGTGGACGCTCAAGGTATTCGGCGAAGTCGAAGAGGAACGGACGTTTTCTTATGAAGATATCATGGGGCTGCCAACGGTGACCGTGAATACCGATATTCACTGTGTCACCCGCTGGTCCAAATTCGATACGGTTTGGGAGGGAGTCCTGTTCCGGGATTTCCTGGCGGGGCTGAAGATCAAGCCGGATGCCAAATACGTCATGTTTCATGCCGATCCGGATTATGATACGAATGTACCTATCGAGGATCTGCTCAAGGACGATGTGCTGCTGGCCTATCGCTTTAACGGCGAGCCGCTGACGGACAAGCATGGCTGGCCGCTGCGCACGGTTGTGCCGCATCGCTACTTCTGGAAGAGCGCCAAATGGCTGCGCGGCATTGAGTTTATGAAGGAAGACCGCCCAGGCTTCTGGGAACGCAACGGTTTCCACAATGAAGCGGACCCGTTCAAGGAAGAACGGTTTAGCGGCGAGGCACTGGATATACCTGAAGACGAATGGACACATAAGGAGTTTGACTAATATGTTGATGCCTATTTTGCAAGTGAACTCAGAGGATATACCTGAATTTGTGATTGTCTGCGGCGATCCGAAGCGTGCGGAGACCATTTCCCGCAAGCTTACAAACGCGCGCGAACTCGCGTTCAGCCGGGAATACCGCACCTTCGTGGGGACGTATGAAGGCGTCGAGCTTGCGGTAACCAGCCACGGCGTTGGTTGTCCGGGAGCTGCGGTTTGCTTCGAGGAGCTGATCCGCGCGGGGGCAAAGACCCTGATTCGCGTGGGCACGGCCGGATCGTATCGGGCGGATACCCCTGCGGGAAGCCTTGTCGTCAGCACCGCGGCGATCCGTACGGATGGCCTGACGAAGCAGCTGGTGCCAGACGGCTTTCCGGCAGTTGCGGACAGCCAGGTAGCGGAAGCGCTGTACGAATCCGCCCTCGCGATCGGTGAGGGCGTGGTGCGCAAGGGGATTACCGTAACCCTGGACGTGTTCTTTAACGGCGTTGAAGAAGTACCGCACCAAAAGTACAAAGCAGCGGGAGCGCTAGGCGTAGAGATGGAAATTGCGGCGCTGTACGTCGTTGCGTCGATCCGCGGCGTTCGCGCCGGTGCGATTGTAGCAATGGACGGCTTTGCCGACGCTGATCTCGCGGCCGAGTACGACCCGAACACGAATGTGGTCGTTGACGCGGTGGAACGCGAGATTACCACGGCCTTGCAGGCTGTGGTGAAGCTGGCGAAGCAGGGTTAGTAAGGGCAAGAAAGCCGGATTTCCTGAGTGCAGGAAATCCGGCTTTTTATTTTGAGTAGGATGCATCTAGAGAAGTATGAGGAACTTGCAGCTGCAAATCCAGTCGTACCTATCGTTACTGCTTTGGCGGCTGGACAGTGAAGAAGGGAACCTTTTCGATTCCTACCGCCCGCACGTAAGTGAATAATTGCCCTTTATGGTGGATTTCGTGGTCGACCATGTTGCCCAGCCAAACTATTCCAGGGACAACGAACCCGTTAAAGTCGAGCGGCTGCTCGAGCTGGCTGTCAGACAATTCAGCAAAAACCGCTGTAGACGATTCGGTTGAAGCTTGCACGATATTTCTAATGTCATCGATGGTTTCGTACTCGGTGGAAATCGAAGGCGGAGAGAACGAGCCTTTTGCAATGGAGCGCAGGAACATATCCGAGGACGCTGCAATATGAACAGCTAATGCACCCAAGGTATAGGCGTTCTCCCACGGTTTATAATCCAAATGCTCGCTCTTTACGTCCTGCAGCAGTTGCAACAAGACCGTACGGTGTCTATGCCATCGTTCGAATTGCTGTTGGCCTTCATGACTCATGATTCATCCTCCTTGATCGATTGCAGAATAAAGTGTTTAAATATGCGCCCGCCTTATTCACGGTTTATAAAACAGTTCGATAAGTAATAGCGGATTCCTTCCCGATGCGCAAGTTATAGCCAGATGTTGTATTTGATCATTTTGGAAAAAAGCAGTTGCAAAAAGAAAGGAGGCCGTATATACTAAGCTCAATTAGTGATTGGTCAATCAATAATAAAACAAGATGAGTGAAGGAGGGTGGTAGAAATGGCTAGAGCGTCAACCTCTGCGAATCGGCGGAATGATATCGTGGCGGCAGCCATCGGAGTGTTTGCAGAGATTGGATATTATCGCGCGACCACGGCTCAGGTTGCCGAACGGGCAGCGATATCCCAGCCTTACGTCTATCGGTTCTTTACCAAGGAGTCACTGCTCGTGGAATCGCTGGCTGTTTCCTGGGAGCGCATCGTGGAGGCATTTCAAGCGGTGATCGAATCCGCTTCTCCAGAGAATCTGGAGTTGGGTTTGATTCAGGCCTACGAAGGGATTGTGCAGTCGCATCGCAGTGAGATCCTGCTCCAGATGCAGGCACAGACGATTCAGGAAGCGCCGATCCGCGAAGCGATGCAGCAGGGAATGAATGAGGTGAAGGACCTCGTGGAGAATGCTTTTGTGCGGGCGGGGTTTGAGGATGCCGATAAGAAAACCTCCGATTTTCTGGCCCGGGGCATGCTGTGCAATGTAGCCATGGCGATGGATATGCCAAATATGATGCCTATAAGATAGATCATGTCCAGGCGCGTTTTGTGCCACACCGCGTACCGTATGGGTAGTGCGCGGTGGAAGAAGGGCATTTTTTTAAAAGAAATTGTAATTGGTCAATCAATAACGATATGGGATAAGGGAGAGATTGATGATGAAAAAAGCGATTGTTTTGGGTGCAACAGGTGGGGTAGGAGCTCCATTAACCGTGGAGCTGGTAAAGCGTGGGGTCCAAACGGTGGCCTTCGGCCGCTCCTCGACGAAGCTGAATGAGCTGGCGGAGCAGTTGGACCATTCTCCTCTGCTTACGCTGGAAATTGGAGATGCGTTTAAACCCGAGGATATTCTAAGAGCCGGGGAAGGAGCTGACGTTATTTTTCACAGTGCCAACATTCCCTATCACGAGATGGAGTCCAGGCTGCTGCCGCTGGGTGAATCGGTTATGACAGCAGCAGAGAAGCTGGATGCAAAGGTTGTTGTCGTTGATGGAATCTATCCTTATGGCAGGCGCTTAATGGAAAAGGCGACGGAGGATCATCCCAAAAAACCGCATACCCGCAAGGGCAAAGTGAGATTGGCCTACGAGCAATTGATATTCTCGTCGCGTTGGCATAAGGCAAAACCTCTTATCGTACGGCTTCCCGATTATTACGGTCCCTCTGCGCAGGCATCTTACCTATCGGTAACGATGGAAGCTATTGCGGCAGGCAAACCGACCGCTTTCATCGGCAATATGAGCGTTCCCCGTGAGTACGTCTATTTGCCGGATGCCGCGCGGATGATTGTGGAGATTGCAACAAGAGAGGAGTCCTATGGGCAGAACTGGCATATCCCCGGACCGGGCGTAATTTCAGGCCATGAGCTGGTACGGATTGCACAGCAGGCTGCCGGAAAGCGCAAGACTGTGATGCCGCTGGGACGAATTGGGCTATCTTTGATTGGATTATTCAATCCTGTGATGAAAGAGGTGGTTGAGATGCTGTATTTGACCGAGGAGCCTCTGGTGCTGAGCGGTGAAAAATATGAACGCTTGATAGGGCCGATTCAATGGACGCCCCATGAGCAGGCAATTACGGCAACGATGAGGAGTTTAATGGACAAACAAGCTCGAGAAGCAGAAGACGCAAAGCGTAGTGCAGCCACGATATAACGATATATTACAGATTTTTTTTACGGAAAATAGTAATTGATCAATCAATAATATTGATTGGGATTAAATAGAGGCAGACACGCTGACTGCGTTGACGGTTGGCGTGTTTTTTATGGGCTCGAAAAAAATTTCGAGAATATCCATCAGTTTCATTTGCCCAAACGTTATATTAACAGAAAAGACAAAACGAAAAGTGAGAGGTTGGCTAATGGAAGTATGTGATCTCTATGAAAATCTGAAGGACGATGTCCGGCGTTATGCCAGATCCATTGCCAAGCATGCTTATGAAGCGGATGATCTGGTCCAGGATGCCTTTATGAAGGCCATTAAGGAGCCGAATCTGGCAGCTCTGCCCCTTCACAAGCAAAAGGCCTGGTTCTTCAGAGTCGTCAAAAATCGCATGATCGATATTAGCCGCCGGGAGAAGCGGCTCGTATCGTGGGAGGATGATCTGGACGTCGCCGAGCTCCCCGTTTCAAGCCGCAATATTGAAATGACGGAATGGCTCGCCCGTTTGCCGCAATCGCAAAGCGATATTGTGTTTAAGCGCTTTTGGCTCGGGATGTCCAGCCAGGAAATTGGTGAGCAACTGGGCATGCCGGCAGCCACGGTTCGGTACAAATTGCAAACTGCCATTAAAAAATTGAGAAAACTATGGGAGGAAGATATGAAATGAGCAGAATAATCGAGAATGTAGGGATGTTGGATCTTACGCAGGCAACGGAGGAAACCGTAACAAGCATCGAACGGATCGGAAACGTGGGACTTGTAATCTACCGGGCAGAGACGGCACACCTGCTCACGCTGTTGAAAAATGCAGGCAATATCGGCAAGACGCTTGAAATTCCGGAGGGGCACCGTTATTACAGCGGCACGCTGCGATTGGACGAGGAATATTTTCAGCTTCTGGAGCAGCCGGACCGCGTGTTCGTTAACGGCACGGTCATTATCGATAAAGAAGTATCTCTTGAAGTATTCCAGAACGGTACGCTGCACCTGGTGGTCAACGGCCAGGTCTATGCTCCCCGGCATCTGGCCGGAGCTGTTACCGCTGCGTTGATCAAAGCGGGAGGAGCCAGCGCGGAAATACACGCGTATCAATACGAGCCCAGGTTCGAGTCCGGGAAGGTTCAATTGAATAATGCGTATCTGGCCTCCAGCAACGAGCCCATGGAGCTGGTGTTGAACGGCATAGTTCAGCTGGATAAGGAACTGGATATGGAGCAGTTCACGGCCCGAATTGAAAGTATCCGCGTTAACGGCAAGGCGGTTATTCATGAACATCAATCTCCTTATTTCTACGAAAAATTGAAAACGATAAACGGCTTGGTCGAGGTGATCCCGGCAGGCTTCGAATATGTAACCAAACCCGTAAGGCTAAACGCGAGAACCGCTCGGCGCTTTAAAGACCATAAGCTCTACACGAATAAGCCGCTCATTCTCGAGGCGGACGTGACCCGGGATGCCTTCAGCCAGGCCTTGTTAGAGATACAGTCGACTTCGTTCATCATTTGCAGCGAGGAGATCGAGGATTTGGTCTGGGAGCGCTGTCCCAACCTGAACACGGAAATCGTAAGTTATGAGCGGCTCTTTGTTTTCATCAACGGCGAGGAGACCTGGTCGAGGGATCAACTGCTGGCTTTGGGGCAGCCGGCTAGCTTTATCGTTGACGGGACCCTGACCTTTGACGATGACGTGACTGAGGAAGACATTAAGGCTTCGCTGTCCTCCCTGGATCTTTTCGGCGAAGTCGTTGTAGGGGAAAAAAGAATTAAAGGCATTTTGTACCCTTACCTTCGGGTAAACAATGGAAGTATCATAGTGAAGGGGACGGAAGAGGCGCTTGCAGGTATTGGTAATGTCGGAATGTTGTCGCTATAAAATGAAATGAGGAATGAAACCATGAATATCAATAATGAAGATATTGCCAAACAGCATGTTCGCGATCTCCGTCAGGAATTGGAACGATGCAGGATGGCAACGAAATTGCGATCTAAACGCAATCAAGCGGCCAACACCGCAACGACTGCACGTACAGTCGATGGAAAGTGGAAGTCGCTGCTTAATACCATCATCATGATGGGAAGAAGAATGCTCTAATCGGTTGAGCCGGTTATGGCACCAAACGAATCTATACGAATCGTCGATGCGATAAGCGTCGGCGATTTTTTTATTTTTAACTACCGATAGTTAAAAAAATATTGACACTTTCCATTCTTAGATTTAAAATTCTACCTATCGGTAGTTAAAAAAAGGAGTAGGATCATACGTTGAAAAAGAAAGACTTAACATCACTGCAGATCGTTGAGGCCGCCATCGGATTGTTTGCGGTTCATGGCATCGAGAAGACCAGCCTTGCGATGATTGCCGGCGAGGTGGGTATTACGAAACCGTCGATCTACTACCATTTTGCATCCAAGGATGAACTGGTGGAGCGCGTCTTTGATTATATGTTCAGCGATTATCATTTCGATCATTATTTCTCCCTGACCGAAATGAACGAGCACAACTTCGCGGAGAAGCTGTACCAAGGGGGATTGCGCATGTTTCCGGAGGAGGAAGAGGCTTTTGTGCGGGTCATGCGCCTATTGAATGAGTTCATGCTGACCGCAAATCGGAGTGCCAATTACGGCCAGCGGGTGATAGCTATGCAGCAATCGTTCCTGGACGGCTTTCGGGAACTGATGCGGTTAGGAGCAGACTTCGGGATCATTGAGCGGCAGAATGCAGATTCCAAAGCGTATGTTCTGGCACTGGTCATTGATAATATCACGAGTTATATCATGATGGATATTCGATTGGATTACCAAGCGATATGGAGGGAAGCGGTGAACAGTACCCTCAGGAAAGGAGCGGATATACTTGAATCACGGGATGGAATACAGTGACCTTGGATTATCAGCTTCTGACCGGATCCTGATTTGGGCGGTACCGCCGTTATTAGGCGCGGTTGTCGGCTGGTTTATACCTGCAATCGCGGATTGGGCAACGGGCCTCGCCTGGGTGCCTTTTCAAGGACCGCTGGAGTTAATCGCATCTATACAAGGACCTTGGGTCGTCATCGTAACCGCTATTCTGGGCTTGCTTGCGGGCATGGTACTCTCCCACATTGCCATTAAAGAAAGCCTTGCCGTTCGCCTGTCGGATCAAGAGATCAGACTTCGCATGCATGATGCCGAACAAACGTTTACGAGAGACGAGGTTTCTGCGGTCTTTCTGGATGGCAAGCAGCTGGTCCTGCTGGGCACTGAGGGGCAGGAACTCTACCGGGAGAAACCCGAAGCCAAGCGGGATGCCGTGGCCGAAGCCTTCAAGCGGCACGGTTACTCCTGGAGAGACCGTGATCCGTTCGCCGATCATTATGTCCGATGGGTTGCCGATTCGCCGGAACTAACGCCCAGCCTGAACGCGCTCTTCCTGGCACGGGAGAAGGCGATGGAGAACGAGGAAAAAGAGGATGCAGCCGATCTGCGCCGGGAACTATCGAAGCTTGGAATTACGGTGCGGGATGACGGAAAAAGACAATATTGGCGGCAGCACGGCCAGCGGCCATAATGGCCTTAGGAAGCAGTCGTAATTGTCCCGATCATACGCTACACACACTCATCACGCCCACCGCCGATGCCGCGATCATCGGCGGTTTTTTATAGGATCTTGCGTCACTGTTGGTTGCCATGACATTTGTCCCCCCTCTTATCGAACAAAATGACACCTCCCTCGCTCAAGCGAGCCTGCGGCAAACAATATCCCTCTATCGGCAAGACATCCGGCAGTCCTCTCTTCCCATGAGAAGTCTTACAATGAAAGCGATACCTCAGCGAAGGAGATGTCTTATGAATTTTGATCTGAATATCGTACCTTTCAGCCGAAGAGAGTCCTTCTTGGCAATTTCCCTCCTGCCCGCGGCAAAGGACCGCAGACCAGGACTTTACCTGCGAACCGTCCGCGGAGGAGATGACAAGTTTGGCGAGGCGTTTCTGATAGAGCTGCTAAACCGGCAGAGCGAGCCGGTTCCGTTTGAACCTATGGCATCACCCGACAAAATCAGGCTAAAGGCCTCCGATTCGGAGGGTCATGCGGACATTTGTTTATCGGACTCCCGGACCGTCCGATTCCGCTCGGAAGGCTGCGGCATCCGGCTTACCTTTTTTCCAGCAGCGTATGATTACGCCTATGAGACCCATCCGGACAGCTGGGAGGTGAACAGCTTCACACATGGCTGCCGCTTCATGCTGACCCGGCTTGCAGGCCAGATGGGCATGGAGGTCGAATGGAACGAGATTAAGAGCTCGCGGGTGACCGCCGACTTCTCCGTGGACGCGTTAACTAATATGGCGGAATTTGCGGTAGAGGAGTTCATGACCGTCATGACCCCGCGCAAGGAATGGGAGTCCTTCGACGAGGCGGTTCATAGCGTCCGGGAAGATTATGCCGCATGGCTGAACAACACCCTTACCGTCTCTGAGCGGTGGCAGGAAGCAAGGGAGCTCGCGGCCTATATCACCTGGTCCTGCGTGGTTCCGGCAGAAGGCTGTCTGACCCGCCCAGCCATGTATATGTCCAAGAATTGGATGACCAACATCTGGAGCTGGGACAACTGCTTTAACGCGATGGCCCTCGTGCGGCATCAGCCGGAGCTGGCCTGGGATCAGTTCATGATCTTTTTTGACCGGCAGGATGAGAGCGGCCTGATCCCTGACTTCGTGAACGATAAATACGAGCTTTGGAATTGCAACAAACCACCGATTCACGGCTGGACACTGGCCTGGATGATGCGTCGGACCGATTTCATTAAGGAGACCCAACTGCGCGAGGTCTATGGCCCGTTATCCAAATGGACGGAGTGGTGGTTCACGCACCGGGACCATGACGGCGACGGCATTCCCCAGTATAACCACGGCAACGATTCAGGCTGGGACAACAGCACGGCGTTTAATAACGGCATTCCCGTCGAGAGCCCTGATCTTGCCGCCTATCTCATTATTCAGATGGAGACGCTGGCCGAAATCGCAGGTTTGCTGGGCCTGACCGAGGAGTCGAGCCAATGGAGACAGAGAGCGGACGATACGCTGGACCGCATGATCGGGCACTTCTGGAAGGATGGCCGGTTCACGGCCTGTCGCTCGGGAACGCATGAGGTATCCGAGGGAGACAGCTTGCTGCTGTTCGTTCCCATCCTGCTGGGAAGACGCCTTCCCGAGTTTATTCGCAAGGCTCTACTGGAAGGACTTCGGGATGAAAGCCGATTCCTGACAAGCAACGGCTGGGCTACCGAGAGCGTAAGCAGCCGCTATTATAAGGCGGACGGATATTGGCGCGGGCCGATCTGGGCTCCTTCCACGATGCTGCTGGTGGAAGGGGTAGCGGCAGCTGGGGATATGGAGCTGGCGACGGAGATTGCGCAGCGGTACTGCCGGATGGTCAGTCTCAGCGGCATGGCCGAGAATTTTGATGCCCTGACCGGTGCGGGGCTTCGTGATCGGGCGTTCACCTGGACCTCCAGTGTATTTTTGATTCTTGGACATGAATACACCCTATAAGTGCGTGTTCAAAAAGGTCGATTTTCAGCACCGAGAAGGTTGGATGAAGCTAGGGACGTCAGGAGCGGAGTGTACGTTTTGGGTACGTGAGCACCGGAAGTCCCGGCTGAATTCAAGATTCGATGTCGAGCTGCTTCCTGATTCGCTTCGTGATCAAAAGCGGACTTTTTGAACAACCTCTATAACGATGACGGACAAATACTTCTTCCCGGGCTTTTGCCTAGCGGGGGAGGTGCTTTTTCCGTTTCCTCTCCGTTTCCAGTTGCCGCCTAATTACAAGCCCTTTGTTCGGGTTTATAATGAAAGCGGTATCAAGGACGGGTTAGCAGTCCTGCCGCATGGCGAACGAGTGGACGAAAGTTTCACGATACGATACGACAACGGGGAGAGTAACCATGAATCTTCAGGGGATCAAAGATCGAGTGGGCCGGCTGTTCACCGGCACCTATCACAGTATACGAACGAAGCTGCTTACTTGTTTTTTAGTCGTCACCCTGATTCCGCTGTTCTCGCTTGGCGGACTTTCCTATTATCAATCCGCTAAAGTGATTAACTCCCAGTTCGGCAAATACGGCGATAATGCCGTAGCGCAGCTGGAGCAGCAGACCAGTTCGGCATTAGGGCGGATGAAGCAGACGGCGGAAACAATTTATTCCTATTTACTGGACCCGAGCCATTCGGGGATCGGAGCCGGGACGCCATCCACATACGGCGACATTATGGAGAAGAACGACTTCGAATCGTTATTGAAGTCTCTTCGGACGCAGCTGACAGCGGGAATTTATATCATTACGACCTCCGGCTATTACTATGGGGAGAACAATCTGGATGTGAATAAACTCGGCAATATCCCGATGTGGAGCACAAGGCCGAAGGCCTATGCCGGGACGTATTGGCTCGGTTTTTACAAACAGGATCATTCCATTAAGAGCAGTGATAGCGATAACGTGCCGGTCATCGGGCTCGCCGTACCGATCCACCACCCGGACAAGGCTCAGGACGGCAGCATCATCCTCATTGAGGAGAGTGCCGAGGAGCTGCTGCGCAGTTATGCCAAGTTCGAGGCCGACACGCACGCCCACCTGCTCATTACATCGCCGGACGGCACGATCGTGTATGAGACGGATGCTCCGTATACGCCCCATGACAACGATGTGACCTGGTCCCGGACGCTTGGCGTCAACCAATGGACCATGGAAGCCAGAGTTCCCGCTAAGGCTTTCTATCAATCCTCGGGCGTTATCCGGGCGAACACGATGGTTGTTGCCATCGTCTCCTGTTTGCTCGCTTTTGGCATTGCTTATCTGTTCTCCTCCCGGTTCACCTCACGAATTCGGACCTTGAAGGACTCGATGCAGAAGGTGAGCTTTGGCAAGCTGGATACCCGTACGCCAATCGAGGGCAGGGATGAACTGGGCAGTCTCGATATGAGTTTTAACCGGATGGTTACGGGCGTGCAGACACTGATTGGCGAAGTGGAGCAGAGCGAGCGGCTGAAAAAAGAGGCGGAGCTGCGTGCATTCCATTATCAGATCAACCCCCATCTGCTGTTCAATACACTCAACTCCATCCAGTGGAAAGCCAGGCTGCAAGGCGCGGAGGACATCCGTCAGATGCTGTATCATCTGACGATGGTGCTGGAGGGGAATTTGGATATCTCGCAGGAGCTGGTCACGTTGAACAGGGAGCTGCGCATGATCGGTCACTTTTTGAAAATCCAGGAGATCAGGTACGGCGAGGTGTTCCGTTATATGCTGGATTGCGATGAGGCGTTTCTGCCTTATTTGATTCCACGGATGACGCTTCAGCCGCTGTTTGAAAACATTTTTTTCCATGCCTTCACCGATGGTCAGGGAGAGATACATGTCAAGGTCGAGGAGGATCATGACGAGCTGGTGCTTACGCTTCGCGATAACGGGGCCGGCATCAAGGAGGAGAAGCTCGCTCAGTTATTCTCGCCGGAGATGAAGCGGAAGGGACGCGGCGGGCTTGGCGTGCGGAACGCCGATCAGAAATTCAAGCTGCATTTTGGTCCGCTATACGGACTGAAGGTACATTCGATTAAGGGAGAAGGAACAACGATCACCATACGCTGGCCGAAAAAGGAGGAGTCTTTCGATGATGAAAGCAGGGTACTTTAAGGTGTTGATTGCCGATGATGAGAGCATTGTGCGTAAGGGACTCCGCTCCACGGTGCCGTGGGACCGATTCGGGATGGAGGTTGTGGCGGACAGCCCCAACGGTCAGGCGGCTTGGGAGGCGTTTCTGGAGTTTCGCCCGCAGGTCGTCATTACGGATATCGTCATGCCGGAGATGGATGGAATCGAGCTGTCGCGCAAGGTGAAGGAGGTCGCGCCGGAAACCCGAATCATTCTGCTCAGCTGCCACCGGGATTTCGAGTATGCCCAAGAGGGGATGCGGCTTGGCGCCTCGGGATATCTGCTGAAAACCGCCTTCGAGGACGAAGAACTCGAAGCGATGCTGGGAAAATTCCAGCGTGAGCTGTCCGATACGCCGTCCTACGCGCACGAGTTGGCAGAGCAGATTTCTGCTCACCTGTTTGCTTGGCTGAACGGTCATAGCGATCGTTTCCCGGGAGAACTCCGGCAGCTCTGCAGTCGTGTGGGGCAGGGGGAGTGCAAGCCCATCTCCCTCTATCTGATCAAGACGGCGGGCTGCAGCAGCAATTGGGAGGGGCTGCTTCAGGAACAGGGCTCCGACGAGCCGGGTTTGCGCTGCAGCAAGCTGATTCACTACGGCGCGGACAGCTGCTATTGGGCCGTACCGGAGGAGTTTAAGGGAGCGGCTGACAGCTTGCTGGTGGAGATCAAGAGCCGGTGCGGGAAGCTCACATGGAATTCGCGGGAATGTCTTCACGATTCGGAGGATGTGCAGGCAGCTTTTCAATCCTTGCATAAGGAAGCCGAGCTGGAACGGGTGTACGGTCTTAGCGGGGAGCAGTGGCCTGAGCCGATTCTGCACGCGGTCCATCTCCTGCATGAACATCCCGCGGACGAGTGGTCGGCAGCGGAGCTGGCCCAGAAGGTGGGGCTGAGCCGCAGCCATTTTTCGATCCTGTTCAAGAAAACGATTGGCGACAGCTTTATCACATTCCAATATAAACGCAAGCTCCGCCTCGCCTATGGCCTGCTGCGCGAAACTTCCTTAACGATGCAGGAGATCGCCGAGAAGACCGGGCTTGGCGACAGCAAATATTTCAGCAAATGGTTCAAGCGCTGCACAGGTCAGACGCCAAGCCAATACCGTGCCGAACAAAAAGGGGAATCATTGTAAACAAATGAACACCCAAGGGCGAAAGTTCGAACAAAAATACGATCATCTGCGAATCAGCGCACGTTTTGAACCGCTTTCATCCGAGTTATGATGAAAGCGGTTCAATTCATATCAACTCAATACTTTAGGGGAGCTGACAATATGAAAAAGAAAATGTCATGGATCGCGTTGGTTTCGGTTATGACGTTAATGGCATCCTTGCTGGCCGCATGCGGCGGCAGCGGCGGGACCGGAGCATCGAAGGAGCCGGATGGCAAGGCATCGGGCGCGGCGACAACGCTTCGCTTCGCTACCTGGGATACGGGAGATGCGCTGAAGATCGAGCAGGAGATCGCCAAGAAGTTCGAGGAATCGCATCCTGGCACGAAGGTTCAGGTGGAGGCTTATGCCGACGGATTCGATCAGAAGCTGGCCGCCGGTTTTGGTGCAGCCAATCCGCCGGACGTGATGTATATGTGGGATTTTCCGACGTATCACCAATCCCTGGAGCCGCTGGACGGCTACGCGTATAAGGATGAGGATTTGAATATCGATGATTTTTACCAAGGATTGTTTAACTACGGCAAGATCGATAATCAGCTATACGGAATCCCGGCGGGCTTTACGACCCGGGTGGTGTACTACAACAAGAAGATGTTCGACGATGCGGGCATCGCCTATCCGAGCGATGGATGGACATGGAAGGAATTCCAGGAGAATGCCCAGAAACTGACGGATAAATCCAAGAAGCAGTATGGCTTCGGCGTACGAGCCGAGAACGATACGTATGACCTGCAAGGGTTCGTATGGAGCAACGGCGGTTCCTTCATTTCCGAGGACGGCACAACGATTGAAGGCTACATGAACAGCAAGGAAACGGCGGAAGCCATTCAGATGCTCGGCGATATGCTCAAGAACGGCTCAGCCGTCCTGACTGGAGGCAAAGGGCAGCAGAGCGGGGAGGATATTTTCAAAGCCGGCAAAATTGCCATGTGGGAGAGCGGTATCTGGCCGCTGGAATCCTTCAGGGAAGCTGGAATCGACGTGGGTACGGTGGAAATGCCGGCCTTCGAGGGCAAGCCTGTAAAGGGCGTATTGGCCGAATCCGCGCTGTCGATAGCGAAGGATTCCAAGAACAAGGATCTGGCGTGGGAGTTCATTAAGTTCTACGTATCGGATGAAGCGATCAAAATGCGCGTGGCCGACCTTCCGGTCCGGGTCAGCGTGGTGAACGAGCTGAAGAAGGATCAGGATCCGCTCTACAAGCCGTATTACACGATGCTGGAGCGTTCGGACAATACGCCGGCCTTCCTGCTGAATCCGAAATGGAACGAAGTGAACCGCCAGCTGTCGGCAGCTGTGGAATCCGCCATGTTTGGCAGCGATGCCCAGGAGGTTCTGAACCAAGCGGTGAAGGATAGCGAACGCTATTTGAAATAAACGAAGAAAGAAGGTTCGCGAATATGGCCCATACTGAAGTGCCTTACTCACAACAGCAGACAGCGGCCCCGAAGCGACTTGGACCAAAACGTTGGGGTGGGGCCGTGCCCTACCTCTTCATTTTTCCATGGATATTCGGTTTCCTGGTTTTCACGCTTGGTCCGCTGCTGTTTTCCCTCGTCATTTCGTTTTTTGATTGGCCGATCGTAGGCCAAGTGACTTTTGTCGGCATCGACAACTATGTGGAGATGTTCTCGAACGATCCGTTGTTCTGGAAATCGCTGATGGTTACGTTAAAGTTCGCGGCTTTGTTCGTTCCGCTGAACATCATCGTGGCTTTGGGACTCGCCATGCTGCTGAATCAAAAGGTGAGAGGGAGTGCATTCTTCCGCACCGCCTTCTACCTGCCGTCGGTCATTTCCGGCGTTGCCCTCGCCATGATCTGGTCTTGGGTGTACAGCGGGGATTACGGGATCCTGAATTTTTTCTTATCGCTTGTCGGCATCGAAGGCCCGGACTGGCTGAACGATACGAAGTGGTCCCTGGTCGCCATGGTTATTGCAAGCCTGTGGGGACAGGGCTCGATGATGCTTATTTTTCTGGCGGGTCTCAAAGGCATTCCGAAGGACCTGTATGAGTCGGCCTCGATAGATGGAGCGGGCAAGATCAGGCAGTTCTTCAATGTGACCATCCCGATGATCACGCCGACCCTGCTGTTTAACCTGATTACGTCCATCATTGCGGCCTTCCAGCAATTGACGCTGGCGCTTCTGCTTACGGGCGGTGGCCCGCTGAAGTCGACGTTTTTCTATGCGATGTACATGTACGAGAATGCGTTCAAGTATTTCAAGATGGGTTATTCCGCAGCCAATGCCTGGTTCATGTTCCTGATCGTGCTAACGCTGACGTTCCTCGTGTTCAAGTCTTCGGAGGCCTGGGTGTTCTATGAGGGCGAGATGAAGAAGGAGAAGGCGAAGCCAAAGCGTAACAAAGCAGGCGTACCTGCCGGCAGAGAGGGGCGTTCCGCATGAAAAAAGTAATCACGTACACACTGCTCATCTTGTGCTCCCTGCTGTTCATTGCGCCGCTCTTCTGGGCTATCACGACAGCACTGAAGTCGCAGCAGGAGCTGTATCTGTTTCCTCCAAAATGGTTGCCTTCCGTGTGGAGATTCAGCAATTTCGCGGAAGCCTGGAGCATTCAGCCGTTCAACCTGTTTTTGAAAAATACGCTGATCGTGACGCTGCTGTCGACGCTCGGGCAGCTCATATCGTGCACGCTGGTGGCATACGGGTTCGCCCGGTTTCAGTTCAAGGGACGGGATGCGCTATTTTTGATCGTGCTTGCCACCATGATGATTCCGTGGGAAGTGACCATGATTCCACAGTATATGGAGTTCAACTACCTGGGCTGGATCAATACGCTCAAACCGCTCATCGTACCTTCCTGGTTTGGTTCCGCCTACTTCATTTTTCTGCTGCGCCAGTTCATCATGACCTTGCCGAAGGAGCTGGATGAAGCGGCAACGATTGACGGGGCGGGCAAAATGACGGTTTTGCTGCGGATCATCGTGCCGCTGATGGGACCCTCGCTCATTCTGGTGGCCGTGTTCCATATGATGAGCTGCTGGAACGATTATCTGGGTCCGCTCATCTTCCTGAATGATCAGACGAAATATACGCTGACGCTGGGGTTATCCCAATTCAAGGGTATGCACGGCGTCGATATGCAATCCATTATGGCGATCACCTGCCTGATCTCGATCCCGCCGCTGGCCGTATTTTTCTTTGCGCAGCGTTATATCGTTGGCGGCATTGCCACGACGGGGATCAAGGGTTAAAGGTGCCGGTGATAAGAGGCATCCACGATTGATATGAAGCATGAAACAGCATCAGAACATAGAAATGCGTGTTTAAAAAGTCATGGAAAGATGACTTTTTGAACTACCTCTAGAAGACTAGACTGCTTGGGAAAGGATGGAGAGATATATGAAAGACCATCGTATCGGCCGCGACTGGGATGACCTAAGCGTGCTGGAACGGAACCGGGCGAAAAGCCGGGCCTATTTCATTCCGTTCGCGGATGCGGACGGAGCGTTAAGCTATGACAGAGGCAGTTCGGCTTGGTACCAATCGCTGAACGGGGTGTGGAAATTCCACTATGCCGAGGAGCCGGAGACAGCTCCTGAAGTTTTTTATGAAGAAGATTACGATGTATCGGCCTGGGATGACCTCCCGGTTCCGGGGCACTGGCAGCTGCAGGGCTACGGCCATCCTCATTACACGGATTTGTACTATCCATTCCCCGTGGATCCGCCGCATGTGCCAAATGCGAATCCGACCGGAAGTTACGTACGCGAGTTCGAGCTTCCGGAGCATTGGGACGGCAGGAAGATTTGCGTCAAATTCGACGGGGTGGACAGTGCGTTTCATGTGTGGCTAAACGGGTCGTTTATCGGCTATAGCCAGGGAAGCCGGCTGACCTCCGAGTTTGATCTGACGCCTTATGTGAAGACCGGCGTAAACAAGATATCGGTTCGGGTATACCAGTGGTCTGATGGAAGCTATCTGGAAGATCAGGACATGTGGTGGATGAGCGGCATTTTCCGGGATGTGTATCTGGTAGCCGAGCCGTCAGCGCTTCGCATCAACGACTTCCGCGTAACGACCGATCTGGATGCGGAGTATCTGAATGCCAAGCTGAACGTGCGTTTGGAACTGGAAGGAAGAGAGCATGGCTCCGTCCAGTTGCGGTTGTTGAATGGAGCCGGAGTGGAAGTAGGGTCAGCCGGGAAGGATGTCTCGCACTCCGCCGTGGAGGACTTTGAGATCAAGGTAGCCGGTCCGGATTTATGGAGTGCCGAGTCCCCGGCACTGTACCACTTGGTGATCATCTTGCAGGATGCTCAAGGGGGAACGCTGGAGACGGTGGCGCAGCGCGTCGGCTTCCGCTCCATTGAAGTGAAGGACGGACAGCTCCTGGTAAATGGCAAGACAATCCTGCTTAAAGGCGTCAACCGCCATGACCATCATCCGGATACGGGCCGAACCGTCACCCTGTCCACGATGCTCGAGGACATCCGTATGATGAAGCAGCACAACATCAATGCCGTACGGACCGCTCATTACCCGAACGATCCCCGGTTCTACGAGCTGTGCGACGTGTATGGGCTGTACGTGATGGAAGAGACGGATCTGGAGACCCACGGCTTCGAGCCGCTCGGCAACATTTCCCGCTTGAGCGATGATCCGGAGTGGAAGGAAGCCTATGTGGACCGTGTCCGCCGAATGGTGGAACGGGATAAGAACCATCCGTCCGTGCTATTCTGGTCCCTCGGCAACGAATCCGGCTTCGGCTGCAATTTCCGTGCGATGGCGGAATGGTGCCGGGAGAATGATCCAACGAGGCTGATTCATTACGAGGAGGACCGCGAAGCCGAGGTGTGCGACGTGGTGAGCACCATGTATTCCTCCGTCGAGAAGATGGAGGGATTCGGCAAAATGACTGATCATCCCAAGCCGCATATTCTGTGTGAATTCGCGCATGCGATGGGCAACGGGCCCGGCGGTCTGCGTCCCTACTTCGATACCTTTGAAGCGCATCCCCGCCTTGCGGGCGGTTTCGTGTGGGAGTGGATCGATCACGGGCTGAGCAGAAGGACGCCGGACGGCAGGATGGATTATGCATACGGCGGTGATTATGGCGATGTTCCAAACAACAGCAATTTTGTTATTGACGGTTTGGTCCGTCCGGACCGGACGCCTTCACCTGGACTTCTGGAATACAAAAAGGTCATTGAACCGGTCCGCATGTCGATGCGAAGACACGGTGTGCTTCATATCATGAACCGCTATGATTTCATTTCGCTGGATCATCTGGTGGCCCATTACCGGGTGTTGGCCGATGGACAGCTTGTCCATAGCGGAGCGCTGGAGCTTCCCCGCATCGATGCAGGCACAAGCACGGAGTTAAGCCTCCAGAAGATTTTGGAGCAAGCGACAATAGGCGTGAGTCCTTATGCCGAGCTGTGGTTTGAGGTATCCCTCTCGCTGGCTGCGGACTGCCGCTGGGCGGAACGGGGACATGAGGTGGCATGGTCCCAGTTTCTGCTGCGGGAATCGTCCAAGCCTGAATTCGAGCAAACGGCCGCATTGCGGCGGGGACCACTACAGGTCACCGAGGAGAAGCACGAGCTTAAGGTGGGAAATGGCAGCTTTCAGCTGTCACTCGGTTCGCTTCATTCCGGATTTGAGAGCTTATTCCTGCATGGCAAAAGAATCACGCTTGGCGGACCGGCGCTGAATTTCTGGCGTCCGCCGATTGATAATGATATGTACGTGCTGCCGGATTGGCGTAAGGCCCATCTGGACCGACTCTCCGAGCGGATCGATCATTTCGAATGGAAGCGACTGGACCAAGACAGCGTGGAGGTGCGGCGGATTTCCCGGATTGCGCCGCCGGTATATGATTGGGGCTTCCGCTGCGAAACGACCTATACGATCACTTCCAGCGGCCTGATTATCATGGATGTGAAGGGTGAGCCGATCGGCACGCCGCCCGCCATGCTGCCGAAAATCGGATTGCAAATGCAAGTCGCGGGAGACATGGAACATGTCCGGTGGTACGGCAGAGGACCTGGGGAAAGCTATCCGGACAGCCTGGAAGCGGGACGGTTCGGGGAATACCGCAGCACTGTGGACGGCTTGTTCACGCCGTATATTTATCCGCAGGAGAATGGGAACCGATCGGATGTCCGCTGGATCTCGCTCGCGGATGGCGCTGGATTGGGGCTCCTCGCCGTTGGCGAGCATTTCTTGAATTTCAGTGCAAGCCGGTACACCGACCAGGATGTGGAGTCCGCGGCGCATGCCAGCGACCTTGTTCCACGCAGCTTCATTACGCTGAATCTGGATTACCGACAGAACGGACTAGGCAGCAACAGCTGCGGTCCGGCACAGTCTCCGGAGCATTCGATCAAGCCGGAGCCGTTTTCGTTCCGCATTCTCCTGAAGGCATACGCTGCCGAGGATACCGATCCGGTAAGACTGAGCCGGCGGATGCGCTCGGAAGCGGAATTATACAAGTAACCGACTGATTTCATTTCAGATCGTGATCGGATTTTCTGGAGAAGGGGAATAACATGTCCTTTTACATCAAAGACCTGCTGCAGCTGTCTACGGGGGTGCGCCGCTTCCTTATAAGCGAGGCCTTCTACGGCATTGGAATCGGCCTCTATACACTCGTCCTGAATCTGCATCTGCTTTTTCGGGGGCTAAGGGAGGACGAAATCGGCGCGTTGGTGTCGATGGGCATTCTGATCATGGGCGTGCTCGCCATTCCGGTATCTCTGCTCGCCAACCGGACCGGAAGGAAAAAACTGCTGGTTACCGGCGTATTCTTTATCGCCGCAGGCAATGTGCTGTTTGCTGTCAGCGATGATTTGCTGTGGTTCTATGCCGCTCAAATATTGGTGTCTACCGGCTTGACGCTTGTGGAGACGACGGAGATTCAGCTTCTCTTCCATTATTGCCGTTCCCGTAAGGAGGAGGCCCGTGCTTTTTCCTTGATGTTTGCCGTCTTTACGGCTTTCACGGGTCTCGGAACGCTGGCTGCCGGATATATCTCGAAGGGATTTGAAGGAAGCAGGGGCTATGAAGTGTCACTTCTGCTGACCGGGCTGGTGCTTGTGCTTCACGGCATTATCCGGGCATTCTGGCTGCCTTCTGAGCGCAGGGACTTGGATGAGGAAGCGCCGACGGCTTCATCTTCTAAGGGAATATCCAGGTTAACGGGGCCTCTGTCGTCCGGGACCTTATGGCTGTTCGCCGTGTTTACGGCGCTGCTCGGCGGCTGTATTGCCATGACTGGCTCATTCTTGAACGTCATCGTGAAGTTCCGCCTGGATTGGATGGATGACCAGGTATCTTTAATTCTTGCCATCGGCGCGATCCTTCTGTTTATATGCTCATTGATGACACCGTACGTCATGGAGCGGTTCGGTTATAACACGGCCATTATCTCGGTATTTATCGTTAATATGTTGCTGTTTGCCGCTCTATACATGATTCTCCCCGTATGGCTGTTTGTCGGGCTGTTTCTGCTGCGGGGCGGTGGCGTGACCATGCTGTCCAATCTGCTGGACAGTCTGCTGATGTCGGCTTTCAATGAGAAGGAACGTAATCTGTATGCCGGCATGCGGTCGGTATTTCGGAGTTTAGGCTCGTCCGGGGCAACCTTTGTTGCCGGACTGATCCTGGCTCGGCAGGATTATCGGCTTCCCTTTCTGGCCACGGCCGGCGTGCTGCTCCTATGCGGCCTGTATTACGTATGGTGGATTCGTCCGGTCTTATCCAAGAGATTAAACAGCGGTATCGAGCCATGAATGAAGGGCCGTCTAAAAGGGGAATTCCCTTTTAGGCGGCCTTTTTGCTGATTGCAGCATGCTGTGTTCATATTCATCTTACGGCGTCGGCTTCACAGTTACAGGTTGAACCCGTATTTGTTCGAAGGAAAGTCTTTAAACATATTGACATCAAAAATTGGTACATGTTTAAATAGAAGAAGTGTTAGCACTCTGCTGTAAAGAGTGCTAAAAGAAACCTCGTTCAGATTGGAAGGGAGATTTTTTCATGGCGAAAAAACAGTTTAAAGCTGAGTCCAAACGGCTGCTCGAGATGATGATCAACTCCATCTATACGCAGCGTGAAATTTTTCTGCGTGAGCTGATTTCAAATGCCAGCGACGCGATCGACAAGATTTACTATAAAGCGCTGACCGACGACAACTTGACCTTTAACAAAGAAGATTACTACGTTAAGATTACCGCAGATAAAGCAAACCGTACGCTGACCATTACCGACACGGGGATCGGGATGACAAAGGAAGACCTCGAGAACAACCTCGGCATCATTGCGAAGAGCGGTTCCCTTGCATTCAAGAGTGAGAACGAAGCGAAGGACGGCCACAACATTATCGGCCAGTTCGGCGTTGGCTTCTATTCGGCTTTCATGGTTGCCGATGTCGTTACCGTGACCAGCAGAGCCCTCGGCAGCGACGAAGCATTCAAGTGGGAATCGGAAGGCGCGGATGGATATACCATTACGCCGGCCGAGAAGGATTCTGTCGGAACCGAGATCGTGCTTAAGATCAAAGAGAACACGGAAGACGATCAGTATGACGAGTATTTGGAAGAATATCGTCTAAGAGCGATCATCAAGAAGTACTCGGACTTCATCCGTTATCCGATCAAGATGGATGTGAAAACGCAGCGTCCGAAAGAAGATTCCGAGAATGAGTTCGAAGAAGTTCAGGAAGAGCAGACCATCAACAGCATGGTGCCGATCTGGCGCAAGAATAAAAGCGAGCTGACCGACGCGGATTACGAGAATTTCTACAATGAGAAGCGCTACGGCTTCGATAAACCGCTCAAGCACATTCATGTCAAAGCGGACGGCGCTGTTGTATACAATGCGATTTTGTTCATTCCCGAGAATACGCCATTCGATTATTACACCAAGGAATACGAGAAAGGGCTTGAGCTGTATTCCAACGGCGTCCTGATCATGGACAAATGCGGCGACCTTCTGCCGGATTACTTCAGCTTCGTGAAAGGGATGGTCGATTCCGAGGATCTGTCGCTGAACATCTCCCGCGAGATGCTCCAGCATGATCGTCAGTTGACGCTGATCGCGAAGAACATCAAGAGCAAAGTGAAAAGCGCGCTGCAGGGCATGATGAAGGACGAACGAGACAACTATGAGAAGTTCTTCGCCTCCTTCGGCAGAGGTCTGAAATTCGGCGTCTACAACGATTATGGCATGAACAAGGAAGATCTTCAGGATCTGCTGCTGTTCACTTCCTCCAAGGAGAAGAAGCTGGTTTCGCTGGATGAGTACGTATCGAGAATGCCGGAGGATCAGAAGTATATTTATTATGCTTCCGGTGATTCCATCGACCGGATCGAGAAGCTACCGCAGACGGAAATGGTGCTCGATAAAGGTTATGAAATCCTGTACTTCACCGATGATGTTGATGAGTTTGCGATCAAGATGCTCATGAAATACAAGGAGAAGGAATTCAAGTCGGTATCCAGCGGCGATCTTGGCCTCGATTCCGAGGCGGACAAACAGGAGAATGAAGCCGAAGAGAACGACAATAAGGAACTGTTTGAAGCCATGGGCAGCCTCTTGGCCGGCAAGGTGAAATCCGTTAAAGCTTCCAAACGATTGAAATCCCATCCGGTATGCCTGTCCACGGAAGGTGATGTCTCGATTGAGATGGAGAAAATCCTGAAGGCGATGCCGAACGGACAGGATATCCAAGCCGATAAGGTGCTGGAGATTAACACGAATCATGAGGTGTTTAAATCTCTGAAAGCTCAGCAAGCGGATGAGGATAAGCTGAAGCTTTACACGAATCTGCTGTACAATCAGGCGCTGCTGATCGAAGGCTTGCCGATTGCCGATCCGGTGGAATTTACGAACGATATTTGCAAAATCATGGTGTAACCGGCGCAGCTGGATTATAAGATAATAACAAACAAACCTGAAACTCTGGTGTAAGGTACCAGGGAATCGGGTTTGTTTTTTTGTACATCTAATCTCAGTGCAGTGTAGATCGTTACACCACGTCCGCGGCAAGATCCGATAACAATCCGTTCTCGGCTGCCAGGCCTAAAAGGTCGTACACCGATACTGGGAACATCGGAAAGCCGACATAGTATGGGGTGATGGCATATAGCGGATAGAAGATGACCAGTGACTTATCCGCAAGATAGAAGTCCTGGTTCGGCGAAACGGTAACCGGACTGTTCTCCAGCACGGGAATGCCGCGTTCCTTGATCTGACGGATCACCTCGACGGCCAAGATGGCTTGATAGCCCGAGCCTGGGCGGAACAGATCGGATAAGGCATAGGATTTTCCGGTGGCCGTGGCAAAGGTCAGGCCTTTCGTCACCGTATACCCGTGCGCCATATGTTCGGAGTAGGTATAGTTCGTCAGCACGAGGCTAAGAATGCCGCGCTCGTTCGTTTTGATCTCAAAGTTGCCCGTCGTTTGCGGGTTGGTGCCGGTCTGAACCTGCTGCTGTTCACGCTGCATATCCTGGATTTGAAGAATAATGGCCCGGTTGATGGCTTCTTCCGCCCCCGGATTCATGAGGCCGTATACCTGCGGATAATGAATCACGAGACCGGGTGCCGTATGCGTAAGGGTATGGATACTTACCGGGGGTACATATTGCACCATGCGTACATTCGCTCCAATCTAACATCAGATACGTTAGGCTATTCGGAAGCGGGCGCGGAGGTTACGAAGCTGGCAGGAGCGGAGACTTGAGACTTGGAGGCTTCTAAGGCTCCGTCAACCCGGCGGAAGGGCTTCGGATAGGCAGAATGCTCCAATGCGAAAGAAAGCTCTAATGCGAAAGAACGCTCCAATGCGACAGCGGTAGTCCAAGGCCGCGGGCATGTTTGTTGTAAATCAGCTAGCCTTCACTCCTTGTCTGTAACGCCAGACGTAAGCAATCTTCTTACAAAGATCGTGAATATGACTAAGGAAACGACTACCGATGCTGCTGTAACCGTGAACAAATACGTATAGCCGATACGCTCGGAAACCAAGCCGAGTATAATGGCGCCAAGTCCGATGCCGAGATCGAATGCCGTCATGAACGAGGCGTTGGCTGCCCCTCTCCGGTTCTCCGGAGCAATGCGCAGGGTCGCTGCTTGAAGCGCAGGCTGAGCCGAGCCGAAGCCGATACCGTACAGAATGGCGGCCGTAATCAGCCCGGTCAATCCGTTTGACATACTTAAGACGATCAGAGCCGCCGCTGTCACGACAAGGGACGGAATGATGACAGCCGCTTCGCCGAAACGGTCCGACAGCTTCCCGGCAAAGGGTCTGATCAAGGTAAGAGCGACGGCGTACACCAGGAAAAAGGTTCCCGGATTGACCCGGATGGACTCGGCAAACAGCGGGAGGAAGGTCGTGATCCCTCCGTATGCGACTGCCAGGAAAAAGATTGCGACCGTGACAGGGAGAACGGATTTCTCGACTAACTGAATTCGCCCTGCCGAAGGTTTGGCTTGATAAGGGGCTCTAGTCATGTAGGCCAGTATAAAGGCAATCAGAGAGAGTCCGGTAGCGACAAGGAACAACATCCGAAACGAATACCCGCTGACGATAAAAGTACCCAGCATGGGGCCGATGGCCATCGCAACCGTCATCGCCATACCGTACCAGCCCATGCCTTCCCCGCGGCGGGAGGTTGGGATTAAATCCGTAATGACCGTTCCGATGGAGGTTGTCGAGAAAGCCCAACTCGCGCCATGCAAGATCCGCAGCGCAAGCAGAAGCAGAATGCTGCCAACCCAATCGTAGAGATACATCGAAAGAACAAAGAAGATAAGACCCCAAACGTAAAAAGCTCTTCTGCCGTATCGGTCCACCAATCCCCCGACCATCGGGCGAAAGACGACCGCCGTCAGCGTGAACGCACCGGCCGCCAAGCCCACCTGGGATTCGGAGCCGCCTAAATGCTTGATATACAGCGGAAGCGTGGGCAGCAGCAGATAGAAGCCCGTAAACAGAAATAACATCCCGACCGTCATCTGAATAAACGGTTTCGTCCATAAACGTTCCATCCTGTATCCCTCCTTATTTCGAATTTCTCAATGTGAAAACATCTGGACTCTAGTCTTCTTCGGATTTAACAGTCGATATTTCTTTCCGGATCCACTCGATATTCGTCATTCCTATCTGCTTCCGGTGATCGAGTACCCGCAGCAATTGAAGCCGCTGTTTCTCAGGATCAGGTTTATAAAACGTGATCTCCGCTTCAAAGTCCGTCACATGTTTCAGGTTGGTCTCCAGATAAATCAAATACTGCTCTAGACAATCGAGCCGAACCTTCTTCGGAACATACCGGAAATAGACCATTTTAAAATGGAATATCTGCTCCGTATCCATGTTGTATTCCAGGGGGTTCTCCATGAGCTCGAGAAACTTCTTCCGTCCGGAATCGGTGATCCCGTAGATTTTGCGGGGGCGTTTGCCTCCGCCGGATTCGTCCAGACGAAGATGGATCCACTCGTGATCCACCATCCGGGAGAGCAGGGGATATAACGTTCCGGAACTAATCTGACGGTAAGGACCCCCTGCATTTTTTAATATTTCTTGAAGCATATACCCGTGTTTATCCCCGGTCATCAATTCACCCAACACAAAAATTTCATACATATGAGCGCCTCCAACAATATGTCGTTACGATATAAATATATATCGTAACGACATAAATATGCAATACCTGGATAAGATTTTTTGCAATCGTTCTCCAAACGACGGTAACTATGACATGGCGCTTTAAGATAGTGATAGATGAAGTGAAGCAAGAGGAGCGATACATTTAATCTGCGTCAGACACAAAAAATAGGAAGAGAGGGATTAGCGGTTTAAAACGGAGTCTTATAAAAACTGATCCCTGTTAGAACTACCAGCTTAGAGGGGACCTAACAAATGAAGCCGATCTGAGTAGGATCGGCCGAAGAGTGCGCGAGGGGGATGGAGGTCAATTGCAAATTGAGGAATATAGCAGACTAGGATTCGTGGTGCACAGCAGGGAGTAGATGCATGCGTTCGTATAGGCGAGCAGTGCCCAGCATGAGCATTAAGGGTTTTGCTTCCTGTGTTTACAGTCCGCCTGCGTTTTTCCCATGACTTTCACCTTGTTGTCCGTTGTTCTTCTCGACATAATCCAAATGTTGAAACCCCCAGGTACACATGTCGGTCAGAACGCTGCCCAAGCTCTTTCCGTGCTCCGAGATGGAATACTCCACCTTGGGCGGAATCTCCTGATATACCTTGCGTACGACCAGCCCATCCTGTTCCAGTTCGCGGAGCTGATTTGTGAGCATGCCTTGGGTCACGCCCGGAAGCAGACGCCGGAGCTCCCCGAACCGTTTGGTTCCGTCCTGCAGCAGTATAAACAGAATCAGCGGTTTCCACTTGCCTCCGATTAATTGCAGCGTTGTCAGGATGCCTTCGGTGTTAGGCCGTTCATGATCGCTTGTTCTCATATTCTCATCTCCCATAGGAAGTGTCGGTTTTTGTTCATGTGATGTTAGTAATGTAGCACAGTATTCCGTTTAAACCCAGTACTATTCTTATTCGTACTTAGTATGTTTTATCGTACTATGCATGGGATGAATAGGTACGCTGAAACCGACTAAGTACATAAAAAGAGCGTACTTTTCAACGAAGCCGATCCGAAACATAATGGGGGTGTCAAACAAACCAAATGAGACAGGAGAGACTTGAATATGAAAATTATGGTGATTGTGGCTCATCCGAATTTAGACAACTCGCGTGCGAATCGAGCGCTGATGCAGCACAGCAGGCTGTATGCGAATGGAAATGTAGATATCCGGGATCTTTACAAGGAGTATCCGGACTGGAATGTCGATATCGAGCGCGAGCAGCAGCTTCTTCTTCAGTATGATCGGGTGGTGTTCCAATTCCCTTTTTACTGGTACAGCTGCCCGCCCCTGCTGAAGAAATGGTTCGATGACGTGCTGACCTTCGGCTGGGCGTTCGGACCGGAAGGCAACAGTCTGAAGGGCAAGGAGTTTATGCTGGCCACGACGGCAGCAGGCACGGAACAGGAGTATCAGGCAGGTGGGGACAATTGGTACACCGTCAGTGAGCTGCTGCGTCCGATTCAAGCCACGTTGGACCGGTGTAAAGTCCGTTATTTACCGGCCTTCGCGACCTATAACGTGGAGCGGGTAAGCGATGAAACCCTCCAGGCGGAGGCCGACAGATATGCCAATCAGGTTCTAGCACCTGCAGCCGAAAGCCGATACTGAGGCTCGCTTCTCCGTTAACCGATAGAAGATTGGCTCTTGCCGGCCGAAACCATTAAGGGCATGATAGAGTCATATATGACATGACCTGAAGCAGTTCTTATGCTCTTTTATGGGGGCCCACTACTATTAGCTTGAGGCAGCTTCATAAGCACATGCGCACCAAATTGGAGGGAGGAAGCTTTATGACGATTGATGAAGATATTCATTTGGAGCCCTATGACAAGCAGTGGGCGGATCGGTTTTGCGACGAACACCAGACGTTAATCAGGGAGATCGGCCCTTATACGTCCGCCATCGAACATTTCGGAAGTACATCCGTACCGGGGATGACGGCTAAACCCATCATCGATATTCTGGTGGGCGTGGAGCACGCGTTGCATACGAATGAAATCATCCCCAAACTGACCGCTATGGGTTACGAGGACTTGGGCGAAGCCGGGATTCCCGGCCGTTTATATCTGCGCAAAAGAGGTAAGCATGCCTATAATGTTCACATTGTGTTATACCGTGGCGACATTTGGAATCATAACATCATCATCCGGGAGTACTTGCGAGCACGTGCCGTGGAAGCCGAGCGTTACAGTGAGATCAAACAGCGTATCGTTTCGCAAGGAACCCGGACCTTGCTCCGATATTCCGATGAGAAGAATGCGTTCGTTGAGCAGCTTCTTGCTAGAGCGAAAGTATGGATGAATGGTGTGCAATCCGAATAAGCGTCTGGTAACTCTATCCTCCATTCATGGCCTTGCACTGCTTTCGGTAAGCGGAAGGGGTGAGGCCATGAAATTTTTTGAACGTCTTGCTGAAATGGACATAGTCCGAGAAGCCGACGCGGTAGGCCGTTTCCTCGGCGGAAAGCTCAGACTCCGCCAGCAATTCCCTCGCTTTTTCCATGCGAACCTGCACCAAGTATTTCACGAAGTTCATATTCGTTTCGCTCTTGAAGGTACGGCTTAGATACGTGACCGACATCCCCACTGAATCAGCCACCTCCTGTAAGGACAAATCCTCCATCGCGTAATTCTCTTCAATGTATCGCTTGGCTTTCTGAATATTGTGGCGAGACCCTAAATTTCGGGAACCCTTAATCAGCGCCAGCATTTCCTTGACCTTATCCTCGATTTGACGGCGGCAGGCCATGGGATTGTCCTGTGGCCATTGATCCTCGCCGATATCCACCGCAAGAAGCAAACCGCGTTCTTCAAGCGCAGCCAGCAGATCCTGCATCAGTATATGGGCGTATCGTGACAAGCTCACTTCTTCGGGTCCCCTCGTCTCAAAAAGAGCCATGATCTGGCGGATTTGTTCCAATGCTCCCTGCTCATCGGCAGAATACAGCAGCTGGGCGAGCCTGGCTTTATGGCGCTGCTGCGCAAGCGTCCATTCCGTCTGCCGGGAGAATCGCGCTTTCCGGTTATCCAGTTCCCTGCAGGCACGTTCCAGTGTTGTATGGAACTGCGCCGGGTCGATGGGCTTCAGCAGGAAATCCGATGCGCCATAGCGCAGCGCCTGACGTGCAAATTCGAAGTTGTCGTGGCCTGAGAGGATAATAAAATGCATCTGTGGATGGGATTCCCGGACACAGCGGATAAATTCCAGTCCATCCATTTCAGGCATGCAAATGTCGGTCACGATAATATCGGGCCGGCTGTTCTCTAGCATCTGCAGGGCTTCAACCCCGTCTTCGGCTTCGCCGGTGACCACAATTTGAAGACCGGACCTCTCAACAAGCTTTCGCAAACTCAAATGAATGGCGTATTCGTCATCAATCATCATTAACCGGTACATGGTGTCCCTCCTCGTTAGTCCTATACGGCAGTCTAATCTCAAATATCGTGCCTTCCAAGGGCACGGCCTCCACAAGGTGCAGGCCATACTCGTCACCGAAGGTAAGCTGAAGTCTTTGATGCACGTTTAAGAGCCCGATGCCGCTGGTCGTTTCCTCCCCGCCGTTACGCAGCATGTCTTCACCCGGCTTCTCTCGGGTTTGCAGAATTCGCCTGATCTGCCACAGCGTTTCCGCTGTCATGCCAATCCCCTTGTCCCGGATCATGATGGCAAAATAGCCCGCCTCCGCACGGGTGCTTATCCCGAGGTAGCTTGGCTTCTTGCCTCGGTATCCGTGTATGAACACATTCTCTACGATCGGCTGCAGCGTCAGCCTGACGGCATTTACGCGATCCAGGTCCCGTTCGTTCACATCCATATCAATCTGGAGTCTGCGGAAACGGGCGCTTTGAAGATCGAGATAATACTGGACATGCGTCATCTCCTCCCGCAGCGGCACGACAGACCCGGCATGGCCGATATTGTAACGGAACATATGGGCCAGCGCCCGCGTCATACGACTGATCTCCATATGATCGTCCGCAATGGCATATGAATTAATAATCTCCAGTGAATTGTACAAAAAATGCGGGTTGATGTGGGACTGCATGGAGCGGAGCTCGGATTCCTTCTGCTTGATCATGAGCTCCCGTTCCTTCAGTTGGGAATCCTGGACCTCCCGAATCAGCCGCTTCAGCTCTCCCGTCATGCTGTAAAAGCTCTGGAATACGGCGGTCATTTCATTGTTGCGGAACCGGTTCATTTTGGTAGGAAGCACAAAATCACCCCGCTCGACGCGGGCCATCAACTTCTGGAGCATGGATAGCGCTCTCGTCAAGGAGAAGGAGAATCCGCCTACAAGCGCCAATGCAATGATCAAGAGAATGGCTGCGGCCGCAAGCGAGTAATTACGCTGGGTGATCAAACCGCCGATGAGATTGTTCAGCGGCAGGTCGGCGACGACCGTCCAGCCAGTGATCTGTGAGCGTTCATGCAGGACCATCTTTTCGGTACTGGAAGCTGCGTCTTGATGCCGGAAGAAGGAGGAGTCCCGGTTTTGAATATGCGTTAACAGCCCCGGTTCGACTTGGGTTCCGACCCGACTCGGATCCGGGTGGTAGATCATCTGCCCATCCGTGCCCATGATCCAGACGTCAAAGCCGCCCAGCGAATCATTAGAGCAGATGGCTCCGATTTGCTTCAGATTGAGATCGACAATCAATAAGCCTTTATAGAGAAAGGAAGAATTGTCATAGAGCTTCCGGGCCACGGTAAGGGCTGGCGTGTTTCCTACCCGGCTGAGGCCGATGATTTGAAAATCGTTGAATTGATCCAGCTGCGCTTGAAAGGAACGGTTGCGTTTGCGGATTTCACTCATATCGAGCAGCCCCGGCGCGCTTTCGTAATCGGTGATTTGTCTCTTGTTCTCGGCGACGAGCGAAATTCCGATAATATCGGACCGGCCGTAGATCATCTGGGCAAACAAGTCGTCCTCGACTTTTTTGGCAAGCTGAAAGTACGCATAGGGGGTAAGCTGGGTGGTCGAGAGAAATTGCTGGATTTGCGGGTTGTGGATAAAGGGATAGGTGGAGTTCTCCAGATTGGAAATATACGAATCCAGTGAGACGTTGGTTTGCTCGATGATACGCTTGTTAGCGCCTGCGGCAAACTGTTCAATCGCTTCGGTAGACGACTGGTACCAGAAGCTGCCAAGCAGAAAGAAGGGGAGGCCAATGAATAGGATGATCAGAACGAACAAACGTTGGTTAATGGTCAGATTACCGGTGGAAACGCCTTGGATGTTCATCGCTCTTCCGCCTTCCTCGCATTGAAGTAGGGAATTTGAGACTCCCACGGCAAAGCCGCAAGCTGACACCTTCGGTATCATTGGGATTCTTGGGTGGTAGTCGGTCGTGCATTTCTGCTAACCGTAGTTCCCCCAAGTTCAGGGCTGTCTCATCAGCCCGTCCTAAGACAGTGCATATAGCATCTTAGGCTGACAGACTGTTCCCATCTGCCACAGGTTGATTCATGATATTGATCGCTCCAACCCGATCACGATGAGCGTGGAATCCGCATGAGCATTCGTACCTTCTGTCTTTTGCTTTGTTCTTCTCCCCACAGGCAGGACAAGATTGCGAAGTGTAGGCAGGATCTACCTCCACAACCTTAATGCCGACAAGCTTTGCTTTGTAGAAGATGAATTGCCCAAGCTGATAGAATGTCCAACTATGCAGATTCTTTGCGTTTTTGCGGCTTGTTCTTGCCGTCTTGCGAATATTCTCTAGTCGTTCAAGCTTGATGATTGACACACCTTCCTGGGCGGCTGTATCGACAATTTGCCGACTAATCTTATGGTTTTGATCTTTCATCCAACGTTGCTCTTTATGACCTAGCTTACGAATGGCAGACAATTTTTTGAGTTTTCCTAATTTACGCCTACGTTGCTCATGCTTTCTTCGTATGTACTTGTTTTGTCTGCCGTTTCCAAAGAATCGGGTTTTACCTGTAGAAGTTACAGAAACAGCAGGAACTTTTAAACCAAGATCAATTCCCATGATGTTTTCGTTGCTTGTTACACTTGTTGGCACTTCTACCGAAATTTGAGCGTACCATTTCCCTGACTTTTCAATGATACGCATCAATCCAAGTTTAGCTGTTCTTAACAGCTCCATATCTCTTCTAGTCGCTGTAGCACGAAACGTTGTTTTCTTCGTCTTTTCATCTACAACGATAGGGAAAGCAACTGTATTTTCGGATACCGTGTAGTTTTGATTGTTAACGAAATATACAGGTTTTTTAAGAATGGGACGAACACCAAGTTTCTTGATTTTACTGAAAACACTTTTGGCATCACGAATCGCTTGATTACAAACCGCAGACGGAAGAATGGTTTCTACATCTTTTGTAGTCATTTTCGGAAATGCCCCCAGTTGTTCAGCCCGTTCGGTTAGTTGATTGACTACCCGAATGTACTCATTTCCCAATTGACCTAGAATGGCTGGTTGATCAGGAAATATGCGTATCTTAACGGTTAAAACTTGCATGTGTTCACCCCCTTTTCTTTTGTTCTTCAACATAACGCTTTACGGTTTCGCTTGATACGTTTCCAGCTGTACTAACGAAAAAAGAACGTGTCCACAGACTAGGCAAATGAGCAAGATGCTCAAACTCCTGCCTTAATATTCGAGAGGTCACTTCTTTCACTTTTGCCATAACGTCTGATGAAGAATCGGTGGGAAGACAGTTCAGGAACAGATGGACATGATCGGGCATCACTCCCATTTCCACAATAATCCAGTTATTCTGATGGCATATTTCAGCTAATAGCTCCTTGAATCGAATTTCCACTTGTTTTACTAACACTTTTCTTCGATAACGAGGGCAGAAAACAAAATGATAGTTAATGAGAGATACCGTCGTAGCTGTACGTCTATATTCTTGTCCCATAAAACAATTCTATCAGTTCAACCGCACAACTGAAACGATTAAACAAAAAGAAAAGCACACACGCACACGTGCTATGTGTTTGCCCTTCCCATCCATGAAGGGATGTTCTGGCAAAGCCGACTGAAAGCCCACGATTAAAACCGTGGGCTTTCAGTCGGCAATCAATGTAAGGAACATTGTAGCAAAAAAATACAAGTTGTAAATAAAAAACCATGATGCCGCAGCAAGAAATCACAAGTGGGCTAAGAAAGCACATGGGCGCATTCGGTCGTTATCAACTACAATCGCATTAATCCATTTCAAACAATAGGGGGCGAGGATTTGTGAAAAAGAGAAAAGGGCTTTACAGCTGGTTAACGGCCTTATTGCTGATAACCGTTATAGTAAGCGGTTGCAGCAATGCTGATGAAGGAAAGGGCGGTACTGCCACACCCGGTACCGGAGGCGATGAAGGGAAAAAGGTAGAAATCCTGCTCGGGTATTATTCCAGCGACAGCTCCGATACGAAAATGAAGGAGCTGATCGAGCAGTTCGAAAAACAGCATCCGAACATTAAGGTGAAGACGCAAAGCGCGCCATACGGGCAGTTCTATCAGAAGCTGGATACGCAAATCGCGGCCGGCCAAGCGCCGGACGTATGGCTGTCCGACGGCGTCTACGTCATGAAATACGCCCAGCGGGGCGCCGCCAAGGATCTGACGGATTGGATCGCAAGAGACCTGAAAGCCGACGAGTACTACGGCCTCGATTTTAATAAGGACGCGGACGGGCGCTATTGGGGCGTGCCGCAGGGCATTCAGGTCGGCGTGCTGTTTTACAACAAGGAGCTGTTTGATAAAGCAGGCGTAACGTATCCTTCGGATGAATGGACCTGGGACGACCTGAAATCGTCGGCAGCCAAGCTGACGGTGGATGCCGGTGGAAAAACCGCCGAGGACAGCGGGTTTGACGCTGCAAGTGTGAATCAGTTCGGGCTGACGTTCTTCAGCATTACCGAAGGCTGGTTCTCCGTGATGAAATCCTACGGCGGCGGTGTCCTTGACGAGAAAGCGGAGAACTCCATCATCAATTCGCCGGAGAACAAGCAGGCGTTCGAATGGATGGTCGACGGCATGCAGCGCGGCATCATTACGGATCCGGTCGACCTGAAGAGCTTCCAGAGCAATACCGCCGTGTTCCCAAGCGGATCTGCAGCCATGCGGATCGGCATCTATGCCCGGGTGCAGGCAGCGAATGAAGCCGGCCTGAATTACGATGTGACGCTGCTGCCGAAGGGACCTGATGGCAAGCGAGTGTCCCCGGTCATCGCCAACTCATGGGTGATTAATCAGAAGTCGAGCGACGAGAAAGCCGAGGCTGCCTGGGAGTGGATTAAATACTGGGCTACGGAAGACGATGTGCAGAAGCAGTGGACTGAACTGGGTGAAGCCGTGCCCGTCAAAAAATCCGTAGCGGAATCCGAAGTGTTCCTCAAGGCGGGAGAGCAGCCGGCTAACCGCCAGGCCTTCCTGGATAGCCTGGAGTTCGCACAGACACTCGACAATAACGCGGTCTGGGAAGAATGGGTAGGCAAATTCAACGAACATGCGGAGCGTGCCTTCCTTGGGGATGCAACTATCGATCAAGCGCTCAGCGAAGCGGATGCTGCCGTTCAATCGATTCTCGATGATTTTTATAAAAAATAAAACAAGGGTGGAAGAAAGGCGGGAGTGAAATGGGCAATACATTAAACGACAATGCAGCACTCAAAGCCGATCCGATGCCGCACGGAAAGCCCGCCCGAAAACGGAAATGGGATCATGAGGGGAGATGGGGGCTGCTCATGGCCTCCCCCTATTTTCTCCACTTTATCATCTTTGTGGCAGGTCCTCTCGCCGCATCCCTGTACTTCAGCTTTTCCGATTACGATATGCTGAATCCGCCCGAGTGGAGCGGACTGGATAATTTCCGGCGCATGGCCGAGGATTCGATGTTCTGGCGTTCTCTGTGGAACACCTTGTATTTTGCGGTTCTGTTCGTACCGCTCCAGACTTTTCTCGCTTTAGTACTGGCTGTCGCGCTAAACCAGCGTTTGAAAGGGCTTAAATGGTTTCGAATGGCCCATTTTATTCCGGTGATCTCCTCATGGACCGTCATCCTGTACGTCGCCGACGCCATATTCAACCCTCGCTTCGGTCTGGCGAACACGCTGCTTGCCAAGCTGGGGCTGGTAGGGCAAGGCTGGCTGCAGGATCCGAAGCTGGCCATTCCGCTGCTTGTCTTCATCGCGGTCTGGAAAGGGATCGGCTATATTATGGTCATTTATCTGGCGGGTCTGCAGAGCGTTCCCGGGGATCTGTATGAAGCCGCGGAGATCGACGGCGCAGGAGCTCTGCGCAAATTCCGCTACATTACGGTTCCGTTGATCTCGCCGACCACGTTCCTGGTTGTCATTATGAGCACGATTTCCACCTTCCAGGCATTTGAACAGATTTATGTACTAACCGGCAGAGGCGACATCAGCTCAGCGGGAGGCCCGAATAACTCCAGTCTGGTCATGATGCTGTATTTATATCGTGAAGGGTTCACGTTTATGAGGATGGGTTATGCTTCCGCCATTGCCTGGGTGCTCTTCATGATCCTCTTCCTGTTGACGCTGATACAGCTCAGGGGTCAGAAGAAGTGGGTGCACTATGACTGATCAAGCAGTCAAGATGGAACTGCAGATGTGGAACCGCATCGGAGGAAGGAGGAACCTCACATGAGAAGAAAGCTGCTGGGAAAAAGCATCGGTTACGTGCTGATCGGAATCAGCTCGCTCATCATGATCGTGCCGTTTCTGTCGGCGCTCATGAATTCATTGAAAACCTACAAGGAATATACAACCGTTCCGCCCCGCTGGATTCCCGAGGTATTCCAATGGTCTAACTACGCGCAGGTGTTTCAGCTTGGGAATATTGGCGGCTACACGTTAAACAGCATCTTCGTAGCCGTATTGTCCGTCGTCGGCGCCCTGATCTCCTGCTCGATGGTCGGGTATGCGTTCGCAAGACTGCGCTTCCCGCTGAAAAGTGCGCTGTTCGTGATGGTGTTGGGAACGATGATGATTCCGGCGGTGGTCATCATCATCCCGCATTTTATCATTTTTAATAAGTTGAACATGCTGGATACGCTCACGCCGCTGTGGATTATCGAATGGTTGGCTCAGCCGTTTGGCATTTTCCTCATGCGACAGGCTTTTATGAATATACCTAAAGAGTATGAGGAAGCGGCCAAGATGGAGGGCTGCAATCCGTTCCAGATTTATCTGCGGATCTTTATTCCGATGGCCAGGCCTACGCTGGCGACGCTGGCGATCTTTACATTCATGGGCAAGTGGAACGAGATTTTGACGCCTGTCATTTATTTGACCTCGAATGAGAAGTATACGCTGCCCATCGGCATTCTCTCCTTATCAGGCCAATGGACCGGCAATGAACAGCTTATGATCGCGGCCGCACTGGTCAGTCTCGTTCCGATTCTGCTGGTATTCCTGTTTGCCGAGAAATATTTTGTGCAGAACCACAATATGGCCGGGATTAAATAATGGAGTGTTATCATCGGCCCGGGAAGGGGCCATGTCTGTGAAGGAAAGGATGAAAGACAAGATGAAAATAGCGGCATTCAGTGGATCGTTAATCGATTACAGCATCCATGAAGCGATGTCGATCACGGCCGGGCTTGGTTTCGACGGAATCGAAATTGCCTGCCGCGAACCGCACTTAAGTCCGGAAGCTTCGCTGCCGCGGGTTCGCGAAATGAAGGCTGTTGCGGAAGTTCATGGCTTGGAGATTCCGGCATTGGCAGGTTATATGGGATATTTCTCGACAAGCGGAGATGCGGAATGCGCTGAGGCTTATGATCAGTTTATGGGACTGCTTGAACGCGCAGTGATGTTGGAGGCGGGCATGATCCGGATCTTTCAGGGAGGGCCTAATGCCTTCCTGGCGGAGGATTATCATTATGCCAAGGCGGCTTTCTGGATTCGGAAATGCGCGGAGGAAGCCCGGGCTGCGGGAAAACGGATCGTGTTGGAGATTCACAATCAGAGCCTGGTAGAGACGACAGATAGCGCTCTGCGACTGCTGGATTTGATCGGCGATGATCAGGTTGGCCTGATTCATGATGCAGGGAATATGTACATCACGGACACGGAATTTGGGGAAGCGTCGGTCCGGCAGCTCGGAAGCTATTTGTTCCATGTGCACATCAAGGATGAACGGCGGATCGGGCAAGGGGGCGCGCCGGGAACGTTCAAGAATTTGACCCGACACGGGGAAGAGTTCTTCCTGCAGTGCCGCCTTGGTGAGGGAGAAGTGGATCACGGCGGGCTGCTCAGGGGACTTCGGGAACAGCGGTACGCAGGTTGGCTTACGCTGGAATGCGCAGCACCCTATCCGCCGAAGGAACGGCTCGCTTATGATCTGCTCGTCATCAAGGAATGGCTGCAGGCTGTGGAGGTGTCGACAAGATGACGGGGAAAGCGCGGAAATTTGGAATCATCGGCTGTCAGCATGCCCACATCGGCATGTTTATCGAGGAGATGCTGGCCCTGGGCTACGAATGTGCAGGAGTATACGAACCGGATAATAAGCCGTTAGCCCGTACTCTTGCCGACCGGTACGGCCTGGAACTTACGGGGGATCGGGAATCGCTGCTGAGCGATAAAGGAGTGAGTGTTATCGGCTGCGCGGCCATTAACCATGAGAAGATGGATGTCATTGAGCTGTGCGAGCTCCATGGCAAACCAATCATGATCGACAAGCCCGCCGTGACGGATCGGGCGGGGCTGACCCGGCTGCGCGGCGTTCTGGAGCGGGGAAGGATCGAGGTAGGCATGATGCTGACCGAGCGTTTCCGCCCTTCTCTCCACACCGTTCATCGGATGATCCGGGCGGGTGAATTGGGGGACATTGTTCATATCTCGATGCGGAAGCCGCATCGGCTGAATCCGGAATCCCGTCCTTCCTGGCATTTTGACAGAGCGCAATCCGGCGGCATCATCAACGATCTCTTCGTGCATGACTTCGACCTGTTAAGGTGGCTGACGGGCCGGGAAGTGGAGACGACATCCGGTTATCTGGCGAAGCATATCCTGCCGGAATACCCAACTTTCTATGATGCGGCCGGCGTGCAGGTAATCATGACTGGCGGCATAACGGCACAGCTTTATGCGGACTGGCACACGCCCGTCGGCAGCTGGACTTGGGGTGACGGACGGATCTTCATTACAGGAACGCGCGGCATGGCCGAAATTCGACTGGAAGGCGATCCTTTGCTGTCAAGCGATGAGGTTGCGCTTGTGATCACCGATCAGGAGCTGCGCTCTTTGCCTTTGGCACCGCCTCCCCTCTCCCTTGCACAGGATTTCCTGAACCGGGTGGAGGGGGAAGAGGGCATCATCACGCATGACGATATTTATAAAGCCTCGGAGGCTACGGTAACGGCCGATGAGGAGGCTCGGATCCTGATCCGGGAATAGGGAATGTATGCGGCTTTCACCGCAAACAGAACGTATTGAGGAGGCGTAGGATACATGACAAAGGAAAAGCTGCCCGTCCGATTCGGTATCATCGGCTGTGGGATTATTGCGGATATTCATGCGCAGGGCATATTGAATACGGAGGAAGCTGAGCTTGCCGCCGTATTCGATACGAAACGGGAATCTGCGGTCAAACTGACTGAAACGTACGGAGGAGTTATCTGCGACACCTTGGAAGAACTGCTGGCACGCGAGGATGTGGAGGTAGTCTGTATCTGCACGCCAAGCGGCATGCATGCAGAGCAGACGGCGATGGTTGCCCGGGCAGGCAAACATGTGCTGGTGGAGAAACCGATGGCCATACGGCTTGACGATGTGGAGCGTATGATCGAGGTATGTGCGGAGAATGGTGTGCTGCTGGCAACCGTCTTTCCGAGGCGCATGTCCCCGCAGGCCGGGTATGCCCGGCAGGTCATTCAAGAAGGACGGCTTGGGAAGCTTAGCTTATGCTCGGCGTATGTCATGCTGTACCGCGATCAAGCCTATTATGACAGTGCGGGCTGGCGCGGGACCTGGGCGATGGATGGCGGCGGGGCCATGATGAATCAGGGAATTCACACGGTGGATATGCTGCAATGGCTTGTCGGACCCGTTTCGTCCCTATCTGCGAAGGCCAAGGCCGTGCTGCGCAGCATCGAGGTGGAAGACACCGTTATTGCTGCGCTTGAATTTGCGAGCGGCGCGCTGGGCGTGCTGGAGATCACGACGACGGCCTGCGACGGGAAAGGGCAGCGGCTCGTCATCCATGGAGAGAAGGGTGTGATCGTCATTGAAGAAGATACGATCGTATCTCTTGAGATCGATGGCCAGCAGATTCAGCTGCCTGAGTTCGAACCGTTTAAAGTTATACCTGACGGACACCGGCTGCAAATTCGAGATATGGCGCTTGCCGTTCGCGAAGGCCGCGAGCCTGTAGTCACCGGGAAGGACGGCCGACATTCATTGGAGATTATTCTCGGCACATACGAAGCTTCCCGGCAGCACAAGGAAATCAAACTGCAGACCGAAACACCGGTATTGTAGGGGATGGAGGTGACTTTATGATGTCTCAGCGCAGCATAAAGCCTGTTCTTGAAGACGTTCAAGATCAACTGAAGGTCCACGTTTATGACCAGCGCGAAGCGATGGGGAAAGCGGCGGCCGCCGATATCCGCGCGGCCATGCAGCGCCTTCTGGCCGAGAAAGAGCGCATTCGCATCGTCTTTGCGGCTGCCCCATCCCAGAATGAATGCCTTGCGGCGCTGGTTCAATCGGAAGGATTGGACTGGAGTCGGGTCACGGCTTTTCATATGGATGAATACATCGGCCTTCCTCCGTTGGCACCGCAGCGATTCGGGAACTTTCTGTCTCGGCAGCTGTTTGATCTGGTATCCCCAGGAGAGGTGCATTTGATCGACGGCATGAATGATCCTGAGGCGGAGTGCGACAGATACAGAGGATTGATTACTGCTGCGCCGATCGATATGGTGGTCCTGGGTATTGGCGAGAATGGGCATATCGCCTTCAACGATCCGCCCGTTGCCGATTTTGCGGATCCGTTATGGGTAAAGCGGGTGAAGCTGGACGAGGATTGCCGCCGACAGCAGGTGAATGACGGCTGTTTCGCAAGCTTGGAGGAGGTTCCGGAATACGCCCTTACGCTCACCATTCCGGCGTTAATGTCAGGTGCCCATCTGTTCTGCGTCGTTCCGGGTGCAAGCAAGCGGGCAGCGGTACAAAGGACGCTGCACGGCGATATACACGAGGCCTGTCCTGCCAGCATTCTTCGAAGGCATGCGGATTGCACGCTGTACGTGGACCGGGAGTCGTATGGGGAAATCCGGAATGGATAGCCATGCCCATGTTCGTGTGGGCCGTCATTACACAACAGGTGAGCGGATAAAGCTAACATGGACTCCTGACGGCCGGATCGAGCAGATACTTCCGCACGATGGTGACGAGGACGCCTGGATCGCTCCCGGACTTGTTGATCTTCAGATTAACGGCGGGTACGGCCATGATTTCAATTCCTTGCCGCTCACAACGGAGACGGTCATCCAGGCAACCCGGCGTTTATGGGAAAAGGGTATAACGCTTTACTACCCAACCGTCATTACCAATGGCGATGAAGAGATCGAACATTTGCTGCGGGTTATCGACGCCGCTTGCCTGGAAGATGAAGCGGTCGGTTCCACCATTGGCGGGATTCATTTGGAGGGCCCCTTTCTTTCTCCGGAAGAAGGGCCCAGGGGAGCCCATGATTCACGGTACATCAAAGCGCCTGATTGGGCGTTGTTTTCAAGATGGCAGGCGGCATCGGGAAATCGGGTTCGGATCGTGACGCTATCGCCAGAGTGGCCGGAAGCTGCCAGGTTTATCCGGTCGTGCGTAGAGGCGGGGATCACGGTATCGATCGGGCACACCGCCGCGACGCCAGCGCAAATTCGGGATGCCGTGGAAGCGGGAGCGACGATGTCCACACATCTTGGAAATGGCGCGCATCTGACGCTGCCGCGCCATCCGAATTATATATGGGAGCAGCTTGCGCAAGATCAGCTGTGGGCCGGGATCATCGCGGACGGGTACCATCTGCCGGACTCGGTCATCAAAGTGATGCTCCGCGCCAAGTCGTCCAAGGCGCTGCTCGTCAGCGATGCCGTCTATTTAAGCGGTATGCCGCCAGGCGAATACGAGACCCATATCGGCGGCAATGTCGTATTAACACCCGAAGGCCGATTGCATCTCGCCCGCAAGCCCGAGCTGTTGGCCGGTTCGGCCATGATGCTTGCCGATGCGGTATGGCGGCTGGCTCAGTCGGGGCTGTGCACGTTTCCTGAAGCTTGGGACATGGCTTCAACGCTGCCAGCGCAGGCGATGGGGAAAGCAGACCATTATGGATTAAAGAGAGGGGCGCAGGCCGACTTCGTGGTGTTGGAGAAGGAAGAGGGAAGTCTTCGCATTGTGGAGACGGTCAAGGGAGGCCATTCGGTTTACCAAAGGGAATGTTAGATGTTAAAATATAGAAAACGAAACCGAAAAACCCAGATTGCGATCTGGGTTTTTTTCCTTATCACGGAACAAGGCGGAGAGATGACATGACATTGAAATGGAGAGTTCCCATTATGCGTAAAATCTCAGCATGGACGTTTATTCTGCCTATCCTCTTATTCACAATTGAGATTTTATTTGTCCGCGACGGGCACTGGTTTCACTATTACGGACTTCTGTCCACTGTCTTTCTTCCACCATTCGGGATCGCGCTATCCATACGTTCCTATGGAATAACAGACTCGAACAAGGACCTGCTATTAATAGCCTGCAATGTGCTTGCGTTATTCTCTTATTTTATCTACACTTTTTTAGGATATCTAATGCTGGGTCCATAGGAGGGCATGTTGGTGTACCAACATAGAGGCAGCTACGGGTAAGTTATTGATCATCGAATATCTATTGGTTGGCGGGGTCTATAGCCTTTATCAGTGGAGGGAATGGAAATTATCTCGGGAACAATATGAATCCGATCGGTTCGCATAAGATGAGGCTCTAACCATCAATATTTAGTTTGGCACCTCCGAGTGGGCGGATGGTGTTTTTTTTAGATTCGCTTTTACAACTCTATTACAAAACAATAATAATATGATTGTAGAAGTAGGGGGAGGGGGAATAATTGTGGCAGCGATTTTAATAGTTGAGGATGAAATATCAATCAATGAATTGATTAAACGAAATTTGCAGCTTGTGGGGCATCAGTGCACTTCGGTTTTGGATGGTGAAGCTGCGATTTCTGAAATACAATGCCATAACTATGATCTGATCATTTTGGATGTGATGCTGCCTGAATTTGACGGGTTTGAAGTGTTTAAAGAAGTACATGGCACTCCCACTATTTTCTTAACGGCACGTAACAGCTTATCGGATCGAATAACGGGCTTTTCCATGGGGGCTGACGATTATTTGACCAAGCCCTTTGAAATGCTGGAGCTATTGGCTCGTGTCGAAGCGGTGCTGCGGCGAACCCAAAAAAATAAAAAATGCTTTGAAGCGGGAGAGGTGAGGATTGATTTTGATGGCCGTCAGGTATTTTATAAGGGAGAGCTTGTGGAATGCACACCGAAAGAATATGAATTGCTGGAAGTGCTTGTAAACAACCGCAATATTGCATTGTCCAGGGAGCGGCTTCTAGAGCTCGTGTGGGGCCATGATTATGAAGGCGAAACCCGGACGATTGATGTTCATATCCAAAGACTGAGGAAAAAATTAGGTTGGGAGCACGTGATCAAAACCGTCTATAAGCTGGGTTACCGCTTTGAGGTAAGCCGATGAAATATAGAACCTTTTTAACGACGCTTGTGCTTTTTCTGTTCTCCTTCAATCTCGGGATATTTATCATTTCTGTCGCTTCATTCAAAGATACGGTTCATCGAGCAGAAGAAAGAAGTTTGGGCGAACATTATTTTATTACGTCTGCGCTTATAAAGGATTTTCGTGCAGTGGAGAGCCGCGGAGTTCATATTGAGGGCTCATTGGCTTCTCTGCTCCAACCCTACAGTTATCTGTCCGGGGATCAGAAGGTTAAGCTGGCGCTTTACAAGGGCGAACAGCTTGCCTACTCCAATCGGCTGGAAATGGTATTGCCGAGCCGTTTTTTGGAGCCGCCGAAGGACGGAAATCGTTTGGTTGCGATGCAAAAAACAGGTGGCCATTCCTATGTCATTGTTTCGGGGAAGCTTCCTGCGCCATATGATTCCTATACCATGGTCTATCTTTATGATGCGACAGATGCCATCTCCGCATGGAAACATATGAAAAATGTGCTGTTTTTCGCAGGATTTATTCTTTCCTGTCTGCTTGCGCTTGGTCTTATGTTATTACTTAATCGAATATTCAAGCCACTGTCGCAGATTTCCCAAACCTCCCGTAATATCGCAGCGGGTGCATATGAAACCAGGCTTCCGGTATCCGGGCGTGATGAGCTGTCCGAAATGGCACAAAGCTTCAATCATATGGCGTATGAAATCCAGCGTCAAATGACGGAGCTTATCGACGCCGCGGACAAAAAGCAGCAGTTTATTGATAATTTTGCCCATGAACTCCGTACACCCTTGACTGCAATCTATGGATACGCCGAATATATGCAAAAGGCTGCCCTGACTGAGGACGAGAGGCTGTCCGCGATCAGCTATATCATGTCGGAAAGCCGGCGTATGCAGACGATGTCCTATCAATTACTCGAACTGGCGAATCTTAAAAACGATGAGATTGGCTGGGAAGCACAGAAAGTAACCGGTATCTTTCGATCTGTCCAACAGACACTGCATAGTAAAATTACGGAAAAAGATATACAAATCGAGTTTATTTGTGAAATAGATGCTGTGTGGGGAGACGCCTGCTTGCTGCAAAGTCTGTTTGTCAATCTGATTGACAATGCGATAAAGGCATGCAGCACGGGCGGACATATCGTAGTGCGTGCCGCCATAGAGGCCGGAAAGAAGACGGTTTATATCCAGGATAACGGAAAAGGGATGAGCGCTGAAATACTCCGGCATATTACAGAACCTTTTTATCGCGGAGAGAAATCACGAAACCGCAGGGACGGCGGCGCCGGATTAGGCTTGGCCATCTGTCAACAGATCGTCTTGCGTCACCGCGCGGAGCTTGCGTTTACGAGCCATCCCGGGGAAGGAACGACAGTCAACATAATTTTTACAACTTCATAATGACTTGGTGATGGTTCTATAATTTGGCTATTCTATACTGCTTATTGTGATCACAAACCAAAACGATGGAGGAGTGAATTCAGATGAAAACAAACAGATCAGAAAGAAAAAAATTTAAAAAAACCATATTAGCGGCTACAGCGATTATTGGGGCCAGCACATTATTGTTCCAGGGATTCACACAGGCAGCGACGGCGACGGAATTCAAAAAAACAAATACGATCCCTACAAGTTATTCGAATTATGCAGCCGGATCATCCCAAGCGGTGCCAAACAGCTTGCCGAAAGGCTACCAAAAAGCGAATTACAAGATAGGAGCCATTGATCTTGAATATTACCGCAACCAGAAGCCGACCAGCAAGGACATGCCAAAAGAAGAGGCGGCGGAAATTGGCGCACGGGTCCTGTGGGAAGTATTCGGCCTGAACCTGGAGGGTCAGGTGATTGAAATGGGTTACGAGCAGCCAGCCGAAAGTCTCCCCCGTTCGAGATGGTACGCTGATGTGCTCGTGAACGGTAAGCGTAGTTATTCTTTCTCTGTGGATTCGGTAACAGGAGAATTATTTGACATTGTCCACGGTAGAACGCTAGATAAAAAGGTTTCAGTAGCTTTTGATCCGGCACTTGATAAAAACCCGCAGGAATATGTTGCGCTGGCGAAGAAACTGGCGGAGAAATATAACGTTGTTCACGGTCCAATCAAGTCGGTTGCATATAACGGCCAAGGCTACAGCGACAATGATCCGACGATTTCACTTGATATCAAAGGCGAAGATGGGGAAATAGCTTTGATGACTTTCTCACGATATGACAAGGCGCTGCTCGGTATCGGTTATAACGGGTCATATAAGCCATCACTGGAATTCAGTGAAAGGCTCATGAAGCGGGTGGAGGAAAAGGCCAAAGAGCTTGAAAAGTCAGTTCCCCCAACCAATGAGAACGAAGGATCCTTTCTGAGGGTTTTGGATTTGGATTGAGATATGTTCTTAAAATGGTAAAGTGAAGTTTCAGCCTGTAAGCCGCCACGATGTTGGCGGCTTTTTTTTTAGAGATAATTCTCTAACCATACTTCGCCATCATCTCTGTGAGTATCCCCTTAATGCGATTCACCAGCTCCTGCGGCTCCTTCACGGTGGCTTCATTTCCTAATCCGATAAAAAATTTAGCAAAATACAAAAGCTCGCTCGCAGGGACATTCTGATCGAGCCGTCCGCTTCCATCCGGCCGCATGTCAATGAGGGGAACAGGACACAATTCGGATTCACTGCGCTGAACGCCTTCCCGGCTCAGATCAACCACCATCCGGACATAGACCGATTTCTCTGCCCCGTATTCCCTCCAATTGCCCAGATGGATATGGCGGTTATCCCGCGGCTCGATTCCGGTTGTATCATAGGCCACGGACTTCATGCGGTCACAGCGGAACAGGCGAAAATCATCGCGCAGAAAACAATAAGCGGGACAATACCAGAAGCCATTGCTTGCATAAATGCCCACGGGCTGGATACTTCGCTCGGCATAGCCTTCCCTGCTCTCGTATAACACCGTAACGACCCGCTGGTCGACGGCGGCATCCAGAAGAACGCCGAGAGATTCAACCTTCTGCTGCCTTGTATGCGTCAGAAAATCCACCCGGTTCTTCATCTGGTCAATCCGCTCGCGCACATCCCCGGGCATGTAATAATAAAATTTTTGAAGTGCGGTAGAGGACTCGGCTTCAAAGGGAAGAAATAGATAGTGACGCAGGGCGTGGCTGGCAAAAAACATCGCGACGGCTTCTTCCTCGCTAAAAGCGATTGGCGGAAGAATTCGTTCCTTCAGAACCTGATATCCGCCGTGCGGTCCTACCTCGGAATAGAGTGGAACGCCCAGCTCGCTTAGCTCCTGCAGGTCCCGCAAGATCGTGCGAGAGGACACGCCGAATTGATCGGCCAATTCCCTGACCGTGAATTTCCGCATCCGGTTCACGGTCATCATCAGCTCCATGAGACGTTTGGATTTGGACATAAGATCAGCTCCGTATCGTTTGATGACTATGACAATAGTTGTCACCATTATACGCTATACTGGCTGTAGAATCCAGAGACCCCTTATAACTAAAAAATGGAGTGATGAAACGTGAGTCAATTGAATGAAATGAAGCAGTTGTTATTTGAGGAACTGGAGCTTATCGTTAGAACCAGTTCGAATCTGATCGGCAAAATTTCGCCAGAACACTGGGATCACAGACCTGCCCACAATATGAGGTCGCTTCAGGAGCTGGTTTACCATCTCGTTTCGGTACCTGCTACCGATTTATTGATTCTGCAAGAGAAGAGTGAAGCGGAGATTCGGGAGCTGGAGGCAAGCATTGCTGCAGACGGCGTAGACAAGGACAAGCTGATTTCCTGGATGACGAAGGGACTTGCGGATGTAAAGTCATACATGAATGGGTTGACGGATGAAGAATTTATGCAAAAGAAAACTAAACCCTTCTATTTGGAGCACGGTTCAACGCAAGCCAAGTGGCTGATTGAAATCGTCACGCATGCCCAGCATCATCGGGCGCAAATGTTCAATTACCTGAAAGCCCAGGGCTATGAAGTGAGCATGTTCGATTTATATTAAAGTTAAAGCACGGATATCCAGCGATAATTAAAGGAGAAGTAAGGATGCTGAATATGTTTTTAACATCTTCGTTTAAAGATGTTGCTGATCTTTTTAGAGAATTCGTTGCTGATGATCTGAAAGGCAGGAGTTTAACGTTTATTCCTACTGCGAGTATTCCAGAAGAAATCACCCACTATATTTATACAGCAAAAGAAGCATTCGAAAAGTTGGGAGTCGTCGTTGAAGAGCTTGATATTTCTGCAGCACCATTGCAGGAAATCAAAGAAAAGCTTCCAAGTTGAAAAAGATAAAATAGTTGTTCGTTAAAATGATATTCGATTCGATGATTGATGGGATGGCAACTGCCATCCCTTTTTTTATCTTATACATAAATATTTTTCACTTGAAAGTGACGCAGCGTCATCTTGTACAATGGTTTCAAAGGTGAAAAGGGGTTGAGAAAGATATGAAACGATACGCAGCTGCAATTCTATGTGTCCTATGCGTGTTATTGCTCAGTGCATGCAATTCCACGGACGAAGAGGAGGCTCTTCAACGCGTAACGCTTGAGGAGGTTGAAGTGCTGGAGATTGACCATGGCAGCACGACCTTGTTCGTCGAGACAGCGAATGTGGAAGCATTGGAAGTTTCGCTGCTCAGAAACACCAAGTCCGCTGGGGCTGTTGTTGATCAGGATGGCAATCGGGTAAAGATTCGTTTAGATAACGACATCACGCGGATGTTGAATATCGGCAGGATGCCGCAGCTTAGCGTGAGAATTCCTGCGGACTATGCAGGGAAGGTCGTAATTGATGGTTCTTCCGGCAAAGTAACGGGAACTGGGTTGCAAAATCATAGCCTCGAGGTGAAGGGGAAAAGCGGGAATATCTCACTTGCGTTCACCCGTTTGAATAACGATGTGGAGGTATCGGCGACAAGTGGAAACGTGAACATCCAGCTGGATGAAGAAACACCTGATGTGACATGGATGCTGCAATCCGGAAGCGGACATCGGTCCATTGCCGTTCTGCTCCAGGACAGGAAGGAGAGCAATCGGAAGACGGAAGGGCGATCCGGTCATGGCAAGCATGAGGTGAAGCTCAAAACCTCCTCGGGGAACATCTCGATAAAATAATCATGCAAGAACAGAGCTTAAGAAAAAAACAAGCATCCCCGTACTCGTCCTTTGCAAGAGTTCACAGCTTTTACGACTCTTGAAGCAGACCATAAGAGGATGCTTGGCATGTTAACCTATTCAAGTTTTTTATATAACAAAGAAGAATGATAGCACTTATTTATTCTTCAGCAGGTACAGAAGCCTTGGATGAAGCGGAGGATCTCATATATTGCGGCGGGTTTACGTCATCAATAAGCAGAATACCATCGTATTGATCACGGGCAATCAGACTTTCGGGGATCATGCCCCAGCTGTAGGCAAAACGCGGCTCGAACATCCAGGAGTTACCCGCCTCACGCTTCTGGTATCGCAAATCAACGAAGGTATACGGCGCACCTGCGGCCGACAGGATCGATTCAATGGAGCCTGGTTCTGCCGGCAGAACGTCATGCGCATTGCCCATATTATCTGCGGTTTGTCCGCTGGCCGGATACAAGCCGAGTACGTAACTGTATTTTTTCATTTCGTCCGAGAGTTTTTCTCCCATTAGAGTAACCGGATATGGCGTACCCATGACCTCGGTTTGAGCCTTGCGGATGTGGTCGTTATGTCCCCAGACGATGAATTTCTCCGTTGGATAGACTTCGGTAGCCAGCCACATGAGATTATCGTGCATCGCCTGATCCCGCCATTCCATCGATTCCAGGAACGGTGCATAATCCCCGCTTTCCATGCCGAGGGTTGATTTAATGGAGAGCTCCACATACTCCCGGGCTACCCGAATCCGGTCGTTCAAACTTCTTTCAAGCAGCAAGGACAGCTTGGGGTTATCCGGATATAGCTGCTTCAAATGAGCCTCGTTTGCCTCCATCTTTAAGGATTTTATAGCATCCTTGTATACTTGGATCAGCTGACTTTTCTCTTTGCGATAAGCGGCAAGATCCGTACCAAGAGAGTAGTCTGACAATTTCTTCTCAGCTTCCGCAAGGCGCTTAGCCATGGTCTGATCCTGCAGCCATTGCCCATCCAACAGTGGGTGCTGCAGCTGCATGTCAAAACCGGTCAGCACGAGCGGCTGCTTGCTCTTTTGTGCTGTTTTCATGTAGTCGAACAACGGCAAAACTTCCTTGGACCACCAGACACCGAAGATGGAATCCTTCATGGTCGACTCGGGGCTCTGTTGTCCTGCTTTACCATATGCCAAAGAAGTATTGCTGAGTCCGCTTTCGAAGGCAAGCACGTTATAGCCCATTTCCTGATGCAGGAACTGGATTAAACGGGTCTTGGCCAGATTGAACTCGGCAACGCCGTGGGAGCTCTCGCCGAGGAACACAAAACGTTTATCTTGCAGCAAAGGTTTTAGCATTGCCAGATCCTTATATTGGTTTGGACCGCCCGCCGTGTCGGCGGGCTGAATCGTATCCAATCGGTATACGTGGTCTTTAGCCCAGTCCTCCCACTCGGCAATCTTTTCGTCAGAGGTTCGGGCCGTTTTCACTTCTGTAACCTGACCTTGGATGGTATCCGGGGTGGAAGCGTAAATTTTTCCGGCAGGGATTAGGGATGTCCCCACAAGGGAAGCGGTGAGCAGAAACACGGTGAATGCTTTTCTAGCGTTATGTAGCGGCATGCAGGATCACTCCTTAGATGATTTGTTGTATGATTTTCTAATTGAATGGACGTATAGCAAAAAAAGATATTGTCATGATTACCTTGGGGAACACAGCATCACCTCCTTAACATAGACATAGTTACCGTGATTTTGCTGGAGAACTGCACTGCTGTATTAGCCTTAGTCCTCTTCCCAGAACAGATCATTAAGAGTACGAGATAGCGCTTTGCATATGGCAACGCACAGACTGAGGGACGGATTATATTTACCTAACTCGATCAGACCAATGGTTTGTCTGGAGACACCCACGATCTGGGCTAATTCTTCTTGCGACAGATCCTTCTCAACCCGGGCCATCTTCAGTTTGATGTTTTTCATACGGCAGTCACCCTGATATCCCTTTCTACGAGTCGAACGGATCGTTCTGCGACATTTTCTGGCTCACCTTGTTGGCACCATAGTGGATCACCAAATTCACTCCAACAAAGAGGGGGATATAGATGATCAGTGAGACGAAGAAAACGATAAAGAAGTATTTGATCTCGGTCGCACTGCTGTTATTGCCAAACAGAATCGCGCTGCGGATACCGAAAAAAAGAGCAAGTGCGATACCGATAACGAGTCCCCATATCGCTGTACGCTTACTGAATGAAACTTTGCTTCGCTGGTCATGGACCTCCACTTCATCCGAATAAATTCCCATCGCCACACTGCGGATGCCGAAATATATGCTTCCTCCCAGCATGATCAGCATTTCCAGCCATACGGATTCCGTTCGGGGCAGCGCAAAAGATTTAATAATGACGGAAATGCTGCAAATGATCATGATCAAGGTATACACCTCTTTATATAACTTGTTCTTCAGATTGACGATACGCTCATCCTCAACCGTGCTCTTCTTGAACCAATTCACACTCATCATTCCTTCCATTTTGGTTAACAATCGTTCCTGAGATTTCTTGATACATGGATTGTAATAGTATTTACGTCTTTTTGCAATATATATATGCCATTTTGATTTTAATATTAGTCAATTTGGGAAATAAAAGTATATTCATTCTCGGGTAAACATCATACCGCACAGGGCTGCCTTTTTCTTGATATATTTTGCTAAGCTGCACATTAGGTTTACAACACTTCTCAGCGTGTTACAATTGGAATTGGGCAGTTCTCTTGCCCGAATTGATTGATACTAGGAGTGTGTTCGTTCTCATGATCCATTTCATTCGCTACGATAATGTGAGGTACAGATTCAAGTAGGCTCGGCCCTTTTTTTTGTGATTGTGGCTTGAGTTTATTTTTCTGTGCCTTTTTCATTGCGTATGATCGAATGAAAGGGTGATATTGCTGTGTCCAGAAATGAAAGGTTATTAAAAAAAGCACAATGGCTATCGATGCATGAGAAGATGTTTAGATGCCCGATCTGCGGCAGTTCCATGAGGGTTCAGCAGCTGGCAAGCTTGGTGTGCGAGAAGCTCCATAGCTATGATATATCCAGACAGGGGTACGTCAACCTGCTATCCCATAGAGCCAAAACTAAATATGATAAGGCTTTGTTTGAGGCACGAAAAATGATTAACAGCAGCGGGTTCTTTGGCCCGATGATTGAAGGAATTTCGAATCGTCTGATCCGGATGCAGAAACAGAAGCTGTCGGAATCTGGCAGGCCTCTGAGACTGCTCGATGCAGGATGCGGGGAAGGCTCCCATCTCTCGGCAATTGGACATAACCTACAGGAGCAGGGGCATGAGCCTAACGTTATTGGTGTGGGCATGGATATTGCCAAAGAGGGAGTCGTATTGGCTGCCAAGACATATTCGGACCCTATGTGGTGCGTGGCCGACCTGTCTCAGTGCCCGTTTGCAGACGAACAGTTTAATTACATTTTGAATATTCTGTCTCCTTCTAATTATTTGGAGTTCAGGCGATTGCTTACGAGTGACGGAATGTTGGTGAAGGTAATTCCGGGGAGCCTGTATTTGCAGGAGCTTCGAGCTTTGTTCTATACAGGTACAGGTAAAGAGACGTATTCCAATGACGGCACCATGGAGCTGTTCAGCCGTCACTTTGAACGGATCGAGTTCGAAGAAATTCGGTATCGCGTCGTTCTGGATTCCGAGCAGATGAAGCAATTGATTCATATGACGCCGTTATCCTGGAGCGTTTCGTCTGAGGTTATTGAACGGATGTCAGGTGGAGAGATGGAGATAACCGCCGACTTCACACTTCTGTATGGATGGAAATAAGGTAGGTATTTTTCCAGCCTTAGATTTCCGTCATATTTTACTAAAGTGTCCACAGTGGGAGATAATAGGAGTTATCTTTGATAATATGAAAAAAAGGTGGTTAACGATCACATGACACTTCGAATGAATCCGTATCTCTTTATGGACGGGAACGCTAAGGAAGCTATTCAATTCTATGAGAAGGCTTTGGACGCCAAAGTCGTCATGGTTCAGACTTTCGGCGAGATGCCGGCCAACCCGGACTTTCCGCTGCCGGAGAGCGCGCGGGATCGGGTATCCCACGCAAATCTTATCGTCGGAGAGACGGTTTTGATGTTATCCGATACGTTTCCCGGGCAACCGGTCCAATCCAGCAATCAGGTCCAGATCTGCATCATGACCGATGCAGCCGAGCGTGCAAAGCAGGTATATGAAGCACTGCGGGAGGGTGGCAAGGTGGTTATGCCGCTGCAGGAAACCTTCTGGAGCCCGGCCTACGGGATCGTTGAGGACAAATATGGCGTAAATTGGAATATCTCAACCGAAGTTGAAGCGTAGAAGTAGATTTTATACCTAATAAAAAGGGCACTGACGATTTGCCGTCAGGGCCCTTTTTCAATTATAGCAAATCCAGTTTCCTAAATTACGCCCGCGTTCCATCCCACCACTTATAGTAGATATGGACATGCCCGGCAGGGCTTGCCACGAGCGGATCGATAACGAGTGTCTTGCCGCTTACCTTCAGCTCGATCACCTTCTTGTTCTTCTCGGCGGAATCCACCTTTGCGAGGAAGGAGGAATCGACCTGGAAGCCATACAGCTGGAGGAGCTCGATCAGCATGCTGCGCTGCGTTTTATCGGTGGCATTGGAAAGCGCGATTCCACTGAACTGCATAATCTGCGGCTCGAATTGAACGGACACGGCGTAATCCGTTTCGCCAGTTTGCTTCGTGCTGGTCATCACAATTTTGTTCGACCCGTCGTCATAGATGCGGTATCCGCTGTAGTTCGAGAATACCTTCTGACGAATCACGAGATACATCTCGTCCCGATACACATCCCAAGGCGTTGGCAGCTTCGGAAGCATCGCCTCCGCACTTGGTACGGTAGGACGATCGTACAGGTTCGACATTCCGCGATCGGTCAGGTTTTTGATCAGCTGAAGCACTTCGGCGCGCGTAATGGTGCCGCTTCCTACATATCCTTCAATCGTGTTTTCGCCCTTAATCCGGCCTTGTGCGTACTTTTTACCCAAAACGTATTGAATCGCTTGATTCCCATCGTAGTTCACGCCATCGGCGCTGGATATCAGCTCGGCCACATGGGCCCGCGTTATGTATTGGCTCCGCTTGGTTTTGTCGGTGAATCCGTGTACAGGATAGTTCTTGAAGTGCAGAAAATGATAATATTTATCCGACCATAGCTCGGTCAAATAGTTCTCCTGCAGGTCTTTGCCTGTGATGCCGACAACCAGCATGCGGATGAATTCGGCCTCGGTCACATTCTGATTGGGCATGAACATTCCGTTGGCATAGCCGTTGACAATCCCTTTGTCGACGCCCCATTCGATGGTCGTTTTTGCCCAGTGGTTATCGATATCCCGAAACGTAACCCCGGCGGAAGCGCTGCCAGCCCCAACGAATAAAGAGACAACCAGGAGTATAGGCGCACATAGTGTCCTGAACTTCAACATCTGCAATCCTCCATCTATAATTTGCTAAAATACTACAAAATACATTGTATAAGTCTGTTTTTCGAGCGGTCAAGCGTCTTGAAGCGGTTCTTGCCAAAGATGGGCTGTTATAACTAGCTAACTAACTTAAGCGATACTTAGCGACTACAGGACTAAGGAAGTGCATAAATCCTCCACTTTGAAATATGGAATAATGAAAGAAAGACATGTTTTTCGCGAAGGAGCTAGGAAATGGAGTATGCTGTACTGTGAAATATTCGAGCACGGAATAAGAAGGCTGTAGTCTAAAAGTTAGGGGTTCGTTATTCCTATTGGAAGATACCAAGTCATTAGGTAAAATATCCCTTGTTTACTATCTATAGAAGAGGGGCGAAATTCAATGAGATTGGTGCGGAAATCCTTATTGACCCTATGCAGCCTTTTGCTTGCAGTCTCGGTTCTGATTCCGCAAACAACGGTTCACGCAGCGGATCAGAAATGGATGAATCAAGTATGGAGCGAGTATCAATCGTATAACAAGAAGACCGTAAATGCATATAACACTTATCAGAAGCAAGCAGATAAGAAATATCAGCAATTTTATGATGAAAGTCATGCTTCCTTGGATCAGCTGGAGAGAACAGTGCTGGAGGATCAAAAGCAGTGGGATGAGAAGCTTCAAGCAGATCTAGATCAGCTGAAGCTGAAGTATGAAGGAAACCGCGACTTAAAGGATAAGCTGGCACAATATGAACGGTTTATCAATCCAAGTTATTTGAACAGTCCGATGTGGAAGTATGCGAATGCTGCAAACCGGCATTATTTGAATAGCACGCTCTGGAAGCTAAGCAAAGAAATGAACGAGGATTATTTGAACAGCTTGATGTGGACCTATAAGAAGACGATCGATCCGGATTATTTGAACAGCTCCGCGTGGAAATTTAACAAAACGGTCAGTGAGACTTATTTGAATAGTCCGATGTGGAAGCTACGGAACGGGTCAAGCACGTCGTATCTGAACAGTCCGATGTGGAAGTACAAGCACGGAAAAATCAGCAAGGCAACAGCCAAGAGCCAATACAGCAAGCTGTTTAAAGAGCAAACAACCGCGATATCCAAGAGCAACGCCGCAAGAAAATCCGAAATAGAGAAAATGGCAAGCGGCACGCAGAAGAAGATAGGCGAGCTTTACAAGGAAACCGTGATCACCCTTGAGACACGACGCGAGGAGGCACTGAAGAGCATCTCCGACCTGCGGATTGAAATCACCGGAGAAGGCTTGCAATGGGAAACGCTGCTTGTGGAGAGACCGTAATATTATTTTATTGTTAACAAGGGAAGAGCTGCCCTACTGGTCTGAACATGACCAGAGGGCAGCTTTTGTTTTTGTAAAAATGAGGATTGCGGCTGATAGAGAAACCAATCCTCGATGGTTTGATCATAAGCAACAGTAACCTAGGGGTATCTTCATCTCCATGTGATGAGGTCATGTAAAGGGTGTCCGATTCCGGCCAGATGTCAGCAAACGAAAAGAAGTCCAGCACTCTACTATCGGTTACCCTAGATTGGTAGACATTCTGTTGGGATATGTCCATACCCTTAAGCAAAGATCGGGAAGGAGACTAAACATGAAAAAACAAGTTTTGTTCATCCATAGTGCCGGCCCACAAGGCATTCACCAAGGCAGCAGTGACTTGATTGCCCATCTACAAGATCAGCTCGGGAAAGCTTACCATGTCTTATCCCCCGGCATACCGGATCCGGATTACGCCCTGTGGAAAGCGCAGATCGCCAATGAAATCGAGGCATTGGATGAGGAGGTTCTCCTCATAGGCCATTCCCTGGGCGGCTCGGTGTTGCTAAAATTTCTGTCGGAAGAAGGCTGCAGGCGAACCGTCTCCGGACTGTTCTTGATCGCCGCCCCCTATTGGGGGAAAGACGACGATTGGCGGAGTGAAGATTTTAGATTGCCTGATTCTTTCGCCACCATGCTGCCTCGCATATCCAGTCTGTACCTGTACCACAGCCGCCACGATCCCGTGGTGCCTTTCGCGCACGCTCAGCACTACGCGAAGCAACTCCCCCAAGCTGTCACCCGAGAATACGAGGGCGACGATCACTATTTCTGCGAGGGCTTGCCCGAGCTTGTAGATGATATCAAGCGTATATAATCTAAGTCTTCAATCTTGGAAAGCCCCCCTGTATATGTTAATTACAGGGGGGCTTCCTCTCACTCCCCCCTCCCCAAAAAAGGCGAGAGTAGCTGCGCCGCGGCTATCATTCGTCCCTTTTTATGGCTAATGTGAGATGTATCGAAGCATGAGCTAACAACGGACTACTTAAGGCAGTGCTCCAGCGGAGAAGGCGGAATGATTCTGGAGAAGCGAAGCGGTCTCCGTTGCCCCCGGATTTCTACTCTGGCCCATTCATTCATAGAAATCTGGGGGCAACAGAGATCGGAAGAATCATCCGCATGCGGAGCGATGAAAAAAAACAGCCGGAGCGATGCAAAGGGTCTACCTGCGAACATAGCAATGCTATGGGAGCCATAATTTTAAGGTGGCGCATATAAACCTCGCATCAAAAAGACGACATCAGCTTTTCGCTAATGTCGTCCTCTTTTTTTACTTGCTCGCTTTATATGCGCTCAAGTATTCCTTCACCTTCGCCGGATCGGCAACCAGCTCGTTGCCGGTTTTAACGATTGGGCTGACGGTGGAGTAAGCTTTAATTTTGTTGTTGTTGTAGTAAGTCAGGATTTCATCCTGGTTGATGGAGTAGAGCACCGCTCTTCTCAGATCATCGCTTGTTGCCACATCACGGTTTTTCGTGTTGAACAGCAAGTAGGATACGGCGTTACTTTCGATGGTTTGCAGCTTCAGCTTACTGTCGCCTTTAACCACATCGTATTTCGTTTCAGGCACGCCGTAGTACAGGTGAATTTCGCCGCTGCGCAGTGCGGAGAGCGTGCTGTCCGCATCTTTGATAAAACGAACTTTCACTTGCTCGATTTTCGGTTCGTGCTCGGTACCCTTCATGTAGCCAGGGTTTTTGTAGAAGGTCGCTTCATAGTCATTTTTGGAAGACAGAATGTAAGGACCGCTGGCATACAGCGTGTTGTTGTATTTGTCGCCTTCGGTTACCGTGTTTTGGTCGCCGTAAGGGATGTCTTTGTTAACATCGAATTTCTCAACATCATATGTGTTGATGGATTCCACTTGTTTCTTCGATACGATACCGGCCGATTGGTGAGCCAGGTAGTTCAACACTTGCGGGAACGGCTCGGTGGTCGTCAATTTAATGACTTGGTATTTACCATCTTTCGTGCTTGCTTGATTCTTGTCGTCGACGAGGGAAGTGATCTTGGTATCCAAACCAGCTTCCAGTGCATCCTTGATGCTTTCGCTGCCACCCGACACTTTAGTGTTCTCCAGTGCGCTCAGATCGGTTACAGCTTCAACCGTGTTGATATGCTCGTGAAGCGTGTAGGTGCGATGATCAGGTACCGAATTTTTGTCTTTGGCTCTGTTCATGGAGAAGATGACATCGTCAGCGCCTACGCGCTCGCCGGAATCTTCAGCCTTTTTATTTGTGATTTTCGCAAAGTCAATATCGTCTCTAAGAATGAAGTAGTACTCCGAGTTGCCTTCGCCAATGGCATGGTTATAAGACAGCGATCCTTCGGATGTGATCTTGTCATCATCGGTCAGGTTGATCAGACGTACGTTCATGTTGGTGTTGATGATATTGATGGAACCATCGTTACCCTTGATTGGATCAAGAGAAGTCAGTTCAGAGATCGATTGGGACAGAATCAGCGGCTGCGTAGCACGCTTGGATTGGTCTTTGAAATCAACAGCTTCCCAAGGAAGGGAACGGGATTTCGAGAGACGGACGGAGTTTTCGTCCAGCACATCCTTGTTGAACGCTTGGCTCTTCAGGGAAATGTACAATGGCGCGATGTAAGCTTTGTCCGTAACGAGACGCTGTTCAAGCTGCTTGTAGGTTTCGGCAGCGTCCTCAGGCGTTTGTGTTGCCGCTTGGTCGATCAGCTTGTCCACTTCTTCGTCGGACATGATGCTGTAGTCGCCGCCCGTTTTGAACAAGGAACGTACAGCGTAGTCAGGATTACCCGTAACGGTTGTCCAGCTGGACAGCGCGATGTCGTAATTTCCGGCATCTTGCTGTGCCTTGTAGCTGCCGTAATCCGGCTGCAGATTCAGCTTCACGTTGAAGCCGTTCTTTGTGAGCTGGTCGCGAATGATGTTGACATCGGATTCGTTAGAGCTCATGCCAAGCAGTTCAATATTTACAGCGGATGTATCTGTAGCTGTATCCGATGGTTCTTGCTGATTTTGCTGTGCATCATCTTTGGTTGTTACGTTGCATCCAGCCAGTACAATGACTAGCGAGAGGAACAGTAACAGCAAGGAACTCTTTTTCATTTGTGATACCCTCCTGAGTTGTATATATATATAAAATATTTTTGAAACCATTAGTTAGTGTGCCATGGGCACTGAAGCACATTAATCCAGCTTAGGATCTAGGGCATCCCGCAGTCCGTCGCCAAGGAAGTTGAAGGACAGGACAAGCGCGATGATGGCGAGACCCGGATAAATGGCCAAGTAGGAATGTGTCTCAAGATACGTGCTTCCGATCTTAAGGATATTACCCCATTCCGGGATGTGCGGCTCAACGCCGAGACCCAGATAACTCAAGCTGCTCGTCGAGATGACGGCTGCACCAATGGTTAGCGTAGATTTGACAATCATGGGTGCAAGCGAGTTTGGAACAATATGCTTGAATATAATCGAAAAATTGCTCGAGCCGAAAGCTCTGGCCGCATCAACGTATTCAAAGGTAGAGGCCAGGAGCACATTCGCCCTCATGGTTCTCGCATATGTCGGGATAGCCCCTACGCTGAGTGCCAGGATGAGGTTGATGGTGTTGGCTCCGAATGCAGCAATGATCGCAATGGCGAGTAAGATACCCGGAATGGCGTACAGCACATCCAGCAAACGCATGATGATGTTATCGGTATGGCGGCCATAGTAGCCGGAGATGGCACCGAGAACACCGCCGATGACAACCGGGATCGCCGTAGAGGCAAATCCGACGATCAGCGAGATTCGGGCCCCGAACACAATTCGGGAGAACAAATCCCGGCCGAAGTTGTCCGTACCGAAGGGGTACACAAGGTTTGGCGGCTGCAGGATGGCACTGTAGTTGTTATCAATTGCGATGCTGTAATCGAAAGTAAACAGACTGCTTACCGACAGACAGAACAGGAAGATCACAAAGAACAGTCCGGACATGGCCGTGGAGTTAGCGGTAAGCTTCACCCACACGTCGCCCCAGCGAGTCATCGCCGGATTGCCGTTCTTGCGTATCTTCGCTAGCAGGTTGATGCCGAGCACCAGGGCAAAAATATTACCCGTCACTGCAGTCAGAATGACCGGAAAGGCAAGCCAGGCCATTTTGGGATGTGCATAATTCGTTGTTACATATCGGGCAACGAGTATAAGCGCGACCAGTTGAATGACTGCAATAATCAGAAGCGCGGCCATCGCCGGCAGGAATGTATTCGAGACGTAAGGCTTGAACAGATTCAGTGCCGATACCGCGATAACAAACAGTTGGGTTAACAGCATGTAGACGGCAATCGTATATTCAGGAGGCTTCTGTTTTTTAATCAGATTGAAACCGAACGTGACGGTAAACAGATTTCCTGTGACGATGCTCAGCAGCTGAATGTATCCCAGGATCCTCGTCGAGCGCCGGATTTCTCCCTGGCTTTGAAGGTCTCTTCGGATCAACAGCGTGATGATGATCTGAATGATGGTAAACAATGCATATACCGCAAAGGCGGTGAACACCCACGGTTTGATGGTTCCCCCAGTGAAATCAAAGCTGTTCAGAAGCAGGATCACCGTTAAGGTCAAAGAAATAACCCATGTGAAGCTGGCTTGACTGTACTCGTGTGAGGATTTCAGCTGGTGTTTGGTTTCTTGTTTAGAAAGAAGCTTCTTGATCATGAGTACACCTGCTTTAGTATTGTTTCATCTTGGACCTGATCCGTGGATCGAAGAACGCGTACAAGATATCAATGATGACGTTCACCAGCGATATGGTAATGGCGGTGTATACCACGCCGCCCATAATGGCCGGGATGTCAGGGATGAATTGTTTATCGACGATGTAGCTGCCGATACCGCTGATGTTGAACACCTTCTCTGTAACGGCAGAGCCGCCAAGCATCCCGCCGAACTGAAGTCCAATGACGGTAATGATCGGAATGATGGCGTTGCGGACAGCATGCTTCATCAGGATGGTGCCCTTGCTGAGCCCCTTCGCTCTGGCTGTGATCATGTAATCTTCATTAATAACCTCCAGGGTAGAGGAGCGCGTCATTCTCGCTACCGAAGCAGTAAGTCCTGTGCCGAGCACAATCACTGGCATGATCATGGACAACCAATTCTCCGGATTAAAGGTGGCGGGCAGCCAATGCAGCTTGATCGAGAAATTCAGGATGAAGATCAGTCCCTGCCAGAAGTTCGGAATGGACAGCCCGAGCAGAGCCACGAACATAAAGGTATAGTCAAAGAATGAATTCGGTCTCGTAGCCGAGATAATCCCGATTGGCAATGCGATCGCAATCGCAATGACCAGGGAAATGACCGTGAGCGTCAGTGTGATCGGGAACTTTCTGGCGATGCTTGAGGTGATCTCTTCGTTGCCAGAGAAGGATTTGCCAAGATCAAAATAGGCGATTCCTTTAATATTGTTCCACAGCTGCGCCAGGTACCCTTGGTCTAGACCGTGCATTTTGTTAAAAGCCGCGATCTGTTCCGGCGTTGCCGTCTCGCCCAGGATGTTGGCTGCAGGGTTGAACGGCGACAAGTGGAGAATCGTAAAGACAAGCACGGCTACCCCAAAGATAACGAAGACCGTCATCACGAGTCTCTCCATAATATATTTCAGGTAAGGATTGCTGTACAAAAAAATAAGGATGTACATCAGCAAGCCTGGAATAAGTGATATAATGAAGAACAACGGATTCTCGATGAGAGAACCAAACGTATCCGCCACGGTCAACCGTTTCCGGTTGTTCAGCTTCAGTTCCTTGGCAGTCCGTTCCTTAAGGACTTCCTGGAACCTTGCTTCTACGATCTTGTCGACTTCCTGCCGGAGCTGACCCTCATTGACTTTTTGCTTGAAAAAGTCGTGTTTGCGTTTCTGCTGCTCCATAATCTCGGAGCGAAGGGCCTCCAGATATCCGGCAGCCAGCATCTCGCTGCGTATGCGGTTCTCCGCCGCTGTGTAGTCATCCTTCTTTCTCTGAACCAAATAAAATAGGAAGACCACGAGATTAACGGGCGCTCCCAATAATAATAGTAAGTATCTATAAGAAGGATTCAGAAGGATCTTACTGTATGTGCTGCTTATCAAACCTATGAGTCTGTTTGGTCTTGCTGCTTCTGTCCCCCCCATAAGCTGCCTTTCCTCCTTGTTTCAAATTGCATTATTCCGAGTGATATAGTATATTTTATTTTAGCCTATTTTAAAAGTCAATAGATTATAAGAGTTGTAGATGATATTCCTTTAATGACATAAACGCATAATGGCAGGTGAGCAGAGTTGGAACCGATATTGCAGGTTAAAAATTTGAGTGTAGCCTTTCAATCCCGTGATTCAGAATTTCACGCGGTGCGTGGGGTCAGCTTTGAAGTGAAGAAAGGGGAAACGCTCGGGATCGTTGGGGAATCCGGGAGCGGCAAAAGCGTCACTGCACGCTCGATCATGCGGCTGCTGCCGTCCCCGCCCTCTTATATGAAGGATGGGGAGATCCTGTTCCTTGGCCAGAACCTGGCGGAGAAAACCGAGAAAGAGATGGAGAGCATCCGCGGACGCGATATCGGGATGATTTTTCAGGACCCGATGACCTCGCTTAATCCGACTATCCGAATCGGGGAACAAATATCGGAGAGCCTGGTTAAACACCAGAAGCTGTCCAAGCAGGAAGCGAAGAAGCAGGCGCTTGATATGTTGAAGCTGGTCGGCATACCGAACAGCGAAGCGCGCTATAATCAATACCCGCACGAGTTCTCGGGCGGCATGCGGCAGCGGGTCATGATCGCCATCGCGCTGGCGTGCAGACCTGCGCTGCTGATTGCGGATGAACCTACAACGGCGCTTGACGTAACGATTCAGGCTCAGATCCTTAATCTGATGAAAAATATGCAGGAGCGCTTCGGTTCTTCCATTATATTGATCACGCATGACCTCGGCGTTGTTGCGGGCATGTGCGACCGCGTGGCGGTGATGAAGGACGGCATGATCGTGGAGACGGGCACGACGGAGGAAATCTTCGAGAATCCTCAGCATCCTTATACCTTGAAGCTGTTAAACGCGCTTCCGCGTCTGGATGAGAAGAAGAAAGTTAAGCCGGCTCCGATCATCGTGCCAAGCACGGATTACAAAGGACCACTGTTAGAGGTTAAATCCTTGAAGCAGTATTTTGATATGGGTAAAGGGAATGTACTTAAAGCGGTGAATGATATTAGCTTTCATATTCAGGCTGGGGAAACGCTTGGGGTCGTCGGGGAATCCGGCAGCGGAAAATCGACGACGGGACGAGCCATCCTTCGCCTTCACCAGCCAACAGGCGGAGAAGTGCTGTATCAGGGAATGTCTGTGAATCGTCTTTCTCCTTCGGAAATGAAGGCTATGCGGCGCCATATGCAGATGATTTTCCAGGATCCGTATGCTTCGCTCAACCCGAGATTGAAGGTGGTGGACATTATCGGCGAAGCGCTGGATGTTCACAAATTGACTGGCAGTAAACAGGAGCGGAAGAAACGGGTCGAGGAGCTGCTGGATATGGTCGGATTGGATCCGGCCTATGCCACGCGTTATCCGCATGAGTTCTCCGGCGGTCAACGCCAGCGGATCGGGATTGCCCGGGCGCTTGCAGTGGAGCCGAAATTCATCGTGTGCGATGAGCCGCTCTCCGCGCTCGACGTGTCGATTCAATCGCAGATCGTGAAGCTGCTGGAGGAATTGCAGCATCGTCTGGGCTTGACCTATCTGTTTATTGCGCATGACCTGTCGATGGTGAAGCATATCAGCGACCGCGTTGCTGTTATGTATATGGGCAAAATCGTAGAGCTGGCTGAAAGTGAAGAGCTGTACTCCAATCCGCAGCATGATTATACGAAGTCCTTACTCGCGGCGATTCCGGTACCCGATCCGAAGATCGAATCCAAGAAGAAACGGGTACTGCTGGAAGAACGCACCGGAGAGGACAAGTATAATCTCGAGCATTCGGAGCTTGTGGAAGTATCGGAAGGACACTGGGTGGCTATGCCAACCGGAGCCTAACGAACAATAGTAGAACCTGTCCCGAGTCGGGGCAGGTTTTTTGTTGAATAAGGAGTATGAAGTTCAGAAGTTTACCGCCTTGATCTCGCAAAAAAACTTTCGCCAATAACTTCCGCTAGAAACGGTCTGTCTTTCTGGGAAAGTACGCCCGATCAACTTTGTTCTCATTCAACGGGACATGCCAAAAAATTCGCTCATAAATCGACGATTTGCGTGGTACATAAAAAAGGAATTGAGCCCTGAACGGCAAATATTTAAATGTTAGGAAGCGTTCTCACGAGAAATGAGCCTACGAATTTCCAATTGTACTTACATTAGCAACATACCGATAAGGAGGAAGTGGAATGAATCGTTTGCAGCAAGGGGATGTCGTATTATTTCAAGGGGACAGTATTACGGATTGCGGTCGTGACCGTAACTTTTCCGGCAGCTTGGGTAACGGCTACCCGCTATTGATCGACTCGTTGTTCGGCATGAAATTTCCTGAGTTAAACGTAACCTTTTTGAATAGAGGGATCAGTGGAAACCGGGTCGTTGACTTGAATGACAGATGGCAGGAGGATTGCCTGGACCTGAAACCGGACTGGGTATCCATCTATATCGGAATCAATGACACTTGGCGCCGATATGATAGCGGTGACCCGACAAGCACCGAGGATTACAAAGCTGGCTACCGTCGATTGATCGAACGCACCAAAGGGGCGCTGGACGCCAAGTTGATTCTGGTTGAACCGTTCGTGCTGCCGCATCCGGAGGATCGCAGAGTTTGGCGCGAGGATCTGGATCCGAAAATCACGGCGGTTCGCGAATTGGCGGTAGAATACGGGGCGCTTCTAGTGCCGCTGGACGGATTGTTCGCTGCGGCGTCGGTGCGCCGCGAAGCTGCTTTCTGGGCGCCGGACGGCGTGCATCCGTCGCCGGCCGGACACGGCCTGATCGCGAAGGCTTGGCTTGAAACGATGGGCGTTCGTTTGGATTAATTCATTTATCAGCGAAAAGCGGAATGCAAGATGAACGATAAGCTTGATGCGCTGATCGATCAAGATGAGAAAAGAGCTCGGGCGTGAATCACTGCCTTTCGAGCTCTTTTTTTAATCATGCATTAAAGCGAGAAAATTAAGGTTGACGCCCCTTGTTAAATCCTATAGGATTACTTGTATTAATATTCGTCCTTTTAACGGAAAACAGGGGGAGAGAGAACATGAAAGGCAGTAAACATGTAAGGAAATTAACGACGCTGGTGCTCGCGTTTATGATTGTCTTAACCGGTTGTGCCGAATCGGGCAGCGGTGGCGGTAACGGAGCCGGGAATCTGGCGGACAAGGTCGAGAACCTGCCGGCAGGCATCGCGGAGAAGGATCCTGTGAAATTGATGGTCGTCCGGAAAATCGGGGGCGATGATCATACGGCGCAATTTTTGGCAGGCGCGAAGCAGGAAGGCGAGGCACTCGGGTTTAAGGTAGATACCTTCTCGGCGAACGGGGATTCCGCCAAATTCCATGATGCGATCGCCCAGGCCATTGACAGCGATTACGATGGATTTATCATTTCGCACGGAGACGATCCTGCATCGGTTCAAGACGTGAAGAAGATTACGGATAAAGGGATTCCTGTCGTCACCTTTGACTCCCTGCCGGAGATCGGCGACATTGCAGGGGTAACCCAGACATCGCAGGATGACGAGCAGCTGGCGAAGCTGGCACTGGACAAGCTGGTCGAAGAGCAAGGGCCGGAAGCCAACATCGTCTATCTCTGGGTAGACGGATTCCCGCCGATGGTGCGTCGTAATGCCGTATATCAGGAAACGCTGAAGAACAACCCGGGCATCAAGGAATTGGAGCGTTTCGGTGTAGCAAGTAACCAGACTTCACTAGAAACGCAAAATGCAGTATCCGCCATCCTGACGAAATATCCGAAGGGTGAACTCGATGCGATCTTCGCTACCTGGGATGCCTTCGCCATCGGTGCAGCCAGAGCGCTGGAGGAAGCGGGACGCACCGAGGTTAAGATTTACGGCATCGACGTATCCAACGCAGATTTGGAGCTGATTCAGAAGCAAGACAGCCCATGGGTGGCAACGGCTGCCGTGGATCCGAAAACGATCGGCGCGATCAACGTCCGTTTGCTTGCTAAAAAGATTGCCGGCGAGGAAACGCCTGCTACGGTCAATCTGGAGCCTGTATTGATCGAGCGCTCAGGCCTTGCAGGTGCAACCGAAGCGGTCAACATGGTTAACCTGGCGGATATTATCCCTAGCTGGGGAACAAGCACCGAATTCGAAGAGGACTGGATGAAGGCGTTGAAAGAAGCAGGCGGCAAATAAACAGCACGATTCATACAGGCGCTCTTGTCGGTCATCGATAAGGGCGCCCTATCCTATTTGAAGGGAAGAATGCACTTGCGAAGCGTTATGGAGCCAACAACTGCCACATCGACCGACGTGTCGGATGCGGCACCCTTACTTCAAATGAAGCATATCTCGATCTCCTTTCCGGGTGTTAAGGCGTTGACCGATGTTGATTTTCAGACGACGGCGGGAACGGCCCATGCGTTGATCGGCGCGAATGGCGCAGGGAAATCTACATTAATGAAGATTCTATCGGGAGCTTACAACCATTACGAGGGCGAGATTTGGATCAATGGGAGCAAGGTGCACATTCGTTCCCCGAAGGAAGCGAAGGACCTGGGCATTCAGATCGTCTATCAAGAGGTGGATACGGCGCTCATCCCGAACCTGACGGTCGGGGAGAACATTATGCTCGACCGGACGGTTCACGATATGGGCAAACGGCACTTGATCCACTGGAAAGAACTCCATCAGGAGGCCGAATCGATTCTTGCACGGATGAATATCCGGGTTCCCGGCAAGAAGCTGATTTCGGAGCTGACGCTGGCGGAGAAGCAGATGGTGCTGATCGCAAGAGCCGTCTCCAAGCAGTGCCGGATTCTGGTGCTGGACGAGCCGACCGCGCCGCTCAGCCACAGCGAGACGGATCAGCTGTTCAAGCTGGTGCGCAAGCTGAAGCAGGATGGGGTCGGCATTATTTTCATATCGCACCGGCTGCCGGAGTTGTATGAAATTTGCGATGATATTACGATCATGCGGGATGGTCAGTTGGTGAAGAGTGACCGCATTGCGAATATCGATCAGCCGAAAGTGGTGGAGTACATGCTGGGCTCCAAGATGGAGCAGCAGTTTCCCCACGTCGAGCGGGACATCGGCTTCACCTGGTTCGAGGTGAAGAAGATGTTTGACCCGGGCAAAATCAACGGCGTTGACCTGCACATCCGCAAAGGGGAGATCGTCGGTCTGGCCGGTCTGGTCGGGGCCGGGAAAACCGAGCTGTGCCGGGCAATATTCGGAGCATCCGACACATCGACCGGCGAGATCACGCTGAACGGGAAAAAGCTGCGCATCCGCTCGCCGCATGATGCCGTATCGCAGGGCATTGCGCTGGTCCCCGAGGAGCGCCGCCGCGAAGGTGTCTTCGTGGAAGAAGCGGTGTCCGTCAATTTAACGGCTGCGGTGCTGTCCCGTTTTTCCAGATGGGGCTCCTGGCTTAGCTTCGGCAAGGAAAAGCAGGCGGCGAGGGAGATTATTCAGTCGCTCGGCATTAAGACCCCAAATGAGCGGGCCAGAGTGAGAAACCTGTCCGGGGGCAACCAGCAGAAGGTGGCGATCGGCAAGTGGCTGTTGGTCGACGCGGACGTGTATATTTTTGATGAGCCGACCAAAGGGGTTGACGTTGGCGCGAAGCGGGACATCTTCCATCTGGTGGCCGAGCTGGCCAAGCGGGGGAAATGCGTGCTGTACGCCTCAAGCGAGCTGTCCGAAATCGTTGGCATCACGGATCGGGTGTATGTGATGTATGACGGCGGCATCACGAAGGAGCTAACGACGCAGTCATCCAACGAAGAGGAACTATTGCTTTATTGCACAGGAGGCGGGTTGACATGAATACAGCAAGACCTGTTAAGGAGAAGCCAGCGGCTAGTTTCGCTTTTGATTTTCTATATAAATACGGCACGTTGATTACGGTATTTGTACTTATTCTCGTATTCGGGACCGTCGCCGACAACTTTTTGAATACAAGCAACATTATTAACATACTCCGTTCGATCTCGATCGTGACGATCATTGCCGTGGGACTGACCGTATCGCTGGCCGTTGGCGGCTTTGACCTGTCTGTCGGCTCGACGGCTTCTCTTGCGAACGCGCTGGTTATTTCCATGTTCGTCTGGCACGGGCAAAATATCGGCATCGGCATTGGTATCACGCTGCTGTTCTGTCTGGTCGTGGGATTGATCAACGCCTTCCTGGTCATCAATTTCAAAATTGATGATATGCTGATGACGTTGGCCACGATGTTTATCTTTCAAGGCGTTGCGCTCACGTATACCCGCGGCGCTACCATTTCCCAGAATATGATCCTGCCGAGCGGAGATTTTGCCACCGGTAAAATTCCGGCGGTGTTTGAGAAGATTGGGCAAGTGCCATGGATCATTATCATTATGGTTCTCGTCGTCCTCGTCGTCCATCTGTTCCTGACCTATACGAAACACGGACGGTATATGTATATGATCGGAGGCAACCGTGAAGCGGCGGCTTTATCCGGGATTCCGGTGAGCAAATACCGTTTGCTTGCTTATCTGGTTTCTGCATTGTTTGCCGCCATCGGCGGCATTATCCTCGGGGCACGCGTCATGACGGCCGAAGTCAACTCCGGCGGACCTTATCTGATGGATGCCGTCGCCGCGACTTTCATCGGATACTCCGTATTCGGAGCCGGCAAGCCAAATGCGCTCGGGACCTTTGTCGGCGCCGTGTTGATCGGTATATTGCAAAATGGCCTGATCATGCTGTCCGTGCCGTATTATGCGATGGATATCGTGAAGGGCGCCGTGCTGGCGTTGGCGCTTGCTTTAACCTACTATAAGAAGCGGCATTGATCGCTTAAGCTGCGCTTTTTGTAACCGAACTTTGTTCCATTCATACTTATCGAGACCATCCCTCCAGTGTCCCAACTTCGGAGTGGGTGGTCTTTTTTCATGACTAGCAGCATTTAGACAACCTATGGGATAAGCAAAATTTCAAGCCTTATTCTACGGGCGAATTCGGCGGATTATCCATGATTTGGTTATTTAGTTGACGGACCCAACTTGTATTCATTATCCTTGATAGAAGACTGAATAAATTGTACATACATTTGCCTCGTATAAAGAGAAAGGGGACTCATCATGAAAAAAACAACCTTCATACAACCGGATCCCATGACTTGGCTGGACACATTTCACTTTGAAATTCCGATAAAGATAAGGTATTGCGAAACGGATATGCTGGGTCATGTCAATAACGTCAGTTATTTCATGTATTTTGAGCAGGGACGCATTGAGTACTTCGAGAACCTGGGATTGACCGAGGATCTGTTCAGCGACAAAAAGGTGTCGGTGGTTGCGGATCTGGAATGCCAGTATCTTGCTCAAATGTATCTGAAGGACCCGCTTAAGCTTCATGTCCGGGTGGCTGAGATCGGGCGTTCCTCCATGGACGTCCAATATGCGATCGTGGTGGATGGCACCTTAAAAGCGGCCGGTCGCGGAACCATTGTCCTCATCGATACCGCGTCAGGCAAGAGCACGCCAATTCCGGATTCGGCACGCGAGCGAATTTCGACGTTTGAAGGATGGATGTAACGAAAAGCGAAAGATCAATCATAATCAGATAAGAAGGGAAGGGATTAGGGATGAACATCCGTTTTGCCGTTATCGGCACAAACTGGATTACCGAGCGGTTTCTCCAAGCTGCTCTGGAGACGGAAGAATTTATTCTTGCAGCCGTATACTCTCGTACAGAAGAGAAGGGAAAGGCTTTCGCGGCCAAGTACGCGGATCCCAAAGTGTACACGGATCTTGTGACGATGCTGCAGGATGACGAGATTGATGCGGTGTACATTGCGAGCCCGAATTCCTATCACGTCGATCAGGCGATATTATGCATGAACCACGGGAAGCATGTTCTCTGCGAGAAGCCGATGGCTTCTAACGCAGTCGAAGTGTCCGCCATGATTGAAGCTGCGAAGAATAACAACGTTCTGCTAATGGAAGCCCTGAAGTCGACGTTGATGCCGAATTTCAAGACCGTCAGGGACAACCTGTACAAGTTGGGTCCGATTCGGCGTTATTTTGCAAGCTATTGCCAATACTCCTCCCGTTATGATGCGTACAAGCAGGGGACGGTACTCAATGCATTTAATCCCGAATATTCCAACGGTTCACTCATGGATCTGGGGATTTATTGCCTGTACCCGATGGTCACCCTGTTCGGTAAACCGGGCTCCGTCAAAGCTTCGGGTTATATGCTATCCTCCGGGGTTGATGGCGAGGGCAGCCTGTTGTTGTCCTATCCCGAGATGGATGCCGTTATCATGCACTCCAAGATCAGCGATTCCTATGCCCCTACCGAAATCCAGGGCGAGAACGGCACGATGATTATCGACAAGATCAATCAGCCTTACGATGTGAAGATCCATTACAGAGACGGCACCATTGAGAACGTCACCCAACTGCAGACCCATGAATCGATGTATTATGAAGCTCGGGAATTTATCGATTTAATCCAATGCGGCGAAAGGGAAAGTGAAATCAATACCCATGCCAACTCACTCATTACGGCTGAAATTATGGAGGAAGCCAGACGTCAGGTCGGACTGCGGTATCCGGCCGATTCCCGCACCGATATATGATATTTGTCATACTCCCGAAATGACGTTTATGACTACGACACGCGTGACATTCTATCTATAATTAAGTTAGACAAGTGCGTGATACATGTATAACGTCCTTGCGCCATTTCGAGGAGGAAGACTACTATGGCTAAACCCGATAACAAACTATCCAGCTTAAAGAAGAACGTTGCCCCTTATGAGGAAATTGACACAAAGGCGAGTATTGGTCAGCTTTTCAATACACTGGTTCCCTTGATATTGCTATGGTATGCAGCTTATTTAAGCCTATCCGTATCGTACTGGCTTACCATTCCCATAGCGGTTATTGCATCGGGGTTTGTTGTCCGGACGTTTATCATATTCCATGACTGCTGTCACGGATCTTTCTTCAAAAGCCGCAAGGCGAACAAAATTCTCGGCACGATTACAGGCGTAATTACATTGTGCCCTTACGAGCAATGGAAGAACACGCACGCGATTCATCACGCGACGAGCAGCAATCTCGATAAGCGTGGAATCGGCGATATGTGGGTATTAACCGTTGAAGAGTATGGAGCGGCTTCTTTTTGGCAGCGTTTATACTACCGGGTATACCGCAATCCGATCGTGATGTTTGGACTGGGTCCCATCGCCATTTTTCTGGTATCTTATCGTTTCAACCGTAAAGGCGCGAGACGCAAGGAGAAGATCAGTAACTATATAACGAATATTTCGATTGTTGCGCTGTATGCATTACTGTGCTGGGCGATTGGATGGCAGGCATTTCTGCTCGTTCAAGCTCCTATCTTTATGGTATCGGGGATGCTTGGCATTTGGTTGTTCTATGTACAGCATCAATTTGAAGAAACGTATTACGAGCATGATGAAGAGTGGAGTTATATCAATGCAGCCGTAGAAGGAAGCTCTTATTACAAACTTCCGAAGGTTCTGCAATGGATTACGGGTAACATCGGCTTCCATCACGTTCACCATCTTAGCCCGAAGGTTCCTAATTATAACCTGGAGAAGGCCCATGAAGCCGCTCCTCCGCTGCAAAAGGCAACAACGATTACGCTCAAGACCAGTCTGAAGTCGATTCGTTTCCGTCTGTGGGATGAAGACAAAAAGGTGTTCGTCACGTTTAAGGATGCAAAGAAATCGCTCCGTAAACCGCAGGAATCGGTATTGGCGAAAGCCGAGAAGAGCCTGGCGAGCAGTAGACCTAGAGTGCAGGGCGAGTAATTCCTTGCGGCTGCGAGGTTACAATAGGAATAGGAATGAATAAGAATCCGGGTACGTTTTGCAGAAATGAGGACTAAGCTCGAACCGACAGAAGGTGGGACTCCATGCAGAAATGGTATCAGATATTTCATAAAAGTACGGGGCTGAGCCCTTATGTATGGGTCGTCTTCTACATCCTTCCGTTCTATTTCATCTTCCGGTCGACCTCTACCTATCAGGTCGTCAGCGGCACGCTGATGATTGTGATGTTCTTCGCCTTCTATGTGCTCTCATTTCTGGCCAAAGGCTGGCTCGTCTACTTCTGGACGAGTCTGCAAATTCTGATATCAATTACGATGTCATTGGTATTCGGGTATATCTATTTCTCGTTGTTCCTCGCATTTTTCATCGGGAACATCAAGAATAAGGCCGGGTTTATCACGCTGTATTCGATCCATCTGGTCACGACCATCATTACAGTCAATTATGGATTGTTAACGCGGAATCCGTTCTTTATCACACAGCTGCCATTTATGCTTGTCAGTGTTGTCGGGGTGATTCTGCTGCCCGTGACGAACTATAACCGGAATAAGAATGATCAGCTGCAGGGTCAGCTGGAGGATGCCAACAAACGGATTTCGGAACTGGTGAAGCTGGAGGAACGTCAGCGCATTGCCCGTGATTTGCATGATACGCTGGGACAGAAGCTGTCTCTCATTGGCCTCAAAAGTGATTTGGCTGGTAAATTGATGACGCAAGATACGGAAAGAGCCCAGGCCGAGATCAACGATGTGCGCCAGACGGCCAGAACGGCACTCAAGGAAGTGCGCGAGATGGTGACAAGGATGCGGGGGACCCGGCTCACGGATGAAATTTTCCGCATTCAGCAAATTCTAAAGGCGGCACAAATTGAATTAACCTTTGAGGGAACGTTGGAGCCGGAAAATCTGTCGTTAATGAATGAAAATGTGATCAGCATGTGCCTGAAAGAGGCCGTGAATAATATCGTGAAACATAGCAATGCCACGGCCTGCTCCATTGTGATCGAATCCACGGAAACGGATCTGGTTGCGAAGGTGAAGGACAATGGAACAGGGTTCGTGACTGATGCGAGAAACCGCGGGAATGGACTCCGGGGAATGAGAGAGCGGCTTGAATTCGTAAACGGAAGCATGGAGTTCACTTCCGGCGAGGGAACTACGCTGATCCTTCGTGTACCTAATGTGCTTAGAATGCCGGATAAGGAGGCGGGAATATGATCCGAATTGTCATTGCCGAAGATCAGCGGTTGCTGCTTGGAGCCCTGGCCTCACTGCTTGATCTGGAAGAAGATATGCAGGTGGTCGGGACGGCAGGTAATGGGAAGGATGCCGTACAGCTTGTCAAACTTCATAAACCGGATATCTGTATCATGGATATTGAGATGCCGATGATGAACGGACTTGAGGCTGCCGAAGAGCTAAAAGGCTATGGTTGTAAGGTGATGATCTTGACGACCTTTGCTCGGCCGGGGTATTTCGAGCGTGCCGTGAAGGCTGGCGCCAACGCCTACCTCCTCAAGGACAGCCCGAGCGAGGAACTGGCTGCATCCATTCGAAGCATTATGGCAGGCAGACGAATATACGCCTCGGAGCTTGTGGATGAAGCGTATTCCGGTGAAGAGAATCCGCTGACGGAGCGGGAAAAGGAAGTGCTGGGCCTGATTGCGGACGGTAAGAATACGAAGGAAATTGCCAATGAGCTGTTCATTACAACGGGTACTGTACGGAATTATATTTCCGTTATTCTTGATAAGCTCGGCGTCAGCAACCGGATCGAAGCGATCACGCGTTTTAAAGAAAAAGGTTGGTTTAAATAATTAAATAAATATAGCCGGAAGCCCCGTGGTTGCAGCCACCGGGCTTATTTTTCGTGTGGATAAAGAGCAAGGGATAGCCCGGAAAATCCATTTTGATTCGCGATATATGTATTTTTTTACCTGGTGTATTATTCGTTTTTATGCATAAATATTCATTGTCTTTTGTGTGGTAAATTATTTGGATATAATTTATATTTTTTGGAAACCATAAAATCACTAATAAAATTAAGCCTGTACTTTATGTAAATAATGTAGTATCTATTGGGCTATCAAGCAAGAATATTGCTGTTGCTTTGTAAATGTATGCATTTTTATGTATAATAGGAATGATTGCCCGAAGTCAAATTTGAGGAGGAGGAGGTCTTCTATGGACCATATGATGTTTGAGGTTGGAACTGCTCTGATTCTGGTTGCTATAGCCTCCATAATTGCAGGAAAGCTCAAGTTCTCGATTATACCGTTCTTGATTGTACTCGGGATGCTTGTAGGTCCGCATGCACCAACGATAGGAATTCTTGACTTTAAATTTATCGAGAGCCAGGGAATCATCGATTTTCTGGGGCAAATCGGTATTCTATTCCTGCTCTTTTACCTTGGCCTTGAATTCTCTGTTCAAAAATTAATCAAATCCGGACGAAACATAGTGGTAGGCGGAACCATATATGTCATCCTAAACTTTGCACTGGGCCTGGCTTACGGATTTGTGATCAACATGCCGCTGTATGAGACGTTAATCATTGCAGGGATGTTGTCCGTTTCCTCTACTGCAATTGTGGCAAAAGTGCTGGTGGATCTGCGGCGCACCGGTAATGCGGAGACGGAGCTTATTCTCGGCATGATTTTGTTCGATGATATATTCCTTGCCGTGTTCTTATCGATTATGTCGGGACTGCTGTTAGGCGGGGCTACATCGGTAGGGGCAACGATTATCTCCGTAGGTATATCCATAGGTTACATGCTGTTGTTCTTTGTTATTGCGAGAAAAGGTCCACCTATACTTAACAAATTGCTGAATATTACATCCAGCGAAATTTTCATTATCGTTGTTTTCTCGTCGATGTTCTTTATTGCTGGATTTTCAGAGACGCTGCACGTAGCTGAAGCGATTGGCGCGCTGTTGTTCGGACTAGCCTTATCCGAGACAGATCATAGCGAACGGATCGAGCAGTTGGTTATTCCTTTCCGTGATTTTTTTGGAGCGATCTTCTTCTTCAGTTTCGGTCTCGGTATCGACCCGACCACGCTGGGGAATGCGTTATGGCTGGCACTCGGTGCCGTGGGACTGACTATTATTGGCAACCTTGTAGCAGGCATGATTGCGGGACGCAAGGCCGGATTATCGCATAAGTCGTCGCTTAACATCGGATTGACTATTATGGCGCGCGGGGAGTTCACGATCATTGTTGCGAATCTGGGACTCGCTGGCGGACTGTCCGCCGTGCTGAAACCGTTCTCGGCGCTATATGTTCTGATTCTTGCGATCCTCGGGCCTCTTCTAGCCAAGGAGTCAAAATGGGTCTATCGTGGCGTGAATAAAATATTCAAATGGAGCGAACCTGTGGAGAAAGTAAAAAAAAGGAAAGTATGAGGATGCTGGGATGATTTACTTTCTTCCAACTAATCTATATAATCTAGAGATTGAATTAACCCCAGAACGGAGGATTTTCACATGAGTATTATTCGCGAATCTGATCTGCCGGGTATCGGGAAGAAATTCCTTATTCAGGCGAGATCAGGGGATAAGCTGGTTATTGTGATTCATGACGATGGCCGTAGAGAACTGTACCATTTTGAAGATGACGATCCTGAGGAGACCATCTCCCAGATTACATTAGAGGATGATGAGGCTAGACAAATTGCCGGCATCATCGGCGGCATGACGTATAAGCCGAAAGCGCTGGAGACAATCGAGGTGACACTTGAAGACCTGATCATCGAATGGGCACGCATCGAGCCGCATTATAAATGCGTGGATAAGACCATTGCTGAGCTTGGAGTTCGCCAAAGAACAGGTGCAAATGTACTGGCGATCGTAAAGCGGAACGAACAGAAAATCAATCCGGGACCGGACGACATCCTGACAGCGGGATCGACGCTGGTTCTTGCGGGCGAGCGCAAGCAGATCAAGCAACTGAAAGAACTGCTGGTCAACGGCTAATAGCGCTCCTTGGTTGATACGATGATAAACCATACCGAAAGCAAGCTCCTCTTTTGTGGGGGGCTTGCTTTTTTATGCGATGGGCAACCTATTCATCCAAGGGATAATATACGAATCTGTTTTGCATAAAAAAAGCGCCAAGGGTTTTGTCCCTTGTGCGCTTTTTCTGTTTAACAGCGGGATGCTGCGGGTTATGGATTTTCAGAGGGCCCGGTTATTTCCGGGCCACAATCATAAACCGGGCGGAGTTCGTCCGGATTCCACGATCTGTGCGATGGTCTCTGATGAACTGCTGCAGGATGCGAAAATCCAATTCCTCCTGTCCAAACCCGGGGATGATGGGCGTGTGCTTGAGCAGAAAGATAAGATCCTCTTCACGCTCATAGTACTCAACCGCATCGTATTCGGCATATTGGATATCGCCGAACCCGGCAAGCCGAAGTTCCTTCGTATATTGATCCTTTAAGGCACCGTCTTCACGGGAGGATTGTCCTCTGCCAAAAGCTTGAGCCAGATTGGCTTTATCACATTCGCGAACCTGCTGCGTCAAAAACACGCCATCCTCTTCTAGTACTCTTGCCACCTCTGATGCACGGAAAGGGGAGTGTTTGCATGAGATCAAATTGAAAAACGCCAACGGGAATTGAAGCGCCTCTGCATCCATCTGCATCAAGCGTACATTGGAAGCCGATACGTTCCGTTTATTCCGCCGGGCTGTCTCTATCATCGCATGTGAAAGATCGATTCCAACCAGCAAGGCTGCTTTGTCGGCGATGGAGAACAAGCTTTCTCCGCCGCCCGTGCCGATATCGAGCACAACGTCGGATGGTTTGCAACATTTGCCGACCTGATCGTAAAAATCCCACTTCACACCTTCCGAGATACATCTGACCTGGCTGAAGTCCCAGCCGTTTAAGGCTCCTACAATATCATAAAACTGCTTGTATTCCTGTGAATTCATTTATATTGTCCACCTTCCATATGAGATAAAATGGGATGCTGTAAACCGATTGACCCTCATTCGATCGAAGCCAAAAGCCGGCAGACTTCTTGGTTATAGAGCAGGAGAACTTGTCCATAGGAACGGACGACTCCCTTTCTGTCCGGCAGCTGATTTATGTTATATAGCAAAATGCAGCTCATATGGCTACGAGTTATAATTTTGGCATGGCCCGGTCCTCTGTGAACCCGAGCCTAGCTACTTCGAATGATACGGATCAAGTGCAACATCCCATTCACCCCCATTCTGAAAAGTTTATTTTTTGAGATAAGAAAGATATACATCTGAGGCTTAGCATCCTTATCTCGCAAGAAAAACTTCCGCTATATGCGGTCTGTCTACTGAGAAAGTACGTCAATAGACGTTTTTCTTATTGTATGTCCAAGGATTCTTCGTAATCAAGGAGAATTTTATTAGGAGGAAGGACCATAATCTTAAGCAAATGATAAGAATTTGGAAGTATGGCGTTAAGAAATGTCTACTATACTTGATGAATCCGTTTCCGAAGGAACGGGAATAATCGGATTTTAAAGATGAGAGGGTACTGCCATGAACAAAATAAACGCTTTACCAAGGGAACGTCTTCCCGAGCTGCAATTGGTACGCGCATTTGCCATCCTCGGCGTGCTGTCCGTGCACTCCACTTCGTATGCTGTATCTGCGATGACAGACTCCAAATACTTTTTTATGTACAATTTCATGAACATCTTCATGAAATACGGAACGCCAACATTTATATTTTTGAGCAGTCTGGTACTCTTTTATAATTACTATGACCGTCCTACGACGAAAAAGCTGATCGGTGGATTTTACAAGAAAAGACTGCTGTATATTATCATTCCATATACGCTGTTCTCTGTGTTCTATTTCGCGCTGCTGCACTATTTATATTATCAGGGCAGACCGTTTGGCGAGACGATGGAGAGCTTTGTTCAAAAGTTGTTGACGGGCAAAGCGTATACGCATCTATATTTCGTATTTATTAGCATTCAGTTTTATGTAATGTTTCCGCTTGTGTTGTGGCTGTTCAAGAAGGTGCCCCAGCTTGCGAAATGGGCGATACCGATTGGACTGGTGATCCAGTGGACGTTTATACTAATGAATAAGTACTATTGGCAGGTACCGAATAAAGGGAGCTGGGCATTGTCCTACATTGCCTATTTCATGCTGGGAGCATTTATCGGCATCTATTACCCGAAACTGAAGGCCTGGCTTGTCATTAGCCGCGCGAACGCACGACCACACCGCATCGCCGCCTGGGTGGTGCTATGGATCGGATGGGCAGCTGCCGGTCTCGGCCATGTGTACATTTATTACAACAACCGTCTTCACGGAACCGGATATAATTCAACGCTGTATGAGCTATTGTGGAATATGCATACTTATTTTGGGGCGCTTGTCCTGCTCCAGTTTGCCATTCTGTTCTATCGGGCAGGGGTGCGCGGATGGACACCAGCGCTGGAGAGACTGGGGGCCGTATCCTTCGGGATATATCTCATTCATCCATTCTTTCTGCTCGTCTACCGGGAGTTTCCGCTAACCACGGGGAGCTCGATGCTGACCCATCTGTGGTATGCAGGAGGTTTTGCGGCAGCGCTAGGCTGTTCATGGATCGTTGTGGAATTGACGGTTCGATATATACCGGGCTCATGGGTGATATTCGGTAATATTCCGAAGGCGAAGAAATCGGTTAAGCCAGTCGATTCGCCGTCCGTGCCGCTTTCCGGTTCGTAGTCGGTTTCATCGCAAACCAGGACGCATCCGAAGACGAGGGCATGGCTATGGAGAAGAAACATCAATTACCGCACCACGCGGTCTGACATCCATGAAGAAAGACGACGTACAGATGTTGTGCTGACGGCCGCATTCGGAACAAGGAGGAGCCATGTCTGGAGTTACGATATTAATGGTTGATGATGAAACCGAAATTTTGAAATTGATGGAGATTTACGTCAGAAATGAGGGCTACACGCTGCTCACCGCATCTCACGGCCTGGAAGCGCTGGAGATTCTAAGAACCCATAAAGTGGATTTAATCATCCTTGATGTCATGATGCCGCAGATGGATGGCATTGAGGCATGTATGAGAATTCGGGAGGAGAACAACACGCCGATCATCATGCTGTCCGCCAAGAGTCAGGAGATTGACAAGATCGCCGGGCTCAGCATCGGCGCGGATGATTATGTGACCAAGCCGTTCAGCCCGCTGGAATTGATCGCAAGAATCAAATCACAGCTCCGCCGATACAAACAGCTGAACAGTAAATCGGTGAGGGATGAGAACGAAATCCAGATCGATGAGCTGATTATGAATGTCGCTTCCCACCGAGTAACGGTGGCAGGCGTTGAGATTAAGCTGACGCCGCGCGAATTTGCCCTGCTGCATATGCTGGCCATCAATCGCGGACTCGTGCTTAGCATGGACAAGATTTATACCGAGGTGTGGAACGAACCGTTCATGGAATCGAAAAATACGGTCATGGTACATATTCGCAAGCTGCGCGAGAAGATCGAGAAGGATCCGCAGCAGCCGGAATATATTAAGACGGTGTGGGGGATTGGTTACAAAATAGAGTAAACTTAAGCAGAGGTGACTAACTTGAAAGTAATGAAGCTTCATAGCATCCGTCTGAAGATGCTGCTTATGCTGTTTAGCAGCATCGGCATCACGGCAGCCCTGCTTATCATACTCTATGCGTTAAGTACGCTAATACTCTCGATTCCGGCAATCAAGCCGCCGCTCGTCTGGATCATTAACCATATTGGCTCGGATCCGGTTATGCTGGTTACGGGCATCATTCTCTTTTTTGCCAGCTATTATATGAGCACGAAGTGGTTTGTCCTTGATCTGCAGAAAATACAGACCGGTCTTCAGGACATCACGGCGGGACGATTCGATTCCAGAATCGAGCTTAAATCCCAAGATGAATTAGGCGTCGTCGCTTCCAGCATAAACCGCATGACCGAACAGCTGAACGTTTATCTGGAGGAAATCAGGAATGGGCTTCGCGAGATTGCCAAGGGGAATTTCGACACCGACATTCCGGTGCAGTCAGGCAGCCAGCTGGGTGAGGTGGCGGAGAGCATCAACCAAATGAGCAGGCAGCTTCACCAATCCATTCTGGAGGAGCGTAACGCGGAGAAAACAAAGAATGATCTGATTACGGGCGTTTCCCATGACTTGCGGACGCCGCTTACATCGATACTGGGATTTCTGGAAGTTATTGAGGAAGACCGGTACCAGGATGAAGTGGAGCTGCGATATTACGTGAATATCGCTTATGAGAAAGCGCAAAATCTAAAGAAGCTCATTGATGATTTGTTCGAATACACACGGATTAATAACGGGCTTCCGCTGGATATCCAGAAGATCGATATGGCTCAGTTCATTAGACAGCTGATCGAGGAATTCGTTCCTGCCCTGGAGAAATCCGGGATGGAATGCAAGCTTGCGGCAGAGGAAGGCCTCATTATTCAGGCAGATGGCGCCCAGCTTGTCCGAGCTTACGAGAATTTGATAACCAATGCGATCCGTTACGGAGATTCGGGCAAAAAGATCGACATCGCCGTCCGCAGCGATGGCAATCAGGTGAGCATTAGCTTCACCAACTACGGAGATCCGATTCCTGAGCGTGATTTGCCGTTCATCTTTGATCGCTTCTACCGTGTAGAGACCTCACGTTCGAAGCAGACAGGGGGTACCGGCTTGGGATTGGCCATTACGAAGAGCATTGTGGAGATCCAAGGCGGTGAAATCCGGGTACGGAGCGACCAGCAGAGGACAACCTTTGAAACGCGGTTTCCTAAAGTCGTATAACGGATGCTTTAACTTGCCTGTATGTACTACATCTTTTTTTACACTGTAAAACACAACCCAGTACCGCGCCGGTACTGGGTTTGTTGTATACTGGAAAGAAAGAAATTTTTCTGGGGATTAAACCCACTAATATCGAGGCCATAATTGAAACTGCAAAGTTACTCTGTCTCATAGGTATCATTGTTCTCCCGAATCACTTCCATAAACTCCAGAACAATCGTTGATATGGCATCCTCTTGAGGCATATAGATATATTGACTGATTCTCAAAATATCGTCTTTGTATAAATCAATGAGTTGCAGAATGGCTTGATCATCATTCTGCTTTGCAGCTTGCAGCAAAGTCATGAATTCGCGATCTGAGATAACTTTTGGATCATTTTTCTTTTCCATCGGTTCACCGCCTGTTGAGAGATATGGAGCTGCTTGGCTACTTCCGCTTCAGTGAGGTCTTCTATGAAGAGTTTATATATAATGGTTCTCCCTTGCGGGGGCAATGAATCCAGTAATTGACCAATCCAAATGCGGTCATCGGATCTTGCATGAAATGAGCCTGTCTGCACGGTACTAAAATCAGGGTACGGCGTTTCTCGTTTTCTAAGTTTTTTAGCCTGATATTGTATTCTCCAACCAATTCGATAAATTTCTGTTTTATAGCGTTCGTATGCTGTTATATGCTTCTTCATAACGCATCCCTCCTATGCCTGTCTATAATCGTATTCATCATTTAGGGAAAAAAGAGAAGTTAAAGAACTACAAAACAAGAACATTTGTTCTTATTTTATTATACTATTTTTTACATCTATTGTGAAATGGTACTCTATAAGTTGAACTATTGAATCCACTCATAAAAACGGACAAAAGAAAAAGGACAGCTCCGATAAAGACCGAGCTGTCCTTTTTCATTCTCATGTTATTGGAGTGTGACCTTAGGATTGAGTGTGATCTCAAAGGCTCGCCACCAGATGAAATCAGGATTGTCATAAGCCAGCGAAGCACTGCTGTATTCTGCCAATGTCCACGAACACCCCTTTATTTGTTTGACATTGCATGTCGGAGCGGAGGTGCCAATCAGGAAAGCGTCCCTTCCGGCCAGCGTTGTTTGGTGAATCTGCATTTGATCTCGAAGGATCGTGAACACTTGCTGGTAAGCTGATTCTGTGTTAAAGAGACGCATGTTCTGATCAGCGAACGAGGCTTGAAGATTATCGTAACGAATATGGCTTGGAGTTCTGGAATAGCTTCGGACATCGACGACAGCAAGCCTCTTGTAATAGTAATCCTTCAAAAACCGTTTAAAGAGTAGTGACCCATGAGCGTTAACGGCCATATTCAACTTGGAGGCAGAGGTTTCTGATACCAAAAAAGCATATCTCGCTTGCCCCATGCCAAGCGAGATGCCCATAAGGTTCCCGGCAGTGTTCCATGCACTATAACCTAATAGGCGTCCCGTATACTGGCTGTCTAGCAGCGTTTCCGTTACTGTTGGATTGGCAGAGCCTTTCCCGGTGAAATCCATAACCACGGTTGCTACGAAGTTTGCTCCATTGGCATGGATACGGCTTACGGCATGGGACACCTGTGTTTCGTCTGTGATTGCCAGAATTTCTATGTTTGGTTCGCAAGTTACATATTGGCCGCCAACCACATCAATATGACGAAGAATATTCTGATGTAAAGTCATGTATTCATAGTCGTTGATGATCGTGGATCCATGAGGGCCGTAATATTGCAGCGAAATTTGCGTTTTGCTGCCTTCTCGATGCAATTGATTAGCCATCCGTGCTACCAGAGAATGACCCAAGCCATCTGCATCAGGCAATATAATGGCACGATTCGGATTTTGCCCCTCGCAACCGTCCAGATAACGATCGATGTAGTTCTCCACAAATTTAATTTCATTGATTTGCACACCTTCTACTTTCGCATCGTCCACTCCAACGGCCAGGAAATCAATATAGCCCTGACGTACAAGCCTGTCCAATACATAATGATTGGTTTTAAACTTATGTTGCCTTGTGTTGTAGTAATGGGTTTTATTGAAGTGGACGGTATCGCCCAGCTCGGCACCATCACTGGATACATTATAGCCGTTCAAAATATCGCTGAAGTCTGTATATTTTTTGCGAGCTATACCCATGAAACTGCGAGACTCGGTGTACGCGTTATAAGAGAGTCCCTCCACATAAGTGGTCGTAGCGAGTCGCAAAATGGTATCAAGCACATAGATTGGCTTGCTGGGATAATGTTGTTTAATCTCGCGGATTAGGTCAAGCAAGTCTGTTGTCCCTGAATCATAATGGGGATACGTCTCGCCTCCGCTTGTTCGCAAGCGTCTACTACCGATTAACCCCCCATAAACGAGCATATCGATAGAAATAATAAACCCCTGGACGGAAGAGGCATGATTCAATATGAACTGACGAATATCCTCCGGTTTACCAAAAGTAGGTGCGGAGGTGCCTATAAGTTGGCTGCCTGAGGCTTCTGCGACCGAATCGATTCGGTTACGAATAACTGCAGCAGTAGGAGTTATCAGGTTCAAGCCCGAAGCTTGTCCCAATTTGATTACATCATCAAGGTTTACTGGGCGATCATCCAAGGGTACATACAATACATTTTTCATTGGTCAACTCTCCTTATTTATGGTTTGATTGGTCTTCATATATATAGGTAAATTTTCCATTCCGTTTACAACCATAAATCATTTATTTTTTTCAATCCAATCTTCCAAGCATTTTAAAGTCAATCCGGATTGCGCTCTGGCTGTTTACCCCTTCAGACGGAGGGAAGTACATGGATTTAAGCATATTTTTCGAATGTATGAAGATCTGATTCAGCATAAGCGAAGGTAATTGTTCAGCTATATTTAAGCATTCGTTAAGAACTTGCCCCACTGATTGATAAGATATGTTCCTTATACTTTCCTTCAGAGAGTACATAAGGAGGCAGTCGAGATGGGATCCATACATCATGCGAAACGGAACATTAGGCTTACTATGGTATGGCCAGCAATCATAGTATTGGTTGGTGTCTTGCTACTATCGGGGTGCGCAGAGTTCAAGATTTCTGGTGAAGATACCCGGATTGAGAATCGAACCATTGGAGGGGCGGCAGCAGCCAATAGAAACTCATCGATGGCACCAGCATCCTTTCTCGAGCAATTATGGGGGGAAATATCAGACGGGGTGACGAATCGCACCAGAAAAATGACAGGCAGGCAAACGCCGGGCCATACCCTATCCGAAGCGAGTTGGCGTATGGAGGTACGATAATGCAGGGAAGACGGCTAATTGTGAATATGCTGCAGAAATCATTTTAACGAGATCCTCTCGTGAATGTAGACGACAATAAAGAAAATGAGGACGGCTCCTTTCCTGGAAGGGAGCTTTTTGTTTTGATTTTGGAACATATTGTCTTATAATAGCGTTTACATGATATATGCTTGTATGGGAGAGGATGGTTTCTGTGAGTTTACGCGTATCGATCCGAAAGCGACTATTCGTTGGAATAACGGCAGCTGTCTGTATTTCACTTGTTGGGCAACCGGCTCAGGGTATACAGATGAGCACTCGTATCGTAGTCGCTGGTGCTGCTGAAACTGGGGGCTTTACATCCGGCCAACGCGTTACGATTCAGCAGAAGGTTGCTTTATTTCCTAATACGCTTAGTAAGAATAGCAATCTGACAAAACTCAAGGTGAGCTATTACGGCACCAAGGGGGAAACGCTCCGGCTTACCTCCGTGAAAGGGGAATTGGCCTTAATCCAATCCGATTCCCGGGGAGACTTATGGCTCCCGACATGGTATGTGTCCAAGGAAGCTGCCCTAGTAAAAGAAATTTCTCCGCTCTCGCTTCAACTGCGCAGCAGCGGCAGTATATATCTTACTCCCGGCAGCACGGTGAAATGGCCAATATCCCAAACGGGAACGTCTCTTATCGCCGTAGCGAAGTGGAAGGACTGGTATGGCGTCATGATCAGTCCTGCCAAGTGGAAGGAAGATTACCGGATCTACCGTCCGGCGATGATGTGGGTGCGAGGCAGTGACGTGACGGCCAAGAAGGCGATGCCTGACGGGCTTCTCGATGGAAATTCGGAAATAACGACGGATGTGGTACGCAACTTGACGGAGTTTCTTTTCAAGAAGGGCACCCCTTCTTCTTATGTGAAAAAGCTGCTTGGCGAGCCGCAGGCGAGGGAGACATCGCGGAATCAGGAGATGAGCTCCAATAAACCGATGATACTTGGAGAGACCTGGAGATATGAGCAGCGGGATGCCCATTATACCGTGACGTTCTCTCCGTCCGGAAAGCTGACGGCCAGCGAGTGGACGATTCCGGGGACCGGATCCTTTGAACGGAGTTTCAGTCCCGGCGATGATTACGAGTTTACCTATCATTTTGCCGCCGTGCCGCCGCCGAAGACCCTAAAAGCTGAGCCCGACTGGCGAAATCAGGGCAATCTGAATTTCACCTTCCTGCTTGAGGCAAACGAGGACGTCCTGCTCCTCAAGGGGGATGATGGTGGATACAGCGGGATGCATGATAATTCATCCTTGTATGCGATAGACCGCGGCACCGGCAAGAAGCTGTGGCAGGAGGATGCGGGATTTGGCTGGTATACAGCCGTCACGGATAAGGAGCGGGAGTATGTCACGATGTTCTCGGCTTATAACCCGGTGCTAAAGGATTATGTAGCCCGCGTACGGCATATCCGGTTATCCGATGGAAAAGTGTTATGGGAGGTTAAGCCGAAGAACGAATTTGGACTGACGATGACGGCTGCGCAAGACACGGTAGTTCTGGATGAACCGCTCGATCTGAACGAAACCAAAAGCTTGCTGAGCGTGCTGGATCAGGAAACCGGAAAAGAGCGTTGGAAAAAGACGTTGTCCGGCGAACACCGCTTGTTGAACCAGGGCACGGACGATCCGTACGTGCTCATCGAGCAGAACGGACAGCTTACCGCATACGATCCCGAAACCGGCAAAGCCGTATGGGATTACAAAGTCGGGAAAAAGTTCATGGACGATCCGAACCGAAATCCGTATTTTACTGGAGGCTATCGCTACGATCCGGTATCTCCTACGGATATGACAACAAGATGGATGCTGCTTGGCAAGGAGTGGGTTCTGCTCAATACGGAAACTGGCGAACGCGAAGGTGTGTATCCAGCACGTGAGATGGAACGTTTCGAGGTACTAGATGAGCGGTATTTGTTGGTGCAGCGGGCGTTGAACGGGAAGTATTTCAGCGGGGCGACCGCTTACGAAAGCGTGTTGTATGATCATCTTGAAGATAAAGAAATATGGACTGTGAATGGTAAGGCCGCCCGCGGGGTCATCGAGGGAGAGCGAGTCTATCTTACATTGAACGGCATCCCGGCAGCGGTAGATAAAGAAACCGGCAGCGTAATTTGGAAGATGGAGACCATTTCCAAAGCGAGTGACGATCTAACCCATTTAGTTGGCAGCAGTTACGGAATCCTGGACCGCTACCTGCTTCTGAGCTTGGGAAGCGATCTTGTGGTGTTGAACAAGGACGACGGCAGAAGCTTGGGAAGATTGCATAACGTGATTACCGGCAACGTGGATTTGCGAGAGCAATATGCCAGAAACGGTGCACTGAACGTAACGGATCATGAGGTGTTGGTCGGAACAGTGAATGGAGCGTTCATTCGCTATGATGCGGAAGAATTAATGGCTCGTCTGGATGAACTGTTATAGCCTGTTTTTATCGATAGATGACGAGGTCGTATTTATCTTCCAATGAACTCCAGGAAGGTACGGAAATCTATATAGTGAATGATGATATGTTGGTGGCTTTGCAGGAAGATCGAAGGTTTAAGGTGTTTGAACGCATGGAAAAAAGATGAATTAGCGATAAGCGTCCCTGGTGTCTGGTAACAGATGCTAGGGGCATTTTTTTTGTGGATGGCGATGGATGAACGGAAGAAAAGAATCACTTGTTAAAATTTCCCTTGCGAAAAAAAGCTAATTATAAATGTATCGAATGGATATATCAAATAGATACATTATATGAAACGTGGTGATGACATTGCTGGAGTACATTCTCCTCGGCATGCTGATGGAAGGAACAATGAGCGGCTATGATCTTAAGAAAACAATCGACAGCACTGTAGGCACTTTCTACAAAGCGAGTTACGGAAGTCTTTATCCTGCGCTCAAGAGACTCGCAGAGAAGGACATGGTCAGACTGACCGAAACGGACAACAGCAAGAACAAGAAGCTATATACACTGCTGCCTAGCGGTCAAAAGGCTTTTATCGACTGGTTGTCCGGACCGATGCAGACGGGGCGCAATGAGCAGCTGATCCGCATTTTCTTTTTTGATTATTTGGATGAAGACCTTCGTCAAAAACGATTGGCTGAGTACATATTTAAGCTGGATCAGGAAATTCACATGCTTGAGGCGGTGCAGAACGTCGTGACTGGAGAATTGGCTGAGATCGAACATCCTGAGGATTATTACTATCGGGTATCGGTTCTGGCGTATGGATTGAACCATTTTCAGATGGAACGGCAATGGCTGAAGGATATTATGGAGAGGAAGGATCTGAACCATGTCAAACCTGAAAACTAGGGTTTCTTTTTCACAAAACCGCCCGGTTTTAACTGTTATCATTATCGAGGTTCTGCTGTTATTAGCCGTATTTGCCGCCGGAGCTTACGCCACGATTAAAGAGTTGAGTTATACTTCGCCTGTGCTGATCTCATTTATCCCAATCGCGCTGGTGTTGATGGTGTACTTTACATGGAAAAAGAAGTGGAATGCGCTCGGTTTCCATAAGCTCAGCAGTATTCCAGCCAACGATTGGGTCTACTATTCTCCCTTGCTACTTATTCTGATTGTCATCTCGCTCAAAGGAATGCGCGATATTAGCGCTTCGGAGGTCCTGTTCTTTATCTTCTTTACCCTGCTGGTTGGTTTTGTGGAGGAGAGCATCTATCGGGGATTGATTCTGAAGACACTGCTGCCCAAAGGCATTAAAACCGCGGTCATCACCTCCAGCATCCTGTTCGCGGTCACGCACGTACTGAACGTCTTATCAGGGCAGGACGCATTTCAAACGATTTTACAGATTGTATATGCTCTGCTTATAGGGGCTGTACTGGCTCTGCTGATGGTGAAGAACAAAAATATCATTCCTCTCATACTATTCCACTTCCTTCACAACTTCGTTCAGTTTGTCGGTAACGACAACAGTGATGCCTTTATCGGTTATGATTTATTGATCCTGCTGGTGTTGGCCGTTCATTGTGTCTGGCTGTCTTTATCTTTGAGAAAACCTCCGGTATCTGCACGAATAGATCAAGCGGTTTAGTATCCTCTAGCCGCATAGCAGTAGTACGAACACCACCTCTTTATGGGACATTAAAACAGGTGCTGACACAATAAAAACGGATGGACGTTAATTAACGTTCATCCGTTTTTTTGACTTGTACTGCTCCTGGAAGAAGATTTCCCCTGCAGCGCAGAATTTTTTCAAGAATTTAACATTGACTTTGGTAGGGATTAGAAGTTACTATAGCAGTGAAATATACTTAAACGTTTAAGTGAATTAGAAAAGGGGGAGTATTCATGTCAAAACGTTTGTTGATTTCCGCAATCATTTTAACGTTGTTCAGCTTTTCATTCCTCACTGCATGTGGAACGGATAATCAATCATCAAGCCAGCAATCGCAAGGGAATGAAGCAGCAGGTAACGAACAACAAGATGGGATGAAGCCTGAGGCCGGGGCTGAATTGCTTGTATGGGAATCGAAAGGTCCTGAACTCGACTTTATGAAAGCGGTCGCAGATGATTTTGAAAAGGAATATGGAATAAAAGTAAAGGTAGAGCCGGTTCCTGCGATAGATGCCGTCAAGAAACTTACCACAGATGGGCCCGCTGGAATTGGTGCCGATGTCTTCTCATCGCCACATGATCAATTGGGAAACGCTGTTATGGCAGGACTCGTATTGCAAAATGATGTGTTTACCGAGTCTGAAAAAGATGATTTTATGACTTCTGCAATCGATGGCGTTAGCTATGATGGTGTCCTGTATGGGTTTCCAACAGCCATTGACACCTATGCGCTTTTTTACAATAAGAAGTTGATGGAGAAAGCCCCGAAGACTTATGAGGAGATCATTAAGTTCGCCGAAACTTATAACGATCCGAAAAATAAAAAATATGGTTTTATGTGGGATGTAGGTCAGTTGTATTTATCTTATTCATTCCTTGGCGGTTACGGAGGATATGTATTTGGCAATCATGGGACGGATATAAATGATATCGGTCTTGACAATGACAAGTCGATTGAAGGAGCAAGATTCTTACAATCCTTTAAAAAAGTACTGCCCCTAAATATAAACGACCTCAATGATAATATTATCACTGGATTTTTCCAAGAAGGCAAAACAGCTGCCATTATTAATGGACCGTGGTTCATTTCAACTTTGGCAAGCACGAAAATGGATTATGGCGTAGCTCCTTTACCTCTATTGCCTAATGGTGAACATCCAGTAAGTTTTTCAGGTATTAGAGGTTTATATGTGAACTCATACACGAAATATCCCGTTGCTGCAAAATTATTTGCTAGTTATGCGACAACGAAACAAAGTTTAACGAAACGTTATGAAATGACAACTCAATTGCCTCCCAGGAAAGATCTGATGGACGATCCGCTTCTTACGAACGACCCTAATACAATGGCTTTCTTAGAGCAAGCGAAATATTCAATTCCAATGCCGTCTATTCCCGAAATGGGTAATGTATGGGTTCCTGCAAGTGCTGCTCTCTCATCCATTTGGAATGACAATCAAGACCCGGGCACAGTTTTAAATAAAGCCGTAAGTCAAATCAAAACAGCAATCAATACGAAAAAGTAGGATGATACTCCAAATCTCAGTAAGGCGGTCTCAGATATGCATTTGAACCAAAGTTCTCGTCAGCATCAGACGAAAGGCATGATTTTGTCTGCGGTTTTTATTGGATTGGGCCAACTGTACAACAAGCAGTATCTGAAGGGCTTGATTTATATGATCCTAGCCCAATTGTTCTTCTGGAACTATTATCCTGTTGCCTATAAAGGCATAGTGGGATTTATTACATTAGGCGATGTGCCTACAAAGGTTATTCAGGGGAAAGTCGTACAGGGTGACCATTCTATTTTTCTATTAATCAATGGTCTGATCACATTCATAATCATTCTTTTGTATTTGAGTTTTTATTTCATGAATATTTATGATGCTAGGAAAAACGGAGCGCTTAGAGACAAAGGGGGATGTGCTCCACGATTTACAGATTCCATTAAAACCATGAAATTTCGTAAATTGCCCTACCTTTTGTTATTGCCCGCAGCCTTTTTTGTCCTGTTTGTGACCTTAATACCGCTACTATTTAATGTGTTGATCGCATTTACCAATTATTCTGCTCCTGGACATATTCCGGATCGTGCATTAGTGGATTGGATCGGATTTAGCGTGTTCTATGATTTATTTGCACAAGAATCATGGAGATCTACCTTCTTCGGTATATCCGTCTGGAATTTGATATGGGCTACAGTTTCGACGAGCACCGTTTTTCTGAGCGGTCTTTTATTAGCGATGATGGTGAATCACCCAAGGATTCGATTCAAAAAGTTTTGGAGAACCATCTTTATCCTGCCTTGGGCGGTTCCACAATTCATATCGATTTTGGTTTTTAGGGTATTATTGAACGGCTCATTCGGTCCGATTAATGATTTGGTGGTGAAGCTTGGTTTCTCACCAGTACCGTGGCTCTCCGATCCGACGATGGCGAAAGTGTCTATCCTTATGGTGAATTTGTGGTTCTCAACCCCTTTTCTCATGGCATTGATGTCGGGGATCTTAACGACAATGCCGCGCGATATTTACGAAGCTGCAGAGGTAGACGGCGCCTCAAAATTACAAAACTTTTTTAAGATCACTCTTCCTCTTGTCTTATTGGCTACCGCGCCTATTTTTATTATGCAGTTCGCTTTTAATTTTAATAATTTCAATCTAATTTATTTACTAACGGATGGGAAACCGGAAAATCCGGACTTTTACTACGCAGGAAGCACCGATATTCTGATCTCATGGATTTTTAAAATGACACTGAACCAAAGTCAATTTAATATGGCTTCTGCTGTGTCTATTATTATGTTCGTTTTCATTGCGTTTTTCTCCTTATGGAATTACAGGCGGATGAAGTCAAATAAAGAAGAGGATTTGGTCTAAATGTCGAAAATAAAAGACAACTTGCTGGTCATTGGCATCTACATGATTTTTATTGTGCTATTCATTACCACGATATATCCAATTATTTGGGTTATTGGAACTTCACTTAATCCCGGCAATACCTTATTGGTGAGTCAGATGTTTCCTGATCATCCCACGATTGCTCATTATGTTGATCTTATGAGGAACACTGATTTTGGACTGTGGTACAAGAATACAATAAAGATCGCCATTTCGAATGCGGTGATATCCACCTCACTTGTAGCTGCGACGGCTTATGCCTTTTCTAGATTTCGATTTAAAGGTAGACAAACAGGATTAATGACGTTATTAATCTTGCAAATGTTTCCCGGATTCTTATCCGTCATGGCACTATTTGTTCTGCTATTACAAACGAGGTTGCTAGATACACATCTAGGGTTAATTCTGATTTATGCTGGCGGGTCCATTTCAATGGGAACATGGGTGATGAAAGGTCATTTTGACACGATTCCCAAAAGTCTAGAAGAAGCTGCTTTTATGGATGGGGCCAGTAATAAGGATTCATTTTTTAAAATTATTTTACCTTTGTCTTTGCCGGCCATTACATTCGTTGCACTGAATAGTTTTATTACGCCCTTCATGGATTTTATTTTGCCGCAAATTGTTCTAAGATCATCAGAAAAAATGACGCTAGCGCAAGGGTTATATAATATGGTTGCGAACGAGACGAATTCCAGCTTTACCTTATTTGCCGCAGGTGCTGTGCTTGTTGCTTTGCCAATTACGATCCTGTATATGTATTTCCAGAAATATTTGATTAACGGGATCGCAGCGGGTGCGGATAAAGGTTAAGGGATTACAAATCACATATGTCTAAGGAGTGTACCATGTTATTAGAAGCAATCTATCATCGACCAAGGAATTCCTATTGCTATGCATACGATGATCATCTCATTCATCTCAGAATTCGGACCAAAAAAGATGACCTCGAAGAGGTTCATGCCTTTTACGGTGATAAGTATGATTGGGATAATACCGCATGCGAAAAGGCTCTTCATAAAATAGCAAGTGACGAATTATTCGATTACTGGCAAGTAGAAATCGAACCTACACATTTACGACTCAGATACGCCTTTCACTTGATATCAGGGGATCAAACATATTGGTACACGGAGAAAGGTTTCTGTAAAGAAAAACCGGGGAACCCTCTAACATTTTTCGATTTTCCGTTTATTTGGTCGCATGAGGTGTTAAAACCGCCAGCGTGGGTAAAGGAGTCTGTATTTTATCAAATTTTCCCTGAAAGGTTTGCTAACGGTGATTCGAGCAATGATCCTGCATCTGTGCGTCCTTGGAAAGACAGCAATCCGGGTCCGCAAGATTATTATGGAGGAGATCTGCAAGGCGTGTTAGATCAGTTAGATTACATCAGTTCCCTAGGTGTTAATGCCATTTACTTAACCCCTATATTCGAAGCCAAAACAAATCATAAATACGATACGACAGATTACTTAAAAGTTGATCCCCATTTTGGCGATGTTAAGTTATTAAAAAAACTGGTGAATTCATGTCATGAGCGAGGTATTCGTGTCATCCTTGATGCGGTGTTTAATCACAGCGGTTATGACTTTGCACCCTTCCAGGATGTAATCGAGAACGGAGAGAAATCTAAATATCGCGATTGGTTCCATATCAAGCAATTTCCGATTACATGTGAGCCAAGACCATCTTATCATTGTTTTGCCTTTGAATCCCATATGCCTAAGCTTAATACGTCTAACCCTGAAGTGCGAAAATACTTGCTAGAAGTTGCTCAATATTGGGTTACCGAATGTGATATTGATGGTTGGAGACTGGATGTGGCGAATGAGGTTGACCACGATTTTTGGAGAGAGTTCCGAAAAACATTAAAAGCGCTGAAGCCCGATTTATATATTCTGGGAGAGATTTGGCACGATGCCATGCCGTGGCTGGAAGGAGACCAATTTGACGCGGTCATGAACTATCCTGCAACGGATGCCATTATCGAGTTTTTTGCGAAGGATAACCTGGATGCGGTACAGTTCTCCTATCAAATCAATTGGCTATTGGCTAATTACCCGCAGCAAGTAAACGAAGCAACCTTTAACGTTCTGGGAAGCCACGATACGCCGAGACTGCTCACAGTCGCACAGGATGAGAATAAATTAAAGCTGGCTGTACTGTTTCAATTCATATTCCTTGGAACGCCCTGCATTTACTATGGAGATGAAGTAGGGATGACAGGGGGGGCAGACCCAGATTGCAGGAAACCAATGATTTGGGAAAAGGAGAAACAAAACCACGTGCTTTTTAATTTTTATCAGGATATGATTTCATTTCGAAAGAAACATCGCGTATTACAAGAAGGCTCATTCCATTTTATGTATGCCAAAAATAATCAACTTGTCGTACAAAGAAAGAATGACAATGAACGAATCTACATTTGTTTTAATAACAGCAGTCAATCGGAACAAGTTGATTTCAAAATTCATCAGGAATTTTCACCCGAACTAATGATAGGCAACGGAACATATGAAGTGGAGGGTGATGCAATTAACGTAAGTTTACCTGCATTCGGATGGATCGTATTAAATACCGCCAAGGTCACCCGTTTGACAAAAGAATAGGGATATGGTTAAATCTCTTAAACGTTTAAGTAAAGGCGGTTTATCCATGAAAAAAACAACTATTAAAGATATAGCAAAAGAAGCAAATGTATCGATCGCGACAGTTTCTTATATTTTAAACAATGTGAAGACGCAATCCATTTCGGATGAAACGCGTGTTAAAGTTCTTAAAATTGCCCAACAGCTTAAGTACGTGACAAACCGAACAGCCCAGTCTTTAAAAATCAAGAAAACCGGATTAATTGGCATCATTTTGTTCAAAGAAGAAAAACAGCATGTATGGTCAGATTTAAAATATGCGAAAGCCATTTTTAAGCTTGAGCAGTTATGCAGCGAGTTAGGTTACCATGTCCTCTTTATGCAAATCGACAGCATGACGCCATCCAACAAGATTATTATGGAAAGAAATCTAGATGGTGCGTTCTTAATAAATGTGGATCAAGACAGATTCTCGACGATATCCAATTATTTTGGATTTGGGGTTCCCGTATTTGTAATGGACAGTTATATTGATAACTCATTGTTTCATAAAGTCCTCCCAGATTTTGAGCAAAGCTTTCATTTATCTCAGCGTTTACTTGGTGAATCCCCCCAATTTCTGATTATGGATTCCTATAACAATGTTGAACTCATGGAGTTTATTAAACAAAAGTCAAATTTAGATGAAAACCAGATTTATGTCTCAGATAACACAGCTAGTAACATGAATACGTTCTTATCCCAATTTCCAGACAGCCCTGGAATGGTCGTGAACGAATTTTTAGCTAACGAGGTATTCAAAACGCATAAAAAAATAGTTGCCATATGCACCTGCGATTGTTCAGAGATCTTGAGAGATGATATGTATCAAATCAAGTTCAATTTGAATGATTATAAAGGAGTTGTGCGCATGATGGATCGTTACATTCAGGATGTGGATTACGTAAACAAGGAGAAATTCTTTTTCTTGTCGCCCCAATCCTAATAATTTTAGTTGAGGGAGTATGCCTTGTGAATTTATCGCGGTTAATCGCCATCAAGAACTTTTATTCCAGTATTCTTAATAATGAGAGAGATATGTTTATTTACTTACCCGTTAGTTATGAAAAGGATGTAGAAAAAAGATATCCCGTCCTTTATATGCATGACGGTCAGCATATGTTCTTTGAAGATCACAAAGGGGAATCTTGGGATATTCATACCACAGTGGATGCGTTGGTGTCTGAGGGGAAAATGAAAGAAATTATCGTTGTTGCCATCTCTCATGTAGAAGACACTAGAATATCAGAATATATGCATGCCAATCCCGATGGCCATAATATTTTTAATACGACCAATCAAGGCGAACTTTATGAGGAATTCCTTATTAAAGAAGTTAAACCTTACATCGATAAAGAATATCGAACGCTACCTGATAAACGTAACACGGCGTTAATGGGGTCCTCCGCGGGTGGACTCGTGTCTTACAATATAGGATTCCGTCAATCAGATACTTTTGGTATGGTAGGTTCGCTATGCCCATTCTTTGTCAGTGTCGACCCGAGCACGATGGAAGATCGATGGTTAAGCCGTGTATACACAGAAAAAAAGGATCTTAAAATATGGCTAGATGTAGGAGATGCTGAGGGCTTTACCGTGATGGAGAAACATGTGAGATATGTGGCAGATATACTTATTAAAAGCGGCTACCAGCCCGGAAATGACCTGATGTATTATCTTGCTGTCAATTCTGGCCACTCTCAAAAGGATTGGGCGGCTCGGGTTCATGCGCCGTTAATTTATTTTTTTGGCGAAATAGGTACGCCGGTCCGTGTTGATTTGCATGGTCCTGAAGCTGTTGGCATAGATGGACTTAAGCGAACATTAAATTCGGTGGTGCACTTTGATAGCGGATTTATGATGACGGATTTAAATGCAACATACGAAGTTGGTGATCCCGATATTTTGGAGGTAACAAAGGAAGGAAGATTAATCCCCAAAAAAGTAGGGAAGACCACCATCACATATATGAATAACAATCTAACAGATCAATTCGAAATCGCAGTTGTGCCCTATATTTCCGATACAGTTACCGTTAATCTTTCCGTTAAAGTGCCGGCATTTACGCCAGAAACAGATAAGTTATACGCCGGTATAGAGTTACCAATGATTCAAGAAGGACTATATGGCGGAACGTTTGAGGTGCCAAGAGGCATTTCGTTTGAATTCCGTATTTCTCGTGGATTAGGCATGCATGAAACAGACATTCAAGGCAGGGAAGTTCCATATCGAAAATTTACAACGGATGATGGATTAATCCTGAATTACGAAGTCGATCAATGGGTAGATCTCATACCCGAGAATTGTAAAAGGTGATGAAAATGACATACAAGTCAAGCATTTTGCGAATTGAGAGCTTTTACTCGGCGCATTTGGATAATAAGAGAGATATTTTTGTCTATCTTCCTCCTAGTTATGCGTACGACAAGACAAAGCGATACCCTGTATTATACATGCATGACGGGCAAAATATCTTTCACCCCGCCTTCAATGGGTATTCTTGGCATGTAGATAAAACCATTGATCGATTGATCCGTGATCACAAGATGGAAGAGATCATCGTTGTAGGTATTGCTAATATGGGGCTAGAGAGGTCCGACGAATATACCCATGACTTGGAAGGGGTGCTGTATCCACTCGATAAAGTTCCGATTCACCCCAAAGGTCTTCTATATGAAAAGTTTATCATTGATGAAGTGAAGTCTTACGTGGATTCGGTTTTTCGAACGAAATCAGATCCTGAACACACGGCGTTAATGGGTTCATCCAGAGGCGGGCAAGTTACCTATCATATCGGGTTTCGTAATCCAGATATATTCGGTAAACTAGCTATAGTTTCCCCTTATTTTTATTGTGTAGATCCCATTTCACTCGAAGAAATCAGGCTGTATCATACTTTTACAAAGAAGCAACCAATATCCCAAATATGGATTGATTTAGGGAGCTCTGAAGGAACTTTAGTCATGGATAAGCATACCCGTGCAGTGACAGAGGAACTCGTAGATTTAGGTTATGAAGCCGACACTCAATTGATCTATTTCAATGATCCAGGTGCTGCTCATGTGGAGAAAGATTGGGCAGCAAGATTATCATCTCCACTCATTCATTTTTTTGGAAGGAAAGGCGAAGCACGCTCATTATCGTTAATCGGTTGTGAAGAGGTGGGTATTGTAGGTCCCACAAGCCGACTGAACGCGATTCTAGAATTTGGGGATGACTTTAAAATGTCCTTATTACGAGCGGATTATCATGTGTATGATCAAGAGATCGCGGAAGTAATAGCGAACGGAACCATCGTGCCTAAGAAAACAGGGGTCACCTCGGTAACCGTTAAATACAAGGACTTGGAAGCTACTACAGAGATTCGTGTTGTTGATGAGAAAAAAGAGTGTGTAACCTTGGACATGGTTGTTCATGTTCCGCTAAATACACCCGTCGATATGAACCTGTATGCTTGGTTTCCTCTGATTCAAGATCCGAGCAAGGGTATGTACTACAATCAACTGCAGGTACCTTTACATGCTGAGTTTATCTACCAAATCAGTAGACAGGATGGGATCGTGGAGGTGGATTCAAGCGGCAAACCCGTTCAACATAAATATACAGCTTTAGAGGACACCATGATTGAAATTAACGTCGAACATTGGATGAGGAATGAAACATGAAAAAAATAGAAAACATTAGACGAAGTTAGTGAGTTAATTAAGACATTTGATTTGGAAGAATAAAAATAGGGAGTCTCAGTGCAAATTGAATAGTCAAAAATCAATTTATACCTTGAAAGGCTTTGTGCCATTCAAGGTTTCTTTTTGGTTATCAATTTTGCTCTAAGCTTGAAGCTCCATGCACAGAAGTTGCAGCGAATATTATAACTTACATCAAAATATAGTAGACGTAAATGCAAACCTTGTTTACTTGCAATTTTAAATACCAAGGGGGGACATTCATGAAGCGAAGGACGCCGCCTAACCGATCACCTGAGCCGGGAGATACCGATTCTCCGCCTCCCAGAAGGACCACTCTGTTTTGGAGGCTGTTCGCCAACTATTTTCTCCTCATTCTCATCCCCGTCATTGTTGCTTCGGTTCTTGCGCAGGTGCTTGTCGTTCGCATCATTGAAAAGGATGCCGAGCGTTTTAACCAAGTGATGATGAATCGATTCTCCGAGCAGACGGATACCGAGCTTCAGTCCTTGAAAACGAGCATGATTAATATCCTCAGCACCTCCAGATTACGGAGCGTGCTTCTCGCTCCCATGGCTTCTTCGCCGGAAAGCCAGCTGCTTCCGGAACTGCTTCATTCCCTGCGGGAGCAGCTGCAGCAGCTGGAATCGGATGATCTCGTCGAGAGGGCATATTATTATTTTGTTCACCAGGATTTGATGATGGATGCCGAAACCTACACGAATAAAGCGTATTATTTCCATTCCCATTATCCCTTGGATCTGAACCGCCGGCATCAGCTGGAAGCTGAATTATCCGGCAAAAAAATGATGGACTTTATGGATACCCCCGACACGTTGACGGCTTCCATGAGCTACCCGTTTAATACCGCGGCTCCTGAAGTCTATCTCCTGGTCGAAGTGAAACGAGACAAGCTTCAGGAGCAGATTCATATTCCGGAGAGCTGGGTTACGGGCACGGCGATTGTGGATGATAGGGCCAAAGTGATCGCCCAGAACGGACTGACCGAGCAGGACCAGCTTGCCCTGCAGCAGCGAATACGTACAGAGGGCATTGCTTCGCAATTCACGATATCGGACAAGACGGGGCTGTCCTTCATGGCATCTGGCTTTGACGAGTCCTGGCATTATATCAGCATGATCGATTTGGGTACATTGATGAAGCCGGTCTATATGACCCGATGGATCTGTTGGTTGTTCCTCCTATTTTTTCTCATTGTTGGCGCACTCGCCTCGTATTATTTAAGCCGACGCTTATATCGGCCGATTCGGGAGATTAAGGATGGACTGAAGCTGCATCACGCTCCGAACGGGGAGGTCGGCCACGAAGGAAATGAGTTTGATGTCATAAAACGCTATTCCCAGTTCATTATGACGGAGAATAAAGAGCTGTTCCAGATGGTGAACGGGATGCTTCCGATTGTGCAGGAGCAGTTTTTTACGAAAATCCTGCTGGGGCAATACCGCGATGCCTTATCGATTGAGTACTACGCCAAGGAGATTGAGTTTGCCTACAGCCATAAGGCGGCAAGAACCGTCCTGTGCATCTCGTTCCATTATGATCCAACCGTTTACGAGTCGGCATCGGAATCCACCAAGACTTTTTTGCTGACGGAGCTGAAGGACAAGATTCATCGGCTGGCACATGGCATGGTCTGGATCTGCCAGACAAGGCCGGATCTGATAGCTTGCATCGTGGAGCATGGTCCCATTACGGAGGGCGAGGACCATCCGGAACAAATAGCGGAGCAGATAAGGCACGTTTTTCTGGAATACGGTGCTTATTATAAAGCGACCATCGGTATCGGAAAGACCGTTCATGCCATTGAGGAGCTGCACCAGTCTTATGAGCATGCGCTGGCCATGCTGAAGTACCGGGGGCTGCATTCCGCGGTGGAGATTTGCGGCAGTCAGCCTTCCCGGGAGCTGCAGCAGCGGGATTCTTTTCTATCTGTACAGGAGGTTCAGCGGATTCTCAATCAGTACAAAACGAGGGAGTATGACAAGCTGCTTCATTCCGTGCTTGCTCTGCTGGGGGAGGGAAAGGGCAAGGATGCATCTGCCATGCAGATGAAATATCTGCTAGCCGATGTGCTCAACACCTGGATTCGGGCCGTGGAATCGGAGCGCAATGAACTCAACGTTCCGTATTACTCGGGTCTGTTCGAACGAATGAATCGCTGCATGACATGGGACGAGCTGACGTGCTGTTTCGAAGAGATTCATGGTTTTCTGTTCCGGAAGCCGGCTTCCAGCAGCCGGAGTCAACAGTTTAGCGAGATCGTGGAATACATTCATGAGCATTATGATCAAGAGATGTCGATCGAGTATTTTGCCGGTAAGTTGAATATGTCCATCGGGCATTTCAGCCGGACCTTCAAGGAGGAGGTCGGCGAGAAATACGTGGAGTATATCGCGAAGTACCGGCTGATGAAGGCGAAGCAATTTTTGCTTGAAACCGATTTGAAAATTGACGAAATTGCCGAGAAGGTTGGGTATTGGGGCCGAAATTCTTTGATTCGGGCTTTCCGCCGATATGAAGGCATTACGCCCGCCAAATACCGGAGTTTTCACCAATAGGAAAGAAGAGACTGCATTATTTTCTGAAGTCTCTTTTTTTGCATGGAACAGGCTGAAAGCCTTGCGGCACAGGCAGTGCAAAACCTGTGTCTTAAGGAAAAGATGCATGCTTTACGCGAAGGAAGCACAGCTCGTATAGTGGGGACAACAACAAATGAATGTAAATGCTTTCAATCGGAGGTGGGGATTATTGGCGCAGCTATCACGGATCGGCTATGTTCTGAGAAAACATAAAGCGTTGTACTTGCTGATGCTGCCCGGCATTTTGTACTACTTGATATTTAAGTACGCGCCGATGTACGGCATCATCATTGCCTTCCAGGACTATTCGATCGGCCGGGGTATTTTGGGAAGCAAGTTTGTCGGATTCAAGCATTTGATTGAATTTTTCTACGTCACCCCCGATGCATGGAAGCTGATTCGCAACACGATCATGCTGAATGTGTATGATCTCCTGTTTCATTTTCCGGCGCCGATCATTCTGGCGATCCTGTTCCATGAGTTGAAGAGCAAATGGTTCAAACGGTTTGTGCAAAACATCAGCTATATGCCGCATTTCCTATCCACCGTCGTGATCGCGGGCATTCTCGTGACCTTCCTGTCTCCCACCACGGGCGTGGTGAACCATCTGCTCGTCAAGCTGCTTGGCATCGAGCCGATCATGTTTCTGGGCATGCCGGAGTGGTTCCGGACGGTGTATGTGGGCTCCGAAATATGGCAGAAGGTGGGGTGGGGCACCATTCTCTATCTGGCTGCGATTGCCGGAATCGATCCGACGCTGTATGAAGCGGCCAAGATGGATGGGGCGAACCGGTGGCAGCAGGTCAGACATATTACGTTCATCGGCATGGTGCCTGTCATGATTATTCTGTTCGTGCTGTCGCTTGGTAATTTCATGGAGGCCAGCTTCGAGAAAATACTATTGATCTACAACACGATGAATTATGAAACCTCGGATGTCATTAACACCTTTGTGTACCGGCGGGGCATCCTCGATGCCGATTTCAGCTTCGCCACCGCGGTGGGCCTGTTCCAATCGGCGATTGGCTTCATTCTGGTCGTTGCGGCCAATCGGATCGTACGCAAATATTCGGAGACCAGCCTGTGGTAAGGGAGGTGCGCGGTGAAAAAGCAGGAAAGCTTCGCCTCGAAGCTGTTTGACGTATTCAATGTATTGTTCATGATTGTGCTGATCATTGTAATGGCTTATCCGATGGTTTACGTATTCTCGGCTTCCATCAGCAACAATGCCATGGTCGTGAGTGGCGCCGTGCTGCTATGGCCGAAGAAGATCACGCTGATCGCTTACGAGCAGCTTATCTATAACCCGGATCTCTGGGTGAGTTATTGGAATACGATCCGTTATACCTTCCTTCAGACGGTACTGACGCTGATTGCGACCTCCGCCATGGCATATCCGCTTGCAAAACGATGGCTGCCCGGCCGAAGAGTGATTCTGCTGATGGCGGCGTTCACACTACTGTTCAGCGGCGGCATGATTCCAACCTTCCTGATCGTTCAAAGGCTGGGGATGCTCGATACGATATGGGCGATCGTGCTCCCGTCACTGATCAGCACATGGTATCTGTTTATCATGCGGACATTCTTCGAGGCGCTGCCGGAGGAGCTTGAGGACGCGGCTGCCATCGACGGATGCGGGCCCATGCAGATTCTGGTGCGGATCGTGCTGCCTTTATCCGTACCGGTGATGGTCACGATCGGCCTGTTCACGGCCGTGAATCAATGGAACTCTTTTTTCAGCGCTTTGATCTATCTGAATGACCGGGAGATGTACCCGCTGCAGATTATGATGCGCAACATCCTGATCGCCGGTACGAATGTGCAGGGCGAGGGAGACCTGACGCATCTGGAGACGTTGAAATACGCCATGATCATGATCGGTACGCTGCCGATCCTATGCGTCTATCCGTTTATCCAGAAATACTTTGTACAAGGCACGATGATTGGCGGTATTAAGGGGTAGTTATGGATTTCAAGCAAATCCGTCTCTATACGTTGTGAAGATAAAAGGGAGGTTAGGGAATGAGGCGAAAGGGGTTCAGAACTGCGCTTGCCATGATCCTGCTCAGCGCGATGCTGGTTGCGGGATGCTCCGGCGGGGGCAAGGATGATTCGGGAACGTTAAGTCCTGACAAACCGGTTACTTTTTCTTGGCTGGTATACGACCGGGTCGAGGGCAAGGTTCGGGATGACTGGGAGATTTTCAAAGAGATCGAGGCGAAGACGGGCGTCAAAGTGAAGTTCCAGATCGTGAGCCAGGAGGGGCTTGAGGAGAAGAGGCAGATCATGATTGCCACAAATACCGCGACGGATTTTATCCAGGTGCCGACGCAGGACGGCAGGGAGCATGGACCGGAGAAGGTGTTCCTGAATCTCAATGATTACTTGGATCGGGCGCCGAATCTGAAAGCCTTTTACGACAAATATCCTGAGGCCAAGGCGCTGGCAACGGGCACGGACGGAGGCTTGTACACCGTACCCGTATTGGAAGGGGATGCGGAGGGCAAGGGCTTCAACTTTATCTGGTATGCCCGCAAGGATATCATGGATCAGCATGGGATAAAGGCACCGACCACCGTGGACGAATTTTATCAGTATCTGAAAACATTGAAAGAGAAGGTTCCGGATTCCTATCCGCTCATATCCAACGCCATCGTTGGCGATACAGGGCTGTATACGACCTTCGGGCGTATCTTCACGGGGATCAGCGGTTTCTACAATCTGGATCCGACCACGGATCAATACGCGTTTGCCCCATATCATGAGAATTATCAGGATATGTTGGTCTATCTGAATAAGCTGTATGCGGAAAAATTGCTGGATCCGGAATTCTCGCTGCTGACGCAAGCGCAGTGGGAGGAGCGAATACTAACCGGCAAATCCTTGGTGACGTTTTTCTGGAAGGCGGACCTGGAATCTTTGGTTGTCAAGGCGAGGGGGGCCGGTTCGGCCGAGTATGAGCTGGATGCGATTCCTTCCTTTGCCGCCGAAGGGATCAAGAACTATCAGTTTTCCCGTCCGGTCGTTGGCACTGTCGGTCGAGCGATATCGGCCAAAGTGAAGGATAAAGAGCGTGCCGTTCAATTCCTTGATTATTTGGTCAGCGAAGAGGGAACGAATTATCTGTCCCTGGGAATCGAAGGCAAAACGTATACGATGGAGGACGGTAAAGCGGTATATAACAAGGAATTTGGCGAGTCTCCGTTTAATGCGCTGCGCAAGGACTGGGGCGTATGGTATGACCTGATCACGCTGAATAACGCTAAATCCCGTGAAGTGTGGGAGCGTGGTTTAAGCGAGAAGAGCAAGGATATCAATGCCCGGTATGAGCAGTACATTGTCCCGGCACCGAAACAGATCGTCAAGACGGAAGAGGAGCTGGAGCTCGAGAAATCGAAGCTGAACAATCTGAACAAATTCCTTGAGCAAAAGGTGACGGAGTTCGTGACCGGCAAAACCCCGATTAACGACACCACCTATCAGCAATTTATTGACCAGGCCAAGAAACTCGGCTCCGAAGAACTCCTTACTATGTACAACACCGCCTACACGCGCACGTACGGCGGTAAGTAATTACTTATGGAGATTGGAGGAATCAGGCAATGGACGATATGAAAATTATCGACGTCGACGTTCATAACGAGCAGGACGACAGGGCGCTGCTTCCATATTTGCAGGAGCCCTGGCGCTCCCGGGTAGCCGCATCTGGCATCGGTTATGCAGGCTCAGGGTATTACTCGCCAATCGGCGTGATGAAAAAAGACTCGATCCCTCCGGGTGGAGGCAAAGCCGGTTCCGACCCCGATTATATGATCAAGCAGCTGATCGAGGGCTATAATCTGGACTACGCCGTGTTGACGGGCGTTGTCTACAACATCTCTTCCACCCATGATCCGGATTACGCAGCCGCGATATGCTCGGCCTATAACGATTATCTGATCGCCGAGTGGCTCGGCAAACATAAAGCATTCAAAGGCGCAATGGCGGTAGCGACTCAGGACCCTTTGCTGGCGGCACGCGAGATCGACCGGATCGGCGGCCATCCGGATATCGTGGAGGTGATGATCTCCAGTGCGGCGCGTTCGCCGCTGGGTCAGCGTCATTATCACCCGATCTACGAAGCAGCGGAGCGCAAGGGTCTCCCAATCGGGATCCATCCGGGAGCGGAAGGCGGCGGGAGCTCGACGGCTCCCACCGCGGCCGGCTACCCGACCCGCTACATTGAGTGGCACACCTGCCTCTCCCAGATGTTCATGGCGCATCTGGTGAGCATGGTATGCGAGGGCGTATTCGTGAAGTACCCGAACCTGAAGGTCGTTCTGGTTGAAGGCGGAGTGGCTTGGCTGCCGGGCCTGATGTGGCGGCTGGACAAAAATTACAAGGCGCTGCGCGCAACCGTGCCCTGGCTGACGAGAATGCCGAGCGAATACATCCGGGATCATTGCTACTTATCCACGCAGCCGATTGAGGAGCCCGACAATCCGCAGCATCTCATCGATCTCTTCAACATGATCGATGCCGAGAACATGCTGCTCTACTCCAGCGACTACCCGCATTGGGACTTCGACTCGCCAAGCCATATTTTGCGGGGGCTGAAGCCGGAGGCCCGGCGGAAGATTTTTTACGAGAATGCGAAGCAGCTGTACAGATTGGATTGAGCGGATGGATGATGAACGTAGAGCCAATTTGATGAAACTAACTTGCTAGATTGAAGTTAGCTCGCATGGTCGAAACTAGCTCGCATGATCGAAGCAAGCTCGCATGATCGAAGCAAGCTTGCATGATCGAAGCTAGCTCGTATGAACGAAACCAGCCTTGAAACTGGTCAACGACGAACGTCAATAACTGGCAACTTTTTTACTGAGCAGGAGTAGGTTATGAACTCGATGATTTGGACTGCTGATAGAATACCTTAGCTAAATTGAGTCATTGGATTAATTAATATGATAGGGAGTGGCTGGGCAGATAGGGTAACTCGACAACCGGGATTAATGAATTTGACTGGAGTCAACTAAGGTACTCTGGATGAATAGCACGCGGTGAAAGACAAACTTGATTAACGAACTGGGCGCACAGGCAAGGAGGTGCATGAATGGGAGTACATTACGTGCTGGCGGAGGAGGACATACCGGAGGGCGGACACCAGGTCGTAAACATTGAGGGGCGCGAAATTGGAATTTATCGGATCAACGGCGAGTTTCATGCGATCCTCAACTACTGTCCGCATCAGGGGGCGCCGATCTGCGCAGGACTGGTCTCCGGTACGACGCTTCCTTCGGAGGTATACGACTACGAATACGGCCGGACAGGCGAGATCGTCCGCTGTCCCTGGCATGGCTGGGAGTTTGACCTGCAGACCGGCAAGTCGCTGTTCAGCGACCGCATCCGGGTTAAGAAGTATAAGGTAGAGGTACATGAGGGCAAGATCGGGGTGGTGATGGGGAGGAAGTAGGTGGGGAGTTGAAAGAGTATCATTAAGGACAGAGGGGCTCCATCCAATGTGAACAGACGTGGGGCCGTCGAGCATTGGATACTTGTTGGAGGCAGGTGACGATCAAGGCACATTCGTTGGGAGTTGGGTATAACGAGATGTCGCTAATTACATTGGTGTGGCATTGAGATATAATCGGATGTGGCAAATTACCGGGCCTGCTCCTGGTTTTGTGACCTTGCGCCACTTCTTGGGATTACTTAATGGGAAACTGCAGGTTTCATTGCCAACCATGGGCGCCCAAGGTACTTGTGTCAGCATTTAACGGACCCTAGATCCGTTATTTAAGATCACCACCCGATTATTTACAAAGTACCGGACTACAGATCCGCTATTGTGCGAATTACGGGTGCCAATACCAATAAAGACAGCAAATAAGGTCCTCTGGGTCCGCTAAAGTTACCAAAAGGGCTATTTTGGACAAAATAAGGTATTCTGTGTCCGTTAGGAAGTCTTCACGACGAATAAGAGGACTTTCGGACATATTAAATGATATAGCAATCGTATACCGTCCGGTTCACAGGTGAATTTCTACTCATTGCCCTATCAGTCTAAGCGGGGGACAGGTAAGGTGCGTGATCCGGGGCATGCTTGGATGGCTGTCGACTGAAAAAAGAGCGAGTATGGTGGGAATGAGTCCCTCACACTCGCTCTTTTAGTCATGGCGATTATCCCGAACGGGTTATAGTTGTTCTATACAATCCCCCTCACACCACCTGCGACAACACCAAGCCCCCGTAAGCAAACGCGGCCAGGATCACAAGCGCCGGGTGGATCTTGCGGATGTTCATGGCCCAGAAGGCGATGGCGGCGATGCCGAGGGATTGCAGAAGGCCGATGGAGATGACGGAGCTTTTGCCCATCTGCCAGGTCAGGGTCAGCATCATGATGGCGATGACCGGCTGAACTAACAGGGTCATGCCTTTGACGACTGGCGACGTACGGTATTTCTGCAGCAGATTCAAAAGCCAGATGAGAGCTACCGCCGAAGGAATAACCGTAGCCGCGAGGGCAAGGATCATGCCCATCCAGCCGGATACGTCGTACCCGACAAAAGCGGCGATTTTGGTGGCGATCGGCCCGGGAAGCGCATTGCCAAGGGCAAGCATGTTGGAGAACTCCGGGTCGGTCAGCCAGCCGTGATTCGTGACGATCTCCTTGTACATGAGCGGGATGGAAGCAGGACCGCCGCCATAACCGAGCACGTTGGTGACGAAAAAGCTGATCAGCAGCTGAAGCCATTCTTCCATTAGGCGGACCCCTCCTTATCCTGTCTTTGTTTTTTTAATTTGGCTACGGTTTTGAAATGTACGGTGCCGTAGGCAAGGAACAGTATAATGACAATGGCCGGGTGAATCTGGAAACTCTCCAGCAGAAGAAACGATACTGCGAAAAATCCGATCCCGGCGTAGATGCCGAGCCCCTTTACAGCCTTCTCGCCGAATTCGTAAGCCATCGTTCCCAGCATCACGGCAATGACCGGCGTAACGCCGGCAAGCATGCCTGCCACGACTTTGGAGCTGCTAAGGAACGTCACCGCGGACAACAGCGCGATCATCGCAATACAGGTCGGAAGGATATGCGCGAGAATGGCAACTATGGCGCCAAGCACCCCTTTTTCCCGGTAACCGAGATAGGCGGCCATCTTCGTGGCGATGGGACCCGGAAGCGCGTTGGCTAACGCGAGCACCTCCCCGAATTCATCGTCGCTGAGCCAGTTGTAACGAACGACGGCCTCGTGACGGATCAACGGAATAACTGAAGGACCGCCGCCGTAGCCGAGTATTCCGGTTCGGAACATGCCGAACGTTAATTCCATGTATGGATTGCTAGTTTTATCAGGCAAGGTATGAGTCCTTTCTGTTGTAAGAGTTAAAGTCGGATGCCCATTCGGCTTTTATAACGCTTGATTAAGATCTGCGTATCCACACTTGTAATGCCCGGGAGCGGGTAAAGCTTCTCATTTAAAAACATTTCCATTTCCTTATGATCGGTAAATAGTCCGTGCATATGCAGCTTACTGGGACCGGTCATATGATACAGACTTGTTACATACGGCTCGTTCTCCAATGTGTCCGCTACCTGCTGTAGATGTTTGGGTTCGACCTCTACATTGAAAAAAGCAGACACCGAAATCCCCACTTTCTCCGGATTAATGACCGCCGCGAACCGTTCAATAACGCCGTCATCGATTAGGGCGTTGACCCTGGCCTGTACGGCAACGCGGGACAACCCAATCTCCTTGGCCAAATCGGTGTACGAGATTCGCCCGTTCTTGCCGAGGATCGCAATGATTTTGCGGTCCGTATCATCAATCAGGGGAGGCCCGTTTTCACCGGAAGAATGAATATTCATGGGCTGCAGCTCCTTTGGTTTTACTTATATGTAAGAGTTAGCCGACATAATTATTACAAAACGTAATTAAAATGAAGGTTATACTTGCGATACGTTTAAATATATAAGCAATTTATAATATTTTCAATCTGATTTGCAAAGTTTGAAACTTTTTGTCCGCTTTTCAAGTCTAAGACTATGGATAGAAAAAGATAGATTTGATTTATTTGGATGTACAACCACTTTTAATCCGTTTAAACAAATCTGGGGGCATTAGGGGATCGGAAGAATAATCCGCATGCGTAGTGCTGAAAGGGATAACTGGTTAGAATCCATTATGTAATTCTATTAAATGGTTCATTTTATAGAATTACCCTTTTATATCAAATTATGATAGGATAAACGTGGTAAATGACTAGCTTCTTAGAAGTTCTTATTTGGAAAGGCGGCATCGATATGAAAAGATTATTTTGCCTCATTCTGGTTATCGTTATGATTCTCCCGGTCAGCATCGTTTCGGCAGCGGGCACGAATGAGAAAGAGACTCAGAGCAAGGTCAAGGAGACCAGGGATACAGCGGGCACAACCACTCAAGCCAAGTCGAAGAGCAAACCGATAGATCTTGTTTTTGCAGGTGACATTCTGTTGGACGGCTACGTGGGGAGTCAGATTGATAGATTCGGGAACCTATACCCATTTAAGAAGGTCGCCCCCATCTTGAAAAAAGCGGACATGGCGTTTGCCAATCTGGAGACACCGGTCTCCACTCGGGGTAAGGCTGCGGATAAAACCTTTGCTTTCCGTTCGAAGCCGGATACGCTTGAAGGCTTGGTCTATGCAGGAATCGACGGCGTAACGCTGGCTAACAACCACATTCTGGACTATGGGCAGCATGCGATGCTGGATACGATTACACATTTGAAGCGCCAGAAGATCGGGTACACGGGAGCCGGGCGCAATATTGACGAGGCCTTCCAGCCTTACGTGCAGAACATTGATGGGAAGAAAATTGCGGTCCTGGGAGTCAGCCGGGTGCTCTCGGGTAATTCTTGGATCGCGGGCAAGAACCATCCTGGCGCTGCTTCCGCGTACACAATGGAGCCGATGTTGACCCATATTAAGAAATCGGCAAAAACAAACGATTATACGATCGTGTATATCCACTGGAATGAGGAATTTGCCGACTATCCGGAAGAATATGCACGCACGATGGCGAAGAAGATGATCGATGCGGGTGCCGACATTATTATTGGTTCCCACAGCCATACGTTGATGGGCATTGAATATTACAAGAACAAACCGATTTATTATTCGCTGGGCAACTTCGTGTTTAATCGCTCGACCCGGGGCGGTGACAATACCTTGCTGTCGATGATGGTCCATTTTGAGATCCAGGGTTCCAAGATCACGAGCCGGATTACACCGGTGAAGATTATTCAAGGTCAACCGAATCTGATGGACAAGAAGTACAACAAAGACATCATCGCGAAACTGAACAAACTTTCCTATAATGCAAAAATTGATGCCAACGGCAATGTCACCAAAAAATAAAAGGAAGTTTATAAACAACTGCGGCCATAACCATAGGACGCGGTTGTTTTTTTGTGCGCTGAGGAAGACCTTCGCAAAAAATGTCAGAAACGGGTGTATGGATTTTTTCTTATTCTCAGCATTCGACAAAATCCGCACTTACTCCATCCAGCCAGAAATTCCTGCTCTATAAAATAAAATAAAGTTTTACAAAACATATTGTAATTCGAAATAAAATTTCAATATGATAAGGGAAAGAAGACGGGTTAACTCGGTCGTTGGTGGTAGCGGTGAATATGAAGCGGAAGTATACATTTTTGCAGCCCTTCAGCTAATGACGGAAATGTAACAGCCGATAGCGGCAGAGTTAACTTCGTCTTAACACAGATCGGAGGTGGAATTAACAAGCTAACGTTATACTCCCGAGTAGGTCTTTCATTCACGGACAAACATCCGGGAGGAACAAGAGTCCAAGCACAGAGAAGGAGGAATTAATGTACATGATAAAAAGCAAAAAGAGAATATCGTCGCTGCTCAGCGGAGTGATGTTTCTTTCGCTACTGCTTCCCGCAGGACAAGCTGCTGCCGACCCGGTCGCCGCTGCGTCATCGGTCATTGATATGCGGCAGATGGAGATTGGGCCAAGGGCTACATATACATGGGCGAATATGCAAAAGGGCAGTGGCGAGCAGAAGGTCCACATGGTGGAGTTTGATCCATCGCAAGGGAATCTGGAGCTTCAGCCCGGCCTCACCGATGGCAAGGTCTACGGCATGCAGGGAGTCAGCAAAATGGCATCCGATGCCGACAAGGCAGGCAACCGCGTCATCGCGGCAGTGAATGGGGATTTTTACGATATGTCCACCGGAATTCCGCTCGGATTGTTTATGGGGAGCGGGGAGTTATTAACGGATCCGCCCAGTGGCCGGAACGCCTTTGGCATTAAGCCGGACGGGACCAGCCTGTACGGCAGTCCGAAATTGACGAAAAACGTGACGATAGGCGGAGTGGTAAGCAGTCTATCATCCATCAACCGTCTCAGAGGGACGGACGCACTTGTCCTTTATACCGAAAAATTCAATGCTACAACGATGACCAATAATCTTGGCGACGAGGTCATTTTGGAGATTGTGAGCGGCAGGGTCGCCAGTGGGGAGATCTTGACGATGAAGGTGGCCTCTGTTCTTAAAGATCAGGGGAATTCGCCGATTGGCCCAGGCCAGGTGGTACTATCCGCATCGGGATCACAGCAGAGCAAGCTTGCCGGACTCCAGGCAGGGGATGAAGTAAAGGCAAGTTTTGAGCTGGACAACGAGTGGAAGGATGTCACGATGGCGATTGGCGGTACGGTGATGCTGGTGCAGGATGGCGTAGTCCAGCAGCATACCGATCCGGCCGTGCATCCAAGAACGGTGGTGGGAACCAAAGCGGACGGAACCGTTGTGCTGTTCGAGGTCGATGGTCGTCAGCCCGGCTTCAGTGAAGGGCTTAACTACATTGAGCTTGGCGAAATGCTGCAAGAGCTTGGTGTGGTAAACGCACTGAATCTGGATGGAGGCGGATCAGCTACCTTTGTTGCCCGCCTGCCGGGAGAAGCCACGCGCAAGGTGCTCAACTCGCCATCCGATGGCGGTGAACGCAAGACGGCCAACGGTATTTTGCTGGTAAACAAGGCGCCTGAAGGAGCACCGAATAAACTGGTCGTTGCACCTACACTGGAGAGAGTGCTGACGGGTTCCTCTACAACTTTCAAGGCGGCAGCCGTGGACCAGAACCTGCATCCGGCGAAAATGACGGAGGCTGCGGCATGGAGCGTTGACCCTGCTTATGGGAAGATCGACGCAAGCGGTACGTTTACGGCAGGGAATCAACCGGGTGTAACCGAAGTATCCGTACAATCCGGCAATCTGACCGGAACAGCCGCGTTGGAAGTCGTTAATGAGCTGACCGGGCTCAAGTTCACGGACGCCGTGAAGACCTTCTCTTCCGGCTCGACCGAGACGCTTAAGGTGACCGCGCTTCGAAATGGACAGGTGATTCAGGCGGATAACAGTCGTTTTGAATGGCGAACCGAAGGCGACATCGGGACGATTGACGCAAATGGAACGTTTACCGCCACGGACAAGCAGGATGTCAGCGGCAAAATCCATGTGAAATACGGAAATGTTGAAACTTCCATTGATGTGAATGTCGGTCTTCCTCCGGTGATGCTCGAGGATTTTGAGAACGGCCTTAGCCGTTATAAACCAAGTGCCGGAGCGCAGTATAAGTCGACCAAGGTATCCATTGAAACCGATGAGACCTACATTCGCTCGGGGAATGGCGCATTGAAGCTGGAGTATGATTTTACCGGGATGACAGGCACCTCCGGCGCTTATCTGCAGACGAATGGCACAGCGGACAATATCGAAATTCCTGGTTATCCGGAGAAGATCAGCATGTGGGTCTACGGGGACGGCAATGCGCACTGGCTCCGTGCCCAGATTCGTGACAGCAAGGGCGCGATCCCGCTCGATTTTACCGATCAGACGATTGGCGTTGATTTCAAGGGATGGAAGTATCTCGAAGCGTCCGTTCCCAAAGGAAGAACCCTTCCGCTGGTGATGGACATGCCTGTTCGTTATATGGAAACCCAGGCCGCGAAAAAAGACGCCGGTGCCATCTACGTGGACGAAATTCGGGCATTGTACGGCCCGGCTAATGACGATATCGAACCGCCGATCCTGAAGAAATTCTCTCCGGCTGACGGTGCGGAGATTACAGAGAACACGCCGACCATTACCGTGTATGCCGAGGATGCAGGTTATGATCCTGTCGCACACCCGGGAACCACCTTAATTGATCCGGACAAAATCCGATTCTATCTGGACGGCAGTCCGGTGCAGCACACCCTGTATCCGCCGGAAGGAAGAATCCATTACACGCCGAGCGTTCCGCTTGCCGATGGCGTTCATCAGGCGAAAGTAACCGTCCGCGATCTGTCGGGCAACCAAACGACCAAGGAATGGAACTTCACCGTAAATACGGGCGCAGCCAAGGTGGTGTACGATACGCCGGATACGATCTATGTTGGCGGCAGTTATACGCTCGATATCGGCGGAGTGAAGACCTCCCAAATTCGCGGCGGGCATGTCGATTTCCAATTCGATCCCACCAAAGTGGAGAATCTGGAGCTCATACCGGGAGACAAGCTGAGTCCAACCCAGGTTAGCGGGAACATCGACGGTACAACTGGAAAGGTGAGAGTGACCTGGAAGGACATCCATACCGCATCCCTGCAGGATACGGATTGGATCGGCCAAATCCGGTATGACGTGAAAAAGAACGCCACCGGCACCAGCATTCTATCACTCACGTCCGGGGCGGTATCCTTTGCCGATACGGGCAATACCGAATTTTCGTTCTACGGTCTTCCGATAGAATCGCAGATCGCAACGCATTATGCGCTGAGCTGGAATGAGGAAGGAACCGTACAGGGATACGAAACCGTGTTTGAAGTGATCGATGCTCAAGGTCAGCCTGTGGAAGGCGTTCAGATCATGGCTGACGCAGCGGCGGTGGGCAAAACAGATGCTGCGGGCATTCTGAAGACGGCGGCGCTAACATCCCAGGTGAAGACGTATACCGTGCAAGCCGTAAAGAATAATCAATATAGCCCGGCCTTGGAGTTTAAGGTTTCGCCGCTGGCTGGAAGTCCTACTCCATTCAACATCAGCGTGGGCATGGGCGAAGATCCGACCACGTCGCGGATGCTGAACTGGCACACGGACCCGGCGACGGATGGGACCGTCGTGGAACTGGCCAAGCGGTCCGAATTTACGGATTTCGATGCGCCGAACGTCCAGAAGTTCAATGGTGCTAGCGAGCTGTACCATACCTTGGATCTCGGCACCGTTCGTGTCCATAAAGCGACGGCAGCCGGACTTGAGCCAGGCACAGAGTATGTGTACCGTGTCGGTGATGGACAAGGCCATTACAGTGCCCAAGGCTCTTTTAGTACAACGGAGGTTAGGGGAGATACAACGAAATTTCTGTATTTTGCCGATTCCCAGGCATCTACCGCGAAGGAGTTCGAGCTGTGGGGGAATACGATCGACAAGGCGGCAGCCGAGCATCCTGACGCCGAATTTATGGTTCATGCCGGCGATATGGTCGACAAGGGATTTTTGGAGGAGCAGTGGAACTACTGGTTCGATGAAGCCCAGAAGCATTTCCTGAACACGACGTTAGTGTCTGCCATCGGCAACCATGAAGTGATGGGGAATAAGGAGAATGGAGACTTCCTGGCTCACTTTAACCAGCCGGGCAATGGCCTGGACAGCCTGAAGGGAACCAACTTCTCTTTTGACTACAAGGACGTTCATTTCATTATGCTGAACAGCGAGTATGAGTTGGAGGATCAGAAAAAGTGGCTCCAGCAGGATCTGGCTGGCAATGACAAGGAATGGACCATCGCGATGTTCCACCGCGGGCCTTACGGAAGCATCTATGATTCCGCTGAGGTACGCAGCCTGTGGGCGCCGGTGCTTGAGGAATTTGGCGTGGATCTCGTATTAAACGGACATGATCATATTTATATTCGTTCCTATCCGATGATGAACAACCAAATTGCTGCGGACGGTAAGGGCACAACCTACGTTGTGGCGGGATCGTCAGGACCTAAATTCTACTCCCACACCGAGCGAGGCTGGCATGAGGTGGTAGATGAAGAGAAGACTCAGATGTATGCTTCCGTGGAAGTGGAGGGAGACGAGCTTTATTATGTAGCCAAAACAGTTGACGGGCGCGTCGTGGATGAGTTTACGCTGGCGAAATCGGATACGAAGCCGGAGCCGCAGCGGATTGAAGTAACGCCAAACCAGCTGACGCTAGCTGTGGGCGAGAGCCAGAAATTGCTGGCTCAAGTGAAGCCGCGCAGGGCTGAACGAACCGTTGTATGGTCTGTATACAGTTCCGAACCGGCAAATGATGTCGTCACCGTATCAGCAGATGGCATCGTGACGGCTCAAGGTTTGGGCAGCGCGGTTGTAAGAGCGACCAGCACGACAGCGCTGGACGTCTATGCAGATGTGAAGATTACGGTGGACCGAATTCCGAACGGCAGCATAGAGTCGATCGCCCTAAGCGGCAAATCCGAGCTGAAGGTCGGGGACACCGATCAAACCGTCACGGAGGCGGTTTATACCGACGGCAGCCGTATCCGCTTAATCGAAGGTGTAACCTACGAGAGCAGTAAGCCAGAGATCGCCTCGATCGATGAGTTAGGCTCAGTCCGGGCATTGGCCGAAGGGGCGACCGTGATTTCGGCAACCTACGGAGGGTTCAAGTCGGAATATGATTTGAAGGTGACCACCCGGGGCGGGGGAAATCCTGATCCGGAACCGGAGCCACCGGTAGACCCTCCGGTACAGCCGCCGGTAACACCACCAGTAACGCCGCCAGTAACACCACCGGTCACCCCGCCTGTGACACCGCCGTCAGGCAGCGTCACCTTATCAGCGAGCGAGCTGGCAGCTCAGCTGTCGAACGGGCAGGTTGTAATCACGATGGATGGAAGCTTTACGGATATCACGCTGCCAGGGAATGCAGCAGACATACTTAAGGATGATTCGATCCATATTGAAGCGAAGAATGTGGCCATAACGATCCCGGCCGAAGTGCTTCGCCAGTTGGGTGGTCTTGCATATCCTGGCCAGCTTGAGAAGAGCACGATGAAACTGAGTGCCGCCGCGTTATCGGATGCTGAGATGAAGGAGCGAATCGCGCAAGCTGCCCGCGTCTCCGGGGCCAAGCTGACAGCAGTCGGAGCCATGCTAGAGTTCCAGCTTCGATTAACGACAGCGGATGGCAAATCTTACAACTTAACTGAATTCGATCATCCGATCACGCTGGAACTGCCGTTATCTAATGACACTAACGGCAAAAGAATAGCGATGTACTATTTGTCCGATAATGGTGAGTTGGAGTATATAGGCGGAGTGGAAATAGATGGCCGCATGACTTCGGAGATCCGACATTTCAGCGCCTATGGTTTACTTGATTATGAGAAAACCTTTGCCGATGTGCCATCTTCATTCTGGGCTGCAGAAGTGATTACCGACTTGGCAGCGAAGCAGCTCATCGAAGGCGTCAGCACGGAACGCTTCGCACCGGCTCAGCAAGTGACCCGGGCTGAATTTGCGGCGATGCTGGTTCGTCTGCTCGATCTTCAGGCAGAGAGCTCTGCGCCGTTTGCAGATGTAGCTTCAGGCAAATGGTACGCAGAGGCTGTGGCCGCAGCGGCCGGGTCGGGCATCGTGAATGGAATAAGCAAAGACCGTTTTGATCCGGATGCCCCGATCAAGCGTCAGGAAATGGCGGCGATGCTGGTGCGTGCTTATGCCCACGCGATGAAACTACAGCAGGAGAACATCAGCGCGGGCAGCGATTTTGCCGATCTTGCTTCATCCCCGGACTGGGTTAGGGAAGCGGTAGAAACCGCGCATGCCCTCGGATTTGTTCAGGGCCGTACACCGAGCCGCTTTGAACCGGAAGGCCTGACCACGCGTGCGGAAAGCGCACAGGTCATCTATAATCTGTTGCACAAACTGAAGTAAAGGCTAGAAGGCAAAATACCGCTCTCTTCTCCTGTAGATGATCATAGAGGAGAGAGGCGGTTTCTTTTTTTAAGACTAATCGAGGTCTGTCTTTACGGCATAAACGTCAAAAGACATTTTTCTTACAGGTTAAAGAACGGTGGAAGTTCCGATATAATGATTACATGGTCAATGGACGAATGTGAATCGAATTAATGGCTAATCTGGAAACCAGAAAGGAGGAGAGAGAATGACGGAATACGCGAATACGCCGAAGCCACCTTACTATGCCTGCATTTTTGTGTCCAAACGAACAGAAGGTGACCGGGGTTATGGGGCGATGTCCGATAAAATGGCAGAGCTCGCCGCTCAGCAGCCCGGCTATTTGGGGGTGGAGTCTGCACGGGATGAGGGGCTTGGGATCACGGTATCGTACTGGGATTCACTGGAGGCCATTCGTTTATGGAAGGAGAATGCTGCTCATCAGGTAGCCCAGGAACGGGGCAAGAACGAGTGGTATGAAAGCTTTGGCTTACGAATTTGCAAAGTGGAGAGGGACAGCTTCTACAAGCTTTAGGCAAGGCTAATCCAGGAAGATGATGAGGAGGAGTAAATGATGATACAGAATCCGGGCAAGATCAGATGGGGAATCATAGGGACAGGCTGGATTGCGGAGCAGTTTGCAGCCGATCTGGCGTATGTGGAGAACGCTCAGTTTGTGGCCGTGGGCTCTCGTACGGCAAGCAATGCAGGAGAGTTTGCGTCTAAATACGATATACCGCGGGCTTATGGCAGTTACGAGGAACTCGTGAAGGATCCCGATATTGACGTTGTTTACATAGCGACTCCGCATCCGCTGCACCGGGATCATGCCTTAATGTGTCTTCAGGCCGGCAAAGCCGTCCTGTGCGAAAAACCCTTTACGATTAACGGGGATGAACTGGAGGAATTAGTGGCAACCGCACGGGAGCAAAAGCTGTTCCTGATGGAGGCCATGTGGACGCGTTTCCTTCCCCCGATTCGGAAGGTGCGCGAATGGTTGAGCGACGGGCTTATTGGCGACGTTCGGCTGCTGAAGGCCGATTTTGGTTTTCGCAGCGGCTGGAATCCGCAGGGACGTTTGCTGAATTTGGAACTTGGCGGCGGCGCGCTGCTGGATGCGGGTATTTATCCGGTGTCGTTTGCATCCATGATTTTTGGAACCGAGCCGGAGAAGATTTGGAGTACCGCGCATATCGGTGAGACGGGCGTAGATGAGCAGTTCTCGGTGATTCTATCTTATGAATCGGGCAAGACCGCTTCGTTAAACGGGGCGATCCGGCTTGGATTGACGAATGAAGCTTATATTTATGGCACCATCGGGTATATTCACATTCCGTCCTTCTTGAATGCAACATCCGCTGCGCTTTATGTAGATGGCGAGGAACCGGTGGTTGTTACAGATGACCGGCAGGAGAAAGGGTATAGCTTCGAGGCATACGAAGTGGGGCGGTGTCTGCTGGAAGGGCGGCTGGAGAGCGACGTGATGCCGCTTGATGAGTCGCTTGCGATTATGAGGCTGCTGGATCAAATCCGAGGGCAGTGGGGACTGAAGTATCCTTCGGAAGGTTAAGCCATCTTGGCAAATAAGGGAGCAGTGCGAGAGAACCTCTCGCCCTGCTTTTTTTGTTTTTGTCATAGTTCAGATGACGTGAGCAATATCATATGTTTTCAATGTCATTATTTACATAAGTTTTACGTTGGGATGACAAGCTATTAATCTTCTCTTGTTATGCTGGAGCTGTTTGACAGTCTTGCTTCACACACATCCAACATCATAAAGGAGAGAATACATGATTACTCATCTGTACAAAAGGCTATTATCCATGCTGTTATCCATAGCGTTAGTGTTTGGATTATTTGCAGGAATCGGATCCTTATCCACTGTTGAAGCAGCAACGCAGGATCAGCCTGATATCTTACTTCAGCGCAATGCGGAGTGGAAGTATTTTGATCAGGGCCAAGATTTAACAACCGTATGGCGTTCCACCTATGATGATTCCTCATGGGAATCCGGATTCGCTCCTTTCGGTTATAAAGATAACGGAAGCAGCATAGCAACCACGGAGTTTGGTCCGCTGGGCACCATAGTAGACTATGGTACGGATAAAAAACTCAAGCACCGCACGACGTATTTCCGAACGAATCTTCAAGTCAACAAGGCCCAAATTGACAGTTACGGCCAGATTCTCGGCACGTTCGGCATTGATGACGGCGCCGTGCTCTACGTCAATGGCCATGAAGTAAGACGCATGGGCATGCCGGAAGGCGAAATCACGTACGACATGAAGGCGACCTCGAGCAAGGACCTGCCCGTTATATATGGGGACGTGGACCTGACCGAGCCGCTGAAAACATATTTGCAGGACGGCAATAACGAAATTGCGGTCGAGATCCATCAGCAGAGCGACAGCAGCTCGGATCTATATTTCGATATGGAGCTTACCGCGTTAGCGCAGGCACCGGCACTGGATATTTCCAAGGTAACGGTAACCTTCCATGGAGACGCGACCAGCGCGAAAGGCTTTACCTGGTATACGCCGCTGGGCTCTTCCCAAAGCGATGTCCAGGTTGTGGAGAATCGCGGGGCCGGGCCGGACTTCAGTCAGGCGCTAGCATTTAGCGGTCGTACTTCCGTCTCCTCGAATTCTCCGGGAGAGCATGTACATAAAGCGGAAGCGACAGGTTTAATGGCGGATACCTCCTATTATTTCAGAGTTGGGGACCAGAGCCTGAATGTGTGGAGCGAGGTGGGTACCTTTCAGACGGCACCTGTCAGCGGTGCCTTCACGTTTATCGATCTGACGGATACACAAGCGAAGGAAGAGGACGAGGCGATGCTGTCGGCAGCTACCTTGTCCAAAGCACTTGCCACTATTCCAGATGCTAAATTCGTTGTCCATAACGGAGATGTGGTGGAGAACGGCACATCGGAGCAGGAATGGAACTGGTTGCTGGGTCATTCGCAATCCAGCCTTTTGAATACAACGATTGCCCCTTCCGCAGGGAATCACGAGAATAAGAATTATGCCTTCTACGAGCATTTTAATGTGAAGCAGCCAGACAACGCTGCAACGATTACTGGCGCGTACTACTCTTATGATTACAGCAATGCGCATTTCATCGTGCTTAACTCCAATGAGAATTCGCCCGAGTACGCGAACTTCTCTGCAGAGCAAGTCGCGTGGATGAAGCAGGATGTGGAGCAAGCGAAGGCTGCCGGCGCAGACTGGATTATCGTCAATATCCATAAAGGGCCGTATACAACTTCGAACCACGCAACCGACAGTGACATCATTGGTGCGAACGGAGTAAGGAACAAAATGGCTCCTTTGATGAACGAGTTGGGAATTGATATGGTGCTGCAGGGCCATGATCACATCTATGCGCGGACAAAGCCGATCAAGAGCGACGGAACCGCCGAGGATGCCACGAAAATTACCGAGATGCTTAATGGGCAGAACATCGAATATGCAGTTAAGCCGGATGGAACCATCTACATGATTCCTGCCACCGCAGGAGCCAAGGTTTATTTCAAGAACCAGAAGCCGGAGCTGGGTGATTCATATTTCAATTTGTTTGAGCGCGCCGAAGAGAACCACGCCCGCCAGTACGGAAATACAACCAGCCTTGCCAGAGGCCAGGTTCAGAACTTTGTCGGGTTTACGATCGACGGTGGCAGGCTGACAGCTGTGACGTATGAAATCGATCAGAATCAGATGAACGGGCAGCCGTTTATCGTGGATCAGTTTGGAATCATGAAGGAGACGAAGCCGGATCCTGTTCAGGAAAAAGTGAGCAAAGTGACGGTTACGTTCCACGGCGATGCCAAAACATCCAAGGGTTTCACCTGGTATACATCCCAGCAGGTGACAGGCAGTGACCTTCAGATCGTGGAGAAGTCTGCTGTCGCTCCTGACTTTACGAATGGGATCAAGTTCCAAGGACATTCGGCTGCTTCTACTAATTCAGCAGCAGAACTTGTGCATAAAGCGGAAGCAACGAAACTCAAGCCCAATACGTCTTACGATTTCCGCGTAGGAGATGCAGCGCTTGGGGTTTGGAGTGAGACGGGAACCTTCCGGACTGCGCCGGAGAAAGGAGCGTTCACGTTCATTGATTTGGCCGATACGCAGGCGAAGGCAGAAGATGAAGCGGTGCTTTCATCCGAGACACTTGCCAAGGCGCTGGCTACCGTGCCGGAAGCGCAATTCGTTGTCCATAACGGCGATATTGTAGACAAGGGCGTCAAGGAAGAACAGTGGAATTGGCTGTTAGGTCATTCGCAGGAAAGCTTGCTCCATACGACGCTGGTGCCATCTGCGGGTAACCACGAGGATGAAAACTACGCCTTCATCGAACATTTCAATGTACAGCAGCCGGATAATTCGGCAACCGAGACTGGAGCGTACTACTCATACGATTACAGCAACGCGCATTTCGTTGTGTTGAATTCCAATGAGGACCCGGACGTGTACGATAATTTCTCTGTCGAGCAAGTGGAATGGCTCAAACAAGATGTACAGAAGGCTAAAAAAGCCGGAGCGGAGTGGGTGATCGTCAATATTCACAAAGGTCCGTACACTACTTCGAATCATGCGACGGACTCCGATATTATGGGAGCTAACGGCGTGCGGTCCAAGATTGCTCCGTTAATGGCAGAGCTCGGCATTGATTTTGTATTGCAGGGTCATGATCATATTTATGCCCGCACCAAACCGATCAAGGCTGACGGCAAAGCGGCAGAGCCGGAGAAGATTACGGAGATGCTAAACGGCGAGAAGCTGGAATACTCGGTTAATCCGGACGGTACGATCTATTTGATTCCGGCAACCGCAGGACCGAAAGTTTATTATAAGAATCCGAGTGAAAAGCTTGGGGATGCATACTACGGACTGTTTGAACGCGCGGAAGAAAACCATGCGGCCAAATACGGACCGGATCCGAGCGATAACCGGCGTCCGAAACGCAGCCAGGTACAAAATTTCGTCGGTATTACGATCGATGGCGGCAAGCTGACCGCGGTCAGCTATGAAATTGACCAGAACCTCAATGGTGCACAGCCATTTATCATTGATCAATTCGGTATCGTGAAGAAGGATGTTCAAACGCCGAATCCCGATCCAGGAACTCCAGGTCCGGGACCAGGTCCAGGAACACCGAATCCGGGGCCTGGCACATCCAATCCAGGATCAGGAAGCAACTCTGGTTCAGGCAATAATCCAGGTTCCGGTTCAGGAAGTGGCTCAGGATCAGGCTCGGAGAACGGTTCAGGTGCCGGGAATGGAACGAACCCGGGTAACGGATCGGAAACAGGTTCTCAGCCTGGAAGCAACCCCGGTACGGATTCGGGTAATGGGAATCCACCGGCGCTGAAGGATACTGCGGGTCACTGGGCCAAATCAGCCATCGATAAGGCCGTGGCAGCAGGCTTTGTCAACGGGTATGGGGACGGAACCTTCAGGCCAAATCAACAGGTGACGCGGGCTGAATTCACGGCTATGCTGGGCCGCGCGCTGCATCTGACCGAAGGCGGGACTAAGCTTACGTTCACGGACGCAGGCAAGATTCCTTCGTGGGCCAAGGATGCTGTAGCGCAAGGCGTGGCAGCAGGCATCATCAGCGGTTACAAGGATGGCTCCTTCGGTCCGCACAAGCCGCTGAACCGGGCCGAGCTGGTAGCGATGATCGTTCGTGCCAGCGGAATAAATCCGGACTCGGTAGCGAAATTGACCTTTAAAGATACGAAGGAAATTCCGAAGTGGGCTGCGCCGTATATTGCGACTGCGGTTGATGCAGGACTTGTGGGCGGTGTGGGTAACAATCGCTTCGCTCCACAGCAATTCGCAACACGGGCGGAAGCCGTGACGCTGATTATCGGACTTCTTGAACACGTGAACTGAATGAATCAGGAAGCCAATACGGGGGATTGTCCCGTGTTGGCTTCTTTTTTGCGATTGCATACGCCATGGCAGCTTAAATTCCTGCTCGAAATATAAAATTATATTTTATAAAAACTATTGAAATTTGAAATAAAATTTCAATATGATAGAGGTAGAGATGAACGCGTGTGTTCGAATCCATGCCGATCATCTACTTTTAGCGACAGAGATAGGAGGTGGGGGGCGCCGATTCGAATCGTAATCGTAATCGTATTCGGGTTCAATGAAAAGTAAGCGCATTCATAAAAGTGGGGAGTGAATTAGTGAATGAAAACCAGAAGACATGTCTATCGAAGCAGCAGGTTGATCCTATGCATGACGCTGGCGTTAGCGATAATGTTCAGTTCAGCTGTTTCTGCATGGGGCAGCAGTTCCGATGCAGACGCAAACGCCGAAGATCCACGCGCTGTTGTGATTGAAAATTTCGAATCGGTAACAAATATGTCCGCAACCTCCGTAAGGGGAAAGGCCCAGCTGGAGGTAGTAGGGAGGCCGGAGCCTATCTATTACGGACATCACGCTGCTGCTCTAACTTATGATTTTGTGGGCAGCGAATCCGGCACCTCGGCGGCTTATCTCAACTTCAAAGATCCGGACGGTTCTACCGGCAGAAGCGTCCCCGGTTCACCGATTGCACTCGGTTTATGGGTTTACGGCGATGGCGGGAATCATTGGCTCCGTGCCCAGCTTCAGGACGCTTCCGGTGGCAAGCATGCCGTGGATTTAACCTCTACCTCCGGTTTTAGCTGGAAGGGCTGGAAATACGTCAAATTTAACGTCCCCTCTACCATCAAGGCTCCTCTCAAAGTGAATCAAATCTATATCACCGAATTAAAGGACACGAATAAAAACAAAGGTACCGTATACTTCGACAGGTTGTCCGCATTCTATACGGCTTCCCAAGTGTACGGGCTCGACATTGGCGGGCTGACGCCCATGGGCGTAGGAGAAACGGCGAAGCCCCAAGTATATGCAACCTATGAAGGACATACGGAACCTGCATTATTAACAACCGGCGTGAAACTCACCAGCAGTGACGATAACATCGCTACTGTCACGGGCGCTACATACGACACTATTGAGGCATTGGCGCCGGGAACTGTAACCATAACGGCAGGATACGGAGATGGACCAAAATCTCAGTATGATCTTCATATTACGCAGGATGTGCCAGCCCCTGGAGAATTGCTGTTATCCGGGCCGCTTCATATGGAGACCAGTCTTACCGGCAACATGAGAACCAGTGTGGTTTACTCCGTATACGGAAACCAGACGGACCCCGTATGGCTGACTGAAGGAATTAGTTATGCAAGCAATCAACCGGGCGTTGTATCGGTAGATCAAACCGGTCAATTGACCGCAGTTTCCGCAGGAACGGCAGACATTACGGCTTCGTACCGTGGAATATCCGCACAGCATGCCATTACGGTGACGGATCCAGTTCCTGTTCTGCAGAGCATCGAACTTCAAGGACTTACATCGGTTACGGTAGGAGACTCCTTCGAGACGGCGGTGTCCGCAACCTACTCCTGGATGGAGGAGCCGATGATCATAACGGAAGGCGTTACGTTTACCAGCAGTCATCCGGATGTAGCCGCTGTCGATGATAAAGGAGTGGTATCCGGCTTGAAGATAGGTTCCGCTAGAGTAACAGCGACATTCCAAGGAAAGGCCAGCTCCCTCTACATCACGGTGAACAAAGCTTCTGAGCATCCGAAAGCCGAGATGAGAGCGGCCTGGATTGCAACCGTCGACAATATTGACTGGCCAGCCAAAGGAGTCACCGATCCGGATCAGCAGAAGCAGCAGTTTATCAGTCTGCTTGATCAGTTGGAGGATGCGGGAATGAATGCGGTCATTATGCAGATCAAGCCGACGGCGGACGCATTCTACCCGTCCAATTACGGGCCATGGTCAGAATGGCTGACGGGAGTTCAGGGCAAAGATCCGGGGTATGATCCGCTGGCATTCCTGCTGGAGGAAGTCCATAAGCGGAACATGGAGTTTCATGCCTGGTTTAATCCATACCGCATCAGTCTTCAAGGAGACGTTAACAAACTTGTAGCAGACCACCCGGCCAGGCAGCATCCGGAGTGGGTTGAAGAATATGGCGGCAAGCTGTATTTCAACCCAGGAATACCGGAAGCGCAGCAGTTTATTATCGACGGCATCATGGAGGTCGTTCGCAATTACGACATCGACGCCGTGCATTTTGACGATTACTTCTACCCGTATCCCGTAACCGGCGTGGATTTCCCGGATACGGATACCTTTAACCAATATAAAGGCTCCTTTACGAATAAGGGCGACTGGAGAAGAAATAACGTCAATCAATTCATTCAGAACGTGAACGAAGCCATCAAGGCAGAGAAGAGTTACGTGAAATTCGGCATCAGTCCGTTTGGTATCTGGAAAAATAAATCTAGCGATCCGACCGGCTCTGAAACCAATGGTCTTGAGAGTTACAATGCCATCTATGCCGACTCGAAGAAATGGGTTGAAGAAGAGTGGATCGATTATATCACGCCTCAGATTTATTGGAATATCGGTTATTCCGCTGCCGCTTACGATAAGCTGATCGATTGGTGGAGCGGGATCGTGTCCGGCAAGAACGTTCATCTATACAGCGGACAAGCCGTATATAAAATCGGGTCGAATGCCGATTGGTCCAACCCCGAAGAGATGCCGAACCAGATCCATTACAACCGCAACTTTGAGGAAGTCCGGGGCAGCATATATTTCAGCTCCAAATGGTTTAAGGACAATGCGCTCGGATTTACAGACAGACTGAAGAACGATCTGTATCGATATCCGGCATTGATCCCGGCGATACCTTGGATCGATTCGGAAGCGCCGACTTCGCCTAAGAAGCCAAAGGCTGATCACGAGCAGGATGGTGTGCAGCTAAGCTGGAGGTCGACAGATGATGAGACGTATTATGCGGTTTATCGTTTTGATGGCAGAGGAACCGGCAGTGTTCAAGATCCGTCGCATTTGTTAGGGACTCTCCGAAAAACAGCCGATAAGATGCAATTCTTTGTCGATCATACCGTAGCGGAGGGACAAACCTATACGTATGTCGTGACGGCAGTTGATCGTCTGCATAATGAGAGTGCCCCAAGCAAACCGGTCACGGTGAAAGTGAAGCATAGTGGTAAGCCTGGAAAGCCCCCGGTGAATCCACCAGGGAAACCGAGCAGACCGTGAGTTGACATGAGCGCGATAGGATCTAATCCATACCGGTTAACGGCTGTTCCACTTCCCTAGCAACATGTAGCTTCAGGGAACGACCAGCCCATTTCAAGCAAAAGGGACATCCCGGCTTATAGCCTTGGGATGTCCCTTTTGCGCTTGTTCCAATGGATATGCGTGATACAATAGGTGCATTACGACCTGGAGTGTGGTGCATGTTCAAGAAATTAGGAATGGCATTGGTTTACGCCGCCGTAGGTGGTCTTGTTTACTTTTATGGCGATGTCATATTGGTATGGATTCGATCGACAGACAGTATCATGCTAATGATGTTCATGGCCGTCATCATGGCCTTGTTTCCGGTGATCCCTTATCCGGTGGTAGGAGGCGTTATCGGTGCCGCCCTGGGGCCGGTCATCGGCGGAATTGTCACTTGGGTCGGCTCCACCGCCGCTTCCATCCTTATGTTTATGTTCATCCGATACGGCTATCAGGAATGGGTCGACCGGGTGCTTTACCGTTATAACAGGCTGGGAAAAGTGACAACGATGTTCGAACGGAACGCCTTTTTGACCATCCTGTTTACCCGGTTGATCCCGTTTATTCCTTCCATTGTCATCAACGTGTACGCGGCTCTCAGCAAGGTAACGTTCGCATCATACAGCATCGCGTCCGCGTTAGGCAAAATCCCAGCCATGCTGCTGTTCTCGATGGTGGGGGATCATCTCATGACAGACCCTTCCCACATCATCATCACCATCGGCGTATACGGTGTATTTCTCGTGATCACCCTGCTGGTTTACCGGTTGTCAGGCTTTGGTCGTTCAGGAAGAACGGAGACCGAACGTTTATAAGTGTTCAATTGATGAGGCGGGACCACTCCGTTCAGCAGATGCGGAGTTCTCGCCCTTTTTCTTTTGGAACCAAGCCCGAACAGCCTCGATCTCTCGCTGATCCATTCCGCTTAAACTTTCGTTGATCTCGCTGAATATCATCTTCACTTGAAGGGATAGAAGCCCTCTTCTTCGCTGTCTGCGGGTACCGCTAACCTCCATGGCGATAATCTGCGGCCTGCGTATATACCTGGTGGACATAGCAATGAAACGGCTGCGGATCGTTAGCTGTTTGTCTGTTACATTAAGTCCGGAATCCCGGTGCGAAAGGAGTCCCCAAGCTAACGAGAGCGGAAGGAGCAGAAGCGATAACAAACCGAGCCCGTCAAAATACCAAATGCACGCGGCACTAACTACCGCGGCAAAAGCCAGCTTCCACCGCAAGTACATCCATTTTGCGCGCGGTGGCGGCGAAGCGGTAATGGCATGAGAGCTGAATTGAGGGGTAACCCGATTCAGCAGTGCCGGAATATCTCCAGTCTTCAGTAGAGGATGGAGCATGAAATGCTTGTCAGACTCAGACGTAAGCACATGAACCTTCACTTCAGCGTAACCGAACCAGCGCCGGAATACGCCTTCTTTTACGGTAATGGCCAGCACTCGTTCGGGAGAGAAGAGCAGTCTCTTTCTCTCCAGCAGACCGCAGCTGACCGAGATTTGTTTCCCGATCCGCTCGACGGTAAATCCAGCATATTTGATCGTGTAGAGTACGGCGGAGAGCAGCCAGGATACGATGAGCGCCACAGCAGCAATGCTGATCCAACTGCCGGGCAGCAGCTTCCCTGCCGATTGAAACAGCGATTGGTACATCCGATCCGGGAGCAGGTCATCGGCAAATGATAAAATACCACCTACAAAGGCTAAAGCCAGTGACAGGTTGGGCGAGGAGAGAGCAGCAATGAGCAGGCGTCCGGAGGATAGTTGCAGCAGCGTGCTGCGTTCTTCCTCTACGGTGATTGGATCGTTTGCATTCTTTCTACCAACGGAGCCTGAATCGGAATCCTCCAAAAGACCGCTTCCGTATTCTATGTTCTGATTCGACGGTTGAACGGATTCGTAATTCTCTCGGGTTTCCGGCGGTTGAACAGATGGCCCCTCCGTCTGAACGGGAAGGCTCTGATCGGATGGGTCGGGGCTTTCATGGGCTTGGTGAATCTCACGCTGTGTCTGCCTTGTTACGGTTTGCTCGCGCAGCCAGCGCTGCAGCCGTTCGCCTTCGCTATTGGTAATGGCAGGCAGTATGCCCCCGCCTTCCGTTTTACCCGGCGTTTCGATTCGGACCTGGGTAAGCCCCAGTAAGCGCTGCAGCAAGGGCTGCTCCATATTCATGGAATGAATGCGACCCGTATAGATGGACAATTCCTCACGGAACAGAACGCCGCGGCGAATGAGGATTTTGTCTTCTTCTAACGTATAGACGAAGCGTTTCCACTTTAGATACCCGTACAGAAGCAGAAGCGAGACCAGGATGACGATGGCGGCGGACAGCCAGTACCAGGGGATGTCGCGCAGCGATTTTCCGTTAAGGAATTTGATGGATACCAGAGCGGCGATGGGAATGAGTGATTTTACACTGCCTACGAGCGGGAACAGGATGAACAGGCGGTGAAGTCTTGTCGGTTCATTCATCGTGATCCACCACTTTGGCCAGCTCGCCGATCTGTTTTTTCAGTTCCTCTGCTTCTTCCAGCTTGAGCGCCTGAATGACATGAGTCGTAGCGGCGGTAACGACCTTTACCTTGGCTAAGCCATATTTACGAAGGAGCGGTCCCCGTTCCAGCTCGACATGCTGTACCCGCGTCATCGGGACAAGGGTGTCACTGAGCCAGATCCAGCCGGAGCGAAGCTCCAATTCTTCCTCGCTTACCTTGAAGCCGAATTGTTTGTAGGTGAAAGAGGGCACGGCCCAAGTAAACCAGGCTCCGAGAACCAGAAGTCCGATGGTGATCCAGCCCGGTATCAGGGTCCACCCGAATATAGCAGCCATAATCAGATAGGCTGCTGCAGCGAGTAGAATAACCCCATCCGTAATGAAACCCGTTATGCGGGAGATCGTTACGGAGTCCGGGTGACACCTGCGCATGGCGTCAAGTCGATTGTCCATATGTATGTTCCTCCTTGATGTTACAGATTCGTACATTTTGCATCTTTTATGTATGTCTACGTTCTTGGGGATGGATCGTTTCATCCCGTCCTTTGACTTGATTGCCGTGCCTATCATTGTAGCATAACAGGCTAACGAGCATCTGAACCTGACCTAACGGTTACATGAACACATGCCAAATCTGTTAAGCTTGAGTTAAGGAAGAACATGAATGATCGAGAGGCGAAAGGATCGCATGCAATGAAAATAGACCGGCTATTAGCCATAACCGTCCTGCTTCTGAACCGGGGGAGACTGAGCGCCAAGGAGTTGGCCGATCGGTTTGAAGTATCGAGCAAAACCATATATCGCGATATGGATACGCTATGCCAAGCCGGGATCCCGATTGTTGCCCACCAGGGAATATCCGGCGGGTTTGAAATTATGGAGCATTATATGATTGACAAGTACTGGCTGTCCGCTGAGGAGATGAGTGCACTGGTTACAGCCGTCAAAGGGATGAGCAGTGCACTGGATGATCAGCAGATGGGCATCCTGCTTGAGAAGGTAAAAGCGCTGCTGCATAGGGTAGAGCAGGGGCTTGGCGATGAATATCGGAGGGAACCTGTGGTCATGGACTTTCAGCCTTGGGGACAGCGTCAAGGACTGAAACCTACCGTGGGCTTGCTCAAAAAGGCTATTCAAGAAAAGCGCAGGGTCGAGATGGAGTATATTGATACGCAGGGCAACGCGGAGCGAAGAACCATTGAACCGGCATCCTTGATACTGAAGGGCAATATTTGGTATGTACAAGCCTTTTGTCTGGAGCGGGAAGACCATCGAATCTTTCGATTATCGCGCATGCAGCATATCGAGATGCTGGATGAGACTTCGGAGACAAGAATGATACCGAGCATGGAACGATTAGAATGGGATGCTTCTTGGTCGAGCGCACAGGAGCAGGAGACTGTGCTGTTATTCGAAGCAGCCGCGCGTCAGCGGGTGGCGGATATTTTTCCGCCGGAACAAGTAACCGTCAACCCGGACGGCTCTTTACGCGTTCACGTGTTATACAAATTGGATGAGTGGTTTTACGGCATGATTCTAAGCTTTGGTGATCAGGTGCTGGTTGAGCAGCCGGGCGAAGCAGCCGAGGAAGTGAAGCGAAGAGCACAATTGATTATGCAGCGCTACGATAACCAGGACAGATAGATGTCCACGTTACCTCCTTAGAATAGAGATATATTCATTTTAAGGAGGATACACATGAGTGATAGCAATCAGAATCAGAGTGAACGATTTATAGAAGTTAGACCCGCCATGTCCATTCAGGGTGTCGGCGTTCGAACGACGAATGAAGCGGAGGCAGGACCGCAAGGCAAGATACCGCAGTTATGGGACCGGTATTTCCAAAGCGGTTTGCAGGCACAGTTATCTGATAAGGATCAAGCCATATATGCTTTGTACACCGATTACGAAAGCGACGCATCCGGGGAATACACCTTGATTATCGGCAACAGGATAGAGGAAGACGTGGCTGCTGCAGCTTCTTCGGAGGAATTGAAGCAAGCGTCCGTCCCAGCAGCCAAGTACATGGTATTCCGGACAAGACGTGGCCCTTTGATGGAAATTGTCCCTGAGGTGTGGTATGCAATTTGGAGTTACTTCCAGCAATCAGCCAAAAAAAGGACGTATACCGGCGATTACGAACGCTATGATATGCAGCAGTTTGATCCTGCCCATACCATGGTGGACGTTTACATCGCTATTGAATAGCGGTTAAGAATCGGCTACTGCTCCATTGCTTGGAGTGGAAACGACTAATCCGGGTGATATGACCCAATCCGGAAGTTAGCAATATTTGCCAATAACGAACTAGAGGGTGATCCCGCAGCGGGATCACCCTCTTTATTTCACAATCCAGAGACCGGCATCTTAATCATCGTTATGAACGTAGTGCCGCCATAATCAAACGATGTTACTTCCGAGAAACCCAGCTGGGTATACAAGCGAATGGCTCGTTCGTTGAATTTGGCAACGGTCAGTCGAAACGATTGGCGATTGTGAATTTCAGCGATGGACGACAGCACGAACGAGAGGAACTCTTTTCCCCGACCTTGTCCGGTCGATTCCGGTTTCATGCCAAGTCCAAAATCCAGCAAATCCTCGTCATATGCACCTAACGGGATCGCAAACGGAATTTGGGCAGATGAGCCTGTACAGCAAAAGCCAAACAGCTGCCCTTCTTCGTCCAGTATGGCGTAATACGAACACTCAAGGAGTTCTTTCCGAAACCCCTCATCCGGCCCGCTGTTGTAGAAGTCATAGGGAGGTTCATAGTTCCATTGCATAATTTGCTCGGCGAACGTTTCGGTCATGGCCGCGATACGAAGAGGCATGATTCTCATCCTTTGGGTTTGTTGATATAGGTTTCTTCCATATCCTTTATTTCGATTTGGAAACGTAAAAAACCTTCTCTTCCCGTACATGGCCGGGCATACGCCCGGTCCATGCTGAGAAAGAGAAGGCATCCATTCCGAAGGTCCAGCTTATTTGAACCCGGTTAGTGCCGATCCCGATTTCATGAAATACTTCTGTCCGAAGAAATAGATCAGGATCATGGGAATCGCCATGATGGTGGAAGCCGCCATCAGTTTCTCCCACTGCGCCCCGTGATCCTGCTGAAAGCTTTGCAGGCCGACGGTGATGGTCCATTTGACCGAATCGTTCAGATAAATGAGCGGTCCCATGAAATCCACGTAAGACCACACAAAAGAAAATAAAGCGACGGTGGCCAGAGCCGGTTTCAGGATCGGCATGATGATCTGGACATAAACCCGCAGCTCTGAAGCACCGTCGATCTTCGCTGCCTCGGACAATTCTGTCGGTACGCCAAGCAGGAACTGCCGAAGCAAAAAGATGAAGAACGGTGCTCCGAAGAATGCGCCGATGGTCAGCGGCATGATCGTATTCACCCAGCCGAGCTTGGTGAAGATGATGTACTGCGGGATCATCTGCACTTGAGCCGGCAGAATCATGGTCGCCACCACGATGGTAAAGATAATGTTTCTGCCCCTCCAAGGAATGCGGGAAATCGAGTAGGCTACCAGCGGTGCAGAGAATAGCTGACCGATGATATTCACCATACAAATCAGAAACGTGTTCATCATATAGCGTGTAAAAGGAATGGCTTGAAGGGCTTCTTTATAATTCGACCATTGGAACGTTTCAGGCAGGATACTCGGCGGAAACATGAGTATTTCTTCCGGCGTCTTCAACGAGGTCATCACCAGCCATACAAATGGGAACAGGAAGATAACAGCGAATAGAATAAGGACCAAATGCGGTAGGATAACGCGCAACTTGACAGCCATGTTACTCACCTCCGTAATAGACCCAGCGGCCTGACGTTTTTAATAGGATGAACGTAATCAGCAATACGATAATAAACAGAATCCAGGCGAGCGCCGAGGCATAACCCATCTTCAGAAAGACAAAAGCTTCCTGATACAGATTGACCGCATAGAACAACAGAGACTGTTCCGGACCGCCCAAGGAGCCGCTTCCATCTACCTTGCCGCCAGCCAAAATGTAGGATTCCGTAAAGATTTGAAAGGCTCCGATTAATCCCATGATGAGCTGAAAAAGAATGATCGGGGACAGGGCAGGGACCGTGATCTTCCAGAACCGGTACCACCAGTTCGCTCCGTCTACCTGAGCCGCTTCATAATATTGTCTCGGCACGCCCTGGAGAGCGGCGAGAAATATTAAAGCGCCTGCACCCGAGCCCCACAGGCTCATCAGGATAAGAGACGGTTTCGTATAACGGGGATCCAGCAGCCACGCCGGGTCCGTTAAACCGAGAGTGCGAAGTGCCATGTTAACCAAACCGAAGTCGGGGTTCAGCATCCATGTCCACAATAGAGCGCTTGCAACGATCGGTATGACGGATGGAAGGTAGAAGATGGTGCGGTAATAATTGATCCCCTTTACTTTGAAATTGAGCATCACGGCAATCAGCAGAGAGACGGTCAGCGTGATCGGCACGGATATGAACGCCATAAAAAAGGTGTTACCGAGCGACTTATAGAAGCGGTCATCCGCAAAGATCTGCTCGTAATTCTGAAGCCCTACCCACTTGGGAGGGCTGAATAAATCGTATTCGGTCAGACTCAGATAGAGCGAACCGAAGAACGGATAGACCGTAAAAGCCAGAAAGCCGATAATCCAAGGAGAGGCGAACGCCAGGCCAAGGTATACATAATGACGCTCCTTCCTGGACCAGCCTGATATGTGTTTTCGTTGATTCGCTGCTGTGGAGACTCTCATCTTCGCGATTCTCCTTCCGCTTCAAAATATTTAGGTTGCAGCCCTGTCCAATACATCGCTGCAATGGACAGAACCTGCCTAGCTCATTATTTCACCAGAGGCTGAATCTTTGCCTTCACCTTATCCATGCCTTCCTCCATGCTGACGGTACCTCGGATAATAGCGTCATATTGCGCGCTGAATTCGGTCATGTACTCGTTCGCGTAGGAAGAAGCCGGGAAGGACCTCAGGTTTTCGCTTCCCGAATAGTCCAGGAATTCCTTGAATCCGGGCACATTCTCATAGAGTGGATTGGAGAAGGCGGAGTTTCTCGTTGGGAGATTCCCAAGGGCGGCCGTAAATTCGGCCATTTGCTCCGGTTCGGTCATCCATTTAATGAATTTCCAGGAAGCGTCCGGGTTTTTGACGCCTTTTGGGATATAGAATACGCTGGTAGTCACATTTCCGGAGTTTTGAAGTTCCGGGTTGTTCTCATCATAAGGAATCGGGGCAATGCCATAATTCAGATCAGGCGAGTATTGTTTGATGAAGGTGGGTAGCCACTCTCCATCGATCGTCATCGCATACTTGCCCGAGAAGAACGGATTCTGTGCTGACATGTATTGGCCAAGCCCGGAAGAGAATCGATCCAGATTATCGGAACCGTATTGATCCCAGATCTCCTTCGAGAGCTTAATCGCTGATTGGATCCCGGGATGGTCCGGCGTCACCTGCTGCGTCGATTCATCATAAAACGATCCGTTAAAGGCATAGCTGAACGTATACGCATCCATTCCGGGCCACAATCCGAGTCGCTGGAGGCGCCCGCCATCCTCGACGATGCTCAGCTTTTTGATATATTCTTTAAGCTCGCTTATCGTTTCCGGTGGACCGTCATAACCGGCTTCCTGCAAAATATCCTTGTTGTAGAACAGCATGGATACATGCATGGCCGTCGGGATCGCATACGTCCTGCCCTCATGCTGGGAAGTGCTTAGGGCAGCCGGCACGAAGTCTTTAAGATCCAAGCCGTCCTTCGTTATATAATCATCCAGCGGCATCATGGCGCCGCGCAGCCCCCATGGCACGACATTTTGTCCGAATTGGGATGCGATGTCCGGAGGATTGCCCCCGGTAATCGCGGTAAGCTGTTTCTGATAGTCGCTTTGGGATAGGCCTTTTACTTGAATGTCGGGATTGGCCGAGTTCCACTTGGCAATCAATCGTTCCAGCGCTTCCGCTTCCGGTCCGGTCCAGCCGTACCAGAAGTCGAGCGTTACGGCATCCTGGGCAGGCGGATTATCGGATGGCTTGTCACCAGCATCACTGCCCGATTGCGGCGGATTACCGCCAGAGCATCCTGTTGCGATAGAGAACAATAGAATAAGACTCCATATCAAATGTTTCTTCTTCATTCCTCTTCCTCCCCTTGAGCAATCGTGTACAATCGTGTAATCGTAATCGAAGTTCTATCAATTCCCTCCCCAAAACAGTTGACTAAACAACCGGCCCTGATCCAGTTATTTGTAAGAATTATGGATATCGTAGCATGTAAAAAAATCATTTCATTTCACTATCGTGTTCAAAAATAGGATTATCGTATGGCATTGAACGTTCTATTTGATCGCTTGTTTACGAAAGTCGGTGGGGGAGATGCCCGTGTATTTTTTAAAGATTCTGCAAAAATAGGAGAGTTCATTAAAACCGCTAGAGTAGCAAACATCCGTAACGGTTAACTCCGGCTGCTTCAGCATCATCATGGCCTGCAGAATCCTCAGGTCGGTGAGATACCGGTTGAATGTTTTGCCTGTCCATTCTTTGAAGAGGATGCAGAACGTGGACCTTGATAAATTTGATAGGGTGCATAGATCATTCAGATTCATATCTTCTTGGTAGTGGTTATGGATATGATCAACGACTCTTGTCATGATTCCCCGGTATTTCTCTGATTTCTCGAACCCTTCTCTGAGCAGTTCACCGTTGACCTGCCGTACCAGAATCGAGAGGAGGACAAGCAGTTTCGCTTTGAGCGAGATTTGAAAAAAAGGGGTTCGTCTCTCGTATTCAATCAGCATGTCCTTCAAGACATTTTGGACCGTTACGTCGGTAACGCTGTCCAGCGTTATTTTGGATTGGGCGTTCATTTCCTTGCGCAGAAAGTATTCCAGAAACCCCACATCGAAAAAAGTATGATCTGTTGGCATTTCCTGAAATCTCTCGTTCACGAAGGCTGGCATAAATTCGCATCCGTAAATCTCGATGTCCTCATCGGGTGAAATGCTGACGCTGTGCAGGGTAAACGGAGGTATAACAAAAATATCGCCCTTGGAGATCTCGTACGCCTGTTGATTAACGGTGTGTTGGAATGCTCCTTTCGCCACATACCAAATCTGAAAATAATCATGACAATGCGTCCACAAGCTCTGTTGATAGGTCAATTTATACATTTTGCACGGAAGACCTTCCAACATTTCCATCTTTGAGTTAAAATAAACGACACCTGATCCCGTTAGTTCTTCAATATCAACCTGACTCCAATAAATACTCAATGTTTTACCCTCCCCTATTGATTTCCTTTGATTTAAGAAAACGCTTTCAGTTTATGAGTCAGCCATTTTCTTAAAGATGATTATCCCTGAAAAACGAATCGTGTACAGCATTCCTCTTCCTGCCCTTTGAAATATGTTTCGCATTCGCAAACATCCTATTTCTAGGGGAATGTGGGGTTGTTATGAAAATTGTATATTTGGATGGTTTGAGAGGTTTAGCTGCCTTGATTGTGGTCGTGTCTCATTTTTTTCAGGTGTTTGCACCGTTTGTTTTTGAGGGGAGGAAGGAGATCGAGCATTTCGCTTTCGAGGGGATTGCCGCGCGAACACCGTTCAATCTGCTGTTTAACGGCAACTTTTCCGTCTGTCTGTTTTTTGTGTTGAGCGGATATGTGCTCAGCTATCGTTTTTTTCAAACCGGGGACAGGCTCATCATTTATTCGTCTGCCATTCGCCGCTATTTTCGTTTGGCAGCACCCGCCTTGGTATCCGTCTTCCTTGCTTATTTGATCATCGTGTTGGATCTCGGAGCATACGACAAAGTACGCGGAATGACATTATCCTCGATGCCGGATCCGTTCGCCGCTGACGCAAATCTGTTGGTCATGCTGAAGGAAGGCTTGTTTCATACCTTTTTCACGTATGGATCGCAGTATAATCCTGTACTCTGGACCATGACATATGAGCTGTTCGGATCGTTTCTGATTTTTGGGTTTCTTGTCCTGTGTGGGAGACGGGTGATCCGTTATGCTGCATATGTTCTCCTGATCTACGTCTTCAACGATTCTTACTACCTGGGATTCATGCTGGGGATGCTGCTCGCAGACTTGAAGCATAGTGATCGGGATTGGCTGTCTTACTTCAATGCACCATGGATGAGCTTCACATGGATCACGGTTGGCATTTATCTTGGCTCTTATCCATACTTGGATCCGGAGGGAACAATCTATTCTATTCTCGTGTGGGAATCGGATGGATTCGAATTTTTTGCATTTTATCATGTGATCGGGTCGTTTCTGATTCTGATAGCCCTGCTGAATTCGAGATGGCTGCAAGCGTTGTTTCATCATAAGTTATTTGCCTATCTGGGAAAGATATCGTTCTCGCTCTATCTATTGCACTTCACGATCATCTGTACACTGGGATGCCATCTATTTCTTCTGTTCAGCACATTTCTCTCCTATGGGTGGAATGTAATCGTGACGAGTCTAATCACGGTTCCGGTGATCTTTGGCGCTGCCCATGTATTCTACCGGCTGGTGGACGTTAGCGTCTTATCTTTGCTGTCGCGCTGGAGCAAGAAATGGCTTGCCAGCCGGAAGAGGAGAGCGCTCAATGCCCATGTCCCTCATGAGCAATCCGTAAAGGCAGACTAAGACTAAGGATATCAAATAAGCCCATTTATGCATGAGAAAAAACCTTCTGGTCCGCGGCCGATAGAGTTTGGGTATTTTACCTGATCCCAGGCTCGACAGGCTGCGATAACCGAAGGTTTTTTTGCTATTCCTCCTTACATGAAATGAATATGTCTTACATACCCTGCTTCGATTTTTTACAGTTCAAGGGATAGTAGCGCCCGTACGCTTTTCCATAGGACACGATTCTTTCAATGGTGTCCTTCTCTTTAAGTTTGGTGAATGGGCATGGATCGGGGAGCGTATTCACTTCCAGTATCCAGAGCGTAAGGTCGCGATCTACTGCGAGGTCGAGTCCCAATTCGTTCAATGCAGGATAAGTATGGCTCATGTGAGCAGCCACTGCCAAGGCAATACGGTCAATCTCTTGAAGGAGTTCGTTTGTCTTCGCATCATCCGCACTTGCGCGAATAAGTCGGTCTGCGGAATAAATCGTACCGCCTTGGCTGCCGTTGGTAACCGCTTTTCTCGGATGGGCGACACGTCCAACCGTTCCGGTAGCTTCCCATTCCCCCTCCGGGTTTCTTTGAATCATGACACGAAGGTCGAAAGGGCGATGATCATATGTCAGCAAATGTATTCCTCTCTGGATCAGATAGCGCTTGCTGTCTATTTGTTTACTCAATGATCGGCACAGTTCTCGATAAGAACGACAAGTCAATGTTCTTATGCCGTTTTGATACTGATATGCCGACCCCTTCTTCTCCACGCGCATGACCCCTTTACCTTGTGAACCAGCATCGGGTTTCACATATACCATGCCGTAGCGCTCCAGCATGTCAAACAGATGTCTCCGTGAAAACAGCTGGGTGGGTGGAACGAGCTTCGCCAACTCTTGTTGGCTTTGCAGAAGTTTTGTTTTGGTCCACTTGCTCTTCACCGTGAATCGGGAGGTTTTCATAAGATGTGCCTCATTTCAGGAAGATATGGTGTTATTGTACGAAGCTGGCGGTCAAAGTGTAACCGTGCAGCTTTTTTTCTATAGGGGAATCGAACGAAATGAAGGAAGCGACATAGACTATAGTCAGGGGGAGTGGACTCCAATCTGTCGAAGGGGGAAGCGAAGTGCGGGATTCCAACATTCTGCAGCAAGCCTTGGTCCGCTCGCGTCGTTATATGCCATGGTATGAGGGCTGGGTACGGGGGAGCATCGGAAGAGCGCTCGATGAGATGGCTCAGGAGCCGAGGTTAGAACTGGAGCATCTACCGCTGATGACGCACACCGTGCTGGAGGAGCAATACTATACGGACGACAATCCGTTGGCAGCTCGAAGTGATGTTCATTATTATCGTACTTCCGGCACGAGTTCGGGTCGGCGCAAAGCGATCTATTACTCTGAAGCCGATGAAGAGGATTATATTCGGTTCAAGCTCCAGGTGTACCGGCAGATTCTTGGATCCGGCCAATATCGATCGGCTATTGCGGATATGGGTACCGGGCACGCGGAGGCAACGTCGATCGAGGTGTTCCGCCGCTTAGGTATGAACGCCGAATCGATCCCCTTTCAGGCGCCGATTGAGCAGCATCTTGAGCGGCTCGCACTGTGCAAGCCGGAGGTGCTATATACGATGCCGTCGATATTGGATCGCATCCTGAACGCTTCGATTGACGCGACCGTATATGGCATCCGTCACGTCATACTGGTTGGCGAAATGGCTTCCCCCGCCTGGATTCAGCTTACCGCCAAACGGCTCGGAATCGGTGCAGACCATATTACGGATACGTACGGTTCCATCGAGATTGGCACGATTGCTTATTACTCCCATGAACACGGGCGATATCTTCTGACGGACGGACTGCTTGCCGAGGGAGTACGCCCGGAGCAACTGGACGCTGATCTTGAACCGCTTGCCAATCCGGAGGAATCCGTGCTCGTCCTGACATCGGGTTATCGGGAAGCGTTTCCCGCCATTCGCTATGTCACCTACGACGTAGTGCGCGATTTGCGCCCAATGATGGTGGATGGAAGACTCCGTCAAAGCTTTAGCAGCATCGTTAAGCGAATCGGACCAGATCTGAAGCATGGAGAGAAGATCAGCATCTATGATATTGAAAATGTCGCCTTGCGCCATCTGCATGCGGGCAGCGTTCAGGTGAAGGTGGCTCATAACGCCTTGATCGTGTATATATTCCATTCCACGGCAGAGCAAGCGATATTACAGAGGATCAAGCATGATATCGAGCAGCAGATTCCCGAGATCGGTACGATGATACAGTCCGGAATCCTTGGCGAAATCCAGGTGATTCGCGGAGATGGTGAGCCAGGAGCAGGTACGACATCGGTTAAACATAAAAAAATATGGTACGAGTAAATAAGGAGAATGACCTTGGAACTTCAAGACGGGATTGCAGGCGTGATCGGTGTCACTCCATTAATCCGCCTTAGTCGATTGTTTAACAACCGTTCGTTTGATGTATACGGAAAACTGGAGTGGATGAATCCCGGAGGAAGCACCAAGGATCGACCAGCGCTTCATATGCTTCGGGAGGCCATGCGCCGCGGCGAGATCACGCCGAGCACGGTCGTCATTGAATCCAGCTCAGGCAATCTAGGCATCAGCCTGGCACAACTCTGCAACTACTTGGGGCTGCGTTTCATCTGTGTCATTGATCCGCGCACAACCGATCAGCATCGCCGCATCATTCGCAGCTTTGGCGGGGAGCTTGAACTGGTCACGGAGCCCGACAAGGAAACCGGTGAATTTCTGCCTGCACGAATAAGAAGGGTTAATGAACTGGTTCACCGTATGCCTAATGCTTACTGGACCAATCAATACGGTAATCCGGACAACTATTTGGCCCATAAAGAAACCACCATGCAGGAAATCGCTGAGCGGTTAGGCGAGATTGATTATTTGTTTTGCGGGGCTAGCTCATGCGGAACGATCCGGGGATGCAGAGAGTATATTGCGGATCGGCAGTGGTCTACCCAAGTTGTGGCTGTGGATGCAAAGGGAAGCGTTATTTTTGGAGGAGAGAAAGGTCCGCGGAAATTGCCTGGACTGGGTGCCGGCATAACGCCGACTTTATACCACGAGGATATAGCGGACCGCGTAGAGTACGTGTCGGACCTAGATTGCATACGGGGCTGCCGGGATCTGGTTCGGTACGAGTCGATTCTCGCCGGCGCTTCATCTGGCGGGGTCATCTCAGCAGTCCAGCGGATGTCGGGCAGCATCCCGGAAGGAGCGTTATGTGCGGTAATTTTACCTGATCGCGGTGAAAGGTATTTGGACACGGTGTATAACGATATATGGGTACAGCAGGAGTTTGGTGTGGACCCGGTTCTTTCTCTTTGGAGGATAGATCATGATTTATTTACATGACGGACACATACGTGAAATCGGGATGGATTGGTCAACGCTGATTCAAAAGATAGATGAAATCATCAGGATCAAAGAGAACGGGGACTGCGTTCATCCGCTAAAGCCGTATTTACGCTTTCGCGCCCCCGAGAATCGAATCATTGCCATGCCAGCTTTTGTTGGAGGAAATGTAAATATGTCCGGCATCAAGTGGATCGCAAGCTTCCCGGGCAATAGCCTGCATGGTCTGCCGAGAGCGCATAACACGATAATCCTTAATCATCCGTTGACCGGTGAGCCCGTGGCTGTCATATATAGCGGATTGCTGAATGGTTTGAGGACAGCTGCGGTAAGCGGGTTAATGCTGAAAGCCTTCATTGAAGCCAGGCGGCTCGAGAGCGTACGGATTGGTATCATTGGCTGGGGGCCAGTGGGGCAGATGCACCTCGCGATGTGCAGGGCGCTGCTGGGGGATCGCTTGGAACGTGTGCATCTATACGATCTCAAAGGCATCGATCCGGCAACCGTTCCTGAGGAGGTTCGGAACATCACAGATATTGCGGATACTTGGCAGCCTGTCTACCGAAACGCCGATGTTCTTGCCACATGCACCGTCTCGGAAGAGCGATATATCAATGAGAAGCCATCGAAGGGGATGCTGCTTCTCAATGTGTCGCTGCGGGATTATACAACAGACAGCGTAGCCGGGGTCAAGGCCATTGTTGTCGATGAATGGATGGAGGTTTGCCGTGAGAACACGGATGTGGAACAACTGCATCTGATGACGGGATTGCAGGAATCCGACGTCCTGACGCTTTCAGATATTCTATGTCGTGACGGCCTGGCGGCTTACGACGATCATGAAACGGTTTTCTTCAACCCTATGGGGTTAGCGGTATTCGATATTGGCATAGCCAGTTACTATTATCACGAAGCAAAGCGATTTGGGAAAGGCATCGGGTTGGATAAAGGATAGCGATCCATATTAGAATAACAGGGCCCTTCGTTCCGCTGTATAGCGGAACGAAGGGCCCTGTTGTTAAGATAGACCTTTAACCGCTCGCATGGGTCTGCACCACATGCTGCCGGCGGTAAGCGCCCGGCGTTATGCCGGTGGCCTTCTTGAACGTCCGGTTGAAGGAAGTAATGTTGAGATAGCCGACACGCTGGCTGATCTCATTAACGGTCAAGTCTGTGCACGCCAGCAGTTCCTTCGCTTTGTTCATGCGGATGCCAAGCAGATGATCACTGAAGTTAAGACCGGTCTTCTCCTTGATATAGACGGAGAGGTAGGCGCTCGACAAGTTCAGCTTGGCTGACAAATAGTCGAGAGACAGATCATCGGCATACTGGTTATGGATGATGTTCATGAACATGGCGATGAGCGGCTCGTCGCCGGTATCCTTTTTCTTGCGAATGAGGGCGCAGGAGGCTTCAACGAGCTGACGGAATACCCCCTGGTAATCAGATAAACAATGACATTCTGCCAGCCTTGCGCTCCAACGCTTCAAGGATTGGACAGAAGTTTTATCTATCTGGGCCATCTCCATATAGCTTAGAATCTTGGAAGCGACCGAATCGGCGAAGAAACGAAATTGCGCGATGCCCGCCTCCTTACGCTGCATTGCTTCGAGCGCCTGGTCGATGATCTGCAAGGAGCGGCTGTCGCTGCCGGATTGCAGGGCGTCAAGCAGTCCTTTTTCCTGTGACGGGCTCAGATTGACGGTGGTTGGAAGAACCCGCTGCTTGGTTACCATCTGGGATTCTTCCAGGAGCTGTGCCTGCGCGGCCAGTCCTTTGACCTGATGGTAGGCTTGATTAAATTCGGACGAATGGCTCACCTGGGAACTGACGGCGATGGTGACCAGGAACAATTCCTTTTCCTCGTTTAACATGTCCTTGATTTCCAGCAGAAGATCCTCCAGGCGGGCGGCTTCCTCCCGTTTAAAGATAGATACAATCTCGTTCTTTTCGATCTGGAACGTATGAGACCCCGGATAGCGCTCAGCCGTGATCAGATGAATATGCTCCAGGATATGGCGGACAGCCTGATCGGTCTGGAGGGGGAGCTCATAAACCGGATTCATCCGGAAACGGATGTGATACAGAACCACGATAAAGCTTCCGTCATCCGACAGGAAGTCCTCCCACTCGCTGATATCGGTATTGATGCTCTTCAACTGACTGATATAAGAGTAACTGGTTAGAACCGATTTATGCTTGTTCATGCGCTCCCGTATTTCTTCCTTCTCCCGGAACAGCTCTTGAATACGGTTCTGGATCAGATCGTATTCCGTGATGCTGCCGGATTCCGGCATGGATGTACTGTTGGCTCTGTTCAGCACGGTGGTTAGAATCTGCTTCACGGGCTTGTGCAATCTGCGGCTGAGGAAATAGGAAGCGGCAAGGGCCACGCCAAGCGACAGGCAGAAGATGAGCAGCAAACCGCCGGTTAACCGGCTCAACTGAGAAGAGACATGGCTGTAAGGTACGGCCGAGACATAGGTCAGTCCGTCGGATCCGGCTTCGGCAAAATAGTAGGTTCCATCCTTCAGCACGGCTTTCTGTCCGGCTTCAAACGACGGAAGCTGATCTTGGTTCAGGGAGCCTAGCGTATACAGCACTTGGCCTTCGGCATTCAGAATGGCGAGTGCACGATCAACCGACTCGCCGAAGAAGGACTGGGCGGCCTTGTCGATATCGATGAGAGCAATGACCTCATAAGGACTATCCGGCTGTTTATAGACAAAGGGCATCAGTTTTTTCTCGGACAAATCGTTGTTGATTCGATAGGTTGATGCAGGGAGGAGTTTGAAGGACTCCTGATGGCCTTCGTAGCTGCTCCAGAATGAATAAGGATACATCGAACTTGCATAGGAACGATTGAACATATAGGAAGCATCGCCGCTTCCGGATTTGCTCAGTACAAAATCAAACTCCCGGAGATAAATCAGGGTATCCTCCAGAAAGAATAACGGGTTATAGATATCGCTCCGCATCTGCATCATCACATCTCGGGCTTTCAAGTAATTCACTTCGTTTCCCGTCTGGTTGCGAAGCTGATTATTGAAGCCGATTAATTCGGATTGATTGTATATATCAAACATCAGCACCTGAAGCCTGCTGAATTGATTGGTGAACCGTTCCGCCGTATCGTGAACGGCCTGCTGGCTGGTGTCGATGATTTCTTTTTGCAGGCTGGTCTTAAAAAGCTGGAAGATGACCATATAGAACAATCCGAATAACACGATGATGGCCAGAAAGCTCAGAAAAATCTTAAAGAATACACTGCGGCTTTTATGTCTGATCCAATTCACAGCCTTCCCCCCCTTTGTATTTTTCTGACGTCCAAGGTTTCACAACATTATATAGGACAAGTGTTAAGGATTGTGCCCGATTCGTGTTAATCGTTCGTAAAAAATGGATAGTCAATATTTTAGATTTTAAGCAATGCTTTAGGAAAACGGCGCTTCTGCCCAGTCATCCAATGAAAGGCGAGACATCATTAAAATGGTCAATACCCTTTATGCGTTCGGGTCGTTTATGATGCAGACGTGGACCTTTGGGACACACGAAGACGCATAGACGAAAGAGGGGGGATTGCCGATTTTACAACGTCATCTTAACACCGTGGAAGCGCATTCAAACATTCGCAAGAAAAGTGCTTGGCGAAGCTGGATGATGCAGGTTCGCAGAAACTGGCAGCTTTACGCTTTATTTGCACCAGTTCTGTTATACTTCATTGTATTTCATTATGTACCCATGTATGGCGTCCAGATTGCATTTAAGGATTTTATTGCGAACAAAGGGATCATGGATAGTCCATGGGTGGGCTTCAAGCATTTTGAACGCTTTTTTGACAGCTTTTATTTTTGGCGGATTATTAAAAATACGATGGGTATCGGGTTATATGAGTTGGCGGTCGGATTTCCGATTCCAATTATCCTCGCCTTGATGATTAATGAAGCCAGATCGGGCCGGTTCCGCCGATTTGTACAAACCGTAACTTATGCACCCCATTTCTTATCTACGGTGGTCGTTGTTGGCATGATCATGATGTTCCTGTCGCCGGTCAGCGGCCTAGTCAATTCGATTATCACCTCCTTCGGCGGAGAGCCGATCGCATTCATGACGGAGCCCTCCTGGTTCAAGAGCATCTACGTGTGGTCTGGCGTGTGGCAGGGCATGGGCTGGAGCTCAATTATCTACTTGGCAGCACTTGCCGGGATTGATCCGCAGCTGCATGAGGCGGCCAAGGTGGATGGTGCGGGCTGGCTCCGGCGAATCTGGCATATTAATCTGCCGGGGATCGCGCCAACGATGACCATTCTGCTCATTTTGAACATCGGTTCCGTTCTTGGCGTCGGCTTCGAGAAGATCTTCCTGATGCAAAATTCGCTCAATATGGAAGCGTCCGACGTCATCGCCACGAACGTATACCGGAGCGGTATACTGGGTGCCCAGTACAGCTTCTCGGCTGCGGTCGGCCTGTTTAACTCCATCGTCAACTTTATCATGCTGATTACCGTAAACCGGATTGCCCGAAAAGTCAGCGAGAACAGCCTATGGTAAGGAGGAATGATGGCATATGCCGCAAAGCCGCAGTGAACGAATAGCGGGTGTATTTATTTACATTATACTATCTTTTATTACACTCCTTGTACTGTATCCTTTATTTTTTGTTCTGATTGCTTCCATCAGCGCTCCGGAAACGGTGATGCGGGGGGAAGTATGGTTATGGCCGAAGGAACTGTCGTTTGTCGGCTACGAACGGTTATTTGCCAATTCGGAGCTCATGCGGGGATTTCTAAACACGCTGCTCTATACCACGACGGGCACAGCGCTGAATGTACTGATGACGATCGCAGCGGCTTATCCATTATCGAGAGCCGATTTTAACGGCCGCGGCATTTTTACGGCGATCATCGTATTCACCATGTTCTTCAGCGGGGGGATGATCCCCAATTACTTGCTGGTGAAGGAACTGGGGATGCTGGATACGATTTGGGCCATCATTATCCCTTCGGCCGTATCGGTGTGGAACATTATCATCATGCGGACCTTCTTCCAAAGCTCCATTCCGAAGGAAATGCAGGAGGCGGCGTTTATCGATGGGGCCTCTAACATGCGGGTGCTGCTGCGGATTGTGCTTCCATTATCCGGACCGATATTAGCTGTCATGGTTTTGTTCTACGCAGTGGGCCACTGGAATTCGTATTTTAGTGCGCTGATCTATTTATCGGACCGTGCGAATTATCCGATGCAGCTGTTCCTGCGTGAAATTCTGGTTCAGGGACAAATGCAGGAGATGGTTGATATCAGTGATGATTCACTGGCACGAAGTCTAATGGATGCGGAAGCGATCAAATATGCGGCGGTCATTGTGACAAATCTGCCGATGCTGCTGCTGTATCCGTTCCTGCAAAAGTACTTTGTGAAGGGTGTTATGATTGGCGCAATTAAAGGTTGATTACGGATATTTCATGAGGAGGAATTGAATTTTATGGTGATGAGAAAATGGACTTCACTTACATTGGCAGCTGTACTGGCAGCCGGATTGCTGGCAGGCTGCGGTAGTAAAAGCGGCGAAGGTGCAGCGGATAAGGGGGAGACGCCGCAAGCCAATGTTAACGAGACCGGCATGCCGATTGTGAACGAGCCCCTTAACTTGACGTTCTTCACGGGCAAGTCGCCATCAAACGGGAGCAAATTCGAGGAAACGCTTGTATGGAAAACCTATCAAGAGATGTCGAATGTGAATGTGACCTGGAACCTCATTCCATTCGATACCCTTACAGAGAAGCGGAACCTAGCGCTGGCAGGTGGAGATTATCCGGATGTATTCTACTCCGCAAGGGTCAGCTCCGCAGAATTAACCCGTTATGGGGAGCAGGGAGTATTTATACCGCTGAATGATCTGATCGATCAATATGCACCGAATTTCAAAAAGCTGATGGAACAGTACCCTGATATTCGAAAAGGGCTGACGATGCCGGACGGCAATATTTATTCCCTGCCTTCTTTCTACGATCCTGCGCTGCTCTCCATGTTGATTGGTACACCGATATGGATTAATCAGGAGTGGCTGGATCAGCTCGGGATGAAGGAGCCGCAGACGACCGAAGAATTCTATGCGTATTTGAAGGCGGTCCAGAAAACCGATCTGAACGGTAACGGTAAGCATGATGAGATTCCATTCGCTTCAACAGGCATTACCGGAATCATCGATCACTTGAAAGGCTCTTGGGGACTTGGTACAAGTGGACTTGGCCATAAATTGGTAGACATAGATCCGGATACAGGGAAACTGCGCTTCACCAAAGCCTTGCCGGAGTATAAGGAAATGCTGCAGTTCGTAAACAAGCTGCACCAAGAGGGACTGCTCGATAAAGAGATCTTCACGATTGAGGGCGGCGCATTGAATGCGAAAGGGCAGGAGGGCCTGCTCGGTGCCACGATTGTGCCGAATCCGGAGATGGTGATGGGACGAAAAGAATACATCGGGCTCGGGGCGCTTAAGGGACCGCATGGAGATCAACTCTATTCTCATGTCAAAGTTCCGATGGTTCACGTAGGTGCATTTGCGATTACTGATAAGAACCCGAATCCGGAAGCAACGATCCGCTGGATGGATTATTTCTACGGGGATGAGGGAGCCCAGTTCTATTTCATGGGTAAAGAAGGCGAGACTTACACGAAGAACGCTGAGGGTCAACTGGAGTATGTGAAGGAGATTACGGAAAATCCAAATGGATTAACGCAGGATCAGGCGTTGGCCAAGTATTTCACTTGGCTCGGGGGCAGCTATCCGGGATTTGTGCGGGAGGGATGGTTCAAAGCCTCGGAGACACGACCTAACGCAATGGCCGCTGCTGAAAAAGCAGAGCCGTATGCCGTGAAGGAGATCCTGTACAATTTTAACTTTACATTGGAGGAAATGGACGTCATGACCTCGATCGGTAAAGATATCGAGGATTACGTGAAGGAAATGGAAGCGAAATTCGTGAATGGTTCGGCCTCGTTCAGCCAATGGGAAGAGTATGTGAATACACTCAACAAGATGGGGATGGACCGATATATGGAGGTTTACCAGGCTGCATTTGACCGCTACCAGGCGGAGTAATCGGAAGATATGACAATCGAAAGACGCGGTGCGGGGGGTTCCGTATCGCGTCTTTTGCTAATCCAAATAATTGGTGAAACAGGTTACATGATGAAGCGGCCCGTTCAAGGAAACATCCTTGCTTACGGACCGCTTCTGTTATGGTTTAATCGGATGAGGAACAGAGTTCTTCTACATGGATGGTACAGAACAGCAAGGCGGTTCTGCCGGGCTCCAGCACCTGCATGCCGGTGATTTCCGGATCCAGTTCCAGGTTGAAGGCATTGGTAGCACATGTGTAAGGCTCGGGGCATAGATAACCGCTCGCTCCATCGCCATTGTGCAGCACCCATTGCTTGAATGCGTCATCCGCACGGTATGTAACCCGGAGGCCTGCCGCCGAATCGGTTAATACGGTTTCATTCCGGTCTTCCGGCATGGCAAGGAACAGATCATCGAGCGGAAACTGACTGACGGAGATGCCATCCCGTAAGCCTCTGCTGCGGAAATCATGGGCGAGCTCGCCGGTCGGCAGCACGCGGTCATTAAGGACCCATCGTTTCCCGACAGGGGCCTGCAGCGTGCAGCGTTCCTGACCGTATTCATTTCCGAAGGGAAAGCGGAAGGTGGTATGATATCCCAGTCCCCATGGAAAAGAGCTTGTGCTTTTATTGCGAATTTCCGCGGTCTGCCTGAACGAGGCCCCATCAATGCTCATACGCAGAAGGATGGTGAACTCGTGGGGAAATTGCGACAGGATCGTTGGACGGCCTCTTGAAGAGAACACGGTTCCGATCACGGCCCGATTCCCTTTTGTCCAGCAGCGTCCGACTTCCCATGCCTGGTCATGAACAAGCCCGTGCGCATGATTATGATGCTGCGGCTCGTTGATCCGGAATTGATAGGGCCGGCCTTCAAAAGTAAAACTCCCGTTTTCGATCCGGTTGGGCGGAAATAAAACAGGAATGCCATATAACAAGGGTGTCCGCTCATATTCCGTCATGGAAGGCGGCATACGCAGCAATTCCGTGTCTGATGGTTTCCACCGCAGCGAGATGACGCTGCTCCCCCAGCCCGGAACCACCGTCATGGATAAGCGATCATTCTCGGCCCTAACTGCAGGCATGTCAAGAAATGTACATCGTTCAACTGCTGGGCATGTCTCCATGTCACACCTGCTCTACTTGTCCGCTTAAGACGGAGCGATGGATGGCATGCACCAGCTTGGTATTCAACAAACCGGCAGCTGCGCCGGATTCCGGCATCGTATCCAGGCGGATATGATCGACGAAGGAATGGAGCATATAATTGGGTGCTGCAGTATATTGGCCGTTGATCGGCGTACCGAGCGTATGGACATGACTGTACACGCTGCCGCCTTTACGGACCATTTGATCGGATAAATCGACATACAATGCCCCGTCTTCGCCGATGATCTCGACCTTGAAGTCGTAGATAAGCGGCATCGATTCGGGCAGCACCCAACTGGTCGTAAATGTAGCGTGCGTGCCATCATCGAAGGACACGATCGTTTGCATGGAATCGTAGGTGTCGATCCCCATCGCGGCTAATTTCTTCTTCGTGCCTACCGCGTAAACGCTCACCGGCAGAACCCCGCTTTTCAGCCATAAGGCAATATCCGTGGCATGAGGGAAAAGGAACCAGCCGGGCGTTGATTCCTCGGCCCATTTCAGCATTTTGGTGGGCACGTAGATGGTGTCATTTAAGCGGGTGTTGATGGTCAGAATGTTGCCTATGTCACCATTTTGGACCGCTTCCTTAACTGCAACGAATGGAGAATTCCAGCGATTCTCGAATGCAACGAGGCACTTAATGCCCGCCTTCTCGACCTCGGCGTACATGTCCTCGGCTTCCTCGACGGAGGTGGAGAAGGGTTTTTCAACCATGATATGAATGCCTTGCCGTGCTGCAAGCATAACGGGCTCTTTATGCAGGAAATCCGGCGTGGCAATAACGATGGCGTCCAAAGCCTCGCTTGCCAGCATATCTTCAATCTGCAGATAACCGGGAACCCCGTATTTATCCATGCTGGCGTTTCGTGTTGTTTCATAAGCATCGCTGACCGCGGCCAACTCCGCATAGGGATTTTGGCTAAGGGTATCGGCGAACATATTCCCGCGAATCCCCATGCCTACGATTCCGATTTTTATCATTGTGAACCCTCCTCGAATGGTTAAATTATTTAACTGCTCCGGCTGTCATTCCACTGACCAGATGTTTCTGCAGCAGCCAGAACGCAATCACGATCGGAAGTGTGGTTATGACGGAGCCCGCCATGAGGTAATCCCAGTTGACGACATACTGTCCTTGAAAGCTGGCGATGCCGACCGACAGCGTCCATTTGTCGTAATCGCTGATGAACGTCTGTGCAAACATAAACTCGTTCCAGCTGGTTAAGAAGGAGAAGACGCCGGTTACCACGAGCCCGGGAAGCGTGAGCGGAAGCAGGATCCGGATAAAGGTCGTCCATCGGTTGGCCCCGTCTACGCTCGCAGCTTCGTCGATGGACTGGGACACGCTGTCAAAGTAGCCTTTTAGCATCCATGTACAGAACGGTACTGCAAACGTGGTATATGCGATGACGAGACCCAGATGGGAATTCAGCAGATTGTAATCCTTCATGATAAGGTACAGCGGGATAATGAGCAGCGAGCCGGGGAGCATCTGCGTCAACAAGATGATATATCCGAGCGACATCCGTCCCCGGAAGCCGAACCGGGACATCGCATAGCCGCCAAAGGCGGAGATGACAAGGGAGAACACCGTTGTTAGCAGCGAGACTAGCGCCGTATTACCGAACCATTTCATAAAGTTGGCGCTGTCATCCGCATTGGGATTCAGCATTCCCTTGTAACCATTCCAATTAAGTTCATGTGGCAGGTACGTCAGCGGCGTGCTGTAGATTTCGGCCTGAGGCTTCAACGAAGTCAAGATCATCCATAGAAAAGGAGACACGGCAAACAACGAAATAAAAACAGCGCATACATATACTAGAATCTTGTTTGGGCCTATGCTCATGACATTTCACCTGCCTTCGTCGCTTTCATGTACATGACGGTGAACACAATGGAGATCGCCAGCAGGATCATCCCTGCAGCGGAGGCCAGACCGAAGTCAAACGATTTGAAGCCTGCCCTGTAGATGAAGATGGTCAGTATTTCGGTTACCCGGCTCGGTCCGCCCCCGGTGAGGACGTATACGATGCCGAAATCCTTAATGGTCCAGATGATAAGCAGCAGGAACACGATGACGGATACGGGCTTCAACATCGGGAAGGTGATGCTGAGAAACTGGCGCCATTTCGAGGCACCGTCGATTTCCGCTGCTTCGTACAAGCTTTTGGATATGCTTTGCAAACCGGCTAGCAGCATGATGGCCGCGAACGGGAAGCCCTTCCATACATTGACGAACATGGCTGCCCAGAGCGCGGTGTCGGCTTCGCCGAGGAAAGCGACCGGATTGGCCAACAGGTTGAGCTTCAGCAGCAGATCATTGATCACGCCGAATTGGTAATCATACATCAGAATAAATACGAGACATGCAACGACTTCAGGTACGGCCCATGGGATGATCACCAGTGCTCTTACAAGCCCTCGTCCCTTGAAGGGAATATTCAGCAGGACGGCCGTACCGATTCCGAGCAGGAAACGCAGAGCCACCGTCACGATAATATATAGAAAGGTAATGCCTAACGATTTCAGGAAGTTCCCCGACTGGATCGCGGCTGTATAGTTGTCCAATCCTACAAAGGGATTGCCTTCGGCAATCGGTTTGGCAACCTTCCAGTACTGCACGCTCATCAGCGCCGATTTCAGAATCGGATAGAGGAGCACGAGAGCAACGGTAATGACCAGCGGTGCAATAAATAAATATGCGGCTATATTTTTTTTGAAATGTCGTTTTTCCTCTAGCCATAAACGCTTTGCCCTCGATGGTCTTTTCAATGGCAAGGGAGTTTGCCTGCTTGTCACATCCGTTCGCGTTGGATTCATTCCCCTACCTCCTTATGATGTAAGTGCCGCCCTGCCATGAAGCCAGGCGGCTTCAAACGTTTGATCATCCGAATGTTTTTTAATGCATCGTGTCCTTCATTTGCTCAGCTGCACTGTCCAGCGCTGTCTTGGCGTCTTTCATGCCAACAAACATTTCCTGCGCGGCATTGATCAGGATTTGGGAGAGGGAGCCGAGTTCGGGAATTGGCGGGTCCATAACGGCCGGCGCATATACATTCTCCTGGAAATCGAAGAATTGGGCAGCCAGCGGATTCTCCGATTTGTATTCTTCGGATTCGGCATATTCCTTGCTGCTCGGAATCATGCCGGAGCCGGCGATAATCTGCTGCGCCTCTTGGGATGTCATCCATTCAAGGAACTCCCAAGCTTCATCAGGATGCTTGCTGTCTTTAGAAATCATCGATACGATCGGGTAATTGTGCGGGTTCGGTTTATAGGTTTGGCCTTCGTATACGACGGAAGGCTGCGGAATGAGCCCAAGGTCGTCCATTAAAGCTTCATCGCGTTCTTTGGTCATGCCGATAAACCAAGGGCCATCCATCATCATGCCGGCTTGCCCATTCCAGAACATCTCGCGGCTGACCTTCTTGTCGCGGGTTCCTGGAGGCGTTGCCTGCGGGTTCTTGATTAGATCCTGCCACCACTCCGCTGCCCAAACGTTCGGTGCCGAGTTGACATTAATCCGGTCGGCTTCGTAAGGGCCTGCCTCGCCGTCTGGGAAGTAAATTCCTCCTGATACCGGACGAGCGAGCAGCCTGTACCATTCCGAGGCGATAAAGGGATGCGTGCCGATGACGCTGGAGAACCCGTATTGCCCGTCTTTAACACCGCCAAGTTGAATGGCGGCTTCTTTGAAGTCGTCCATCGTTTGAATGGAGGCAGGATCAATTCCGGCCGCTTCGAACATCGATTTGCTGTAGAAAATGCCGGTTGATCCCCATGCGTAATTGGACAGCGCATAATAGGAGCCGTCGACCTTGCTCAGTTCCTGTCCGACAAGCTTGTCCTCAAGTCCGCTCGCTTGAATCTTTTCGTCGAGATTCACGAAAGTGCCGCCGCTCTGCAGCGCATTATAGGTGGCAATATTCTCAGGGTATACCTGAACGATGTCCCCCTGTGTACCTGCCAGAAACTCCGTGGTCAGTTTATCCCAGTAATTCTCGTAGTCTGTGCCGTGAACTTTGATGGTGACGTTAGGGTGGGATTCATTGTATTTGGCAATGAGCGCATCGATTGCCTTCTTATGAGGTTCTTCCGCATACACCGACGTCTCGAACGAGATCGTAATTTGATCACCTTCGGACGGGTCGTTGCTTGCCGATGCCGGGTCTTTACCACCCGAGCATGCGCTTAATACGGTTGATAACGTAAGGGCTGCAGCGATCAGAGCCGTCCATCCCTTTTTCTTTCTGTTCTTGTCTACCATGCTAGTTCATCCCCTTCTGGCTTTTTAGTATTGTGGAAAGCGCGGTGAGGCGCCGTTCCTATGCCCTTAATAAAAACACCTGCTGCCAAGTCAGGACAACAAACACTTTTCGTAAAACCAACCGAAAGGTGAATACAGTGTTAGTGTAAACGTTACCGCGATGGCAATTTAAATAACACTGGAAATTGTATGTAATATTAATCACAAAAAACTTTTCTCTACGAGAAACTATTTTCTACTTTGCGGTGAAGGGCATCACTGCGCGGGTAGGAGCAACCAAGGCATAGACGGGAGAAGGCCGAGAGAGACTTTTATGTCCTCCTCGGCCTTCGTTTGATATCGGGGTCTGCGCCGTTTTATTTGCCTTTACGATAATCCATTGGGGGTACGCCGGTAATTTTTTTGAAAGTCCTGGCAAATGATATCGGGCTGCTGTAACCGACCCGTTCCGTAATTTCTTGTACAGACAATGCGCTTTCCGTAAGGAGTCGTTTCGCTTCCTGAATTCGCAAATCGATCAAAAAGTCCACAAATTTCAAGCCATACTCTTCCTTGAATAATCTGCTCAGATATTTGCCGCTGATCCCGAATTTGTCTTGCAAGTAGTCAAGGGATAGTTCCGCTTTCGTATAATGCTTTTCAATATAAGCCTTAACCTCTTGTACGAGGTTTCCCTGGCTTCGCAGATTCCGCTGCTTATCCAGCCGTTGGGCAAATTGCTCCAGAAGCTGGAGCACCATCTGCGTCCAATCTTCCGGCAGGTCGATTTCTTTCTGAACCCGGTCGAGTGCCGGCATCGTTTCCGTTTTCCAGAGCAGGTAGTATTCGTCATTCATACTGGAAGCCGTCTTGTTCAAATGGTACGTCAGGTAATGCAGTACGCTGCTTGCGCCCCGTCGGGATATGCCTTCTTCCAGCATATTCTGAAAGAGCGCCTGCATCTGTGTCTTCCACTTGACTTCTTGCAGTTGGAAGGCGTCAACGATCCGGTCGACCTGTTGAAAATAATGAAAGCTGTGATCCTTCGACAAGGCATCGGACGAATAAGGAATGATCATGGCACTTCGGTTTACGGGCTTCGTTTGCAGCGCATCCAATGCCTCGTGATAGGAATCATGCAGATTATCCGGATGCTCAACCGGCTCCCCGATGCCGACGGATACGGTGAACGATAAGGCATCGGCAAATCGGCGCTGGCATTCTTCGGTGAAGGAGAGTGCCTCGAATCCCTGTTTCTCCGCTTGTGGCGATATAACCAAAATGCAAGCAAGCTGGTGCAAGGACACCCACAGAAGCTTTACCTCGCAGGCGTGATCCGACGCCGCTTCCAGGATGATCGTTTCAATGGCTTTTTGCTGGGAGCCATGCTGCTTCTGACCGTAGTTGGCGCTCCACTCTGAACGATGATCAATTTCCAGGACAAAAACCAATGGCTTGCCAAACAGCACAGGCAGGCCGTGCTTGGCTGCTTCCTTCTCCCATTCCTTCAGATCGAAAGAGCGCGTCCCTTCCAGCAGCTCGTACATGAAAAAATTTTGCTGAGCCTTCAAGTCCTCCTCGAACTGAAACTGGAACCTTTTATTCTGATCAATCATATTTTGCAATTTGGAATTGATGAACGTAAATTCGTTTTTATGGATTTCCTCCGGGACGTCATCCTTGGAGGATAGCTGCTGCAGCTGGTTGACCAGGCGCTGAATGGGTCTGTAATTTTGCAGCGTCACGTAGACGATCCAGGCAACCGAAACGGCACATAGAAGCAAACCGGCAATAAACCATATATTTGATAAGCTAATGATGAAATTGAAGGTATCCGCCCCTTGAACGCTGCTAACGATGCGCCAGCCCGTATACTCGGAATTCGCTTCTGACTGAAGGGCGCCGTTGTTGGTTACAGGCTTGCTTACAGAAGTCTTCGATTTTGCCATATCAAATAAGCTGTTCCCTTGGGAATCATACAGGCTTAGTATGCGGGATGACGGATCGTGCATTTGAAGAAGCATTCCCTGCAAGGCGTCAGCGCTTACATTAACGACGATTAGCCCATGATGCTTCGAGAAGATGGAAACGCTGCGCGTCAATGAAACGACCGGCACCCCTTTGTCGGAGGGCAGCTCCTTGTATGATCTGATGTCCGACCAATGGCTGTTGGGTGTTTCCAGCTTGGAGCGAATGAAGGCGTTATCGGCATATTGATCCAAGGGATAGCTCGTGCTTTCATTGAGGACTTGATTATGATCCGCTTGAACCATATAGATGGAATGAATCAGGGGGTTGGTCATTTTTAAATCGCGCAAAAGATTCATCACGTCCACCTGAAGGGGCAGATCCTTTTCCGTGATTCTGGAGAAAAAGGATATGACCTTTCGATTACGCAGCATCTCGAGCGAAATTTTCTGATCCAGCGAAGACAACGACGTATCAATCATCAGCATCGCTTGTTGGGTTACGAAAGCATTGGAGCGCTCGGCATCCTTTCGGTTGCTCTCGCTCAATGATTGGGAAAAGACAAAAAATAAAAAGGCGGGGACGATCAGAAAGACAGGGATATACAGCATGAGCATCCGCGTAAACCAGTTACGATTCATGTTGGTTCCTCTTTCCTAGGCAAACATAAATGATATTCACACGTTATGGCCTCGAATAGTCATGAATAGATCTTCGGCTGTTATTCTTGTGAAGTGTTTGTTACAAATAGCAATTCTTATGTTAGTTTATCAGACATCATGTCGATTTGACTACAATATTGTCGGAAATGTGACAAAGAAACATTTGAGATGGTGAATTTTACCAATGAACATGATAAAACTCAAGAAATGTGTTCAATGACTTGCCGGAACACTTGCGTTGTATATCCTACATACAAATTGAAAGAAATGGAGGAAGACGCAGCCAATGGAGCCAAAGACGCCTTTCAGTGATATTCCCAAAGGGTTCGCGGCGTGGTTTTTTAAGCAGAGACGTAGATATACGTCAAACAAGAAGATCGAATGGATGGTTGAGCGGTTGATTCAGGGTTTTCTGCTCATGTGGGCCATCTTGTTCATACGTTGGTGTATATTGATAACCATAGCCACGATGAGGCATTTTGGAATCATTGATTAAAGGCGATAGAAAGCGGGTAATTCTTCTGATAAGTGGAGTATCACAAAGCATATATGAAGGTAATTTCAAGGCGGCAGGTAGCTCGGACACAGCTGCCGCTTACAGAAGCCCGGCATGGCTGTCGCGGCTTTTTTTGCTGTGTAGCGTCCATTTTACACAAACCGTGACCTTTATTGAGGATGCGTTAACACTTCTTCCTTACACTTGAAATTAAATAAGGATAGAAGAGGGGATATGGAGTTGAAGCATAAAAGCATAAAAGTAGTCTCGCTGTTAATGGCGGCGGAAATCGCGATGGCCTCTCTATTTTCGGCAGGCACCGTGATGGCTGAAGAGGGACAGGAGATACTCCGGACGGCAAGCATGGAGACAGCATCACAAGACACAGCTATCGCTGCCGTTCATTTCGGCATTACCGATAAAATTTTTCCGGATGCACATGCAGAAGAAGCATATACGGTAACCGTTGATGTGTATGGTGGACAAGCACCGTATACCTTCTCGGCGACGGGTCTACCGGCAGGCTTGGACATTAAGTCCGATACAGGATTCATTACAGGTACGCCTGCTGCTGGGCAAGAGGGCGAATATACGGTTGAGGTAGCGGTACAAGATAGTGCAGCCATACCTGCTAAGGCTCAATCGATTGTGAAATTGCAAGTGTTGGGGAAACGGCCGGATCCGGTGGCTGACAAGCTAGCCATGAAGATGATCGGGCATTATTCTGTAGGGACCTCCAATAAGGATGGCGGCGTTGCGGAAATTGTAAAATACAACAAGGATAACGGGAAGCTCTATCTGGTCAATGGTTCAACTCAGCCGGCTAGTCTCGAAATCGTGTCGCTTGGCGCTGATGGCAGCTTGCTGAAGGACAAGCAGATCAATGTGGAAGACTTGGCAAGCACGGGCGGTTTTCTGTATGGGGACCTGACCAGCGTGGATATCAACACCAAGACGAAGCAGGTGGTGGTCGCTGTTCAGGAGCAGGATCATGCAAAAGCCGGCAAGGTTCTGGTACTCGACTATGACGGCGGTTTGATCGGAACTTATGAAACCGGCATCCAGCCGGACATGGTCAAGTATACTTCCGATGGCCGTTATATCCTGACAGCGGATGAAGGCGAGCCTCGTACAGAGACTGCTTCTGATCCGGAAGGAAGCATTACGATTATCGACACCCTATCGGGCGAACTAAGTTATCTGAAGTTTGATGACCCGTCGATCATTGACGATCAGGTACATATTCGCGGACCTGTGGAAGCGGACGGGCAAATTCGCAGCACCGGAAACAAGGATGATGCTGTTCATGATCTTGAGCCCGAGTACATCTCGTTGTCCGAAGATGAGCAGACGGCATACGTCGCCTTGCAGGAGAATAATGCGATCGCCGTGGTCGATATCGCCGCGAAGCGTATTCAAGCGGTTAAGGGACTCGGGTATAAGGACTTCAATCAACCAGAGAATCAGCTTGACCTTCTGAAGGATGGACAAATCAAGTTTGAGAACGTTCCTTTTTACGGAATGTATATGCCTGACGGAATCGCGACTTACAGCGTGAATGGACAGCAGTACATTCTGTCCGCGAATGAAGGGGACGCAACAGGCTGGGATGAGCGAAGCAATGAAAGTAACATTGGCAAAATGAAACCTAATTTGGATCCGTTGTCTCCGGCAGCACAATTTCTGGCAGACAAAGGAACCACCTACGATAAGGTTGAAGTTGCCAGCGATATGGGCAATGAGGGACTGTACCTGTACGGAGGTCGTTCATTCTCCATATGGAATGCAGCCGATATGTCCCAGGTGTATGACAGCGGCAGTGATTTTGAGAAGATTACAGCCGAGCGTTTACCGAATCATTTCAATGCCAGCAATGACAAAACCGATCTGGACAGCCGCAGCTCCAAGAAAGGACCAGAGCCCGAATATGTAACGGTGGGTAAGGTAGGACAGAAGACGTTGGCTTTTGTCGGCTTGGAGCGCATTGGCGGGGTAATGACGTATGATGTGACGAACCCATCCGATCCGGCGTTTCTGAACTACATCAATACACGGGATTTTAACGGAGGGATTGCATCGGATTCCGGCCCGGAGGGACTGGACTTTATTCCGGCCGCAGACAGCAAGACAGGACGCCCGCTGCTGCTAGTTGCGAATGAGGTCAGCGGAACGGTGGCACTGCTGGAGCTTCAGGTGACCAAAATTACGTTGGATCACTCTTCGCTCACGCTGAATCCGGGCGGTTCCCCGGTACAATTGCAAGCGAGCGTTGATCCCGCTCAGGGCGGATCCAGCGAGCTGGCCTGGAGTTCCTCTGATGAAACGGTAGTTACCGTAGATCCGAACGGTCTGGTTGCACCGGTATCCGTAGGTGAAGCCGTGATCACCGTTCTGAGCAAGGACGGCTATGGATCAGCGGAAGTACCGGTTAAGGTAACGGATGGTTCGCCGGAAGGAGAGCCATGGAAATTAACGGTTATGCATACGAACGATACGCATGCGCATCTGTCCGAAGTGGCCAGAAGGGCTGCACTGGTTAAGCAGGTCCGCAGCGAGGGCGGAAACAGCCTGCTGCTGGATGCAGGGGATGTATTCTCCGGCGATCTGTATTTTACCAAATGGTTTGGATTGGCCGATTTGGCCTTCATGAACTATATGGGTTATGACGCGATGACGTTCGGTAACCATGAATTCGATCAAGGCACCAAGACGCTAGCAGATTTCGTAAGCAAGGCACAATTCCCGCTCGTCAGCGCGAATGTGGATCTTAGTCAGGATGCTAACATTTCGCACCTGATCCGTAAGCCGGCGGTGATCGATACCGATCAGCCTAAGACGACGGCAAATAGCGGGGTATATCCATATGTGACATTACTAGTTGACGGCCAGAAGGTCGGGGTATTCGGCTTAACCACTGAAGATACAGCCGAGACGTCCAGCCCGGGCAAAGATGTGGTATTCAACGAGGCGGTAACCTCAGCTCGTGCAACGGTGGAGGCGATGGAGCAGGAAGGACTCAACATCATCATCGGTCTGTCGCATCTGGGCTACGCCAAAGATCAGGCGCTTGCCGAAGCGGTTGAAGGCATCGACCTCATTGTTGGAGGCCATACCCACACGACGCTCTATGCACCGGAAGTGGTGACGGACAATGAACACGGAACACCAACCGTCATCGTGCAAGCGAATGAATGGGGGAAATACCTCGGCCGGGTCGACTTGCAATTTGACAAGGAAGGCAAGGTCCTCGTCGGAGAAGGCGAGCTCGGCGGCAAGCTGATTCCGGTGGATAGCAATGTGGCAGAAGACAAGCAGGCCAAGGATATGCTGGCCCCTTATAATGCCGAATTAGAAGAGCTCATGAAGCAGGTAGTCGGTATAGCAGATGTTCTGCTGGACGGTAAGCGCGAGAATGTCCGCTCCAAGGAAACGAATCTCGGTAATCTAATTGCGGATGGCATGCTGGCAAAAGCTAAGGAGCTTAAGAACGCCGATGTTGCCCTCACCAATGGAGGGGGTATTCGCGCCGCTATTGATGAAGGTGAAATCACGATGGGCGAGCTGCGCACGGTGATGCCTTTCGGAAACACGCTGTTTGTCATGGACGTCACAGGACAGCAGCTGAAGGACGGATTGGAAAACGGAATTAGCGGTGCGAAATTGGCCGATCTGCCGGGGAAATTCCCGCAAATCGCCGGGATGAAATTCAAATGGGATCCTAGCGCTCCGGCAGGAAATAAAGTGTACGATGTACAGATTATGAAGGGCGGAAGCTATAAACCCCTGGTATTGACCGAAACGTACCGGATGGCAACGAACAGTTTTGTGGCCAAAGGCGGGGACGGATATAAATCCTTTGCCGAAGCGATTGCCGAAGGGAGATATAACGAGGATCTGGGTTATCCGGATTATGAAATCTTCATGGAATACGTGACCAAGCTTGGCGGAAAGGTCTCGCCGAAGGTCGAGGGACGAATTACCGAGCAGAAGAAACCGGTGAATCCAGGTGACGGCTCCTCTCCGGGATCAGGTTCAGGATCAGGCGGTTCTGTAACACCGCCGACAACGCAGCCTAACCCTCCTTCCACGGGTGGAAATACATCATTGCCCAACGTAATGACAGGTAAGGATCTGAATATAAGCGCTGCAGGTGGAGCAGTGGACCACATTACGGTGAAGGAAGAGGCGTGGAAGAAGGCAGTTGCCGGATTGTCTGCGAACGGGCAGCAGGAACTCATTATTCGGGCCCCTGAGTTGAACCGTGCCGCTGAGCTATCCCTTTCGGCAGCAGGTCTGAAGCAGGCGATGGAACGGAATTCGAATACGACCCTGGTGCTGGAGACTGCACTTGGAGCGTTCCGTCTTCCGGTAACGGCTCTGCATTTGGATGAGGCTTTGAAGTCTGTACAAGGCTCCGGCAGCATCCAAGTGAAAATATCCATGACCCCGGTTGGTAGCAGCGTGGTGGATGCTATGACAAGCAAGGCAACTTCCATGGGCGCCGTGATGGCTGCGAATGGAGCTCTTCAGTTTGGCGTAGCGGTTGGCGTGCCGGGCGCAGAGCAAGAAGTAAAGGATTTCGGGAAGCGTGTGGTCAGTCGCATCCTGCCGCTGCCGGCAGGAACAGCTCCGAATTCGGTCACTGCTATAATCTATGACGCCGATGCAGGAACCTTCCGATTTGTACCGGCTGCAGCGACGACATGGAACGATAAACCGGCCATCAAAGTGAAGCATGCCGGAAACGGCATTTATGCGCTGCTGCAGTACAAGAAAACCTTTGCGGATCTAAACGGACACTGGGCGAAAGCGGAAATCGAATCTATGGCTTCCAAGCTTCTCGTGAACGGAGTTAACGCTAACTCGTACGCACCGGGCAAGGTAATCACGCGAGCAGAGTTTACGGCTATGCTGGTCCGTGCGATGGGACTTAGTCCAGTTATCGAGAGCGGAGCATTCAAGGATGTCCAGGATGCCTCCGCGTATGCTGGCGAGATCGGCGCAGCGTTGCGTTACGGCTTGATCGAAGGCGGCACAGATGGTGTTTTCTCACCAAATGCCGGCATGACCCGGGCAGAAATGGCTGTGATGATTACCCGGGCTATGGAAGCGGTAAGTCCGACAAGCCTGCCAAACCAGGGTGCGAATGCTGGTAATGAATTCAAAGATCAGGCATCCATCCCTGTCTGGGCGGCTGCCCATGTAGCCAGTCTTACTAAGCAAGGCATCGTGCAGGGTGATAATCAGGGTAATTTCGGAGCAATCGATTCGGTTACCCGTGCACAAGCAGCACTTGTTCTGAAGCGGACTTTGGCAGCATTGAAGTTCATGAACTAAGCGAAGCGGGAATACATTAGAAATTATAAGACCGTCCTTAAGGTTGATCAGAAACCTTTCGGGCGGTTTTTTATATCTAAGTCATTTGTGAGCGATTAAAGAGAAGTGTCCAGGCATCCGATAATTGAAGTAAGGGTTAAAATAACAATTGGATAAGGATGTGAGTTCATGCGCGTTGAGTCAGCATATACATGCTGGAGTCCTGTGAAATCGAAGAAAGCCGAACCAGCCCAAGAAGGGTTTGAACAGCTGCTCCAGAAGAACAAGAAGGAAGAAGAGGGCAAGGGAAAGATGGTAACCGTTAGAGAAGGCGGTTATTTGCGTCAGTATATGGTTCGGCCGGATGGGAGCAAAATGCTATTAAGCGAGACGAAGCAGTTCGAGAGTGAAACCGCCGCCAGTTCAACAGATCTATCGATGTCGTTGCCTCGAGCAGGCGGAATGAGCCTCAATACCAAGGAAGCTCTCGATCTGTTATGCCTTCAGGCTGGGGCAGTCGGTACCCGGTCCATCTTCAAGGTATTCGATATAACATAAAAGGAAAATGGCAAAAAATCATACTGGTAACAAATCGATACTTGCTGTATAATTCTCAGTAAGTCCTGGTTGAACGTGAGATTTTTCATTGTATTTAAGTCTAATTTCATTTATTTTGAAAATAGATGTATTTACATGAAAGGATTCATGTTATAATTCAATTCATCAACTAAGCTTATAGGGATTATCGGTTAATTAGTATGGATGCATGACAAAAATAAAACATGAATATGGATCTTCGGGGTAAGGTGAAATTCCTAACCGGCGGTGATGGTTCGTTCCGGCGTGAACGAAACTCAGCCCGCGACTCGCTGCGTTCTGGCACGAACATGAATGCAGCGACTGACTTGGTGCAATTCCAAGGCCGACGGTAAAGTCCGGATGGGAGAAGATCAAAGATGAGTTTGCCGTAGATGGGAAATTTCCCATTTGACGCAGGCTTATTTGATCAGCCCCCGTATACGTCGACACATGTCGATGGCGGGGGCTTTCTGCTAGTAAGACCTCCGTATTCAAGACAGGAGAGGGCAAGATGAGTAATATGAATACCGGGGTTAAAATGAAACCCTATGATTCCGACGCACAGGCAAGTCGACGTTTTAAGGGAGGGTTCTGGCTTGTCGTTTTGGGAGCCGCTCTGTGGGGCGTAGACCCGTTATTCCGGGTCATTCTGCTCAAGAATCTGACTTCGGCTCAGATCGTTTTGCTTGAACACATCATTATATCCTTGATTGCAATCCCTGTATTGTGGAAGAACCGCGAGGAACTAAAAGGCCTTGGCTGGAATCATGTCGGCGCGCTGCTGTTTATATCCTGGGGCGGCTCGGCATTGGCTACCGTATTGTTTACGATGGGGCTGTCGAGCGGCAATCTGAATGCCGTCCTGCTGCTTCAGAAGCTTCAGCCGCTGTTTGCCATCATTTTGGCCAGCTTACTTCTGAAAGAGAAGCTTCCGCGCCATTTCGGGATACTGCTCATTATCGCTTTGGCGGGCACGTATTTACTGACCTTTGGCCTAACCCTTCCGATTGGCCATTGGAACGAGTTTATTCAAGTTGGCAGCCTCTTGTCCTTAGGTGCGGCAGCCCTGTGGGGCGGTTCAACGGTCATGGGGCGCCTGATGGTAGGCAAACTGAAATACGAGACGGTAACCTCGCTGCGTTTCGTGCTGGCACTGCCGCTCCTGACCGTCATTACATGGAGTGAGGGGGCAGCATGGAATATGCCGGCCTGGAATACCGGGGCATTTGCCTTGGTATCGCTGAACCTGATCGGTCAGGCATTGCTGCCGGGTCTCCTGAGTTTGCTGGTTTATTATAAAGGGTTAACCACGACCAAAGCCTCCGTGGCAACACTTGCGGAATTGAGTTTTCCTATGGTGGGCGTGCTCATCAACTGGATCGTATTCCAGCAGATCGTGACAGGTCCTCAGCTTCTGGGATTCCTGCTGATCTGGATCGTACTGTTTATCATTTCCAGACAGCAATCCGAAGATTCTCCACAATTACAATAATTTCATAAAAGTTTGCAAAAAAGCCGGTCCGAAATGGATCGGCTTTTTTGTCGTTACAAAGCTGTCCAATGGACCTGTCGCCCTTGCAAAGGGAGGATCATTTTTTCGAAAGATGTGTAGGGTTTTTGAAATTATAGGTGTCTTATATAGTAGCACCGGATCTATGGCTTGGTTCAACAAAACAGATGGTTATAAAAGGGGGGGAGGGTCCATGGAGGATCGGACATTGCTGGATGGGCTTGCGAGGAAAGATCCGTTATGTTTTGAAACTTTGGTTGACCGCTATTCACGCTACATAGCCGCGGTGGTCGCTAAGGTGGCTGGTGGACGGTTTAATTCCTACGATGTGGAGGAAATCACCGGTGACGTGCTGGTCAAGCTGTGGACAGACGGGTCCACAATCATGCTGCGCGGAGATAGTCTCAAGCCTTATCTGGCCATCGCCGCGCGTAATCATACTTTGAATGTTTTACGAAAAAGACAGCGGGTCATTGAATCCGAGTTGGAAGATGATGCCGTTTCTTGCCCCTCAGCGGAGGCATTGGCTATTCTCCGGCAGGAGAAGGAAACGATAAGCGGCATGGTGCAGGGTATGGGCGAACCGGATCGCGAAATATTCATCCGCAGGTACTTCTACTTGGAGAAAGTCCGCGATATTGCAAGCAGGCTGAATATGCAGGAGAAAGCCGTCACCGCTCGGATCCGCCGGGCAAGGGACAAACTACGCATTCATTATGAAACCGAGAATCCGTAGGATTTCTATAAGGATCGTGTCTATAGGAGTGAAGCTTCAAATCGATAGCGAAAGGGGATGGAGGCAAGTGAAGCGGCGAATTGTAGATATTATGGCCAATATCGACAATCAGGAGCTGGACAATCTCCTCCTTACGGAGGAAGAGGAACGCGAGTTGACGCAGCAGATCAGTATGGAACGAATCAAGAACCGCGCGATGAACCGTATTCAAGAGGAGGAAACGATGGTGTTTAAAAACAGGAAAGTAAAAAAATATAAAGCGAGTATCGTTATCGCTGCGGCGATGATTATGATACTTAGCACGACCGCTTTTGCGAGCCAATACATGGATAGTTTGAAGCAGTTCTTCGGTCAATCCGCGTCCATTGCGGAAGATGAGCGATCACCCATACAAGGAAGTGATACCGTGTCCGGGGTGACCATGAATGTTGAAGAAGGCATATATGTCGGTAACAGCGGCTATTTGGTTGTCAGCTTTACGAAAGAGGATGGTACGCCATTCCCTGCGGGTGTTTCGATACCCGGACTTGAACTGAAAACGGAACATAATGTGAATTATATGGTGGGGCAGCAGCTTCTTGACGATAACAAAAAGCTTGTCGGCGTATTTGAGATGGATGCGATGAGTGACCTCGACGGGTTAAAGGCACGGATTACAGCCGATCGAATCACGGCAGCGGACGACACCCATACCTTCGAAGGGCCATGGGATGTTAAATTCACCATTTCTCCCGGCAAGCAAAGAGAGCAGAGCCTGAATCTGACGATTGATGAGGGTGAGGAAGCACTGTCTCTCAGCACCATTAGCGTATCTTCCATCGGTGTGGCCATCGAAGGCAAGCGTACGGACGGTGAGCTGGATAAACTGCCGGAATACACGCCGGAGGTTAAGGTCACCGCCGCGGACGGATCAGAACTGATCCTTCATGCTAGCTCGACAAGTACGACAATGAGAGGGTTTCAATGGCTGTATAATCTGGACAGCAAGAATAACCTTGTTTTTCTGGGGGATATGGATATCAAGAGTATCAGCATTGACGGCAACGTGACGGAGCTGAAGTAAATCTTGAGCTTGCAGGGGGGAAACCTCGAGGGGCAGAAGCGAAGACTTCTGCCCTTTATGCATGATGAATACCTAGGCAAGAATGGAATCCGAAAGCCGTGACGCAACAGGCCATAGCCTGAATGCGCTCACGGCTTTTTTTTAGGCATGGGATCGAATTTTATACATGAGAAAAAAATGTATTGAAATTGTAGAAAACGTCCATTAAAATGAAACTAACTACCATACTAGTTATACTAGTATGGTGGAAATAACTCTCTACATAGGTGGGAGAAGCAGCTGGTTCACTTTGTCAGTCAAACGTTCAAGATACGGGAGTCTATTTTTTGAACATAATTGTAAGCGTTTAACATTGGAGGGGGGATCAATAGAGGTCGGATATTACCCATTATTCTGCCGTAACAGTAGCAGCTTGTTTATAACCGCAATAAATGAAAGCGATTTCATCACGAGTGTTGAATGGAGATGGATAATGAAATACAGCCGTATTCCATGAATGAAGAGGTATGAGAAGAGGCCATACGGAATGGAGTGAATAACGTCGATGGAGCCAAAAGTTGTAAATCATTCTTTGCCAGCAGTGAAAACAGCAAAGAAAACACCCAAACTTAAAACCGTCGCTGCCCTGGTCCGGAAGGATTGGCAGCTGTATTCCCTGTTGATTTTGCCGGTTATGTACCTGCTCATTTTTAAATACGGACCGATGATTGGCAACGTGATCGCTTTCAGGCGATTTATGCCCGGAGGCAGCATCTACGGGGAGAAATGGGTAGGACTCCACTATTTCAACATGTTTGTCCATGACCCTGCGTTCTGGAACGTGTTCAAGAACACCCTGCTTCTTGGTGCGTTGTCCCTGCTCTTTACGTTCCCGGTTCCCATCATCTTTGCACTGCTGCTGAATGAGGTGAAGAGCAAGCGATTCAAGAAATTCGTCCAGACGGCTTCTTATCTCCCGCACTTTTTGTCCATCGTCATCGTTGCCGGGATGATCCTGCAATTGACGTCGGTTAATGGCTCTGTTAACTCGCTTGTTGAGTTCTTTAATGGAGAACGAATCAATTTCATGCAGCGCGCTGAGTGGTTCCGGACGATCTATATCTCTTCGGAAATCTGGCAGGGCATGGGCTGGGGCGCGATTCTGTATCTGGCCGCATTAACGACGATTGATGAATCCCTGTACGAGGCGGCGAGGATCGACGGGGCTAACCGCTGGAAGCAAACGCTGTTTGTCACGATTCCGGGTATCCTCCCGACAATTGTGACGCTGCTGATCCTGAATATGGGAGCGTTCCTCGCGGTAGGGTTCGAGAAAATATTGCTGCTGTACAATCCGGTCATCTATGAGACGGCCGACGTCATCTCGACTTACTTGTACCGGGTCGGTCTCGTATCAAACAACTTCAGTTATGCTACAGCCATCGGATTGTTCGAGTCCGTGATCGGACTTATATTGGTCTTCTCCGTGAATGCGATCTCGCGAAGACTGACGGATCGAAGCTTATGGTAAGGAGGGAGCGCCTATATGAAGGAATCAAGATCCTATAAGGCATTCAAAGTGTGCAATGCCATTATTCTGCTGTTCGTTGTCTTCATTACGCTGTACCCCTTCCTGAACGTGGTTGCTCAATCCTTCAGCAGCGAGTCGTACATCAACTCAGGGAAGGTGAACTTAATTCCCAGGGGCTTCAATATCGATACCTACAAAACCGTGACCAAAGACGCCATGTTCTGGACGAATTACAAAAACACCGTCGTTTACAGCGTGGTTGGCACTGCGATATCCATGTTCTTAACAACGATCTTTGCTTACGCCTTATCCAAGAAAAGGTTAGTAGGCCGCAAGTTTCTGACGATGTTTGCCGTGTTCACGATGTTCTTCAATGGAGGGCTGATCCCGAACTATGTGCTCATTAACAGCCTCGGCTTCAGCAACTCGATCTGGGCCATCGTAATCCCGGGAGCCATCAGCATCTACAACATGCTCATCATGAAATCCTTTTTTGAAAATATGCCGGAAGAGCTGGAGGAAGCCGCGGCCATTGACGGCCTGAACACCTACGGCATGCTGTTCCGGATCGTGCTGCCCTTAAGCAAAGCGGTGATCGCGACCATGGTCCTCTTCTATGCAGTCGGGCACTGGAACTCCTGGTTTCCGGCCTTTCTGTACCTGGATCAGAAGGAACTCTTCCCGGTCACGATTTATTTGCGGAACATGATAGCGGGCGCGACAGGCGTGACTTCCGCAGGCGCCACTTCTGCCGATAACTTGACGCAGATATCTGCCAATATCAAATCGGTGACCATGGTACTGACCATTTTGCCGATATTGACGATTTACCCGTTCGTGCAGCGATATTTCGTAACCGGCATCATGCTTGGGTCCGTAAAGCAATAGGATTATCCATCCGATTGGCCATTATTGATATTTTGGGGGAATAGGAAAATGAAAAAAAGTCCTCGTTCGTTTGCTGGCAAAGCTTTATTAATATCGTTGATTGTTGCGGTATTGGCGGCGTGTACCGATAAAACAGGCGGCAAAGAGGCCGAGAATCAAGATAAGGGCGCCATGGAAACTTACGCGGTAGGCGATACGTTCAAGGCGACGGAGCCCTTCGATTTGTCCATCCTTTACAGCGACCAGCCAGCTTATCCTTACAAGCAGGACTGGATGCTTTTTGCTAAACTAAAAGAAATGACAAACGTGACCTTGAAGCCGACGATCGTGCCGATGAGTGATTACAGTCAAAAGCGCAGTCTGCTGATCAGCTCCGGTGACGCTCCGTTGGTCATTCCGAAGACTTACCCCGGGGAGGAATCCGCGTTTGTGGCTTCCGGTGCAATTCTGCCGATTAGCGATTACATTGATCTGATGCCGAATTTCAAGGACAAGATCGAGAAATGGGATATGGAGAGCGAACTGGAGGGACTTCGCCAAGAGGACAAGAAATATTATGTGCTCCCGGGCTTGCATGAGGCGGTGTGGCCGGACTATACGCTGATCGTGCGTACGGATATTTTCGAAAAGCATAACATCGCGATTCCGACCACCTGGGATGAGCTGTATACGGCCATGAAGCAGCTGAAGCAGGATTACCCGGACGTTACGCCGTTCTCCGACCGCTTCAAATTCAACAGTACGCTGAACATCGCGGCTACGGGCTTTGGCACCAAAGGCGGATGGGGTTACGGCAGCGGACTTACGTATGAGGAAGACACGGATAAGTTTGTGTATACGGCAGTAACGGATGAATATAAGGATATGCTGGCCTACTTCCACAAGCTGGTGGATGAAGGATTGCTGGACAAAGAGAGCTTTACCCAGGATGACGATCAGGCTGTGCAAAAGTTCGTGACCGGCAAATCCTTCATCATTAACGGCAACTCCCAGACCGTGGTCCAGCACCGTAATGATATGGACAAAACGCTGGGCGAAGGCAAGTATGCAATCAGCAAAATCACGGTTCCCGGCGGCCCGGCAGGCCAACTGATGTCCGGCAGCCGACTCGAGAACGGAGTGATGATCTCTTCCAAGGTGAAAGAGAGTGAGCACTTTAAAGCCATCCTGCAGTTTATCGACTGGCTCTATTACAGCGATGAGGGACAGGAATTTACGAAGTGGGGCGTAGAAGGCGTGACGTATACCAAGGAAGGCGGCGTACGCAAGCTGATGGACGACATTAACTACAACGGACTGAATCCGAAGGGAACGAAGGATCTGCGGATCGAGCATGGCTTCTCGGGCGGGGTGTTTGCATACGGCGGTACAACCGAGCTGCTTCAATCCATGTTCAGCGAGGAAGAGCAGCAGTTCCAGAAGAGCATGAGCGAAACGAAAACCGTCGTGAAGCCGGAGCCGCCGATTCCGTACTCGGTCGAAGAACGCGAGCGAGTGACGCTTTTGAGCACGCCGCTGAAGGACTACACGGATCAGAACACACTGAAGTTCATTCTGGGGGACCGCGATCTCGCCGAGTACGACAAGTTCGTGAAGGAGCTGGATAGCCAGGGCGTGGGACAATACCTGGAGATTGCGAATAAGACTTATAAAAATTATAAAGAGCAACAATAACTAACGGATCAACAGGCTGTCGTTTCTTTTTGGAAAGGCAGCCTGTTTTCAACTTCGGACGGTTACGATGCTCCTGCAATGTTGACGACAAGGAGGTTGTTCTAATTTGAGTGTGACCGTTCAAGACGTAATCGACCGGTTAACAGAACCGGCGGGACAGGGACACTTTGAATCCACGGTGGACAGGGTTGTAGCTGGAAGCGCGGATGCCATCGTTCATGGCATTGCCGTCACGTTCGCCGCCTCGCATTCGGTTTTACAGAGAGCCATACAAGCGGGAGCAAACCTTGTGATTACCCATGAGGGGGTCTTTTACAGCCACCATGAGGATGGAGTGGAAGGGATGCAGGCAAGTGCTGTCCACCAGGATAAAATAGACCTGATCCAATCCGGCAATCTAACGATTTACCGGTTTCATGATGCGCCTCACAGGTACGTTCCCGACATGATTACGCAGGGATTGGTTCAGGCGCTGGACTGGGAACCATATATCGATAAGTATCTTCCGACAGCGGCCGTAGTCACACTGCCCGGAGAAATGACAGTTCAGGATGTTGTGGAAGATATAAAAAGAAAGCTGAATCTTCCGTATCTTCGTTATATCGGGAACCAAAGAGGAACATGCTCCAGAATCGGCATAACCGTTGGCTACCGGGGCGGCGGAACGCACGCCATTCCCCTTTGTGTGAATGAGCGGCTGGATCTTCTTATCGCCGGCGAAGGCCCGGAATGGGAGACGCCGGAATACATCGGCGATGCAGCAGCCCAAGGCCGGAACCCGTCCATGCTCCTGCTTGGCCATGCCGCCAGCGAGGAGCCCGGTATGGTCTGCGTGGCCGAGCGGCTGCGAGAGTTTTTTCCGAAGATTCCCGTACATGATATACCGTCCGTGCCCTTGATTCAGGTAATATAGAGGGAGGATAACGTAAGCAAAGAGAACATAGAGCATAGGAGAAAGAGGTAACGTATATATGTCAACAGAGCAAAAGATTAAAGGCTCTACCAGGGAATATTCATATCAGCTACTGAAGGACCGGATATTCCATCTGGAGCTGGAGCCGGGTACGAAAATCTCGGAAAAAGAAATTGCGGATGAATTGAACGTCAGCCGAACGCCGGTCCGGGAAGCGTTCATGAAACTTGCCGAGGAGGAACTGCTCGACATCATTCCGCAAAGCGGGACAATCGTATCCCGTATTAATCTCAGGCATGTTGAGGAAGGCCGGTTTATCCGGGAGAAGATCGAGAAGGAAATCGTGGCGCTCGCCTGTGAGTTTTTCCCCGAAGAGTTCCGTTTCCGTCTGGAAACCAATATTGCGCTTCAGGACGTATGCGCGGGCAACCATAATTTCTATAAGCTGTTTGAGCTGGACGAGGAGTTCCATCAAATTCTGTTTGAGGGTACGGGCAAAGAACGGACCTGGAAGATGCTGCAGCAATTGAATATTCATTTCAACCGTCTGCGGCTGCTTCGCCTGTCCAAGGATTCAAACTGGGAGCATATCATCTCGCAGCATAAGGAAATATATCAGCTGATCGTCCATAAACAAGCGGAGCAGGCCATGAACGTGATGGAGCGTCATCTGCGTCTTGTCGTTGTGGAGCAGGATATTTTACGCGAGAAGTACCCGCATTATTTTATTTGACAAGCGATATCATTCATTAAAAAACAATGACCCGCAGGAGTGTCACAGAGGAGCAAGCGACCTGCCTTGCGGGCCATTTTTCATTAAATCGATCTGCGGATGACACGGTCAAGCATTTGGGCCACGTGGGATGGACCTTGATCCAGATCCTGTTGATCCAGGGTTACCCAGGAATGCTGTTCATCCATATCGAGTGATCGCTGGAGCCAGCCTGAAACGCCTCTGCCTCTGCGGTCGACTTCGACCAGAATGGAAATGCCGTCCTGCTCCGGATAGAGGATCAATTCAAGCTCTGTGATATGGCCGGCATAGGAGGAGCCAGGATAAAATTCAATTTCTTGCACAAATGGAACACCCCGGCCTAATCTAGGATGATATTCGCATGTTGCTATTTTGAAGCTGAAGCCAAGGGCTTCCACGGCGTCAAACACAACGGATGCGTCCGCGTTCGGTTCAACGTCGATGAAATCACGATCCTTCGGATCGATGGCATTATCGATATCGAGTCCGGTATGGATCCATACCGGCTGCCGTGAAATGGTGAGCGGTGTTTCTAACGGCAGGGGAAAAGAGAATGGTATTTCCTGTTGATCGCCAGGCTTCAACGTGAGGCGGCTGGAGACATTGATTTTGGCAAGGGTATAGGATTCTATGTATTTCTTGTCGTCGCTTTCCTTGGTATATTCCGTCATCACTTTCAAGTAAATGCGGTCGACTGTCTGCTCTACGTTCCCTCCCTTAATGTGAATAATGCCGCGTACCTCTTCACCCGGATAATAGGAGGATTTCTCGAGATGCGTATCGATCTGGGCTGCTCCGATTCCTACACTGGCTAGCATTTTGTTGAAAAACGACATAAAAGATACCTCCATATGAGAATGTATGATAATGGAATTATACGCCGGGGGATCTCCTCTGGTTTCCGAATTGCAAAAATATTTTTTTGCGGTTTTACGCGGTGAAGATGTTGACGGCAAGGAAGCAGAAGAACACCGGCGAAATCGGGAAAAAGAACACGGCCCGTTAGCATTCGCAGGTTCGGCATGGTATATTGGACACGATACCATTAAGGATGGAGAAATCAAGGCATGAGTGAACAACGACGTTCTGGACAAGGAACCAAAAACAACAAATCAACGGCATACGGGAATAAGCCGGGTGAGCGGACTGCAGCGAACCAAGCTGGGGCCAAGCCGGCTTTTAAGCGTGAACATAGGAAGAACAAGGATTCGTTATTGTCTTCATCGTATTCGAAGGCGAAACCATCCGATAAACATAAGCAAGAAGTACGCGGGCCAAGGCCTTCATCTGGACGTGAGCACGCAGATGAGCTGCAAGCCGGTGACATTATAGTCGTTACGATCAAACGGCTTGGGATCAACGGCGAAGGAGTCGGCTATTACCGCCGCAAGGCAGTGTTTATTGACGGAGCGATCACGAACGAAGTCGTCAAAGCCGAGGTAAAAGAGGTCCAGCCTAAATTTATTAAGGCACAGCTGGTAGAAGTGGAGAAGCGTTCGCCTCACCGTATTGAGCCTCCTTGCCCGGTGTTTGGTATTTGCGGCGGATGCCAAATTCAGCATATCTCTTATGAGGGACAGTTGCATGCCAAGACGGATATCGTGCGTGAAGCATTCAGCCGATACGCAGGACGTGACGACGTGAAGTTTAAGCCGATTCTCGGCATGGAGCACCAATGGGATTACCGGAATAAAGCACAGCTGCAGCTGAAACGAAAGGGCCATGAAGTGATCGCAGGGCTCTATGAAGCGGACAGCCATACGATTGTGGACATTAGCGGTTGCCCGATTCAGCACCCGAAGGTGAATGACGCGGTGGAGAAGGTCAAATCCGTCCTCGAAGAATTGCGGATTCCGCTGCACAAAGAGAATGGAAACAAGGACGGCGTACGGACGATTGTGGTTCGCCACGGCTTCCAATCCGGGGAGATTCAGGTGACACTGGTCACGGCCGGAAGCAAGCTGCCAAGGCAGGACGATCTCGTTCGTCTGCTGCGCCTTACCATTCCGGAGGTGAGCGGGATTTCACTCAATATCAATCCGAAGAAAACCTCGCTCATCTTCGGAGACCGGACGATCTCGCTGTGGGGAGCCGAAAGCATGCAGGAATCGCTGAGCGACCTGCAATTCTCGCTGTCGCCCAGAGCGTTCTTCCAGCTGAATCCGCAGCAGACGGTCAAGCTGTATGAGTCGGTCCGGGGAGCAGCCGGATTGACGGGGAAGGAAACCGTCATCGACGCCTACTGCGGAACCGGTACGATCGGGCTGTGGCTTGCGCCTTATGCCCAGGAGGTGCGCGGGATCGAGGCGATCCCTGAAGCCGTCGAGGATGCCAAGGCCAATGCGCAGCGAAATGGACGTGCTAACGCGAGCTTTCACGTCGGCCAGGCAGAGGAACTGCTGCCGCGCTGGGTCAAGGAGGGCATGAAGCCGGACGTCATCATTGCCGACCCACCGCGCACCGGCCTGGACCCGCGCTTCTTGGAGACAGTGCTCCGCACCAAGCCGAAGCGGTTTGTGTACGTTTCTTGCAATCCTTCAACCCTGGCGAAAGATTGCAAGATTTTGCTGGAGGGCGGCTATGAGATCGAATGGGCGCAGCCGGTCGATATGTTCCCGCAGACAAGCCATGTGGAAGCGGTAACGTTGTTGGTGAGGAAAGAATAGATGAGATGTGATAGTGTTGCTTAAAGTTATACGGCGTGGTGGGTATCGTAATAATTGTATGAGGGGGAGTCTAACTTGGCAAAGGAATTGTCAACAGAACAACGTGAAGAACTACTCACAACATTGAAAGCTCGTTTTGAGAAAAACATGTACCGCCATATAGGCCTGGAATGGGATGACGTACAAGCAAAGCTCGTAGCAAATCCTGAAAAACTGTGGTCACTCCATGAAATGGAGATAACTGGCGGAGAGCCGGATGTTGTAGGTCATGACAACAAGACGGGCGAATACATTTTTTATGATTGTTCAGCTGAGAGTCCAAAAGGCCGCCGAAGTATTTGTTACGACCGTGAAGCGCTGGAATCAAGAAAAGAACACAAACCGAAGAATAGTGCTGTTGAAATGGCAACCGCTATGGGCATAGAGTTGCTATCGGAAGAACAATACCGGGAATTTCAAAAACTTGGAAATTTCGATTTGAAAACATCGAGCTGGGTGGTAACACCTGCCAGTATTAGAAAACTCGGCGGAGCCATTTTTTGTGATCGCCGCTATGACACTGTCTTCGTGTACCACAATGGAGCGGAATCATACTATGCTGCCAGGGGATTCCGTGGCTCGCTAAGGGTCTGAATTTTGAAGGGGTTTTCGATAAATGTACGGTAGGACAAAAAGATGAGATGTTTTGATGGAACTACACAGAGGGGCGGAAAGCTCCTCTTTTTCGTATAATCATAACCACTCGGAATTCCTTCCTGTAATGGCCCCCCCATACCACCGCGGTCGACAACCCCCCTTTTCTATGATATGGTAGCAAGTAATTAGGCATTTCGTTCCCATGGGACGAGGTGCCTTCTCGCATATATAAAAGCGTTTTACATTAAATGTCTATCTGGAGGTGATGCAATGGTGCTCCTACTTTCCCCGCTACGGGGGGAGAAATCCGTAGTTCATTATGGATGATTGATGGTGAGTACACCCAAAATAACGATAATCTGAGGAGTGTTGTTGAGATGAGAGTAAATTTACGAGCAGAAACGCGCGCCGCGATGAACAAAACCGGACTTAAGCAGCTTCGTCTTTCGGGGCGAATTCCGGCAATTGTATTTGGCACAGGGGAAGAGAATATGATGATTCAACTGTCCGCCAAAGAATTCGGCAAATGGGCAAGGAACGGCAAAGGAGGAATCCTTGAGCTTCGTTTTGACGATCGGGAGCCGCTTCCGGTTTTGCTGGAGTCGGTTCAGCGTGATCCAATCACTCGTGAATACATCCATGTCGACTTTTTACGTATTAATATAAATGAAGTTGTGCGCACGAGAGTGAATCTCGATTACATCGGTGCCGCCAAGGGAGCCAAACTTGGAGGAGTCGTCCAAATACAAAGCACGTTCATCGAGATTGAGTCCTTCCCGGACCGTATTCCTGCCACCATTCCTGTTGAAATCAGCGAACTGGAGATTGGGCATTCTTTACATGTCGGGGACCTTAAACTGCCTGACGGCGTCGTGCTGATCTCTTCGGCAAACGAACTGCTCGTGTCAGTGGTGACACCGAAAGTCCAGTTGGAAGAACCGGAGGCTATGTAACTTCTGCTGCCGGCGATTGCTTCCCGATATTCCATCGGGAAGTAATCGCCGTTTTTTTTTGCTTAAAACCTTGAACAGAATCCGGAACTTTCCATCAAGAGAGACTAGGCTTGGCCGTCATTATTATTGTACACTCAAGTCATGTGGAGTGCGGCCTGCCGCCTTACCCGGCAGTTGCATACTAAGCCAATGAAGGAAGTGTCGAACCATGAATGTGGAATCCGTAATGTCGGAGCTTGAAGCACTCGGCAAGGAACGGCTCAAGAAAATGTACCTGTCCAATGGGGCGCGTGAACCGCTCTTTGGCGTAGCAACAGGCGCCATGAAGCCGATTGCCAAGAAAATCAAAATCAATCAGCCTTTGGCTGAGCAGCTTTACGCCACCGGAAACTATGACGCCATGTACTTTGCCGGCATCATTGCAGACCCTAAAGGGATGACGGCAGCGGATTATGATCGTTGGATGGATACGGCCTATTTTTATATGCTGTCCGATTATGTGGTTGCCGTAACGTTGGCAGAGGCGGATATCGCGCAAGACGTTGCTGATCAATGGATCGCAAGCGGCGAAGAGCTTAGAATGTCGGCGGGGTGGAGCTGTTACTGCTGGCTGCTCGGAAGCAGACCCGATCGTGAGTTCCCGGAAAGTAAAATCTCGGCCATGCTCGAACTGGTGGAAAAGACCATCCATGAGTCTCCGGACCGAACGAAATCCGCGATGAATAATTTCATGTACACTGTAGCCGTATCTTATTTGCCGCTCCATGATAAGGCGGTTGAGACCGCAAAGGCCGTAGGACCGGTAGAGATGAAGCGGGGCGATAAGAGCAAGATCCTGAACGCTTCCGAAAATATTAGAAAAGAAGTCGAGAGAGGGAAGCTTGGTTTCAAACGCAAGTATGTGAGATGTTAAACCATTCGTTCGTTTTATTTGGCGAGGCAAGCGGGATTCTGACGGACGTTTCGATTGGTGTGCGATACAGGCGATAAACGGCTGGAAATGAACGCTGATCTCGTTTATGAAACCTATTAACCTGTGAAAGGGACGTTATTCCATGAAAGAGGATAAAATCGTTTACGGGTCGATCGACGAATATATTTCAAGCTGCACTCCCGAAGTTCAAAGCATTCTCCAGACATTAAGACAAGTGATCAAGGAGATGGCCCCGGAAGCGAAGGAAAAAATCAGCTATCAGATGCTGACCTTCGATTTTCACGGAAATTTGGTGCATTTTGCGGCATTTAAGAAGCATATCGGTTTTTACCCGGCCCCTAGCGGTATTGAGGCGTTCCAAGATGAGTTAAAGGAATATCATAAGTCCAAAGGTACCTTGCAATTTCCCATCGATAAGCCTTTGCCCTATGACCTGATACGCCGAATCGTTCAATATCGGGTCGAGCAAAACCTGCAAAAGGCAAACAGCAAATCAAAAGGGAAGAAGTCGGTGGAGAGCTGAGATGGAAGACCAGAGAAGGCGGTTTTACTGCCTTCTTTTAAAGTTCCTTTTTCAAATAGTAATGCGTATGCCGTCCGGCATTCTCGATCTTGCCATATACCTCATAACCCTGCTTGATGTAAAAATCCAAGGCTTGAAAGCTCAGTGTATCCAACTTTGCGAACTCGCATTGCTTCCCTATGGCTATTTTTTCCGCCTCGTTCAACAGCTTGGCTCCGTACCCCGATTTACGGTATGGTTCATCCACGAATAAGTAGTGGATCTCCAGCCAGTTCCAGCATATTTCCCCCACAATTCCACCCAAAATCTGACCGTCCGCATTCCTCAACAATAAATTGATTTCCTGGTACCGGCCTTTTAAGTCGTCTGGGAAGTGCTTGAGATTATACGCAATCATTTGGTTTCTTACGTAATTGTTATCGGCACTGTTTGATTCTACAGTTTCATTCGTAAAATAGATTTGCATATCGGTTTGCTCCTTCTAGTATGCCGGTTCACTGATATTCATTAGGATTCGGAACCATTGAACCCTATCTTCCTCAACATACCATACCCAGCCCATGGACCGACGGTAAAAAATCTTTTTAAAAGAATATGCCCGTGAGGCAGGGGAATGCCTATGCTATACTGTGGTTGTTATTTTATCCGTTTCATCTAAGGGAGGATTGTCCTAACATGTGTTGCATCGCATTCATACGTATTCGTTAATGAAGGTACAGAACATCTAAATCCATCCATTTTCATGTAAAAATGCGAAGGATTATTTGTGCTGTGCCTTTTTCATTACTATACGAATGAATGAGGTGCTTTTTTGTGTCCAAAAATAATAAAAATCATCGGGAAAAGTTGAAGAAACCGTCTAACTTTTCCGCGCAGCATTTATTAATCAGTAAACGGCTGATTCATGATATGATCGATTTGGCCCAGATCCGATCCACCGATACCGTTCTCGATATCGGAGCAGGGACAGGGGCATTAACCTTTCCGCTGGCAGAGAAGGCTGCACATGTGCTTGCGATCGAGACAGATCCGGCGTTTGTGGATAAACTGTTCAGCAAGATAAAAGATGGAAGCAACATTCGCGTCAAGCAGTCTGATTTCCTGGAGGTTCCTCTTCCGAAAAGTCCGTTTGCCGTCGTGGCGAATATTCCGTATTCGATCACCACGCCGATCATGGCGAGGCTGCTGGATTATCCCGGCGTGCCGCTGCAGCGAGCCGTGCTGCTTGTGGAAAAGGGTGCAGCCAAACGTTTTACGGCAGTTCCTGTTCAAGATCCGCGTATCTTAAGCTGGAGGATGCATTACGACATTCGGCTCGTGCGAACCATATCGCCTCAACATTTTGCGCCGCCTCCCAAAGTGGAGTCCGCTATTCTAGCTATCAACCGGAGGAAGAAGCCGCTCATTGCCACGCAGCATCAGCCGAAGTTTACAGCGCTGGCAGCCTACGGATTGCGGGACTCGAGGCTGCCGTTATTCGTGGCCCTGGCGGGCGTGTTCACGCCTCCCCAGATTACGAAGCTGGTCCGATTGCTGGGGGTGGATCGAGAGCTCCCCATCAGTAGGCTGAACGAAGAGCAGTGGGGAACTGTATTCCATACGATGCTCCAGCATGTGCCGTCAAGTCGTTGGCCCAAACTTTCTACAAGCTCCAAAGGCAAATCCAAGAAAAGAAAATAACATTCGATGGAGATCTCCGTCGTTTCTAATACGATCACTTTTAAAATATTCGCAGAATTTGCTTGACCCTGACACTAGTGTCAGGGTTTACAATGAAATCGAATCGTTCATCTAGGAGGCGTAGAAGCATGAAAATCGGAGAACTTGCAGCCCGTACCGGAGTCAGCATCCGTTCGCTTCGATACTACGAACAGCAAGGACTGCTTATGCCGGTTCGCAACGAGAACGGATACCGGGAGTATTCGAGCCTCGCAGAAGAACAGGTGCGTACTATCCAGTTGTATTTGAATCTGGGGTTGTCCACCGAGCAGATCGCTGGTTTCCTGCATTGCGTCTTGAAAAATAAAGAGGCGTTTTGCGCGGAGGTGTTCCCGATTTTCCGTCAAAAAATTGCCGAGATCGAGGCGCAAATTCACCAGCTGAATCATATCAAGATGAATCTGGAGGAACGCATGCAATCGATTCTGGATGAACGAGAATCGGAAGAAGCGGAGGAATGCAAATGAGTTTATCACAAATAGATGCAGCCAGCTTTCAAAGCGCGATTAAACAGAATGGAGTCACTCTTGTTGAATTTGGAGCCAAGTGGTGCCCGCCGTGCAAAGTGCTGCTTCCCATCCTGGATGAGCTGAGTCAGGAAGAAGCGGGTCGCCTGGATGTCTATCAGGTGGATTGTGACGAATCCCCGGAGCTTGCCGCTCAATTCGGCATTATGTCCATGCCGACGGTGATTGTGTTTCATAACGGAGAACCGGCAGACAAACTTATTGGACTTCGGCCTAAGAGTGCGTATCAAGCGGCGATAGGCCGTTATGTATCATAGAATTGAATAATCGATGAATGAGCGAAAACGCCTCTGATGTTTGATGACACAGAGGCGTTTTCTATTGATGTAGAGGGCATTATTCGCCGTGTATCGAATTCTTATATAGCAACCGTAACAAGCTGCTGAAGCTGTTTGGGATCATCTGGTGATAGGATTTTTTGTGAATAAATATATGTCTGGCAAGGCGCAGAAGCGAAAATTTTTAAGGAGGTGCTTCAATTGACAACAGAGATCTTTTTCTCAACGAACTCCATCGGTCATGTAACGAATGAGCAGCTTCAAGCTATGCTGAACAGACACCATCTAGGGAACCTCATTTCAGCTGAGAAAACGTCTGAGGGAGTAGGAAATCAGACGTTGTTCATTAACTCGAGCCAAGGAAGCTATGTATTAAAGGGAAATCCCCTTTATACAGGGCAGTTGGTTGAAGAGAAATTTTATACGGACTATTTGCAAGAGTATACATCACTGCCTTTATCGGCCCCATATCTGTTGGATGAATCCATCGATATATTCGGCTGGTGCTACGCGATCATGCCTCGTCTTCATGGCGTGCATATGAATGAACCACAACTTAGAGCAGGGCTTGGTGCAGCGGATCGAATAGATATTGCCTCTTCAGCAGCTAACATTTTAAATGAAATGCACGGCTGGAAAGTGGATCAGTATGGCGAGCTCGATCCGAAAACGCGAAGAATTCGCCCGTTTGAGGGATCTTATAAAGAGTGGCTCTACCATCGAATTCGGTTTTGGTTGCAGGATGCCAAACAATATTCCCAGATCACTCCAACCGATACGGAATGGGTGGAAGAGGTGCTGCGTGACTCGGCGGATGAGTTCGATAAGCATGGCTCACCCACTTTTGTTATGGGGGATTTTAAGGCGGAAAATATGCTGGTAGCGTATGATACGGCTTGTCAGGAGTGGCGAATCAGCGGCATTTTTGATTTTACAACCGGATATTTTGGGGATGGAACAGCGGATTTGCCTAAGATGGTGATTATGTACTGGGATTTCGAGGAACAGGAAGTAGCGCGGCATTTTATACAGATGTACTTGCAGGGCTCTGCAAATAAGGAAGGCTTTGTTGATCGATTTAGGGTACATATGCTCCATCAGCGTATATTGGATTGGGGATGTGCCAAAGCGATGGGTGCAGTCACTTGGGATCCGCAACTAACCTTTTCCGAATGGGCAAAAGATTATGTTTATGCCATGGACTACTTGAGATAGTGGGATTGCATCATGTACTGAGTAGAATAACTTGAACGATGTTGTCAGGTCTCGGATAAAGGACAGTGCAGTCTTTACAGACTTAAGCTCTGTTCTTTTTTTTAGATATCAGAAAGTATAAACTTCGAAGCATGGCCTACCTGATATCGCAAGAAAAACAACATCTAAACGCGGTCTGTCTTCTTTGAGAGTACGTCGATAGACGTTTTTCTTATATGCTTGTGGAATTCCGGATTGACCTTCACATGATGTGATGGTTTACAATGCGGTTAACCGAATGAGAAGGAGCTGCTGCGTGTGCATATTAGTGAATTGTCACGTAAAACGGGCGTAAGTTTGCGTTCCTTGCGTTATTACGAGGAGAAGGAGCTATTGTCTCCGGACCGTCAGGATAATGGCTATCGTGAATATAGGGAGACGGATATTGAGCGGGTTCGGCTGATCCAGATGTATTTTAGCCTGGGATTGACGGTGAAGGAGATTAGGGGCTTTTTCCAATGTGCGTTTGATGAGCAGCCCAAAATCGAATGTCTCCCGAATGCGGTTGAGGTAGGTAAACGGAAGCTGGATGAAATCCAGCTGCAGATCGAACTGCTGAAACAGGCGGAAATCCATTTGCAGGAGAACATTACGGCATGGGAAGCTATTTTAGACAAGGGGGGGCGGTGTAATGAACAAGGTTGATGGACAGGAAGTGAAGCGAGTGGCTGTCGTGACGGGGGGCAACCGCGGAATTGGAAAAGAGATTGCAAGACAGCTTGCTGCCAATGGACTTCATGTGGTCATTACATCCCGGGACGAAGAGAAGGGGAGGCTGGCTGTTCAAGAATTGCTTGCAGATGGGCTCCTTGTGAAGCTGTACGTGGCGGATGTCCATGAAATCAACGATGTGGCACGGATGATGGAGCGAATACAGTCAGATTACGGCCGCCTGGACGTGCTGGTGAACAATGCCGGGGTGATTTTAGACCGGGGGGTTTCTGTGCTGGATGTAGAGGAGTCGGTCGTGCACGCAACGCTGGAAACGAATTTTTTTGGTGTTTTGCGTATGACGCAGGCAGCGATTCCTTTGATGAAGCTGCATCATTACGGGCGCATCGTAAACATCTCTTCCGGTCTTGGAGCCTTCGAAGTGATACAGGGAGGATACGGTTTAAAAGGGTCATCCTCTGCTTACCGCATCTCCAAAACGATGCTGAATGCATTAACCTGCCTCGTGTCGCAGGACGTAGCCGGCACCGGGATAAAGGTAAACGCGGTTTGCCCGGGCCGGGTTCAGACCGACATGGGCGGTGCGGACGCTCCGCTAACCGTTGCCGAAGGGGCTGATACGGCTGTATGGCTGGCGACGATGGAGGATGATGGACCGAGCGGGGAGTATTTTCGTGAACGAGAGCGAATCGCTTGGTAATGTGGTGGGATTTTCACTATGCAGGGGATGACGTCTCTTGTTTGATTTACCGATATGACGCTGCTAATGATTAGCAGTATAAAAATACTCTGAAAAAGCCCCATTTCGAAGATGCTGATGTATAATAATCGGTATCAGGAGGTGCAGAGTATGAGTGATATCAACATTTTTGGCCATCAGGCTTTGTTTGAACATGTCTACAAAAGTGCTCCAATTGGCATTGCCCTGGTTACGATAGAAGGAAATTGGATCAGCGTAAATCCTGCGGCTTGCAAAATGTTTGGCTTCACGGAAGAAGAATTGATGTCACAGCCGGCAACCGATTATATTTATTCTGATTGCATTAACAATAAAGATAAATTGTATCAGTCTTTGGACGAGTCGTCCTCGACTATTGCGGTGGAAAAACAATTCGTACATAGAGACGGCCATGGCATCTGGGCATCGATGCATGTTTCTCTAGTTCGTGACGAAAAGGATCAAACCCCATTATTTTTCATTTCGCAAATTGTTGATATTACCCAGAGCAAGATAGCCGAGCGAAAGCTCCAAGAGAGTATTGAACGCTACACTTCGCTGAAGAAGTATAACCATGATGCGATCATCTCCTTCAATCTGGAGGGGAGGATCATTAACGGGAACCAGATGGCAGAGCAGTTGACTGGTTATAAGATTCCGGAATTAATTGGAACCAAGATCTCGAATTTGATCGGTGAACGTAACCTTACCCGCGTACTTTCTGTTTCAGCTGATTATGTTGCTGTCGAGAAGGGCATTAACGTCATCCATCACAAAGACGGACATACGGTTGAAGTGCTCGCTACACTGGCACCCATTGTCATTCATAACAAGAATGTGGGTTTTTACATCATTGCCAAGGACATGACGGAGCAGAAGAGGCTCATCATCGAGAAGGAAGCAGCCGAGAAGACAAATAAAGCCAAGAGCGAGTTTCTGGCGATGATGAGCCATGAGATCCGTACGCCGATGAATGGTGTTATCGGGATGACGGACCTGATACTTGAGACGGAGCTTGATGAGGAGCAGCGGGACTATGTACAGATCATTAAGAAAAGCGGGACAACCCTTCTGAACATCATCAATGATATTTTAGACTTTTCAAAAATCGAATCGGGCAGAACAGAGCTGGTGGAGGAAACATTTAACCTAAGAACGGCTTTGTCCGAGACATTGAACCTGATTCTTCCGAAGGCGCTGGAGAAAAATATTGAGGTGACCACTTCTGTAGCTTCTGACGTGCCGAATCAAGTGTATGGGGATGTGACGAAGCTGAGGCAGGTCTTAATGAACCTGCTTAGTAATGCCATTAAATTTACACCTAATGGCGCCGTCTCCATCTCTGTGCAGTGTGTCGAGAACCAAGGGAACTCGGCCCTTATCCAATTCTCCGTTATGGATACGGGCATAGGTGTGTCGAGTGAGAAGGTTGCGCAGCTATTTGAACCCTTTTATCAAGTGGACCATTATATGACCCGCAAGGTGGAAGGAACGGGACTGGGGCTGGCGATCTGTAAAAAACTCGTTCAGTTGATGGGCGGAGATATCTGGTATGAGAAGAATCAGAACCAGCCGGGGTCTGTCTTTACGTTTACGGTTGCTTTTTCGTTTGAGTCGAATGCTGGCAATAAACAGGAGAATGAGGCCGTTCACGAGAATCACTCCTTAGGAAACGATCTGAAAATTTTAATTGCCGAGGATAATGAGGTGAATCAGTTAGTCCTCAAGAAAATGATTGAGAAGCTGGGATACAATTCGACCACCGTCCAGAATGGACTTGAGGCGGTTGAAGCCCTCGAGCGTTACTCGTATGACATCGTGTTCATGGACATTCAGATGCCCTTCATGGATGGAACGGAAGCGGTCCGCGCCATAAAAGAATCGGCATCATCCGAAAAAGAGCCTTATATCGTGGCCGTCACGGCCCATGCGATCAAAGGCGATCGCGAGAAATATTTAGGGATGGGCATGGACGAGTATGTAAGCAAGCCTGTCAGCATGAATGTTATTTCGGCCATTATTGATAAGTTTCTGGCTGAGCGAAATATGTCTCAAGCCTAAACAGATGAAAACTCAAGTGATATCGCTTGAGTTTTTGTTTATTTCACTGCGGAATAAATATAGTAACCAAAACGTATGCAGTATATAGCTGCTCATCTTCCGACGCGTGTATGATGGCCCAGGGGGAAGAATGCATAACAGCCTGCGGGAATAATCCCGACAGGCTGTTAATGTTATAGGGTGTCCTAAGAGGCATTGCTGGTTACGCTGCTTTCGCTTTTCGTAAGATTATGATTCATGCAGTTAGTCAGAAAAGGGTTTGATGGGTGGATGGGGTAGAAAAGCTGTTGCTCCTGTCAAATCTGAACAGGAGCAACAGCTTTTGTTGAGAACTGATGCATTTGATGTTTTGATTGAAAACTTCTACACTATAACTCGCGTTATGGAGTTTTTGTAGGTAATTTCAAGATGTTAGATGGTTTAGAGAGCAGGGTAGTTGTCTGCACACTTGTTTGGTCTTTTAATTCCGATAAAACAAATACAGCGAATTCCGTATCACTTTGAATAACTTGATTTACCGCATCGATGTCGATAATTTCTGAGATGTCTTTACCCTTTGGTGTTATCGTTGCTTTTGCATTTTCTACCGCAGCAGCTTTCGTTGCTTTTGGAAGATCGAAGGTTGTGATTTCTTCTTTTGGCACAAACAACAATCGATAATGCTTGATGCTTGCCTCGTTGATCGCTTTCGTGAAATCGACTTGAAGCTTCCCGTCTTTATTCAAACTGGCTTTAACGGCCGAAGTTTGGAGTGGGGCAGGGATGGTGAAATTCTCGGATGCTGGAGATAAGCCGTTAGAATTTTGCGTTTTTCCATCCGCAACGACTAGAACGTTAACTTTATATTCCTTACCCTCTGATATGGGAACATTGTTCACGTCTTTCAAGTTGGTTAATTTTTGCACTATTTCGCTTTTTACTGGCTTAACTACAGTGTATTGACTGCTATCTGTTATTGCTTCAGCATCTTTTAAGATCAAGATTTTATCTTTATCTGAAGGAACAACCATGATTCGATATTCCTTAATCCCTGTAGTTGATCCCTTGAACTTGACAGCAACATCACTGGCATTGCCATTTCCGCTTACAATTTCTGCTTTTACAGTGGAGGGAATCTCCATAGGTGTTTCGTTTTTCAATGTTACTGAATTGGAAGCTTCTGAGAGCTTGTTTTTAATATTCCTGTTGTTGCTGACAGATAATACAAACACACGGTATGTTTGTTGATTAACAATTTGCTTTCCGAATGCATCAAGGGTTCCATCTATGAGTTTATCATTATAGTTAGCACCAGGAAAGACGGTAAGATAGCTTTCTGCTGCTAAACCATTAGCAACATCTAGATTAAATTTGCTTAAATCTGATTCATTTACAACGATGATTCGGTATTGACTAATGTTTTGTTCGTTTGCAGATTTGGTGAAGGATACTTTCAGGTCACTAGCGTTACCTCGGTCACCATCATCAATCACTCGAACATTATTTGCTTCTCCTACCTGACTTACTCCTTGCAACTTGATTTCGCCGGATGGAGCGGATAGAGCATCGCTGTAATTAGAGGATCTGTTGCTTACCGATAAGACATACACACGATAGCCTTGATCATTCCGAATCAGTTCACCGTCTGTGTCTCGGGCATCAGCGCCTAAATTTTGACTATAACTGTTCGCTTTATACACTTGTGTGTAATAACTGTTTGATTGTGCTTGGGATAATGTCAGATTCTTGGATGATTTGACTGCAAAAATGCGATAGTGATCAATATTACCTTCTCCGCTGGCATGGGAGAAAGTTACTTTCAGATCACTTCCGTTGCCTTCATTGCCCACAACCGCTGCCGTGACGTTCGTAGCTTTCCCAACTTCCGTCACGCCTTGAATCGTTACGTCACGAGAGACCGATGAAAGCGCCCTGCCGTAATTCGAGTAGCCTACCGACAAGACATACACGCGGTAGCTTGAACCTCTTTGAATGAGATCCCCGTCGCTGTCCCGAGTCGTGTTAGTCAAATCCCGAGTGATAGTGCCGCCGGTTTTGTAAACTGTGGTGAAATTCTTGTTGTCATAAGCTTGGGACACGGTCAGGCTCATGGAAGATTTTACAACGAGAATTCGGTAATGATCGATAAAGTTTTCGCCATTTGCTGGATTGAAGGAAACTTTCAGATCACTTCCGTTACCATTATTGCCATTAATGGACAAGGTTGGCGTGGAAACAGGGTTTACATTGCCCTGATTGTTGTTTCCAAGCGTAATCGATGAGTAATTGGATAATGCATTGTTATTGCCGCCCGAATATCCTACGGACAGGACGTATACGCGATAGCTGACACCATTGCGAATCAGCTCTCCATCGATATCACGGCTGTTGGAATTCAGGGTTTGAGTAATGTAGTTGCTGTTGTTATTCTTATTGATTTGAGTGTAATAATTGCTGTTGTTTAAGTTATTGGCTCTATTCAGATCAAAATAACTATCAGATGATTTTACAACGAATACCTGGTAATAGCTGATGTTAGAACGATCAGACGGCTGGGTGAATGACACCTGCAGATCGCGTCCGTCATTGTAGTTGTTCACGTCAGTGACGGACAGATTGGTAACTGCGCCCAGATTGGTGCTGGAACTCAAGATGATGGAGCTCGATGGAGCGGACAGCACGTTGTTATTGGAGTTATTGTAGTCCACGGCCATGACGAATACGCGATAGTACACACCGTTGCGAATCGTTGCTCCGTCTACGTCTCTAGCACCCGACGCCAGCGTCAAGTTGTTGATGTTATTCCCGGTTTTGTTGACTAGGGTGTAGTTGTAGCTGGACACAGCATTGGCTTTGCTCAAGTTGAAGCTGCTGTAATTGCTGTCCTTTACGACAAACACGCGATAAGAGTGAATGTTGGATTCGTTGGATACCTTGTTAAAGCTTACCCGAAGGTCGCGGCCATCACCATAATCGCTGATATCCGTCACTTGCGTAATGGATGGAACCGTTGCGGTTCCCGTGTTGAGCGTGATGGAAGACGAACCTGAAGACAGGTTGCTTGCAAGCACACTCTCGTTGCTGCTGACAGATAGGACAAACACAGTGTAAGCGACACCGCTGCGGATGAGCTCGTTTGAAGTATCGCGAGCAGAAGAACTCAGCGTCGTGGACAGCGTTGTATTCGTCGTACTGGTTTTGCTCACCGTCGTATAATTCTGGCTTGGGACGGATTTGGCTGCCGCCAGATTAAAGTTGGCAACATCCTTCGTTTTTACCGCAAATACGCGATAGTTGGTTACATTGCTCTCGTTCTGGGCACGCGTGAAGCTGACCTGCAGATCACGGCCATCGCCGTAGTCGCTCACATCGCTTGCCTTCACGTTGGTTGCTCCGTTCACCGAATTGGTGTTGGTCAGCGTCAACGACGGCGAAGCCGAGGAAAGGGCATATGTGCCGCCTGTGTTGCTAACTGCCAATACGTAAGCTTTATAAGACTGGTTATCGCGGATAAGATCATTATCCACATCCCTTGAACCCGACGTGAGGGTCAGAGTCTGATCCGAGCCGGACGGGTACACCGATGTGTAAGCTGCGGAGGACACGCGCTGTGCTTCTGATTGGTTTAACGTCTTGGACTGCTTCACAATCATCACGCGGTAATGCGAAATTAATGATTCGGTCGACGATTTGGAGAAGCTGACCTGCAGATCGCGGCCGTCGCCGGCGTTGCCGATGTCCCGAAGGGTCACATAATTCACCGGTACGATACCGGTATTATTTCCGCCGCCGCCTGAATTGTTCGTTGTTTTGACGGTGACCGTTTTCGTTTTGGAATTCCAGCCGATTTTTTGGCCGAGGGCTTCACTTACGAAGCGCACTGGAACCATGGTATTTCCTTTTAAGTTTTTCGCCGGAACATCCAGCGCTACCGTCTTGTTATTGATGGTGGCCGTCTTGGAGTTGATTTTTAGAATGACGGTTGTGCCATTCTTGGTCGCTGTGACGGTTTTCGTTTTTTGATTCCACTTGACCGATGCATCCAAGGCTTCGAAGATGGATCTCATCGGAAGCATGACGCGTCCTTGGATCATGATAGGTGCTTGAGGCGTATACAGCTTGACACCGTCAATCAAGACGCTGATGTTCACTGCCGCCTGTGCCTGCGATTGGAATGTCATGGGGATTAACAGTATAGCTGCTAGCAAGGCAGTCCATATTCTTTTCACACACTCAACCTCCTGAAATTTAGCTTTGTTATTATTTTCCTCTACAATATGACGCATTGGCCTTGAATAAAGTTTCAACTATAACATCGGCAATGCAAAAATATTTTTTAGTATCTGATCATAAAGAAGGGAAGAAACAGCAGAAGTTTGCTGTTTCTTCCCTTTATTGAAAGCAGTGTCCTGCAGGAATGGATAAGATGCCGGGATCGTTCGTTTTGATATTTCGGATGCAGGATGGGCATATGGGTTGATGGGAATTGGAATCAAAGTCCGAAGGGGGGCACCCAGCCACCGGGGATGGATAAAAATCATCGAGTACTTCCAGTCGGCGGGATTCTCGGGATGGCAGGCGTGAGGGAGCAGCGGCGGATAGGTTCAATATAAGGAAGGTGTTATGTTTGTTCAAAGATCGTGTTGTTTTTTATATAACTTTACAGAAATATAACTGTTTAGTAATATAATGAACATGTTGAACGATAACCTTTTTGAAGTATTGGCAGAACCGAACCGCAGGATGATATTGGACCACCTGCGCGTAAAAGAGTACACGGTGGGCGAGATGGTAGATCTCGTGCAGCTCAGTCAACCCGGCGTATCAAAGCATTTACGCATCTTGAGGGAGGCTGGTCTAGTCTCTCTGCGGAAAGAGGCTCAAAGGCATGTGTACAGCCTGAATGCCAAGCCTCTGGAGGAAATCCATGACTGGCTGGAGCCTTATCGTCAATTCTGGACGAACAAGCTGGATGATCTGGAGAGACTGCTGGATGAGGATGAAGCTCCTTGAACATCGGAATGTAATTTGATTGAAAGAACCCATGTTGAATAATACATTCTTGAGGAGGATGAAAAATGCTGGCAGTTGTACAGCAAGACGAGTTCGGAACGACCGTCCGATTTGAACGCCGTCTGAAGCATTCGGTTGAGAAGGCGTGGTCTTATCTGACGGATAATGGCAAGCTGACGCAGTGGTTTTCGGAGCTGAAGGTGGAAGATTTGCGCCAAGGCGGCAGAATTACATTTGACATGCAGGACGGAACGTTTGAAGAATTTGAAATTACGGATTATCGGGAATTTGCAGTATTGGAATACACGTGGGGAGAGGACCGGGTACGTTTTGAGCTGCATCCCAAGGCCGAAGGCTGTCGTCTGGTATTGATCGAGATGATAACGAAAATTACGGATCATACACCGAAGGATATTGCCGGTTGGGACGTATGTCTGGACGTCATTGGGGCTCTCCTGGATGGCAGGACGCTGGAGTCGCGCAAAGAGGCCTGGTCCGAAAAATATGAGCAATACGTTCAAGTATTTGAACAATTGCCCCGCGTATAATAATCTGCTCCTTCCTAGCATGTAAACAAGCCGGGTCGGAGCTTTTTTATTGGAAGATGGATGAATTGCATCTATAATCGGTTAAGGGATATATTCCCATATGGAAACCGCCGGGGTGGAGGGGTTAAAATGCCGGATTACACGGTACACATCATGCAGCTTAGAGAAGATAACTATCATAACGGACTTAAGCTGGGTCGTAGTCTGCGAAATCAACCGATATTGAAAGCATTCGAAGCAGTCACCAAACCGAATATCGACACGGAACAATTGAAGAGCATCTACAACGAGTTTGCCCCACAGCTGCTATCGGAGCTTGAAGGACTGGCGGAAGGCTTGGAAATGCCGTTTCCCAAAGCCGCCGCTCTCCTAGGGGGATACGATGTTCCAAAGATCGCGGCCATGGGCTGTTCGGCGATGATTACCCCTTCGTATTACGTAAGAAATTACGATTTTACGCCTGCGTTTTACGATGGTTATTTTACCGCGGCTCAACCCGAACAAGGCTTGGCGACCGTAGGTTATAATTTGCAGGCCATAGGTCGGCATGACGGGGTTAATGAAAAGGGACTTGCCGCCGGGCTGCACTTTGTGAGCTTTGACGGATACCGGACGGGCCTGTCGCCATGGGTCAGCGTTCGGATGATATTGGAATCATGCGCTACCTTAGAAGAAGCGTCTTATATGCTGCGCCATATTCCCCATGCGGCTTGCTATAACTTTTCAATAGGAGATGCACGAGGGAACATGGCCGTTGTCGAAGCAAGTCCGGATCAAGTCATTACCCGTGCGGGCTGGGAGGCGGCAATCGCCTGCGTTAACCATTACGAAGCGTTGACGGGTAAGAACAGGCCTTCCATCGAGCATTCCCTTGGGCGTAAACGTTACATTGATGGCCTGGATGCCACACAGTTGACCCAAACCGAAGCATTCGGTTTGTTTAAGGAGCGAGAGTCCCCGTTGTTTTTTACGGATTACGACGATTTGTTCGGAACGCTGCATACCTTTTCGTACGCCTTCGAAGAAGGAAGAGTCATGACTTCGCTTGCTCAGGGCAGTGCGCTTGATTTTTCGTTCAGGGATTGGGTCGAGGGCAAGGATATCCCGGCAGCGGAGCTGACCGGACATATCGATTGACTTTAAATCCATCAGAGAAGCGCTTCTTCGCAGGTGAAGAAGCGCTTTTTTTGTGCTGCTCGGGCTATTTGGAATTTGGAACATTCTGTGACATTGCCATCGCGGAGGCTGTTGCGTTTTCTTTGGCCGATTTGTTTATGCTACACTGGATTAAAGAACCATTTCATTGAATGAACGCTATAACAAGGAATCTAACAACGGAAAATGTACAGATACGAGGCATAGCACAATGATTGCGGCAGATGCCGAAGGACGTATCAATACACGTGAACAGCCCTACGCTAGAGCTCCGGTTAAGCCTCCATTTGGGTTACATAAGTTTACATAACGATTCAAGCCGAAATTGCAACCATGAGTTGGGAGTGGAGTAACATGGCTTTTGTGAGCATGAAGGATGAATATAAGCGCTACCGGATGGGAGAGACCACCATTGTAGCCAATGATGGAATCAACCTGGAGATCGAAAAAGGCGAGTTTGCGATCATAGTCGGTCCCAGCGGCGCAGGCAAATCCACGGTGCTGAATATATTGGGCGGCATGGATACCGCGGATGAGGGACAAGTGCTGGTGGATGGAACGGATATTGCCAGGTTTAACAGCAAGGAGTTGACCGGCTATCGGCGCAATGACGTCGGATTTGTGTTTCAATTTTATAACCTGGTTCCCAATCTGACGACCAAAGAAAATGTGGAACTGGCTTCGCAGATTTCTCCCCGGGCTTTGGACGCCGAACAAGTACTACGGGATGTCGGCCTTGGTAATCGTCTGAACAATTTTCCGGCACAGCTGTCCGGCGGGGAACAGCAGCGGGTAGCGATTGCCAGAGCACTCGCCAAGCAGCCGAAGCTGCTTCTCTGCGATGAACCCACGGGTGCGCTTGATTACCATACCGGAAAGCAGGTGTTGAAGCTGCTCCAAGACACCTGCCGCCATACCGGAACGACGGTTATCGTCATTACGCATAATTCTGCCCTGACGCCGATGGCGGATCGGGTCATCGAGATCAACAATGCCAAGGTCCGGAATATGGTTTTGAATCCGGCCCCCGTTTCTGTAGACAACATCGAGTGGTAGGGAGATACATATCATGAAGAAAAGAGCGCTGTGGACTGATATTTTCCGGGAAATATCGCGGACAAAAGCTCGGTTTCTGTCCATTTTTGCCATTATTATGCTCGGCGTCGGTTTTTTTGCGGGGATCAAAGGCACGGGTCCTGACATGCTGGATACAGCGGATCACTACTATAACGATTTTAAGCTGATGGATCTTAAGGTTCAGTCCACCTTGGGTCTCGAACAAAGCGATATCGAGAAGCTGAAGTTGGTTGCCGGAGTGGATGAGGTTCAACCTGGCTATAGCACAGACGTATTCCTCGGTGACAGCGGGCGGATCGCGAAGGTCCTCTCCTATGACCCAGGAAATAATCTGAATCAATATGTGCTTACAGAAGGCCGAATGCCGGAGGCCACAGGGGAAATCGTCATCGACGCAGGAGACCGCGGAAATGAATTTAAACTGGGGGATCAGATTACCTTTACCAATCCGAATCAGGAAGTCAACCTCAAGAAAAAGTTTGACCACCTAACTTACACGGTTGTGGGAAGAGCGAAGAGTCCGCTGCTCATCAGCAGCATGAGCCGGGGAACGAGCGGCATCGGCAAGGGGACAGCGGATGTGTTCGCCGTTATACCGGAGAAGGACTTTAAACTATCTGTATATACGGAAGCCTACCTGACCTTTCAAGACACCGCTGAATCAGCTCCCTATACGCCTGAGTATGACGAGAAGATCAAACGGCACAAAGAAGCGGTAGAACTGGCACTGGAGACCATGCCGCAGGAGCGGCTGACAGAGATTCGTGTCAACGGTCAGAAGAAGCTGGATGAGGCCATGGACAAAATCGAGGATGCCAAGAAACAGCTGGCCGAGGCGGAGCAGAAGTTAAATGATGCGAAGGTCAAGCTGAATGAAGGCGAGCAATCCTACCGCGATGGCGTCAACAAGCTTCAAACCGAGCTGGACCAGGGGCAAGCCAAGCTGGATTCCGCGGCCAAAAAGCTTGCCCAAGGCAGAGCGGAGCTGAAGCGGAATCGGCAGCAGTTGGAGCAAGGACAATCCCAGCTTAAGATGGGTCAAAGTCAACTGGATCAACAAAAGTCGGAGCTGGCACCAAAGCTGGTACAAGGACAGCAATTAGCGAAGGCGCTGCAGCAAATCTCCGGTTTAGATCCGGAGGGCATACCGGAAGAGCAGAGGCGAGAACTGCTCTCGGCGTCTCAGGCGGCCGATCCGAAACTAGGAGCAGCTACTGCGGGTTTTATGGAAGGCGCATTGGATGGCGCTGCTTTGCAAAAGGCTGTCAATGCGTTCCAGAGCGGTTTAAACGAAGCTTCCCTGCAGCTGGTTAACGCTCAGCAGAAGCTGCATGCAAGCCGAGCAGAGCTGAAAGAAGGACAAGCCAAGCTTCGGGAAGCCGAGCGTCAGCTTGTGCAGGGTGAAGCTTCGTTGAAGCAAGGAACGGAGGAGCTTGCTGCGGCTAAACAGGCAGGGGAAGCCAAGCTCGCGGATGCGAAAGCGGAGCTTATCGAAGGGCAGGAGGAGTACCAGGAGGGCCTAAAGAAATTTAATGAAGAAAAAGTAAAAGCTGAACGGGAAATCGCCGATGGCGAGAAGGAAGTGGCTGAGGGACAGAAGGAGCTGGATCAGCTCGAGCTGCCCAAAGTCTACGTTATGGACCGCAGCGTCAATCCGGGGTATACCGAGTACAGCGATAATGCAGACCGCTTATCTTCCATTGCAACGGCATTCCCGGTGTTCTTTTTCCTGATCGCCGCCCTCGTCAGCCTGACAACGATGACTCGGATGGTTGAGGAGCAGCGGCTGCAGATCGGAACCTTGAAAGCACTTGGATACAGCAACCGGGATGTGATGAAAAAATTTCTGGTCTATTCGACGCTGGCCAGTGTTGCGGCCTCAGCAGCCGGACTGGCTATCGGCTTCACCTTGTTTCCTGCCATTATCTATGATGCTTACGGCGCTTTATATAATCTGCCGGATGTGCGAACCCGTTTTTATCTCAGCTACAGCATTATCTCGATTGTCGTGGCTGTGCTCTGTACGACCATGACAGCTTATGTGGCAACGCGAGTGGAACTTCGAAGCAACGCTTCGGTCCTGATGCGTCCCAGAGCGCCTAAGAACGGATCCCGCATATGGCTGGAGCGAGTGCCTTGGGTGTGGAACCGACTCGGTTTTATTGGAAAAGTAACCGCCCGCAATCTGTTCCGCTACAAGCAGCGGATGTTTATGACTGTCTGCGGCGTTGCCGGTTGCACGGCTCTGATTCTGACCGGTTTCGGTCTCAAGGATTCCATCGGGGATATCGCGCCGCTGCAATACGGAAAGATCATGCAGCATCAAGCGACGGTTGTATTTCAAGACGATAACGGCGATAGCAGCATGCTGGAGGATTATAACAAGCGCATTGCGGATACGCCGGAGATTACGGGGATTTTGAATGTGACCCAAGAGGCGATGACCGCGACCGCCCCCGGGGTGAACGCCCAGGATGTGAGTTTGTTCGTGCCGCAATCGCCGGAGGAGATCGATTCCTTTATCGTCCTGAAATCCCGTGGGCAAGAGAAGAAACTGTCACTGACGGATGACGGTGCGATCATTACCGAGAAGCTCGCCAAGCTGTTTGATCTCAAGATCGGCAGTACTTTCACCGTCCAGAACAGCGACAACGATCCTTATGAGATACGTGTAGCCGGGATAACGGAGAACTATGCTATGCACTACGTCTATATGACGCCGCTGTATTACGAAGAGATTTTTGATGGGACGCCGGAAGTGAACAGTCAATTGCTGACGTATGACAACAATCACGATCCGGAGTGGGAGGACCAGCTTGGAGAAACGTTAACCGCAAGCCAGCGGGTGGCGATGGTCAGCTTCACGAGTGGAGTAAGCAATGCCTTTAGTGATACGATGGACAGCATGAACGTCGTGGTGGTTGTCCTGATAGTATCTGCAGCAGCGCTCGCGTTTGTCGTCCTGTACAATCTGACGAATATTAACGTATCTGAGCGGATACGGGAGCTGTCAACGATCAAGGTGCTTGGCTTCTATGATAAGGAAGTAACCATGTACATTTATCGCGAAAATATGATTCTGACCGTGCTGGGGATCATAGCGGGCAGTCTGGGAGGCGTGTTCCTGCACCGGTTCGTTCTCCTGACCGCGGAAGTGGACGCGATGATGTTCAGTCCCGCCATCCATGGAATCAGTTACGGCTATGCGGCACTGCTGACACTGTTGTTCTCGGCCATTGTCATGGCCTCCATGCATTACAAACTGAAGCGGATTGATATGATTGAAGCGCTGAAATCAGTGGAATAGATATATGTTTCAACAAGAGAGCCCTATTCGAGAGGAGACAATCCTGAAGAATGGGCTCTCTTTTTCATCTCCGGTGTACAGCTCCCTACACATGTCAACCATTGCGTTTTGAAATGTGAATTCCCGTGATATTTTTAATCAGCCGGTAAGTTATAGGAGAAAATATATTATAATAGACATATCCAGCTCTTGTACGAACTAATATTGCTACTACATGAAGACCAGTGGGTAATTGATGATAGAACATGATAAAGGTCTTCAGCCTCGGAGGAATGCATATGGGAATGGTCTTCTCGATCTTGAAAAAGTACCGCGTAGCAGCGATTGCGGCACTGGTCATGATGCTGATTGAGCTCACCGTTGAGCTGATTCAGCCGCTGCTCATCTCTAAAATCATTGACGACGGCATTCAGAAACAGGATTTGTCCGTCGTATGGATGTGGGGAGCCGTTTTAACTGGAAGCGCTATTATTGCCTTTATAGCGGGGATATCCAGCTCTTTTTTTGCGGCGCATACGAGTCAGGGACTCGGCTATGATCTGCGTGATCAGCTGTATGAAAAGGTGCAGTCCTTCTCCTATTCGGTTTTTAACCGGTTTGCTACCTCATCATTGATTACCAGACTTACGGGTGACGTCACCCAGATTCAGGATACGGTGTTCATGGGTTTACGGTTTATGACGCGTGTTCCGCTAGTTGTGCTGGGAAGCATTATCATGGCATTGGTCGTGAATGTGAAGCTGGGCATGCTGCTTGTCCTTACCGTGCCGTTGTTGTTTATTTTTATCGCTTGGATTATGAAGCGGGCAGCGGATGCGTTCCGCAATGTACAGCAGCGACTGGATGCGGTAAACGGCGTCATCCAGGAGAATTTGACCGGGATTCGGTTGATTCGCGTATTCGTACGCATGGGTCACGAGATTGAACGCTTTGCCCGTACCTCTGGCAAGCTGATGAGCACTACGATCTCGACCTTGCGATTAACGGAAACGACGATGCCGTTTATTCTTCTCATTATGAATGCCGGGATTATGGCGGTCCTGTGGTTTGGCCGCAAAGACATCGCGTCCGGCAGTGCCAGCGTCGGCGAAGTGGTTGCGGTAGTCAATTATTCCCTGCGCTGTATTGGCGCCATGTCCGCCCTGTCCTGGGTTGTCGTTGCCTTCTCCCGGGGGCGCGCTTCCGCCCAGCGGACGCAGGAAGTGTTAAAGACCGAAGAGGATGCAGCAAGCGCGGGTAAGGATAAAAATAAAAAGGTTGAAATTCAAGGGGGCGTGAAGTTCGAGCAAGTGAGCTTCAGCTACCCGGGCAGCGACATCGACGTGCTGACGGATATTTCCTTTGAAGCGAGGCCCGGAGAGCGGATCGCGATTATGGGAGCAACAGGTTCCGGCAAATCTTCGTTAGTACAGCTGATTCCACGGCTTTACGAGGAAGAGAAGGGGACCGTGCTCGTAGACGGAATGGATGCCGGATCGATCGATGAGGTGAATCTGCGCAGCAGCATCGGGTATGTGCCGCAGGAAGTGCTGCTCTTCTCCGGTACGGTCCGGGAGAACATTGCCTGGGGACGCGAGGATGCTTCCATGGAGGAAATTAAAGAAGCGGCGCGCAGAGCCCAAATCCATGATACCATCGAGCATTTGCCTAAGGGCTATGACACGATGCTGGGCCAGCGGGGAGTCAACTTGTCCGGTGGGCAGAAGCAGCGCTTGTCCATTGCACGAGCACTCGTACGAAAGCCCGCCATCCTTATTCTGGACGACAGCACCAGCGCCCTTGACGTCCGTACGGAAGGTGCTCTGCTGGATGCCCTGAAGGATTTGTCCTGCACGACGTTTTTGATCACGCAGAAGATCAGCTCGACCACTTCGGCTGATTTGATTCTGCTGCTGGATGATGGGCGTTTGATTGGAAAAGGGAACCACGACGCTTTGATGGAAAGTTCCGCTCTGTATCGACGCATCTATGAATCCCAATACGGAGAGGAGGCGCAGCAGCATGCTCAAGGCATTCACTGAACCGTTTCGTCATCCAAGACCGAAGATCGATCTTGGCAACAATAAGGATGGCGGCAAGGGCGGTAAGCCAAAAGCCAAGGCCAAAAACTGGTCGGCTACCCTCTCCAGAATATGGGCTTATCTTGCCCGCCGCAAAGGGAAGCTCGCACTTGTACTGCTGATGGTGATGTTCAGTTCGGGCCTGGCGCTGCTCGGTCCCTATCTGCTCGGCGTCGGGGTGGACAAATTTCTGGATGATGTACGTAATCCGGACAGCTCCATCGACTCGACCTGGTTGTATTTTCTCGTTGGCCTAGCCGCCGTCTATGTCCTTCAGGCTTTAACCACCTGGCTGCACAACGTCTGGATGATCGGCATCGCTCAAGAAACGGTGTACCGGATGCGGATGGATCTGTTCACGCATCTGCACAGGCTCCCGATACCGTTCTATGGCAAGCGCCAACAGGGTGAGATCATGAGCCGTCTGACAAACGATATCGAGAACGTGAGCTCAACGCTGAACAGCTCGGCCATTCAAATCTTCTCGAGCGCGCTGACCTTAATCGGCACGTTATCCGTCATGTTATGGCTTAGCCCCCTCCTTACGCTGCTAACCTTCCTGGTTGTGCCGCTGATGATGATGGGGATGCGCTGGATCACCCGACGGACAGGCCCCTTGTTCAAAGAGCGTCAACGCAACCTGGGGGATCTGAACGGGTATATTGAAGAAACGCTGTCAGGACAGCGGATTATTAAGGCTTTTTCCCAGGAAGAACGGGTTGTCCGCGAATTCGATGAGCGCAATCAACGGATTCGCCTTTCGGGCTTCTGGGCGCAGAGCATCTCAGGCTTTATTCCGAAACTGATGAACGGGCTCAACAACTTGAGCTTTGCGATCGTAGCGGGAATTGGCGGCATCATGGCGATCCAGGGACATATTACGATCGGCGTCATCATTATATTTGAGAGTTACGCGCGACAGTTTACGAGACCGCTGAACGATCTGGCGAACCAATGGAATACGCTGCTATCAGCCATCGCGGGTGCGGAACGCGTATTCGAAGTGCTGGATGAAGAGGTTGAAGCGAAGGATGAAGGGGCTGCTGTCACGCTGAAAAGCGTGGAGGGTGCGGTGAAGTTCGACAACGTATCGTTTTCTTATGAAAAAGACGGAGACACGCTGGAAGGAATCAGCTTTGAAGCGAAACCCGGCGAGATGATTGCGCTGGTCGGTCCGACCGGTGCAGGGAAAACGACCTTAATTCAGCTTCTCTCCCGGTTCTACGATCCGAACAGCGGAAGCATAACCCTCGACGGGCGGGATATTTCTTCGATTCGCAGGGAGAGCCTGCGCTCGCAGATGGCTTTTGTGCTGCAGGATTCCTTCCTCTTCCAGGGCACGATCCGGGAGAATATCCGCTTCGGACGGCTGGATGCCACCGATGAGGAAGTGGAAGAAGCCGCGAAGCTGGCCAATGCCCACTCGTTTATCGTGCGGATGAAGGACGGTTATGACAAGAAACTCAAGCCTGACGGCAGTGGCATCAGCCAAGGCCAGAAGCAGCTGCTAGCGATTGCGAGGGCGATTCTGGCCAACCCTTCCATGCTGGTGCTGGATGAAGCGACAAGCAGCATCGATACGGTAACGGAGATCAAGATCCAGGAAGGATTGCAGCGGTTAATGAAGGGAAGGACGAGCTTCGTGATTGCCCATCGTCTAAATACGATCCGCTCGGCGGACCGCATCCTGGTGCTGAAGGATGGGCGCCTGCTGGAGCAAGGCTCTCATGATGAACTGCTGAAGCAGGGAGGGTTCTACAGCGACCTGTATTACGGCCAGCTGAAACGAGCAGCTATGTAATATTGCACCAGTGCCAAGGTAGAGGAGTATACCATCAACGTCCAGCATCACTTTGCTGCCGCGGTTTCCGCAATGAGGTTTTACCCGGCATAGACTATGGTTGTCTGTTGAGGGCATCATGCCATATTGGAACACGCATTAAAATAGAATCAAAACCACCGGAGAGGCTTGAAGAAGCCTATTGTTACTCCGGTGGTTTTTCTATTGACCTGGTTAATCTGTTGTTCTCTCCTTACTTAGAAACTGGGGGTTGAACCTGCAGCTTACGCTGTCCCGCTCTGCCAAATTGCAGCATAAACAGCAGGAGAACTCCAGCTTGTAAGGCAAACAGGACGATATAGATGTTGCTGTAGGTGGAGGCTCCCTGGAACAGATTCAGCGGATTCCAGGAACTTCCGGCGCCAAGATCGACGGCTTTGCCGTATACCCCTGTGGCGATCGCACCTGACAGGAAGTTGAGCAGAGAGAACAATCCCATACCGACGCCGGTTTGTTCTTTGGGCAGCGACAAGGAAATCGTCTTGGAGAGCGAGATTTGCATAAACATTTGCCCCACATTGCCGAAGATCAGAAACAGCGCAATGAGGAATGGCGATATGCCCGCGAAGGTGGACAACAGAGCGAAACAGACCAGAAGCAGGGTGGACGCTATATAGAATAGATAACGTGTTCCCTTGGTATCCGCGAGCTTACCGCCTCTTCCGCCAAGCATGGCCGTGACGATGGCTCCCGGCACCATGACAAATCCGATCCACCCCGGAGCCAAACCGTTAATATTCGCCAACAGCTGTGGAGTTAGAAAGGGCAGGGCGTAACCGACACTCACGATGAATATGGCGAGCATTAGTCCGACTGAGTAGCTTTTGTTGCTGAATAAACGGGGCTGAACAAAAGGCACTTTAGCCGATCGAATGCGCAGGAGGAATAACAGGAACAACATGAAGCTGCCAAAACCATATATCCAGCTTCCCTGTGTCACCGCAAGGAGCAGCAGCGCAACCGTCCCTGCCAGAAGACCGCCGCCGAGCCAATCGATCCGTCCGCCCTGGCCTTGTTCATTGCCCAAATATTTGCGGTACAAGGGCAAGGTGACGAGGATCAACACCGGGATGCAGAAGAGCCATCTCCAGTGGAACACACTGACGATCAAAGCCGAGACCACCGGCCCAATTGCGCTTCCGATCGCGAGTCCGGTAGCGGTTATGCCAAGCGCGCGGCCCCGGCTTTCTGCCGGGAAGTAACGGACGGGTATGATCATGGCTGTTGCCGGAATGACGGCTGCCCCCGCAGCCTGAAGTATCCGGCCCAGCAGGACCATCCAGTAGGCTTGTGCCGATAAGCCTGTAATGGAACCGACAAAGAAGAGGAGCAAACCGAAGGTGAGCAGATTTTTGAGTTTATAGGTGTCAGCCAATTTTCCGTATATGACAGAGCCTATGGCATATATCAGCATGTAAATCGAAGATACCCAACTGACTTGGGCAAAGGAAAGCTGGAATTGCTTGCTGATTTCCGGAAGTACGATATTAAACATGGTTGCGCTCATCGATGAGAGAATCATTGTAAAAGCCAGAATGCGTATTAATTTTTCAGCCGATGGTGGTTGTTGCTGATGTTCGTTCATGTTATTTCCCCCTTTCCTTTGGTTACGATTTATTCTACAATCGATAGTTAATAAATAAAAATATATATTATGACATGCATTCATATACTTTAGGTTATCAATAAAGGAGGAAGATACCGTGGAACTGCTTCAGCTGCATTATTTTCAGACGGTGGCTAGAATGGAGCATATGACCAAAGCTGCAAAGGAACTTCGAATTGCCCAACCTGCGCTCAGCAAGACGATTGCCCGGTTGGAGGAAGATTTGGGAGTACAACTGTTTGATCGGCAGAATCGCCAAATCAAGCTCAATTCATTCGGAAAGGCTTTTTTGAAAAGCGTAGATACGGCACTTTCGGCCATTGAGGAAGGCAAGAGAGAGGTGTCGGATTTGGCAGGTATGGAGAGGGGAAGCATACGTATTGCAACGACGGCGCTAAGCCGGCTGTCCAGAGCACTGGGTGCTTTCCGCACACGGTATCCTGAAGTGAATTTCCGCATTGTCCAGATTGCGCCCGACTCGATGATGGAGATGGTTCAGATGTTGGAGAACGGAGAGGTCGATCTATGCTTTACCGCAGCAGCATTGGATGAAGACAACATTCGGGAGATCCCGGTCCTCCATGCCGAGGTGTTCTTGGCGGTGCCTCACGGTCATCGATTGGCGGGACGGACCAGCATAACCCTTCAGGAGGTAGCGGGGGAAGCATTCATCGAATACAAAGCAGGCCACCCGTTTCGAAAAATGAACGAGGAGTTCTGCCGTTTGGCCGGGATCAGCCGGAATGTCGTCTGTGAAGTGGATGAACCTGCAGCTTTGGCCAGCCTCGTATCCGCCGGACTTGGAGCGGCATTTGTACCCGGTTGCAAAGGGGATGAACAGCCATCCTTTGCGATGGTGCGCATCGAGAAGCCTTCCTGCTACCGCACCTTCACCGTAGCTTGGCTGGAGCGGCGATATCTGTCTAAGGCAGCAAGGGAGTTCCAGTCTTTCCTGATAGAGTATTTCGGCGAGTTTCAGGGGCCGATGAAGCATAGGGACGTGATCTGACAACGTGTACCAGCGTATATGATGATGACGTCGGAGCAATTTCATGCTCCAACAACGAAGTCTTCAAACTCCCTTGGTGGTTTCTTTCGAAACTGGCCTGGGAGGAGAAGGCTTCTTTCGTACTATCAGGTTAGCCAGAATCTTCTGGTTGACCTTTTTGTATGCCGAATCCCTTCACGATTTACCTTCCGAAAAAAGTCTTGCCTGAAATGGAACGTTCTGGTATGCTATTGTCCTTCTCTCATTTTCGCCTTGTCTGAAGTGGATGGGTCTGCCATCTAAAATGCTTATCGGAGGTGCTTCATGCTTTATTTTACATTGGCTTCCAAAGCCTATGCCCGCAATTTGCAGTACCGCGGCGCACACATGGTGCACAATATCGCCAGCGCGATGTTCGGCTTCATGTATGCCTGTATCTGGATCGGTCTCGGTGCAGACTACGCGCTCGGAGATTACGGAACGCAGGGAATGGTCGGTTATATCGCCTTTACGCAAGCTGCGCTCTGGGTTTCCAGTTTCGTCACGAATGGTCTCGGCATTCCCCAAGCCGTGCGAACCGGCCATATCTCTCTGGATTTGATGCGCCCCGTTCATTTGTTCAGTCATTTGATGGCCAAGGAATGGGGGCAAATCGCCTACCAATTCGTTTATAAATCGATCCCGATCTACCTGGTGTATTATTTTGCCTTCTCGCTGCATTTACCCGGAAAAGCATCTACCTTCCTCTATGTTGCTATTGCGCTTGCAGGTGCCGCCTACTTATCGATCTGCATCAACTATCTTATCGGCGCATCCGCATTATGGACAACGGAATCGTCTTGGTTGTATTGGGGCAACCATGCGATGATCAATCTTCTTGCAGGCTTCTTCATTCCGATTGAATGGCTGCCAGGCTGGCTTCAGACGCTGGCCTGGTGGTCGCCGTATCCTTATCTGCTCTATGTGCCGACTCGAATTTATCTGGGCTTTGATGACGTTTCCTATCTATGGGGTACGCTCCTATGGTGCGTGCTGCTCACGCTGGCTAGCCTGCTGGCAACAGGCTTCCTAAGACGGAAAGTGGAGGTGCAAGGAGGATGACCACAAGATCCTGGCTCTCTCTGTACGCGCTTCTGATCCGTACCAGCATCAAAAGCCGCATGCAGTACAAATTTAATTTTATCCTGGCTTCGTTTCTCGCCGCCTTGATTCAAATTTCCGAATTCCTTATGGTCGCTATCGTGCTCTACAAGTTTGGGGCCATACAGGGATGGTCCATGCATGAAATCGGGTATTTGTTTGCCGTGATGACCTTATCGAAGACGCTCTACCGGACGTTTGCGGATGAAGTGCACCATCTTGAACACTACCTGGTTAACGGTGAGCTTGATCAGCTGCTGACCCGTCCCATGCCGGTACTGCTGGCGCTCATGCCGCAGAAATTCCGGATTATGTTGGGGGAAGTGCTTCAGGGCGGTTTTCTGCTCTGGTGGTCGCTGCATGGCATGATGGCGGCAGGGCAAGTCGGATGGAGCGCGGTGCCACAATCGCTTTATATTATCGTCACGGGGGCCGTCATCCTGTTCTCAATCGGACTCGCTACCGCAACGTTCGGTTTTTGGACGACCCGGATCACCGAGCTTCAAAATATTACGGAGGACGCTGCCCGGACAGCAGCCCAGTATCCACTCACGCTGTATCCCAAATGGATGTCGTCGATCCTGCTGATCGTGGTTCCGGTCGGTTTAGTTAATTACATCCCGTCATTATACATACTGCGGGGCGAGCTCGGAGCCTGGGTGCTGCCTGCGTTGGCTGGAGCGGCTCTGGTATGCCTCTACTTAAGTCTAAAATTCTGGCAGTTTGGTTTGACCAAATATCAAAGTACAGGGAGCTAAAAGGAGGAACGCGTCAATGATTGAAGTCCACAACATACGCAAGGAATTCAAAACGCCGGTTGTGAAGGAGGGGCGCTTCTCCGGTGTGCGAACCCTGTTTACGAGAGAATATCGGACGAAGGAAGCCGTGAAGGGAATCAGCTTTCAAGTGGAGCAGGGGGAATTCGTCGGTTACATCGGACCAAATGGGGCCGGGAAATCCACAACCATCAAAATGCTGACCGGCATTCTCCACCCGACCTCGGGTCATGTATCCATCGGAGGCATGAATCCGCACAAGGAACGGCGCAGCGTCGTGAACAATCTGGGCGTCGTATTCGGTCAACGGAGCCAGCTGTGGTGGGATTTGCCGGTGAAGGATTCCTACGATATTTTGGCTAAAATGTACAGCGTGGATCAGACGGACAAGGAGCGCAGGCTCGGTCAGTTTGCTGAACTGCTGGATTTACAGGCGTTCTGGGAAACGCCTGTGCGTAAGCTGTCGCTCGGGCAGCGCATGCGCGCCGACCTCGCCGCCGCGATGCTGCATGATCCGGACGTGCTGTTCCTGGATGAGCCGACGATCGGCCTGGACGTGAACGCCAAGCGGAACATCCGCCATTTTCTTAAGCTGATCAACGAGCAATTCGGCAAGACCATACTGCTCACGACGCATGACATGGATGATATCGAACAGCTGTGCAATCGGGTGATGGTCATTAACAACGGCGAGCTGTCTTATGATGGAACGGTACAGTCTTTACGCGACACCATCGGGCTGCCTACCGTGATCACCGTCACTTTCCGCGGTCCTTTTGTTATTCCCGATCAATCTTTACGCGAAGGCGATCTTTCCGTCCCAATTCGGGTGACAAGCACGCTAGATAACACCGTCACCATTGAGGTGAACCGCCGCGAGATGAACACGCTTGATATTTTTAAAGAGCTGGGCCGCTGGGGCGAGCTGGATGATATCGATATGGAAGATCCCGATTTCGAAGATGTGATTCATAAGGTGTACTGAACAAAGTCGCGCAGGCTCCACCGCATATTTAAACGAAACTTAAACTTCAAGTCATCTAAATGCTCTTTTCGTTAAGTATGATGAGCTTGAGGTGATTGATATGAATAATTCAAGAATGAAAAAAGCCGGGTATACGGCTTGCATAGCCGCTGTTCTGTATGGCCTCCCCCATTATTGGTGGGGACTTGGCATCGGGTTTGCATTCCCGGGGGATTTCCAGGAAGCGCCTGATGAATTTTGGACGCACGTGATCGGTTACTGGGGAATGGGTACCCTGGCCTTATTGGCAGCCGTATTCGCGCTTGCTTTTGCCAGACCGTGGGGGTTACGCTTACCGAAATGGTTGCTAATTATACCTGCTGCCATCGGTTCTGTTTTGTTGTCATTATGGGGATTTACTTACTTCGTCATGCAGTATTTGTTAGCGGTCGGCCGAGTTCAGTCGGCCCCCATGTATGCCACTCAAGATGCAAGCCCCATGGCGGTGTGGGGATACTTCTGGTACGCACTCTTTCTGATCTGGGGAATTTCATTGGGTGCAGCAGCATACTATGCTGGAAAAGTCCGTAAGCAGAATAAAGGAAATCATTTCACTAAATAACGCATGTATTCCTTTTGATTGGACATTTTTGGTAACCTCGTACAATATAATAGGATACACACCTAAAGAGGAGCCTGCAGGGTTCCTCTTTAATTTGGGTGCAAATGGACATAGAGGAAGTATAATATAGAGATGAGAGGAAGGAATCCTCTGCTCTAATTATACGAGCCCAAGAATAACATCTACATACAAAGGATGAGCCACCATGAAGTTGATGAAGCGGATCTGGTTCCGTATCGGTAACCATTACAGGAAGAAGCGGGATTTTGAACAAGCCCTTAAATATATGAGAAAAGGCGAAAGTGCCATTACCAGTTTCAATGATAAGCTGCACTATGCGGAACTGCTGCACAACAGCGGCCATTCGGAAGAGGCCGTAGCTTATTTGGGGCGCGTGATCGATACGAGCGGAAGCCATCGCGCTTATGAGCGGCGCGCTCATATTTTGCGTGAGCTGAACCGGGAGCGCGAGGCCATTGAGGATCTAAATGAAGCGATTCGGTTGAATGCCGACAATTATATGAATTGGTATACCCGGGGGATTGCCTACAAGGATTTGAACCAATATGATGAGGCGATCCGGGATCTGAAGGAAAGCATCAAGAGAGAGGACGACAGCACGGTTATTTCGACTTACTATGAGCTGGGCATGACCTTCTATGAGAGCGGCAACCCGGCGGAGGCGGCGCACTATTTTCGCTTAAGCATCGAGAAGCCGGAACGCGCCATCCCGATGTATTATTACATGCTGTCCGTATCCCTGGATCTGATGGATCATGTGCAGGAAGCCGTGGGTGTGCTGCAGGAGGGGATCCAGCTGGCTGATCGGTATGAGGCGGAAGCGGATGGCGGATATGCGTTGTTCGCAGACAGCACCAATTACAGCTATGGCGCATTTCAGACGTTTCAGCGGCAAGTGCGGGAGGCGTATTCCTTTCGGAAGCCCATGGCGGACCTGTACGTGCAGCTTGGGGACATGGGACAGGCCGAACACTATTTATCGGAGGCCATCGAGCGGTATCCGGATTCATACGAGCTTTACTTAAAGAGAGCGGAGGTCTTCAACCGGTCTGATAACAAAAATGCAGCCAAAGCGGATTTGGAGTGGGCCATTGAAGCGGAGCCGGACGATTACCGTGCGTATTTCGACTTGGCTCGGATCTATCGCGAGGATGGCCTAGAAGAGCAAGCCTACGAGCTGATTTCGAAACTGTATGCAAGACAGCCGGACTCCCCGCTGGCCTGTTATTGGATGGCCGATTGTTACTACCGGCTGGGTCGTCAGGAGGAGGCGCTGGCGATCAATGACAAGCTGCTTAAGCTTGAGAATGATGATGCCCCCAACTATGTACAGCGCGCCGATATTTATATGGAGATGAATGATCTGCCGTCTGCGGAGCAGGCTCTGAAGGAAGCGGCTGCGCTCCAGGACGGGACCGAGATCCGCAACAAGCTGAGTTATGTGCTCTATCTTCAAGGACGTAACGAGGAAGCGCTGCTTGAGCTGCAGGAAGCGGTTAAGCAGGAGGAGTCCTTCTCCGAGCATCCGACTTATCTGGCGGCCAGTGGTCATATATATAAGGAGATGGGTATGTGGGACCTCGCTATCGACGCTTATTCCCAGGCGATTCAGGCGCATCCGTCGAATCCGAGATTTTACGAGTTTCGTGCGGTTTGCTTTGTGGAGACCGGACAGCTGGAACGGGGATTGGCGGACTGCGCTCAAGGGCTCAGCTTGAACCCGGGGCAAGTCAGCCTGTACAGCCTGCGAAGTGGAATCTATTATACGATGGCGGATTACGCACAGGCGAAGGAAGATACGCTGCAAGTGCTGGAGCTTTCACCGGGTCATCCGGGCGCTTATTTCAGACTGGGACAGATCTATTACAAGGATCAGGATGAGGATGCGGCATTAGCTGCTTTTGACGAGGTATTGAAGCTGGTTCCCGAGCATGCCGACAGTTATCTGTACAAAGCACATATCTATTACGGCCAGTTCGAGCATGAGGATGCCGTACAGGCCATCGTGAACTGGAGCTTGCATCTTCAGAAGGAGATGTCGCCAGCTGATAAAATCCAAGCCATCGAAGGCTTGGAGGGCTTTGAGGAGAGTTTGCTGAATAAGGCGGTAGAACGGTTAACGGGCATGTATGGGCATCAGCTTTATTTGTCCTGAGAACTTGCACTTTCTGGCAGCGAATAAGTGGTGTCACATTTTGTCCAAAATTGTGGTATGATTCAATAGTTGTTGCAGCATAACATGCTCGCAGGCTGTATAGCCAAGCGGGCTTTCTTCATGTGCAAGGAGGGGGATTATGATGATCTCACTGCAAGAGGTCAGTAAAAGCTTTGGCAGCGGCGGTGACCGTTATCAGGCGATAGACACTGTCTCTCTTCATATTGAGGAGGGAAGCATACACGGAATCATCGGCACGAGCGGAGCCGGGAAATCGACGCTGCTGCGCCTCATGAATGTACTGGAGCGACCGGATTCCGGCCGAGTCGTGGTGAATGGTCACGAGTTGACTTCGCTTGGCGGCAGGGAGCTTCGGGAGGCAAGAAGATCGATTGGCATGATCTTTCAGCTATTCCAACTGGTCAGCAACCGGACGGTATGGGGCAATGTGTCGATGCCGCTTGAGCTGGCGAAGGTACCGAAGGCCCAGCGGGCGAAGCGTGTCCTGGAGGTCCTGCGTTTTGTTGGGCTTGAGGATAAAGCGAAGTCGTATCCCGCTCAGCTAAGCGGCGGGCAGAAGCAGCGGGTAGCGATTGCCAGAGCGTTAGCCAATTCGCCGACCGTCCTGTTGTGCGATGAGCCGACCTCATCCCTGGATCCGCAGACAACTGCGGACATTCTGGAGGTGCTCCGGCATATCAACCGAACGCTGGGGGTAACCATCGTGATCGTTTCCCACGAGATGGACGTGGTGAACGGCATTTGCGACCATGTATCCGTAATGGAGAACGGGCGTCTGAGCAGAACGTACCGTAATCAGCTAAGCAATGGAGAGGCTTCTCGGGGTTCAGAATCTTCAACGGACGGTGCAGGGAAAGTGGGGGATTGTTAGTTCCATGAATGACATCATTTCATATTTGAGTGATTATTTTGCCTATGTTCTGCAATATCAGAATGAAATATGGCGGGCGATTGGCGAGACGTTCATCATGGTGGGCATATCGATTGCTGCCGCCATAATACTGGGTCTTCCGGTCGGAACACTTCTATTTTTGTGCCGAAAAGGCCAGCAGTATGAGAATCGCCTGTTATTCTCCATTCTGAATGCCCTGGTTAACGTCATACGCTCCTTCCCGTTCCTGCTTCTGGTTGTCATTATGATTCCGGTCACGAGGTGGATTGTCGGCACATCCCTCGGGACGCTGGCTGCTGCCGTACCTTTATCCGTCGTTGCGGTAGCTTACTATTCAAGACTGGTCGAGCAATCCTTGCTGGAGGTACCGAAGGAAGTGATGGAGGCTGCCGCTTCCATGGGGGCATCCACACTTCAGATGATATACAAATTCCTGTATGTGGAGGCCCGATCGGGCCTTGTGCTCGGGCTGACAACATCCACGATCAGCTTTATCTCGTACTCCACGGTGATGGGAATCGTGGGCGGGGGCGGCGTTGGGGATTTCGCGATCCGCTACGGGTACCAGCGATTTGAGGGAGAGCTGATGTCCTTTACGATCATCATTATGATCATTCTGGTACAGTCGATTCAGTTCGGCGGGAACCTGGCATCTAGATTGCTGGATAAGAGAAAAGTTTAATTATGTTTTTGAACGCATGTACACCAATTATATTTTACCTGGAGGTAACCTACGATGAATAAGAAATTAATGCTGCTGATGCTGACCCTCTTGCTGGTACTGGCAGGCTGCGGACAGCAATCTGCTAAGGACAAAGCTTCGGAGAGCGCTGCACCCGATACCACGAAAGAAGTTACATTAAAAGTCGCAACGCTCATTCCGCCAATGACCGAGGTGCTTGACCTAGTGAAGCCGATGCTGAAAGAAGAAGGCATCAATCTGGATATCCGGATCTTGTCCGATAACGTGCAGCCGAACAATGCGCTGGCCCATAAAGAGGTGGATGCAAATTTCTTCCAGCATGTACCGTACATGGAAGAATACAATGCGAACAACGGCTCGGAATTGGTTCCGGTCACGCCGATCTATAATGCCGTGTTTGGGGCTTACTCCAAAAAATATAAGACCATCGAAGAGCTTCCGGACGGTGCGACGATCGCGATTGCTAACGACCCTTCCAACATCGGCCGATCGCTGGTGATGTTCGAGAAGAACGGCCTGATTAAGCTGAAGGAAGGCGTTGGCATTAAAGCGACCCAGGCGGATATCGTGGAGAATCCGCACCAATACAAGTTCACCGAGGTTGATCTGCTCATGCTGGCCCGTACGCTCGACGACGTCGATATGGTTGCCATGACGCCAGCATACGCGAAACCGCTGGGGCTTACCCCTAAGAAAGATGCTCTCGTAACAGAAGGCAACGACTCCGATTTCACCATTACGCTGGTGGCTCGTAAAGATAATGTGGATTCCGAGCCGATCCAGAAGCTTGCCAAGGCGATGACCAGCCCGGAAGTAAAGAAGTTCTTCGAGGATAACTATTCCGAGAGTGTGCTGCCGGCTTTTGAATAAAGCGCGAATTTTAGGGTTCGCATTAACCGTTCTTCGAGGTTTTGGGGAACGGTTATTTTTTTGCTCGCGGCCAAATATGGTATACTCTTGATGGATTTGAGAGGTGCATCTTACATACCCATACGTATTGGAGTTGAGAATTTATGAAAAAAGAAGTAATCGACAGACTCATTACCTATGCACAAGTGGATACGCAGTCAGACGAGAACAGTAATACCTGCCCTTCGACACCGGGACAACTGACGCTGGGTCAACTGCTGGTGGACGAGCTGAAGGAAATTGGTATGCAGGACGTAACGATGGATGAGAATGGTTATGTGATGGCTACACTTCCGGCAAACTCGGATAAACCAATCCCGACCATCGGCTTTTTGGCACATATCGATACGGCTACCGATTTTACGGGTGCCGGTGTCAAGCCGCAGATCGTCGAACAATATGACGGACAAGACATCATTCTGAACAGGGCGCAGAATGTGGTGCTCTCCCCGCGGGATTTTCCGGAGCTGAATGGCTACAAGGGGCATACACTCATAACAACGGATGGCACCACCTTGCTTGGAGCTGACGATAAAGCGGGAATTGCCGAGATTATGACGGCGATGGCGTATTTGATTCAACACCCGGAACTGAAGCATGGTAAAATCCGGGTTGCTTTTACGCCGGACGAGGAGATCGGGAGAGGACCGCACAAATTCGACGTGGAGGCCTTTGGGGCCAAGTATGCGTATACGATGGATGGCGGACCGCTCGGGGAGCTTCAATACGAAAGCTTTAATGCGGCAGCGGCGCTTGTCACCTGCAAAGGGAAGAATGTCCATCCCGGAACGGCCAAAGGTAAAATGGTCAACGCGGCGAAAATCGCCATGGAGCTGAACAGCTTGCTCCCTGCGGAAGAAGCGCCTGAGCATACGGAAGGGTATGAAGGCTTCTATCATCTTTCCTCCATTGAGGGCGATGTGGAGCTGACCGAGCTCCGTTATATTATCCGCGATCATGACCGGGAGCTGTTCGAAGGAAGAAAGGCCAAGCTGGCCTCCATCGTAGAAGAGCTTCAAAACAAGTATGGAGCCGAGCGGATCATCCTTCAGATGAAAGATCAATATTACAATATGCGCGAAAAAATCGAGCCGGTCAAAGAAGTGGTTGACATCGCCCAGACAGCCATGGAGAAGCTGGGAATCACGCCGATTATCGAACCGATTCGTGGGGGCACCGACGGTTCTCAACTGTCGTACATGGGCCTGCCGACACCCAATATTTTCACGGGCGGGGAGAACTACCACGGGCGGTATGAGTATGTATCCGCCGACAATATGGTATTGGCCGTTCAAACAATTATTGAGATCGTGCAGCTGTATGAGGCGCGGGCTTAAGTTAAATCGTTTCAAAAAGAGCTGCCGGCAGGAGTGCCGGCGGCTTTTTCGTCTGCTCTTGTTCGACCCACACACTACGTCCTTGCCCGTATATAAATCATGCTTTATTAGAGCTTTTCTCCAGACTGTATTTAAACTCGCTTGGGGTCGTGCCTGTCCATTTGCGGAACTGCTTGGAGAAATAGAGTGCATCATTGAAACCGACAGAGGAGGCAATCTCATGAATGGAGAAGGAGGATTTCATGAGCGACTTGGCTTTTTCGATACGTACCTTCATGAGATACTGCATGGGTGACAGGCCAGTATGCTGTTTGAACATTTTGGACAGATGTGCCCGGTGATAACCAAGTGTCTTGGCCATCTGATCAATGGACAGCTGTTGGTGATACTGGGTCGAGATCCAGCGCTCGGTCTGCCTTACGCCTCGCTCGATATCAGGCACGTCATTGGAGTTCGACGGAAGATGCTCACGGTTTAACATCGCCAGCTTATGGAGCAGCAATCGGAGCCATCCGGAAGCCTGGAGATCCTCAAGCCAAGGGTGATCCGATCGGTTAAAGCCCAGACGGAGATGACGGTACATCTCGACCAGGGAGCTTAACTCAGCTTCATCCGTACAGTGGATAATTGGTTTAGCCGGCGTAACACCCATGTCGGCCAGCAGCATCTTGGTGCCTTTTTCTTGTAAAGCTACCCAGTTATAGTGCCAGGGATTCCGATCATCAGCTTCATAGCTGAAAAGAACACCGGGAAGGATCACGAAGGTATCGCCTGCCTGGCAATGATGTACGATGCCGGCACATTCAAATATGCCTTGGCCTGTCAAGACGGTATGAATGAGGCAGTAATCATGAATGATCGGACCTATTTTGTGGCGCGGTACGGGAGTCCCCTCACCGCTGAACAGGATGTTCAGATCATGACCGCCCGGCGAAGGATTCATACCAATCGTGTACAGTGTATGGTCCGGCAAAATGGACATGCGTTAGTCCTCCTTAAACGTGTGCGATATCAATCGATGAAGTGGATACTGTGTTAGGGTTAGCTTACCTAATGATACAACAAATGTCCATATCGCCCTTGTTTTGCTCCATATTCAAAAAAGACCGATTATCATATAGTTAGTCTTGAGAAAGCGTATTAATTCATGGAGCTTAGGGAGGGAATTTATTGATGTCTAAGATTACATTTATCGGAGCAGGAAGTACCGTATTTGCCAAGAACGTTCTGGGGGATTGCATGCAGACACCAGCTTTGCAGGGATTTGAACTTGCTTTGTATGATATTGACCCGATCCGTTTGAAAGACTCGGAGAACATGCTGAATAATATTAAGAAAACCAGCGGCAGCACCTGTGTCGTCAAATCATACAGTGATCGCAAGGAAGCCCTTCGTGGAGCAAAATATGTCATCAATGCCATCCAGGTCGGAGGATACGATCCGTGTACGATTACGGATTTTGAAATTCCGAAGAAGTATGGACTCAGACAGACAATTGCCGATACCGTGGGGATTGGTGGGATTTTCCGTAATCTCCGTACCATCCCGGCCATGCTGGATTTTGCGGCCGATATGAGGGAAGTTTGCCCACAGGCGCTGTTCTTGAATTATACGAACCCGATGGCGGTGCTGACCAATGCCATGAACACGCTGGGCGGCGTGCAAACAGTAGGTCTGTGCCACAGCGTACAGGCTTGCATTCCGCATCTGTTCGATAATCTGGGGATGGATAAGGAAGGCGTGCAGGCTAAAATCGCTGGCATCAACCATATGGCATGGCTGCTTGAGGTAACGAAGGATGGCGTGGACCTGTATCCGGAAATTAAGAAGCGCGCGGCCGAGAAGCAGAAGGAGAAACATCATGATATGGTTCGTCTCGAGATGATGCTGAACTTCGGTTACTACATCACGGAGTCATCCGAGCATAACGCTGAATACCATCCGTATTTCATTAAGCGCAACTATCCGGAGCTGATCGAGCGCTTTAACATCCCGCTGGATGAATATCCACGTCGCTGTGTGAACCAAATCGAGGGGTGGAAAGCGATGCGCGAGGATCTGGTCAACAACCAGGATCTGATGCACAACCGTTCCCATGAATATGCCTCCTACATTTTAGAAGCGATTGAGACCAATGTGCCGTTCAAAATCGGGGGCAACGTAATGAATACGGGGCTGATTACGAATCTTCCGAAGGAAGCCTGCGTTGAGGTTCCGTGTCTGGTCGATGCCAGCGGCGTAACCCCGACCTATGTCGGTGATCTGCCTCCGCAATGTGCCGCACTGAACCGCACCAATATCAATACCCAACTGCTAACGCTGGAAGCGGCAGCAACCGGCAAGAAGGAGCATATCTATCATGCAGCGATGCTCGACCCGCATACGGCTGCTGAGTTGTCCATCGATGACATCAAGAGCCTGTGCGACGACCTGATCGAGGCGCATGGAGACTGGCTCCCTAAATACCAATAAGGCTGATACAGCTTAAGCAAAAATAACAGAAGTTTTGCAGCAAAAGAAATTGTATAACTGCAAGCACAATAAAAGAGAGAGACGCTCTGGTAACAACAGGGGCGTCTCTCTTTTTCGTTAAAGGACTTCGTGCGTCATCGCCTACGGATTCAGATTCGCACGCGGGAGCGTGATGAGAAACACCGTCCCTGATCGTGGCGAGCTCCGTACCGAGACACTCCCATTCATGGCGCGAATGGCTTGATAGGAGAAGGTGAGCCCAAGTCCGGTGCCACTCATTTTAGTGGAATAGTAGATCGAACCAAGACGGCTCAATTGCTCGGGAGTCATGCCGATCCCGTTATCCTTAATTTCGATGGACACCTGCTCTGCTTCTTCATAGATGGTGATGTCGACCGTGCCTCTGTCGACGTCTTTACTGGCCTCAATCGCATTCTTAATAAAGTTGACCAACAGCTGCTTGAGCTCCGCCGGACTGCCTAAAATGTGGATGGGGAGCGAAGGGTAGTCAGCGCTGAGGGTCACGTTGCTCATATTAGCATATGAAGTCATGAGCTCGACGACCGACTTGATCTGGGCGGAGAGCTCGATTCTTTGCTGAAACGGCAAGTGAGGTTTGCTGATGGAGAGGTATTCGGACAAGATTTGCTCGGTCCGGCGGATTTCCTCCATGCTGATTTCCAGAAAACGTTCGGTTTTTTCCTGAGGAAACGTACCGCTCTTAATCAATTGCAGGAATCCAAGCACGGTGGTCAGCGGATTGCGGACCTCATGGGCAAGGGATGCAGCGACATGATTGACGGCTTCGGCTTTCTCATTTTGGATATATCGCAGATAAAGTTCTTTGTCGGATACGGATTTGTTAAACAGAGTAACGAGAAGCCATATCCCAAGCGAGTTATGAACAGGCATAGCAAAAATATTAAATATGATGTAATTCGTGATGTAGTCGGGTTTGGTTATATAGAGTACCAGGAGCGGAAGGACAGAGAAGCTGATACCGGCTATAAAAATGATCCATAATTTGTGTTTGCTTCGGTGATACAGGAATGACAGCAGAATCGACAGCGGAAAAGTGAAGATCAAAATAATGATGGCGTCGATCATGCCGGCTCCGCCAATGTACAGCCGATAAATTAGAAATTCCACAAGCAGGATTATCCCTGTCGTGAACCCTCCAAATAACATGCCGAAGAACATAATGACATACCGTACGTCAAAGATCACCCCACTTTGAACAGTCGAAGCAAAGGTCATGGACAACAGCATGCACAGCGAACAAATGACAATGATGAAATTACGGGAATAGTTGACTGTCAGTTTTCTGTAATAGATGTTGTATGCGACAAAAGGCATCAACGCAAACAATAGCTGCAGCAGAACATCTTTAATCACAGGCAGTAGGCCCACCCCTTTGAAGGATATCGAATCGTTCGCTAGATTAACCATGTCATTCAAGTTCGACGTCCATTTGGAAAAATCCTTGAAGCTTGAATAAAAACAACAAAATTTATTCGTACTCAGATTGTAGGGAAGAACATATAAATCCATCAAGAAAGCGCTTGCAGACAACCGATGTTTGACTCGGATACTCAGCACTTAAGTGAGAACACATTTCCATGAATGGAGGGTTCACAAGTGAAGCTGAAAACAGTTTTGAGACCCATGTTCATTCTATTGTTGGCCGCGTCTTTTTTTGTCGCCGGATGCCAAAGCGTAACGCCGCCACCGACAGCATCAGATCCGCCGCCGCCTAAAGAAGATGTAAAGACACCCGGAGGCAGTGATGAGCCAGCACCGCAGGGCGATGCGAAAGCGACGCCGAGAAATGAAACGCTTTACGTGAACGGTTTGCAATGGGGGGCACCTACGAATTTTAACCTGCTTAGCGGAAACCCGGCGTTTCCGATTAATTACGGAAACTCCAGGGAACTCGTCTATGAAACCTTGTTTATGGTCAATCAGCTGACAGGCGAGTTAGAGCCGCTGCTGGGTACCAAGTATGAATGGACCGACGATCTGACCCTGAAGATTGAACTGAACAAGGATGCCAAATGGAGCGACGGCAAGCCGTTCACTTCCGATGATGTCGTCTATACCTACCAGCTCGGCAAAAAGTATGACATCAACTGGAGCAGCTTCTGGACCTACATCGAGGACGTAACGGCAGACGGAGCGCAAACGGTGAACATCAAGCTGAATAAAGACAATCCGAACAAATTGACGGTGCTCGACAGCATCGAGGTCATGCCGATGCTGCCTAAACATGTATGGGAAGAGGTCGAGAAGAAAGCCAATAACGACCTTGCCACCATTCGTAAAGAAGTCAACGAGGACCCGATCGGAACAGGACCTTACAAAATGTATTTTTACAATGATCAGAAGATCACGATTGTACGGGACGATAACTACTGGGGTCAGGCACTCTTTGGCAAGCTGCCGGCTCCAAAATATATCACCCATGTCATCTATAAAGACAATGCAGCGGGCGATTTGGCATTCAAGAGCGGTCAGGTAGACGTATCGCAGCAGTTTATTCCGCAGGTATGGAAAATGTGGGAGGGCGGGGCTCCGGTTAAAACCTACATCAAAGACGCTCCGTATTATGTGCCAGGCTCCATGCCATCGATCTTCTTCAACTTGTCGAAGGAAGGACTCAACAATGCGGATGTCCGAAGAGCGATCGCCATGGCGATTGATTACGGCAAAATTTCGGAGCTGGCCATCAGCGGCTACTCGGCTCCAATGGAGCCGTCGTTGACGTTGAATACGGAGGCCGAAGCGAAATATGTAGACCAGGCGGCTATCAAACCGCTCCAATGGACAACGGACGTAGATGCGGCCAATGCACTCCTCGATTCCATCGGCGCCGCGAAGGGGAAAGACGGAATCCGCGTCCTGAACGGAACCCGCCTCGGCCCGTTTGAAATCGAATGTCCATACGGCTGGTCGGATTGGAATGCGGCGCTTGAGATTGTCGCTCAGAACGCGAAGGCAATTGGTATCGAGATTCGAACCAAATTCCCGGAAGCGCCGGTATGGACCAATGATTTACAGACCGGTAAGTTCGATATCATCATGAACACGCCTGCTGGCGGGGTCAGCCCAAGCCAGCCGTGGAACCGCGCCATGACCATCATGTACTCCAAGGGCGTTGCGCCAATGGGCGAAATGGCATTCTACAACTGGGGCCGGTATAAGAACGATCAAGCAGATGCCATCATTGAGAAGATTCCAACCATCACGGACGAGGCTGAATTGAAAGCGCTCTACACCGAATTGACCCAAATCTGGTTGAAGGAGATCCCATCGGTTCCGCTCATGTATCGTCCATGGGTATTCGATACGGTCAATGAATCTGTATGGAAGGGATTTCCGACCGAAGGGGACGGCAGCAACATCCCGCCTCAAATTTCGATGGATGGAGCTGGCATCAAGTCGCTGTATCAGATTCATAACTGATGGATATAACGCAATGAACCAAGACCTATATTGGCGGATTTGCACCCCTGATATAGGTCTCTTTTCCACCAAATTCAGGGTGTGATCCTTGGGGGTGAACTGCTTGAGCGTTTACGGAAAATATATCGTCAAGAAGTTCTTCTGGTACTTTCTGACGCTGGTGATTGCGGTCACGCTGAATTTCCTGTTGCCTCGGATGATTGAGGGAAATCCGGTGAGCATGATTGTGTCTGAGATGACGCAGGGGATGACCGACAGCGATACGATCAAACGGGTCTATGAGACGTTTCTCGTTGAGTTCGGAATCGACAAGCCTTTATGGGAACAGTTCATCATCTATCTGAAAAATTTGGCGACCGGTAACCTGGGCACTTCATTCGGGCTCTATCCGAAACCGGTAACGGAGATTCTGGCCTCAGCAGTTCCCTGGACGATCGGGCTCCAGCTTCCGGCCATCCTGGTTGGCTGGATCATCGGCAACGTGCTGGGCGCCGTGGCGGCCTACCGAAAAGGCGTGTTCGATAAAGTGATATTCCCGGTGGCCTTGTTCGTGAATTCCATTCCGTTCTTTACCCTAGCCATTATTATGCTGTATGTGTTCGCCCTGTCCCTGAACTGGTTTCCGCTGCATGGGGGCTACGATTATCAGATGGTGCCGTCACTCAGTTTTGAATTCTTCGCTTCCGTACTTCGGCATCACACGCTTCCGTTTCTATCGATCGTGCTGGTTACGATTGGCGGCCAAGCCATTGGCATGCGGGAGATGTCCATCTATGAGCTGAATTCGGATTATGTGCTGTACAGCAAGCTTCTCGGAATACGGGATTCCAAAATCGCGAGGTATGTATTCCGGAATGCGATGCTGCCCCAGATCACGGGATTGGCGTTATCCATCGGTACGATGGTAGGCGGTTCGCTGATTTGTGAGATCGTATTCAGTTATCCGGGAATCGGAACCTGGATGTTCACGGCGATCCGTCAGCTGGATTATCCGTTAATATCGGGCTGCACCCTCTTGATCGCCCTGGCTGTGCTGCTGGCCAACTTTACGATTGACCTAATCTACGGCTGGATTGATCCAAGAATTAAGGCCGCTCAGATGGAGGATCAATAATATGAACAGTTCCTTTCGCATATTGATCAAATCGCCAAAGTTTATGTTCGGAGCCTGCATGCTGCTGGCTATGATCGGCGTGGTGCTGATCTACCCGCTCTTTAACCGCAATGACCCGCTGGAGATGATCGCCCTGGCGTACCAGCCGCCGGATTCGAAGCTGCTGCTGGGGTCGGATAACTTCGGCAGGGATTTATTTCTGGAACTGATCTACGGCATTCGGACCTCTTTGCAGGTGGGCCTCATTGCCGGCGTATTTGCTACCGTGATCGGTCTTGTGATCGGTTTAGCTTCAGGTTACATCGGAGGCATGATCGATAATCTGCTGACCGCGATCACCAACATCTTCATCGTGATTCCTTCCTTTGTCATCCTCATTCTGATCTCGGTAAGCATCGATTCGCGCAGCTCATTTGTCACGGCGGTCATCATCGGCATTACCAGCTGGCCCTGGACGGCCAGGGCCGTGCGTGCGCAGACATCCTCGCTCCGCAACCGGGATCACGTGAATATCGCGAAAATATCCGGGTACAGCACGCCGCGCATTATCATCTCGGAGATTTTGCCGTACATCGCTTCCTATGTTGTCATGGCCTTCGTGCTGCAGACGGCATCGGGCATTCTGTCCGAGGCTTCCATCTCGATGCTGGGGCTGGGACCGTATAACACGATCTCCCTTGGCATCATCATGAACTGGGCGCTCGTATTTGAAGCACCGGTTGCTGGCGCTTGGTGGGCCTTCATTCCGGCGGCGATCTCCATCGCCATCATCACCTTCTCCTTGTACATGATGAACACCGGCATGGATGAAATATTCAATCCGAAGATTAGGAGCTGATGGGTGTTGTGAGCACAAATATACTGGAAGTTAACGAATTGAAAACCTATTACCGTACCCGGTTGAAGGAGCATGTATATGCCGTAGACGGCGTGAGCTTCTCACTCGAGAAGGGGAAGACGCTTGGCATTGCCGGTGAATCCGGCTGCGGCAAATCGACTCTTGCGCTCAGCCTGATGGGATTCTATTTTCCACCACTTCATTTTGGCAGCGGCTCGATTGTCATCAACGGTACGGACATTATGAAGCTTGGCAAGGAACAGCTCCGTTCCCAGGTGTCGGGAAGAGAGATTTCGTATATCCCGCAAGCAGCTATGAATGCCCTGAATCCTACGCTCAAAATCATTCATTTTGTCGAGGATATTATGAAGGAGCATCGCCCTGAACTGAACAAGAAGCAGGTGTGGGATATGGCGGCGGAACGGTTCGAAACCTTGAATTTGTCGACCAAGGTACTGAACTCCTATCCGAACGAGCTGTCAGGCGGCATGAAGCAGCGGACGGTTATCGCAATCTCCACCATTCTGAATCCCAAAGTGCTGATTGCGGACGAACCGACCTCAGCGCTGGACGTAACCTCGCAGAAAGCGGTGATCAAGCTGCTGAAGAGTCTGCTGGATCGGGGCTATATTCAGTCTCTGGTATTCATCACGCACGAGCTGCCGCTGCTTTATCACGTAACGGATGACATCATCGTCATGTATGCAGGGGAGATCGTGGAGCGCGGTACCGCAGAGCAAATGATTTTTGACCCGATACACCCATATACAAAAAAGCTGATGGGTTCCATCATTGTGCCCGAGGAAGGTATGAAAGGCCATAAGCTGGCCGCCATCCCGGGGACCCCGCCTAATTTGAAGAACGTGCCGGAGGGCTGCCGGTTCGCGGATCGCTGTTCCTATGTGCAAGACGCCTGCCGAAAGGGAAAGATTGTGAGCCAGACCGTGGAGGATCGAATGTATCGCTGCATCGTAGAACCGGGTGTGCTTAAGGAGTGGTATGCGAATGAAGAAGAATGATGTCCTGATTCGGGGAGAGCATCTTACCAAGGTATTCGGTTACGGAAAGCAGAAGACAACCGCCGTGGAGGATGTCAGCTTTACCTTCCATGAAGGCGAAATCATATCGATTGTCGGCGAGAGCGGAAGCGGCAAAACGACACTGGCCAAAATGATCATGGGCCTGCTGAAGGAGAGCAGCGGTAAGATTGAGTATATGGGCAAGCCAAGACAATTGAATCGGCACAGAGACCGCAAGCGTTATTGGAAAAACATCCAGGCGATCTTCCAGGACCCGTTCTCTTCGTTCAATCTGTTCTACAAAGTCGAGAAGCTGCTGCTCGACTGCATCAAGCTGCAGGGTGATAAACTGTCGAAGGAGGAGCAATTCCGCAAAATGAAGGAAGCGTGCTCCTTCGTCAATCTGAAATTTGAAGAGCTGCATAATAAATACCCGTTCGAACTGTCCGGCGGGCAAATGCAGCGCCTGATGATTGCCCGGATCTTCATGCTTCATCCGAAGCTGTTGATTGCGGATGAACCGACCTCCATGGTTGACGCATGCTCACGATCCACGATACTGGATATGCTCTTGAAGCTGCGGGATGAGAACAACATGACAATTATTTTCATTACCCATGACGTAGGGCTTGCTTATTATGTAAGCGATACGCTGTATATTATGGAACAGGGGAAAGTTGTGGAGCGGGGACCAGCGGAAGAGGTGATCTTGAATCCGCAGCATCCTTATACCCAGCAGTTAATTTCAGATGTGCCCAAGATCCACTCCGAGTGGGATTTGGCATGAGCGATGTGTACGATGGAAATGTCATGATGGAAATGCCCGAAGCGAAACGCCGCTTTGGGCTTTATTTTGTTTAGAGCCCCTTTTGCTTCGTTTATTTTCGTGGATATGACACTCCGAATCGTTACGCAAAATTTCTCTGTACTTGATCTTCGCATTTGTGAAGGATCTGCCGATAAATGATATGGCTGCCATTTGCTTCATCCCGCAGTTCGCATTCGGTATACCGCAAAGCATCTGACGTGACTGCGTGTATGCTTCATAAGGAGACCATCAAACATCATGTGTATTTACTTCTTAGGGGCAACCATCTTGGTATTAGTCGCCCTCACCATCACATTCTGGATTTTCTTGTTCAAAAGCGCATATCAGCGAAAGTTAAACCATCAGGCCTTGGATACGGCCGAAGGCAGATTCCGACTGCTTGATGATATGCTGCTTACGCTTGATGTTGGCATTTGGTCATACGATTTCGGCACAAGGAGTATCCAAAATACTTCTTTGGCTTTTCATAAAATTACAGGTTATTCACATCGTGATTTCACGGACGGTCTTTCCTGGGAAGAGCTGATCCATCCAGAGGATATGACGTTGTTTCGATCATTGGTCGACAGAACTCGACAAGGTGAGACCGTTCATACTGAATTCCGGATTATTCATGCAGAGGGCGATGTTCGCTGGGTCCAAGTGAAGATGATTCCGATGATGAATGAATCCGGGCAAATGATCCGTACAGATGGTATTGCCGTTGATATTAGCACACGTTTCCGCATGGAGGAGGCGCTGTATGATATTACGGAGTGCAAGAAGATGGAGCAAGCGCTCAAGGAAAGCATGAACCGGTATCGCAGGCTGGTAGAGCTATCTCCTATTGCCATTGCCGTTTGTAAGGACCGCAAGCTGATGTATGTAAATCCCGCTGGACTTCGGATCATTGGAGCGGCTGGGCCTGAGAACATCCTGGGTACCGATCCTTGGGACTGGGTGCTGGATCCCTACGAGGAGTGGGAACGCAAACGGCTCATGCAGCTTATTCGATCAGGGCAGGTCGTTCCCGAGGAATTATCCATAAAGCGGGTTGACGGAGAGCGGGTCGATGTCGTGACAACGGCCTTGTATGATGCGGAATCTGACGCGATTGAGATTTTCTTCGAGGATATCACCGCCCGCAAATCCGCGGAACGGGCCCTTATGGAAAGCGACCGAATCAACCGTCATATCCTGGATATCGCTCCTGTTGCGATGTTCCTGCACTCCGATTTTTCTTATGTTTATGCGAATCCCGCGGGCCTTTCCTTATTGGGTATAGCGGATATCGTACAATTAGCGGGAACTTCACTCCAGGACGTAATCCCCTCGGATCAGGTCGAGTTCGTGATTGCAGAGGTTGAGCATGTGTACGAAAGCGGGAATACCTCGGAGCTCACCGGGAACAAACTGGTCCAACTGGATGGAACGATCATCGATATAGAGGCAATTACGACACCTATCCCTTATATAGGTCATAACACGGCGCTTACCATTATTCGCGATGTTACGCAGCAGAAGCAGGCTGAACGGGAGCGCATTGCGGCAGAAAGGCTAGTTCGGGAGAGCGAGGACCGTTATTTTAGGCTGCAAATGAGCCTGGATCAATTCTCTTCCGACCTTTTTGGGATGGTGAAGATCAGTGAATTGAACGCCCGTATCGTGCGGGAAATCAAGAAGGTGCTGGTGGCGGATCGGGTGAGCCTCATCCAGATCAACCACCACAGCCTGCATATCAAAATCCAAGGGGGCCATAAAGTTCTGCCGCAAGGTGTGCTTCATGCGATCCATACATGCGGTCCCGAGCATATTCCATTCTGTAAACTGTTTGAGATGTCCGACGGATATTTTGTCAAGATTGGAGAAATGAACGGGGATAGCAGCATTGTCTGCATTGGCGGAGAGGTTCCCTTGCTAATGATTCAGGCCAAAAAAATATGGCTGGAGACCATTACGCGCTATGCAAGTGTCCTGTACGATAACTTCCGCGTCATTGAGGATTTGACGAGGGAGCTGGAGAAGCTGGATTCATCCCAGCAGATCATGCCCTTGTGGCTGCTGCGACTGATGCTGCATTTATCTGAAAATGAGCGGAAGCGATTGTCCCAAGATCTTCACGATGCTGCGCTCCAGGAACAGATTATATGGTATAGGAAATTAAATCAGATTACATCGGATCATGAGCTGCCGGAGCAACTTCGCCCACAGCTGGAGGAAATCGAGCAGGGGCTTCTGGATGTCATATATCAGATTCGAATTACGTGCAACGAGCTTCGCCCCCCGCTGCTCAAGGAGGAGGGTTTGGAACGTTCGCTGGAGGCATTGTTTGAATTTACCCAGCTCCGCACCAATTATTCTATACAGTTCGACTGCTCGAACTTCGATGATGATATCAGTGACGATCACTTGATCGGACTGTACAGAATTGTCCAGGAGCTGCTAGCCAATGCCACGAAGCATTCCAACGCGACCGAGGTAAAGCTCCGTTTGTCCACTCATTGTGATGAAGTCAATCTTAGCTATGAAGATAACGGGATTGGGATCGATTTGAACCAGAAACCGGATCAATTCAATCATATGGGGATCGGCGGCATGAAGGAAAGGGTGAGAAGCATGAACGGTAAAATCCAGTTCGACTCATCGAAGAGCGGGGGGACGGCTGTCTATATATCCATAACAGCAAAGTAAACATTCCACCGGCAGTGAAGTAATCAAGATACCAGATTGAAGGAGCCATGAGTGACCATGATCGAAATTTTATTAGTGGATGACCATCCCTCGGTAATGGAGGGAACCAAGGTGCTGCTTGAGCAGGAAAAGGATATGTTCGTGAAGCTTGCGAATACGCCGGAGCAGGCGCTGGAGCTGGTGAGAACGTTGCATTTTGACGTAATGCTGATTGATATGCATATGCCGGGCATGAGCGGAATTGATTTGGCCAAGCAGATCCTCCTAATCGTTCCGAACGCGGTGATGCTGGTTTATACGGGTTTTGAAGTCAGCAATCATTTTAATTTGATTATGGAGGCCGGACTGGCTGGTTTTGTCTCGAAAACGTCGGGCAAAGAGCAGTTGGTAACGGCTGTTCGATGTGCGCTGCGAGGGGAAGTAGTTCTGCCGTTAACACTTGTGAAGCAGCTCCGGCGTGTTACCGCAAATGGTCCGGAACGGACAGCAGGGGCGCCGGCAGCCCAGTCTATAACCGATAAAGAATATAGTATTCTCAAGGAAATCGCTCGCGGAAAGAGTAACAAGGAGATTGCGGGAATGGTGATCATGAGCCAGCGTTCACTGGAGTACTGCTTAACCAATCTGTTTCAAAAGTTGAATGTGAAGTCACGCATAGAAGCTGCACTGAAGGCAAAGCAGATGGGAATCCTCTCGGATTCGGATTTTGTTCAGCTGGGCTGACCGGCTAGCTCTCTTTAACGTTTCAGATCATAAAGTATGTTTACCTCGACATGACACGAGAAAGATTCGCCGTTATTCGACAATATCCGCAAGGTGATCCGCAAAATTCTTGCGTGAGCACGCAAGAGAATTTCGGTTACGAACGGTAAGTAAGTGTATATGCTTATGTTACTGGATGGATGTAGTCTGTAAGTAGGAAGGGTGGTAACCTGCGGCATGACAAAGGACCTATTTGAATATGGTGTCGATGACCTCTTGTCACCGGAAGAGATTGAGGAAGTTTTGGCGCAGCTTGAAGAAGAGTGGAATGAATTTAACAGCCGGAAGAAGCGAGGGTGACTCATAATGAAACGATTGAAGTCTTTGAAATCTCTGTTTGCAATGAAACTCCAGAGTCGTATGCTGTTTATTATTTTGGGGTCGATTACGATTTTTCTAGCTGGCATGATGACGTATATCAGTATGACTACAACGGAGGAAGCTCTGGATTCGGCCAAGACGCTTGCGGTGACAACGAGTGAGAAGATTGGCACGCTGGTACAAGCAGAGCTTGACGATGTCATGAGCTCCGCACGTACATTAGCTGTAAGCTTTGTTGGAATGAAAGGGACCGATACCACGAATCGCGCAGCCGTTAATGAAATACTGAGAAGAAATCTGGAAGACAATCCGTCCTGGAAAGGGATCTGGACCTTATGGGAGCCGGATGCCTTTGATGGCCGGGACAACGAATACAGAAACAAACAGGGCAGTGATCAAACGGGGCGATTGATGTCCTACTGGGCAAGAACGGAATCCGGCCTGGAACGCTCCGTAATCGAGGATTACGAGCACGAAGGGGAAGGTGACTTCTATCTCCTGGCGAAGAACAGCGGAAAAGAAATCATTATGGATCCGTACGTCTTCAAAGTAGGCAACGAAGATGTCATGATGACATCGCTCGTTGTTCCGATTATCGATAACGGAAAGACTGTCGGCGTGGTTGGCGTCGATATTTCCCTGGCACATTTGCAAAGCGTAATGGAGCAATTCCGATTGTTCGACACTGGGTATGCGCATATTTTTTCGAATACCGGCGTGATCGTAACGTCGCCGGAGGACGGGGTGATGGGGCAGACGTTGGAGGAGGCCTATCCTGGCAAGACGGTTCCCCTTATCCTTGATGCGATTCGGGAAGGAGATGTCTATACTGAGGAAGATTCCGAGCTGTACAAGCTGTATACCCCGATTAAGACCGGATTGACCGAAACGCCATGGTCTGCTGCTATCATTATCCCGATGGATGAGATTACGGCAAATTCGGATGCGTTGATTATCTCCATTATCGTTGCCGGACTGACCACTCTGGTGGCCATGGCGGCTGTCGTGGTCCTGTTAACGAGATCCATCGTGAAACCATTGGGCATTTCCGTTTCCATCGGAGAGTTCATGTCGAAGGGAGACTTCACGCAGGAGGTGCCTGCGGCTTATCTCCGCAGAGCCGATGAAATCGGCACGTTGTCCAGAGTATTCGCGCAGCTGCTGGAGAGCATGAGGGAGATGATCGGCAAAGTGAACCTGAACGCATCATCGGTAGCCGCCGCTTCACAGCAGCTATCGGCTGGTGCCGAGGAACTTGCGGTTGGAAGCAGCAGTCAGGCTGAATCCGTGCAAACGGTCAGTGAATTGTTCCATGAATGGTCAAATGCCATCAATTCTGTTGCGAGCGATGCATCAGCAGCATCCGAGCTTGTAAACCAGACCTCCGGCATTGCAACGGAAGGCAGCGGTATCGTCCAGCAGTCGGTGGAAGGCATGAATCGGGTACGAGAGCAGGTTGCCAAACTCGAAGCTGATTCCCAGCGGATTGGCGAGATTATCGAGGTGATTGACGATATCGCCAAGCAGACCAATCTGCTTGCCCTTAATGCCACGATCGAGGCTGCCCGCGCCGGCGATCAAGGAAGAGGCTTCGCTGTGGTGGCGGATGAAGTGCGCAAGCTAGCTGAACGTAGCGGAGGAGCGACGAAGCAGATCGCCGATATCATCAAGGGCATGCAGAAGAATACGGCTGATAGCGTGGAGGCGGTGAATCTAGGCGTCATCCACACGGAAAAAGCCGGTGAAGCCTTTGCCTACATTACAAGTATGGTGAATGAGTCTGCCGGTAAAGTAATGGATATTGCAGCTGCCAGCGAGGAGCAGGCAGCCCAGGCTGCCGAGGTGGCGACCGCAATTGAAACCATATCTTCGTCGACGGAGGAAACGGCGGCTACAAGCGAGGAATCGGCTGCAACGGCACAATCGCTTGCCGAGCTTGCTGAAGAGTTAAACCATACCGTATCGGCCTTCAAAATCTCGTAGCACCACTGGCATATTGATGATAAGCTTGGCCTAAGGGCCAGGCTTTTTTATATATAAAGTTACGATTTATGTACGCTGTGAGATTTTAATACACCTATAACTACTCTTAAACGCGGTCTGTCTTCTGTGAAGTACGTCGATAGAAGTTTTTGTCCATAAATCATGCTGCACGGCTCGGACGAAGGGAGGAACATGTGTTGTGAATGGCAGCTTGTTTCAGCAGATGTTAGAAGAGGGAGATTATGTCCCGCGCTTTTACGCCTATTACTATAAGCAGTGGATAGATTATGAAATGCCATACCATCAGCATGACTCAACCGAGATTATGTATATGATCCAAGGGGTGTGCCGGATTGACGTGAAGGTAGGCGATAAGGAAAAGAGCATCACGCTGAAAAAAGGGGAGTTTATGGTACTGGATGCCGATGTTCCGCATCGGTTAATCGTTGAGCAGGCGGTCTCCTGCCGAATGCTGAATGTGGAATTCGGGTTTATGGAAAATGAAGGGAGGACGCTTTCTCTCGGGCAGATTGCAGGTGAGGAGCAAGAGGTGTCTTTTCTCCTGAATCGGCCGTTTCCCTACTTGGTGCTAGCGGATCAGGAGGAGGTATATCCGGTGCTGCGGAGCCTCGTGCTTGAACTCGATCAGAGAGGGACGGAGGGTAGAATGATGACGCATATGCTGTTTATTCAGCTGCTTGTCTGTATCGCCCGTCTGTATGAAGAAAGGGAACGCAGCGAAGTGCAGCAGAGCGAGTTCTATATTAAACGAAGCGTCGATTTCTTGCATCAGAACTATGATCGCCATATTCAGGTAAAGGACGTTGCCGCCGAGGTGAATCTGCATCCCGGCTACTTGCATCGGGTATTCCGCAGAGGGACGGGCAGGACAATAACGGAGTATCTGACCATGATTCGAATGGAAAAGGCCAAAATGCTGCTGGAGCAGACGGATATCCCCATAGATGAAATATCGGACTATGTGGGTGTTGGCAGCAGGCAATATTTTCATATGTTGTTCAAGAAGAATACGGGAACCACGCCGGTGGAATATCGGCTGCGGAAGGATCGGAATGCCTGGAAATACGGTGATCAGAATGCCAGATCAGATAAGAAGTGAGGATTTTTGACTCGGAAGAGTCCAAGAGGTCATGATTTTGATAACGCTTTCTACCACTCGATTGCTACAATAACTACAATCTAATCTGCAGCTGGGGAGTGGATAGAATGTCATTTAAGGTTGCTTTTATCGGCGCGGGCAGCATCGGCTTTACCCGGGGAATTCTGCGTGACTTGTTGACTGTACCGGAATTTAGGGATATTGAGGTCTCTTTCACCGATATCAGTCAGCATAACCTGGATATGGTCACGGAATTGTGTCAGCGGGACATTACCGAGAACGGACTGTCGATTGCGATCCAGTCCACCACGGATCGAAGACAAGCCCTGCAGGGTGCAAAATATGTCATCTGCACCATTCGCGTGGGCGGACTGGAGGCATTCCGTACGGATGTGGACATTCCGCTGAAATATGGCATCGATCAATGCGTGGGCGACACGCTCTGTGCAGGCGGCATTATGTATGGCCAGCGGGGAATCCCTGAGATGTTGAACATTTGCCAGGATATTCGCGAAGTGTGCGCACCAGATGTACTGCTGCTGAACTACTCGAATCCCATGGCTATGCTGACATGGGCATGCAATCAGTATGGCGGCGTGCGGACGATTGGATTATGCCATGGCGTACAGCATGGGCATCACCAAATCGCCGAGGTTTATGGCTTGAAGAAACAGGAAGTCGATATTGTCTGTGCCGGCATTAATCATCAAACCTGGTATATTCAAGCCTCACATCAAGGCAAGGACTTGACGGCTGGACTGCTGGAAGCGTTCGAACGGCATCCGGAGTATAGCAGGACAGAGAAGGTTCGCATCGATATGCTGCGGCGTTTCGGATACTACAGCACCGAATCCAACGGCCATCTAAGCGAATATGTTCCTTGGTACCGTAAACGGGCGGAGGAAATTACGGAGTGGATTGACCTCAGCAGTTGGATAAACGGAGAGACAGGCGGATATTTGCGAGTCTGTACCGAGGGACGCAACTGGTTCGAGACTGATTTCCCGAACTGGATGCAAGATCCGGCTATGGAGTACACGCCGGAGCACCGGGGAGAGGAGCATGGCTCCTACATTATTGAAGGCTTGGAAACCGGCCGGGTATACCGGGGGCATTTTAATGTGGTGAATGAGGGCATTATCGCTAATCTGCCGAATGATGCAATCATTGAGGCGCCGGGTTACGTAGACCGCAACGGCATTTCCATGCCGCATGTAGGGAATTTGCCGTTAGGGCCGGCTGCGGTGTGTGGCGTAAGCATATCCGTTCAACGGCTGGCGGTCGAAGCGGCGGTTCATGGAGATGACAAGCTGCTTCGTCAGGCATTTATGATGGATCCGCTGGTTGGAGCGGTATGTAATCCGAAGGAAATCTGGCAGCTGGTCGATGAAATGCTGGTAGCCGGTGAAGCGTGGCTTCCTCAGTATGCGGTTTCGATCACTGAAGCGAAAGCACGTCTAATATCAGACAATCTGATCCCCACCCGTCCGTATGAAGGAGCAGCCAGACTCAAGGTGAAGACGGTGGAGGAGATGCAGCTCGATCGGGAGAAGGCGAACAAAAACGCAGGTGAATCCGACAAAGGGAAGGATCGCGAAAAAGTTTAAGCTGGTTGCACAATAACGAAGGGATATAACAACAGAAGCACTTAGAGTTTTCATGAATGCGCATGATTGAAACACTTTGGCGAGGACGGTATAACGGACAAAAATCCGTTATAATCCCTCTGCCAGAAGTGTTTTTTTCTGCATGCAGTTCATCTTTTATCTGCATATACTACGGATACATAGAGATAAATTCGGATGGACAATCCCTGACCTTAGACAGGTACACAGTTTGGGTAAAAATGGTTACAATTCAATTAGATAGGCAAAATTCACTATTAAGGAGGCATGGGGATGATAATTGGGGTTCCCAAAGAAATCAAAAATAACGAAAGTCGTGTAGGCATGACGCCGGGTACGGTTGTCAGTTTTAGAAATGCCGGACACGAAGTGCTTGTACAATCCGGGGCTGGTCTTGGGATCGGTTTTACGGATGAAGCTTACAGAGCGGCTGGAGCCAAAGTGGTTGCATCGGCTGCAGAAGCGTGGAAAGCCGAGATGGTTGTGAAGGTAAAGGAACCCCTGCAGGAGGAATATGAATACTTTCAAGAGGATATGATTCTATACACTTATCTGCACCTGGCCCCCGAGCCGGAACTGACCAAGGCGCTGGTTGACCGTAAGGTGAGTGCCGTTGCTTATGAAACGATACAATTGACGGATGGCAGCCTGCCGCTGTTGACACCGATGAGTGAAGTGGCAGGAAGAATGTCCATCCAAATCGGAGCGCATTTCCTGGAAAAAGCGCATGGCGGCAAGGGAGTTCTTCTAAGTGGCGTACCCGGGGTCGCACCAGGTAAGGTTGCCGTTATCGGCGGCGGTATCGTCGGCACCAATGCGGCAAGAATTGCGCTGGGTCTCGGTGCGGACGTCAGCATCCTCGATATTAATCCTGGCCGACTTCGTCAACTGGATGATCTGTTCCAAGGGCGGGTCAAAACGATTATGTCCGATCCGTATCACATTGCGGAAACGGTGAAGGCCGCTGACCTTGTCGTGGGCGCGGTATTGATCCCCGGTGCGCGGGCCCCGCGCCTCGTAACGGAAGAGATGGTAAAAGAGATGAGTCCGGGATCCGTCATCGTGGATGTGGCGATTGATCAAGGGGGCTCCATCGAGACGATTGACCGGATCACCACGCATGACAACCCGACCTACGAAAAGCATGGTGTTATTCATTATGCTGTAGCCAACATGCCGGGCGCCGTAGCCAGAACCTCCACCATGGCATTGACCAATGTAACGGCACCCTATGGACTGAGAATAGCAAGTAAAGGACTTCGGTCTGCCGCGCGTCATGATCAAGCACTTGCCAAGGGCATTAATGTCATCGACGGCAAGGTAACCTACGAAGCGGTTGCGACGGCCCATGGGTATGCTTATACCAGCATTGACGATTATTTGCTGGCATAGAAATAATATGTTTTAAGCATGTAGAGCCATTTTTCAAATTTGACACGATACCGGGGTTTATGAAGTAAACCTTAGGAGTGGCTTTCCTTGGCCGGCGTGGACAAAGTTGAAAAATGGCTTTTGTATGTTGCCTTACTGTTCCTACCACGAGTTCGCCTTCGCCTAGTTCAACATGAACAGGAGGTTATGTAGTTCGGCTTCCTGCAAATGCCTCCATTTCCCCCGTTCCAGTTGATCCAGTGTAATATTCATAATCCGAATACGCTCCAGCTTCAGCACTCTGTACCCCAAGGCTTTACACATTCTGCGGATTTGCAAATTAAGGCCCTGTGTCAAAATAATACGAAATACATCTTCGCTTTGCCTATAGACCTTGCATGGTTTGGTTATGACGTCCAGGATTTCAACACCTTGAGACATCGCTTGCATAAATTCGTCCGTAACGGGTTTGTCCACAGTCACCACATATTCTTTCTCATGATGATGTTCTGAACGCATCATTTTGTTCACAATATCTCCGTCGTTCGTAAGTAAAATCAAACCTTCAGAGGCTTTATCCAGCCTTCCAATGGCAAAAATGCGCGATGGATAGTTAACAAACTGAATAATGTTTCCCGCGACATGTTCTGCTGCCGTACAGACAATACCGATAGGTTTATTGAGAGCCAGGTAAACCGCTTCCCTATCCTGATGAGGAATTTCCTTCCCATCTATTAACACAATATCGTGCAGTTCAACGTCCGCCCCTTTTTCACACACCTTGCCATTGATCGTGATGCGTCCGGCTGCAATCAATCGGTTGGTTTCTCTGCGCGAGAAAACTCCCGTTTCGCTTATATATTTGTTAATTCGCATGCTCCACCGCTTCTCATGTGTAATATTGCCACAGGTTCATTTGTTAGTTGATATTCTCTTTTCCTTGATTTTTGCGGAATGTTGCATAAAATGATTAATTTCGATAATCCATCAGAGAGGCAGACTTATGTCGAAAATATTTCCTTTAAGCTGACGTCTCTTTCAGGTTCTTCACATTGCTCCTCTGGCGGTTCTAGCTGGGGAGATTCGCCAGCAGGGAACTCTTCTGGCGGATCGAAGTGGTAACCGGGGAGCAGCAAGCCTAGTAAAAATCCTGCGACATGTTCTCTTCGTCTGCAACAGCCTGTATCTCCTCCGAGCCGATGCTGATGAAGCGGTAACCGTCCGCTGTCTGCTTCTTCAGCGCACGTTCTTTGATGAACTTGGGGCTGGCTTCGCCGCCATCTTCGTCATACACGAGCAGAATGCCATCGGTCTTGCGGAGTAACAGATCGTCTCTGGCCGTAAATTGCCACGGCCCCTGATAGGGGCTCTTGCTGACAGGCGCATAGAAGTCTACCCCCTTCATCAATTCCTGAAAATAAGCTTTTTTATCGTCGTTCCATTGCGCCTCGGGATTCTGATAGGCGGTCAGAATAGAGCATCTCAGGTGAGGGTATTGGGACTTTAGTTCTATAGCTGCTTCAACGGCCCACAGGTCCACGCCATACTGACCGGGCGTGATAACCCACTGAAGACCTTCCTCGAGCAGCGGAATCAAGCGGTTGGCAATCGCTTGACGTATATAAGGAATGCCTTGGTGTTTGTTGTTGTAAATACCGAGTTCATGAGCTCGATATCCGGTAACAAGAATGTTTTCCAATTGTGCACACTCCCTGACAAAGAATAGGTCTAGTGTACCGTTTTCTGAAAAATTGATCAATATTTGTCGCAAATCGTATAGAATGGGATGAGTAATCTTGGAATACATATTTTAGGAGGAAATTCGATTGAAGAAGTGGACAGCAGTATTACTAGGGGCAATTTTGGTAATGAGCATGACAGCATGCGGAAAGGACAACAAAGCAGCAGACGACGCCGCAACACCGCCAGCAGCGGAACAAGGGACGAGCGAGACGCCGCCTGCTAAAGAAGAACCGAAGAAGGATGCTCTTCCAACTGCTGACGAGCTTCTTCAGAAGTCGGCTGAAGCTTCTAAGAATTTGAAGAGTTTTGCGATGAAAGCCGATGTTAAACAGCATATCGTAGTTGAAGGCGAAGAGAAGCAGGAGCAAGATGTTAATATGGCGCTTGATTCGGAACTTACGCTCGAGCCGGTGGAGATGATGCAGAACATCGTGATGGATTCTCCGGAAGGCAAGATCGAGATGAAGCAGTATATAACAGAAGACGGTATCTACATGCTTATGGATGGCCAATGGATGCAGGTTCCGAAGGAATCGGAGCAGGAGATCCGCGACAGCCTGGATCCGAGCAGTGCAAGTCCGGAGCAGCAGTTAGAGCAGTTCAAGACTCTCGCTAAGGACTTCAAAGTAACGGAGGACGGAGACTCATACGTTCTGACGGCGGATGTCTCCGGCGACAATCTGAAGGAGCTTGCCAAGTCCATGATGAGCCAAGCGGGCAACGATCCGCAGATGGAAGCCATGATGGATCAAATGGATATCAAGAGCATCCATATTGTTTATGGCGTACAGAAGGAATCTTACCTGCCTGTAACAACCGATTTGGACATGGTAATGGCAATGGAAGCCGAAGGTCAGAAGGTATCCTTGGATATGAAAATGAAGAGTACTTACTCCAAGCATAACGAAATCAGCAAGATCGAAGTGCCGAAGGAAGCATTGAACGCGGAATAATGCTGTTTGGCTGATGAAATAAGCGGAATATGAAATTTTTGATATTCCACAATGAACAGGCTGCCCCGGTTCTGTAGATGCCTACAGACCGGGGCAGCCTTATTTGATGAACTTCAGTCTCGGATAGTAGTTCTGATAGGTTAGGGTAGTGAAAGCTTAGTCCTGAGGTTTATCGACTTCCACAATGACGCTGCCAAACAGCTGACCGTTAATGGAGACCATAATACGCCACAGTCCTGGCGAAGGCAGCGACATGGAGGTTGGTATCGCTGCATCAGCACCGTTTATCGAGGAAGGCCGTAACCCGGCAACCTCAAAGACATCGATGATCTCGGTCGTGTTTCTTTTTATCGCCGTAATGTGCAAGTCACCCGTTAATTCCTCGGCACGCCCCCAGAAATGCCACATGTATTTATTGGGTTTATCTGCAATTAAAGGAGGATGGATAAAACCCAAACGACCTTCCACGCCGGTCATAGCATAATTACCGGATCTAAAACTCGGACTCGGCTCCCAGCTGCTGTCCGGCACATCGACCACGATATCGCCGTATTTCTCCTGATCCACCATCACGTCGAATCGCCATAACCCGGAGAGCGGCAGGGCAAAGCGGGAAGAGACCCGGGTGAAGTTATCGTAAGCCATATCGGAGGTAATCTCCGTCTCGACAAACTCTTCAAGGGTAGTTCCCGTATCCCGGTGTACGGCGGTTATGTGGATCGTTTTCCCTTCAAGCTCTTGGACCGGGGTTAGCAGATTCCACCAGGCACCGGCCGGAGAGCCCGCGGCATAATCCCCACCCGGAAATGCCTGAAGTTTATCCACCCCATCCTCCGTGTATACGCTGCGGGGAGTCCACTTGGCAGCATATCCCAAGCCCTGGATCGGGATCATCCGTTGAAGCGCAGGGGACTCGCGCCATCCCCATACCGCCGCTATTAGAAGAATCATGAATGCACTTGCGGTTATACGCAGACGAGCTGGTGATTTCCGCTTTTTTCGACCCTTCTTTACAGAGCCGTTAGCAGCGCTGTTCATTACACTGGATTTCATCTTCTCGGTGAACATCGGCTCGTTGAATGGAGAAGAAGCGAGTTCCTGTATCCAATCGGGCGGCAGCTCTTGTTCGGTCTTCACTGGACATCCTCTCCTTTCAACAGCTTCTCCATTCGGGCGCGAGCCCGGTGCAGTCTGGATTTGATCGTTCCTTCGGATATGCCGAGCAGCTCCGCCATTTCTTTTCGCGGCAGCTGGTAATGGGATTCAAGGATGAGCACCTCGCGGTATTTGGGTGGCAGCTCCATCACGTATTTCCAAATCTGCGATACGGCAGCAGCATCCATAAACTCTTTTTCCGCAGAGGGTTCAGTCTGCTTGGAGGTTACCCAGCCGGTTAAAGACACCCTCGTCATAAAGGAAGATTTGAGATAGTTCAGGGAAAGGTTGCGGGTGATGGTTAACAGCCATGTTTTTACAGAACTTCGGCCCTGAAACTCATTCCAGTGCTTAAATGCACTCAAGAATACGTCCTGGCTGATATCATCAGCCGCATCTTTGCGTTTTGTTAGGAAGAACGCATAGTTCCACACGTCCTGGCCGAAGGACTCCATTAAATCGCTCAGCACCGTACTTGCTTCATTTACGGCCACCATTTGTTTCAGGTACTCCAATCACATCACCTCAAATATTAGACAATTGAACATAGGATTGGTTCCCAGATTCCCCCCAAAAAATTGAAACAATTTAACGTGCAAATCGTTGTAATGAGTAACAGGTATGCAAGGAATCGAGGAAGGGGAGAAGGCGTATGCATTTATATTTCAAGGATAACTTTTTTAGCTCGGGTATAACAGATATTATGGATAGGGAAGGCAGTGTAATAGGAAGCCTGGATTTGAAGAGTGCTTTCGGTTCCTCGCTGGACGTGTATAACGCTACGGGAGATCCGGTATGCAGCGGCTCGTTTCGTTTCTTCTCCAACAAGTGGCATATCGTGAGCGGCAGCGGGGAAGAGCTGGGCGTGCTGCGTATGCGTATGAGCTTTTTCACGAAAAAATTTGAATACAACGCGGGATCGCGGGGCGTATATGAGATCACTTCGCCTGCTTTTTCCAATGAATATGAAATAATGGATGGTACCGGAAGGGGAATCGCCCATTTTTCCCGTATTAGCGGCTGGCTTCAGGCCGGAGCCTATCTGCTGGAGAATGAGAGCGACGTCCTTGGAGATTGGGAGCTCGTGACCGTGGTAATGGGCATTCACCAAATACGCAAACGCAACAACAGTGCTGCCGCATCGAGCTCTCATTAAGTTTTAGGGGTTAACCCAGAATAAGACGATGATAGGAGGAGTCAGAATGAACGAAGTCAGCGATCATCTCGATTATGGATTGACTGTTGTTTTTATCGGATTTAATCCTAGTTTGCGATCGGGGGAGGTCGGACATCATTATGCCAACCCCCGCAACAATTTTTGGAGGATTCTGCATAAATCCGGGTTGACCCCTCGCTTATATGATGCCTCGGAGGATGGGGAATTGCTTAAACTGGGGTATGGGTTTACCAATATTGTGGCCAGGCCTACACGGGGGGCCGAAGACATTACCCGCGAAGAGTACAAACTCGGAAGAGAAACGCTGCGGGAGAAGCTGGCGGAGTACAGACCGGAGGTTGCTTGCTTTGTCGGCAAGGGCGTGTACACCGAATTTAGCGGTAAAGCAAAAGCGGATTGGGGAATTCAGCAGGACTCCGTCGTGGACGGCGTTCATGAGTTTGTTGCTCCTTCTTCCAGTGGACTGGTACGAATGCCCATGGATGAGATTATCGAAATTTATCGACGATTGCATGATTTTATATCGAGGCATGAGTTCTGAACAGAGGAGTTGGACAAGAACGATTCATGAGGATCATGAAAAAGAGGAGCGTCCAGGAGACCCGATTTGTCGGACTCCTGGACGCTCCTCTTTGAACATAGAATACATAAGCTTTCAGCGGAAGCTAAATCTTCTGATTACCGCAAGAAAACTCTATTTGTAGTTTTTCTTCTATTGAAAGTACATCCATTGAGAATATATTTTAGGGTCAGGTCGCCATATTATGGACGCTTCAACAGTGCAGGATCGATGCGCGGCACAAGCCCTTCATCGGCTGCGCGGTTCAGCAGGGCGGAAATTGCTGCATAGCCGTCTTCGCCCAGCTCCGCGGTAAATGGATTGACATATAAGTCAATGTGGGCATTGGCGACGTCCGGGTCCATTTCCTGTGCGTGCCGGAGGACATAATCCCGGGATTCCCCGGGATGTTCCCAGGCGTATTCGACCGAGGAGCGGATCCAGCTCGAGATGCTGGCCAAATCCAGCGACCTTCGGGCCACGATCGCTCCCAGCGGGATCGGCAGATTCGTATCGGTTTCCCACCAGCTGCCGAGATCGGTCATCAGCTTCAATCCGTAGGACGGGTACGTGAATCGCGCTTCGTGAATGACCAGTCCGGCATCGATGGCACCGTCGCGGACAGCCGGCATGATCTGGTCAAACGGCATCACCACGATTTCGCCGAGTCCTCCGGGTACGATCTGTGCGGCCCACAGGCGAAACAACAGATAAGCCGTGGAGCGCTCGCTCGGAACGGCTACCCGCCGGCCGGACAGCGCAGCCGGACTGTCCGGGGTCTTTCCGTCCGTCAGCTTGTCCGCCGTCAGAACGAGAGGCCCGCAACCGCGGCCGAGCGCTCCCCCGCAGGGCAGCAGGGCGTATTCATCCAGCACCCAGGGCAGCGCGGCATAGGATATTTTCAAGATGTCATGTTCTCGATCTTCGGCTGCCCAATGATTGGTGATATCGATATCCGCATAGGATACATCAAGCTCGGGAGCACCGGGAATAAGACCATGAACCCAGGCATGAAAGACAAATGTGTCGTTGGGGCAAGGGGAAAAAGCGATTTTCATCGTAACACCTCCGGTAGTAATGAACTTGCGGTCTCAAGCGCCTGCAGCGCCTCCTTGATCTTCCATGCGCCGCGGTCCCGCGGACCGACCTGATTGGATATGGAACGGATTTCAAGCACGGGCACACCGGCTGCATCGGCAGCGGTCGCCACGCCGAATCCCTCCATCGCCTCGGCAGCGGCGTCCGGCACCCGATGGAGTAGGCGTGCGGCCGTAGCTGCTGTTCCTGTCGTGGTGGAGACCGTCAGGACGGGCCCGAGGGTTACGGCTGCGCCAGCAATCTTTAAGGCCTCCGCAAGTTTGCGGGCAGAAGCTGGATCTGCCTGCACCCGATCCATTCCGAAGCCAAGCTCCTGGACGCTGCTGAAGCCGTCTTCGGTTTCAGAACCGAGATCAGCGGCAATGATGGTGTCCGCAATGACGATGGAGCTAACCTCAGCCTGGCCGGCAAATCCTCCGGCGATACCTGCGCTGACAACGAAATCATAGGTGCCTTGAATCAGCTGGCGGGCAGTCGCAGCAGCGGTAGCCGCGGGACCGACTCCACCCGCGATGACATCAAATCCATGTGCGCGCTTAAGCCCGCGTTGCACGGCCTCTTTTTCGGCATCGACTGCCGTAACAATAAGCACGCGCTTGGAAGACGGGGCTGGCAAGTTATGTGACTCGGTCATATCCACCGAGTTGGATTGGGTATGTTTCTGCATGTTATTAATCTCCTTATTGGCTGTAACGATAAACATCGTTATCCTTTTACGTTATAACGTTCTTGATGCGATGTAAAGTCTCGTGCATGCTAAGACTGGACTTTATGTGTAGCAGTAACTTTCCGATATAGAGTATAATGAACGGTAACTTACATACATCATGATTAGATTCGGAGGTTGGATAGCTTTGCGTAAGAAGGGTGCGAACGGACAAGAAAGCCGGGCTAGACTACTGATTGTCGCTGCCAATGAATTTGCAAAGTCAGGATACCATCAGACCAAGATCAGCACCATCGTTTCCCGGGCTGGATTGACGCAGCCGTCATTCTATTTGTATTTTGAAAGCAAAGAAGCCGTTTTCAAGGAGTTGGTGGAGAAATTTCGCTCTGAGCTCAAGATCCTGCTCGAGGGAAGCAGATTGGAAAGCGGAATTGATGAGGAGCATGTAACCGGTCGTTTGCAGAGCGTGCTGACGGGGTTGTTCGCGTTTCTTGGCAAAGATTCGGACCTGACACAAATTGGTTTTTTCATTGGGGATGACGCTGTCATCGTAAAGTCTGAAATGGTAGCCATGATTGAGCAAAATCTGAAAGCTGAGCAGCGGGACGGGTACTTTGACGGAGATTCCGATATGCACATCGTTGCGGAGTGCTTGGTTGGCGTCATTGAAAGACTAACCTCACAGCAGCTTCTGACAGGCAAGCGGACTCCTGAGGATCTTGCGCGTCACGTGGTAAGTTTATTTATGCACGGCATCAGCATTTATCCGGCTAAGCGGGCTACATAAGGCAATGAAATTTAATGTATAAAAATAAAGATAATTAAAATATCAGAAGCAGGCAGTGATATGGTTAGGGTTAACCGTGGACGGCCTGTTTTTTGCTGTTGACCAGAGCCGAATTCCAGCAAGGGTTTGATCTTTTTCAAAGAATTGCAGTATATTCATTATACGTTATGTAACCGATTGCAACTGGAAATGGCGAACGAAGGATCAAGGAATCGGGGGTTTTAATCATGAAGAAGATGATGCTGGTGTACGGTGCGCTTCTATTGGCTTTTCTTACCTATGTGTTCATGTACAGACTGGAGGACAAGCGTTCTTCTGCTTGGGAGGAAGGTGGCCTGCACGGCAGCATTGGGGAGAATTATGTCATGGTGACTTTTCAATCCGGCATGGAATATTGGAAAAATATTTTAAAGGGCTTCGAGGATGGAGGGGATGCTCTGGGCGTAACTGTCGATTACCGAGGCTCTACACAATATGACGTGGAGGAACAGATCACCGTTCTGGAACAAGTGATTGCCAAAAAACCTGCCGGTATCGCCTTGTCGGCCATCGATTCCAAAGCGCTGACGTCGACAATTAATAAAGCCGTGGAAGCTGGAATACCCGTCGTGCTGTTCGATGCGGATGCACCTGACAGTAAGGCCTATTCTTTCCTGGCGACCAATAATTACAACGCTGGCGTTGCGGCCGCGGACAAAATGGCGCAGCTTCTCGGCCGAGAAGGGGAGATCGGGATTGTTACCCAGCCCGGGCAGCAGAATCATGATGACCGTTCCGAAGGCTTCAGGGACACTTTGGCACAGCGATATCCGGGCATGTCCGTGGTGGAGATCAGGGAAGGTAAAGGGGATACCCTCGTTGCCAAAGAGGCTGCTGCAGACCTGCTGGACAAGCACCCGGATCTCAAAGGGATCTTCGTAACGGAGGCCAGTGGCGGAATGGGCGTGGCGGATGCTGTTATCGGCGCGAATAAAGCGAATCGGATTACCATCATCGGATTCGATACAAATAAAGGGACGCTGGACCGGATTTCCGATGGAACCATCGCGGCAACGATCGCTCAGGGGACGTGGAACATGGGCTATTGGTCGCTGCAGTATTTATTTCATCTGCATCATGGTCTTACCGTACCGGCCCCGACGCTCGGCAATGACGTGTCTCCACTTCCGACAAGGGTGGACACCGGGATCTCGATTGTGACCCGAGAGAATGTGAATGATTATTATGCAAAATAGAATCAGAGCGGAATCCTGGCGCGAAGGCATCTCGCGGTGGCTGCGGTTCGGGGATTTACCGCTGAGATACAAGCTGGTCATCTTGTTCCTTATGGTTGGCATCCTGCCTTCAATCGCGCTGGGCGTCCTCGTCAATTGGACGGTTAACCGCATTGTGGATCAGCAGGTAACCTCGAACACCATTCAATTGATCGGAAAGGTCAATCAGACCTTGGACAATGATATGGAGAATCTCCAGAACATTACGTATTTGATCGGATTTGACCCGCGCACGGAGCGATTTCTGCAAGGGGAAATCCAAGGGGATAAGCCGGCCGCAGGAACCGAAGATACGGGTAATTCCGGCCTGCAGTCGTTCTCGGTGAAGCAGGACAATGAGGAAAATTATGAGATTAAGCGGTATCTTCAAGGCTTCACGACGCTGTACCCGGAAATCGCCTCCATTCTTCTGGTCAATCGCGACGGGGAATACATCAGTAACGAAATGTATGCGCGCGGTCCCGCCAGCTTGACGGAGGAAGCTTGGTACCTTGAGGCTGCTTCAAATGAAGGAATCTTTACAGTGCTCGGGCATCCGGCAGATCGTAACGTCACCACCCATGTTCATTATGGCAACGAGGAGTTGGTGTCGGTCGTTCGCTCGTTTGTGAATCCGAATACGAGGGAAGTAACCGGAGCGGTATTGATCGATTTGAAGCTGCGGGCGGTTGCGAGAGCGGTCCGGGATGTCACGCTTGGAAAAAGCGGATATTTGATGGTGGCCGAACCCGGCGGCTCTAGCATCTATAAGCCGGAGGATTCCATCATTCCGTCCATACCGCCTTCGTGGTTTCCGGAAGAGGACAGCGGTGCTTTCATCCGTGAGTCGAACGGAGAGCGGCTGCAATTGATATACGGCACCTCCTCCTTTACCGGCTGGCGGACGATCGGCGTATTTCCAACCAGCGAATCGGTGTATGAGGTCCGAGAGATTCGATTTTATATGATTTGTTTCTTGTTTGTGGTGTGCTTGTTTGGCATAGCTGCATCCTACACGCTTTCGCAGTCGATATCCAGACCGATCTGGCAACTCATGTCCTTCATGCAAAAAGCAGAATCCGGGGATTTGACGACCCGTTACTGGGGAAACCGTCAGGATGAGGTGGGCATGCTTGGACGCAGCTTTAACCGCATGCTTCTGCAGATCCGCAAGTTGATGAAGCTGAGCGAGCTCCGGGAGAAGCAGAAGCGCGAAGCGGAGCTGCGCAGCCTACAGGCCCACATTAAGCCGCATTTTCTGTACAACACACTGGATACGATCCATTGGATGGCCCGCAAGAAAGGGGCGGACGATGTATCGGATCTGGTGGAATCCTTGTCGAGGCTGTTTCGGATCGGACTCAGCAAAGGGGATGATATCATCTCCATGTCCGACGAATGGATGCATATCAGCAGCTACCTGCAGATACAGAAGACGCGTTACCGCGACAGGCTGCAGGTTGAGATGGAGCTTTCGCCTGAGGCTGAGAAATTATACGTGCTGAAGCTCCTTCTGCAGCCGGTAGTGGAAAACGCGATATACCACGGCATTAAGGCCCGGAGAGGACCGGGGCGAATCTGGATCAAAGCTGATGTCGAGGGGAATGTGCTGGTGCTTGCTGTACAAGACGACGGGGCAGGTATGTCCAAGGAGCAGCTGGAGACGCTTCGCAATCAGCTTGCCGATCCGGTAACGGCCATGGAGACGACTCCGGGAGAAAGGGTAGGCGAAAGTCGCAGCTATGGCATGCTGAATGTGCAGGCACGCATCAAGCTAACGTTCGGCGATGAGTACGGAATCGCAATTGACAGTATAGAGAACGAGGGAACCACGGTAATGATTACGCATCCGCTGCTGCATACCGCCCCTTCGTCCTCCAATCATGATGGGAGAGACAGGCTATGAACAAAGCGTATCAAGTCCTGATTGCTGACGATGAGCCGATTATCCGTGAAGGAATTCGGGATGCGGTGGATTGGGAGGCTCTTGGCATGGAGGTGGCTGCTGAAGCGGAGGATGGCGAGGAAGCGCTGGAGCTTGCGCTCAGCCGGCCGATCGACATTATGCTGGTCGATATGAATATGCCGTTCCTGGACGGCATCGGGCTTATGAAGCGTATGAAGGAAGAACGTCCCGAATGCCGGTTCGTCATTATTACTGGCCATGACGAATTTGCGTATGCGCAGGAAGCGATCCGGCTCGGGGTTAAGGATTATATATTAAAGCCGGTGAATGCGGATCACCTGATTCGAGTGCTTGGAAGCGTAAGGGATGAACTGAATGACCGGCAAATCCAGGAGAGTTATCTGAAGAAGGCCTCCGAGCAAATCGAGAAGAATATTCCGCTGCTGCGGGAACGATTCTGCTTGGAATGGATGCATGGCCTGCTGGATGAGGAGGAGGCGCTGGAGCAGCTGGAGTTTCTCGGGCTTCCTCCTAGTAAGCCTACTCAGGTCGGCATCGCCAGATGGCCGGAGATGACGGCTCCGCAGCCTTTGATGAAGGAAAGCGACCGGCAGCTGTATCTGTTCGCGATGGAGAATATCATTTCCGAGCTGATCCATCCCGCTCCTTGTGTTTTGTTCCGTGATCATACAGGATGGATTGGCATCTGTTTATGGGGTGAGACGGATGTGGAAATCGCAGCCGATGCCGAGCAATCCATTCAGAAGTACTTGAAGCTGACTGTCAACGTTCATATGGAGTTTGTATCGGAAGGAGCGGGGGCGGTTGCTGCAGCCTATGAGGCCTGCCGGGATGGGGTGTTTAAGGATGCGCAGCTGTCTCCGTTAGTACGGCGGGCCCGGCAGCTCATCCAGGAGCAGTATGCCGTTCGGGAGCTGACGCTGGAATCGTTTGCCCAGGCGCTGCAGGTTTCGCCAGTCTATCTGAGCCGAACGCTAAAGAAAGAACTGGGCACGTCCTTTATTACACTTATGACCCAGACGCGGATTCAAAAGGCGATTCAGCTGCTTAATTCCACCGATCTGAGTATCCTCGACATCGCGGAGCGGGTGGGATATGACAGCCAGCATTATTTCAGCACGGCTTTTAAAAAAGTAATGGGGGTATCACCGAACCGGTACCGCAAAGGGGCGACGGTTCAGGAAGAGTAGGCGGTGTGCGAGGATCATGACGGGGACATCCCGAACCTTTGCCATTTCCTGCTGAGTCTCATATTTTTGCAAATGCGGGAGCAGATCTTTGCGGAGTGAGTGTATCGCTTTTTTCAGTGGTTTGTCCTTGGGCCGGGATTGCAGTTTCGCCTCCAATTGCTGTACAGGTCTGGACCTTCTCCTGGGCGAAACTGAAGCACGCTAGTGAAGATCTTCTCCAGTACGTCTTTTATACGCTCGGAACGAAAGCGATTAGTGGTGCGAAAAATCCGGATGCTGTCTCCCGGCAATCCACATGAACATGACATTCTCGCGGACGGCATTGGCGATCTGACGAGAAGAGTAGATCCGTTGTGTGTAATCGTAGACGTTGACTTTGGTGAGCATCTTGGGATGGTAGCTGTCTAGACTGCCGCCGGGGTTGCCCCATGGTATATTGAATGTACAAAAGAAACCGTTCCTTTCGTAAATGGTTTGGGTAGCACCTCCATTTTACCGAAGAACGGTTTCTTTGCGTCTAAAAAAGTAGGCAGTCCGCACGGCGTAGCGGAGAGGACGAATCGATTCCGGACAAGCGACAGCGATGGTAGGAACGATTCGTACATGGAGCGTCTTCTAACAGGAACAAGGGGGCCTCCCGCAAGATCTAAGATCTTTTGGGACTCCCCCTTTTGGATGCCGGCAACCGCTTGGGGCATGGTGTGACTAAGCCGGAAAGTTAAGCAGCCAATGTACACTCGCGTAAAACCCAAACAACAAAAGTATGAAAATTATAAAAAAGGTTGTTTTCGTGGAAAGACCCCTACACCCGATGGGATGTATCCTTTTTAGTACAGAGAGGCTTTTCGAACCTTCGGTTGTAAGCGCTCTCGATTCCATTTTTCGGAAAGGGGAACTACCGATGAAGAGAGGATTGCCAGGATTGCTGATCGCGGTGCTGCTCTTGGCCCTGACGGCCTGCAACCTCGCCGAAAGCAAAACCGGCGATGCTGACAAGGGGTATGTCGGCCTTGCGATGCCAACCAAATCATCCGAGCGCTGGGTGGCTGACGGGAAGAACATGGAGCGGCTGTTTCAGGAAAAAGGATATAAAACCGACCTTCAATTTGCTGAGGACGTGATTGAAAACCAGATTTCGCAAATCGAGAACATGATTACGAAAGGGGTCGACGTCATCGTCATCGCTTCAATTGATGGAAATACGCTAACCGACGTGATCAAGAAGGCTCATGATCAGGGAATTAAGGTTATTGCCTACGATCGGTTGATCTGCAATACCGAGCATTTGAGTTATTATGCTACGTTCGACAACTTTCAGGTCGGCGTTCAACAAGCCTCTTATATTGAAGAGAAGCTCGGCTTGAAGGAAGGGAAGGGGCCGTTCAATATCGAGCTGTTCGGTGGATCGCCGGACGATAACAATGCTTACTTTTTCTATGACGGCGCGATGTCCGTTCTGAAGCCTTACATGGATTCGGGCAAGCTTGTGGTTCGGAGCAAGCAGACCACGATGGCCCAGATTGCGACCCTGCGCTGGGACGGGGCCTTGGCCCAGTCGCGGATGGATAACCTGATCAGCGCCAACTATTCCAGCGAAAATCTGGATGCGGTACTGTCTCCCTATGACGGGATCAGTATCGGCATTATCTCTTCGCTCAAGGGTGTGGGTTATGGGACGGCAGGTAAGCCCCTGCCGATCATTACTGGTCAGGATGCGGAGCTTGCCTCCATTAAATCGATCGTAGCCGGTGAGCAAACCCAGACGGTGTTCAAGGATACACGCCAGCTCGCCGAACAGGCAGTCAAGATGGCGGAGAGCGTGCTGAAGGGAGAAGAAGCCGAGGTCAACGATACCGAATCGTACGATAACGGCATCAAGGTCGTGCCTGCCTATCTGCTCCCTCCTGTATCCGTAGATGCTTCCAACGTGGAGAAAGAGGTTGTGAAGACGGGCTATTACTCCAAGGAAGAAATCGGATTGAAATAGTCTTAAGGCAGCGAACATGAAACGATAGGAAGGTGAAGCCAGATGTCAGAGTACATTCTCGAAATGCGGAACATTACGAAAGCGTTTCCCGGGGTGAAGGCGCTGGATAACGTGAATTTGAAAGTTCGCGAAGGTGAAATCCATTCCCTGTGCGGGGAGAACGGAGCGGGCAAATCCACGTTGATGAAAGTGCTGAGCGGCGTGTATCCACACGGCTCCTATGAGGGAGATATTTTGTTCAAAGGCAGCGTCTGCGAATTTAAAAATATCAAGCAAAGCGAAGATCTGGGCATCGTCATCATCCATCAGGAGCTTGCGTTGATCCCTTATCTGTCGATTGCCGAGAACATTTACTTGGGGAACGAGCGTGCCGAGAAGGGCATTATGAACTGGAATGAGACGATGATGGGTGCCAAAGCGCTGCTGGATAAGGTGGGACTCAGCGAGAATCCGAACACACAGGTCGGCAGCATCGGCGTCGGCAAGCAGCAGCTGGTCGAAATTGCAAAGGCCTTATCCAAGAAGGTGAAGCTGCTTATTTTGGACGAACCGACGGCGGCGCTCAATGAGGACGATAGCGAGAATTTGCTGGAGCTGATGCTGGAATTCAAGAAACAGGGAATCTCCTGCATCCTAATCTCCCATAAATTGAACGAGGTCTCAAAGGTATCGGATTCCATTACGATTCTTCGTGACGGTCAAACCATCGAAACGCTGGATATGAGAGGCGGCGAGGTGAACGAGGATCGGATCATCCGCGGCATGGTCGGCCGGGATTTGACGAACCGCTATCCGGAGCGGACACCGAAGATCGGGGAAGTCATTCTGGAGATTAAGGATTGGACGGTATATCACGAGCTGCAAGCAGGCCGCAAAGTGATTGACAACGTGAGCATGGATATACGCCGGGGGGAAGTCGTGGGCATTGCCGGGCTGATGGGTTCCGGCCGGACTGAGCTTGCGATGAGTATTTTCGGTAAGGCTTACGGCCGGAATATTACCGGAACGCTGCGCAAAGACGGGAAGGAAATCCGGAATCAATCCATTACCGAAGCCATTGATAACGGCTTAGCTTACGTGACCGAGGACCGTAAGGAATACGGGTTGATCCTCATGGACGATATCAAGCGCAACATCTCGCTTACCGGACTGTCCAAGCTTGCGAGGAACATGGTCATTGATGATAAGGAAGAAATACTCGTGGCGGAGGACATGCGGAAGAAGCTCAAGATCAAAACGCCGAACATTCTCCAGAAGGCGGGAAACCTCAGCGGGGGGAATCAGCAGAAGGTCGTCCTAAGTAAATGGATTTATGCCGAGCCGGACATTCTGATCCTGGATGAGCCGACGCGGGGGATTGACGTTGGGGCCAAATACGAGATATACGCGATCATTAACCAGCTGGCGGATGAGGGGAAGGGCGTGCTTGTCATTTCCTCGGAGCTGCCGGAGATTATAGGGATCTGCGACCGGATTTATGTCATGAGCGCGGGACGGATAACCGGTGAGGTTAGCAGAGAGCAGGCTTCGCAGGAAACCCTGATGAGATACATGACCAAGAACGGAGGGGCTTAAGCATGGAAACACTCAAAAAAATGTTCAAAAACAACATCCGCCAATACGGGATGATCATCGCCCTTGTTGTCATTATGATATTTTTCCAGATCATTACGGGCGGGCTGCTGCTGGAGCCGATCAACATCACAAACCTGATTCTCCAGAACAGCTATATCCTCGTACTTGCTATCGGCATGGTGCTTGTCATTATTACGGGCCATATTGATTTGTCGGTCGGTTCGGTAGCTGCTTTCGTCGGTGCAGTGGCCGCGATTATGATGGTGGATATGCAGCTGCATCCGGTCATTGCGGTGATCGTGTCTCTGATCGTCGGGGGCCTGATCGGTGCTTGGCAGGGATTCTGGGTGGCTTATGTAAGGATACCGGCCTTTATTGTAACGCTTGCGGGAATGCTGTTGTTCCGTGGTCTAACCATGATTGTGCTGGAAGGTCAATCGATTGCGCCTTTTCCTTCAGGCTTCCAGAAACTGAGCTCCGGCTTTATTCCGGATTTCGGTAACACCGGCACCAATCTAATTGCGATTCTGGCTGGGATCGTCTTTACGGTTATTTTCCTGATCAATGAGCTTCGCGAGCGAAAATCGCATAAAAAATACAACTTCGAAGTATTGCCAAACGGCTTGTTCCTTTTGAAGCTTATACTTATCGCGGCGGTGATCAATGCCTTTACGTTCATGCTGGCCAGTTATGCCGGCCTGCCGAACATTCTGATTCTGCTATTGGTGTTGATCATCATCTATTCCTTCGTGATGAACAAAACCGTGATGGGCCGTCATATTTATGCGCTTGGCGGCAACGAGAAAGCGGCGGCTCTGTCCGGCGTGAAAACCAAGAAGGTCACGTTCTGGGTATTCGTCAACATGGGTGTGATGGCAGCGATCTCCGGGTTGATCTTTGCCGCCCGCTTGAACGCGGCGACGCCAAGAGCTGGCACGAACTTTGAGCTGGATGCCATCGCGGCGAGCTTCATTGGCGGCGCTTCGGCTACCGGCGGGATCGGTACGGTCTTTGGTGCCATCATCGGCGGTCTCGTCATGGGCGTGCTCAATAACGGGATGTCGCTTGTAGGTCTTGGCATCGACTGGCAGCAAGGAATCAAAGGTCTGGTTCTGCTCGCAGCGGTAGCCTTCGATATTTACAATAAAAAGAAGAGCAGTGCTGCTTAATTTAAAACGATGTAAATGATAAATGGCTGACTCCGGGGTAGATCTGTTGCTCCCCTTGGATCAGCCATTTATTTTGCGTATATATTACATTTTAATCGTAACTCTTCGGGTTATCAGTCGAATCAGAATAAGTGTAATCAGGATGACGGCCACGGAGCCTGCAAGAGAAACCGGCAGCGTGACGGAAAAGGCTGTCGTGACTGGCAGCCACTGTTCCCATATGGATGCCAGCTCAAATTGCCACAATGCATCCATGAAGCCGATTAACACGAGGGCTACGGCGATCCACCCCAAGCCGCGAATCCAGCCAAACCGGTAAAATCCGGATCCGATCATCCACCCCATCAGATAATAGATAAAGATTTGGACGCCGTAGGAGGCAAGCATCAGCAGCCAGCTGTTATCAAACTCCTGCATCAGCGGGGTGCTGCCTGCATCATGGGATGTAACCATCCCGATGATCCAATTGCCTAGACCCACCACGACTGGGAAGGCCAATGACAGATAGACGGCAGCCACAGCGGCTCCATTGAAGAAATCCTTACGGGTTACTCCATGTCTTACATAGTAGCTAAGGAAGCCATAAGCGGAAATAATACCGATTACCAGCATGAAGCCCTTGGTTGAGCGGTAAGTGATAGAGAAGAAGTCCTCCTCTGCGATTCCTTCGCGAACATTGACACCAATGCTGTTACCGATGCCGACTCCAAAATATATCAGCAGCACAATAAATAGAAATCCCAAGGCCCAGCTGCCTTGCTGAAGAAACATGTCCGTCGATACTCTCGTTACGGCCGATGACGTCTTTTTCATGCGGAATATTCCTCCCCCGTCAGATGGATAAACAAGTCCTGGAGCGAGATCGGCCCGATCTCAAGTCCTGCCCGATGCGCGGCTAACTGAGTTTCCTCGCTTAATTCTCCATAGACCATGACGGCTTTGGTAGAACCGAGCTGCTGCACGTTGAGCACCTTCATGCCCTTGATGAATTCATCTACCTTAGCCGCCGGGCCTGTAATGGATACACCTCGGGATGTAAGGCTTTCATAATCGTCTTGAAGCACGAACTGGCCTTTGTGAATGATAATGACTTCTTCAAACAGATAATCCATCTCCGAAACCAGGTGGGTGGAGAGAATGAATGTACGGGGATGGCGCTCCTGATCTTCTAGCAGTTCCCGGTAAAAAATTTCGCGTGCCGGCGCATCCATGCCGAGATAAACCTCATCCAATATGGTCACCGGCGAGCGGCTGGCAAGCCCGATGCATACGTTAAAAGCGGATTGCATCCCTTTGGAAAGCTGCTTCAGCTGTTTATCCAAAGGCAAATTGAATTTGCGTGCGAGCTCAAGCGCATATCCGGTATCGAAATGGGGCCGGTGCCTGGCTATGGATTCAATTGCTGCCTTGACCTTGTCCGAGTCGTCTTTATAGTCGATATCGTAGATGAAGGAGACTTCCTTCATGATTTTGGCATTTTCGAACGGCTGCTCACCGCCGACCGTAACCGATCCCGATGAGGGTTCGCGAAATGAAGCAAGAACAGACAGAAGCGAGGTTTTGCCTGCTCCATTCCGCCCCAGGAGACCATAAATTTTGCCGGCCGGGAGATGGAGCGAAACATTGCGGACGGCTTCGAGGTCACCGTATACCACCGATAGGCGGTCAAACTGAACATCAAGATTCATGGACGTCACTTCCTTTTAACTGGGTTATGATTTGAAAAAGCTCATCCGTGGATAATCCGAGTTTATCTGCTTCCTGTACCATAGGCACCACATAATGTTCCGCAAATGCACTCTTTCGGGTCTGGAGCAGCATTTCCTTGGCCCCTTCTGCAACAAACATGCCGACACCTCGCTTTTTATAGATGAGTCCGGAATCAACCAGCAGGTTGATGCCCTTTAACACCGTGATGTGATTGATTTTGTAAAATTGGGAGAGCTGCGTCGTGGAAGGAACCTGTTCACCTTCAAGCAGTAGATCATTCACGATCTGGTCCTCGATCTTCTCCTTGATCTGGATGAACAGGGGCTTATTATCTGGATGCACGGTACCGCTCAATAAGAATCACCGCCTTACCTTCATGTCCTGTTAAGGTTATATACTTATATATATGACTATATAACCAAAAGGTGAATCGATTGTCAAGCATTTGGTTGGTTGTCGCAAATCCATTAACACGCATTTCCAAAAAACAACGTCAAAAAGGCCGACCAGAAGGATCTGGTCGACCTTGATCTAAACGCTGATGCGTAAGTCATTATCTTGCGTATAACTAAAGTATGCGAACCTCGATGCTCAATAAAAGATGATGCGTAATACCGAAATTGCAGTAATTCTTACGGACTCAGAATACGTTATTTCGTTAAAAATAGACTCTCTTCTCACCATAACAGACAGGGGAGCTCTTATTTACGGTTAAAAGCGGAGGTAAACTATATTTACAAATTGCTATAGCCGTTCACTTTTCTTCCAAAGTCTCGGAAGCGTCCATGGGAGGGAGCTTTCCACGTTTCAAATCACGGATCGTCAGTCCGAAATCGATCTGTAGATGCGGATAATCCGGGAAGTTGGCCCAATCACCGCCCCACTGGAAGCCTAAATCTTTGGCAATTTCCACAACTTCCATCCAGTCGGCCTTGCCGTTTCCGTTCCCGTCATATTCCATATCCCAGATGATGCTTCCATCCTTTAGTCTTAGCGCAAAATCAATCGCAAGTCCATAGTTGTGAAGGGATTCTCCTGCCTTGGCATACGTCACGATGTCGCCCTCGGTGCTGCGACCCTGATTGTAGATGCGGGTCTGCTCTTCATGACTGCGGTAACCGTCCGTTATGATGATCGCGATTCCTTTTTTCTTGGTTAGACGGACAAGCTCGTTCTTTTGCTGCAATACATACGGGTGGAGCTGGGAGACTTTAGGGGCTTCTTTACTATTAAAATCAAGATCGTTGATGAATCCCGGTATGGAGGTTTGCAGCTGCATATAAAATATGGCGAGTAATAAGGCAGCAATTAAGAAAAGTGTCGTTTTTTTGCGTTTGATCATGCGAACTCTTTAATCTACCTACTTTCATATAATGGCTTACTCTATTATATCGGCATCCCGCCTCGGATTCCAACAGAGGGGACTTCCTGACCAGATATCGACATGAATAGCAATCCATGGTTTATCGCATCCTATTCATTAAAATGGTCGCTATCCGAAAAAAAAGGGGGGATTGCAATGAGCAATATTCAAAATATGTCGATGAGGCTCAACCAGCTATCAAGCGAATTGACTACGGCAGCGCAAAACGGGGGAATGAACGAAGTCGGGATGATCGTGAGCCAGCTCAGCCAGATCCAAGCTGAACTTCAAAGCGCCCAGGCTGCAGTTTCGCCTGAAACTTCTGCTGCTGTCCGTCAGGAACTGGTGAATTGCCGGATGGTTTTGCATGGGATGATGAATACGGTGCAGGATATCCGAACCGCTACGGCGGAGCAGTACCGCCAAGTGCTGGGCGAGAACAAAACGGCATTCGAGCAAATGGACGAGACTGCGCAGCAGAGCGAGTACGCCGAAGCCTATCAACATCGTCAGCTGTTCCAGCAGATGGACCAAGTCAGCCAGCAGCTTCATCAGTTGGATGGTTCGATGCTGGATGCAGGTTATCAGATGGAGCGGGGACAGGTGACCGGCGACAGTCTGAATGGAGCGGTATCGATTGAGGGGCTGACTTCAGGTACAGACGAAACCGGAAGCATGATGTAAGACTGCTCGATCGGAGGATCGAAACAGGATAACAGTTAACTACAATAATCGAAGCTGCAGATCCGATTCACAGGATGCTGACAGCTTCTTTTTTTAAGAGATTTGAACGTATAAATACCAGATGCTTACCTTCTGTATCTAGCACGAAAACCTTCTGCTAGTATGAAGTCTGTCCTTAGAGAAACTGCGTCAATATCCGTTTTTTTAGTGATTGAAAGAAAACTCCTTTTTAATATATAATTAAGGAGAAAATATTCTTTTTACGCCTGTTAGAGGAAACGAGGGATGTGGAATGGCAAGAGTTGGCCCAAGACTGAATCATTCTAACACGTTGTTGATGATATCGAGCATTTATTCTTCCCTGACCAAGACGGAGAAAAAAGTGGCTGATTACGTGAAAAGCTACCCTGAGGAAACCGTGCTCGCTACCGTAACGGATTTGTCTGAGAAGGCAGGGGTCGGCGAGACATCCGTCATTCGATTCTGCCGCAAGCTGGGGTTTCGGGGATTTCATGAATTCAAGCTGTCCGTTGCACAGGATTTGGTGGATCGTCCTCCATCCGTAGTGGATACCGCTATCGATGAGCAGGATGACATGATGACGGTGGCCCGCAAGCTGACGATTCAGCATGAAATTTTACTTAAGAATACGCTGGATCTGGTTAACGCCGACAATCTAAAGATGGCGGTGGATAAGCTGCTGGCCGCAAACAAAGTGTATGTCTATGGCGTGGGTTCTTCAGGCATAACCGCACTGGATTTGCATTATCAGCTGATGAGACTGGGGCTTAATGTGGAAGCGCACCGGGATTCGCATATTATTGCCATGTCCGCTTCCTTGGTCAAGAAGGGCGATCTCGTATTCGCCATTTCCACTTCCGGCAGCACGCGAGACCTGGTGGATCCGGTGAAGGAAGCGAAACAGAATGGAGCGGACGTCATCTGTTTGACCGGACATCTCCGTTCCCCGATTGTTACATACGCGGATACAGTTCTCCCTGTATCTTCCAGGGAAATGCCGACAGAGGGCGGAGCGCTGGCAACAAAGTTCATGCAGACGTATATGTTGAACATTCTTACAACGCTCTTAACGATGAAAAAAGAGGATGCCTCGAAGTCGTTGGAGAAAACCGCGAGGTCCGTTGTGGATAAGCTGTATTAGTGAATCGATCCTTGGGAATCGATACACATTTGTTCATCTTAGGGCGGGGGCACGGGATGAATCGATCTTCCATTTTATTGATTACGAAGGGAGTGTTTACATACTATGAGTTACGCGATCGGTGTTGATATTGGGGGGACGAAAGTCCAGTTTGCAGTCATTGATCGAGAAGGAAAGATCATAAACCGGCATCTGATGCCTACCGAGGCGAACAAAGGGCCGGAGCAGCTTATGAACAAAGTCCTGCTTGGCATCGACATGATGATGGAATCCGCCGGTTCAGAGGAAGAGGTGCAAGGTATCGGTATCGGCAGCGCAGGCCAAATTGATTTTCGGGAAGGGACCGTTCTATACGCGGGAGATACGTTGCCAGGTTGGACGGGGATGGAGATTAAACGAAAGGTATCCGAACGTTACGATACCCGGGTGCATGTTGACAATGATGTTAATGTTATAGCCATTGCCGAGAAAATGTACGGCGTTGGCAAGGATTGTGATAACTTTGTGTGCCTTGCTCTTGGTACGGGGATTGGCGGTGCCGTTATCGAATCAGGGCGTCTTCTTCGAGGGGTCTTTGGCGGGGCAGCGGAGCTTGGCCATGTCAGTATTGACATCAACGGTCCTCGCTGCAGCTGCGGAAATAACGGCTGTATTGAGCTGTATGCTTCAGGCAGCGGCATTGCCAGATTAGGGCTTGAGATGCAGAAGAGTGAAAGCGCTTCATATGATTGGGAACCTAATGCCCGGGATATTGTTAAGGCCTGGCACCGGGATGATCCGTCGGCCACGGAGGTGATGCGGGTTGTTTTCCGAGCACTGGGAGCGGCTGTTGCCGGTTATATTCATGCATTTAATCCGGAGGTAGTGGTGATTGGCGGGGGAGTGGCGGAATCGGGTCCTCGTTTTTTGCAGGCGCTCGATCAGGAGGTCGATGTCCGGACTTCTTCGTATATGAGAAGTTGCTGCAGGATTATGCCTGCTAACTTTGGCAGTGATGCAGGTGTCATAGGCGCAGCTGCTCAAGTGTGGCATTACGGTGAGATGGATTCTATGTTGTAAGTAATATAGGAGAATTATTCCTTCAAAAATCAGGTAGAGGATTAGTGGTGTCTTGTCAGGCTTATGAGGGTGAACCGTTGTTTGGGCCACAGCATATGGTTGAAATGGCGAATGGGCCGTACTGGAGGGGCCATAGGTATAAGGGCCTCATGAACGGCAGAGATGCCTTTGCCGTTCATGAGGCCGGCGCTGACACTGTAGCTATGGACGGGACACGGAGACCGAGACCGGATGGGAAACTACTGAAGAGGTAGTGGGCGAACGAGGGTTCCAACTAAGGCAGTTTTGCATCGTCTTAAAAAAGCAATAAAAGGAGCGGCGCGTTTAGCCCGGCTCCTTTTATTAATTGAGTTTGTTACTTATGCTTTCCGCCATTCCTCGATCGCTTTATGTAGGCGAGACAACGCCTCCTGAACGGTAGCGCGTGTGCAGGCCAGGTTCATGCGCATGAAACCTTCGCCTTCCTTGCCGAAGGCTGCTCCGCTGTTTAAACCAAGCTTCGCCTCATGAACCAGGAAGCGGTTTAACTCCTCGTGGGACATGCCCATCCCGCGGAAATCAATCCACAGCAGGTAAGTAGCTTCCGGGATAACCACCTTAAGCTCGGGCAGATGCTCCTGGGCGAAATTCGAAACCAGCTCCATGTTCTCGCGGATATAAACCAGAAGTTCATCCAGCCATGGTCCGCCTTCACGGTAAGCGGCCTCGGTGGCGGCGGCACCCATCGGTGTAATGGAGCCAATGGCGTAACGGTTCAGTATTTTGCGGAACTTGCTGCGCAGCTGCGCATTCGAGATGATGATGTTCGCCGTATTCAGACCGGCGATATTAAACGTCTTGCTTGGTGCGGTGCAGATGATGGAACGCTCGGCAGCATCCTTGGACAGAGCGGCGAATGGCGTATGCGCACCAGATTCAAACACCAGATCTGCATGGATTTCATCGGATACAACAAGCACATCGTATTGCTGACAGAGGGAGGCCAGACGATCCAATTCCGTTCTAGTCCACACCCGGCCTACCGGGTTGTGCGGACTGCACAGAATGATCATTTTGACGTTGCCGGTAGAAAAACTCTTCTCCAAATCCTCGAAATCCATCGAGTAATCTCCGTCCTCACTTCGAAGCAGCGGATTATGCACGAGCTCACGACCATGGTCCTGAACGACGCTATAGAATGGCGGATAGACCGGCGTCTGGATGACAACTTGATCTCCCGGCTCGGTGAACGCATCCACAATAAGGCTGAGTGCCGGAACGACACCCGGACAGAATTGAATCCACTCCTGCTGGATACTCCAGTTGTGGCGTTTCTTCATCCAGTCGCAAATCGCTTCACGGTAAGAGTCGGACGGGAACGTATACCCGAATACACCATGCTCCACCCGTTGATGGAGCGCCTTTACAACGGCGGATGGCGCGGCAAAATCCATGTCGGCCACCCACATTGGAAGCGCGTCTGGCACGCCGAAGATGGTGGGAACATTATCCCACTTCTGACAGTCGGTACAGTTTCGGTCTATTGCAAGATCAAAATTCATATGTAAATTCCTCCTAGTAGAGATGAGTTAGCGCTAAGCTACAAATTTAGCTAATGTGATTAAGCCGGTAATCGTAATTACGTTTAGTATGGTCGATATAAGGACAGTTTGTGCAGCAAAATCCGGCTCATTCTGATATTCTTCCGCCAAGATGGATGAATTTACGCCAACCGGCATGCCTGAAGCAATGATGAGTGCTTGAGCCGGGATGCCCTTTAAGCCGAGCAGCAGCACGATCAGAATGCCGATGGCCGGCGCGACCAGGAGACGCAGCAGCACGCTGAGGTAGACATCGAGCCGGCGCAGGCGGAGCGGATATTTGATGATCTGTGCGCCGAGCGTCAGCAGGGCGATCGCCACCATGGACTGATCCGCATACATCAGCGGCTGTGAGATAAAGACCGGAAGCGGCAACGCCAGGGCATGCAGCACTATGCCGATGACGAGGGCATAGGGAACGGGCATTTTCAGGAATCCGATGATGGCCTGTTTGTATAGTCCTTCTGTCTTGGCCCCTTGAATGGAAATAACTCCGTACGTGAACGTAAGGAGGCTCTGAAAAGACATGATGAGCGCTTGCACCGAGCCGGCCATCGGATCACCCTTGAAGGCGAGATCATTGATCGGAAGGCCGTAGTTTCCCGAATTATCGAGCAGAAGGCTGTTGGTAAAAGCTGCTCTCATCCCCCGATTGAACTTACGCTGCTTGGCAACCAGCATGCTGATCAGGTAGAGGACGCCGATATAGAGCGCATAGAATAAGGCCACCATGCCCAGCAGCTGCGGTGACATTTTGGACTCGTACATACTCATAAATACGGCTGCAGGCGTAATGTAGTAAAAGTTAATTTTAGCGAGTGTGTACAAATCGAGTTTAAAGGCATATTGCATAATAATGCCAAAGCCTATCAGGACAAAGATGGGAAGTACCACTTCAAGTAAAATGTCGGCGATCATGCTGTTGTCATCTTCTTTCCATGAGTGTAGCTTAAGGTAAATATCTGGCTGTCGTATGACGCCATGTCATTATATCATGACAAAGGATAGTTGACACTTGATTCCGTATGGAAAAAAGAACAATTGTCGCTGGCCACAACCAATCGCTTTACACCTGGGCTGCACGCAAAAAGGGTGTTCCCTTGGCCGACGCCCAGGGGAACACCCTTGGATGGTTATAGCAATAGTAGCGTCTGTTGACGCATCATTATTGCGGGTTGGTTGTCCAAATTCCGGCGGTTTTGACAAATACACGCTGCGGCAGCTTCAGTGCAGCGAGCACAAGCTCAGCTACGTCTTCCGGCTGCAGCATCCGGTCCTCGTCCCCGATATTCAGGCCGGCATTGACGGCAAGATCCGTGTTAACGGTGCTTGGGGTCAGAGCGGTTACGCGAATGTTGTGTTTGCGAACCTCCTGCAGCACGGCTTCGGTCAGTCCCATAACGGCAAATTTAGAAGCGTTATAGGCAGAGCCTGTGGCGAATCCACGCTCTCCGGCCGTAGAAGAGATGTTGATGATATCACCCTTGTTATGCTCGATCATGCCCGGCAGTGCCGCGCGCGTCATGTAGTACGTTCCCATCAGGTTCACGTCGACGATACGTTTCCAGGCTTCAGGTTCCATCTCCAGCAGATTGCCGAATTGGGCAATGCCCGCATTGTTGATTAGAATGTCCACCGAGCCCAGCTCCATGTTTACCGCTGCAAAAGCAGCCTCTGCCTCGCTCTGTACGGAAACGTCGGCAACTGCGGCCACGGCTCTGACGCCATATTGTTCAGCAACCAGGGCGCTCAGCAGTTCCAGATCAGCTGCCGTACGGGCGACAAGCCCGACGTGCACACCTTCCTTGGCAAGCGCGATCGCCAGGGCGCGTCCAATCCCTTTACCTGCACCCGTGATGAGGGCTGTTTTATTTTTCAGGCTCATGTACACTCACTCCTTCACATCAATAAAAAAATATGGTTTCGTTGACCAGTATACCCTGTAGCATCGGCTATTACCAAATGCTTGCGATCCATCGACAGGAATTTGTTATAATCGTAGCAGCGAAAAAACATAACCGTGTTCATTATAATTTCAGGAAGTGGAGGAACAACCTATGCTGCACGCGCTGGACATCATAACCGCTTTTCGGCAGGGGGATGAAGCGGCTGCCAAGAGGCATCCATGGTTAATGAAACTGGTATCGGCCGAAGAACGAATCGTGAATCTGGAACGAATTACGTCCATCGGCCAATTATCTCATGCCAACCCCGTGCTGGATTATGTAGAACGCACACTGAAGATACTGGATTCGCTCCCTGTCTCCTATTGGATCAAAGAATTGCTGGAAGAAGTACTGGTATGGGCGGAAACGGCCAAGGGCGGAACCATGCGGGAACGCCTCCGCTGGCAGCAGTCGGGCATCAACTTGTTCCTTCATAATATCGGGTCCGCCCAGTTATACGAGAGACATATTCGGGACGGTAATGGAACCCTGCCTCCGCATGAAGAGATGGTACACACACTCATACTTACCCATGGACTGCTTGGGCAACACATTCGGGGGGAAGTCGCTTTCGAGGAAAATTTGCCGCTGCATAAGCTTACGGAGGAAGGACGGCTGACCGCAGATGAGTTGATCCGGCTGCTAATCCCTTTGAATCACTGCATCATCGGTGGTGTATCGGAAGAGCTTTGGCATTCCGTTCAGGAAGAAATAACGCAGCTTATTCGCAATCTTGCCGAAGGGACCGTACCGGATCGATGGACTTATGAGGAGAGGCTGCGCCGTCTCCGGTCCGTTTCGATTGCCCGGGGAGAAGACTTCGATAAGCAGCTTCAAGGGATTCGTGAGCAGTGTGATCTGTCAGCTGCCCTGCATGGATTTCAGGATATGACGCTCTGGTATGTGGAGGCTGCCCTGCAGGATTTCTCGTTGGAGGAGTTCATGAAGGTTCTTTTGCTTGCTCTCCATTCGGAGAAGCAGAGCCCGGCTCAGCAAGTTGCGGAGGGGCAGCGAGATCAGCTGCTACCGGATTCGGTGAGTCACTTAAGCTTTGAGCCGCTGATGAATGATATGTATTACGATTATAAAGGCGTCAAGAAGCTGAACGTATATAAGAAGAGAATGATTGAGCAATATTTGCGCCAAACGGATTGGACGACTTGCCTTCACGGGCCGGTGATGGCCAACCCGCATCTGAGCCATCGGATCGAACGGAAGCCGGAGCTACCGGATACGGTATTCTTTACTTTCGAATTCTCGCAAGCGGCGGAGAAATTAATTGAATTTTGCATCGAAGCGGAGAAGTCGCCGCTCTATGAGAAAGCGGTCCTGCTCCTGTTTGACCTGTTCGGCCTGCGCCGGGACGCCTACGACAGGTTTCATAACGAAGAGAGTTATTTGAGTGATATGAACAGCACGGGAGATTACAAAAAAGTGATTCTGGATTATATTACGGGAACGGCGGTGCTGGATATCGGTCCCGGGGGCGGCGTGCTGCTTGACCTGATCGAGGAACGGCTGCCGCATGTGCGTCCGGTTGGGATTGATATCTCCTCGAACGTGATTGAAGCGCTGGAGAAACGCAAACGTTTGGAGCACAAAGCATGGGAAGTGATGAAGGGGGATGCGCTGAATCTCAGGGACTACGTGGAGCCGGGAAGTGTCGATACGGTCATCTTCTCCTCGATCTTGCATGAGTTGTATTCTTATATTGAGATGGACGGAACCCGCTTCAATATGGCCACTGTAGAGGCCGCGCTGACAAGTGCCTACGAAGTACTCGCACCCGGTGGCCGCATCATTATCCGTGACGGGATTATGACTGAGCCCGGGGACACCTGGAGAAGGATTCGCTTCCTGAAGGCGGATGGGCTGGAATGGCTGACCCGGTATGCCTCCGATTTCAAGGGCCGGGTCATAACATACGAGCAGCTGTCCGAGACGGAAGTGCGCATGCCTATAAACGATGCAATGGAGTTCCTGTATACCTATACTTGGGGGGACGAGGCCTATGTGCATGAGGTGCAGGAGCAGTTTGGCTACTTTACGCCTACGCAGTATGCGGAATGTATACGCAGGACGCTAGGTCCTGAAGCGATCATAAGCGTGCAGCAGCATTATTTGCAGGAAGGATATGCCGAGGCATTGGCTGATCGCATCGAATTCATGGATGAAGATGGGAATCCGGTGACGCTGCCTGACAGCACTTGCTTGTACGTCATCGAGAAGCCTGCCCATACCTAGAAGAGAGGAATAACAGGCTGTACTTAAAAAAAGAGGACCTGCACGCTCGTTTTAAGCGTACGGGTCCTTGTTCGTTAGTTGTCGTTTAATCTGTACACAAGTGGTCCGCAATGTGTTCCATTGCTAGAATTCGCGACGTAGTCCTAATCTGAAGAGATGCTATTCCTGCTTCTTGGGGTCCGGATAATCCTTACCGAGCGTATCAACCGTCACTTTCTTCATGACGGGCACCTCAAGCGGCTTGTCCATCTGATCCCGCTCCAAGCCCACGATCTCCTCAGCCGTTTCCATCCCCTCAATCACCTTACCGAAGGATGCGTACTGTGCATCCAGGGAAGGAGCATCCGCAACCATGATAAAGAATTGCGATCCGGCGGAGTTTGGATCCTGTGCGCGGGCCATCGATAATACGCCTGTCGTATGCTTTAGGTCATTCTGAAAGCCGTTGGACGTAAATTCGCCGGGAATAGCGTAGCCAGGTCCCCCCGTTCCGTTACCGTCAGGGTCGCCTCCCTGAATCATGAAGCCGGGGATGACACGGTGAAAGCCTGTCCCGTCATAGAATCCTTGTTCCACCAGGGAGATGAAATTGTTCACGGTATTCGGCGCAACCTCTGGATAAAGCTCCAGCTTTATCGTTTTGCCGTTCTCCATCTCAATCGTGACAATAGGATGGCTGGCGTTCGGGTCCGGCACATTCTGCTTAACCTCGGGCTCCTTCGGGGGTTCCGTTTCGGGTGCTGTTGCCCCGTTTGTCGAACCTGTTCCGCCGCCTGAGCCGCTTTCGGATCCCTTGTCATTCTGACCACATGCCGTCATCACAAGCAGCAGCCCAATGATGACAAATAGGGCGGGCATCCAGCGTGTTCTGCGTTTCAACATCATTGATTCCTCCTGTGTTATTCCTTATCAAGCCTTAAGTATTTAATCTGTATCATATTTTATCACAGGTTGGACAAGTACTGAAAATCGAAAAAGATGAGTATACATATCTAAAGCTTCCATCGAAGTAATCTCACAGAAGATAGACCGCGTATAGAGGATGTTTTCCTTGCGATGATCGAGTCGGTTCAGCTTCTCGTTCTATTTTCAAAAAATAAGCCTCCGGACTTGTAGCAAGTCTGGAAGCTTAAGGGAAGGAAAACTTTGAACTGTCTCTACTTCGCCGGAAATATGCCCTCCACTTTGTTTAGAGGGAGCAGAATCCGGGAACGGTTCTTATCCTTGGCAAGCAATTCAATAAAATCGGCTCCGATTCTGACCAGACGGATCCGGTTAAAGGCACCACGGGTAGGGAAGGTGGTCCGCACACCTACCAGCATCGTTTTGCCCGGCGGCTTGACATCAAATACCCGAACCGAGTTGAGACTGGACGGTATAAAGAGCTCGCCATGTACCTTGATGAAATTTTTCGGAAATACCCGCTGTAAACGTCCGGGTTCTAAACCGGTGTTCGGTGCGTTGACTTCAACCAGATGACCGGTTAAAGTGGCCAGTCGCTGCTGGAGCGTGATTTTATGTCCGCAGGGATGGAGCGGCAATCCTTTCATATTCAGCATCATCCTTCCAGGGTCGTATAGTGTAGTGTATGTTGGAAGGTATGACATGGGTGAACGTAGAGGTTCACATTTCCGGCGTGAAGGATCAGGAAGATGAAGAGTTTCCGCGGTTGCTCGTTTCACTGCCATCCGGCTTCTCGTGTTTAATGCTGCCTTGGTATCGGGATACTGTCCGGATATGAATCTTCGACAAACAGACCAAAATCCTCATCAATATCGCGTTCGGTCACTAAACGTTGATTCTCGTCAGAATGCTTCTTCATCGGCGGTTCCTCCTAGTGAATCTAGTCTTTGAAATGGTTGGCTAGTATAAGAACTGATAGCTCGACCCATACTGTTTTACTATAAAGATGTTGTATGGGAGGCATAGGCATGGAAAGAAAGGGAAACATATTAACAGCACTCATATGGGGTACCTTGATCGGCATCTTGCTGTGGATGTCATTTCTCGGCTGGCTGGATATCATATTCGGAAAATAGACGATCGTACCCATACTAGTATAAGACCCGCCTTCCTATTGGAGAGGCGGGTCTTGCAGGTTTAGTCGTCTCCGCCATGGCTGCCGTTTAGTAGATCGATACCGTGCATCTGCTCCGTCGGCGGGGCAGCGGGGTCCACCGGGCTATTGGCCGCAATAGCGTCCGCATCCGGTACATCCTCCAGCGGCTGGTACTCATCTTCTCCGGACGGGTAATCTTTAAAAATGTCCTGGTTTAAAAACGCAGTCCCGCTGCCGGTTAATGATGCGTCTGCTGCAAGCCGCCGCTCCGTATCGCCGGAGTATTGGCCGATAATTTCGTCTCCGGGACGAGAAGGGGGTTCGCCTTCGACGGCCCGCCATTCCCGATCCGTTACATCATCTGCGACATCGCGAATGTAGGTTTCATCGACTGGTCGATCCCCCTCTATCCGGTCTGCTTCTGCCTGCTCTGAGGGTGAAGAGGAAAAGGTTCTCTCGTCGGCAATGGTCCACTGCTCGGGATCAGCACCGGTAGCTTCCCATGCATCGATGGCGCTGTGATCCGGGTCCATACGCTCCTCCGGTTTTGCATCCGCAGGTGCCGCTTCATTCAGATCATACGCGATATGGTCCGCATCTTCGCTGCTTAGGCTTTGCTCCGTGTAGGTGTTGACGTCTCTCAGATCATCTTGCGGAATCATCTCCGTATCCTCAACTCTCCGCTTAGCCTCGAATTCCAAATATGTCAAGTCTGCCAGCGTATTCCGATTGTTTTCGTCGCGCATATTGACCATCTCCTTCTATGATTTCAAATACATTTCAAAATACAACAGGTTTCTATACTTCGACTTTACCCGCTGAAGCAAGAATGAATCTCGGGTACGTTCAGGCGATGATGAACCATACAAGTTCTATCTTTCCCTGTCATTTGCAGCATTATGAAAATTTTAAAACAGGAAAAATGGACGAAATTCAAAACAAACGGGAGAAAATGTATGATTTCGTGGAATAGGTCCGCTAAATAGATAATGAAATTTTGAAATGATCCCGTTATAATCGAAAAAGTGACTATCGGACCGGGACAATCCTGAGAGAGGATTGTCAATCAACAACAATAGGACAGGAAGTGATTAGGACTTTGTTTCAATGGATTAAACAAGGCTTCTTTGGCAACTCACGCAGAGATATTTTGTCAGGATTGACGGTAGCGTTCGCTCTCATACCGGAAGCGATCGCATTCTCTATCATGGCGGGTGTCGATCCCATGGTCGGACTCTATGCTTCTTTTGTGATTGCTGTCAGTATTTCATTTTTCGGCGGACGTCCCGGTATGATCTCCGCAGCGACAGGGGCCATGGCATCATTAATGGGACCGCTCGTGGCGATGCACGGGATTGAGTATTTGTATGCGGCAACGATTCTTACAGGAATCTTGCAATTGTTGATGGGGGCGCTCAAATTCGGACGGTTTATTACGTTTGTCCCCCAGTCGGTCATCACCGGATTCGTGAACTCGCTAGCCATCATTATTTTTCTGGCCCAGCTTCCGAATTTCAAGGGTGAATCGTGGCCGATGTACTTGATGGTCATCGGAACGCTGCTCATCATCTATTTGCTGCCGCTGGTTACCAAAGCGATTCCCTCGGCGCTTGTTGCCATCATCGTAATGACGATCATAGCGGTGTGGTTCAAGGCTCCTGTGCAAACGGTGGGGGACATGGGCAACATTACGCAGGCTCTTCCGTTCTTCCACATTCCGAATGTAACCATCAGTTTGGATATGATCATGACGATATTGCCTATTTCTCTAGCTCTTGCTGTCGTCGGGATGACGGAATCGCTGCTGACGGCGTCGCTAGTCGATGAGCTGACGGATACCGGCAGCGACAAGAACCGCGAAATCCGCGGTCAGGGTGTTTCCAACGTGATCACAGGATTCTTCGGCGGCATGGCCGGTTGCGCTATGATCGGACAGACGGTGATTAATGTGAAATCAGGCGGTCGCACCCGGTTATCAACCCTGGTGTCTGGTGTGTTCCTGCTGTTTCTCATCATTGTGCTCGGCGACGTCGTGAAACAAATTCCGATGGCAGCGCTTGTCGGGGTCATGTTTATGGTTTCCATCGGTACGTTTGAATGGGGATCGCTTCGCACACTTCACCGTGTTCCGCTGGGTGACGCCATTGTCATGCTGGCAACGGTGATCATCGTGGTGGCAACGCATAATCTGGCCATCGGGGTCATGACCGGTATTATGTTAAGCGCGTTGAATTTCGGCTGGAAAATGGCAAAAATCCAGGCCATACCGCATGTGCAGCCAAACGGTACGAAGGTATATGAAATCCGGGGGCCGTTATTTTTCGGTACAATGATGTATTTTATAAACCTGTTTGACGTGAATGAGGACCCTGAGCATGTCGTGATTGATTTTTCCAAATCCCATGTATGGGATCAGTCAGCCACGAATGCCATTTCCAAGGTATTGAATAAGTACAAGGAAGCGGGTAAAGCCATTACACTCGTGGGGTTGAACGATGAAAGTCAGCGGATGGTTGATAAAGTCGGCCTTGCTTCAAGCTCCACACACTAGAAACGAAAAGGGATTGCTTTTTAGCCTTAGGGTTAAGAGCGATCCCTTTTTATTTTGCCTTTATGTAATAAAAATTTTACAAACGGAACAGACGTTTCATGTTATATTGATTGTAAATGAACACGAAGTTTGTCGAATCAGCCGGACGGTGAAGATGCGGACTTTTATTGACTATAGACGGTTAGAGGTGCTGACTAGATGAAGGATATGCCCAAATACATATTCCTGCTTCTGCTGGTAGTGCCGCTGCTGCTGCTTATATCGATCATATCACCGGGAAAATCGGAAGCAAAGAATGCTCAAACCGTGATACCCGATTGGCAGTTTATGTGGGATGACGAACAACAGGATGTTGTTTCGCCGGTCAACCTGCAGGGAAGAAGTTGGTTGGCGGGAATACCAGACAAGACGGGACCCCCAAAGTCAGATGGGGTGTATTCAGCATGGAATCGTTTTACTTTGCCCGCTCTCCCTTGGAAGCATTCGGCCATCATGATTGCCCGCATTAAGGGACAGGATGTTTTGGCTTTTTTGGATAATGAACAGGTGTATGAAGCCAAGCGAGACTATATGTATACGAGTCATTCTCTTCTGCTTCCGATCCATCCGGATGATGCTGGCAAGACCGTTTATATATGGACAAACGGCGTCAGGGATATGACGTTAGGCATCGATGGCGATATTATACTTGGCGAATATGAGCATCTGCGTGGAAGCTTTATTAAGAATGACCTGGAAGATTTCATATTGGGCAGCTCGTTTCTGTTTATTGCGGTGGTCATGTTTTTCTGTTGCTTGTTCCTTCCGAAGCATACGGTATCCAGTTGGCTGTCGCTTAGTGTGATTATTCTGGCAAGCGGGGCTATGCTTATTACGTATTCGCCGTTCCTATACACCTTCTATGGAGACCTGGGCAACGTGTGGGTCGCGGTGTTTGATATTTCACTCTTTGCCGTGCTGCCGGCGCTGTATTACTATTTTGAGAAAATATATGGTTCCGGACCCTATCGAGTCATTCGCTACTGCCGAAGATTTCAAATAGCCTACTCCATAATGTGCCTGATATTTCTAGTTGCCCAGGTGGTCAGCGATCATTCATTTCACGAGATTTACTATCTTGTTTCGGTGAAGATCTTGGGCATTCTGATTATCCTGCAGATGCTGCTGCTTGTCGGTACCACGATTCTGTATGCTTCCAAGCGGAATAAGGACGCTTATATCTTTTCTGTTGGTTTCGGGATGATGGCGTTAGCAGCGCTCGGAGATCTGCTGGCCTTTTATTACCATGACGGACAATATCATTTCTTTCTATGGAAATGGGGCATCATCGGACTGATTGTCTCTCTGATCGTCATGCTAGGGCGTAAATTCGTCCGCAGCCATGAGCAAGTGCTGCAGTATTCCAGGAAGCTAGAGATGTTTAATAATGAACTTCAGCGATCGGAGAAAATGGAGATTATCAGCGAGCTGGCCGCCTCGGTTGCACACGAGGTTCGCAATCCGCTGCAAGTGACGCGCGGCTTCATGCAGCTTCTGGCACAGAACTCCAAGCAGGCGGAGAAGGAGTATTTTGGACTGGCGCTGAAGGAGCTGGACCGGGCTTCGGGGATCATCACGGATTTCCTCACGTTTGCTAAGCCTGAATTGGAGAATGAGGTCAAGCTGAATGTGTATGAGGAGCTGAAGCATGTGAAAGGCATCCTGCTGCCGCTGGCCAATCTTAGCGGGGGCACGATCGAGCTGGATGTCGCGAAGGAATTATACATGACCGGTAATTCTTCCAAACTTAAACAAGCAATGATTAATATCGTCAAGAACAGTATAGAGGCACTGGATGGAGAAGGGGGTATTCGCATATGGGCCTATGCCAAGGGTGAAGAAGTGGTCATTCACATCAAAGATGACGGCATCGGAATGGATGCTGCGGATCTTGAGAGACTGGGTGAGGCGTACTTCTCCAATAAGTCCAAAGGGACGGGGCTCGGCTTGATGGTCACCTTTCGAATCATCGAAGCGATGCATGGCACCATTCATTTTGTTAGTGAAAAAGGAAGCGGGACAGAGGCTATTATCCGCTTTCCGGCCGTACCTGCTTTGCAGGAGGGGGAAGTATAAATTTAAGAGGGATGCCGTAACGGTATCTCTCTTTGTTATATCTTTAATAGAAAATTTTATCATTTTTCCGAATATTAGAAGGTGGAAGGTTTTGTTGCATCGAATAACACAGTAAGAGTTTCACTCATTATAATGTTTGAGGTGCGTCAATGAGGTCTGGATGGATAATCGCTGTGTTCCTGATCATCGTTTTTACTTTAAGCCAGGGGTTTCCCAGGCTTGTCTTTGCCACCGAAGAAACGGCAGCTCGTGCAGCGATTAAGGAGTGGAGAATCCTCTGGTCGGAATCCCGAGGGATTCCGGAGAGCGTGCCCGTCCACATCAATGACTGGATGGAAACTTCGGCCGGTGATTCGAAGCCTTTTAAGCCGCATACCAAGGCATCCGCGTGGATTTATATGAGGATTCCCGAGATCGCCTCTACTTCCCCTGGCATTTTGATTGATAAGCTCCACGGGCAGAAGGTTGCGGTTTATGCGGACCATGAGAAGATTTACGAATCTACCCGAACGTACAATTATGAGCTTAATTACATTTTGCTTCCTCTGCATCAGGATATGCTCGGCAAGGATCTTCACATCTGGCTGGAGACCGCTAGGGATCATGTGACAATTGAAGGGAAAATCCTCGTCGGCGATTATCAAGACATGTTTAATCGGTTTGTTAAGTCGAATTTGATGGACATCATTCTCGGTAGCGCCTTCATATTTATCGCATTGGTGATGTTGATCTGCGCTATTTTTCTGAACAGAAAATATTTGATCGCTGTATTATCCTTATCTTTAATTATTTTATCTGTAGGCATCCTGGTGTTTACATACTCCCCGTTTCTTTATACGATTTTTAATCAATATGGCAATATGTATACTCACTTATATGACATCTCATTATTTATCTTACTTCCTTCGTTCAGTCTCTTTTTTGAAAAAATCTTCGGGCCCGGCTGGAAGGGTTCGATGCGTAAACTCCGCAAGTTCCAGATCGTCTACTCGCTGTTTTGCGGGCTGTTTCTGATTGCTAATCAATGGGGTTCGAATCAATGGTTCGACCTGTATTATTTCTTCTCCGTTCATGTCATGGGTGTTGTGATGATCGTTCAATTTGTATTGCTGGTCGGAAGCTCCATGTATTATGCCGTTAAGGGAAATAAGGACGCTGTTATTTTTAATGCAGGCTTTGCGGTATTCGCTGTTGTAGGCTTAAGTGAGCTGCTGCAATTTTTCCTCACTCGGGGCAGCTATAACCTCTTCCTTTGGAAATGGGGGATTGTCAGCTTTATTATCGCCCTGATTGTCATTCTCGGACGGCATTTTGCCAAAAATCACGAACGGATTCTTCAATACTCCAAGGAGCTTGAGATGTTCAACAATGAACTGCAGCGTTCGGAGAAAATGGAGATTATCAGTGAGCTAGCAGCATCGGTTGCGCACGAGGTTCGTAACCCGCTGCAAGTAACGCGGGGTTTCCTGCAGCTTCTCACCGGAAAAGCCCAAGCTGCTGAACGCGAATATTTAGATTTGGCTCTGGTGGAGCTGGACCGTGCTTCCGGCATTATTACGGATTTCTTAACCTTTGCCAAACCGGAATTCGGCAAAGACACCGTGCTTCGAGTTTCGGAGGAGTTTAAGCATATTGAAGGCATACTAGGCCCGCTTGCACACCTCCAAGGAGGCAAGATCACCGTAGATATTCCGGAGGATATTACCATTCGGGGGAATTCCTCGAAATTCAAGCAGGCTTTTATCAACATTGTTAAGAATAGCATCGAGGCGCTGGGCGAAGAGGGATTGGTCCATATCCGCTGCTATCGCCAGCAAGACCAGGTATATATTCATGTTGTGGATAATGGCGAAGGGATGGGGCCCGATGTGTTGGCACGGCTGGGAGAGCCTTATTTCTCCAACAAAACGAAGGGGACGGGGCTTGGCCTGATGGTGACCTTCCGCATTATCGAGGCGATGGATGGAGACATTTATTTTACGAGTAAAAAAGGAGTGGGGACGGATGCCGTCATTACGCTTCCCGCAGCTGGCGAATAATTCGCTAAGCTGCGGCAGCGATGACGGTTATCGTCCCCACTCTTTGTACCGATTACTTCTATTTATGAAATGTCCACGCTGTTATGTAGTCTTTACCAGATGGCTCTTTCTTTGGCTTCTGACTTGATCACGCCTGATGGATTCGGAGGAATGACCAGATACAGCTCGTTAGGGTTCTCTTCAAGCGTTCGAATCTCGATGTGGTCGGGAATCCGTACCCCAAGAACTTCCTTGATGGCGTATTTCGGATCGCTGAGCAATTTTGCCTTAAAGCTAGGATCCTCCCAAGCTTTCTGAATCAATTGTGTTTGAAAGATGGCTTCTGTCGTCATAAGAATCACCCTTTCAAATAAATTGGTTATTTTTTACTCTTAAAGAATACCATGGAACAAATATAAAATCTATTATTTTTTGCTTAGAATAGACAAATAATAGTTTAACCCGCCATAAGAAAGCGTTTCTTTGCTGTTTTCGATATGATTCGCTTCGGTTTGAAGCTCATCCACCAACGTTTGATGAAAGGAGATGAGATGGGGGGCATCTATATCTATCGATAAGAGATGAGTATGGGTCGCTGCGGCAATGTCTGCATAGGGCTTCATCATGTTGTTGATATAGATGGCTTCTTGAACTTCGGGCAGCGTCAGATTCGCGCCATGTGGTCGTCCCAATTCCGATTTAATGAGAGACAGCAGGCAGTTGTAGCTGCCATCCGCAAGATCCTGCTTCCAATCGGTCCAATCGTCCATCATCTGCAAGGTCAGCAGAACCTGGTTCATCACATCATTCGTTCGTGGAATGAGGCTTGCTTGATCAGATAACAGCAGTGCGGCAGTGCTTCCGAGCTTTACGGGAGCTGCCTTTTTTGCAATCATGGCCCTGTTGTGCTTAAAGTAATCGTCCCGGGTTTCGTGGAGGACGCCTTCAGACCATTCATGCGTGTAGTTTTTGAAATAAGACCAGAAGTCGGAATTCGCTGGAAAGTAGGGCTGATAGGATGTGAGAAACTCGTAATACAGCAGGTTGGCAAGTGCGAGATGGTGTTTAGGATCTATGGGAGACTGACTGTCATAGGGCGAGTCCATGATGTCATCTTGAATGAAGTAGTACAACATGCCGATAATGTTGGCCGCTGAGAGGTGACGGTATACATCGGCGGGGAGTGAGGTCAGTTCTTTCATCCAGAAGGGAAGCAGATAACAAATGTAATTTTTGGAACTGTCCTGCTCGAACACGTCAAACTTTCTCAAGTATGAAAGACCGATTTCATTCAAGGGAGCAGGGAGCTCGGAAAGCCTTGCTTCGCAGGCTGAGAATGCGGCAGCAAGATCGTCCTCGAATGGCTTGAACCAGTTCATGGAATCACCAACCTATTCTATTTTTAAGGAACCAAGTGCTTACTTGCTATATTAACATGAATCATCATAAAGTTAAATATTACCAGCTGCATTGAATGGGGTATTATGGGATTTTTGATGCTGTGGCGGGTTCTTTTGCAGGCGGTACATCGGTTTTCTTGTTTGATTATGGCGACTGACGTTTAAGTTAGGGGTGTACAGCGATAAACCGAAAATGACCACGAGGAGGAATTCATATGACTCAGAAAATTGTAGGAGCTTTTCGGACGGAGCAGGAAGCAACCCGGGCCATTGAGGAACTAAAGCAGCAAGGTTTCAGAGCCGATGAAATCTCGGTTATTGCCAAGGATCGCGGTGAATCTTCTCATATTCAGGACGAGACCGGCACCAAGGCACCTGAGGGCTTGGCATCCGGAGCGGCCACAGGCGGTGTGTTAGGCGGTGTAACCGGATTGCTGGCCGGTTTAGGTGCATTGGCCATTCCGGGCATTGGTCCGATCATCGCGGCTGGTCCGATCGCGGCAACACTTACGGGAGCAGCCGTAGGCGCTGGGGCGGGCGGATTGGTTGGTGGTTTGATCGGCCTCGGAATTCCGGAAGAGCAAGCAGAGGAATATGGGGGCTATGTGGATGAAGGCCATATTCTGGTCATGGTGGATGCAGATGAAACGAATGGTGGCCGGGTATATGATATATTCCGCAGCAATAGCGCCATTAATGAACATCATTACCGTGAAGAAGGCATTTATAGCGGTACCGGTGCGCCGATAGACTCACGCTCTGAAGCAGCGGTTGCTACCGAGAATGCAGTTCCAGACCCTAACCTATATCAAGGTTATGGTGATGGTAATGGCGGTGCCATAAGTCCGGATCGGGATGAGATTTTGAAGAGACGATAAGGTTATTTGTAAAAATATGGATTAACAATAACAAACCGCCCGGGATGAACCGGGCGGTTTGTTCATGCGCGTTAATGTGTGTTTACCGCTTATTGCGCTGTCTCTGCGCTCCCCTCGGCCCGTAACCGGGACCGCCAGGTCCGTGCCCTTGTCCAGGAAATCCGTGGCCACCGGGGTATCCCGGATAAAATGGAGGATACGGATAGACCGGATAGTAAGGTGGATAGTATGGATAAGGATAGAACGGGTATCCAGGAAAAGCCCTGGAATACCAAGGCTTGTTAGGGATTGAAGGCCTCTTTTAGGATGATGACTCAAGCCATGCACCTCTTTCTATCAGATAGGTTATTTCATCCTATGTGAAAGCGGAGCTGAAATCTAGCAAATAAAAAGGTGCAAATGACCTCTCCGCTAAGGGGAAGGATCAAATGCACCTTCAGTGTCCACCTAAAGTCAAATATACTGAAGACCTGCTGTGTACGGGAGAGGAATAGGATCAAAGGTTACGCTTCCGTTTGCCCGATAAGATGATTCCGGATCAAACAGGAGCGAGAGCAACCCCTCATCATCCAGTTCCAATACTTCATTGTTCAGGGTTATACGGTAAGGACCATGTTCGCCATCTGCCTGAATCAGCCCCTCAGGCAGCACAGGAGCCAACTGGCGAAGCAGTTCCGGGCCGCTAACCAAATAAACGGTCCCCTCATTCTGAATATATTCAGGCATGACGCCGGTAGATTGGATTAATGCTGCCAGCTCTTTATCCTGCCAAGGCAGCGGAACCGTTAGCTCTGAAAGGTTGAAGGACGAGATCGCCTCGGCTATGACCAGTGCCGCCGCTTCAGGGCTTCCCCCCCATTCTACAAGGGTAGACTCTCTCGAAGGAGTCATCACAACTCCGGGTACCGCGATGATGGCAAATGCGGTCAGCACGCCGTCTTCTTCGGCGACAAGCACCTGCTGCTCAAGGCGGATCACGTTGGAGTAGGCGCTTGCATCTAGCAGCTTGTTAAGCTCCGAAGCCGTGGTGACATAACCGGCTTCCCGCTGCTCCATTAGCCTTTGAAGGTGGAATAGATCCTGCGGCTGCATCGCCCGAATGCGCACTTGTTTTCCCGTCACCGTCCGCAAGGGCTCAATGGCGCCCTGGTCAAGTTGGAACCGGAATGCACGGCCGAACAAACGGCTGCCTGCCCGGGTGTACAGGGATCTGCCGCCGGAAATGAGGATTAAGGATGCCCCAGAAGCTTCCCCATGACGGATACACTGTTCCAGGAGACTGCCTGCGAGTCGCTGACCCCGGTAATCCGGATCCGTACATACGGAGCCGATGGAATAGACATTTAACCTTGCACCGCGTGTTTGAATGGTAAATGGTACGAATCCCATGAATGAGACGAGTTTGTCTTGATCCCAGGCGCCGTAGGAATGGCTGATTCCCGGCGAGAATATTGGAGGAAAGGATACCCCCATAGAAGGCTGTTCCGGCTGCTTCAGAAAAATACGGTTGGACAGCTCAACAGCTTGATGCAGTTGATCGCTTTTCATAATAGAAATGTTCACTCGATTGACGCCTCCCCTATGTATGTCGCTTGTTACCAGTATAAAGTCTTTGGGTGTGGAATTTCCAGTAAACGTTTGCAACTTCTTTGTTTGTCCGGCTTCGTCGTAATCCGTTCTTGAAGAAGCACTTGTTGTGTGCGAGGAAGGGTTAGTTTTCGGGTAATATAACTTACGAATCTGACACCGGAGGGATGAGCTTGCCAAGTTTTGTTGATTCCATGATTTTATTATGCGGCGCTTTGCTTCTGACAGGCGTACTCACCACCAAGTTTTCTTCTCGCTTCGGCATGCCCGCCCTGGTGCTGTTTATTGCCATCGGGATGATTCTCAGCCGCTTCATTTATTACGATAATGCGGAGCTCACCCAGCTGGTCGGGATATTTGCGCTGATTGTTATATTGTTTCAAGGCGGGATGCAGACCGATTTCAAAGAAATCAAGCCGGTTTTGGGGACGGCGATTTCGCTTGCCACGATAGGTGTCTTGCTGACAACGGTTGTTGTCGGAATCTGCGCCGCATTCATTCTGGATATTTCGTTACAAGAGGGGCTGTTAATTGGTGCGATCGTTGGTTCGACGGACGCGGCGGCCGTTTTCTCGGTTCTCGGCGGAACGAATCTGAAGAAGCGGATTCGAATGACGCTGGAGGCTGAATCCGGAAGCAATGATCCGATGGCGGTGTTTCTAACCGTGTCCTTAATCGAATGGATCGAACACCCGAAATTACATTTGATCGGTCTTATTTTTTCCTTCGTGAAGGAGATGGGATTGGGCCTGGTTGTCGGTGTTCTTATTGGAATGCTGGCTGTATATGTGATCAATCGCATCAATTTCGATTCCTCGGGTTTATATCCCGTGACGGCATTGGGATTCGCCGTACTGACTTATGCCGCTGCCGCGTGGCTTGGTGCCAGCGGTTTGCTGGCCGTATACGTTATGGCTTTGCTGCTTGGCAACACCGAGCTGACGTACCGCAAGACAATTCAAGCATTTAACCAAGGTTTTGCATGGATGATGCAGATCGTCATGTTTGTGCTACTCGGGCTCCTTGTTTTCCCGAACGAGCTGTCGGAGGTCGTATGGCAAGGACTGTTATTGTCTTTGATTCTCATATTAATTGCCAGGCCGATCGGCGTGTTCAGCAGCCTGTTGTTCACCAAATTTGCCATGCGGGAGAAAATATTAATTTCATGGGCGGGCCTTCGCGGGGCCGTTCCGATCGTCCTGGCTACATATCCCGTTCTGGCGGGCATCAGGCATGGAGAATTGTTTTTTAATGTCGTGTTCTTTGTTGTGTTGACCTCAGCGGTGATCCAAGGCACTACGATCTCTCCGCTTACGCAAAAGCTTTCGCTGGTGGAGAAGGATAAAGCCAAAGCACCGACTTTATTAGAGTTAATGGCTCTTGGACAAGCGGATTCCGAGATCAACCACGTTCTGGTGGATGGAGATTTGCCCATTGTCGGCAAGGAGATTCAGCAGCTGAATCTGCCAGATGATATCCTCTTTACGGCTATTATTCGGGAGAAGCGTATCATTACGCCTAAGGGGAGTACGGTCATTGAGGCAGGGGACACTATATATGTGATGAATCCAAAGCAAAAGCGGAAGGAAATGAAAACGATCCTGGGCTTGTCCTAGGGTTCTTCACGGCCGGAGAGATATGATGCCTGTCATTGCAGTTGATCTTAAAAATAAATTAGGATAGGTATAAATAGGAGGTAATTTCTTCATCCTATCTTCATCTGATGAGTTTCGATTTCCTTTGCAAAAGAGACAAGAATCTGTTATGATTAATACAAGGATTTAGAATAAGTCTAAATACAATATTAAAGGAGACGATATAAATGAGTAACTTAACCCAACAAGCACAAGGAACAACAACCGAAGAACTTCTACAAATTTTGAACACGCAGGTAGCCAACTGGAGTTTGCTTGGTGTGAAGCTTCACCACTATCACTGGTATGTAAAAGGTCATCAGTTCTACGTGCTGCACGAGAAATTCGAGGAACTGTACAACACAGCAGCGAGTTATGTGGATGAACTGGCAGAGCGGATGCTGGCCATTGGCGGTAAACCGGCAGCCAGCATGGCGCAATATTTGAAGCTGTCCACGCTGCAGGAGGTTTCCAATGAGAATACGGCTGAACAGATGGTCGGACAGCTGGTTTCGGATTTCGAGCAGCTTGCCAACGAACTGAAGGCGGGCATCGAAGCCGCGGATCAAGAAGGGGACGACGCTACATCCGATCTGTTGACCGGCATGGTCAGCAATGTACAGAAGCATTCCTGGATGCTGAATGCCTTCTTGGGAAAATAAATTTCACATCTGTATGCTTGCCGTCTCATGACGGATTGTGGAAATAAAAGAGAGAGATCGACCTCATGGGGGTTGATCTCTTTTTTTATTAACCTTATGAGTGATGTTATAAGATTAAATTTAAAATTTATTGCGTCTTTCTTCCATGCCCTGCGTATACAGTTTATAGTTATTTTTTAATTGCGGATAGGAGTAATGAGGATGACCGAGATGGAATCACGACAACAGCTGGAGTCGCAGCTTCAAGAGATTTTGAAATGGGAGAAAGAGCAGAAGGACGTCATGTTCTGGGAGAAGCTCGGAAGAATTCCTTTTATGCTGCTGGATCGCCTCACGCCCAAGGCTGTTCAAGAGAAAATCGGAAGTGCCTTGAATGAGGTAGGCGGATTTATTCAGAGCGGCGGGAAACATCTGGTTCGCGAGAAGTCGGTTATGAAGGTTCTGGCGCGAACAGCGGGATTGGACGGTCCAAACCCGGTTTCCGGCCATTCCGTCAAGTCCGCTCAGGAGGAATACATGGAAGATGAGAACGGAGAGGAGGAGGCTGCTTCCGGGCTTACCTTGGCATTTGCCGCGAAGCTACCGCTCCAAGTCATGGATAGCGCAGCGGATACGCTAACCGTAAAACGCGTCAAATTCGCCGCAGCGCAAGGAGCAGCAACGGGAATCGGGGGCATATTTACGATTGCGGCCGATCTGCCGATGGTGCTCGGTCAATCGCTTAAGGTGCTGCAGGAGATGGCGCTTTGTTACGGGTATGATCCAAACGATCCCCGCGAGCGGGTGTTTATCGTGAAGTGCTTGCAGTTTGCATCCGCCGATATCGTGGGGAAAAAAGCGGTGCTTGAGGAGCTCGCCAGTTTTGATGATGAACAAGTGACGGAGCAGGTATTCTCGCAGCTGCAGGGCTGGCGTGAGGTCGTTCAGTCGTATACCGATAACTTCGGGATGAAGAAGTTGTTTCAGCTGATTCCGATTGCTGGGATTGTATTCGGTTCAATCAGCAACAAGGGGACGATCAGCGATGTGGCTGCAGCGGGGAAAATGCTGTACAAGAAGCGGCGCCTAAATTACCGACTTAGGAATATGGAATACCCTATGTAATCGTTTATTCCTCTTGTTGAAATGATAAAAAGGGTTATCCGCCATGCGGGCAACCCTTTTTATCATCATTATGGAAAATGGGACTGACGTATTCAGGAAAAAGGCTTCAGCTTCCTAGCGGTTGTCCACCTTTTCCGGATACAGGTCATGGTTCATCAGACGGTTCGCGGCGATCTCCTCGTATTTGGTTCCCGGACGACCGTAATTGCAATACGGATCGATGGAAATGCCACCCCGCGGGGTAAATTTGCCCCATACTTCGATATATCTTGGATCCATCAGTTTGATGAGGTCATTCATGATGATATTGACGCAGTCCTCATGAAAATCCCCGTGGTTACGGAAGCTGAACAGGTACAGCTTCAAGGATTTGCTCTCCACCATCTTAATGTCCGGAATGTAGCTGATGTAAATGGTCGCAAAGTCCGGCTGGCCTGTGATCGGGCACAAGCTTGTAAATTCGGGACAGTTGAATTTGACGAAGTAATCCCGGTAGGGATGCTTGTTGTCAAAGCTCTCCAGAATGCCGGGATCATATTCAAACGTGTATTTCGTGCCTTGGTTGCCAAGCAGGGTGACGTCTTCCATTTCTTCTTTTTGTCTTCCAGCCATATAGGTGTAGCTCCTTTATAAATATATTAATAAATGCTCAATCAGGTGTAGCGTATTTTTAGGACAACCGTCACACTCCGCGTTTATTGCCCCAGACCAGCGTGTGCAATTGCGGCAAGACACGCACATCGTTCAACCGATCGGATCGCATGACGGCATCGACAAGCAACTCGTACCGATCCAGCAAATGGGAGACCAGCGAAGTGGTATCACCCGTACCTACATCGGGATTACCGGTCTGCAAGTAAAACGGCACATTCGGGTATCGTTCATGGACTGTTTCCGCATAGCTCAAGTCCTTATCGTCAAACACGACAACCTTGAGGCTGAAGGATCTGCCGGGTGCCCGAGCGGACAGCCGGGAGACGATATCATCGAGCTTGCCCCAGTCCGTATCCATACCCGAGCTTGGTGGCTTGGGGGAGATGGTGACTTCATCGATATCATTCAGCCAATCCTGCCAGCGTGAACCTTGGGTCTCCACGGCAACGGTAATTCCGTGTCGGTGCAGCTCATCCACCAGCGTGCCGAGCTGGGAGAGAAGAGCGGGATTGCCGCCGGACAGGGTGACATGATCGAAGCGTTCTCCGCCCAGCCGGTACAGTTCTTGCCAAATCTCATCTGCACTCATGCGCGAAATGGTGTCCTTGGCGGACCCGTCCCACGTAAATGCGGAATCGCACCAGGAGCAGCGATAGTCGCAGCCCGCCGTACGAACGAACATCGTCTTGCGGCCAACGACCATGCCTTCACCTTGAACGGTAGGACCAAAAATCTCCATCACGGGAATCGGACGGTCCACCGCGATGACAGGGGAGGAGGCACTTGAATCGTTCTCATGCTTTACATGCACATTATTCATCGATCATCCACTCCCGTCTGACCTCAGCGTAGCTGGTCGGCGTCTCGAACAGGCGAACGAATTCGGTTCGTGTGCCTTGTCGCTCGTGCGACTCTTTGCTGCGGAGGGCTTCCTCCATTTTTTCAAACAGCCAGACCACCATGTTTTCCGCTGTTGTGTTCATTGGCGGCAGGGTTTCGTTCAAGTAACGGTGATCCAGATAAGGTTCGATATCCGTTTTCCAGCAATCTTTAATGTCCCCGAAATCCACGGTAATGCCGACTTCATTGGGAATACCGCTGATACCGAAGACCACTTTGTACGTGTGGCCGTGGAGGTTCTTGCATTTTCCCTCATAGCAATGCAGATGATGGGCAGCATCAAAGGTAAACTCTTTGGAGACAAGTACCCGTTTTCGGTGGTAACGCAGGCTTCCGGCATCGATGTCTTCGCCAAGCTTCTGCAGTTGCTCTACAATGCGGAAAGCCCCGGGCTCGCGGCTCATACCAGGCGCCCCCCTTCAGACACACGGTTACGTCGCTGCATATAGTTGTCGAGCCCCGCTTTTCTCAGCTTGCATGCAGGACATTCCCCGCAGCCGTCTCCCTTGATGCCGTTGTAGCAGGTTAACGTATGGTCGCGAACGTATTCGAGTGCATTCATCTGGTCGGCGAGCTCCCAGGTTTCCGACTTGTCGAGCCACATGAGCGGTGTGTGAATGACAAACGGGTAATCCATGGCCAGATTCAGCGTAACGTTGAGCGATTTGATGAAGCTGTCCCGGCAATCGGGATAACCGCTGAAATCCGTTTCGCATACGCCCGTGATCAGATGTTTTGCGCCGATGCCCTTGGCCAGTACAGCAGCAAAGCTGAGGAACAGCAGGTTTCGTCCCTCCACAAACGTAGTAGGCAAACCGTCGCCTTCGGCAATTTCGATATCGCTGCGCGTTAACGCATTCGGCGACAACTGATTAAGCAGGCTCATATCAAGCACTGTTTGCTTCACGCCTTGTTCCTTGGCGATGTGTGCCGCGCATTCTATTTCAAGCTTATGGCGTTGGCCATAATCGAAGGTGACGGTTTCGACTTCGGCGAAGCGTTCCTTCGCCCAGAACAGGCAGGTGGTGCTGTCTTGACCACCGCTGAAAACAACGACCGCTTTTTCATTTTTAAGCATAAAAAAACCTCTCATCCTTCATAATTTAAGAACAGCCGAAAGGGCTGAATCTCTAGAAGAAAGAGAAGTTCATTGAACTGAATCCGTAAAAAAACAAGCCTTATTCTTAGGGTGTAACACCGAATAAGACACGATAGTTTTTTATAGAGGGAGTTCACGAACCTCTCCCACACACCGCGATAGGCGTATGGATTGTCTTCTGTTTGTCCTTGTGACCGCAGTGGGTGTTATATCCAGCATACAGTCTGATTACGCCCTCCATTATAACACGGCCCGATTATTTGATAAACACTCCGCCAAAGGGAATTGCTTCCCGCAGAAAACGCTTGATGATGCCCTCGTCATTTAATTCGTCCACGAGCCGCTGATTCTGGCGTCCTGCTTGAAATAACACATAACCGTCACCGGTCAGCTTCCAGTGATAGTTCATATGCTGGCTGGCGAGATGATTGCCATATACGGTCAGGTCCAGCTTGGCCGCTTCGGGATAGGCGATGATGCTCCCGGCGTCCACATACAATGGCTCGGTAGGATGCAGCTTGACTTTGCATACGGGACCCTGGGTCAAAATCCCGATACTGCCATTTCCCGAAAACTTCATCTTAATGGCGTCTCGCGTGACCAGCATGTTTTTGATCTTAAGGATTCGTGTCTGCATCGTAACATGTTTAGTATAAAAGAAAACATGCCGAAAATCATAGAGCATGTCCTGTTCGCCTTCCAGCTGAATTTCATGCATATTGAAGCCTGGGGGGAGCGCAGCCGTAAATTGACTAGGCCCCGTAATATCGGCACGAATCAGTTTTTTCTTGCGGTATATGCCTTTTACGTTCATGAGACGGTCGCTGCGTCCGGAGGAGGGACCCCGATAGGCAACGATTTGCTCAGGATGAAGGACGTGGGCTGTGTCCCCTTCAGTCAGGGAGAACGTGACCGCTTGTCCTGCTCCGCTGCCGGCTGCATCTTCCATTCGAATAATCATGGCCGCGCCTCCTTTTGCCTGGGTTGAATGGTGGGGATCTGGATCAGAGCTTGTCCTATTTAGATCGGTTCGTTCGGCGCATGCCGAATCGCAGGGCACGAATGATCACAAAATAACCGGCAGCCAATGCCACGGCGGTGATCGCCACGGTCTTTAAACGTTCCGCCCCGCGATTTCGTGCGGCTTCAGCCTCCTGAAGCTGGCTTACCATTTGGGTTAATTGTTGGTTCTGCTCCGCAAGATTGGAGTTCTGTTCCGCCAGGGTTAGATTTTGCTGCTGCAGCCGTTCGGAAGCGATCATGGCTTTATCAAGTTCCTGCAGGGCTTGGTTATAGTTGTTCTTGAGCTGGTTTATTTCATCGGGCAGTCCGGAGAACTGCTGGATATCATCATACATATTGTTAAAGTAATTGGCGCTGGCGGTCCGTCCACCGGCCGGCAGCGCGACCCCCGCCACCAGCAATATGAGAGAAAGTTGAATTAGCTTGGATTTTGTCGGCTTATGCAAGAGGGATCACCACCATTCGATTATTTATAGTAAATACGAATTAGATTCCGACAGGTTTCTATTAATATATATTACCCACATTTGCGGTGGAAGTGAATCTATTAGCAGGCCAAGTTGTTTAACTTGCTCATGTAAAGGGTAATGTATGTAAGTAAGCGCCTATCAAGCCATCCCCTGCGAATTATCATAAATGAAAAGTAGATAAAAGGAGATTTTGATCATGATGAAAGATAACAACGTGAAGAAAATTATGATTACAGTGAATGGAAAACCCGTGGGCAACGGATTATTAATTGATAAAGTAACGTACGCTCCTATTCAAGGCATACCAAGACATATAGGGAATACTAAGCCCGTTTCGGCAGCAGAAATAGGTTAATAGACTTTTATATGAAAACACAGCCTCTAAAATCCGGAGAATGCCTCCGGTTTTTTTGCGTTAAAAAACAGAGAATTCGTCTGAATAAATATGACGATTCATGGAAGATTTCATTACAAATTCATACAATTTTCCTTTATACTAGGTTGTAACATGAACCAATATACATAAACCATAATATGTGAGAAGGGGTTTTGAAGAAATGGCATTTTGTACACATTGCGGCAAGAAATTAACGGAAGGCGTCGCACATCAATGCGTTGACGACATCGCAGCGAATTCTATGAAATACACGGCGTCAGCGGCGGAGCCGGGACCAGAGCGTACAGCGTCCTCATCATTTGCAGCTTCAGATGCCAAGACTGCCTCAACCATTCAAGTCGATGGGCAGGTCCTGAAGAACTTATTGAAAAATCCGATGAGTGCTTTGAACATGCGGGGAGATCAGACTGGTTTAATCTACGGTCTCATCGGGATGGCTTCCAGTATCATCGGCTTTTGGTCGTTCGGCCTTGGCTTTAAGCAGCTTATCTATTCCGGCTTGGGCATGATGTCGGCCGTGTTAAGTAATTTCGGCATGGGGAGCCGGGCGCTTTTAATGGGGTTGTTCTCAACCGTTATTTTATTGGGTTCCTTCTGGTTTACGGGCAATATGGTTACGAAGCAGAAGCTTGACATAAAGGAATTCATTGCGAAGATCGGCTCTTTTCAGCTGCCATTCGGAGCGGCGCTTATCGTAAGTGGATTGATCAGTTTCATGTCGTTAAAGCTGGCATCCCTCATCCTTGTATTTGCTTTAATGACGGGATTGGCAGCGAACTGCGCAGCTGTTATCGAATTGTACCGCATTGGATCAAGCCAATGGATTAAATTTATAGGGATTGCTTTAGGCATTTATGTTTTATTCCTTGCGATTGTACAGACCGTTTTATTGTAGGAATAAGTCAATTTCAAGGTAGTAAAAGGCTTCCTTAGCCGACATCTGACAAAAATCTGCATATCTAAAAGACCGCAGCTGCTATGAAGTGACCCCATAAAGTTAGACATATTATTTTATTAGGCAACTTGTTGGGCATGAGTTCGGTACTGTACCGGACTCATGCCTTTTAGTTTTGCTTTAATACGCTTGTGATTGTAATAATCGATATATGTAGAGAGCTCTTGTTTAAACTGCTCAATACTTTCAAATTCTTTTATATATAGAAATTCAGATTTCATGATGCCAAAAAAGTTCTCGATGACGGCGTTGTCGTAACAGTTACCCTTACGGGACATACTTTGCTTGACACCGCGTTCTTTGAGGGCATGACGATACTGTTTCATCTGGTAGTGCCAGCCTTGGTCCGAATGAATCAGAAGCGTATCTTCATCCGCTAGTCGATTGAATGCTTGATCTAACATTGTTGAAACAAGGGAATAGATGGGTCTTGAACCGATCGTATACGTAATAATCTCCCCATTATAAAGATCTAACATGGGAGATAAATATAGTTTTTCTCCAAATAATTTAAACTCTGTTATATCCGTTACCCACTTCTCATTTGGCTTTTCCGCGAGGAAGTTACGCTCTAGAATGTTTGGTGCAATCTTGCCAATCAAACCTTTATATGAACGATATTTCTTCATGCGTACCAGACACTTCAATCCCAACACGTTCATCAAACGCTGCACCTTCTTATGATTTACATGGTGACCGCGGTTTACTAACTCATCTCGAATACGGCGATAACCGTAACGCCCCTGATGTTCCTCGTAAATCGCTTGAATAACGTCCTTTAACTCAGAATCTTTGTCCGGCATACCGAATGTATTCACCCAGTAGTAATACGTGCTACGCGGGATATCTGCGAGCTGCAGAAGTGCTTTCACCGAAATTTCGTTCCTTAGTTCATAGACTACTTGCGCTTTGTCTTGTTTGGTGATTTTTCCTTGTTTTGAACTAAGGTGTTCAACTTTTTTAAATAAGCATTCTCCATACGCAAAAGTTCTATCTCTTTTTGTAAAGCCTCTACAGACCCCTCTACAGGCTTTTGATCATTCAGTTGTTTTGGATCCTTTCTCATGGATGAACGCCCCTTTTTCTTTGGTTGTAGGGCGTCTATTCCGTGTAATTCTAAGCTTCTTTGCCAGCTTAGAATGGTACTATGACTGGCAATATTAAATACTGCAGCTGTCTCTCTAATAGACGTCCCGTGTTCTTTCATATGATTAAGTACGTCTAGTTTATCCTGTACGGAATACGGTGTATAGCGCTTTTTAAAGACCTCTTCACCATGGTGCTCATATTGTCTAATCCAATGTAATAGGACAGTATGATGAAGTCCTATTGATTTCGCAATCGATTTCATGCTTTCTGATCCATTTTGATAACGTATAACCGCTTGTAATTTTTCGTCCGGACTAAAATTAGCCATAGAAAAAACTGCACCTCCAATGTTAGATGGTGTCTAACAATTGGGGTGCAGTTCACTAGGGCTGTGGTCTTTTTTTGTCGAATTAATAATAGGAACATATGTTCCATGACAGTAAGATGTCCATCTGTATTGGTACATTATTAGAAGAAGAGGAAAGAGGTGGATGTATTGCAGTCTGGCTTGTTTTCGGATTTTACATGGAGCCACAGCCATGTATTCGCTGGGGGCACTAGTCAGGTCTTTCTGCTGATCGAGTGGAGGGCTGGTGTGTTAAAGCAAAAAACGCAGTTCCATGGCTTTAATCAGTGCATGGCTGAAGATGTCCAGCTACACCTACAATTAGGGGAACGCGTTCAAGTGGAGCGTATGTATGGATGCCAAGGTGAGATATTGAATGATCGTAACATTTCGTTGTCTTTAGGCTCTTTGTCGGAAGGGAGATCCAAACAGTTGGTTCTTGAGCTAAGTGTCGGAGCTAGGCAATCGGGGGTGTATCCCATGATTACCGCTCTATGGACATATATGGATGTACAGAAGCGGAAGGTGGTTTTGCAGCCATCCCGAACGATTCCGCTTCAATTCAGCAATCATACGGCATTGAAATACCGAAGGGCAGATTATCGCGTTGAGAAGGTGCTGAAATTATACCAGAATGCTTCCATTCTGGAGCAGGCTAGAGGAGAGCTGGAACGGGGAAAGCTGGCTCAAGGGGAAGAAATGATTCGTAGACAGGCAGATGAGATGCTTTTATACGCAATCCGATTTCGAGACGCGGATTATTTGAAGGAGGCAGAGACCCTTTATCAACTAATTGGTTTGTATCTGGATACATATCGGCAATTATCTTCTGAAAATGCGAATAGGAAGAGGGACTTTAGACTTAAAAATTAACTAGGAATGAAGAATCTGTATATAAAAAAGGAAAAATGATTTCAGGGTCGAATGTACTATTTAGCAGTCAAACAAAATATGTCTAATTTACTAGAAAGATAGGGAGAATGCCATATGACAGACCGACTGATCCGACTAATGAGAATCATTACCCTTGTACAAGCAAGACCAGGTATACTGGCTCGCGAGCTTGCCGAACGTTGTGGAACCAGCGAAAGAACCATTTATCGGGATATGGATGCCCTCAGCGCCATGCATATTCCCATCACACACCAAGGTCGAGGCCGAGGCTACACATTTATCGGGCATTTTGCAATGTACCCGCTTGGTTTAACGGAAGAGGAGGTACAGGCGCTATTTAAACTGTTGACCATATTGGAACAAATCAAGCCGATGCTGCCCGATGAATTTGAAAGCGCTTATGAGAAGGTATTGGCTGCTGTATATAAGCAAAGCGCGGAAAAAGCTGAAATTCAGGCCGGGGACCGGGATGAATCTTCAACCGGTTTATAACGGTTCCACTACATGTAACAATTAAACCTCGAACGAAAGGACACATGTTCATGTGACTATCGTCGAGGTTTTTATCAGTTTATGAGGAATTAACCACTGTCATGTGGAGATGCGAATGTAGTAGTGAATTAGAATCAGGATAGGAATATTATACCAAAATAGATGATTATATGATAATATAACTATAATTTCTCTCATCCATCCAAAAATGTAATTGATGTGCAATTATGAGAGACGGCGGTAGATGTCCCTAAGCAAGGGCGTAGGAAGGAGATATGGAGCAATGGCATAGGTTTTATTCCACAACTTGTATAGGAGGATATTCATGAAGAAGATCTCGATCAGTGTATTTACGGCATTGTCCCTGTTTGTCGGAAGCTTCTATCTGAACACGGTGGAGGCAGCGCAAGAGAGCAACGCAGACAAAATGGCGGAGTCTCGTGAGACGAAGACGAGCTATTTTACGGATATTCAAGGCCACTGGGCCCAGACGGCTATTCAAGATGCAATACAACGAGGTTATGTCGATGGTTATCCGGATAAAAGATTCCTGCCTAACAAACAGGTAACTCGAGCGGAATTTATGAAAATGGCGGTTTCAGCTATGGATATTGAGGTGGCTTCCTTAAGTTCAGGTTCCTGGTATGCTCCTTACGTGGCTGCCGCAGAATCGGCAGGAATTTATAAGGCCGGCGATTTCGGAAACAGTAACTTGACGGAACGAATGACGCGTGAAGAGATGGCTAAGCTAGCGGTAAAAGCGCTGGGATATAAGAATGTGGAGGACAAGCAGTGGATGTATCTTGCATCCAAGGATGGCATCATATCTGGGACCGCGCCGGGTGTAATATCGCCTACTGGCACTACGACAAGAGCTCAAGCCATTGCGGTAATAGAGCGTTTGCTTCAGGTAAAGAGCGGCAAGACGCTCCCCGTTGATAAATATGCCGTAGCTGCGGCTGAAGTGTATTGGCATAAGACGAATATTTTCTCGGTGGCACCAGAGATTTTTAATGGGCCGGATAATCACAATAAAAATTTCGGGATTGATTCATGGAAAATATCTAAGTTACGATTTGGAGCACAGGATGGGTCCGTTGTAGCGCAAGTAGATGAACTAATAGCTATTGATTGGAACGACCCAAAAGATCCGAATCGTAAACTTCTTCCGAGTAAAGAGAAGCTGGTTTGGAAGTTTGGTTCGAAAGAAAATGTATTCAGCAATGATCTCCAAGCCTATGTTATTGTATTGAAGTCACATTTGCCGGTAAATAAAAAACCTAAGTCCTACCCAATTAATCAATTAAATCTAGCGATCTTGGGATATAACGGTCAACCAACTGGAAAGCTATTGAATATGGCTTCTCTTGTTGAATCCAAAGATCCAAAAAGATATGTTAATGGCCTAGTCATCCCGAAAACTGGATTTAGCACAGATGGAAACATAAGAGTCTTGGTAGAAACAATCTCGGCGGGAGCTCCAATCTATCAGAGTACTCTATCTAAGTCAAAGCTTATTCGATAGGTAATTCAACATGATTAAGAATAACTCTATCAATAAAATAACGGTTTTTTTTCTTTTATTGTCTATTGTGTCTATCTACATTCCTCCAATTGAATCTGTGGATGCTGCTGAAACTACTCAGAATATCACGTATGATTTTGTAACAAATTCTGACGATTATGAATATAGCGGACTTTTATTTTCATCAAAGAAGGAGTTAGAGACAACAAGAATTAGTGTAAACGCACCTGCAGGAAAAATAATAAAAAAACTAGAGTGGATAAATAAAAGTACAAATAACCCGATCAGATCAGTCAAGGGATTCACAGCTGGTTCTACGACATGGGCTGGGAAGGATTCTCTTAGTGGAACAAGATTAAAGGTTTCATCCTTAGATAATACCAATTATGGTGGCGTATATTACTGGGATAGATGGTCAGTAACAGATGCAGGTCATGATTTTGGTCAGTTATGGAAGGCATCAAGTACCAATGGTACTATCATGGATAATAAAAACTGTAATGGATTTGTAGAAAAAGAAACAATTCAAGGGCATCAACTTCCCAAATACCCTGGCTGTACCGATAATAAATTATCTTTACCTATCAATCGCACCACTGCTTTTTTGATCAGTGAAACCGGGCATACTCTGGAAGGAACGTGGATAAAACATAACGCTATTTCTACAAATGATATCAGTTCCTCAAATACTAAAATTGACAACACATCACGTGTCCCTGACGTTCATGGATCTACCGGGACAACTGATCCAAGCACCTTAGTAGGTCAAATAGCAGATGTTACTTCAATTGATAGTATAAGGATGTATTATACTCAAACCTTTAACAATGACACTTATAATAAATACTGGGCAAATCCGGGAGCTAAGCAAGTATGGTACTTTGCTAAGTTTTGGGTGTCATTTGATTCTTACACTTATATGTACAAAGACAAACTCCTTCGAGCCACCTTTGCAGATGGAACATCAGGCTTAGAAATCACAGGCGCGACGTGCGTGCCACCGTCCGGTACCATTCAGCTCACAGCGAAATTAACGAAGGTAGACGGAAGTACATACAATCTGCAAAGACACGACAAGTTAACCTGGCGGAGCTCGGATAGCAGTGTCATGACTATCAATGCTTCAGGTGTAGTGACAGCCGTAGCAACGACAGGGCAAGCGACGATTACGGCTCATTTTAAAGATACTGCCCAGGCACTGGATGAAACCGCCGATACCTCGATTCAGGTTGGGACAGGCTCGTCTTGCGGGAATACCGGTGGAGGAGATCCGGGAGGACCAGGTGGCCCACCCAACACATGCGGAATCCAAATCGGTGCTGCGAGAAAGGGAACTGTTTCATCGCATACGGTTATGGACCCTGTGGCAACGGGCGTAATTAAGGCGGACAATCGAGACGTTGAAAAGTTTGATGTTCTGGACGGGATACCGACTTCGGAATCCTTATACGTCAATGTTTTCGGACTCAATTATCTGTACAAGAACCAATGGGCGAACTTGTTGGGGGAAATCACCTACACCGTTCCCGTCAAAAAGACGTACATTCTCACCTGGACGATACCGGGAGAACCAAGCTCGGGTCCGGATGATCCCGGCACGCCTGATGAACCCATGGAAGAAGAGGTCCCGGTAGAAGAACAAGTTACGATAACGAGGCCGTATTCCTACTGGCAAATCGATAACCTGGAGGTCTATAAGTTAGCCAAAACAACCGTTAGCAATTATGCATTACCGGGTGGTTCAGTGAGCCTTACTCCAACCGGTTACACCCCTCCTGTCCTTACATCCGATCATAGCGCGAATGTTGACGATCATGTGGAGCCTGCATCATGCGAAGAAGTGGATTTAGGGATGGAAACCGTTTCAGGCGGTTCGAGCAGGCCAGCAGTACCGACAACGGATTTTACATCCGTAGCGGAGTCGGCTGTAGGTCAAAACCAAGTGAAAAACGATAGAGTCCTGTTTAACGGATCTACCGTAATGAGTGACAGCTGGGCGCAAGGGACGGCACCAACACCAGGGATCATTCCTCCGGCTGCGACGATTCAAAGAGACGTCCTATACGGCAGAAACTATCTCATTAGCAATACGTTATTGAATAAAGCGAATACGACGAGCACAGGAACGATTGAATATGATCTCATACCCGGCAACATTAATGGCGGGTCTAATCAATCATTTCCGGTCAATGCCATTAACACCGTCACCGTCCATACGCCGGTAGTCAATTATTCGTCGGTGACGGATGATCAGGCCCACAATCAGAAGACGACCCCGAACCCGGACCGGTCTGCATTCATCTTGGATAGGCCGTTTACGGTGCGTATTCCTACCTCGGGTCAGCATCGGAATATCCAGGGATACGGAGATCGAGACTATGCGAAATATGTAAGATCGAAGCAGGTCTATTTTCCGTTCGATGTCTACAGCAGCGACAGGAGCACCTTTTATCCCAAAGACACCTGGATCACAATCCCGACGGCTCAGCTGGACACGGAGTTTTTCCTGCCGGTATGGGTGGATGAGGGTGATTATCAGGTATACTTCCGTACGATTGCGGAGAACGCTCCTTCCGACTTTACGACACAGCCCAGCGCGAACCTGGATTTGGCTCACCATGTGGCTACGGATATTGAACCAGTTGAAGTGATCGGGCGCGTATATGATTTCCATATCACGGATATTGCCGATTATAACTGGGAGACGGTCTTCCGCAAACAAAAAGGGAATGCAACACCAAGTGGTGCGTCCTATTGGACAGGACTTCGGGATATTGACGGTGGAGCACGCGGGAACTCGCTTCCGTACACACTTCCCATCGCACCGGGCAAACATCCGGCACAGGGGTATAAGAATGCGGCCGTAAAGACAGGCTACCACTTCAAATTCGATTTAAAGACGAAGGGCAATATGTTTGGTGTACAAGACGGCATTTCAATTACACCGAGTTTTTATTTCGTTAATCAGGGCGGCAGCGGACGGCAGCCTGTTGATCTGTATTACCACAGCGGAAACCGGAAGTTCATTCGGATCGGTTCCCCGCAGGACACGGAGAAGCGTTATGTCATTCTGAATGACAGGCTGCGCAATGTTCCGCAAGGCGAGTTGCAGGATACCGCATCGTATTTGTACAACCGCGGCGGAGCCCCGGCGGGGATGTCCGCGGCAGCCTACATGAAGCAGTACTTGGAGAAGATCAGCAAGGGCAAGACCTGGGTAGGGCGGCTCGACTGGATGCTGCTGCCATTCGAAATACGCACACTGATCGGCCCGAAGTCAGGATTGCCTGCCTCCGTTGATACGGAGCGGGCCAACGCGGCTGTACAGCGCTGGTATGGTGAATACAGTCTTCCTGCCGATGTGTATGTGGTGAAGAAAGGGACCGACCTGGCCGCTTATGGACGGACGAACCGACTGGACGAGAAATCCTCGATTTTTCTCAAAAAAGGGTATATCGTGGTCAATTTCAACATCGAGACGATCCGGGAGGGCAATACGGCCAAACCCCATCTGCAATACATTCATGGTCCGCTCATGAATCAATGGCAGCTTGAAGGGTACAGCCGCACGTATAACGATCCGTATGGTAAGCGGTTTTCTCTTATGGACGGGGACGTCGTATTTTATCATGCCGATAAATCCAGTAAAGGAGATTTTAAATCCCAGGTGCCTCATTAAAATCGTGAAAAACCAGCTTCTCCCTGATCTTTAGGGAGAAGCTGGTTTTTGCAATTCAATAATGCGGCCAGACACCGTTATCATAGAGATAACGGGCAAAGGCCATTGGATTGTGGTATGAGCATTTCCATGCATCTGCCATCCCAGCCTCCAAAAAACCATAACGTTGATCGCAGCCATTGCATTCAATGAAATAGAGCTTTCCAACCTCGGTAATGCCAATATCCATTCCAAAATCAGCGGCAAACGGAATAAACAAGGATAGCGTTTTGGCGATGTGGAGGGAAAACTCAGCGATTCTTTCTATGGTTGGCCCGACAGGCACACCAGGCAAACAGCTGGATAATATGTCCGGTACCCGATAAGCTGAGCCGCCTTGAGCAATGTTGGAGACGAACGTTCGTGGGGCCGATGTTTTTGCAAACATGCCGGCGACCTCCCAGCGCCCGCTTCCCCCGCGCTGAACGGTAACTCTGATATCAAAGGGGCGGTCATCATATTCGGCAAGCGGAATGCGCTGCTGTACAAGGAATGGAGCTTTCCTGATCCGCTGATAGATCAGGGGATGGAGCTTTCCGGGCGGCAGGGTAACCGTTCTCCACCCCTTGGCCGATGGTAATGAGCGGGAGTAAGTGAATTGACTGCGTAGGGAGTTACCTTTCAATCGCATAATACCAACCCCGATGCTTCCATTGCATGGCTTTAGAACGAGATCCCCGTGCTGACTAAGCATGGAGTGAATCGAGGCGGGGGTAGCTTTAACCGTATGAGGCAGGGATGGTGATATCCCCTGGTCCTGCTCCAGCATATGATGTATAACGTTTTTACCGTAGCGTGTACGCCCGTTATAAATAAATATCCCGCGATTGATTAGTTGATCAATCAGCGCCAGCTCCTGTTTTTTATGATAAATAGCTCGCATATGAACAACACGCGGGAGGGGGATATGCACTCGTGAATATCCAACTGGAGCCGGAATATAACCAGTCACCTTTCCAGTCTCTAGTGAAATATGATGAATGGTAAAAAAACAAGGAATCAACCCGTTCACGGCAGCAGCTTCTTCATAATTGGTCAGTGATTCAGTGCCGGTTTCCCCGCTGGAAATTCTGCGATACGTATTGTTGTTGAGTAGAATGCCGACATATTCCAGATGCATGGTCATCCTCCTTGTTACCACAGATCATGTAGTCTTTGTACCACATCGTATGCATAAGAAAGATTGTCCCGGGTGGACGGGTGTCGCCCGTGGTTGGCCTATTCTTTACTGGATAATAGTCACCAATAGACCCTGATCCGGTATATGTTAAGGTATCAGACCATACAAATGACAGGTATGCGTTTTTTTTTTGAATAAGGCAACGAAACGCTACTGGTACAAGGGGATTGATACCTTTGATATATCAGCAGGTGTTTTTCATATAGATAAGATGTGAGAAGGATGTGGAGTTATGGGTTTGCGGAAGGTGGCGGTTGTGACGCCGGGATCGTTTGTTATTCCATCGGGGAGGAGCAGCTCCGTCGAGCGGGTAGTGGAGCAGACCATTCCATTGGCACAGGGTACCATGGATGTGCGCATATTCGGAGTGCTGGGAAAAGGGCTCCCTTCAAAAGACACGATTAACGGCGTTCCGTGCTACCGCCTGCCATCTGGTACGAATTATTATCCTTCCTTGCTGCGGAGACTTCAGAAGTGGAGACCGGATATTATTGAAGTTCACAATCGGCCGCTGCTGGCCCAGCGCCTCAAAATGCATCTGCCGGATGTGAAAGTCGTACTTAATCTTCATTCCAATACATTTATTATGCCTCCATATATGAGCGAGCAGCGCTTTGGGAACATTGCCCGCTGGATGGACGGCATTGTAGTAAACAGCCGTTTTCTGCTGGAGGATATTACTTCAAGACATGCTTGGCTTTTGGAGAAGATCACGATTAATCATCTTGGTGTTAGTCTTGATCATTTTACCCCGGCATTCAGCCCTGCTGCCAAGGCCCTAAAAGAGGCAAAGCTTGCTCATTACGGATGGAGTGGACGTCGTATCATCCTGTTTGCGGGACGGCTTATCCCTGACAAAGGGGTTCACCATCTGATTGACGTACTGCCACATATTATTGACAAGCATCCAGATGTTCTATTGCTTATTATCGGAAGTGCGGCTTACGGATCCGATCGTGAAACCGCCTATGTCCGGGAACTGAAAAAAGCTGCCGGACCTTATTTGCATTGGGTATACTTTCGACCCTTTGTCCCTTATCCAGCGATTGCAGACTGGTACTCGCTTGCTGATATTGTGGCTGTCCCCTCAGCGCCGAGGGAGGCCTTTGGACTCGTGAATGTTGAAGCAATGGCAGCTGGGGTTCCTGTCATCGCTGCGAACGCAGGTGGTATCCCGGAGATCGTGGAGAACGGTGTGACGGGTTATCTTGTTCAAAGAGATGATTTTCCTGGTGGACTCGCTGAACGGATTAACGGATTGCTTCAAGATGAGAATCTGCGTACACAAATCGGAATGGCCGGTCGTGAAACGGTACGTCAACGTTTCAGGTGGGATCATACAGCAGAACGATGGGCTAACCTGATGCAAACCATCTAACCGACAGTGGCAGTAGCCCTATCTCTTGAATAGGATGAATGTAACGATTAGAAGCAGAGGAGAGAGCCGACAGTGAACAAAGCCAGAAGGATCACCAGGATAAGAAGGGGAAGGCCCTTTCGGCGGTACGATGGCTATTATAAGAAGATGACCATCAGAGGAACTTCCGCCAACTGGTCAGATTTAGAGAAGGATGTGATGGATCACGCCTTGACTGATGATGTAATCAGTGCTTCCCATCTGCAGCATCGTAGTGTAAGAAGTGAGGCGATTGAGGATTATGCCATACACAGTATTCATTTGTCATCCGAATCCATCATTTCTTCCAAACTAGCACTTGAGTCGGTTCAACCGAGTCATCTTTCATTTAATCCGGTCCAAGGGATACCTGACACACCTTTACTTCAGCAGTTTGGATATATCCCCTTTACCTTTCCCGATGAACATGAAGCGATCGAAATTACAGTACCACTTCAGACCTCTTATCAAGATGAACATTACGTAGTGGTGGCATCGTGCAGTGATCCAGTGTTTCAAGCTGGCATTCGAAAACGGCAGCATGAGGAGGTGGCCATCGGAATTACACGACCAGCAGGTACATTGATCTCAGAAGGCTGGTTGTACTGGATTTCAATAGGCCGGATGGAAACATAAGGGAGTAGAAGGATGGGGGAAGCGAGATTCCACCCATCCTTTTTAGTAAGCAGGGAGGATCAAAATCGTAAACATGCTGAAGATGCCATTCCGGAGATTCAAGTGCCAATCATCCGCGGAAGTGATTTTTAAGGAGTTCCCCGTATTACTCTCAGTATTCGCGTAATGCTGCTCCAATCAAGTTGTATACATAATTACAGATTATGATGTGTCTAGAGGATAGAATGGTCCCTGCGGATGCCGTCACGGAGCGAGAAAGTCAACATATAATAGAAATGAATTGCCAAAAGATTATTCGGTCCTCACGCAGTGATGAGAAACGGGAGGCGGAATTTATATGAAGGACTTTTTACGATGAGGAGACGAGGCGCTCGCTTACGGACATCTTTATCGGCGACTCTTCCCAAAGCTGATCCGGTTGAAGGACGGAAGGATGGATTTATCGTTGGCTATTCTTATGGCGTTCAACACGGACAAAATAACGGAGATTGCTCATTTGACGGCATCAGCATCATTATCCCCATTCATGATCCAAATGAAGATGCCATTGGCAAGATCAGAAGAATCGAAGCCTTAACGCCGCATCCATATGAGCTGCTCATCGCTGATGCCGGATCCTCGGAAGGAACAAGGCAATATGCACGCGGCCGTATCGGAGCGGTACGACACATTGTCGGGAGAAGTGATCAAGGCATAGGGGTTGTTCTTAATAAGGCACTTCGTGCTGCACACGGGAAGAAGTTAGTTATTCTATATGGCTGTACACCTGTTATGGATAACTGGATTGGCGGTCTGACGGATGAGTTGGAACATGCCCCCGCTATCAAAACGGTTTGTGTGAGTTTTGCACAGTCAGGAACCCCCATACTGCCTAGGGATGAAGTGGATACTCATAATCGGTTAAATGCGTGCTGTGCTCTGTTCCGCCCGGAGCTGTTATCGGATGTTGGAGGACTAGATGAAGGGAGTCCATCATTACAGGAAAGCATAAGCGAATGGTTAGGACGTGTTCCACAGCAATATAGAACGATGCTGCAGGCTAAGGATCTATTCACCTGATTCGAAAGACGGCATTATTCATGGCACCAGAAAGCTTGTCGAAGCATATGTTGAAAAATATGATGAGCGAAGGAGAGTTATGTCGTGGAGAAAAAAATTGATGATATGGTCGAACACCTTTCGCACTCCCAGCGGCAGTTAGCGCGCATTTTAGAAGCTCAGCGTCATGCAGCAGTCCGCATGGCTCAAATTATACATTCATTACCCAATCATGAAATCCAAACCTCCGAAGAACCAAATTCACGAGAAGGACCATCGTTAGGGGGACAATTATTAGGAAGCCGATCGTCAGGATCCCAGGTGGAACAAGTCAATAGCAGCATTACTGCTTATTTGAACGCCATGGCCGACCTACAACAAACATCGGCAGACAGTTTGGAAATCGTAATGAAAGAGCTTAAAGCGACCGAGCAAGGTGAAGAATAATGGGATCCGACTTCGTTGGTTAAGGGGGAATGTATGTGAGTAAAGAGGAATCGTTCATGCGGATTCTCGATGCATCCGTTACTATTCAATATAATACCTATCTCATTCTTCAAGGGAAAGCGGTAGAGGCCGAAAAGGTTTGTCAATGGGTCCTGACTCAATATCCTCGTTCCAAGGGAGAGTTGAAGGATTCGTTATCCATTCACGAGCAAATTGTTGAGCAAATCGAGGGCTTGACGAAAATAGGCTCCGGTCTGTGCCGGAATCTGCGAATTATCCTCGGAACGGAAGCTGAACAAGATGACGCCATGGGATTTGATGCATTCGATTTCGGAGACACGGACTCATGATCGCGCGCATACAGCGGGAACATGAAGCCAAGATTGCTGTGGTATCATCCATTGCTAGAAGTCAGCAAGCGCTGGCAAGTATTTTGGAAAGTATCGCAGAGGTTACGGCACATTCTGAAACAACCGCGCGCACTCTCGCGGAGAATATTCGGCTGCTTGTCGGCTATCAATCCGTGATGGCTGAAATGTTGACAGGCATTCCGTTAAATCGGTACAAATTAGGCAGTCCGGCATCGCCCTGGATAACATCCGAGTGCCAGCTATCTTACAACGAGGCCGGGTTAGAAGCTACGAACTGAACCTTGCAGGAGGATTCGGCATGAACATGGCATTATCCGTTAGGAATCATCGAAAGACTTCAGAAATGGCACGGAAGAAATCATTCGCAAAGGGGCTGCGTAGCCTGAAGTCATCAGGCAGTAAACGCCGTCATGGCAAGAAAGGCAAGCGCCATCGAGCCGGTGGCCGTTACAGCTCCAGGCCTGGGGTCGGCAGATCCCGGCCTTTATCTCAAGTCCATGACCATGGGTATGATCATTCCTACATGGAAGACTTTAAAGCTGGATTTGCGAAAGGTTATGAGGATGGCAGACAGGCGGATGCCTCTCCATAACGACTCTGGTGGCATTCTATGTAACTTGAGCTGAAGAACGCTCCATCTTATATAGTATCAAAATTATTGAAGAATCTACCGTGGCCAATTGGAGAACGAGCACAGCACACCTCTGTTTGTTAGGCAAATGAATGGATGCGCATCTCTATGTTCGACATACAATGGTTTAAAAGCGAAAAATGGAGTGAGGACTAATGAGTCCAACCAGCAGAATAGACAAGCGATTCATTCGAAAAACATGGCGTAAGATGGATTTTTCCAAGTCATTCAAGTCCTTTGGCACCGAAGTGAGATTAGATCATCAAACAATGGAATGTTTAAAAGACTCATACAAAAGCAGCATATGGAAACTTGAAATCAAACATGAACAAAAGCGCATTCCCATCATTCTTAAAATTTCGAAACCGCTCGAAAAAGACCGACCGGAAAGCACGGTTGAGAAAAATATATACCGTAAAGGAAGAAAAGTACTTCAGCCGTTCATGCCACTAGTTTATAAAACCAAAAGAAATGTAAACGGACGCGATTTGTGGGTGTTCATGGAATACATCGAACCTCTTAAAGGGCGGGTGCAGTATAATCCGGATCACTTTGACAAAATCATTCCTACGTTAGCGAAGCTTCACTCCTCTACGATGAATGAACGCTTTAAACAACATGAGCGACTATTCGGTGATTGGCTGCCTCAATTTAGCTCTAATGTTGTGAGAGAAGAAAGAAAAAGCATAAATAAGTTAACCTTGTATTATTTAGATGAAGCGATGAAAAACAACCATTTAAAAGAAATGATAAATCCATATTACTCACTCGTGAAGGAACTGCTGCAGAGAGGGCCAGATTATTTCCCGGAGGTCGTTCATGAAGGCTGCAGCATTATCCACGGAGATCTTCACACTGCAAACATAGCGGCCTACAATGTTAAGGAGAAATCGTGGAAAATCAAGTTTATTGATTGGGAAGGCGCAAAATATGCTCCGTGCTGGTTTGATCTCGTCAATTTGATCGGGGTTTTCTTGGCATACCGCCGAGAGTGGGAAGATCAGGAGGAGGTTATAACCCGCCGTTGTGTTCAGTTATATTCGAATGAGATGAGAAGGCATGGAGTTATCTTTAAAACCGATCCATTCAAACTGTATCAGATGGCATTCCTAAAACGAATACTTGAGAAGGGGCTGTATCTGCAGCTGAATTGGGCTGTTACCGGTAAAAAAGAGGCGAAGCTACTGCCGGTGTATTTAGAAAAAATCAAAGTTTTAGGAAAAAAATTGGAGCTTTATTAGTACTTATTCGATTCAATGGATATTAAGTTGAGTACTACTCGGATAACCCGCGTGTTCAGCGGGTTGTTTTGCGTTGTTTTTGATGAATCTATCTCACAATCGCAGCAGAAATTCTTGGCTAATCGTTATCCAATTATTCGAGTAATGTTAAATCATGTGTGTGGAATGTTAAATCGCATTTTTTTAATGTCATGTCGGAGGTCCTCCACATAGGATATAAAAGGAATACGGAGTGGAGGAACGCGGATATGACAAAAATGGGTAGTTCGGAAGGATTCGAGCAAGGTCGTACGGATGGATTTAGAAAGGGAAAAGAAGATGGATATAATAAAGGGCTTGAGGATGCACAAGCCTTATTGGTAAACCCGCCTCTTAATGATATCAGTCTGAAATGGCGAGAGCTTCGATGTGCTGACCAGATTGCAAGCCATTTCGGATCTTCAGTTGTTTTAAACGACAGGAATATGGAATGTTTGAAAGAAACATTCAAGAGTGCAATCTGGAAACTCGAAATTACGGCAAACGGACAAAATTATCCGATTATTTTAAAGATATTCAAAGCACCTGTGAACGAACAGAAATTAATCGAGTTAAACATGTACCGGAAAGCAACCAGTATTCTACCGGATTTGATACCTACCATATATTTGATCGTGGAAGGTATGAATGGTGAGGATGTATGGGTATTCATGGAGTTCGTCCCTCAAGTAAAGGGTCAGGTTATCTTTACACCCGATTATTTCGACCGGATTATCCCTTCGTTGGCGAAGCTTCATGCACTAACCTATAACGACAATTTTTATAATCATTGGGAAACATTCGAGGAATGGCTTCCGCTTTACGACTCCGAAACCTCAACGCAAGAACGCCAGAAGAACCATCAAAAAACGATGGAATATCTGGATAAGGCAATGGAACGTCCTGAATTAAAGCAGAGACTGGAGTCGAGCTACGCTAATGTCCGTACCATGTTACAAAAGGGACCTATTTATTTTCCCGAACTTCTCCAGGCTGGTAAAAGTATCATTCACAATGATCTTCAAACTCCGAATATCGGCTGCCACAATGTAGCTGAAGAGACCTGGAATATTAAATTTATCGATTGGGAAGGGGCACGTTTCTCACCATGCTGGTTTGATATGTTTAATTTAATGGGTGTGTTTTTTGCATACCGAAAGGACTGGAGAGGTGACGAAAATGCCGTGATTGAGCGCTGTGCGCCTTTGTATGCCGCAGAAATGCTCAAATATGGAATCCGGTTCGATACGGACCCGGTTACGTTATACAAAATGGCTTATTTGCAGCGCGTTTTGGAACGCAGCTTGCTCCAGCAGCTTATTTGGGGAGTGGAAGATCTGAAGTCGGTTTATTTATTGGATCATTATTTAGAGAAAATCAATGTGTGGGGCAAGGAGCTCGGGTTATATTAATGCCAATGACTTTAGCGGGATAGGATCTAGGAGCATCAGAATCATTGGAAGAATGGGCAGGTCAATGCTCTAACAACAGGAGGGAGGTATAGGAATGAATCATGTGTTAACCTATCTAGATTTAGCGGATTCTCTGCTGTGCTCCCTTCCCTCCAGGGCTCGGATTGCAGGAAGCCCGAAGCTCCCATGCAATCGAACCTTCCGAATACGAGTCGACAGAACGATGCCCTTTGAGTTTGTTGCCAATTTGATGCCTCCGTTTTGCGGATTATGGGAGGCTGATGTCTGTTTTGATTACTCTGATTATGATAACGCTCTGTCCGGTATTGGCGGGGAAACTCAGGCGGATGTATATATCATCTGGTTAGATTGGCGGATCTACGCCAGCTCAATGAGCGCACAGGAAGCTGCTCATTGGCTGAATGAACGGATCGATAAACTCCGTATGGTAACGGATAAACCGATCTGGGTAAATAACTGGCCGGAGTCTCTGGAAGACGCAAATAGGGTGCTCAGCTTCCGTGCAAGTGATCGTGGATGGTTCCGAAAGTTAAATTCGTATTTGTTGGAGTCCGTAGAGAAGAACACAGGATGTGTTCTGATCGATTTAGCCGAATTGGCCCATGAAGGTACTGGATCCTTTTATGATTATCGGAACGAGGAAATCAGCAACTACCCATTTTCCAATCAGGCAACGACGATGATCTCCCGTCACCTGGGTGTACATCTCTTACCTGCTTCCTGTATTCCGAGACTTAAAGCAATTGCTCTTGATCTTGATGATACGCTTTATAACGGGGTATTGGGAGAGGAAGGGGCTGAAGGGGTAACGCTAACGGAAGGTCATCATCGGTTGCAAAGGCTGCTGCTCAAACTTAAACAATCAGGAGTGCTGCTTACGTTGTGCAGCCGTAATGAAGAAGAAGATGTTAAGGCTCTGTTTGATACCCGGAGCGATTTTCCGCTGAGATGGGACGATTTTGCCGCTGTCTGCGCGAATTGGCAGACAAAAGCAGAAAATCTGAATCGCTTGGCACGAATACTGAATATCGACCCGTCTGCTTTCTTGTTTGTGGATGACAATCCGGCAGAGTTGGTGAAGATGGCCGCTGTACTGCCAGAGGTTCGTCTTCTACGAGCAAAGCAAAACGGTGAAGAAACGATGTTTGGATTATGTCATTTTCCCGGATTGTATCAACTTCACCAGGATAACATGGCTGTATCCAGAACAACCGATATTCAGGCCAATCAGACAAGGGAGAAGATTAGACAAACAGCATCGGACTATCGTTCCTATTTAGACAGCTTGAACATGGTTGTAACCATCTATGAGAATGAAGCTTCCCATGTCACGCGGCTGCATGAATTAAGTCATAAAACAAATCAGTTTAACCTGGCGTTAAGGCGGATGACAGAAGTGGAGGCGAATGACGTTATGAATGCCTCGAAATATACTACGATTACGATTCGCCTCTCGGATATACTGTCAGACAGTGGAATTATCGGCGCTTTTATATGCCGGTTGGATGGTGAGCAAGCGCATTTAATCGAAACGCTTTTTAGCTGCAGGGCGCTTGGCCGTGAGATTGAAACGGTAGCCTTTGCTTGGATCTTGGAGAAATTAATAGATCGAGGAGTGCAGCGTATCAATATCGAAATGGCTCAGGGGCCGCGAAATGCTCCCGCCTTGGACTGGATAAAGCGTTTTGTTACGGGCTCGCCTGAACAACTGTCGCTTAAAGATCTCTATGCACGTGTAAAAGCAGCTTGCGGAAGTCATCCTGCTAGAGTGGAGGTAAATCGATGACTACAGAATTACGCAAACAAATCGGGTCGATCTTATCCGAGGTATTAAACACTGCATTACCGCCTCATGATAATCCAAAGCGGGAAGAGCTGGCGAATTGGGATTCTTTAAAACATATGGAACTCATTCTTCGTCTTGAAGAGCAATTTGATGTTCGCTTCTCCATTAGGGAAGTAGCGGGAATTCAAAGCTTGGATGACATCGCCAAGATCATTGAGGTGAAGTCGTGAAGCACAACATCAAAGTTGAACGCTTTGGGATTCGATTAAGACCCATTACGATGGACGACGCTGATTTTATTTTCAAACTAAGAAGATCCCCTGATTTATCCAGGTATATTGGAGAAATCGACTCTCGTTATTCTACTCATGAATCATGGTTGAAACAATATTTTCACAGAGAAGGCGACTATTACTTCTGCATTGAGCTTCTCTCGGGCGTACCTATCGGAACCATAGCGATCTATGATATTGATGGTCAAGCCGGGAATTGGGGAAGATGGATTATTTCCGATTCGATCCCTGCCGCTCCTGCCAGCGTATGGCTTATTTTTCACGTTGCGTTTGATATTCTGGGTTTGTCCAGTGTGTTCTCCAACACGGTTATTGATAATGCGAGTGTCGTTTCTTTTCATGATAACTGCGGTTTGCCCCGGACCGGAATTGAACGTAATGGCCTTACCATTAGAGGCGTATCCTATGACATGGTTATTCATACGGCTACGAAGGAGAACTGGCCTATGATTCAACAAAGATTAGAGAAGCCTGCAATATTGGCGGAGCGTCTGCTGAGGGAGAATCCGGAAGAATAATTAACATACTTTACGGAATGTAAGAAAATATGACTTGTTTACTGACGACAGCGAAACCGTTCGCTGTCTTTTCTGTATGTACCGGACGAAAAGGAATGACATGGGTAATATGTCTGGTGAATTCGCCGTTGCTTCTCTCAGGTGTATTTCATATTTTATCAGGAGAAGGAAATTCATGATCGCCCGGTAATTTCATCATGGGTGTTTTTTTGAACAAGGACTTACTCTTCAAGAAAGGATGGACAACCAGGATGAGCGAAATCTTGCATAAAATAGAAACCAAGACGGCAACGGTGGCCGTGATCGGTCTTGGTTACGTCGGACTATCTGTGGCAGTGGAGGCGGCAAGAGCCAATTACAGGGTGTACGGAATTGACATCGATAAGAATAAAACGGAACAGTTACAACGCGGAGAATCGTATGTTACGGATATAAAGGATGAAGATATCGATTCTTTGATCCATCAGCGCTTTTATGCCTTTCATGAGTTTTCAGTGCTGGCTGAGGCAGATATCATCGTTATTTGCTTGCCCACCCCGCTAAACATTAACAGGGACCCTGACGTTTCCATGATTCGGTCAGCGGTTGATTCCATCATCCGGTATGCTTCGAGAGATACGCTCATTATTTTGGAAAGCACCACCTATCCCGGAACGACCGAAGAATTAATTAAGAATGTGATTGAAGCCAATACGCAATGGGAAGTGGGAAAGGATGTTTTTGTATGTTATTCTCCGGAAAGAGTGGACCCTGGAAACCATAAATTCAATGTAAAAAACACACCTAAAATCTTAGGTGGAATCACAGAGGAATGTACCCATCTCGGCCTTCAATTTTATCGTTCTTTTTTGGATAACGTGATTCCGGTAAGCTCAACGGCCGCGGCCGAAATGGTTAAGTTGCTCGAGAACACGTTTCGAAGTGTTAACATTGCGCTTGTGAACGAGCTGACGCTCATGTGTGATCGAATGGGGATTAACATCTGGGAAGTGATCGACGCTGCTTCGACCAAGCCGTTTGGTTACATCCCCTTTTTCCCAGGGCCGGGGATCGGCGGCCACTGCATCCCGATCGATCCGACCTATCTGTCATGGAGAGCTAAAAAGTTCGGCTTCTATAACAAATTTATTGAATTGACCAGCGATATCAACAGCAATATGCCCCGATATGTCATATCGCAGATTACCGACATACTCAATGACAATGAAAAGCCGCTAAAAAACTCAAATATTATATGCATTGGAATGGCTTATAAAAAGGATGTCAACGATATGCGGGAATCGCCTGCACTCGAAGTGTTCAGGCTTCTACAGCAGAAGGGGGCTGCTGTAACCTATTATGACCCGCTCATTCCATGGTTTATAGACAATGGCCACAGGATATCCTCCATAGAACTTTTGCCGGATCTGATTGCCTCCGCCGACCTGGTCGTTATTACTACCGATCATAGTACGATCGATTACCAGTTTATTGCTGAGCATGCCGCTTTGCTGTATGACACGAAAAATGTGACTCGGTCGATTAAAGGAAACATCGTATTGCTCGGCGGACATAAGCGATTGGAGAAAAGTTTATCCCCGGTTGTGTCGATCAAAGATAACGGGGAAGGGAGGGAAGGGATTGATTGATGTTGTCATTTGTGTGCATAACGGTTTGAATGCGGTAAAACAATGTTTGAACTCCATTCAAAATAATACGACACAAAAAATTAATGTAATTATCATAGATGATGGAAGCGATCAAACCACAAAGCGATATCTGGAACAGTACACACGACAATTTCACTATACATTAATTCGACACGATAAACCGCAAGGCTATACGGCTTCTGCGAATCAAGGATTAAAACAGTCAACATCGCGATACTGCGTCCTCCTCAACAGCGATACGATCGTAACCGGTCAGTGGTTGGAAAGGCTGACGGAAACCATGGAATCCGATCGCAGGATCGGGATCGTCGGTCCGCTGTCTAATGCAGCCAGCTGGCAATCCATTCCCCATCTGGATAGGAGCCGGAATGGATTGGAGCCCAACTTAACGATCGAACAAATGGCCGAGCTTGTCTATCAATCCTCCGATAAGAATTTTCCGAGAGTCATGTTTTTGAACGGCTTCTGTTTAATGATCAAGAAGGAAGTCATAGACAAAATCGGGTATTTCGATGAAAAGAACTTTCCGATAGGTTACGGGGAAGAAGATGATTATTGTCTTCGTGCCCGCGCTGCTAACTTTAAATTAAAGGTTGCCACGCATTGTTATATCTATCATCAAAAATCGGCAAGTTTTGGATCTAATAGAAGGAAGAAATTGGCTGAAAATGGTAAATATGCCCTTTATCGAAAACATGGCGAGGCAAGGGTTAAGCAATCGATACAAAAAATGGTCGAACATCGATTGCTCAAAGAAACAAGGGCAAAATTAAAATGGCTATTAGCGTGCAGACGACAAATCATAACACGAAATCAACGAAAAACCGTAATATACACAGCGATAACCGGTAATTACGATAAGCTACAGGATCCCTTGTATTTGAGCAAGCATTGTGATTACTATTGTTTCACCGATAATCCGAAATTAAAGTCCGGAACCTGGAAAATGATTAAGTTAGATAAAATATTCCCTGATACGGCGCGTCAAGCTAGATGGGTAAAAGTTATGCCACATTTATTATTCCCGACCTACAAACACAGTGTTTGGGTTGACGGGAATATCCGAATTGTCGGAGATATCGATCGGTTTATTGAAAAATATAGCGCCTCACCGCTCGTGTTCTACAAACATTCACATCGGAATTGTATTTATAAAGAAGCTGAAGCTTGTATTGCCTTGGGGAAGGATAACAAAGAAGTCATATTAAAACAAGTAGCCTTGTATAAGAATGCGGGATATCCGAGGGATAACGGACTAATTGAGTCCGGCGTGATCCTAAGACGCCATAATGATCCAATCGTTACGGGGGCAATGACCACATGGTGGAGACAAATCATAAGTTATAGTAAAAGAGACCAAATCAGCTTTAATTACGTTGCCTGGAAGAATAACGTTCCATTTACCGCGATCAATGGCAATATCCGTAATAATGAATTTTTTAATTGGAGCAAGCATCACAATAAGCCGGTTATGAAAAGATTGAAACGCTAATATGTATCTTTGGGGCTGTTATCGTACAACGGCCCCTTCGTCATGTCTTTAAGCATGGCGGTGGTTAGTGTGGTGGAAGGAAAAATGTTTTATTTAACGCCACCCAAATGCCTGCTTACGATATCATCCTTCTTCAGTTCGTCTAATACAATCTCCTGTACCCGGAAACTCTTCAGGGGGAGTTTCATTTGCCTGATCGATCCGCCGAGGTAGTAGTAGAGGCTGTAAGGAAAAATCGCGTCTATATAGTAGAGTTCTTCAAAGGACTTCCCTTCAGGAAATCTCGCAAAATACTCTTTATTATATGAAGACAACACAATCCTCGGTAATAAATAACGGATATCCTTGATGGGAGAGTCAATTCTTGAATGCTCCAGGTCAATAATCCATATATCTCCTGATGTTGTTTTTATTGCGTTTAAATGGGTTAGATCCCCATGCACGACCCATCTTCTTTTGCTCACGGCTTTGAGATGGTCAGCGAGGAGGGGCGCTCTCCGGGAAGAAACTCTTATACATTTCTCAGCTAATTGTATACATGGTTGAATATGCTTCAAGGAGTACTGGTCTTTCCATTTCAACAATTCTTTTAATTTGAATTGATATTCAGATATCCACCTGTTTATTCCGACCTTCAAGTCGTCCGGATTTTGTTTGGGTGTGAGTGAACTTGGAAACCTGGCGTGTTGATGAAAATCTCCGATTACCCTTACGCGGTCAATTATCGATGCAGGACCGCCGGAGATATATCTAGACAAATAATAACGATGCTCACCTTGTTTCGTACATAGTTTCCGTTGATTCGTGGCGATTACCTCAGGAACCTTTAACCCCTGTTGGGATAGCGCGTATTGTAGAGTGATTGAAGGGGTGAACGTTTTACTTGATCTATAGTCCGACTTAAGGATATAGGTTTCGTTGTTATTGATTACCTTCCACACCGCTTTATCCGGCTCGTTCTGAATCCATTCGATTTTCGGCTTCTTGATATCATAATACTGGTTAAGAACCAACATTGCATCTTGAATTGTAGGCATGCCATCACCTCTCCATCGAGATCATAGGACAAGATCATCATCTAATCTATTACAGGTTCTATGGTATGTCGATCAGGCCTTGAAAAAGAGACCTCCAATTTTCCGCATTCTGTTTGACCGTAAAGTTCTTGGCCACGGCCTTTGCGGCCTTTTGTGAAATTTTTTTCCGAAGTTTGGGATTTTCGATCATTTCTCGAATCCCGACGTACCAACCTTGCTCTGTTTGAGGAACAAAATAACCCGTTTTTTTGTGGAATACCCAATCACGGTATATGGGGGATAATGAATAAATGCCGGGAATGCGGCAGGATGCGTAGTCGCGGAATTTCACATTACTTTTGCAGTGGTAGAACAGATCATCATCCATGGGTGCAAGACCGATATCCCAATTGGCCCGATACAGCCGCTGCATGAACTGGCTGTAATTTTCATTATGTTTACAATGCGAGACATTAGGATGACCCTTCAATTCTTCAGGACAGTACCCATAGAACTCCAGTCTGACAAAATCTCCGTATTCCTTAAGTATACGCTTCAATGCGGGAATAACGGGTCGGAAAGAACTCTCTTTTTTTGCACCTTCGTATCCGATCACGAGTCGATCTTCCTTTTTCGGACCTCTGGACAATTTTGTAAATGAAAGATCGATACTCCCTGGAAAATAGATCACTTTAGGAGTGAATTGCTTCTTAATCACTTCGCGAAAGACGGGTGATTCTACTTTGACCATGTGTACATTTCTTAGAAAGTAAGTATAGGTTTTTTTATAAGCGGGTTTTGCGTATATCTGGCCAAGACGAGTGGTTTGAGGGATCGCGAGAAAATGGTCGTCAATGACGTATACGGTCTTCTTTCCCTCACGGTGTGCCCATTCTAAACATTGGAGCGCTGCTGGCTCAATGCTTCTTAGAAACAAAATAATATCGTATGAAGAAATGATAGATCGGGTTACCTGTTTATGAGGAAGGATCTTAAAACTGCAGTATCCTTGTCCTTCCAGATAACGGAGAGGTGGGAGAAGAATGATTTGGTACGATGCGGTTCCCTCTGAGCCGACCACAAGAATTCTTCTCATTTAGTGACCCCCAATCAACAATGATTACTGGATGCCCTTGCGGGTAATTCAGTTGAAAAATAGTGCTTGCCCTCACGAGGAGAGCAAGCGTAAAAGTCATACATGAAACATGGAATTTAGAACAAGTTATTATCGGTACCTGTAATGGAGATTTGAGTCGGCGTGTTACCGGTGAACCGATTTCCGAATGCGGTGTTTTCATTGCCTGAAATGACGAGTCCAAAATTCTTGTTGAATTCCATCTCGTTGAATTCCACACTGCTGAACGTCGCGCCAATGGCGATACCGGTTTGAGTGTTTTCATCGGAATCGTTGGCTCCAAGATATCCGTTATCCCCACCTGTTGTGATCGAAATGCCGTTCCCCGTATTTTTTTCCACAATATTGCGGAGCAGTACGTTGTTTGCTGCAGTAACGGTGATTCCGCCTGTCGCGTTAAGCGTGACTGTGTTGCCGAATATCAGATTGTTCGCTCCAGTGCTCGAGATGCCGATTGTGCCGTTTTCAGATACAGTATTACCTACAGCCGCATTATTGGCACCGGCCAACAGAATACCCAGATTTGTATTGCTGAAGGATACATTCTGTGCGATCCAGCTGCTGGAGCTTGCTACGTCGATTCCAGCAGCGCCACCTGCGTCTTGAACACTATTTCTCCAGGCTACATGTCCGGTGCCGGTAGCTAAATTAATGCCAATACCAAGCGTGTTGTTAATGGTGTTGCCAATAATGCGGTGATTCGAACCAGTGGTAACATCAATCGCATTGGCCGTGTAGTTTTGAATGGTAAATCCGTTAATTTCAACCCCCGCAGCAGCCGTGACAATGAACGCACTTGGTACAGCGTTTAATCCCTGGCGTACCGCGGTACCTTCATTCTTAGCAATAACTTTTACGTTGGAAGTCGCTACAGTCACAGCCGGCTCCGAATACGTTCCAGCATGGACCAATACGACATCACCAGCGACAGCTGAAGCTACCGCAGTTGCAATTGGCGTCCCTGTAGGTGAAGGGAAGACTGAAATAATGGCCATCACTTCTACCTCCTTATATATAGAATTGATTAAGATTTTGTATTCTTAATCTAGTAACAGTTAATGCAATGGAAGAAAGTTATGTTAAGGCAGATGAATGAGATAAAATGCACATTTTTGAGAGGTTGAAAGGACAGATAGGTTAAAGCCTAGGTTCCTGCTGGCAAGACGTTATTTCATTTGATGATGTGCTTCTCTCGGTGAACCTGGCCGCGAATTTCCCCATCCGGATTTTGGATCGTGTGAACAGGCGGTACCTCGTTTCTTCCTAATAATAAAGCCTGGAATGTTCTGATAGGTCTTCACTTTCTTTCTTTTTAATGCTCTAGTTTATTCAATGTAGATAGAGTTGGTATGTTTATTGGTCTATAGCTCAACCCAATTTATTTCGCCTCAGGTACGAATGCCGTTACAGTAAAAAAACCTATACATAAAATGAGGGGGAAGTCTTCTTAATCCAAACTTGGCAGGTGAGAAACATGAAGAAACGAAGTCCTTCGAGTCCCGTTAACAGAACAAAGAGGAGAAGATCCCTATCCTCGATCAAAAATGCGGAGCTTCCGAAGGTATCCGTCATCATTCCTGCTATGAACGAATCGAAGACCATTGCGGCAGTCATTCGGCAAGCCTATCAAGTGCACCCCGACACGGAGGTTATCGTTGTTGCCAATGGTTCAACGGACGGTACAGCCGAAATTGCTCAAAGCATCGGAGCGAGGGTGATTCACATGCCCTTTCCGCTCGGTCATGATGTGGGACGAAGTATCGGCGCTGCAGCGGCTAGAGGAGACATCTTGCTGTTTACCGATGCAGACATTGTTATTCAAGCAAGTGATTTGACGCCTTTGACGAAAGCTGTGGAAGAAGGTGTGGATGTAGCTTTGAACAAGTATTTGGGTCCAACCGACAAGCATCACGTTCACAGCGTGATCCTCGCCAAGCATACGTTAAACATTTTGGTTTCCAATCCCGAATTGAAAGGAGCTTCTTTAACAACGATTCCACATGCAATGAGCCGTAAAGCCATAAATCTGATTGGCATCGACAATTTGGCTGTCCCCCCGAAAGCTCAAGCAATGGCCATTTATAATGGTTTGAAGGTACGAGGGGTCCATTACGTGGATGTGGGAAGAAGAAACCCCAGAAGGGGTAGAACCAGAGGAAATGATCCCCTTGAAACCTTGATCGTTGGGGATCATTTGGAGGCGATAGATTGGTTAATCTCTAAATCCGGCATGCGGGGAAATCGGTCGGATCTCACACGAAAAAGAGAAAGCGTGTGGTGATGGGATGGTGCGAAGAAAGCAGAGACGAGTTATGATGCCAGCCTCATATTCTTTTAGAAGAGCAATGAAGCCAATAAGTAAAAGAAAAAGTGCCAAGAACAAACGCAGCCGCCATAAATTAGGGGCTCGGATGTTCAAGAATCGTCTGAGTTCAAACGGAGTTATCGACTATTGGAAAGAGAAAGCATACACTGTCGGTTATCAACAAGCAGTCCATGAAGATATTGAGCGTAAAGATACTGACCCCCATATCAAATTGAATGAGAGTTGGAACCGCTGGTACCATTCAGTTAGGCCGCTACCATGGGAGATTTACCATGCGGCGGCGTCTAAATTTGTGGAAGGACACCGTAAGCATTCTGGAATCTATCTAGGAAATGCAGTACTCCTGCCAACTGACAAAAGAGTAGCGGCAATTGTCTTGGTGATGAACGAGAAAGATACGATTTTACAATTGCTGGAACAGCTTCATCGGCTGCCGCTACATGAGATCATTTTTGTGGTGAACGGATCAACCGATGAAAGCTTTGAAATGATCCGTAACCAATCGAAAGCGATTATTGTGCACTATAAACAAGCTTTGGGACACGATGTTGGCAGAGCGGTTGGGGCGAAGTTGGCCGATTCTGATATTCTGCTGTTCCTTGATGGAGATGTTCCGATATTAGCCGAGCATCTAGTACCGTTCATCGATGCCATTGAACAGGGTAGCGATATTGCCTTAAATGATATTTCTCCATTGATCGGGATGTTTTCCAAAAGAGACTACGTAACCATAGTTAAGGAGTTTATTAACCGATCCATGGGCAGGGCGGACCTCGAAGCGAATTCGCTTACGGCGGTGCCTCACGCGATCAAGAAAGAAGCAGCGCAGATCATTGGGTACGCCAATTTATCCGTCCCACCGAAAGCGCAAGTCATCGCCCTTGAAAAGGGTTTTAAAATAAATGCACCGGCCAGTGTAGACGTTATTTCAAAAAATCGACTCCGGGCTCGAAATGTCGGACTACAGAATGCCGTTTCCGATTTGATCATTGGAGACCACATCGAAGCTCTAAAAACAGCATTCGATTTAAAGGGATCACGGCTATCTTTTTCGGATCAGATTAGACAAAGGCAGCTAACCAAGGTTTAGAAGGTGGAAGCTATGCAAAAAACAAGTATCATTATTCCAACTTTCAATGGAAAGGATCTGCTAAAGGATTGTATTTATTCCATTAAACTTCATACGAAAGAGCCCTATGAGATCATTGTTGTTGATAATGGTTCCTCCGACGGTACCGTTGATATTTGCCGTCAGGAGGGGATTACCTTCATTTCATTGGCAAGTAACGTTGGCTTTCCGGCAGCATGCAACAAGGGATTAAAAATCGCAACCGGCGATACGATACTTCTGCTGAATAATGATGTCATTGTCACCCGCAACTGGTTACAGAATATGTTGAATTGTTTGAACAGCGAAACGAATATCGGTATCGTCGGACCACTTACCAACTATGCGAGCGGCAAGCAACAGATCGATATGCCTTATACCAGTTTGGAAGAGATGTCGAGCCAGCTGAATGAGCCGGATGCGAAAAAGTGGCTACAGGTGGAACGAATCGTCGGAATGTGCTTCCTGTTTAAACGGGAGTTAATGGACCGCATCGGACTGCTGGACGAACGTTATTCCCCGGGTCATTTTGAGGACGATGATTATTGTCACCGGGCCAGGAATGCGGGATATACGTTCAGGATAGCTGGGGATGTCTTTGTTTTTCATCATGGGAGTGCCAGCTTTGCCAAGCAGGACATGAGTAAAGTGAAGCATCTTGTTGATATAAACAGACAGAAGTTTATTGATAAATGGGGCGTCGATCCAACGATCTATGTATAATTATATAGTTTGCGAAAGGAAGGGTTATATGAAAGGCGTCATTCTGGCAGGAGGTACGGGCACCCGTCTTTATCCATTGACCAAAGTCATAAATAAACATCTGCTGCCTGTCGGGAAAGTACCGATGATATGTCACGGAATAGAGAAATTCAAAAAAGCGGGTATTGAAGATATTCTCATTGTGATCGGCAAGCAATCTGCGGGTTTATATATAGACCTGATCGGCAGTGGAAAAGAGTGGGGAGTAAATGCCACATTTAAAGTCCAGGAAGAAGCCGGGGGTATCGCCCAAGCTTTATACCTGGCTGAACCGTTCGTAACACCAGGCGAAAAATTCGTTGTCCTTCTTGGGGATAATCTGTTTGAAGATCATCTAACCACTTATGTTCGAGATTTTGAAAAACAAACCGATGGAGCGCGTGTACTTCTAAAGAAGGTTCATGATCCGAAGCGATACGGGGTTCCCGTCTTGGAGAAAGACAACATCGTAATGATTGAAGAAAAACCGGAGGAACCCCAATCTGATTATTGTGTAACCGGTATTTATATGTATGATTCGACTGTGTTTGAAACGATCCGAGCCATTAAACCATCGGCACGAGGTGAATTGGAAATAACAGACGTTAACAATGTGTACGCGTCGAAGGGGAAACTTGCCTATGACATTTTAGAGGGGTGGTGGACGGATGCAGGAACCTTCCAGTCCTTATACCAAGCCAGTGGCCGATTGTAGAGAACTCAATATTTGGAATGAATAAGTCCGGAGGCATGACTGCATGAGAATAATGAATGATCATTTGTTGCTTCAGGGAGAGGAACAATCGGCTCACATGGAAGGATACAGAAACGGTTTTACAGAGGGGCGGAGAGAGGGGTACCGGATTGGTTTTTCCGATGCAGTTATACGATCTTTACCCAAGGAAGAGGAGCCGATCCGGGATCTCCGAATTCTCTATGTCACCACAGGCATTGGCGTTCCGTATCCTGCGCTTGATCAAGCGGTGACTGAAGCTTTAAAGGTACTGGTTCGAAGTCTTTCGGTTGCAAATCCTTCAGATGATATCGTTCTTTTGGCTAAGAAATTTCAGCCGGATCTAGTACTAGCGTTAAACGGAGTTGTTTTGGAAGCTGATACGCTCAAGGAGCTGCGGGATAGCGGATTTAAAACGGCCATTTGGTTTACTGACGACCCGTACTATACGGACTGGACAGTATCGATCGCTCCCCGTTACGATTACATTTTTACGCTTGAATCAAACTGCGTATCTTTTTATCGAGATTTAGGTTGTGAACACGTCTATCATTTGCCTTTTGCAGTCAATCCTAATGTATTTTACCCGAAGCATGTACCCACCTCATATCAAACCGATATCTGTTTTATTGGAACAGCGTATTGGAACAGAGTGGAGTTAATGGATCATCTCGCCCCGATTCTGAAAAATAAAAAAGTGGTTATCTCTGGATGGTGGTGGGACCGGATGCAGCATTACGCCCAGCTGTCTGACAAGATCAAACTCGGAGATTGGATGACGCCAGAGGATACGGCCACCTATTATAATGGTGCCAAAATTGTGATCAACCAGCACCGTTCATCCGATGATGATACGATCAATGCCAACAGTAGAAAAGTACAGGCGCTTTCCGTTAATCCCCGCACATTTGAAATATCCGGCTGTGGCACACTTCAGTTATCGGATATCCGCCATGATATGAGCCAGTTATATTCCCCAGGATCGGAGATAGAGACCTATGGTTCTTATGGTGAATTGATGGATAAAATCGACTATTATTTGCGTCATGAGGAAGAGAGACAGCGAATTGCGTTGAACGGCTTGATGAGAACAAGAAAGGATCATACCTATCATAAACGTTTAGGTTTGATGCTTCGTACTATTTTCCCCTAGTTGTCTGGTCAAAATGGATTGTTATACCCGTTTCCTAATGAATTCTAAAGAATATATTGTGCGTAAGACGGGGTGATCATCATACGGCAGCACTTGGAAAAAAAAAGAAAAAGGTTGGTAAAGAGGCGACCTAAGCGGAAGTTAACTCTTCAAAGAACAAGATCCCATGCACCAAACGAGTGTACCCAGAAATTGTTGGAGCAAGCTGCAGCTTCTTTTAATGAAGGTTTTGATATCGGCTATGACGAGGCCATGATGAGGTCGCAGCAGCATTCCGTACCCGAAACGAAGGTCAAACCAAGCTCGGGAGAGGGGTACGCGAAGGGATTATATGATGGAGGAGAAGGTATTGTGGACTCGATTCTACCGGAGCTCGAGGTTCTCCCTGAAATTTCAGTTCGCCATATTATTGAAGAAGGTATGAAGCAACTGAGTTCTCAGTATTATCGTCTTATGAGCGCGGCGGAAGTTGCGGGAAGGATTAAAGAAGCTTTAGACTCAAGTTCCCCGTTGTCTGTTATCCGTTTAGGGGATGGAGAATTGCTTACGCTTGCGCAGGAAATGGTTTTGAACGAGGATGAGGTGCGGAAAGAAGGACATTTTTTAAGCTACGCCGGTGTTAGTTTACCCGATCTAATAGCAAGGGATCTGCTGGCAGCCTCTGTGAGAAATGCAGATATCGTTGGAATTCCCAAATTAAGATTGCCAAACTTCCAACCTCTGTGCTTTTCCGTGTTTAGAGCTCACGGCATTGATTATCGAAAGTTACAGCTAACCTTATCGACAGTCAACTATGCATTACATTTGGAAGGTTTGTTGCCTGGGATCCTTGCAGGACGTCGAGTTCTCGTTGTGGGCAATTCTGCTCCTGGTCTTTCACGGGTGTTGTCAGATCGCGGAATCAAGGTGACCGGCACGGTTGCTCCCGTGGAAGGAATGCACGATATTCCAAGAACAATGAATGAAATTCGAGGTCATCCATTCGACATCGCTCTTGTGGGTGCCGGCATTCCGGCTGTTATCATTACAGAGCGCATAGCCTCAGAGCTCGGGAAAGTCGCCATTGATTTCGGGCATTTGGCTGATTCATTAACCAATGGAGAGTCAACCTTATGAATCAGATGAGCAATCATAAAAGAAATGGTTACAACGACGGATTTAACAAAGGATTCAATTCCGGCTACAAGGATGGATATTCCCGTGGGCGGCATGTGGGAATAACCCAATTCACAAATGTCTTCCAAGGTACAAGTATCATTGTGCCGACCTATAATCAGCTTGACTATTTAAAAGAATGCATTGAAAGTATCCTCCACTATACTGATGTGCCGTATGAACTCATTATTATTGATAATGCATCTGATGACGGCACAGCAGAATTTCTCAAATCTTCCCAAGGACTCCGCTTTCAAATCAATGAAGAAAATTTAGGCTTTGCAGGTGCTGTCAATCAGGGACTTATGATGGCAAAAGGAACAACGTTGATGATCTTAAATAATGACTCCGTTGTAACGACCAACTGGCTCTCGAATTTGCTCAACTGTTTGCAAAGCGACTCACGGTTCGGAATTGTCGGACCGGTGACAAATTATATCAGCGGAGATCAACTGATCCATGTGAGTTACCAAGATATAGCGGAGATGCAGCAATTCTCCAAATCATACAATCAATCCAATGCGAACAGCTGGATCGTGACAGAACGATTGACGGGTTTTTGCATGTTGATTCGGCGAGATGACTTTAACCGGTTGGGTTTTTTTGACGAAGGTTTTGAGATTGGAAACTGTGAAGACGACGATTATGGGCTGCGTGCCCGGCTTCTTGGCATGCAGCTAGTTATAGCAAAGGATACGTTTATTCATCATTACGGCAGCGTCAGTATGAAGACGTTAAATTCCAAATTCGAACAAGTGTATGCAAATAATCTTACGTTCTACTCCAGTAAATGGGGAGATCCCCATGAAATGTTGTCCTTGAAGTGGCAGCAAAACATGAACAGCGGTATGAAGCTGCGTACCATTGATTTGTATCCGACATGTATCTTCGTGAGAGGCGCCAATTCGAAAACGTATTGGATAGAGAATGGGGTCAGGTATCCGATTCATGGTACCAGCGGAATTCAGCCAGTCCGAGTTTCACAGGTTGATCTTCGTTGCTGGGCGCTTGGGGATGGTATTTCTGCGGAGGACGCCATTGGGCGTATGAAGATGGTATATTTCTCATCGGATTCATGGGAACAGGAAGGGAGGCTTATCAAGCTTAGGAATGGCAGTGTTTATCAGTACAAGGGGAAGAGACTGCACCGATTCATGAATCGGCTCGCAGTTGCCGCTTGGCACCTTGATTCTTACGAGCCATTGCTAGTGAACGAGCAAGAGGTTCAGAAATATGAGGAGGAAGTTCCGATCATTTCTCCACCGGTAATTAAGGCAGATAACATTTAATAAAGAGCAGAGGGTGAGATGGATGAAAGCACGGAGAAAAAATGGCGGTGTATCGCTGCGATTGAAAAGAAAAGGTATCCGTGGAAGAGGTTTAAGAGGTAAGGGGATAAATAGAGCTTCTGGAGGAAAGAGAAGGAGGGGGCCGGGAAGCATAGCTCCGGTTCAAAATGCAGTCGACTATAACCAATCCTATGATGCGGGATTTGATAAAGCGTATAACGAAGGGTTTAACGTTGGTTATGCGGAGGGTATGGAGGCCGGTCATCAAGAAGCTTATAAAGGAGAAGGATAAGATGGCTTTAAGAAAAAAAACAAGGCCTCGAAAGCGAGTTGGAAAAGGAAAACGCCAACCTGTTCGTCTTAACGCATATCAAATAGGGAGTATTGATGGTTTTCAGCGAGGAAAAGAGGAAGGTTTTGCACAAGGGCGTGCGGAAGCCCAGAAAAGGTCTCATAACGCTGTTGCCGTTATCGAGTCGGAATTGCCAAAGATTAATGTTCTTGTAATCGCGGCAGGCATTATACCTTCGCTTGAAATCGGCGTTATTCAGCCCCTTAGTGCACTGAATAAACAAGAGAATCTGCAATTCGATGTGAAATTGGAAACCGATGTGACCCATGAAATGATTGCTGCCGCAAACACGATCGTATTTGTTCGTAATGTTGAGCCAGCCGCCTATGCATTATTGGAGTTGGCCCATCAGCTGAAAAAAAGGACGGTATATGTTATTGATGATAATTTCTTGGAGATTCAGCCGACGACTTCGGTAGGGGAATATTATAACGATCCGATCCGAAGAGAGACGTTTATTAAGTTTTTGAAAAATACGCAAATCATTAAAGTAGATGCACCTGATCTCGGCACCTACATTCATGAGCGGTACAACAGACATGTCATTTATTTCCCTGCCAGCATCGACTTTGAGTGGCTGGATCAGCACGACAGGAGAGATAAGAGTCAGGAGCAAGTTGTCATCGGTTATGCAGGAGGGGACAAAGAGGAAGATTTCGTTCCCGTCATTTCCGCTCTGAACAAAATTCTGGATTACTACGGGGGATTTGTGAGATTGGAATTTTTCGGCTACCTTCCGCCTTCACTGGCTGAACATCCAAGCGTTAAATATGAAGGTGGGGGGATGGAATACAAGGAATTTCTGAAGAAGCTAAATCAAAGCAACTGGAACATCGGAATTGCGCCTCTTGCCAACAATTCATTTAACAAGGGGAAAACGAATACAAAATTCCGTGAATACGGTGCCTGCGGAATTCCGGGTATATACTCGAAGTCTCCTGTTTATATGCATTGGGTCGAGCAGGGCGAAACAGGCTACCTGGTTGAGCATAACGAGGAGCATTGGTATGAGGGAATCAAGGCCATGATAGAAGATCCAGCGATGCGGCAGCGAATCAAGGAGAATGCGCAAAGTGCAGCTAGGCAGCATTTTGCACTTCAGACATGCATCGATAATTGGAAGAAATTTATATTCAAAACGTAAAATCGGGGGAGAGAGCGGGAAAATGGGGAAAAGAGGGGATATAAACGTTCTCATCATCGGATCGGATAAAATCGCTTCCTATAAAATCGGCATTGAGCAGCCGCTTCGCCATCTGCAGAAGATGGGAGTCTGCGAATTTGACGTCAGATCCGATAATGAGATGGACAGATCAAGGCTGGCTGAAGCGGATATCGTGCTCTTCTTCCGAACGGTTCAGCCTGAAGCATATAAGTTTCTGGAGATGGCCCGGGAGATGGGGAAAAAAACGGTGTACGTGATCGATGACCATTTTATCGCAATGTCCCCGGGATCGGATATGGGAAGATATTACCATGATTCTTCACGAAGAAAGACGTATGTTAAATTTCTGAAAAACGCTCAAATCGTAAAGGTAGCTTCCGGTTTTTTTGCCAAACATCTTGATACGCATTTCGGTCCCCAAAAAATTGTGTATTTTCCGGGAAGCGTTGATTTCGCTGCTATCTCCGGGTTGAAAAAGAACCGCAAGGAAGAAGGTAAAGTTGTAATCGGGTATGAAGGCGGAAAAAAACAAGCGGCTTTTGAACCGGTTACCAGTGCATTGATTAAAATCATTGGGAAATACGGGGATAAAATCAAAATGGAGTTCTGCGGGTATGTTCCTGATGAACTCAGAGAGAAGCCACAGGTCTTTACGGAAACCTATGATGAGAACTATAAAAACTTTCTAAAGCGTCTCTATCGGTCAAATTGGGATATCGGGCTAGCGCCGTTGGAACGAACGCTGCTGCATGACTGCAAAAGCAACAATAAATTTCGTGAATATTCCGCCTGTAGAATTCCGGGCATTTATACTTCCTCTCCAGCTTACGAAGAATGGGTAACCGGGAAGGAAAACGGTCTGATTGTTTCCAGTACTAGTGATGATTGGTATGAAGCTATGGTCCAACTGATAGAACAGCCAGAACTGCGCCAGAGCATTGCGGAACATGCCGAACAAGTAGCATGGGCAAATTTTTCAGTGGAAGCTTGCGCCGAACGATGGCGCTCACAAATTCTAATGTCGGAATAACGAGGATAACGAAAGGGGAGGTTCACTTGGACCATAAGCTGATACCTGTTCTTCAACCGAGTATAGGTCAAGAGGAAATTGACGCTGTGTCGGATGTTTTACGGTCCGGATGGCTTGGTCTTGGCCCTAGAACGGAACAGTTTGAGCAAGAATTTGCCAAGTATGTCGGCAGTCGTTTTGCGGTTGCTCTTAACTCCGGTACGGCTGCGCTCCATCTAGCCATGGACATTTTAGGGATTGGGCCCGGTGACGAGGTAATCGTTCCTTCCATCACGTTCATATCCACTGTCCATGCCGTTAGTTATGTGGGAGCAACGCCGGTTTTTGCGGATATTGAACCCGATACGATGAACATATCTCCGGCAGATATCGAACGGAAGATTACGGATAAAACAAAGGCAATTATCGTTGTTCACATGGGCGGGCATCCCTGCGACATGGATACGATCCATGAGTTGGCGAATTCCAGAGGCATCAAGGTAGTGGAAGATGCTGCGCATGCGTGCGGCGCGGAATATAAAGGCAAAAAGATTGGCTCCATCAGCGATATCACCTGCTTTAGTTTTCACGCAGTCAAAAATTTGACGAGTGGTGAAGGCGGGGCGATCACCTGCAATACAGAGTGGATGAATCGTAAGCTGCGTGAGAAGCGGTGGGTTGGTATCTCCCGGGATACGTGGATACGATCGTCGCATGAAAAGGTGTATGCATGGCAGTATTTCGTTGATGACGTAGGGTATAAATATCATATGAATGATATGCAGGCTGCCATCGGGCTCGTTCAGTTAAAAAAGCTGCACCAATTGAACGGAAGACGAAAGGAAATAGCGGCTCACTACCAATCCGAATTAAATGACTTGGAATGGCTGGAACTTCCTCAGGAACAAATGTATGCTCATAGCTCCTGGCATTTGTTCCAAGTTAAATTCAGCAAAGAAAACTCGAGAGATCGCATGATTGGCCACTTGCAGGAACACAATATCGCGACGGGTGTTCATTACTATCCATGTCACCTGCATCCTAGCTACCTGCATTTAAAAGCCATCGTGCCGCTATCCTCAGAGATCTGGAAAAGAATTCTAACTCTTCCCATTCATCCGAATATCACAGAAGAGGATATGGATCGGATCATAACCCGTATAAGGGAGTTTAAGCCATGAGAAAACTGTTGGTTCTAGGTGCAGGAATCTCTCAGCTTCCATTAATCGAAACTGCGAAAAGAATGGGGTTGTACGTCATTGTTGTGAGCCGCCAAGGAAACTATCCCGGGTTTGCCAAGGCTGACAAGTTTTATTATGAGGATACAACCGATATGGATAAGGTAGTTGAAATCGCCCGTCTTGAAGGAATTCATGGAATCTGTACAACGGGCACGGACGTGGCCGTCAAGTCGGTTGGCAAAGTCGTGGATGAATTGGGAGTTAGCGGATTGAGTTATGAGTCCGCTCAACTCTCCTCAAATAAATGGAAGATGAAACAGGCCTTTATGAAACATGGCGTAAGAACAGCCCGGTTTCTAAAAGTCACAACTTTAGAGGAAGCTTACAGCGCTTTCGAAGTATTGTCGCCGCCGCTTATCTTTAAGGCAGTGGACGGGGGAGCAAGCAAGGGCATTGTGAAGGTTGCAGATATCGCCCATGTGGAATACGCATTTGAAACCGTGCGCAAGGATACGAAACTGGATTTTTTCATCGTTGAAGAGTTTATTGAAGGAACCGAGTTCGGCGCACAGGCATTCGTCTACGAAAACCAAATTCAATTCATCATGCCGCACGGGGATTTCGTCTTTTATGGGGATACGGGTGTTCCCATCGGTCATTATGTCCCATATGAATTGCCCGAAGAAGTGCAGCAAGATCTGTTTTTCCAGTTGAAACAAAGTATCGAAGCGCTGGAATTAAATCATTGTGCAATCAATGCGGATTTTATTTTGAAAGACGGGCATGTGTATGTTCTTGAAATCGGAGGCAGAGCAGGAGCTACATGCTTACCCGAACTGGTGTCCACTTTCTATGGATTCGATTACTATGAGCAGATCATCAAGGCTGCTCTTCGTATGAATCCGTCATTTCCCTCTCATACTTCACAGCCTTGTGCGTGTGAACTACTGATCTCCGATAAAGATGGGGATATTACTGGACTTGAGAACGGAAATGATCAGCATGAGAATATTATTCAAATATCATTTGATTATCATATAGGCGAGAAGGTAAATAAATTCAGGGTTGGCACAGACCGAATCGGCCAGATCATCGTGAAAGGGGACCGTTTGGAAGAAGTGCTAAGCCTGCTGGAAGAAGTTAAAGAGAAGATAAGAATCGAGTTAGGATAGATCTCATATATATCATATCGAAATCTCGATCTGCAGCAGCGATCGGGATTTTTGCATGGGGGAGCGCATTGCCTATATCCTAATTTGGGATTAGACATATAAATAATTGAGAGAGCGGAAACCGACGTTTTCGGTAAAGCTCTTTCTAATCCATGTACCGGAGGCAGCAGATGAAAATCACGGATACAAAGCTCCAAGGCGTGAAACGGATTGAATCGGCCGTTCACCAAGACCATCGGGGATTTTTTATGGAAAGTTTCAATGATCGAGTTCTTAAAGGATGCGGCATTAACGACCATTTTATTCAGGATAATCACTCGATGTCACGTGAGGCGGGTGTTATTAGAGGACTGCATTACCAACTGTCTCCCGAGGGACAGACGAAATTGATCCGCGTTGTAAGCGGGGCGATCTATGATGTGGTCGTTGATATTCGTTCGGGCTCTCCTACCTATGGACAATGGCAAGGTTTTATCTTATCCGCAGCCAATTACCTTCAACTTCTCGTTCCCAAAGGATTTGCCCATGGTTTTTGTACCCTTGTTCACGAGACGGAGGTCATATACAAGGTCGATGCCTACTATTCGCCAGAGCATGATCGAGGTATAGCCTGGAACGATCCGGATCTTAATATCGATTGGCCCGTGAACAAACCTGTTCTCTCAGACAAAGATTCAAAGCATCCTCGATTGGCTATGGCAGAAAATAACTATATATACGAGGGGTGAGGTGGCATGAAGATCGTTGTTACAGGCGGTGCGGGATTTATAGGCAGTAACTTTATACGATATATGCTGTCTCAACATCCGCATGACGAATTTATTAATGTGGATAAACTAACGTATGCCGGCAATTCAGGAAATCTGAGCGAAGTGCGGACGAATCCTAAATATCGTTTTGTGAAAGCGGATATCAGAGACCGGGCAGCTTTAGAACCCCTCTTTAAGGAGGGGGTTGATGCGGTAGTTAATCTTGCAGCTGAATCTCATGTCGACCGCAGCATTTTGCAGCCTGAATTGTTTGTCTTGACGAATGTGGCAGGAACTCAGACGCTCCTCGATCTGTCGAGGCAATATGGAGTCGGCAAGTTTGTCCAGGTCTCTACAGACGAGGTCTATGGAACGCTGGGAGCCACCGGCCTATTTACCGAAGAATCACCGCTTCAACCCAACAGTCCTTATTCTGCAAGCAAAGCAGGCGCCGATTTGCTTGTTCGAGCTTATTATGAGACGTTTGGATTACCGATCAATATCACGCGCTGTTCAAATAATTACGGCCCATATCAGTATCCTGAAAAGCTAATACCGCTTATCATTTACAATGCTTTGCATAACAAGCCCCTTCCGGTGTATGGGGACGGTTTGAACGTACGCGATTGGCTGTACGTAGAAGATCATTGCCGGGCAATCGATCTGGTTTTGCGCCGCGGCGTTGAAGGAGAAATATATAATATTGGAGGACACAATGAAAGGAATAATTTGCAGGTCATCCGTACGATCCTGACTGAACTGAACAAACCTGAATCATTGATTCAGCACATTGAAGATCGCCTAGGACATGATCGTCGTTATGCGATTAATGCTGATAAGATAAGGAAGGAGCTTGGTTGGACTCCCCAATATAATTATGAAAGCGGCATTCGTGCGACGATCCGATGGTATCAGGACAACATAGCTTGGCTTGAACAAGTGCGAACACCGCTTGAAGAGGGTGATTAACAGGGCTTGCCCTGATTTCGTTTAACTGAATAAACCAGGACATTATAATGGAATGAAACACCGATGCTGAATGCTTTAATCGGCGTTTTTGGTGCATAAAAGGTCTAGTCAGCATTTATCTTCCATGTTAAAACCTTTCAGCATACCGGCTCTGCTGCAAGGTCATCCTATACGATGTTAACACACTCACTATAGAGATGGAGGATGAATCATGATTAAGTCCAAAGCCCTCAACCTGACCGTCTCCACAGCATTGCTGCTTAGTATGGCTGCGGTAGCAGGGTGCGGTAACACTACTGACGGCAAAACGACGCGTACCCAAAGTGTGGACGGTGGCCGTGTCGGTGTGAAATCCGTGCGGAATAATAACCTGCACGTGCGAAGCACGCAACAGCATGACCTGACGAACCTTAAGTACAGCAAAACGTTGTCCAAAAAGGTGTCTGATCTTGGCGTTGGTACAGCACATGTATTTGTGACCAACCACAACGCCTACGTTTCACTGTCCAAGGATGGCGCGCACACCAACAACATTGACGGTCATGTGACGGGTATGAGCACTCCAAACCGTTATACAGACGGCCGGACGACGACAGGCATGAACAGAACAAATGTTAGGAACCGTACGTTCGGAACTTCAAGCACGGGCAGCGTTGGCCTTCTGAACAACATGGCTAGGGGTACAGAACGTGTCGTGGGAAAAACCACACGTGCTGTAGAAAACACAACAGGCCTTGGTCGCACTGCTGATAACCGCGGCTTCGGTGTAAACGGAACGACCACCCATGGCGGATTTGGCGGCAGCAATTATAATACGTTAAACGGAACACGCACGAATGGACTTATGGGTACTAACGGCACACGCACTGATGGAATTATGGGAACACGCACTGACGGACTTACGGGTACTGACGGTATACGAACCAACAGCCTTACCGGAACTAGGGGAACGACTAATAACACTTATATGGGAACAGGCATCAATGGCGTTCCTTATGGAACTTACAACAATAACAACATGGGTATGATGAGCACTCGTGAAGAGGTTCCTCAGCATGTTCGACATGAAATTACGAGCAAGATTCGCAAAACCGCTCCACATATCAGTCAAGTATATGTTTCCACAGATGAAGGATTTTATCAGCATGCCCGTCGTTTTGGAACGGATGGTCATGCAGCGAACACGGTTGGAACGCTTTCGCGCGATTTCGGCACATGGATTAACCGCGTGTTCCCGCTTCATGTTGGCGGTCGTGACGGCATGAACGATACCCGCGGCAACCTGATGAAGAATGATACGGATGACGGTTGGTTTGGCGGTAATCGGAACAGCCGGTAAAACCTCTATACCAAAAGGAGCTGCTCTTTAGGAATGAAATTATCCCTAAAAAGGCAGCTCCTTTGCTTTGTTTGCTATAGGCAATCATCAATCAGATTAATGTTTGCGTTGTCCTTGAATCCAAACGCCTTGAAGCTCTAGATCACTTGAAAGGATTAGCACGTCGGCAAGCTTGCCGGCTTCAAGCGAGCCTGTAAGATCAGCGATGCCGATTTTTGTGGCGGGATTCAGACTTCCGACGCGGGAAGCCTGTTCAATGCTCAATCCAACCTCTCGGACCAACAGTTGAAAGCCTTTGATCATCGTCAGCGTACTGCCAGCCAGACTGTCCCTGTTGCTCTTGAGCGTGGCGATGCCGTTCTCCACAACGACCGGCAGGTCACCCAGCGTATATTCGCCGTCAGCCATACCGGTAGCGGACATCGCATCGGTAATCAGAATTAGATTTCCGTCCTGCTTCATACGGGCTAGAATCCGAATGGCAGCGGGGTGAACATGGATACCATCAGCAATGATCTCGCAGCTTAAGCGATCATCACTCAGCATTGCGCCCACCACGCCAGGCTTGCGGTGATGCAATCCTGTCATTGCATTAAACGTATGCACGCCATGGCTAAGACCTGCTTCCACGGCGGCTTCGACTTCCTCATAGGTGGCATCCGTATGCCCCAGAGCGGCTACGATCCCGTGGTTGTTCAGCCAAGAGATGGCCTCTAGCGCTCCCTCACGCTCCGGTGCCAGCGTCACCTGGCGAACCAGGTCAGGGTAAGTGGATACCCACTCTTCCAGCCAATCGATATTAGCATGGACGATATGCTCCGGATTTTGTGCGCCAGGCCATTTTGGACTGATAAAAGGGCCTTCCAGATGTACGCCTACCAGTCTTGTGTAAGGCATATCTTGGCTCTGGTAGTCGTTAACTTCCTGCAATACATGGTCGATGGCTGCCTTAGGGGCCGTCATCGTGGTAGCAAGCATGGCCGTAGTGCCCTGAGAGCTGTGGAACGACGTGATTTTATCCAGGACATCCTTGGTGGCATCCATGAAATCTTCACCGTTACCCCCGTGTACGTGGATATCAATAAAACCGGGAATAATGTAGCCATCCGGTTGATTGATCACTTCCGCTGCTGCCTGCTTCAGATCAGCAGGGAGCCCGGAAGTATCACCGGCGTATGAAATGCTCTCTCCTTGAATGGCCAGCACGCCGTCTTTGCAGATGCCGTTTGGCGTCAGGACTTGACCATACAGCAGTTGGACAGATTCTTTTCGTTCGCCACTCATACCAGCAGTCTCCCTGCGCCTTGATCCAGAAGGACAACCACGTTCGGATGACATTGAAGCAGCGATGCCGGACACTCTGTGGTAATCGGTCCTTTCAATGCGCGGTGAACAATTTCCGCTTTATCCTCACCGCGGACGAGAAGAAGGATTTGACGGGCTTTCAGGATCGTAGCAACACCCATCGTAATCGCATGGGTTGGCACATCATCCAGGGTAGGGAAGAACCTTGCGTTGGCGTTACGTGTTTTCTCCTGCAGCTCAACCACATGCGTACCGCCGCTTAAGGATTCGCCAGGTTCGTTGAAACCGATATGTCCGTTATGTCCAAGGCCTAGAAGCTGGAGATCAACCGGGCCGAATTCTTCCAGCATTTTATCGTAATTCAAGCATTCTTCTTCCGGATTGGTGGCATTGCCGTTTGGTACATGGGTCCGTTCGATCTGGATGTCCACATGATTAAAGAACTTCTCATTCATGAAGGTGCGGTAGCTCTCGGGATGATTCTCGGGAAGGCCTACATATTCATCCAAATTATATGTTGTGGTTTGGGCGAAGCTGACCAGGCCTTGACGATTCATTTCAATCAGCTTGTTATAGAGCCCGACCGGCGTGCTTCCTGTAGCCAGTCCCAGTGTGGCGCGCGGATTGGTGTGGAGCAGGCTGGAGATCTGGTTAGCGGCTGTTTGTACAAATTGTTCTTCATCGCTGAATGTGTAAATATTCATTAGTTATTGTCCTCCTCGGCTTTTGCGATAGTTTTGAACATTAAGATATGATTGCTCCAGACGGGGAACATACGTAGAGAAGTCCCGACTGGCCATACCCATGAACAGGATGTCAATAATGTGAAGCTGGGCGATACGCGAAGCCATGTCTCCCCGGCGCATTCCTTCCTCTAATGAAGATGAATACAGTGTGATGTCTGCCAGAGCGGAGATGGCACTGCTTCGGTACGACGTGATGCTGACCGTGAAGGCGCCGGCGTCTTTGGCACAATTCAACGCATCGATGGTCTCCGGCGTTTCGCCAGAGTATGAAACAGCCACGGCAACATCGCTTGAAGTCAGTGTGGAGGCTGATGTGATCTGCATATGCGAATCTGCAAAAGCCGTGCAGTTTTTGCCGATCCGGATCAGCTTTTGGTAGAAGTCCTGTGCCACAATGGAAGAGGTAGCCACTCCGTACAGATCAATGCGCTTCGCGCGGCATAGGGCATCCACGGCACGCTCCAGCTGACCCAAATCGAGCAGCTCTGTTGTATCCCGGATCGAAGTCAGATGATTGGATTCAATCGCCTCGACGATGCCGGCAAGCGGGTTGCCAGCAACGATATCCTGGTAGCGCGTATTTCCCGTGCGCGAAGCCATCTCGGCATGAGCGATCTCGGCGGCAAGCTTGAGCTTAAAATCAGGATACCCCTTACACTGAAAGTTCTTACAAAAACGGGTTACAGTGGCAGCGCTGACCTCACACTGCTCTGCAAGATCTTTAATGCCCATATGCACAATCTCGGATGGAGCTGTCAAAATAAACTCTGCGAGTCGTCGTTCCTGACGGGGCAGACTTTCCTTTTCGACAGAAATAATATGCAAGATTGGTGTCATCAAAAGCCTCCTTCAAGGTTCCCGGTGAGCTTATTGCCTGGGCATAACGAATGGGATTTTCATTTTGAAAATAATTTTTAAAAATATGAAAAAATAAAGAAAATAATTTTTACACCCTCATCATAGACCAACCTACGAGAGGAAGCAAGGACAAAAATCGCCAATACGGGCCAATCGCCCAAATTGTTGGCCTCTTTCGCACCTTCCCCCCTGATCTGACATAAGATGAGTTGACTGTATCCCTTACCCTTGTTAGACCACACATACCCGGGCAAGGAGGGGTGACACCATTGAAGGGGACCGACCATAACAGCAAGTTCTTGTTAACCCACCGTGAACGCGAAGTATTTGAATTGCTAGTACAGGATAAAACGACTCGCGATATCGCCGGGCAGTTGTTTATTAGCGAAAAGACGGTGCGTAACCACATCTCCAATGTGATGCAGAAGTTAAACGTCAAGGGCCGTTCGCAAGCTGTCGTTGAGTTGATAAAACTCGGTGAGTTGAAGATCTGACACCATGCCGGTTGCATGAACGAAAGCACAGCGAAAGCCTTCCTTCCCGTAGCAACGGGAGTGAGAAGGCTTTTTTGTGTTTTCATTCCGGGAAAATATATTCTGTGATTGGAAATGGTAGGAACCGCCATGACAAATAGAGATATGTTAAAATGTTCGCAGTTGGTATTAGATGTAGCATTCGTCGTTTATACGTGATCATGGGGTGCGAATCTGCTAATCGTTTGGTAGCTATTTTGTACAAATAGCCTGTACATGTCGGAGGTGAAATAAACATGGGATGGATGATCGGGATGATGGCCGGAGTGGTTCTTGTTCTTCTTGTATTTGTAGGGTTCAGACGCAAGAAAAGCAGCGGAAGTGAGCGTAATGTCATTCATTTGAAAACAAAAACGCGAACCCGCAGCGGACAGGATGGACAAGCGTGCAGTAAATGCCGCCGCAAGCGCCAATTAATCTTTTACGCGGATGACTCCGGCGCTGTAAGAGGGCTGTGCACCGATTGCAAAAGAGAGCTTGAACGGCATCAGGAATTATATCCCCTATAGTGAATAACAGTTCCCAATCGAAAGGGAGTGCAGAACTTGAACAGGTTTGGCAGGCTGAATACACTGCGGAATCAAATTTTCCTTGGATTTATGCTGGTGATGGTTATCGTATTGGCATTGGTCGGGGTGTTTGTATATGATCAGGTTTCGGCCTTGCTGCGCAACAGTGCGGAGAAGCATATTCAGCAGACGGCCGTGCAGGCCACGGGTAAGCTGGATGCGCTGCTCAAGCAGGTGGATACATTGACGGCTCAAGTCTCGACGAACGCAACGGTTCAGCGTTTTCTGGCGCAGGAGACTGCGGGTAAGTCGATTACATTCGGAGAACGGCAGTCCCTTCAACAGGAGGTTCGTAAATATGAAGCCTATGCTACGGGCATCCGGTCGCTGGAATTATATACGAAGGACTATCGGCGGCTGTTTCCGCTGGATGAAGGCCGTCTGACCAGCCGGGTTAGGGGCGATTGGATTGCTGCGGCAGACCAGGGCATGGGGAAGCTGGTATGGTTCGGTCAGGATCCCCGGGATCCGGATGTGGTGGTAGCGGTACGGAGAATCCGTCTGATTGACCATTCCTTTGCCCACGGCGGGTACTTGCTCGTGAAGCTGGAGAAGGACTATTTTGCGCTGGCGGATTCGGCTGGCGGTACGGACAGCGATTCGCGTGAAACGATGGGATTGTTTGATCAGGCTGGGAATGAAATCTCGTCGGATTTTGTTACCCCGGTGGATGCGAAGGAGGTTTTGCAACGCGAAGGGGAGACGGTTACGCTCGGTCATGAAAATTACATTGCCGTACAGAAACAGTCTGAGGCCACGGGTTGGAACTTGGTCATCTTGACACCTGTCGATTATACGACTGAGGGGATATCGGTGCTGCGAACCGCGATTATCGTATCCGGGGGCGTTGGTGCGCTGCTGTTTCTGATTTTAAGCTTTATTCTGACCACGATGATCATCCGGCCGATTTTGAATCTGATCAAAGCCATGCGCGGCGTGAGGCTGGGGACGCTGAGGCCCATTGCCGTCACCTCGAAGACGATGGAGATCAACGAGCTTAACAATTCATACAACCAGATGGTAGATTCGCTGAACGAATTAATCGAGGTCGTGTATCAGAAGGAAATCATTCAGAGCCGGACAGAACTTAAAGCGCTGCAGGCACAGATCAATCCGCACTTTCTCTTTAACACATTGGAAGCGTTTTATTGGGCGCTGGATGATCAAGGCGAAGAAGAGCTGGCCCAAATCGTGGTTGCGATGTCCGGCTTATTCCGTTACGTCATTAACCGCAAAGACGAGGATGAGTGGGTAACAATCAGGGACGAGCTGGATCATGCTGAACGTTATTTGATGATTATGAAAATGCGGATGCTGGACCGGTTATCCTGGAAAATTGAGGCCGATGAAGCTAGCAAAAGCGTGCCGATTCCGAAACTGTTGATTCAGCCGATCGTGGAAAATGCGATCCTGCACGGGGTTGAGCAGCGATTGGGGCCAGGTGCCGTCATTGTGCGGGCGAATGCCTCCGATCGCCCTGGATATACGGTCATTTCGGTTACCGACGACGGCCCCGGAATGGACGAGGAGAGGGTGGCCTCTCTTTATTCCTCCATGGAAAAAGGATACACGGAATCTTCTAAAAAAAGCGGTGTCGGCATTGCCAATGTAGAGCAACGAATCCGGTTGTATTACGCTTCCGGACAAGCCGGCCTGCGTATTCACAGCGTGGTGGGTCAGGGAACGACGGTCTCATTTCAAATTCCGAATGATGTTCAGGCTAACGATGCCAAGGGGGAGAAGCATGAAAACGATACTGATCGTGGATGATGAACCGAGAACGAGGGAAGGGGTAAGAAAGACCCTGGAGGCATGGTCGTCTGGCCGCTGCAGAATCGTGACGGCATCAAGCGGCGTAGAGGCGCTGGAGTGGCTGCAGGGACAGGTGGCTCATCTGGTGGTGACGGACATCCGCATGCCGGAAATCGGGGGACTCGAGCTCATAGAGAGATTGCATGAATTAGAGCATCCGCCGGTCATTATTGTCATATCCGGTTATTCGGTATTCGATTATGCCCGGAAAGCGCTGCAATATGGCGTCGTGGATTACCTCCTGAAGCCGCTGGATAAGCGGAAGCTGGTGGCTGCGGTCGAATCGGCTCTGGAACGCCGGGAAAAAATAGATCGGATCGAGCGGATGGAGAAGCTGGTGGATCCCAAACTGCTGGAGACGTCGCAGCAGGATAAGCGCTACAGCATCCAGGTACAGGAAGCGCTGAAGCACGTGGATCAGCATCTTCAGGAGTCGGTATCGCTTAAGGAAGTTGCAGACGTGCTTCATCTGAATTCCAGTTATTTCAGCGTGTTATTCAAAGAGCAGACGGGGCTCACCTTCAGCGAATATCTGACGCGCCGCAGGGTGCAGCGGGCCAAGGAGCTGCTGGCGGGCACCTCGCTGCCTGTCGCGGAAATTGCAGAGAAGGTAGGATACCAAACGGCAAAATATTTTGTGAAGGTGTTCCGTGACCTTGAGGAAGTAAGCCCGAGTCAATACCGCCATAGCGTATCTGATAGCGGGGCGGAAATCTAATAAAAGTGGAATTAGTCCCAATCATTATGACCTTATACAATCATCCCCTCACTGATAAAATTTGATTAAAGCGGTTTCAATACGCGAACAGCATACTAGAAAAGGGGTTGTAAACGTGTTCAACAAAAAATGGACGGTTCTGCTTTTAACATTGTGTCTCGCTCTGGTTGCGACTGGTTGTGGATCGAGCAACAGCAGCACGGGGGATTCAGGCAGCAGCGGCAGCGAAGGCGAGAAAGTTACGGTGAACTTCATGCACTTATGGCCGGCAGGCGTTTCTGCAGGACAGAACAAAATCGTGAATCAGATCATCGAAGAATATCAAAAAGAGAATCCGAACGTGACGATCAAACAGGAAGTTCTGGATAATGAGCAATACAAAAATAAATTGAAAGTGCTTTCCGCGTCGAACGAGCTTCCGGACGTAGGGGTGACCTGGGCAGCCGGATTCCTGAAGCCTTATGTAGAAGGCAGCTTGTTTGCGCCGGTAGATGATTTGCTGGGGGGTCAGCTTAACGGAAAATTCGTAGCTGGCACGACCGAGGCTTATGCGATTGACGGCAAAACGTATGCGCTTCCACTCGAGTTCAATATCGCGCCGGTATATTACAACAAAGCGATATTCGAACAGCTTAACTTGGAAGTGCCGCAAACCTACGAAGAATTCAAGAATGTTGTGAAGGCGCTGTCCGATAACGGGATTGCTCCTATCGCACTAGGCAACAAGGACCGCTGGACCGGTTCGCTCTGGTACATGTACCTGGCAGATCGAATCGGCGGACAAGAAACGCTTGCCAGTGCAATTAGCGGTTCGGGTTCCTTCAAGGATGAATCGCTTGTAAAGGCAGCCGCAGAGGTTCAATCGCTGGTGGATGGCAATGCGTTTGTCAAAGGGTTCAACGGCTTATCCAACGAGGAAGCGAAATCCGAATTCCTGAACGGCAAAGCGGCCATGTACATGATGGGCACCTGGGAACTGCCTAACTTTACGACCAATGAAGAGATCCCGCAAGAGTTCCGCGACAGCGTCGGTTTCTTCAAATTCCCGACGGTTGAAGGCGGCAAAGGCGATATTAACAGCTGGGTAGGCGGACCGGGTGTTGGCTTGTTTATTGGCGAGAATTCCAAGGTGAAAGAGGAATCCAAGAAGTTCGTTGAGTATTTCGTAACCAAGTGGGGCGAGCAGTCTGTTACAGGTGCTGGTGTCATCCCGGCAACGAAGGTGGATACCTCAACGCTTGAGCTTCCACAGCTGTACATCGATCTGTTTGATGAAATGAATCAAGCAAGCAGTATCACCTTGTTCGCGGATGTACAGATGGAGGCGAATGCCGCCGAGACGCATCTGAACATGATTCAGGCGCTCTTCGGCAAAGCCGTAACGCCGGACAAATTCTCCGAAGAGCATGATGCAGCGATCTCCAAAGGGAACTAAGACTCTTTAGGACAACAAAGAAACGGGACCCTGGTTTATCCGGCAGTGATGCCGGATAAATCTTTCCTCTAGACCATATGGAGAAAGGAGTCGGACACTTTGGATAAAGTGATGTCCAACAAAAAAATCATCGCGCTGTACGTGCTGCCTGCACTGCTTGTGATTATGGCCGTCGTTTATATTCCAATTCTATTGACCGCCTATTACGGACTGAACGAATGGAACGGCATTGGTGCAATGACCTTTATCGGACTCGATAATTACCAGGCGCTGCTCTCAGACGGCAAGTTCTGGGATAGTGCATGGCACTCCCTGCTGTTAGCCGTATTCTCGGCTGCAAGCCTTATGATCTATCTGGCCGTGGCGATGGTGCTGGCCTCCAAGATCAAAGGCGCCAACCTGTTCCGCAAAATCTATCTCATACCCATGCTGCTGTCCTCCGTTGCGATCGCGCAGCTGTGGCTCCGCATTTACCACCCGACGAACGGGATTGTGAACAGCTTCCTGGAGTCCATCGGGATCACGAACCCGCCGGCATGGCTTGCTGAATCGTCGCTTGTCTTGTTTGCTTTGTTTATTCCGATTCTGTGGCAGTATGCCGGTTTTTATATTTTGATCTATTATGCAGCTCTGAAGAACATCCCGGCATCGCTGGTTGAAGCTGCCAAGATCGACGGGGCAACCTCCATGCAAATTGCGTTCCGGATCAAGCTTCCACTCATCATGGAAGTGATTAAGGTTACGATCGTGCTGGCGGTGGTAGGTTCCTTGAAATATTTTGACCTCATCTTTGTCATGACGGACGGGGGCCCTAACGGCGCGAGCGAAGTGATGGCTTCCTATATGTATCATACGGCTTTCCGCGCTTATGATTTCGGTTACGGCAGCGCGATCGGGTTCTTCCTGCTGGTGATCTGTCTGATCGTAACGTGGGTCATCCGGAAATTAACGGCATCAAAAGAAACGATCCAATATTCATAAGGAGGGAAACTTCATGATATCCGGAGCCACAGGACAACTCCAAGACGGGCGTGCTCGGTCCGGAAACGGAGTGGGAGGTAAGCTGGGTTACACGCTGCTGTATATCGTGCTGATCGGAGTAGCCGTATTTCAGCTGTTTCCGCTCGTATGGCTGCTGCTGTTCTCATTAAAAAACAATCAGGAAGTATTCGATCTTCCTCCGCTGTCCCTTCCCATGAATCCGCGCTGGGAGAATTACGAGAAGGTATGGAGTGCCGGCAACATCAGCGTTTATTTTCTGAATAGCGTCTGGATTACCGTCGTAGCAACAGCACTAACGGTCATATTAGGGAGTCTTGTCACCTTCGCGATTACGAGAATGAAGTGGAAGGGCAGTTCCTTTGTCCTCGGTTTGTTCATGGTTGCCATGATGATTCCTGTTCATTCCACCTTGATCCCACTGTTCAGCATGTTCAACAAGGTTGGCTTGACCGATCATCCGGTTTCTTTGATATTGTCGTACGTGGCTTTCAATATGCCGATTACGATTATGATTCTGCTCGGGTTTTATTACACGCTGCCAAAGGAAGTGGAAGAAGCAGCGGTCATGGACGGCTGCTCGGTTCACCGGGTCTTCTTCCGGATTGTGCTTCCGATGACGGGCTCGGTGCTGGCGACAACAGCCATTATTAACATGATCTACAACTGGAACGAGTTTATTTTCGTGAATACGTTTATCAGCTCGGATATGTTCAAGACGCTCACCGTTGGCGTGCAAAACTTTATCGGACAATATACAACCGATTGGGGTGCTATTGGCGCAACCTTGATGATCAGCATTTTGCCAATATTGCTGATGTTCCTTTTCCTCAGTGATCGTATCGTGGAAGGCATCGCTGCTGGTTCAGTGAAAGGTTAAGTTTCATAGAACTCATCCATTTCCGGGTAAAAAATATCGAGCCGCTTCCAAGAAGACTATCTTGGAGCGGCTCGTTTGCTATATATCTCCATCTATAGCACAGCTTTCAGAAGAAGAGGCATCCGAAGGTTGGATCTACCTTTGAGATGCCTCTTACTTCAATCCGCTGTCGTTAAACCCATCCCAATGCCCGGGCCACCTGAGTAACAAGGAAGGTAACGCCGATTGCGATAGCCGTCGGGATGGCAAAGGACAGGAACGTCCACTTCGCGCTTTTGGTTTCCTTCCAGATGTTGACGAGCGTGGTTCCGCAAGGATAGTGGAGCAGTGAGAACAGCATCATGTTTAGCGCGGTCAGCCAGGTCCAGCCTTGATCCAGGAAGATTTGCTTAAGGGCAAACATATCGGTAACCTCGGTCAGGGAGCCCGTAGCCAAATATCCCATCAGCAGGATTGGCAGCACGATTTCATTTGCGGGCAGTCCGATGATGAAGGCCATCAGAATGAAGCCGTCGAGTCCGAGCGCTCGCGCAAACGGATCAAGGAATTCAACGAAATGAACCAGAATGCTGGAATCGCCAATATAGATGTTGGCAAGTACCCAGGTAAGCACGCCTGCAGGTGCCGCTACGATAATGGCTCTGCGCAGGACATAGATGGTTTTATCCAGGGTTGACCGGAGAATCGTATTCAGAATCTTCGGTTTACGGTATGGCGGCAGCTCCAGGGTGTAGTGGGAAGGAATGCCTTTCAAGGCGGTTTTAGATAATCCCCATGATACCGCGAGCGTGACAACGACACCGATCAGCACCATGCCCATAACAACGGAAGCCGTCACGAGCGTCTGGGCTCCTCCCGAAAAACCTGCAGCCATGAACAAGGAGGCCAGCAGGATCAGGGTTGGCCAGCGGCCGTTGCAGGGCACGAAGTTGTTGGTCAGAATGGCGAGCATTCGCTCCCGCGGCGACTCGATAATCCGGGTCGACATAATGGCCGCCGCATTGCAGCCGAATCCCATCGCCATGGTAAGGGACTGCTTGCCGTGCGCTCCCGTTTTTTTGAACAGGCGGTCCAGGTTAAAGGCTACCCGAGGCAAATAGCCATAGTTCTCAAGCAGTGCAAAGGCCGGAAAGAAGATGGCCATGGGAGGCAGCATGACACTGACGACCCAGGAGGTACCCCGGAACAATCCGAGTATCAGCACACCATAGAGCCAATCGGGAGCATGGAGAGCCTGAAAGGCCATCGTCAGGTATCCTTCGATCCAGCCAAAGAAACTTGCCAGCATGGAGGAAGGCACGTTAGCGCCTGCGATCGTTAAGTAAAAAATAACGCCGAGCATAGCCAGCATGATCGGAAATCCCCACAGCTTGGAGGTGAAGATGCGGTCCAGACGCTCGGAACGGTACAGAAGCTCCCGGTTGGTCACGGTGACGGCTTCACTGCACAGCTCGCGGGATTTTTTGAATAACTCACCCACGATATCTTCCCGAACATCCTCTACCTGCTCAGCAGGAATGATGGCTGTTAGAGCTTCCAAGCGCTTTAGCTGTTCCAAGTGAAATCCCCCCTTTATCCGAAGCTTTTAATCGGTCTTTCAGCGTCGCGATCAGCCTCCGGTCTCCATCGAGAAAACGGATGGCCAGCCATCTGGCTGGATATTCGTCGCCGAAAATGTCTCGTAATTCGGACTCCAGGCCGGAAATTTGCGCTTCCAGCTGTTCGTTATATTTCATCCGGTACGGCGTAGTCGGAGTCTGCCCTGTGCACATTAGAAGCAGCTGCTCGGACAGGTTATCCAGCCCATCGTTATTTCTGGCTGATATCGGAATGACGGGAACGCCGAGCTGATCCGTAAGCTTGCGTGCGTTAATCTTGATTCCTTTTTTCTTCGCTTCATCCATCAGATTCAGGCAGACGATGACCCGGTCGGTCATTTCCAACACTTGAAGCGCAAGGTTAAGACTTCTTTCCAGCGCCGTAGAATCCAGAACCAGCAGGGTAACGTCCGGTTTCTCAAAAATAATATAATCGCGCGCCACTTCTTCATCGGCCGAGTTGGAGAACAAGGAGTACGTTCCGGGCAGATCGATAAATTGGAAGCGGGTGTCTTTGTAATCGTAATTGCCGCTTGCGAGACTGACCGTTTTGCCGGACCAGTTGCCGGTGTGCTGCTTTAGGCCGGTGAGGGCATTAAAAAGCGTGCTTTTGCCCGTGTTCGGGTTGCCAGCCAGTGCGACAGTAAAAGTTCTCATAATGACATCACCTTACCCCAGATTAACTGACTTTCTTCTTTTCTTAATGCAATGACGGTACCTGCTACTCTATAAGAGGTGGGGTCACCGAGCGGGCTGGCTTTCAGCACTTCTATAACGGAACCCGGAACGAATCCGAGGTCCAGAAGCCGCCGTTTATGCTCCCCGCGGATATCCACCTGTTCAATCAGAAACCGCTCGCCGAGCGCTGCCTGATGCAAATGCTGCCTATTCTTTGTCTCACCCATAAAGTTTAACCTCTCCCTACTAAATTGGGCCGAGCATATAATGTTTCCTCGAAGCAACTTTATGCCTATAGTATGACTGAATGCGTGTGTTGTCAACTGAATTCATCAGATATTTATTCGAGTTTCATGCGGCGTTTGACGATGCAATCACCATTTTATGCTTGAAGGGAGAACAAGATCCATGTAATATCTATATATGAGCAATTATTCATATAATTGGAGTGATACCTATATGATGTGGGATGTAATCGTTATCGGCGCGGGGCAGGCAGGATTGGCAACCGGCTATTGGTTGCGGCAGGCAGGGATGAAGTTTCTGTTGTTGGATCGGGGATCGGAGGCAGGCGATGCATGGAAGACGAGATATGATTCGCTGAAGTTGTTTACACCGAGAACTCACAGTGCATTGCATGGAATGAGGATAGATGGGGATCCGGACGGGTTCCCGGACAAAGATGAAATGGCTTCCTATCTGAAATCCTATGCAGAACGGTTTAAGCTGCCCATCCAATTTGAGACGGATGTGAAGTGTGTCCATAAGGAAGAAGACAGGTTTATAATCGAAACCCATGCGGGAGAATATCATGCGAAGTCGCTGATTATCGCTACCGGGCCGTTCCGGCAGCCTCGCATTCCGGCGTTTGCAGCATCGGTTCCAGCGGATATTGTCCAGCTGCATTCCTCCGATTACAGGCGACCTTCCCAGCTTCAAGAGGGCGGCGTTCTTGTCGTTGGCGGCGGGAACAGCGGGGCGCAGATAGCGGTCGAACTGTCTGGCGGTCGGGAAACGTATTTGGCTCTTGGACAGCAGCCGCGGTATTTACCCATGACCGTTGGGGGCAAGGGGATGTTCTGGTGGTTGGACAAACTCGGCATTCTATCAGCCAGCGGTTCCTCCTGGGTGGGACGTAAGCTGAAGCGTCGGGGAGACCCGATTTTTGGATATGAATTGAAACAAGCGGTCAAGTGCGGTAAAGTGGTGTTGAAAAAGAGAGCCGTTGATGCCGGCGCTTCCGGCATGCGATTCGAGGATGGAACGGAGCTTAAGGTTCGGAATATCATCTGGGCAACCGGCTTTGTTTCCAGCTATGATTGGCTTCATGTGGATCAAGCGCTGAATCATAAGAAGGCTGTTATTCATACACGCGGTATCAGTCCGGTGAAGGGGCTCTATTATGTAGGTTTGCCTTGGCAGACGCACCGGGGCTCCGCACTCTTGGCAGGAGTTTCACGGGATGCCCGCGAAATCGTTCAAGCCATTATGGAGAAGAGGGGATTAGTTTATGGAAAAAGAGCACCATGAGCTGCTGCACGAAGACCAGGCCATGGAAGCGTCACGACTGCTGAAGGCCATTTCGGATCCGACGCGGATCCGGATTCTTCATTTGCTCTCGCAAGAAGAATGCCCGGTCGGCCATATTGCCGAGGTGCTTGGCATGAGTCAGTCGGCGGTATCCCACCAGCTTGGCTATCTGCGCAGTTTAAGACTGGTCAAATACCGGAGGGACGGAAATACATATTTTTATACGTATGAAGATGATCATGTCATCGGGATCTTGCGGCAAGTGCTGGATCATATCGCTCATTAAGTATGCCTGTCCTTTTCATGCTTGACATTCTGAACGTCCGGCTGTAATGTATTGGAAAATGAATTTCCCGTGAATAACGATCATCAAGGACATGAGGATGCATGATTCGGCGAGACAGAAAAGAAGCCCCCGGCTGAAAGGCTTCCACCGCTTGGCTGCGTCCTTCCTACCTTGTAGTTGCCCGCTGTCAACAAGCGGAGCCGATTCGGCCCGTTACCGCCTTATGAAGCATCTTGCAAGGAGCGCCTTTTGCGTCCCGCAAGATGGAATCAGGGTGGTACCACGAGCACATTCGTCCCTAGGAGCGAATGTGCTCTTTTTTGCGCTCAGGCAGGTTCATTCATGGAGATAAGAAGGAGTATGAGGAAGATGCGGCAAAGCCAATTATTGATGACAACGATGCGTGATGTGCCTTCCGAGGCGGAGGCACTGAGCCATCAATGGATGCTCCGTGGCGGCTATATCCGTCAAACGGCGGCAGGAATCTATTCGTATCTGCCGCTGGGCTGGCGGGTCTTGCGGAAGATCGAAGCGATTATTCGGAAGGAAATGGATGCCTCTGGCGGGCAGGAGATGCTCATGCCTGCCGTCCAGCCCGCCGAGCTGTGGAAGGAATCGGGCAGGTACGATATTTACGGATCGGAACTCATCAGGCTGCATGACCGCCATGACCGGGAGTTCGTGCTTGGGCCAACCCATGAAGAAGTGATTACGTCTATCGTTCGCCAAGAGATTTCTTCCTACCGGAAGTTGCCGGTGAACCTGTACCAAATTCAGAGCAAATACCGGGATGAGCGGCGTCCGCGTTTCGGCCTGCTGCGGGGCCGTGAATTCCTGATGAAGGATGCGTATTCTTTCGACCGGGACTGGGAGGGCCTGGATGTGTCCTACCGGAACATGTATGAAACGTATGAACGAATCTTTAGGCGCTGCGGTCTGACGTTCCGGGCGGTGGAAGCTGATGCAGGTGCCATTGGTGGGCAAGGGGAAACCCATGAGTTTATGGCGCTGGCGGATATAGGCGAGGATACCGTTGTTTCGTGCAGCGATTGCAGTTATGCAGCAAATCTGGAGCGTGCGGAGTCTAAGGCTCCGGCTAAGCAGGTTGATAGGAAGTCCGCGGCCGCTGACGGTCATTCTGCCATAGAGCAGATATTGACGCCAAATGTGAAGAGTATTCAGGAATTGACTAACTTCCTCCAAGTCCGCTCGGAGCAATTGATCAAGACACTGATTTACCAAGTGGACGGAGAACGAGTCGCGGTCCTTGTCCGGGGAGACCGTGAAGCGAACGAGGCAAAAGTGAAGTCTTACCTAGAAGCAGAACTCGCGGAATTAGCGAGTGCCGAAGAGGTGATGCAGGCGACGGGAGCCCCAGTCGGGTTTGCGGGACCGGTAGGCCTTTCCCTAAAAGTATTGGTCGATTACGAAGTAGCAGCGATGGCAGAGGGGATTACAGGTGGCAATCAAGGGGATTTCCATTTAAAGGGGGTCCGTCCAGGACGTGATTTTTCGCTGGAGTATACCGGCGACTTTCGGAATGTAATCGAAGGAGAACCTTGCCCGCGCTGCGGAGCGCCGCTCGAATTTCATCGCGGGATTGAGCTTGGACATGTGTTCAAGCTGGGTACGAAATACAGTGACGCCATGAACGGTATGTATCTGGATTCCGACGGGCGGGAGAAACCGCTGATCATGGGCTGCTACGGTATTGGCGTCTCCCGCGTCATGGCCGCCATCGCCGAGCAGCGTATCTCGGATGAGCGATTGGTCTGGCCGATGTCCGTCGCTCCGTTCAAGGTGCACATTATCCCGGTTGCGGTTAAGGATGAGGCCCAAATGAAACTGGCTGAACATATCTACAGCGAGCTGAACAAGGCTGGTCTGGAGCCGCTGTTGGATGACCGGGACGAACGGGCCGGCGTCAAGTTCAAGGATGCCGACCTTGCCGGCGCTCCGCTGCGTCTGATCGTTGGCCGCGGTGCAGCTAACGGAGAGGTCGAATGGATGGGCGAGGACGGCCTTAAGATCAAACTACCTGCTGAGGAAGCCATCCAGCGTTCACGCGAGGAGGCAGCCCGACAGTTGTATGGATGAAATCCGGTCCAACCCAAGGAATCGGTTGCCCGGAATCACGGGCATGAACGAGGATCCGTAAGGATACGAACGATCGAATAAACATCTTTCTATAACGGAACACCCCTGAAATAGCAAGAACGTGAGCTGGTCCTTGACTATCCAGGGGTGTTTTTTTTGCGTCGGCCAGACTAAGGCTATCCTTTCACCGCTCCGGCCGTAATGCCTTTGGTCATCTGCTCGGTGAACAGGAGATAGATCAGAATGGTTGGCAGGGCGATGATGGTCATAACGGCAAATTGCGCTCCGTAATTGGAGGAATACTCCCCTGCAAACTTCATGATGGAGAAGGGGATCGTCTTGATGTCCTCGCTGGTGAGGAAGGTGTTGGCCATAATGAATTCATTCCATGTGCTGATAAAGTTGAGCACGCAGATCGTGGCGATCGCCGGCTTGGTAATCGGGAAGATGATTTTGAAGATGACGCCAAATATACCGGCCCCGTCCATCACGGCCGATTCCTCGATCGCCCTGGGGATGGTCTCCAGAAACCCGGTCATGATGAACATGCTGATCGGAATGACGATGGCCGTATACGGAAGAATCAAGGTGAACAGGTTGTTCAGCATGTCCAGCTTGTGGAACAGGATGAAGTTCGGCAGCAGCGTGGCATGAATCGGAATGATCATGCCGAGCATGACGAATCCCAGGAAGAAACCGCTCAGCTTCCATCGCATGCGCGTAAAGGCATAACCCATCATGAGTGACAGCACAGCGGAAGCCGCAACCGTGATGACGGTGACCAGCAGGCTGTTAAAGAAGAATAGAGGCACGCGGCCATAGGTGAACGCGTTTTTATAGTTTTCCCATTGGGGCGGGTCCGGCCACACCAGAAAGTTTTTCCCGAAAAAATCCCCGCTTTTCAGCAGAGAGTAATCCACCAGCCAGATCAAAGGGAAGAGCTGGATCAGGGCAACGACGATCATAAAAGCAAACAGCGCGATTTTAGGCCAGGGGCTGCGCCGGACGATCCGGCTTGAAGCGGGTATAGCTTGTGGTTTCCGGGCTGGTGGCGATATTGGTAATGACAACGGTAAATCCTCCTTTTTCGCTTAAAACTCTCCGACGTCTTTTTTCAAAGCTTTATTCAGCACGACGGTTAGCATCAGACAAAATACGATGAACAGCACCGAGATGGCATTCCCGTATCCGTAGAGGGACGAGGAGAACGCGACCTTGTAAATGTAATTGCCCAGAAATTGCGTGCTGTTGGCGGGTCCACCGTTTGTCATGAGAAACACGGTTTCCATCTGTTTCAGGCAGGTGGTGACAGCAATGATGATAGCCACACGCATCATGGGAGCCAGCAGCGGGATCATGATCCGGGTGTACAGCTGCGTATGGGTGGCGCCGTCAATTTTGGCCGCTTCGCCCAGATCCTTGGGAATCCCCTGGAGACCCGAGTAGTACAGCAGCAGCGCATATCCGAAACCTTGCCACATGACAACCACGATAATGCACCAGATGGCGGTATGGGGATCGCCGAGCCAGTCATGCTTCAGCACGCCCAGCCCGATGCCCTCCAGAAATTTGTTGAGCAGCCCGTAATTGGGATGGAAAATCCCGCTCCACAGTTTAGCGGTCACCACAATCGAGATGACGGCTGGAATAAAGAAAATGGTCCGAAATATTTTCTCGTATTTCCCGCAATGGGTAAGGAAGATGGCGAGCAGAATGGCGATCGGATGCTGGATCACAAGGGTAGCGGCCGTGAGCAGCAGCGCATTCCGGAGCGAATTCCAAAATACGGGGTCCTCGAACAGAATCTCCTTATAATTACTCAGGCCTACAAAATCGTATTTGCCGATTCCGCCCCAATCGGTCGAGCCGTAATAAGCGCTCATGACGATCGGGATGCAGATCATGAATGCAAACAAGATCAAGCCCGGGGCGATGAGTAGAAAAATGGCTTTTTTGTCACTAAGTACTTTGTGCATGGCGTTCAACATCTCCGTCCTTCATAATCTTGATGGGGCCACGCGCTTTCACTGGCTCCCAAATCTCCGACTAAATCTATCGTATCCGAGCGCTGATGGCAGGAACATGCCGGAAATTTACGATGAGTGTATTCATTTTTCAGAGGATGTTTCATTCATGCCGCGGCGAGCGAAGCCGGCTCCGAGATCCTGCGTGATGTTCAGTGAACCGTGGACTCCAATCGAGGCAAATAGGAATGGTTTTTCGTAATTTTCGCATGAAAAAAGAGCGCCCCGCAGGCCATACAGACCTTGTCGGGACGCTCCGTGAATTTCCATGTTATTTGGCGTTGGCTTTAGAAGCCGCCGCATCCAGTTCCTTGGCGAATTGCTCCGGCGTGATTTTGCCCGACAGCAGCTGCTGATGGATCTCCATCGATTTTTGCTTGAACTCGTCGCTGGATATGTCCTGAAGCGGCGTGCCGGCAGACGAAGTCATATTGGTGAAAATATCGATCAGCTGCTCTTGCAGCTCGGTTTCTTCACCCGTTAAGTACTGGTCGAATTTTTGCGCTGGCGTGCCTGCGCCCGATTGCCATACTTTTTTCGGCCAGTTGTCCGGCGCGAAGAAGTATTTCATGAACGCGATGGCAGCGTCCGCGTGCTTGGTGTTTTTGGAGATGGCGTAACCGCCGCCATACCATGCCGCGATGTCCGTTTGCGAGCCCTTATCGGAAGCCGGGAAGGAGATCGCGCCGACGTTCTGACGGAAATCTTCGGAGAAGTTCTCATCGGTAGCCAGACTGGCTTCCCAGTTCCCCATGAAGAACATCGCCGCCTGTCCTTGTCCGAACAGGTTTCGCGCCGTACCGTAATCGGCCGTCAACCAGCCGTCCGCAAAGCCTTTGGCATCGGCAAAAGCCAGCATGTCCGAGGCACCCTGAATAAGGGTTGGGTCCGTGAAAGAGATTTCGCCGTTAAATGCTTTGTCCATCAGCGTAAAGTCGCCGCTTGCACGCTGTGCGTAATAATCGAACATAATCGGCAGCGTCCAGCCTTCCATCCCGTTAATCGCGACAGGGTTAATGTTCTTGGCTCGCAGCTGCTTCACGACATCCAGCAGTTCCGCAACAGTGGCTGGTACCTTTAAACCGTTATCGTCAAAAATCTTTTTGTTGTAGTAGAGGACGGCATAGTCCGTATTCCGCGGAATCCCGTACATTTTCCCGTCTTTGCTGAAACCGTCGACCGAGCCGGCCACGAAATTGCTACCGCTAAAGTCATCCGGATTCAATTCGAGCAACATGTCGTTATCGAGCAGCGGGGAGAGGAAAGAAGGTTGTCCCCATGCCTGAATAATGTCCGGCAGCTGGTTGGTGGAGGCATACACTTTGATTTTGGCTTTGTAAGGCTCATCCTGCAGCGCTTCAACCTCGATTTTGACATTCGGGTTCTCCTGCATGTAGGCGTCGATGATTTCCTGCTCGATTTTACCTGGGCCGTTCGCGCGATCTGCATAAGCCGTGAACATCTTCAACGTTACCGCTTCTTCCGTTTTCGTGCCTGGATCTGTCCCGGTTTCATCCGGCTTCGGGTTCGATCCGCTGTCCGTTGCGGTCGTTCCTCCGGAACCGCCGCAACCTGCCAGAATGACGGCCATGATCACCGTCAGCAGCCACAATCTCATAGGTTTCATTTGGTTAACCCACCTTTATCGATATTTTTCAGCTTGCAAGATTCATCATACCGGGCCGAGGAAACGGGCAACATGCCTAAAATTTCAGATGGATGTATGCATTTTTCAGGTGTTGGGGCGGAGCCGATCTTTTTGCAGTAATAATCCGCTATAATAACAGTAATTTCAATCCTTCACATATTCTTCTGAAAACAGGTGATGGTATTTATGAATGGAACCCCACGATATAAGCGGTGGTATACCGGCATGCCGATCCGGTTCAAGCTGCTGTTCTGGTTTGTCCCGCTGCTGATGGCGACCATTGTTGCCATGGGGTGGATCGCCTACGAAATATCGTCCAATGAAGTGATGGACAAGATGAAGCAGACCCAGGATCAACTCACGCAAAAAACGGCCGACCAGATCGACAGCGTCGCCAAGGCAATGCTGTTTTTTTCCAACAACCTCTTTTTGGATGATGAAATCCAGAGATTGCTGGAGTCGGGCTATCAGCCTGCGGAAAGGCAAAAGGCTTTCAAAACCGTCTCCAACATGATGGTCGCCAGCGATTCCATCCAATCGATGATATTATACACGCTCAAACCAGGCTACGAACACTTGGAACCGTTTGCAACGAATCAGGCGGGAATCACTAGCGCGATGACCTTGTCCAACTTCATGGAGGGCCCATACTTCGATGCCGCACTCAAGGCCAAGGGCAGTCCCGTCTATGGTTTGGTCAAACCGTCGGACGGCATTTTTGTCGGGGATCATTATCATAAAATCGTGCTGTCGCGCGTCATCGGCAATATCTACGACCTGAAGCCGGCTGGCCTGATCATGATCGGCGTGGATGCGGCCCGAATCGGCCGATTGTACCTGGGGCAGCCTACGCTTGCCACCGAGATGTATGTCATAAGCGAAGACGGGCTCATCATCACGGCCACGAATCAGCACTGGATCGGAAAATATGACACGGAGCTTCCCTATAACGGAGCGGACGGAGCCCATGCCGGATTCTCAACGGAAGAGAGGCTTGGGCTGTGGAAGGAGTCGCGGGATTGGATGATAACCCAGACGGAATCTCCGAGCACGGGCTGGCATGTCGTCGTGGTCAATACGCGGGAGAAGCTGGTAAGCGAACTGGGACGGATCGGACAATTGACGGTAGCTGTGGCCGTGGTCTGCTTCATCATCAGCCTTGTCGTCACCTGGCTGCTGTCCAACATGATTACGAAGCCGCTCATGAAGCTTTCCCGCTCGATGCGCAAGCTTCAGACGGGCGACTTCACGCAGCGGGTGCATTTTACCGGAGAGGATGAGATCGGTGAGCTCGGTAGCGGTTACAATGCGATGGTCAAGCGCATCAAGGTGCTGATCGATGATGTGTACGCAACGCAGCTGAAGCAGAAGGAAGCGGAGCTGAAAACACTGCAGGCGCAAATATCCCCTCATTTTCTGTACAACACCTTGAATACGATCAGTTGGACGGCGGAGAAGAAGGGGGAGAAGGATATAGCGGACATGGTATATTCCTTGTCGCAGGTATTCCGGCTCAGCCTGAATGACGGAAAGGATTTCTTTACGATTGAACAGGAGATGGAGCTGGTACGGAACTATTTGTTTTTGCAGAAAAACCGCTTCATGGACCGGTTTGATTTCTCGATTGAGATTGAAGCGGAGGTGGCCGCCTTCATGATCCCTAAGCTGATCCTGCAGCCTTTGGCGGAGAATGCCATCATACACGGAATTGAGCCGATGAACGGGAACGGTTTCATCACCCTAAGGGCATACGGGCTGGAGGATGCCGTCGTGTTGGAGGTGTTGGACAACGGGATCGGAATGTCCGAGTCGCAGCTGCACAAGCTCAGTTCCGGCTTGCAGCGGGTGGAGAATCGCAGCCTTGAGGCCAGGGAGGGCGAGCTGCGGACCGGATTTGCCCTCCTGAATATTCAGGAGCGTCTGCGATTGTTCCAAGCCGGTGCTTATCTTGAACTGGACAGCAGGGAAGGAAGAGGGACCCGGGCTGTCATCCATCTGGAGAGAAAAGGGGATTGACCTGGATATGAAACTGCTCATAGCGGAAGACGAGATTTCAGTGAGAGAGGGAATGGTCCGGTTGATCGATTGGGAATCCCACGGGATTGTCATTTGCGGCGAAGCGGGAAACGGTAGTGAGGCATTGTCGATGATGGAGAGCTGCTGTCCGGATATTTTGCTGACGGATATCCGGATGCCCCATATGGATGGGCTGGAGCTGATCGAAGCGGCCAAGTCCCGCGGGATGAAGTTTCGGCCGATTATTCTTAGCGGATATAACGAGTTCAATTATGCGAAGCAAGCGCTCCGGCTTGGCGCGGAGGATTTCATTCTGAAGCCTTGCCGGCCCGAGGAGATTCTAAGGACGGTGCTGGAAGCCAAGAAGGTCGCCGAGTTTCAGGAAGCTCGCGAATCCAGGCTGAAGGAGAGAGACCTGTCCTGGAACCGCAATATTCCATTAATGAAGAGCCAGGTTCTATCACAGTGGACGCGATATCCGGCCGTCCCGCTTGAAGACAGGGGGCGCCTCATGCAGGAACTGCAAATGCATATTCGGAATGCCGGGGTTCAGGTAGGGTTGATTCGTGTCGATACGTCTCGAATTCCGCTGGATGAACGGGATGTCGTTCTCCTGCGTTATGCGGCGGCCAACATTGTGAAGGAAACACTGGACAGCGTGTACGGAGGCCGCATCGAAGCGTTCCAGGAAGGCGATGACCTGTTATGGGTAGCCAGTACGGCCGAGGGCAGTCGGGGTTCGGTCAATCCGGCGTCCATCTTGGGGCCGTCCCAAGAAGGACTTGAGCCGCATATCCGGGCGCTGCAGGGGAATTTGGAGAAGTATTTGAAGATGACGGTCAGCATTGCCCTCGGATCCTGGAAAGCGTCCATCAATCAGGCCCATGACTCGTATCAGGAATCGGTTCAGGCGATGGAGTCCCGCTTCTTTAAGGGCAGAGGGGGCGTGTTCTTCTATTCGGGCAAGGAGCGCAAAGAAGGTGCCGGAAGCGAGGCCGGAGTTGCGTCTTCGTCCATATTGGACAACGAGCGGTTCGAGACGTGCGAACGGGAGATGCTGGATTATTTGCGGCTCGGAAGCTTTGAGCAAGCCTTGGATCATCTGGATGTGTGGCTCGATATGTTCAAGACGCAGTCCCATTACAGCAAGCAGGAGGTGAATCTGCGGGCGACCACGTTTATGATCAGCCTGCAAGGGATCGCCAAGGAGCACAGGATCGGGGCGTTCGAGTGGAAGAACCGGCTTGTGAATTCCATGGAGCAGCTTCCGCAGGTGGAGACGCTGGAGGAGCTGGCGACCATCGTGAAAAAAATGATGCAGCATCTCGTGGAAGCCTGCTCCTCCAACCGTACCTTACACCGCACGGTCCAATCCGTACTCGAGCTGATCAAGGAGAAATACAATACCAACCTGACGCTGGAGGCTGTCGCCCGCGAGGCCTACATTTCCAACACGTATTTAAGCTCCTTGTTCAAGCAGGAGCTCGGCGTCAATTTCCTGGATTATTTGCATCAATACCGAATCGAGAAATCCAAGGAGCTGCTTCGGCAGGACCTCAAGATCTACGCCGTCGCCCGTCTGGTCGGCTATCAGGAGGAGCGACATTTCAGCTCCACCTTCAAGAAGTGGACCGGCGTAACGCCCTCACAGTATAAGTTGAGTATTCATTGAGTCTGAGAAGGGTAGAGAGACATGCATTGTACGGGGCGACTTGTGTTCACCTTGCAGGTACTTAGGAAGGACTTAGAATACGAAAACGAAAGCGTAGCATCGCCCCGAGAGGGGCTTTGTGGTATGGAAACGGAACGTAAGGGCCATGCAATTCCCTTTAAAGGACTAAGGAAGGCATCCCTAAGATTGTACAGCCTTTCAGGGGTGCCTTTCTTTTTGGGAGTATGGGGATTTTCATAAAAGATAGCTTTGTGAGGAGCGAGTTCGAAGGTTTTCAACTATTCGTGGACAAGCACGAAGAAGCGGAGCGGGCGAATCGATTCCGGAAAAGCGGCAGCGATTGGAGGAACGATACGTACGTGCAGCGTCTTTTAACGGAACCTACTAGCTCATTCATTTCATAATGCAGCATTTTAGCAATCGATCATTCCAAGGTACCGACTATCGAATAGCCCCTGAAACAAACCATCGCAGCCTGCTATACATATCCCGACTACAAGCTTATGATGAAAGAGTCAGAAATGAAGTCATATTGCGGACGGAGGTTGCATCTACGATGAATCAGGATGAGAAGGGAAATAGCCCGGACATTCATCATATAGAAGAGCATCAGCTTAGCCAGGTGAAGATTGCATTGTCCAACCCCTTACGATGGGTCAACAGCTATGTGCTGCGGGGAGATGACGGAATGACCATCATCGATCCGGGACCGCGCACGGCTTCCTCGGAGCGGGAATGGCTGGCGGCGATGGAGCAGCTGGAGATGGATTTCAGCGACATCGTCTCGATCGTGCTGACCCATCATCACCCGGACCATTATGGGCTTGCCGGGTGGTTTCAGGAGCGGTCGGGCGCCAAGGTGTGGATGTCAAAGCGGGCACATCGTGAAGCGATGCTCATGTGGGGAACGGATTCCACGATGGATCGCACGCTCCCGGCCTTCTTCCGGCAGCATGGCATGCCGGAATCCAAGCTTGCCCTGCTGCCGGAGCATCTGAATGGCTTCTTCCCCCAAGTCACGCCGCAGCCGGACATATCGTTTATCGGCGAGGGCCTGCCGTTCCGGATGGGCAACCGGATCTGGGTGCCGGTGCAAACGGCCGGCCATGCTCCGGGGCATCTGTCGTTCTTCCATGCAGACAGCGGCGTCCTGTTATGCGGCGATGCCGTGCTGCCGCAAATCTCGCCCAACGTAAGCCTGCTGCCCGGCAGCGACGCCGAGCCGTTGGCTCGATTCCTCGCAGGGCTTCGCCGCTTGCGCGAACTGCATGTCCGGACGGCGTACCCCGGACACCGTCATCCGTTCACGCATTTCCGTGAACGGATCGACGCGCTCCTCCTCCATCACGAGGAGCGCCTGACCGCCATCGCCGGCATGCTGAGCGCTGCCGGACGGCTAACGGCCTTCGAGGTCTGCACCGTCCTCTTCGGCGAGAAGCTCGGCATCCACCAGCTGCGCTTCGCCATGTGCGAAGCGCTGGCCCATCTCGCCGAGCTGACCCGCCGCGGGGAAGTGATCGAAACCGGGGACGGAATGCGCTATTTTTCTGTACGGAAAAAGCCGCATTCCTGATATAATCAAGACATAAATAAAACCGTCTGCTTGTACGTTGACTTCCATCATGCGTAGAAAGGGCGGTTTTTTGTTTAATAGATTCAGAGGGCTACATTGTGGAGCATCCGTTGTCTTACATGGCCAGACCGTTATCTGTATAACCGCTACATCAGGATGCTTGGCAAGCGGCGCCACGGCACTTTTTCTCAAACGAAGAGAAGGCGCGTTCATTCCAAAGAAGGGGCTTTCTCCTGATTAGAGACAGAGTTTCTCTCTACCCCGCATATAGTTGATATACCTTGCTGTTTAAGCAAGGCATCCCCTCAAGCGTTTTTTTCTTAATTACTCATCACCATGATCCACTCCACCATATTCGTATCGAAGCGTTCCCTTGGTTAAATCCGCAAATTTCATGTTCTAGGATTCGTATCTTATAAAGCCCTTAAAGGAGAATCTGCCATGAAGAAAAAAGATGTGGTCGCCATGCTGCTCGCAGGAGGTCAAGGCAAACGGCTGAAAGGTCTGACGAAGAGGCTGGCCAAGCCGGCTGTTTATTTTGGGGGTACATACCGGATCATTGATTTTCCGCTGAGCAACTGCTCCCATTCGGGAATCGACACGGTCGGGGTGTTAACCCAGTATGAACCACTGGTTCTGCATTCTTACATTGGCGTAGGAAGCGATTGGGATATGGACCGGTTGAATGGGGGCGTATTCGTGCTCCCGCCTCATGAACGCGAGGACGGGACGACCTGGTACCGCGGGACGGCGGATGCGATTTATCGGAACCTCAAGTTTATTGACCAGTACGATCCCGAGCACGTTTTGATTTTGTCGGGAGATCACATCTATAAGATGGATTACGACCGGATGCTGACTTATCACAAGGAGAAGGATGCGGATTGCACCATCTCCGTCATTGAGGTGAACCTGGATGAAGCGAAGCGGTTCGGCATGGTGAATACGGATGAGAACTACCGGATTTTCGAGTTCGAGGAGAAGCCTGCGCAGCCGAGGAGTACGACGGCATCCATGGGCGTTTATCTGTTCCGCTGGAAGCTGCTGCGATCTTATTTAATGCGGAATGCGGAGCTTCCGGATACAAGCCATGATTTTGGCAAAGACATTCTCCCGAGCATGCTAGAGGACGGCAAGACACTGTACGCTTATCCGTTCGAAGGGTACTGGAAGGACGTCGGCACCATCGAGAGCCTATGGGAAGCTAACATGGATCTGCTCTGCAAGCACCCCAAACTGGACTTGAACGATCCGATGTGGCGCATTTACACCCGGAACCCGAATCAGCCCGCAGAGTATATTTCTCCAACCGGCGTCGTCCGGAACAGCATGATTAACGAGGGCTGCACCGTATGCGGCGAGGTAGAGCATTCGATCCTCTTTTATGGGGTGGAGGTAGGGGAAGGCAGCGTCATTACCGATTCCGTCATCATGCCCAAGGTGCGTATCGGCAGCCATGTACGCATAGACCGGGCTATTATCACCGAGGACATGGTTATTCAAGATCATGCCGTCATCGGTCCGCCTGAGGAAGATCCATCCCGAATTGTGCTTGTAAGCGATCAAGATGAAGACGTCCAGAAGCTGCTTCAATCGTCGTCTTCGTCCCATAATAATCAAGGTTAGGACGGGATACGCAGATGAGAGAACTCATGGGTATCATTAATTTGGAGCATGAACGGGATGTGCTGAGTGAATTGACGTATTACCGGTGCGGGGCTGCTGTGCCATTCGCGGGAAGGTATCGCCTGATCGACTTTGTGATGTCGAATATGATGCATGCGGGCATTGAGGATATTGCGCTGTTCGTTCGCAGGAAATACCGCTCCCTAATGGATCATCTGGGTGAAGGCAGGCCGTGGGATATGCACCGCAAGCGTGGCGGCCTATTCATACTTCCGCCGGATTGGAATGATGAAGCGGATGTGTCCGCTGGCGAGCTGCGGCATATTTATAACAATCTCGATTTTTTTGAGCGGGGAGCTGCAAAGCATATCGTGCACTCCGGCAGCCAGCATATCAGCACGGTCGATTTGAACGAGGTGTACGAATACCATCTGGAGCAGGGTGCTGACGTGACGCTTGTTTATACAAGGGTAAATGCGCCGAGGGAAGAGCATCGTTCCTGCACCCGGCTCGATGTCGATGAGGACGGCATGGTCACGGATATTCATTACGATCATAAGCATGATGCGGTATACATGGAGATGTTCGTGATGGAGAAATCGCGGTTTCTTGAGATGGCCGATCATTGCATCGCCCATGGGGGCAATCACTTTTTCCGGGACGCGATTATGCATAACCGGAACAAGCTGAACATTGCGGGATATGAATACCGCGGGTATCACGCAGTGATCAATTCGCTCGAAAGCTATTACCGTACCAGCATGAACCTTCTGAACCCGAAGGCGTACAACAGCTTATTCCGCAAGCAGGCGGTCCACACCAAGATCAAGTATGAGGTTCCCGCCAAATATTTGAATTCAGCCGATGTGAGCAACGCGCTGGTCGCCAACGGTTGCCAGATCGACGGGGAAGTAAAGAACAGTATTCTGTTTCGCGGAGTACAGGTAAAGCGAGGCGCAAGCATCCATAACTCCATCATCATGCAAAAATGCATCATAGGCGAGAACGTGAGGCTGGAGAACGTCATACTCGATAAAGATGTGATGATCTCGCGAGATCATAAGCTTCAAGGCGATTTTCGCAAACCTTTTGTCATTGCCAAGGACATCTCGATTTAATCGCAAAATAATACGAATCCGTCAGGAGGAACTTTCTTTTGTTTAACAACAAGGAAACATTCAAGCAGGTCTTTACGGAGCAGTTGGTGAGTCGGTTGGGGAAGGGACTTGAGGAAGCGACGGCTGAGGATGTATACAAAATACTCGGCGGCATGATTCGGGAGTATGTCGGACGGGAATGGGCGGCTGCCAATCGGATATACCGGGATACCGGGCAGAAGCAGGTGTATTATTTCTCGCTTGAATTTTTGATCGGGCGGCTGCTGGGAAACAATCTGCTGAACCTGGGTGTATTGGATATGGTCCGCAGCGGCCTTTTGGACCTGGGATGGAATTTGGAAGAGATTGAGGAGCAGGAACCGGACGCGGGGCTAGGCAACGGGGGGCTCGGACGTCTTGCGGCATGTTTTCTCGATTCGTTGGCGTCGCTAAGCTATGCAGGCCATGGATGCGGCATCCGGTATAAGTACGGATTGTTTGAACAGAAGATAATTGACGGCCATCAAGTCGAGCTGCCGGACAACTGGCTCCAGCGGGGCAACGTCTGGGAAGAGCGGCGGGCTGACAAGGCGGTGGAAGTCCAATTCTGGGGTTGCGTGGAAGTGGATGTGCAGGAGGGGCGAACCGTATTTCACACGGTGGATTATGAGCGTGTTCAGGCTGTACCCTACGACGTTCCGGTGATCGGTTATGGCGAGGGGCAGGTAAATACGCTGCGGCTGTGGAGCGCCGAGTCCGCTTCGGATATATCCAGAATCCGTTCGGCCCATCATCATAACAGCTATTATAAATTTTTGGAATATAACCGTTCGGTCGAATCGATATCGGAGTTTTTGTACCCGGATGATTCGGCATACGAAGGCAAGCTCCTTCGGCTGAAACAGCAGTACTTCCTCTGTTCCGCAGGCGTTCAAAGCATTCTTAGAACGTTCGACAAGCTGGGACGGACCTATCATGAACTTCCCGAGCATGTTGCCATTCATATCAATGATACCCACCCGACGCTGGTGATTCCGGAGCTGATGCGGATTCTGATCGATGACAAGGGCTTCGGTTGGGATGAGGCCTGGGACATCGCGAGCCGGACCGTATCCTACACGAACCACACCTTGCTTAGCGAAGCGTTGGAAAAATGGCCTGCCGGCATGGTTCGTGAGCTGCTGCCGCGCATTTACATGATGATTGAAGAGATCAATAAACGCTTCTGCGGCATGCTGCTGGAACGCTATCCAGGGGACCGTGAGCGCATATCGCAGCTCGCCATCATCGAAAGCGACCAGATCCGCATGGCCAATCTGGCGATTGTGGGTAGCTATCATGTGAACGGCGTAGCTGCGCTGCACACGGAACTGCTGAAGACCCAGGTGATGAAGCCGCATTATGAGCTGTATCCGGAGCGATTCAGTAATAAAACCAACGGGATTACCCACCGGCGCTGGCTGATGCACAGCAACCCCGGCCTGAGTCAATTGGTCTGCGACGGTATCGGCACTTCATGGATCACGGATCCTCATCAATTGATCCAGCTCAAGTCACTTAAGACCGACACCGCCTTTCAGCAGGGGATTCAGCGGATCAAACGGAGTAATAAAGAACGGCTTGCCGAATATATCGCGAATAAGCAAGGGATCGTGATCAATCCCGATTCCATATTCGATGTCCATGTGAAGCGGCTGCACGGTTATAAGCGGCAATTGTTGAATATTTTACGAGTGATGCACGTGTATAACGAGATTAAGGATCAGCCAAGCGCGGATCGCGTTCCCCGTACCGTCATTTTTGGGGCGAAGGCAGCGCCGGGTTACTATCTGGCCAAAAGCATCATCAAACTCATTAATGTCGTTGCCGAAGTCGTGAATAAGGATCCGCAGGTCAATGACAAACTCCAGGTGCTGTTTCTGGAAAATTATTCGGTGTCTCTGGCGGAGAAGATTATTCCCGCAGCCGATGTGAGCGAGCAGATTTCCACGGCTGGCAAGGAGGCATCCGGCACGGGAAACATGAAGTTCATGATGAACGGTGCGTTGACCATCGGCACGCTGGATGGGGCTAACGTGGAGATGTTCGAGCTGCTCGGCAATGAGAATATGTTCCTGTTCGGTTTGAAGCTGGAGGAAGTGCTCGAGTATTACAGGACGGGAGCTTATGTATCCAGGGAACGGTATGAGCAGGATCCGAGAATCGCCCGCGTGCTGAGTCAGTTGATATCCTCAGGACCGTTCTGCTGTCACGAGTTGGAGTTTGGTCAGATTCTTCAGTCCCTGCTGGATCATAACGATGAGTTTTTTGTATTAGCGGACTTTGCCAGTTATGTGGCAACCCAGTCGGATATCGATGATGCTTATTTGAATAGTGGATCCTGGACCGAGAAGTCAATTGTAAATATCGCACACTCGGGACATTTCTCCAGTGATAACACGATTCACCGTTATGCATCCGACATCTGGAATGTTTCTCCTGTTAAAGTCGGTGTGAATAGATAATCTATCTCTATTACAAAATCTAAAAAAAGAACCCCGCCATAGGCTTGGCGGGGTTTCCATAGGTGCTCTATTGGAATGTTCTTCATCATAGCATATGATGGATGCTTGGAAAATGACTAGATAGATTTACCGATTTACGTGATTGGACAGCCCGTTTTTTCATAGGTGAGAAAAGCCTTCTTATTGGTTAGCGGAGGCCTGCTTATTATAGAAGAAACTCATCGTTCCGGCCCGAAATGCTAAAATGCTTTCTACTGCAATCGTCTATCATTCTTTGAAATCACCCAGTTCACGATTGGAATAGGATAGGTTCGGTGAGTTCCTTCCTTCTGATAGGCAGGGAAAAAGGAGATTCGCATTCTGTGCGAATCTCCTTTTTGGGAGAGTGGTTTATTCTTTTGGAAGCTCTTCAGTCGTTCCGAACAGCTCGATCTCCCGCTCCGCTTGCTTGCGATGGGCGATCCGGCTGCTGGCGGCCGCGGCAACCGCGCCGACGATATCGTCGAGGAAGGTATGTACACGGCCGCTTGATTTATCATTCAATTGCTCGAGAATGCCGGGCTTGAGCTTGTCAATATACCCGTAGTTCGTGAAGCCGATGCTTCCATATACGTTAACGATGGAAAATGCCAGGATTTCATCCACGCCGTATAACCCTTCGTCATTGGCCAGCATTTCTTGAAGCGGGGATATGAGATTGCCTTCCTCCGCCAAAATATCTAATTGAATTCCGGTTAACACCGCGTTTTGGACTTCGCGTTTGCTAAGTACGGCATCAACATTCTCCATGCATTCTTCCATAGTCAAATTCGGGTAGTATTTTTTCTGAAGGATCATCACTAGTTCAGCGATTTCCTCCAACTTGATTCCACGCTTATGCAGCAGGCTCCGTGTCGCTTCCGCTACCTTCTTGCTGTTCAGACTGTATGGAATGTTTGAATCGTTTTCTGCCATGATGGAACTCACCTCATTTTCGTGGTTGATGAAGATGCTTACGACGATTGTACTTTTTCCACCCCCCTTTGTCCAGAAAGGACAAAACTGCGAGTTATTTTTTTGGAAAGGGCTCGTATACATAGGAGTACAACCTGTACAAAAAAATGTTAGGGAGGAACAATACATGAAACGTAGTAATCGTAATCTTCGCAGGCTTTCCGCCGCCGGGCTGCTTGCTGTTCCGATCGTGTTGTCCGGCTGCGGCGTGTTTTCCGGGAAGCAATCGGAGGCGATTGACCCGCCGCCTGCGCAAGTGGAGAAGCAGATGCTGAACACGGCCGGATCCACAGCGGCACAAGGAGACATTGGCACCCAGACAACGGTTTATCTTTCGGATGCGCGGGGAATGCTGGCACCTGTAACCTTGGGTATTCCGAAGGTAGAAGGTGCAAGCGCAGTGAAAGAATCTCTTGAAGTGCTTGTGAACGGAGGCCGCTATGCTGGCTATGTTCCACAGGGCTTCCAGGCGGTATTGCCTGCCGGTACGCAGATCCATAATGTGACGGTTGATCCGGAGAGTAAATTGGCCGTTGTTGAATTCAATAAATCGTTTACGGAGTATCAAGCGGCAGATGAACGAAGAATCTTGGAGGCGTTGACGTGGACGCTGACGGGACACGAAGGCATCGAGTCGATGCAGGTATGGGTGGACGGAGTCAAACTGACGGAAATGCCAGTCAACCACACGCCGCTGGACCGTCCGCTTTCACGTGCGATGGGTATCAACCTTCAAAAGGCGGATGACGCATTGTATACTTCCTCTTCGCCGGTTACCGTTTATTTCTCTTCCGTGACGCCTGACGGCATTCAGTATTATGTACCTGTTACAAGACTTGTTCCAACCGGACAGGATGCGGTTAAGGCTGCCTTGAATGAACTGATCCGGGGACCGCATTACGGTGATGGGCTTGTCGAGGTCATCCCGGACGATACCACCGTTGCATCGGTCGAAAAAGGTGAGGACGGCGCTGTTACCGTATCGCTTCAGGACAGCATGTTTGAGCAGGGAGAGCAGGTTCCAACCGAATTGCTGCAGGCCGTCGTGCTAACCGTAGCCGAGAATTCGGATGATGCGAAGGTGAAAATTCGGATGAATGATCTCTCTGAGGTGGTTGGAACGGATAGCCGCAATTATAGCGAGCCTGTCGGCCGTCCGGAGTTCATTAACGAAATTTCGATTTGACGCTTCACCGCTATCTTTGAAATATGCGCCGGAAAAGGTGCTTTTGTGCCTGCACTTTGGTAGAATAGGGAATGCTAATCAGGATTGCGATAAGAAGTAGGAGGCAGAAAACATGAGATCTAACGGACGTAAGAGCGATGAGCTTCGACCGATGAATTTATCGACCCATGTGAATAAATATGCGGAAGGCTCCGTGTACATCGAGATGGGAGACACCAAGGTGCTGATTACGGCGACCGTGGATGAGAAGGTTCCCCCGTTTCTGAAAGGACAAGGAAAGGGCTGGGTGACGGCTGAATACTCAATGCTGCCGCGCGCAACACAATCCCGCAACCAACGGGAAGCCAATCGCGGTAAACTCAGTGGCCGGACGATGGAAATTCAGCGGCTGATCGGCAGAGCGCTTAGGTCTGTTGTGAATCTGCATGCACTTGGCGAGCGGACAATTACGCTGGACTGCGATGTAATCCAGGCGGATGGCGGAACGCGGACCACCTCCATTACAGGAGCATTTGTAGCTTTAGCCATAGCGGTAAATAAAATTGCAGAACAACATAAACTAGCGGTATTTCCGATAACGGACTACCTGGCCTCCATTAGCGTGGGCATTGCTGGCGGACAGGCGCTGCTGGATCTGAACTATGAAGAGGATTCCAAAGCGAAGGTAGATATGAATCTGGTCATGACCGGAAGCGGCAAATTCGTTGAGGTTCAGGGGACTGGCGAAGAGAGCCCGTTTTCTCGTGAGGAGCTGGATCAGATCCTGGAGCTTGGGGAACAGGGAATCCGCGAGCTCATCGAGCGTCAGCAGGAGGCACTTGGCCCCATCGCAGCTAAAATCGGTTCCGTGAATGCGGGTACTGGAGTATAGTCCCATGACATTGACACTTGGAGACACGCTAATTGTAGCTACCCGCAATCAGGGGAAAGTCAAGGAATTTACGCATGCTTTTGCTGCTTTCGGTACGGAGGTCAAGAGCATGTACGATTACCCTGATCTGCCGGATGTCGTTGAGGATGGAGCAACGTTCGCAGCCAATGCATTTAAAAAAGCCAAGGCGGTTGGCGACGCACTGGGATTGCCTGTCCTGGCTGATGATTCCGGATTATGCGTGGATGCGCTGAACGGCGCGCCAGGCGTTTATTCCGCGAGGTATGCCGGCGAACACGGCGCGGACGAGGACAATAACGAGAAGCTGCTCGGGGAATTGGAACAATTAAGGCTCGGTGAGGATACGGAGCAGCCCTTGCTAAGTCCGGCCCGATTTGTCTGTGTGCTGGTGCTGTATGATCCGGTCTCGGGAGAAAAGCTCGAGGCTGAGGGGAGTGTTGAAGGCTGGATCACGTCGGATCCGTCCGGAAAGGGCGGATTTGGATATGACCCGCTGTTCTACCTGCCAAGCCATGAGAAGACGATGGCCGAGCTTTCCCTGGAAGAGAAACAGGAGATCAGCCATCGGGGAAAAGCACTGCGCAAGCTTGTAGCGGACCTGCAGGCGCGATAACCGAATAAGGTGCTATAAAAAGAAACCATACCGGCCTACTGCTGGTATGGTTTCTTTGATTTTTTAGAACAATAAGGACTTAACGTATGGATACGTTATACTCTTTGAGCCAGTAATGCACCTGGGCCAGGTAGGCGAACAGCTGCGGACCGGACATCAATTGACCGAACCAAGGGAGATTGGAGGACGCATCCGGCGAAGAAGCCAGCTCCCGGATTCGTGCCGTATCGACGAGCGGAAGCAGCGGCGAAGAAGGATCGTCCAGAATGGACAGCACCTGCGCTTTGACGGCTGCCAGATAGTTCGGATTGTGAGTTTTGGGATATGGGCTTTTTTTGCGGTACAGGACATCGTCCGGAAGCACACCTTCAAGGGCTTTGCGCAGAATGCCTTTTTCACGGTCGCCTGTCGTTTTGATGCTCCAAGGAATGTTCCACACATAGTCGATCAGTCGATGATCTGTGTAAGGTACGCGGACCTCCAGTCCAACGCCCATGCTCATCCGGTCTTTACGATCGAGGAGCGTTGGCATGAAACGGGTGATATTGAGATAGGACATGACCCGCATTTTGGCCTGCTGCCCGGTCTCCCCGGCCAGCTTCGGCACTTCGGCTACCGCATCGGTATAGCGGTCTCCGAGGTAATCCAGCGGCTTGATCCAGTCCCGGATCTCGGCAGACAACAGCCCGGCTCTCATATCTGGGGCAACAGACCATGGGAAAGTACCGGAATTCAGCATTTCTTCCCGGTGAAACCAAGGGTAACCGCCGAATATTTCATCAGCGGCTTCACCGGATATGGCGACGGTTGCGCCTTTTTTAATCTCATGGCAGAAGAGGAGCAAGGAGGCGTCAACGTCAGCCATTCCCGGGAGGTCCCGCTTCTGCGTAGTGACATCTAGCGCTTCGACCAGTTCGGGGGTGTCGAATTCGATCCAATGGTGGTTTGTGCTGAGCTCCTCGTGCATCCGTTTAATCCATGGCGCATCCGCACCCGGCTGGAAGGAATGGGATTTAAAATGTTTGTTGTTGTCCACATAATCGACGGAGTAGGTGTGCACTTGTCCTTGGCCCGTCCGCTTGTAGTAATCGACGGCCAGCGAGGAAAGTGCGCTGGAATCGAGCCCGCCGGATAACAGCGAGCAGACCGGTACATCGGATACCAGCTGACGTTCAACGGTGTCGCGCAGCAGATCGCGCAAGAAGCTTGCCGTCTGATTCACATCATCTTCATGGGGCTTGCTTTCCAGTTTCCAGTAAGTATAGTTGCGCAATCCTTCCCGGTTAAAGATCATGGCCATACCAGGACGAAGCTCTGCAATATCCTTGTAGACACCGTGTCCCGGGGTTCGGGCCGGACCGATAATAAATACTTCAGCAAGCCCCTCTGCCCCGACCACAGGCTCCACCTTCGGATGTTGAAGCAATGCTTTTGGTTCCGATCCGAATACGAGCGTTCCGTCAATGTAACTGTAGAACAGGGGTTTTACTCCAACTCGGTCCCGTGCCAGAAATACCTGTTCCCGTACGCTGTCCCAAATGGCGAATGCAAATATTCCATTGAGGCGTTCCAAACAATCCGGGCCCCATTCGATATAGGATACTAACAAAACTTCCGTGTCGCATTTGGTATTGAAACGATGACCACGTCGTACCAATTCGTCTTTAAGCTCCGCAGCGTTATATAATTCCCCGTTATATACAATGGCATAGACTTCCTCTTCCTGATGAATGATCATCGGCTGAGCGCCATTTTCGGGGTCGATCACGCTGAGTCTTCGGTGACCGAATGCGCACGGGTTGGAAATCCAAGTGCCGGATCCGTCAGGTCCGCGGTGAGCCAAACTTTCTGTCATTTTTACCAGCAGCTGCGAATCCTGCGTCAAATCGCCGCTCCATTGTATAAAACCGGTTATTCCGCACATGACGGTTCATCCTCTCTTTATCTTTGTCATACGCTGTCCCATCTTTTTAATCCTACGTCGCCAAAGTGATACAGATATATGCCGAAGGAAGGCATAAAATGTCTGTCCTTTTACGAAAACTAAGAAAGAGGACGAATATTCAAAGAGAAGGAGAGATGCGTCCATGAATAAGTCGACCTATTACGTTTCCGTACAGAGCCGCTCTGTGTTGACTGAACAGGGAGCGAGCGCTTATGAATGGGAGATTGAAGCAACGCAGGAAGAGGCGGATCAAGTTCGGATTGAGCTGGACATGATGCAGGAGAAGGACGAAGAAGCGATGGGATACATGTTTCCTTGGGCGGATACGCCGCAACAAAGCACCAATGCCCTGTTTCAATCCTCCCTGGACAAGGTGTATCGAACCATTTATCAATTGGGTACACCGGCCACACGCCAGCAAATGGAAGAGCTGCGATTGCTCTCGGATTTGACATGACAATAATAAGGATTGTGCAGTCCCTGCACATCTTGATGAAGGAGAATGTATGATGTATGCAATCAGAGATGCAAAAATCCGCCGCATTACGGAAGTAAACGGTGCCCCTTGCGCTGAGGTTGAGGTCTATCCAGCAGTGGAAGGAGAAAGTGCATTGCTGGCTTATCTGACGCCATCTTCCCCGCTGGGAGGCTATGAGCTGGTGAAAATCGTCCGCAGCAACGCCAGCACGGATGTGGATTGGTTCGACAACAGCATGCATGATGCATTTGTTGATGCCACGGACGAAGCGTTCGAGAACGATGTTCAATCCACCGCGGAGGAAGACCGGGATGCCTTCAAGCAGCAGCTGCTTTCTACAGGCCAGCTATATGAGCAGCTGAATCATAGGCTCAGTGAAGGACCCCAATATTTCTAGAGCCTTGAAGAATGAAGAGATCTGTCCGGCACTATGGGCAGATCTCTTTTTGTATGGATTCGGCACCACGGATGGTGAAAGGCACCACAATGGTGCCGCTACCGTTTTTGTGGCATCCACGCTGGGCTGTAAAGTGAAGACGGCAATGAGAAAATGTACTGTTTACAACAAAATAACACAAGAAAGACCATACGGTTAACCGCATGGTCCTTTTAGGATAAGATGCTCAATAAGCATGCTCCCTCAGCACTTGAATGCCCATGATCACGTTATAAACAAAAGCCCCGAAGTAGAGGATGCCGAAGAGGATAAGGTATCCAATGATGGAACCGAAGGACCCTGAGGTAACGGCCATGTAAATCAGCGGTATCGCTGCTATGACGGGAAATACGTGTGAGAACAGGGCGCGACGGGCGTGCTTGGCAACATAGGCGTCCGGGGAGAAAATCCATACGAGGAGAGGAAGGAGGAAGGGGGCAAAGAAGATGCTGAAATACGATAAAGAGGATAAAAGCTGTCTCATGATATCACGCTCCTGAAGTCATTTTCATGATATACATATTACCCAGTAAGCCCGCTCCTGATTCGGTTCTGAACCATTCCGAAAAAAAAGTTCTTTGAAAAATACAAAAGATGCGATATAATATACTTCGTTACTGTTTAAAAGATTTTCATACATATATGTCCCAGTAGCTCAGCTGGATAGAGCAACGGCCTTCTAAGCCGTCGGTCAGGGGTTCGAATCCCTTCTGGGACGTAAAAGAAAGAAGCTGCCATGATTGGCAGCTTCTTTACGTATTCCAGAGGGGTGATGAACTCCACAAATGGGGTTCGTCGGAGGTTAAGCTTCGTAAGGATTACATCGCAGTCGGCCGAAGGCCGTATCCCGACTGGGACAAGAACGTCCATGAGGATGAGAACCCCTGGTAGGGGTTCGCCTGCGCATAAGCTTCGGGAGGGCACTTCGCAGTCGGCCTGATTCGCGATTGGAAACAGGCGAGCCGCAGAAGGAAGCCGTTCATTTTTATAAGAAGCTGGGGTATGCCCAGATTGAACCAATTGGTGAATACATCGGGAGCGAATATAGCGTATGTTTTGAGAAGTGTCTGACATCCTAGCGGTTTCGCCTTATAATAGAAGAAAAGTATTTTACGAACCATATTGAGGAGGCATCGAGCATGCAGCTTACTAAAATATCACAAAATACCGCCATTTTATTGGAGCATGCCAGAAAATCGGGGCTGACTTCCTCCCAACTGCTGGAGGCTGTGCGCTCTGGCGAGGTAGAAAGATTCCAAGTCGCGAACAATGGTCATTTTCACTACGAGGAACTGTTCTCTTATGCCGGAGAGCATGGGGAAGATTTGGAGAAGGCCGTTAGCGAGGGATACAAAATTACGTTTAATACCCGCAACGGGTTGAAAATCTGGCTGGAGGAAGCCTTTTGCATCAGCTCGGAATCCGATTTTAGTGTAGGTGAAGGCATTATTGAAGGGCTGAAGTTCCAGGAGGAGCAGGTCGCACGCTTGAAGGAAGCGCTGGCTGTCAACTGGACCCTGCAGGAAGAGCCAACTGCAGATGGTATCCAGGTCAGACTGACCGTCAGAGGATTGCAATAATATCTAAGATAGCCACCGTACTTGTTCAACAAGACTAGTACGGTGGCTTTTTTAAATACAACATGATTCGTTAATTTCTTCAGAGGGAGATTTACATCCGGCTTGGCGTGGGCAGTCCCAGCACCTCCAGCGCTTCACCAAGGGTGTTCTTGAATAAGGAAGTGAGCCATACACGGAATTGGAGCACTTCATCCGCCGATTTTAGAATAGGGCATGCCGAATAAAAATTGTTGAACAAAGAGCACAGCTCATAAGTAAAGTTGCAGATGGCGCTTGGGGATAGATCCTGCCCGGCGGCGTATAGGGTATCATGCCAGGTACTGATATGGCGAAGCAGAGCATGCTCCGCTTTTTCCATAGCAGGGAACCGAGCAGGCACAGACGGCGCAACACCGGCTTCTTGAGCTTTATTGAGCACGCTGAGTGCACGCGCGTAGGAATAGAGCAGGTATACCCCCGTATTTCCTGATATTTCAGTGGCCTGCTTCAGATCGAACACCACCTCGGTTTGCAGTGCAAAGCGAAGCAGGTAGTAACGGATGGAGGCGGCTGCGATCGTATGACTGGACAAACCGTTTTTATCGGAACGGGAATCTTCGATGACCTTGGCTACTTGGTGGATAAGCTCGGTGATTTTAATTCCGATTCCCTGACGTCCGGACATCGCATAGGACGCTTTCCCGTCGGTAGTATCGATTCCGAGATCCGCAGCCGCAGAAGGGCTTAACGAAACAACGCCGTAGCTGACATGACGGAGCTTGTCGGCCTCTTTATGGAATCCCAAGCTTTCCAGTGCCTGCTTCACCATCGCCTGCGGGTACTGCTGTCTGTAATCGATGACGTTGATGACCATGTCTGCTTTGCCGAAAGAGAGCTGCTCGCCATGGGTACTCGTCGTCCACACCTCATCCGTGAACTTTTTGTATACAAAATCATTGGAGAGCACACCGTATTTCCACAAGTGGTAGGCGATGTCTTTGGCCGTGTAAGTCAGAATGCCATTGGAGCGGACGAGCACTTTATCCATACTGTGGTCTGACTCCGGATCGTCCACGGCTTCCGTTCCTGTTTGCTTGAGCACCCAGCAGCCTGCAAGTTTACCCTCGGTTTCCTGATGGAAGAGCGGCGTATTCTTCAACAGCTCGAAAGCGGACGACCAAAATCCCTCTCTGACAATACTGCTCTCCCACACAAGCAGATCATAGTCAATGCCGAACTGCTTCATTTCTTCAAGATGCTCTTTGACGATTCTCTCGGCAACGAGCAGTCCGATCCAGGATAAATTCTGGTTGCCCTCTTCCAGTGCGTGCAGAACCTCAGTCCGATGCTGAACCAGCCCAGGCTCCCTTTCATAGGCTTTATTGGTACTTGAGTACACGTCCCAGCAGTAATCGCCGAACCGGGCATGTTCCTTCGATAGCGGCGTGTGGAGCATCCCAACCACCGTATCTGCCAGTTGATTGCCAAGGTCGTCGATATAATTATGAACCTCTACCTCGTAACCAAGCTTCCTCATCAACCTGACCAGCGTATCTCCGATACAGGAGTTTCTTAGATGGCCGATATGGGCGGATTTGTTCGGATTAATGGAAGTGTGCTCAATGACAATCTTCTCGTTAGTTGCCGGAGGCAGTTCAAAGTGGTGCCCGGCCCAATATTCCCAATCGATACGCAGATTCATAAAGCCTGGGGCTACAATCTCACTGGAAAAGACCAGCTGTTTGTACGACGCGTCCTGCTCAAGCTCGGCTTGAATCAGCTCGGCAATGTGCATCGGAGCCTTACGAAGCAGCTTCGCAAGCTGCATCGCAATGTTGGTGGCATAATCCCCATGCTCCATACTGGCAGGCTGCTCAATCCGGATTGGAGTGGAATCGGGCAGTTTGGCGCCCAAATCTTCACACACCTGGTTTACAGCTTGTTGTAGGCTTGAAGTAATCAAATGACTTAACAAATTAAATCCCCCTTTTTGAAAAAAATACGTCAGAAAAATCAAAAAAGCCCTCATCTCCTAAAGAGACGAGGACTTGTGCTCGCGGTACCACTCTTGTTGTTAAACCGAAGGGTTTAACCACCTTTTTACGATAACGGTGTAAGCCGGGGCTTCCTACAGTATTTCACTTCGGAAGACCATCTCCTGGGTCCGCTTCACGGCCGACTTTGTACCGGTTTCCACCCTCCCGGCTCGCTTGGACTAAAGTCAAGTGCAGTTACTCTCCCAATCAACGAAAATCACATGTTCAAGTTTTTCATATTATTAACCATTCTATTTAGAAAATCAACCCTAAAATGACTAAACCTTCTCTGCAAAGACACGCAGGCGCCTGTAATCTCCATAAAACGCATCCTCATGCCAGAGTGTCGCTTGGGCAGCTTGGCTGATGCGGGCAATGGCTTCGTCCTTCTCATCAGCCGAGAATCCAGTGAAGAAACGATCGCCAAAATGCAGCAGCCAATACTTCACGCCATCCTTGCCCTCAGGCAGCTTCGTAGGACGGTCAAAGTGATGGGCGATATGCACGCGGAACCCTTGGGATTCAAGCAAGGTCGCATACTGGCCCAAGCTGGGAAAATACCACGGATTCCGGCTGTCGGCATCAATTCCATAATGATCGGCGAACACTGTTTTCAAGGCTTGGTAAATTCCGTCGATATTCCCCTTGCCTCCAAACTCTGCGACGAATCGACCACCGGGCTTGAGTGCGCCATAGACGGAGCGTACCACACCAGCAGCATCCTTCATCCAGTGTAGGGCGGCATTCGAGAAGACGGCATCATACGGTGTTTCGGTTTCGAAGTTCTGTCCGTCTCCGGTCATAAACGTCAATTCAGGATATTTGCTTTTGGCGCGCTCCATCATCTCGGCCGAATCATCCATGCCGGTTACATGAGCACCCGAAGCGGAGATTTCATAAGCCAAATCACCGGTTCCGCAGCCGAGATCAAGAATCCGTTCTCCGGGTTGAGGCGCAAGAAGTTCTGCCACTCCTTTTCCATAAGCCGAGACAAACGATAACTGCCGATCATAATCGTAAGCTTTCCATACTTGCTTTGACATAACAACACCCCTTCACCCATGAATTATCCTCATTGTGACATATTCACCTTATAATTAGAAATATATAAATGTGATAATGTTGATAGGTTTTATCAATAAAAGAACGGACAAAAAGCCGCTGAGCAGCGGTTTTATGTAGAACATTATTTGACGGCAACAAGAAGAGCGCCAACAGCAATGAGAGCAACGCCGGCTGCGTTAATCCAGGATATCTTTTCTCCAAGAAAGACAAAGGCCAGAATGACCGCGATGACAACGCTCAATTTATCGATAGGTCCGACCTGCGATACTTTGCCGTATTTGAGTGCGAGAAAATAAAACAGCCAGGACAATGCCCCCGCAATGCCGCTGAGCACAATGAAGCTTAATGCTTTCTTCTGAACCAGAATGTCACCGAGTTCCGAGAATTTGCCCTGAACCCCCACGACCCCCAACAGAAACAGTGCCATGATGACAGAGCGAATGGCCGTTGCTGAATTGGCATCGATGTTTTGCAGGCCTATTTTTCCGAAAATAGCGACAAGTGCCGCCGTGGCCGCCGACAGCAATGCGTATACAAGCCATAATGGCAATGCTGATCTCTCCTTCCTGACAAAGATAAAGTCTCTGATTAATGTACCGGATTCCTTTATAATAGTATAGAGCAATTTTACCGATATCATGAATTTCTATGAGATCTGAACAATTTGGAAGGGAGTGGATGAAAAATGACGTTTCATATAGCACCTTACGCAGAAGAGTATCATGATCAGTTGGTGGAGCTGTGGCATCGTGCCGTATCTCAAACCCACGATTTCCTGACGGAGGAAGACATCCGGTTTTATTATGACATGATTCAAAACGGAGCTCTGAGAGCCGTGGAGATCTGGGTGTGCTTAAATACGGAACAGGAGCCGGTTGGATTTATAGGGCTGGATGGTTCCAAAATCGAAATGCTGTTCGTGGATCCCCTCCATCACGGCCAAGGTACGGGAACGAATCTGATCCGGCATGCCGAACAGCTGAAGGGGCGGAGGCTGCAAGTCGATGTGAATGAACAGAACCCCAAGGCCCATGCCTTTTACAAAAAATACGGATTCGTGCAAATCGGCCGCTCCGAGCTGGACGGCTCCGGGAAGCCATTCCCGCTTATTCACATGGAGCTGCAGTAAGGTCATGGATCAGCGCAGCTGAGCCCATCGATAATCGTAAGCATAACATCCTCAGCCAAAAACTCCGCGAGATTACTCGCAGAGTTTTTTTCGTGGGAAGCGGGGCGCCAACCCGGCGCCGGCCGCGGTAGCGGCAGACGGGCACTATCTTCTTTGAAAGAACTTCGATAGTCGTTATACCTTAACTAATCTGATGAAAAAGTGGGGGAGCAGCCAACTGGAGGAGTCTAAGCTGAGGAGTCAATGATGTTTTTCCGAATAACTTGTCGTTTCGCTATCCTTGTCGTTCCTATCAGAAGAGGGTATCGGTCGGGCTGGAGCATCACCTGAAGAATCGCTGCAGCAGTCGCTGGATCTGATCGAGGACCCGTATATCTACTTTATAGTGAATCCCGATAGAGCGAATCTCACCGCTGGTTTGTGACCAAACGGGATTACCATGTCGTGCCGGAGTATATCGGACGCAGTAAAGAGCATGAAGAGCGCCTTACCCAACTGTGGTCCAAGCAGGTCGGCCCGGACGAAATGGTTTACCTATACCCGATGGAAGGCAAGTATTTCTGAACGTCGTGACACTGGACAACCTCTCCGAGCGAGAGCGTTGTCTTCTATTTTCGTGAAGAAGTCGGAGCGGGGGGAGTGCTTGGCGGTAGTATAGGATTGTCTGCAGCAGGTGTAGAGAGTTGTGCGGTCGCATTGCGTTGCCTTAACGGACTCAGGAGCCGTTAATTGAGGAAAAAACACTCGTACAGGTATGGTAACGGACCTGAAGTCCGTTATTTATGACAAAAGAGGGTAATTTGCCTGTGAATTTGCTAAATAACGGCTGTGGTGTCCGCTAAATTCTAAATTAGGCCGTTTTTTCAGAAATAACGTACCTACGGTCCGATAGAGTTTGTGTTCTGTGCGCGATGTTGGGAATCTGCTATGGAGGTCATGCGCCACATTGTACCTCAGAAGAGATGCGGCCTTTACAGGCCGACTGCGAAGTGGTCCTCCCGAAGCTTAGGCTCCGACGAACCCAATTCTGGGTTCATCATCCTTCTGGAATACGCAAAGAAGCCGCCAACTATAACTAGTGGCGGCTTCCTCTTTTACGTCCCAGAAGGGATACGGCCTCGCAGAGGCCGACTGCGCAGCAATCCTTCCGAAGCATAGGCTCCGGCGCCCCCCTACCAGGGGTGCTCATCCCCGTGGACGCAAAAACACCGCCCCTAAGAGGCGGTGCATTTTTTACGTCCCAGAAGGGATTCGAACCCCTGACCGACGGCTTAGAAGGCCGTTGCTCTATCCAGCTGAGCTACTGGGACATAGGAATTTTTCAAGCAAAAAATATATTATCACATACGCTGGAGAAATTCAATCATTATTTTAAGATGCAAAGTTTTTTGGTTCTGCAAGATTATGAGAGCAGCATATCGGGTTATATTGATAAAATATACGCTGGACTATATAAAGATAGTCGTCCACCCGTTGCCGGATGTGGCCAAGTACGAGGGATGTCAGCCCCTTTTTAAACTTGGCAGTACATATGCTATAATCAACGAATACGAAAAACAGGACTAGAAAGGAGGTGTCCTTATCAAGGACTCTTACTCCCAAGAACAAGAGGACAAGAACATCATCCTGTTTCCGAAGACGCTGGATTATTACCAGATTCAGCTTACGGTTATGCTCGAGAATGAACGTTACGGTGAAGCGATGGAGGTTCTGCGCTTTCTGCTGAAATGCGGAGGACAGAATGAACGGCATTATGAAGAGTGGAATTCGCTCCTCGACTGGCTTGAAGCCGCATTTCCGGAACAGGCTGTCCCCCGTTCGGTTGATTCCGAAGCAGAGCCCGAGGAGGATGATCCGGACGAAGCGGAAATGGCAAGGCAGATGGTTAGGGACAAAGTCGCTCAGGATGCCGGATATGCCGACAAGCTGCTGGCTTCGGTCATGAACGGGCCGCTGACAGAGCAGACCATTTTGGCGCTGGAACAGCTCGCTTATTTGGACCGTCCGGAGATCGACGCTCTTTTGGTCGAGTGGCTGCATGATACGCCGCTTCATCCGCTGCTGCAATTTCGGGTGTTGCAAACGCTCCGGAGAAGAGGAATGGAAGGGAATGTGAGCCTTCATCGCGGGCAGGAAGCCGTCGAGATTGAGATCGATTCGGTTCCCTTGGACCCAGGAAGTTTCCCGGACGCCATTTCGAAAATTTTGGAGCGTGTGGCCGATCAGACTGAGATTCATGAACCGACACTATTTTATTTTGCACAGGAATTATGGTCTCAGTTCATCATGGCGATTTACGGCACCGAAGATTACCATTCCATGCTGGATGAAGAAGAATCCACGCTTGACATATGGGCGGCTGCTCTGCATGACATTGTGTCGGAGAGTCTGAAAGGGTTTCGCAATGAGGAGGAAATCCGCCCGCTCTACGGCATAACGGACACTATGCGGTTCCGCTATGAGGGAGCCTACCGATCTCTTAAACAATTTGTTGCTGCGGGCGTGGAAGATTAGCGAGAGTTGGAAAACGTTTACGGTATCGTAGCATAAGGGTTCGCCCTTGAAAAAGAATTTAATGTTGTTTATACTATAGTGGTTATTCGGTACGTGATACATTATTGCGTCGACCACGTGAATTATTTTGGAGGGGAAAGCATAAATGAAAGCAACTTGGGAAAAAATAGAGAAGAACCTTGGGGTTCTTGACGTTGAGGTTGATGCGGAGCGCGTTGCATCCGCCCTCGACAAAGCTTTTAATAAAGTAGCCAAAAAAGCAAATGTACCTGGATTCCGTAAAGGTAAAGTACCTCGCTCGATCTTCGAAGCTCGTTTTGGCGTTGAGAGCTTGTACCAGGATGCAATCGACATCCTTCTTCCAGAAGTATACAGCGAAGCTGTAGAACAAGCGGATATCTTCCCTGTGGATCGTCCAGAAGTGGACATCGAGCAATTCGCTAAAGGCGAAACTTTTAAGTTCAAAGCAAGAGTAACGGTAAAACCAGAAGTTAAACTTGGCGAATACAAAGGTGTTGAAGTTGCTGCAGTAGCTGCTGAGGTTTCTGACGAGGAACTGAGCGAAGAGCTTGAGCGTCTGCAACAACGTCATGCTGAGCTTACAGTAATCGACGAAGGTGCTTCCCAGTCTGGCGATATCGTTGTGATTGATTTTGACGGTTCCGTTGACGGCGTTCCTTTCGAAGGTGGACAAGCTGAGCGTTATTCCCTTGAGCTTGGAAGCAACACGTTCATTCCAGGTTTTGAAGATCAAGTCATCGGAATGGCTACTGGAGACTTCAAAGACGTGGAAGTGACATTCCCTGAAACTTACCATGCTGAAGATTTGGCTAACAAACAAGCTATCTTCAAAGTGAAAGTTCACGAAATCAAACGCAAGCAGCTTCCTGAGCTGGATGATGAATTCGCTAAAGACGTAAGTGAATTCGATACGCTTGATGAGTACAAGGAAGATCTGAAGAAACAACTGCTGACTCGCAAAGAGCAAGAAGCACAAGGCGTTCGTGAGAACGAAGCCGTTGAAAAAGCAGCAGCTAACGCTGAAGTTGAAATTCCTGACGCTATGATTCAATCCGAAGTTCAAAACATGATGCGCGATTTCGACAACCGTCTTCGCCAGCAAGGCATGAACCTGGAAATGTTCCTTAGCTTCTCCGGCCAAACGAATGCCGATCTGGAAGGTCAAATGAAGGACGATGCTGCAAAACGCGTTCGCAACAACCTCGTGCTCGAGCAAATCGCGAAAGAAGAAAAACTCGAAGTATCTGAAGAGGAAATCAACAAAGAGCTGGAAAACATGGCTGACACATACAAACGTCCTGCTGATGAAATCCGCAGCATCTTGGGTGCTAACGGTTCCCTTGACAGCCTTCGTGAAGAACTGCTTCTTCGCAAAACCATCGACTTCTTGTTGGAAAACAGCGTAGAAGGCGCTCCTGTTGAGAAGAAAGAAGCAACTGAAGAATAATAAATAGGCGGCTGCGAAAAGCTGCCCTCACATTAGATAAGGCACGTACATTTCATGCGTGCCTTATTTTTAACTAAGAATAGCCAATTTACTACTAAATGTGACATGAATTGGTTATTAATTTCGACATACATAATGAGACAAGTTGGCAGGATATAATTCTTGGCAAGTTCATAGGATGTAAGCGGGGTTAAAAAATGACATCGTGCTGTGAACATGTTAGAATAACTTTTGTAACGTTGTAGTATATTTTTCAAGGAAAAGAGGTTGGTCGCATGAGTCTTGTACCTATGGTTGTGGAACAAACCAGTCGAGGCGAAAGATCTTACGATATCTACTCAAGATTACTGAAGGATCGCATAATATTCCTCAGCAGTGCGATCGATGACGATGTTGCCAATCTTGTCATCGCCCAGCTTCTGTTTCTAGCTGCGGAAGATCCGGAAAAAGACATCTCTTTGTACATCAATTCCCCTGGCGGTTCGGTTACAGCCGGGATGGGTATATATGATACGATGCAGTTGATCAAGCCTGATGTGTCCACGATTTGCGTTGGCATGGCTGCCAGCATGGGGTCACTGTTGCTTACTGCAGGAGCGCCAGGTAAACGCTATGCTCTTGAGAACAGTGAAGTGATGATTCATCAGCCGCTCGGAGGCATTCAAGGTCAGGCATCCGATATCCAAATCCATGCAGATTGGATCATCAAGACCAGACATAAGCTGAATCAAATCTATGTGGAGCGCACGGGTCAGCCCCTTGAAAAAATCGAACGCGATACGGACCGCGACTTTTTCATGAGCGCGGAGGAAGCGAAGGCGTACGGGATTATTGATGATGTTCTGTCTTCACCGACCAAATCTTAAGGGGTGGTAATAGCATGTTTAAATTTAACGATGACAAAGGGCAGCTGAAGTGCTCCTTCTGCGGTAAATCGCAGGAGCAGGTCCGCAAGCTGGTTGCGGGGCCCGGTGTTTATATATGTGACGAGTGTATTGACTTGTGTTCAGAGATCGTTGAGGAAGAACTCGGCCATGAGGAAGAAGTGGATCTGAAGGATATTCCGAAACCTCGTGATATTCGTGACATTCTGGATCAATACGTAATCGGTCAGGATCAAGCGAAGAAGTCCCTTTCCGTTGCCGTTTACAATCACTATAAGCGCATCAATACCCAGAACAAAATTGAGGACGTTGAATTGCAAAAGAGTAATATTTTGCTGCTCGGACCAACAGGTTCCGGTAAAACATTGCTCGCGCAAACCATGGCCAAAATTCTCAACGTGCCGTTCGCTATTGCAGATGCAACTTCACTGACCGAAGCTGGTTATGTAGGTGAGGATGTTGAGAACATTCTGCTGAAGCTGATTCAAGCAGCGGATTATGATGTGGAAAAAGCGGAACGCGGCATTATCTATATTGATGAGATCGATAAAGTGGCTCGTAAATCGGAGAACCCGTCCATTACCCGTGACGTTTCCGGTGAAGGGGTTCAGCAGGCCCTGCTGAAAATTCTTGAAGGCACCGTTGCTTCCGTGCCTCCGCAAGGTGGACGCAAGCATCCACATCAGGAATTCATCCAGATCGATACGACGAACATCCTGTTCATTTGCGGCGGTGCATTTGACGGATTGGAGCAGTACATTAAACGCCGGATCGGTAAAAAGGTCATCGGCTTTAATGCAGCCGGAGAAAACCAGAAGGATCTTAAGCCAGGTGAATACCTGACGATGGTTCTGCCGGAAGATCTGCTGAAATTCGGCTTGATTCCGGAGTTCGTTGGTCGTCTGCCAGTTGTGTCTACGCTCGAACCATTGGATGAGGCAACATTGGTACGGATTCTGTCCGAGCCGAAAAACGCGCTGACAAAACAGTACCAAAAGCTGCTTGAATTTGACAACGTAAACCTCAAATTTGAGCCAGGTGCGCTAGAAGCGATTGCCCGCGAAGCCATTAAGCGCAATACCGGCGCACGCGGACTGCGTTCCATCATTGAAAGCATCATGCTGGATGTGATGTACGAAGCGCCGTCCAGAGATGATATTAAGGATTGCGTCATTACGGAGCAAGTCGTTCGTGATAAAGTGATTCCTGAACTGCAAGCCAAAAGTAACGAAGACGATAAGAAACAAGAAGAAAGCGCCTAATGTGCTCTAGCGCATTAGACGTGGAATAAATCTACGCTGATTCTCCACTTCCAGTTATACCCAATTGGGTTGATTGGAGTGGAGCTTTGGCGTTATATGGGAGAGATCGTACCATGTTTTTGAGACAAGACACACGGCCCGTCAAGGTGGGGAATCTCACTATTGGGGGAAAGAACGAAGTCATTATTCAAAGCATGTGCACCACCAAAACAGCAGATGTGGAGGCGACCGTTGCCGAGATACTCCGTCTGGAAGAAGCGGGATGTCAGATCGTTCGCGTTACGGTGAACAATGAGGAAGCAGCTGCAGCCATTAAGGAAATCAAGAAACGCATTCATATTCCGCTTGTGGCGGATATTCATTTTAACTACAAGCTTGCCCTGATGGCGATCGAGAACGGTATCGATAAAGTCCGGATCAATCCGGGAAACATCGGTAAGCGTGAAAAGGTCGAGGCTGTCGTGAAAGCATGCAAAGAGAAGGGGATTCCGATTCGAATCGGAGTTAACGCCGGTTCCTTGGAGAATCATCTCATTGAAAAATACGGGTATCCGACACCGGAAGCCATGGTGGAAAGCGCCTTGTATCATATCGGCATCTTGGAAGAACTGGATTTCCATGATATCATCGTTTCTCTTAAAGCTTCTGATGTACCGATGGCAATTGCGGCTTACACCAAGGCGGCGGAAGTTATACCATACCCACTTCATTTAGGCATAACCGAAGCAGGCACCCTGTTCTCGGGTACCGTCAAGAGTGCTGCCGGACTTGGCGCACTGTTGTCTCTTGGAATCGGCAGCACGATGCGTATTTCTTTGAGTGCCGATCCTGTGGAAGAGATCAAGGTAGGCCGGGAGCTGCTCAAATCCTTCGGTCTGATCTCGGATGCTGCAACCTTGGTATCTTGCCCGACCTGCGGACGTCTGGATATCGATTTGTTCTCCATTGCCAATGAGGTGGAGGAATATATCTCGAAGATCAAAGTGCCGATTAAGGTTTCCGTTCTGGGCTGTGCCGTAAACGGCCCCGGCGAGGCAAGAGAAGCCGACATCGGTATTGCCGGCGCTCGGGGTGAAGGTTTGCTCTTCCGTTACGGAGAGATGATCCGTAAGGTACCCGAAGAGACTATGGTTGAAGAGCTCAAGAAAGAAATCGATCATATCGTGAAGGTGTACGAGGAAACGGGTGAAATCCCGGGCCGCAAGCACAAATCCACGGTCTAAGCTGGATAACTAAGTCATTAATATATCCGCTTATATTAAAACGGCAGTCTCTGGATTGGAGAGACTGCCGTTTTGTTTGTTGTTTTCTAAGGAAGCAATAGGTCCAACGAAGTCCAAGGTCTGTTTCTCACATTTCATTGAACGTATTTTGAACTTATAAGGTATAGCAGTGTGAACCAAGACAAGTGGTCGCTTTTTAGTATAAAGTTGCAATGGTGCGTTCTGTTGTTCCAAGTATCATCGCTCCTAACTGAGCTTCTTTTTTATGAAAGCCCAGCACTACCCACTCTCCCACCCCCATGATTTAGAAGGATGCCATGCGCCGCACCAGCGGAGCGGACGAATCGATTCCGGAGAAGCGGATGCGTTCGCCTTTGTTTCCGAATTTCTACATTGGTACTCGTCATTCATGAAATTCGGAAACAACAGCGATCGGAGGAACGATACGTCCGCGGAGCGTCTCACAACGTCTCCCATCCACTTTTTGATACTTTACGACTTCGTTAATGCATCCTGATTAAATCACCCTCTTTTACAATTTGTTCCCCCTCCCGCGTTTTACCATCCGAGGAATCGGCAATACTACCATGTATTAACGTTTGGATGAAGACATAATGGAGTACAGGAGGAATGACTTGTGAATTTAAGTATCGTAATTATGCTGGTGCAACTGTTTTTTGCGGTCATCATCGGCATTTATTTTTGGAATTTATTGCGCGGACAGAAGACAAGCAAAACAGCGGTGGATCGGGAATCGCGCAAGGAGCTCGATAAACTCCGAAAACTCCGGTCGATATCGCTAACGAAACCGCTCGCTGAGAAAACAAGGCCGCAAACGATGGATGACATCGTGGGGCAAAAGGACGGTTTGCGCGCCTTAAAGGCAGCGCTATGCAGCGCGAACCCTCAGCATGTCATCGTTTACGGACCCCCGGGGGTCGGTAAGACTGCTGCTGCCCGCGTCGTGATGGAGGAAGCCAAGAAGAACCCGCAATCGCCGTTTAAATATGACGCAAAATTCACGGAAATCGACGCAACGACGGCCCGTTTCGATGAACGGGGAATTGCCGACCCGCTCATCGGGTCTGTTCATGATCCGATTTATCAAGGTGCCGGTGCCATGGGGGTTGCAGGCATTCCTCAGCCGAAGCCGGGTGCGGTGACCAAGGCCCATGGGGGGATCCTGTTTATTGATGAAATCGGGGAATTGCATCCCATCCAGATGAATAAGCTTTTAAAAGTGCTGGAGGACCGCAAGGTACTGCTTGAAAGTGCATATTATAATTCGGAGGATGCCAATACACCTGCCTATATACACGATATTTTTCAAAATGGCCTTCCGGCAGACTTCCGTCTGGTGGGTGCTACGACACGTTCGCCCGAAGAGATTGCTCCTGCACTTCGCTCGCGCTGCATGGAGATTTTTTTCCGTCCGCTTTTGCCTGAAGAAATTGGGAGAATTGCAGAGGATGCCATTCAGAAAATTGGTTTGAATGCAGCGCCTGAAGCGGTGGAAGTTGTGAAGCAGTACTGCTCCAATGGACGGGAAGCGGTCAATATGATTCAATTGGCTGCCGGTCTTGCTTTGACGGAGAAGCGAGATTCGCTGCGAGCGGCGGATGTAGAATGGGTAGCCAGCAGCAGCCAGCTTCAGCCAAGGCCCGACCGGAAAATACCGGAGAAGCCTCAGATTGGCGTAGTAAACGGATTGGCCGTATATGGCCCGAATATGGGGGCACTGCTTGAAATTGAAGTATCTGCGGTTCCTGTCGAAGAGGGCCGGGGTACCTACAATATCACCGGGGTTGTGGATGAAGAGGAATTTGGCGGAGGCTCGCGCAAGCTGCGTCGCAAGAGCATGGCCAAAGGCTCGATCGAGAATGTGCTAACCGTGCTGGGTTCGATGGGCTTTACACCTAAAAACTATGACCTGCACATCAATTTTCCCGGAGGAACACCGATTGACGGTCCTTCCGCCGGTATTGCGATGGCAACAGCAATTGTATCAGCCATCAAAGGAATTGAAGTCGATAACAAGGTCGCCATGACCGGCGAGATGAGTATTCATGGAAAAGTGAAACCGATAGGCGGGGTCATCGCTAAAGTGGAGGCGGCATTCCAGGCAGGTGCTACCCGCGTCATCATCCCTAAAGACAACTGGCAGACGCTGTTTCAGGATTTGAGCGGCGGTTTGCGGGTAATTCCGGTAGAGTCGCTGGATGAAGTATTCAGCCATATTTTTGGTGGATCGTTCGCTCCGGAGTTGGTACAGCTCCCTGCAAACGAGGTATTTCCATCCGCTTCCGCTTCATTGCTGCAGGCGACGCCTCCGCGCAACGGCAAAATAACGGACGCCGGAGGATGTTAAGCTTCGTTTGGTTGGTTTTTTATACGCAGATTTGATAAAATAGGAATAGTGTCAACATTGAGAGCCATTGGAGGTGCGAAAGCGATGGGACCCAGTAAATCCAAAGGTCGTCGTTTTCCTTTACTGCCTTTGAGAGGTCTGTTGGTCTATCCAAGTATGGTGCTTCACTTGGATGTAGGCCGGGAGAAATCGGTAAAGGCTTTAGAAAAGGCGATGGTTGAAGACAATTTGATTCTCCTATGTTCTCAATCGGAAGTGAACATTGAAGAACCGACGCAGGATGATATTTTTCGGATTGGCACAGTTGCGAATGTACGCCAGATGCTTAAGCTTCCTAACGGTACCATACGTGTGCTAGTGGAGGGTATGGAACGGGCGGAAGTTATTGAATATACGGATCAAGAGGAATACTATGAGGTCATCGCTCGGGAGCTTCCCGAAGAAGAGAATCATGACCCTGAAGTTTCCGCATTAATGCGAACCGTACTGTCTCAGTTTGAGAATTATATCAATCTGTCGAAGAAGGTGACACCAGAGACACTGGCGGCCGTTTCCGATATTGATGAGCCGGGCCGACTGGCGGACGTCATTACGAGTCATTTGTCACTGAAGATCAAGGATAAGCAAGAAATTCTCGAAACAATTGATGTTCGCAAACGCCTCGAGAAACTTCTAGATATACTGAATAACGAGCGTGAAGTGCTGGAGCTGGAGCGCAAGATCAACCAGCGGGTCAAGAAGCAAATGGAGAAGACCCAGAAGGAATACTATTTGCGCGAACAGATGAAGGCCATCCAGAAAGAGCTGGGCGACAAGGAAGGCCGTGCAGGGGAAGTAGAGGAACTTCGAAGTCAGCTTCAGGAGCTTGAGCTGCCGGAGCGCGTACATGAGAAGGTAGAGAAGGAAATCGACCGACTCGAGAAAATGCCGGCGAGCTCTGCAGAGGGCGGCGTGATTCGGAACTATGTCGATTGGCTATTGGCGCTGCCATGGACGAACAAGACCGAGGATGATCTGGACATCGTCAAAGCGGAGCAAGTGCTGGATGAGGATCATTACGGTCTCGAGAAGCCGAAGGAACGCGTGCTGGAATATCTGGCGGTCCAAAAGCTGGTGAAGAAGATGAAGGGGCCTATTCTTTGTCTTGTTGGTCCTCCAGGGGTCGGTAAAACATCGCTGGCCCGTTCTATTGCCCGATCTTTGGAACGCAAGTTCGTGCGTGTTTCATTAGGCGGAGTAAGAGACGAGGCGGAAATCCGCGGTCACCGGCGCACTTATGTTGGGGCTATGCCGGGACGTATCATTCAAGGCATGAAAACAGCGGGTTCGATGAATCCTGTGTTCCTGCTGGATGAAATCGATAAGATGGCCTCCGACTTCCGCGGCGACCCATCTTCCGCACTGCTTGAGGTACTTGACCCTGAGCAAAACAATACGTTCAGCGATCATTTCGTGGAAATTCCTTTTGATTTGTCTAACGTCATGTTTGTCACAACGGCGAATGTGCTTCACAACATTCCAAGACCGCTCCTGGACCGGATGGAAGTGCTGTACATTCCAGGCTATACGGAGCTGGAGAAATTGCAGATTGCCAATCGTTATTTGCTGCCCAAGCAGAAGAGTGAGCATGGTCTTGCGCCGGAGCAGTTAATTCTGGACGAGGAAGCACTCATGAAGGTGATCCGGGAATATACCCGTGAATCTGGGGTGCGGAATCTGGAGCAGCAAGTGGCTGCCCTATGCCGCAAAGCCGCCAAACAGATCGTGACTAATCAATCGGAATCCATTGAGATTAAGGCTGACGATATTAAGGAATATCTCGGTATTCCGAAGTTTCGCTATGGTATGGCCGAGCTTGAAGATCAAGTAGGCACGGTAACAGGGCTTGCGTGGACGGAAGTGGGCGGCGAGACGCTGACCATTGAGGTTACCGTGGTGCCTGGTACCGGCAAGCTGATCTTGACGGGTAAACTGGGTGATGTGATGAAGGAATCGGCTCAAGCAGCCTTCAGTTTTACCCGCTCGAAGGCGGTAGAACTGGGCATTGATCCGGATTTCCACGAGAAGCTGGATGTCCATATCCATATCCCGGAGGGAGCCATTCCGAAGGACGGCCCTTCAGCCGGCATTACGATTGCGACGGCTCTTATCTCATCTTTAACCAAACGGCATGTAGCCCGTGATGTGGCCATGACGGGGGAGATTACACTTCGGGGACGTGTTCTTCCGATTGGTGGCTTGAAAGAGAAATCCCTGGCAGCCCACCGTGCCGGCTACAAAAAAATATTACTCCCTAAGGATAACGAACGTGACTTGCGTGATATACCTGACAGCGTGAAGAACGACGTTGAGTTCGTTCCGGTATCCCATATGGATCAGGTTCTGGAGCATGCGCTCGTTGAACAAGCGGGAGTGCACTAGAGAGGAAAGTCTAATTATGAAAGTTACGAAAGCCGAGTTTGTCATCAGTGCTGTCGTACCTGCTCAATATCCTGAAGACGCCTTGCCGGAAATTGCTCTGGCAGGGCGTTCCAATGTGGGCAAGTCATCACTGATTAACCGTATGATATCCCGTAAGAACCTGGCCCGAACCAGTGCAACACCGGGGAAAACCCAGCAGCTCAACTATTATCGGGTGAACGACGACCTGTATCTGGTCGATTTTCCCGGCTATGGTTATGCGAAGGTATCCAAGACCCAGCGTGCGGCATTTGGCGAAATGATTGAGAGATATTTGCTCAGCCGGGAAGAACTGAAGCTTGTATTACTGATTGTGGACATGCGTCACCCGCCTTCAAAAGATGACATCAGCATGTATGAATGGCTGCAGCATTATAACCGGCCGGTATGCGTGGTTGCGACCAAGGCGGACAAAATTCCGAAAACGCGCCGTGAGAAGCATGTAAAGATCGTGAAGGAAACACTAGGCTTCAAACCCTATCACTCTTTTGTCATGTTTTCATCCGAGCTCGGTCTGGGTAAAGATGAGTTATGGGCCATCATGGAGTCCCATATGGGGACTATGGATGAAGAGGAAGAGCCATATCTGGATTCGGAAACGGAAGGCAATGAGCAAGCCTGATCCGATTAATTTCGTGATATTTTTTTCAAGGCTAATATAGGGAATCGGTGAATTCTTTACAGGAAAGTGAGCATCTTGCGGGAAATATCGCTCTGATTCCGGCTAATTCCGTTTTTTTATGAAATATGATGGATATTCTCATTCGAAAGACAGGAAAGACCGCTTGGATTTGCTGTATAATGGTAGTAAGTTAAAAGAATTGAGGGAGATTTTTATGGCTCAGCGGTTAGCCACAGAATATGTTAATGCCACAATGCAAATGACGGATATTCAAATGGATCAATTTCTGCAGTATACCCAAGCTTTCCGGGTTACTAACCGGGTAAAAGTCATGGATAGCGGAGAGCAGGAGTTCGTGCTCGAAGATGAAAGCGGGGAAGAAGTTCATTTGCCCTTTGAACGCAAGAATGGCTTGTACGTCTGTGAGCTGTCGTGCCGATTGGTTACTCCCCATCTGACAAATGCCGTACGCAAATTGTTTGCGGCTTTTAAGGGATCAGGTAAAGTGAATCGGATTTATCGCGGCTTTACGATGAGCTACGACTACCACGCGGGAACGGTGCACAGAATTACGCAAGTCACCGGGAACGACAGCATTGTCATTTATGAGTACAAGAATACGGCAGGAGAGCTGCAGCGACTCTTCAACAGCAATGAAGCAGAGAAAGAGATCGAATCCATCCAGCATCATATTAACGTGCTTCTGGACCAACGGATTGCAGCAGGGAATGATAATCTTATTACGAAGACCATAGATGAGCGGCTGCGACGGTTTAATCAACGCCTATTCGTGCTAGAGGCCTAAGGAGGCTGCCCTGTAACAGGGCGCCTTTTTTATTCACGGATCCATGACACCAAGTGGTTCATTCGCACATATATTGAGCTGTAAAATATTTATGGGTTATTTTCGAAAAAGGTGTTGCATTTAAGCGTCATAGATGTTATTTTTAATCTCGTTGAAAAGAATATAGGAACCAGGATTCACTCAGGACATGTAATGTTGCGAGAGATTATTCCCTCGGGAAGTGAATGACGTAGGTCCTAGCGGATGAAATTTTCAAACATTTTATTCCTAGGAAGGGGGAAACCGGAAGATGGAATACTCAACTTTCGGAAGACACGTTGCTGTTGATACTTGGGGAGTCGATTTTGAACTATTGAACAGTGCAGAATTTTTGCAAGCTCAGATGGTGGAAGCCGCTGAAGCATGTGGAGCAACGGTAATGTCCGTCCAATCCAAGCAATTTGAACCACAAGGTGCAACTGTGCTGGTGTTGCTGTCGGAAAGCCATCTCTCGATTCACACATACCCTGAGAGAGGTTTTGCTGCGATTGACTGTTATACCTGCGGGGAGACAGTAGATCCGCAACTGGCTATTGACTATCTGGTATCCGCTTTGAAACCTGAAAAATGCTATGCTAAGAAACTCGTGCGAGGACTCGGCGAAATGACCGTGGAAACGCCTGAGATGAACCAGGCTGAACTCGTTTAATCCAGCCTTCTAAAAAAATGCCTATACTGATAACCATGGAGGTTTCCATGGTTATTTATTTTGGGATTGAGAAGTACGGCCGATTTCCAGTCCGTCGTTCTCTGAAATGAGATTTCGTAGAAAATAACACGTATATCTGAGGTGTTCTATATCCACAATAGTAAGGTACGATCTACAGGTAGAAATCTTCATGAATGGAATGAAGAAGTATGGGGATTTCATAAACATTTCATAAAATAGACAAGGGTGCTCAATATACTGTGATATAATGAACAGGGTCAAGACAGTCCGTTGTGAACGGCAAAATTACTCGGAGAAATAGGCAGGTGAACATGCAATGCACATCGTCGTTGTTGGGTTGAACTATCGCACGGCGCCCGTGGAAGTCAGAGAACGTTTTACATTCTCGGAAGAAGACATGCCGAAGGCGTTAGAGCAGCTAAATTCGACCAAGAGCGTATTGGAAGGCGTCATTGTCGCTACCTGCAACCGTACTGAGATTTATGTTGTGGTAGACCGCCTTCATATGTGCGGCTACTTTATCCGCAGTTTTATGGAACAGTGGTTCGGCATTAATCGTGAAGAATTTACACAGCACCTCTATATATATGAAGACGAACAAGCGATTTCCCATCTGTTTAAGGTTACTTGCGGCTTGGATTCCATGGTCATTGGAGAGACGCAGATCCTGGGACAGGTGCGCAATGCTTTTTTGACGTCGCAGCAGCAGAATGCCACCGGTACTTGGTTTAATATGTTGTTTAAGCAAGCTGTTACGCTCGGCAAGCGGGCTCATTCCGAGACATCGATCGGAGAGAGTGCTGTTTCTGTCAGTTATGCTGCGGTGGAACTGGGTAAACGGATTTTCGGTACGTTTAACGACAAAAAAGTAATGATTCTCGGCGCAGGCAAGATGAGCGAGCTTACCGTGAAGCATCTTTATGCCAACGGTGCTGCGGAAGTAATTGTAGCCAACCGTACGCTTGGCCGTGCGGAGGAACTTGCACGCAAGTTCCAAGGGACGCCGTGCACCATAGCCGAAGCCAAGAATTTGCTGCATGAAGTCGATATTATTATTAGCTCTACGGGCTCGAATGAATATGTTCTGAATGCGGAGCGGGTTAAAGAGAGCATGAAGAAACGTCAGGCCCGCCCGTTGTTCATGATTGATATTGCTGTGCCACGGGATATCGATCCAGCGATTGGTGAACTTTCCAATGTGTTCTTGTACGATATTGATGATCTGGAAGGCATTGTAGAGACCAATATGGAAATGCGCCGGGTGGAAGCAGCGAAGATTGAAGTAATGATTCAAGAAGAGATGGATGCATTCCACACATGGCTGAAGACGCTCGGTGTCAGACCGGCGATTCGGGCCTTGCAGGAGAAGTCGAATACCATTCATGAAGAAACGATGGAAAGCTTGTTCAACAAGCTTCCAGAACTGGATGAACGCCAGCGAAAAGTCATCCGTCGTTTGACCAAGAGCATCGTTAACCAGATGATGCATGATCCCATTAACCGGATTAAGGAAATGACGGGCGGCAAGCAGGGCGGTGAAGCACTGGATTATTTTTCACAAATCTTTGCGCTGGAAAGCCTGATCCATGAGAATGAGCAGGAAGCCCGCAGCCGCAACAAGAAAGCAACTGCACCCGTTAAAGCTGAACGGACGAAGAATGCTGTAGATCAGCAGGCAGAAGAGAAACCGCTTAAGGTGTCTCTAGCCCCAGCCACCCTTTGAGGAGGGTGAGTACAAACCCATGCTGTTAAACTTAATTTATATCACCGGCATTTGTATCTATGCCCTGAGCCTTCTGTTTTATATCTCGGATTGCGTTTCACGCAATTCGGTGGCGAAGCGGATAGGCACAGGGCTTCTTGTTATTACTGCACTGTTACAATTCACCGGAATCAGCATCAGAGCGATGGAAGGCGGACATTTCCACTTCCCGGTGTTTACGCTGTTTGATTTCCTGTTCCTGCTGGCGTTCTGCATATCGATTACTTCGATTGCCCTGGCGTATTTGAAGCGGTCGGAATTTGCCGTCCTTTTAATGAACCTCGTCGGGTTTAGCGTCATGCTGGTCAATCGTTTATGGTTCACGGCGGGAGACAATGCATTGTACAGCTGGGAGACGGAACATCGTCTCTTGCTAATTCATATTGCCCTGGCGAGTGTCAGCTTCGCCGCTTTGACCGTCGGGGCTGTGTTTGCGGCGATTTATATGTTCCTTCACCGGAAACTGAAGCACAAGCAATGGAATGATACGATCCGCAGGCTGCCAAGTCTGGAGAAGCTTGATGTTTATTCTTATAAAGCGCTGATGGCTGGAACGATTATTCTGGTCATGTCGCTCATTTTGGCCGTCATGTCGGTGGCCATGGCTGGGCGATGGACCTTGTTCTTGGATATCAAAGTCCTGTCTACATTGACGGCTCTTGCGATGTATTTGGTTTATTTCATCAAACGTCGCCTGTGGAGAAGGTCAGGCAGGGAAGCAGCCATATGGGCCTTAATCGGGTATGGATTCATTATTTTGAATTTCTTTCTCAATACGTGGTCCGCTTTCCATAGTTGGTCAGGAGTGTGATGGCAGATGGCATATGATGATCATTATGTGCCCATCCTGCTGAATTGCAGGGGACGTCTATGCTTGATTGTCGGCGGCGGCAAGGTGGCGGAACGTAAAGCCGACACCCTGCTGAATGCCGGAGCAAGCGTACATATTCTAAGTCCCATACTACGAAGCGAGAAACTTCAACGTTTGGCCAATGAGAAGGCTCTTCGATGGACGAAGCGGAAGTATCAATCAGACGATCTGACAGGCGCGTTCATGGTTCATGCGGCAACGGACGACAGCATGCTGAACCTGAAGATAGCGGAGGACGCCGATCGTCTTGGCGTGTTGGTTAACGTAGCCAGCAACGGCGAGGCCGGGACGTTTATCAACCCGACGGTGCTGCGGCGAGGGAGGCTTACACTGGCTGTATCAACATCAGGAGCTGGGCCGATGGCCGCACGCGGTATACGCGACGATCTCGAAGAACAGTTCGGGCCTGAGTATGAGGATTACTTGGATTTTTTATATAGGATGCGTTCGATAATCAGGGAAGAGGTGGAGTCTGCTGATGCACGCAGGCGGCTGCTGCACAAGGCATACCGCATGGATATGCTCGGAGAGATCCGCCGCGAAGGTTATGCGCCCTGGAGTGAGGATAAAATCAAGCAGTGGATTGCGAATAATCAGGAGGAATGAAAGATGCGCACAATCGTAGTTGGCAGTAGACAAAGTGCTCTGGCACTGACACAGACAGGACAGGTTATCGATGATTTAAAGCGTTTAGCCAAGGAGCATGGTCTGGACTATGACTTCACCGTCAAGAAAATCGTCACCAAGGGCGACCGCATACTGGATGTTACGCTTTCCAAGGTAGGCGGCAAAGGATTGTTTGTCAAAGAAATCGAGCAGGCGATGATCGACGGTGAGATTGATATGGCGGTTCATAGCATGAAGGACATGCCCTCTGTTCTGCCCGAAGGTTTGGTATCCGGCGCGGTGCCGGCAAGAAAGGATCCTCGTGATTGCCTGATCTCCAAAGAAGGGGCGACGCTGGATGACCTTCCTACAGGTGCCAAAGTGGGGACAAGCAGTTTGCGCCGGTCCAGCCAGCTCAAGGCCTATCGGCCGGATCTGCAGATCGAATGGATTCGAGGGAATATCGATTCTCGCATTCGCAAAATGGAGGATGGTGAATTTCAGGCCATCATTCTGGCGACCGCAGGTCTTCAGCGCATGGGCTGGGAGGACCGGATCACATCGTACTTGCCGGTTGAAATCAGCCTGCCTGCCGTTGGCCAGGGCGCACTCGGGATTGAATGCCGCGAGAACGATGCTGAGCTGCTGCATTTGCTCTCACTTTATAATGATGATGTCACCGCACGAACCGTTGCGGCTGAACGCAAGTTTCTGAGCGAGCTGAACGGAGGATGCCAGGTGCCTATCGGGGCTTACGCTGTCCTGAAGAATGTGGATGCCGAAGATTCCCGCGGAGCACAAAACGTTATACAATTAACAGGAATGGTTGGCTCTCCTGACGGCGAAATCGTATTGAAGGAAAGCGCCGAAGGAACCGACCCTGAATCGCTCGGAGTGGAAGTGGCTGCAAAGCTGAAAGCTAAAGGAGCGGAGAAGATACTGGCACAAGTTAGGGGTTGAGGGGATGGCAGGCAAGGTTTATCTCGTGGGAGCAGGACCGGGCGATGCACGCCTGATCACGATTAAAGGCAAGGAATGCATTGAGAAGGCAGATGTCGTGGTGTACGACCGATTAGCCAGCCCTCGGCTGCTGCGGTGGATGAAGCCCGGAGCGGAGAAGGTCTATGTAGGCAAGCTCCCCGATCGGCATACGATGAAGCAGGAGCAGATCAATCAGCTGCTGGTTGATTACGCTTTGGAAGGCAAGACGGTCGTCCGTTTAAAGGGCGGCGATCCAACCATCTTCGGTAGAGTAGGCGAAGAAGCGGAGCTGTTATACCGTCATGGCATCTTGTACGAGATTGTACCGGGGATCACCTCAGCGATCAGCGTTCCGGCTTATGCCGGGATTCCGGTGACGCATCGTGACCATGCTTCATCTTTATCCATCATTACCGGGCATGAAAGTCCCGAAAAGCTGGACCGGATGATTCAATGGGATAAGGTGACCAATGCAACGGGGACTTTGATTTTTATGATGGGTGTGGCCAAGATCGGCTATATCAGTCGTCAACTGATCAAACACGGCAGGCCGCCAGAAACCCCGGTGGCTCTTATTAGATGGGGAACCCGAGCGGAGCAAGATACGCTGACGGGGACGCTGGCGGACATCGAGGACAGAGTCAAGGCAGCGGATTTTCAGCCGCCTGCCGTCATCGTTGTTGGACAGGTGGTGCTTCAGCGGGAGCACCTGAAGTGGGCAGAACGGCTGCCTCTGTTCGGTAAACGAATTCTGGTCACGAGGGCCCGAAGCCAGGCCAGTGCATTGGTATCCCAAATCGAAGAGCTCGGCGGAGAGCCTTATGAATTTCCCGTCATCGACATCGTCATGCCTTCGAAGGACGATGTGCTTGCTGGCGTTCAGCAAGCACTGGACAAGCTGAGTACGTATGAGTGGGTATTCTTCACCAGCGTGAACGGAGTCGAATTCTTTTTCCGCCAATTGAAGGAGAATGGGCGCGATATTCGTTCCCTAGCCTCTGCCCGCATCGTCGCGGTTGGCCCAGCAACAGCCCATGCTCTTGGTAATTACGGCATAGCCGCTGAAGTCATTAAGGAGCGGTACCAGGCGGAAGGCATTATCGATGCTTACGGTTCAGAGCTCAAGCCTGGTCAGCGTGTGCTGCTGCCTCGCGGCGATCTGGCACGCAGGTGGCTGCCGGAGAAGCTGACGGAAATGGGACTGCACGTGACGGAAGCCGTGATCTATGAGAACGTGCTGTGTGGTGAGGATGATGATGAGCTGTTGAAGCTGCTTCAAGATGGCGGCATTCACGCCGTTACTTTTACCAGTTCCTCTACCGTTACCAATCTGCTGAAGGCGCTGAAGGGGATGGGCGTAGCAGATCCTGCCGAACTGTTAAAAGGATCGACGATTGCTTGCATCGGACCTTTAACCGCCCAGACGGCAGAGGAAGCCGGTCTGCACGTATCCCTCCTCGCCGAGGAAGCGACGATCGACAGTCTGGTGGAGGCCTTGTGCATTTGGAATGAGAACGATCCACGCCGCGTTGCGCCATAATATCCTTTTCTTTTAAATACATGATCAAAAATTACATCATCAGGAGGTATACGTCATGAGTTTTCCAATCGTACGCCATCGTCGGCTGCGTCAAAATGCCGGCATTCGCAGCATGGTCCGTGAGACCGTGCTTCATACGGAGGATCTGGTTCAGCCAATCTTCGTTACCTATGGCAGTGGAGTGAAATCCGAAATTTCCTCGATGCCGGGGGTCTATCATTTTTCGCTCGATACCTTGAAAGAGGAAGTAGACGAAATCGTAAGTCTAGGCATTCCTGCTGTGCTCCTGTTCGGAATTCCTGAGACCAAAGACAGCGTAGGCACATCCGGTTTTGCGGATGACGGGATTGTCCAAGAGGCTACCCGTCTCATCAAGTCGTGGTATCCCGATCTTCTGGTGATTGCTGATACGTGCCTGTGCGAATTTACCGACCACGGCCACTGCGGTATGGTGCATACCTTTGAGCGTGACGGTCACACCTGCGGCGATGTATTAAACGACGAGTCACTGGAGCTGCTCGTTCGTACAGCGGTTTCCCAAGTGAAGGCGGGAGCCGATATTATTGCACCTTCCAATATGATGGACGGTTTTGTTCAAGCCATTCGTTCCGGACTTGATGAAGCCGGATTTTATAACGTGCCGATCATGTCTTACTCGGTTAAGTACGCTTCGGCCTTTTACGGACCTTTCCGTGAAGCTGCCGATTCTGCGCCGCAGTTCGGCGACCGTAAAACCTATCAGATGGATCCGGCCAATGTGAGAGAGGCGCTTCGCGAGGCGGAGACGGACGTGCTGGAAGGCGCCGATATGCTGATGGTGAAACCAGCTATGGCCTACCTTGACGTTGTCAGATTGCTGAGAGACCAGTTTGATCTGCCGATTGTCGCTTATAACGTAAGTGGGGAATATTCCATGATTAAGGCGGCTGCTCAGCAGGGATGGATCAGTGAGCAGGCGATTGTGATGGAGCTGCTGACGGGGATGAAGCGTGCCGGTGCGGACATTATCATCACGTATTTCTCGAAGGATGCAGCACGCTGGATGCGCAGCAAGTAACCAATAACGACTAAAGAGTTAGGAGTGCATCGTATGAGCCAAGATATGCGGAAAGAAGAATTATCGCGTTCTGCTTTTGAAGAAGCGAAGTTATACATTCCCGGCGGTGTCAACAGTCCGGTACGTGCGTTTAAATCTGTGGGATTAACGCCGATTTATATCGATCGCGGAGAAGGTAGCCGCGTATATGATATCGATGGCAACAGCTTTATCGATTACGTAGGTTCTTGGGGACCGCTGATTATGGGCCACGCGCACCCTGAGGTCGTTGAAGCACTTCAGGAGACCGCTGCGAAGGGGACCAGCTTTGGTGCGCCAACCCTGTTGGAAACGAAGATGGCGAAGCTCGTCTGCGAGCGCGTGCCGTCTATGGAGGTTGTGCGAATGGTGAATTCCGGTACGGAAGCTACCATGAGCGCCATCCGGCTGGCGCGCGGTTATACCGGGCGCAGCAAAATCATCAAATTCGAAGGCTCTTATCACGGTCACGCCGATAGCCTTCTGATCAAGGCGGGATCGGGCATCGCAACGCTGGGTCTTCCCGATAGTCCCGGTGTCCCTGAGAGCGTGGCTTCCAACACCATTGCCGTTCCTTATAATGACTTGGAGTCGGTAGAGCTTGCCTTCAAGCGGTTCGGCGAAGAGATCGCCGCAGTCATTGTTGAGCCGGTGGCCGGCAACATGGGCGTGGTACCTCCACAGCCAGGGTTCCTGGAAGGACTCCGCAAGGTCACTGCCGATTATGGTACAGTGCTTATTTTCGACGAGGTCATGACCGGATTCCGCGTGGATCTAAACTGTGCGCAAGGACGTTATGGCGTTACGCCGGATTTGACATGTCTGGGCAAGGTGATCGGCGGCGGTCTGCCAGTCGGTGCTTATGGAGGCAAGCGTGAGCTGATGGATCAGATTGCTCCGGCAGGGCCGATCTATCAAGCAGGAACGTTAAGCGGAAATCCGCTCGCCATGGCGGCCGGCTACACGACTCTAAAACTGTTGACGCCTGCTATCTATGAACAGCTGGAGGAACGGGGAGCCCGCCTTCAGGCCGGATTTGAGCGAAACGCTGAGGAATTCGGGATCCCGCTTACGATCAACCGGATCGGGTCCATGGTATGTCCTTTCTTCACGAATACGCCGGTTGTCAATTTTGATACGGCCAAGACAAGTGATCTGGATCGTTTCCGTCAATATTTTGCAGCGATGGTAGAAGAGGGAGTCAGCGTACCTCCTTCCCAGTTCGAGGGCATGTTCATCTCGGGAGCGCATACGGTGGAAGATATCGATGCCACCATCGAAGCCAACTACAATGCCTTCAAGAGCCTATGAGTTACGGGGGCAATTGGAGCAAACGCGGCGAATGGCTGGAGATGACGCCGGGCAAGGCGCTGTTAGGTCAGCCGGATCGGAACGAGGCTGCTGCCAAGTGGCTTATGGAAACGGTCGGTATGCCCGAGAAGCTGTATCGCAAGCTTCATCATGAGCAAGGGATACAATGGAGAGGGGACCGGCTTCGGCTGGTCCTTTTTCCTTATCGGGATTACGGCATCGAACCGAGATGGCAGAAGCTAGATGTATTGTACGAGGACGATTTCTGCCTGGTCGTGAACAAACCGGCCGGCATGGCGGTCCATCCGGACAACGAGAGCACGGAGACGACGCTGAATCATGTGGTAGCTGCATATTACGAAGCCGAAGGCATTCATACGGCAGTCCGGCATATTCATCGGCTGGATAAGGACACAACAGGTCCCGTACTGTACGCCAAGAATGAATATGCGCAGCTAAAGCTTGACGAGGCCATGCGGGAGAAGAAGATCGTCCGGATTTATGCGGCTATCGTTCAGGGGAGGGTCTCGCAGGATCTGAAGAGAATCGATTTGCCGATAGGCAAAGACCGCTATCACGCAAGCCGCCGGCGGGTTTCATTAACCGGGCAGGATGCGATCACGCATATTCTCTCATCTGAAGTGTATCCAAAAGCCAGCCTGCTGCAAATTCGTCTGGAAACGGGCCGTACGCATCAGATCCGGGTGCATCTAAGTCATATGGGACATCCGCTTCTGGGAGATTCCTTATACGGAGGACCCGAGACGTTCCCGCGCCAGGCGCTGCATGGCAAACGTCTGTTGTTCACTCATCCTCTCTCGGGCGAGAGTATCGAGGTGGAAGCGCCCTGGCCTCAGGATATGTTGGAGTTAAGAGAGCAAATCATAGAGTCAGCAGGCCGTTAAGAAAATTTGCAAAATCCTGAATGAACCGGTAACTTTCACGCACAATTCGCAAAAAAGTCATGCTCTCCTATTTTCGGCATATAGATAAATTGAGTGGCAAAACTTAGGCTCATGCCGTGATAACAGATCACGGATAGTATATGCCAAAAAGGAGGACATTCCCGTGTTTGACCAGTCCTACGGATTGCGGTTCGATATTTACGAGCGTATTAATTTAACGGAAGATTTGCCGGGAATCGATGAATTGGAAGAGGCGGAGTTGATCCCGCACATTCAGGTGATCAGTCAGCAGGACCAGGCCACGCTTCGGGGTCATCTGCTTCTTGCAGGCCTGTATAAAGGTGACACCGAAGCCGGAGAGACGGAGCCGCTCGAACACTGGATTCCGGTCGAAATCACGGTCCCGCTGAACCGGGTATCATCATTGGATGACATCGCGGTCGAGATCGAGAATTTTGACGTGGATTTGTTATCTAAGCGCAGCTTGAACATTACAGGGGTTCTGTCGCTCAAAGGAATTCAGGCGGCGGCTCCGGGAGCCCGTGACCAAGTATGGGCCAATGAGGAATTCACAGTGGTACATGCTCCTGAAGCGACAGATTATTCGAACGGGGAGCAGCAGTTCGCAGCCAACCCGTATGACCAGTTTCAAGGCGGAGCTAACACTGACGCGAATTCGGCTTCACCTTCTTACTTCAACGAGGCTCAGCCCAAAGCCCAAGAGTCCGGGACGGATGCACGCACACAGCAGTATCTGGCATCCTGGGCGCAGTACGAGAACCAAACTCGGGATTCACAGGCCTCGGACAGCACCCTAAGCATCTCCGGTGCGACTGAAGCCCGGGATACGGTCGAATATGCCTTACATAGCGAGACGGAAGCTCAGGCAGCTGAGCCGTCGATTCCAAGTGTATGGCAATTCGAACGGGCTGCCTCCCAGCCGGAGCCGGTGCAGGAAGATTCAGCAGCCGGTTTCCCTGGTGTCACTGAGCGTAAGGACGAAGAAGTTGAAGTCGTACCGGTGCTGGAATCACCGGAAACGGAGGAAACCCAGCCTGTTTTTGCTGAGGGAGCAGTACCTTTGGAGGATATGGATGATATAACGGAGGAGGTTTCCGTTAAAGTTGAAGAGGTTCCGACCAAACCGGAGTTAAAGGTGGCCTTCAACTCGAAGAACAGCAGCACAAACAGCACATCGGGTGTAGGCTTATCTTCATTGCTTCAATCGAGCAGAACGGTTCAGGATCAAGCCGCTCGGGACGAGGAAGAAGAGGCGGAGGAATTGGTTGATTCGGCTTCGGCCGAGGATGTGGAGTGGAAGAGTCTGTTCCTGGGTAACCGCCGCGAGGAAACGCCGTTCCGCAAGGTCCGGATGTGCATTGTACAGCGTGAGGAGACACTCGACGTGATTGCCGAGCGTTATCAACTGACGCCGCGGGAGCTTTTGTTATATAACCGCATGTCCGAGCAGAATGTGGAAGAAGGACAGGTATTATACATTCCCCAGTAATCGGTGGGGGGAGCAATTGCGTAAGAAAAAGCAGGTCAAGGTAGGACATCCTTGGCCTGCTTTTTCAATGTATAAGATTTATTGATTCGGCAGGTATGATGTCTAAATCGATCGGAAACACTCGAAATATTGACTATATGCAACAACCACGGTATATTTGAATAGAATATGTACAGGTATTTCATAAGCTAGAACAACGTTGAACGGGAAGAGTAGGAAGGTATGGCCTTCAGAGAGCGGAATTGCTATCAAGCGCTGTGAGATTCCGCAGGAACCAGCTTGCCGAAGTCACCCCGGAGTTGCGGACTTGAGATAGAGTAGGGATCGATTGCTACCCTGGTTAGAGTTCGCCGGCCGCAGCCGTTATCTGCGTAAAGTGTCGTGCTTGATCGTAAGCCTTTCATGTTCTTCATGGGAGGACACGGTTGATGAATTATTTTATAAGCACGAAACAAAGGTGGTACCGCGAGAGAACAGTCTTTCGTCCTTTGAGGACGAAGGGCTTTTTTTGTTTCATGCCAAACATTGATATTCATGCCCACTCCCGGAGGCTAAAACATTTCGGGTTGGCAAAACTGATTAACAGTATCGGAGGTACGAAAATATGGATCAAAAACAAAACCAATCCCAGTTAGAAATGCCGACGACGTATGATCCGAAGGCAGCTGAACAAAAATGGTATCCGTACTGGAAGGAAGGCGGCTTCTTTGAAGCTGGCAAACGACCGGATGCGGAGCCGTACACGATTGTTATTCCTCCACCAAACGTTACGGGAATGCTTCATATCGGCCATGCCCTTGACTTTACGCTGCAGGATATTCTGATTCGTGTAAAGCGGATGCAGGGTTATGATGCGCTGTGGCTGCCGGGCTCTGACCATGCGGGCATCGCCACGCAAACCAAGGTTGAGCAGAAGCTTCGCGAAGAAGGCGTTACCCGATACGATCTGGGACGTGAAAAATTCCTTGAGAAAGTGTGGGAATGGAAGGATCTATATGCGAATACAATCCGTGACCAATGGTCCAAGATCGGCCTGTCCCTCGATTACTCCAGAGAACGTTTCACGCTCGACGAGGGGTTGTCGGACGCGGTTCGGGAAGTATTCGTTAAGCTCTATGATAAAGGGCTCATATATCGCGGTAAACGCATCATCAACTGGGACCCGGCTGCCCGCACGGCTTTGTCCGATATTGAAGTGGAGTACAAAGAGGTCAACGGCCATTTGTATCACTTGCAATACCCTCTGAAAGACGGCAGCGGCTCCATTACCGTAGCAACCACCCGTCCGGAGACCATGCTTGGCGATACGGCGGTAGCCGTTCATCCGGAAGATGAACGCTATAAAGACATGATCGGCAAAACATTGGTCCTGCCGATTGTCGGCCGCGAGATTCCGGTTATTGCCGATGAGTACGTTGAGAAGGACTTTGGCAGCGGAGCGGTTAAAATTACGCCGGCACATGATCCGAATGACTTCGAAATGGGTCAGAGACATGACCTGCCGCAAATTACCGTGATGGATGAATCCGGGACGATGAATGAGTTTGCTGGTAAGTACCAAGGTCTTGACCGGAGCGAATGCCGCAAGCAGATCGTAAACGACATGAAGGAATCGGGCGTATTGCTCCGCATCGAAGATCATGTCCATCAGGTTGGCCATAGCGAGAGATCCGGTGCGGTGGTTGAGCCTTATCTGTCGACGCAGTGGTTCGTTAAGATGCAGCCGCTTGCGGAAGCAGCTGTGGATGCGCAGAAATCCGGCAAGGGCGTTAACTTCGTGCCTGACCGCTTCGAGCGAACCTACCTGCATTGGATGGAGAATGTACGCGATTGGTGCATTTCCCGTCAATTGTGGTGGGGCCACCGGATTCCGGCCTGGTATTCCGAATCGACGGGCGAAGTGGTTGTTGCCATGAATGAAGAGGAAGCGCGCGCGAAGCTTGGCAAGGATGATCTGAGACAGGATGAGGATGTGCTGGATACCTGGTTCAGCTCCGCATTGTGGCCGTTCACGACCATGGGCTGGCCGAATCTGGACAGCGAGGATTTCAAACGTTATTATCCAACGAGCGTTCTCGTGACGGGTTATGATATTATTCCGTTCTGGGTATCGCGGATGATCTTCCAAGGGCTTGAATTTACGGATCAAATGCCGTTTAAAGATACGCTGATCCATGGTCTGGTCCGGGATAGCGAAGGCCGCAAGATGTCCAAGTCGCTCGGAAACGGTATCGACCCGCTTGAGGTTATTGAACAGTATGGCGCAGATGCCATGCGTTATATGATATCGACCGGCAGTACGCCGGGTCAGGATCTTCGTTTCCGCTGGGAACGCGTTGAACAAGCGCGTAACTTCGCGAACAAGATCTGGAATGCGTCACGTTTTGCTCTCATGAACCTGGAGGGCTTCACGGCGGCGGATATCGACATTTCCGGAGAGCTGGGAACGGCCGACAAGTGGATTTTGCATCGTTTGAACGAAACTTCCCGCGACATTACGCGTCTAATTGATGCCTACGAATTTGGCGAAACCGGTCGACTGCTCTACAATTTCATCTGGGATGATCTGTGTGACTGGTATATCGAGTTTGCCAAGCTGTCCCTGTATGGCGAGGATCAACCGGCCAAGAAAAAGACGCAGTCGGTGCTTGCCTATGTGCTGGACCGCACGATGCGTTTGATCCACCCGTTCATGCCGTTCATCTCCGAAGAGATCTGGCAGCATTTGCCGCATGAAGGCGAGACGGTGATGTTGGCTTCATGGCCGACCTATGATGAGGCGTTTGAGAATACGGAAGCCGTTACCGAAATGAACCTGCTGATGGATGTCATCCGCGCTGTACGTAACATCCGGGCGGAAGTAAACGTACCAATGAGCAAAAAAGTGGAGCTGCAATTAAAGCCGGTAAGCGAGCAAATTGCCAGCATTATCGATCGCAATGCGGATTATATTTGCCGCTTCTGCAACACGTCGGAGTATCAGTCCTCCCTTGCGCTTGAGGCGCCGGATAAGGCGATGACCGCTGTGGTTACAGGTGTTGAAATGTATCTGCCGCTTGCCGGGTTGATCGATATCGCTCAGGAGATCACGCGTCTGGAGAAGGAAATTCAGCACTTGAACAGCGAAGTCGAGCGTGTGGAGAAGAAGCTGAACAATCCTGGTTTCGTATCGAAAGCACCGGAAAAGGTGATTGAAGAAGAACGGGCGAAGCTTGTGGATTACTCGGACAAACGCAGTAAAGTGATCGCACGCATCGAAGAATTGAGAGGCTGAGGGCAAGATGAACTTGGACCAGAAGGTGAGAACGATGGTTGATCATTCGGCAGCAGCAGCTGTAGCTCCGTTCCATACCTATGAGGAAGCGGTAGCTTGGATCAATGGGCTGATTCCGTTTGGAATCCGCCCTGGCATGGATAGAATTCAGCGATTGATGGAGCTGCTCGACCATCCGGAACGGCGGTTGAAATTTATTCACGTGGCCGGAACGAATGGAAAAGGCTCCACATGCGCTTTTTTAACAAAGGTTTTGCTTCAAGGGGGATTCACGGTTGGCACCTACACTTCTCCCTATATTACGAAGTTTACCAATCGGTTTCAGTATAACGGCGAGGACATACCGGAAGAGACGCTGCTGGCGCTCGCGAATCGCTTAGAGCCGCTTGTAGCCGAAGTGGCGAGATCCGGGCTTGGATCGCCCACGATGTTTGAGGTGTCCACCGCCCTTGCGATCCTGTATTATGCCGAGGTATCTTATCCGGATGTAGTGGTATGGGAGACGGGACTTGGCGGTCGCCTGGACGTGACCAATATCGTTCATCCCATCATTTCGGTGATCACGAATATCGGGATGGACCATACCGACGTTCTGGGTGATACCATTCAGGAGATCGCCACGGAGAAGGCTGGCATTATCAAGCCTGGAGTCCCTGTGGTGAGTACGGTAACTCAGCCTGAGGCTGTCGAAATTCTGAAACAAACGGTAGAAAAAAAACGTACAAGTCTGTATCTCGTAGATGAACAATTCTCCTATGAACGACTGCGCGGGGATGAAGAAAGCCAGACTTTCCGCTTTAAGGGCCCGTTCCGGGACATGGATCTGGACATCTCGATGCAAGGCGAGCACCAATGCGCCAATGCTGCGCTTGCCATGATGACGCTGGAAGTGCTTCGCCAGTACATGGCTTTTATCGTGGATGAAGAAGAATTACGTACAGGGTTTAAGGATACTTTCTGGGCGGGAAGACTGGAACAAGTACAGTCCTCCCCGCGGATTGTTCTCGATGGTGCGCACAACCCCGAAGGGGCTGAAACCTTGGCCAAAAGCTTGCCGCAGATCTATAAGTATCGGAAACTGAACTTAATGATGGGAATGCTGGCAAATAAGCATCATGAATCGTATTTGCAGCATATACTGCCAATAGTGGATACGCTTATCCTGACTGAACCGGATTTCCGGAAGAAACTGGACGCCAAGGCGCTTGGTGACATCGTAGAGCAGGTAAGGGAGAAATACGCCAAACATACACTGCAAATCATCATAGAACCAAATTGGAAAAACGCACTTGAAGAGTTGAAGTCACGGACGGAAGCGGAGGATCTTGGGGTGGTGTCGGGCACGTTGTACCTGATTGCCGACGTGCGTTCCAACCTCCTGGGCCTTTCCGATTCTGAAAAAGGTTGGTGATATCTGTTGAATACATCGGAACATGTTCATTTTATAGGAATTGGCGGCTACGGGATGAGCGCCATTGCAAGAGTTATGCTGGAGATGGGTTATAAAGTCACGGGTTCTGACGTGGCATCGCAAGAATTGACAGAAAAGCTGGCGGCCAAGGGCGCCAAAATATACATTGGACATACCGCCGAGCAAGTCCAGGGCGCGGACCTTGTGGTTTACTCGACGGCATTGTCCAAAGACAACGTGGAGCGGGTCGAAGCAGAGAAGCTGAACATTCCTGTCCTTCACCGTGCGCAGATGCTGGCGCGTCTCTTGAACGAACGCAAAGGAGTCGCCGTAGCGGGTGCGCATGGTAAGACAACCACTTCATCCATGATTGCGCTCGTGATGGAAGAATGCGGAGTCGATCCGACATTTATAATCGGCGGGGAAATCATGAATGTTGGCACCAATGCCAAAGCCGGCGAAGGCGAGCACGTGGTGGCCGAAGCCGACGAGAGTGACGGTTCATTCCTTCAGTACCACCCATGGCTCGGCGTTGTTCTGAATATTGAGGCCGATCACCTGGAGAATTACGAAGGGGATTTCAATCGTCTAAAGGCAGCTTATGTACAATTCCTCAGCCAGATTAAGGCAGACGGGACGGCCGTGGTTTGCGCGGACGATAACAACATCCAGGCTATTTTGCCTGACCTTAAATGCAATGTGACCACATACGGCATTCATGCTGATGCGGAGTATACGGCAAAAAATCTTGTGCTCGGCGACCGTCACGTCAGCTTCACGATGCTTCATAACGGAATGGAGCTGGGCACCGTGGAACTGTCCGTACCGGGTAAACACAATGTCTACAACGCAATGGCTACGGTGATATGCTGCTTGAAAGGCGGAATCTCGTTTGAAGCGATTGTAGAGGCCATTGTTAAGTTCAACGGCGCTAAGCGCCGCTTCCAGGTGCTTGGTGAAGCAGAAGGCATTCTGGTGATTGACGACTATGCGCATCATCCGACGGAGATTGAGGCTACGATCAGTGCTGCTAAAGCTACGGGCAAACGGATTATTGCCGTATTCCAGCCGCAGCGGTATTCGAGGACCTTTTTCCTTCTGGATGCGTTTAGCCGCGCGTTCGGAGAAGCCGATGAGGTGATTATCACCGATATTTATTCTCCTGCCGGCGAGAAGCAAATCGAGGGTATCAGTTCCGGTAAGCTGGTGGAGCTGATTGTCCAGAACAGTAATGCCGGTGCCCGCTATTTGCCTACCAAAGAGGATGTTCTGAACGATCTCAAAGGTCGTGTAAAAGAAGGCGATCTGGTTCTCACGATGGGGGCAGGAGATATTTGGAAAGTCGGCGCTGCTTTAGCAGAGTCTATTAAAGGCAAGAAGTAAATGGATTGCGCGCATGCTTTGCTGCTTCGCTGCAGCAGGGGATTGCATGGGCTTTTGTCTTTCGAACGGAGGCAAAGCGAGCGGAATCGCTAAGTATAACAGGCTGATCAAGATGTTTTCTTGATCAGCCTGTTTGTTTTGTTTTTCGCACACTCATAAGTTGCCAAGCTTGATCATATAGCTAGTGTAGAAGGACAAGTGAGGTGTGTGGATATGAATAAAGCACGGATGACGATTCGTTTTGATCACGATCCGCCGAAGGACAGTCATAAGGATCATATGCGTGAGGAACGGGATCCGTATCAAAAAGTTCCAGCAAGACGCAATGACCAAGTTGATGACCGCCATCTCGTATTCGACGAGTTTGACACAACGGCGCCAGATCGGTTTGCCGATGCGGGCACTTCGTTCGAACCTAGGAGTAGTATGCAGCATGATCATCTACGCGTCGTTCCGCCTCTCCGGGAGGAGGGGGAGACCCCGAATGTGAACGGTCAAGGGTGGAGAACCTCGCGTCATAACCGGTCCAGGGGCCGATTAGCTGAGGAAAGACGACGTCTGGATCATATCGACGGCGGGTCATTTGGTGACGGACCTGAACATAACGATACATATGACGATATGCGTGAGCGTAAGGAACTCTATGACCTTCATGATGACGTGTATCCCGGAAGAGTGGACCCCGAAGCGAACGACTCCAACTGGAATCTCGGGCCTGAGGCGGATCTATATGAGTCATCTGCTGATGACTACAGTTATTATCGCTCACGCAAACCTACCTCCTTCTGGAAAATGGCTGTGTCTGTGACAGCGGCTGTTGTTACGGGTTTGCTGTTTGGGTATATGGTGCTGTCTATGTTTAACGGCGGTAATGCAGGTGAGGATCCAACATCGGGACAGCTTGAAACCAATGATGCAGTGAATCAAGCCCCGGCTGATTCCTCTGGTGGAACGGGTGCAACCCTCGCACCTGATTTAACTGAATCGGCTGTTCACATTCCAGGTCAAATCTTTTATATGCTTCAGTACGGTGTGTTCAGCACCCCGGAACGGGCTGAGCAAGCGAAGGGGGAGCTGCTGCAGTCCGGTATTGCCGCCGGCGGAGATTCGGATGAGGAGAACCGGGTGTATGCGGGCATTTCACCAGACCGCGAGCAGGCCAAGCTGCTCAGCAATCAGCTTAAGGCCGAAGGCGTCGAATTATACGTAAGAGAAATCGCGCTCCCTAATATAGAGTCAGCTGTCTTTGCGGGCGAGGAGCAGACGCTGACGGACTATTTTACGATAAGCGGGCAGCTGGTAGCGGAGCTTAGTAAGCTATCGGCATCGCTGCTGGGGAAGCAGGAGGCGGGCGCGGTGGCGCCGGTGAATATGACTGCGATCACAAATCTGCACCAGCAGTGGATCCAATCGATGAAGTTGCTGTCCGCCGGCTTGGGTCCGGAGACCGGGGCTGTGCTGCCGGCGATGGAGCAATCCATGAACAGTTCAATCACTGCGCTCTCCGAATATAACAAAAATCAATCCAAGGGGCATTTGTGGGAGATTCAAACAGGTATGATGAACTATGTCATGGGCCAAAAGAAACTCCTGGATGGCCTATAAATGTAAAATCCGGCTTGGAACTGGAAATAGTTCCCCCTGCCGGATTTCTGTTTGTATTGCTTATCGATTCACCGTATAATAATTAGGGTGTCAAAATATGGCGAGGGAAGAGGATGCATGAAGAAAAACAAAGGAATGCTCATCTTGTTTTTGCTGCTGGGGTGGCTGACGGGAACATGGCTTGCTAAGGCGCTTCAGCCTGTCAAGGCTTTGTCGTTTTTAACGTCTACTACACCGATTAAGTGGTCGCCTCGCGCTGATTTTGACATTATTCGTTATGATATTAACCTTGAACTTAACTTTTGCCTGCTCAGTCTGCTCGGCATTATAGCTGCACTTTGGTTATACCGCAGGCTCTAAGACATGACAAAGGAGATTATCCCCCTTGAATGAGAAGAGAAACCGCCGTATCATATTGGCCTCCACCTCTCCTCGGCGTCAGGAATTGATTGCCTCCCTTCGTATCCCATTCGAGATAATGCCTAGTGAAGCTGATGAGGACACCCCGCAAGGGTGGTCGCCAGAGCGAATTGTGGAGTCACTGGCACTACGTAAAGCGGAAGCGGTTCTCCGAAAGCTGACGGATGATCCGGGAGATGGTATCATTGTGGGAAGCGACACGATTGTAGTTGTAGATGATCATGTCCTCGGGAAACCGGAGGATCATGCTGACGCGGCAAGGATGTTGTCCATGCTTCAAGGACGGGCTCACCTCGTGTACACGGGCGTGGCTTGTGTTGATCGGGAATCCGGTCATACAAAGGTTGCCCACCGTGTGACAACCGTAAAGATGAAATCGTTAAGTGATGATGCGATCGCGGCTTATGTAGAGAGCGGGGAACCTGCTGACAAAGCAGGCTCGTATGCGATTCAGGGCTTGGGTGCAACCATCGTGGAAGGAATCGAAGGCGACTATTTTAACGTTGTCGGCCTGCCGCTTTCTCTGCTGTCGGACATGCTGTCTGAAATGGGGATGGATGTACTCACCGATTCATAGATATAGAACAACGGCATGCGAAATGTAGGGGAATCCTGAAGTTTCGGTGACCTGCTGATTTAAATCTTAGAAAAGAGGGGAATATATGGAGTCGCCAACGCTATTGCTGCGCGACATCCCCCATGATGAACGACCTAGAGAGCGCATGATGCAATATGGGGCGAGCGCTTTAAGCCATGCAGAATTGCTGGCGATATTGCTTCGGACCGGTACCCGCCAGGAATCTGCCGTACATATAGCCCAGCGGCTGCTGGGGGAAGCAGGCGGCATCCGGCAGCTCGTTGATCTTAGCATTGAGGAAATTACGCAAATCAAAGGAATTGGAACCGCTAAGGCTGTTCAGCTGAAGGCTGGCATAGAGCTTGGACGGCGCTTAGCCGCATCGAGACATGTAGAGCCAGTTATTATTCGCAGTCCGCATGACGCGGCAGAACTGCTCAGTGAACAGATGCGCTATTTACAGAAAGAGCATTTTGTCTGTGTATTTTTAAATACGAAAAATCATGTCATTGCCCAGGAAACGTTATCGATGGGAAGCCTTAATGCTTCCATCGTTCATCCCCGCGAGGTGTTCAGAGCGGCCATCAAATGCAGTAGTGCATCCCTGGTGTGCGCGCACAACCATCCTAGCGGAGATCCGACGCCCAGCCCGGAAGACATATCGCTGACTGCCCGCTTAGTGGAGGCAGGACAGATTGTCGGGATCGACGTGCTGGATCATCTGATCATTGGGGACGGATCGTTTGTAAGTTTGAAGGAACGGGGCTTGATGTAATATAATAGTTCAGATTGACGAAGAAAGGGAGATACATCATGTTAGGTGGTTTTACGAAAGATTTGGGAATCGATTTGGGGACGGCAAATACGCTGGTTTATGTTCGTGGGAAAGGAATTGTCGTAAGAGAGCCTTCCGTGGTTGCTCTGCGTACAGATACTAAGAGCATTGAAGCCGTCGGAGAATCGGCTAAGAAAATGATTGGACGCACACCAGGCAATATTCGTGCCATTCGTCCGATGAAAGACGGCGTCATCGCTGATTTTGATACAACAGCTACGATGATTAAATACTTTATTCGTCAAGCACAGAAGCAACGTTCCATATTCCCGCGCCATCCGAACGTGATGGTATGTGTACCTTCCGGCATTACGGCGGTAGAGCAGCGTGCGGTTGAAGATGCGACCAAGCAAGCCGGTGCACGCGAAGCTTATACGATCGAAGAACCTTTTGCAGCTGCAATCGGTGCCGATTTGCCTGTGTGGGAACCTACAGGCAGCATGGTTGTTGATATAGGCGGAGGTACGACCGAGGTTGCGGTCATTTCTCTTGGCGGTATCGTAACCAGCCGCTCTGTACGCGTGGCAGGCGATGAGATGGATGAGTCTATTATTTCCTATATCAAACGTCAATATAACTTGATGATCGGTGAGCGCACATCCGAGCTGCTCAAGATGGAAGTCGGTTCCGCCATGCCGCTGGAGACCGTGGAAACGATGGAAATTCGCGGCCGTGACTTGGTGACGGGTCTGCCGAAGACGATTACCATTACTTCGGATGAGATTAGCGAAGCGTTGGCAGATACGATTAATGCGATTGTTGAAGCTGTTAAGGTTACGCTTGAGAAATGTCCTCCGGAGCTTGCTGCGGATATTATGGACCGGGGCATCGTGCTTACGGGAGGCGGCGCATTGCTTCGCAACCTGGACAAGCTGCTCGCTGAAGAGACTGGCATGCCGGTGATCGTTGCAGAGAATCCGCTGGATTGCGTGGCCATTGGTACAGGTAAAGCGCTCGAGAACATTCACTTGTTTAAATCCCGGAGCAGCTCTGCCGTCCGTTCCAAACGGTAGAAATCAAAATAGAAGTGTAAACCCCTAATGTTGGGAGAGAAAACAGTAAGTTAGAGGGTGTTGCAACTGTTTAAGCTGCTAGGTAATAAGCGATTGTTTATTATGCTCATCGGGCTGGTAGCGTTTATCGCTATTATGGGGTTTACGCTCGGTCCGAGAGCTTCTTTATCTTGGCCTGAAAAATTTGTCAAAGATACGGTCGGTTTTGTGCAAAGTGTGTTTTATAAGCCCGCTGCCTATATAGCGGGTTTCTTTGAAGATGTACGGAACATGAAGGAGATCTATGAAGAGAATGAGGAGTTGCGTAGAGCGGTTGCCCAATATTCTCGAGAGAGTGCGAATTATAACACGATGAAAGCTAATTACGAAAAGCTTCGGGATCAGCTCCATTTTACAGAGAACCAGAAAAATCGTGACAAATATGAGTACCGTACGGCCCAGGTGCTCAGCGTCAACTCGGATCCGAATAACCGGACACTTGTCGTCGATCTAGGCGAGCGCGATGGGGTTCGCCCCAATATGTCGGTCACGACAGTGGACGGCATGGTCGGTATTATTAGCAGTGTGAGCAATTTCACCTCAACGGTGAAACTGTTGACATCGATGGACGCCCAGGATCCGAACCCGCAGCCGATTTCGGTAACGGCCATCGGCAAAGAGGATAAAACGTTTGGCGTGGTTGAGAGCTACGATGAGAAGACCAACACACTGCAGATGACGCGTATTCAGGAGAATGATCCGATCAAGAAGGGCGATAAAATCATTTCATCCGGTGCCGGAGGCGTTATACCACAGGGCTTGATCATTGGTGAGGTAAAAAGTGTTCAGGTAAGCCAATACGGTCAGAGCAGAACAGCTACGATCAAACCAGCGGCCAAGTTTGATGACTGGAAGTATCTGATCATCGTCTTTACGCCTGAGGAGCCGGAATAAGATGGCACGTAAACAGATTCTGGTCCTGTTGCTGTTCGTGTTGTTTATCCTGCAGGGCACGGTGGTTTTCTGGTTAACGCCAAGCTCGCTGCAGCTTCAGATTTATCCTAATTTTGTATTGGTCTGCTTGTTCTTTGTATCGATTTATTATCATCGCCATACGGGGCTGGTGCTCGGACTCATATTCGGCATGCTTCACGATATCGTGTATTACGGCGAGATGATTGGCACTTATTCATTTGCTATGGGCGTATCCGCATATCTGGTGGGACTTGTATTCAAGTCCCCGCGGGCACCATTGCCCATGATGATGACCGTTGTCATTCTGGGAAGTTTGTTGTTTGACAGTACGCTTTTTGGCATATATAAGGTGTTTCGACTCAATCCGACTTCTTATAATTGGTCACTGCTTCATCATATGCTACCCAATCTCCTTGTTCATTTTGCCTTTGCTCTGGCGATTTACGTTCCTCTTCGCAAGCAGATTGAGTTGGTTACGAAGAATCAGAGAAGGAAGGCATCCTGAACCCTCCATTATGACATTTTACTAGACTAGCAGGAACTTGAAGGTTTGAGCGCGAAATGTATAGGGATGGGAGGGACAGGCTTATGGCTGTAAAATCCAATCATGTAACGATTAAGGGCATCAAAGATGGCCTGGTATTCCTGCTTGATGACCAGTGCGAGCTGGAGGAGTTGCTCGACGAGCTGCGCTATAAGCTGGAGCACAGTCATCAGAATATTTTGACCGGACCTATCATTCATGTGGATGTGAAGCTGGGTTCCCGGAAAATTTCCGAAGAAGAGAAGCAGACGATTCTTGACATATTGAAGCAAAAGGGCAACCTGCTGATACGTAATGTGGAGTCGCCGCCGCTTGAGTCCGAGCTCATCCCAGAGGAGAAGCTTACGCTTAAGACGGGAATGGTGCGTTCCGGACAGGTGCTGCATCATGACGGCGATCTCTTGTTCCTCGGCGATGTGAATCCCGGCGGGACCATAACGTGTACTGGCGATATCTACATATTGGGAGCTCTGCGTGGAACCGCGCACGCCGGTGTAGAGGGCAACGAGGAAGCGATTATAGCGGCTTCGTATTTTGCCCCCACCCAGCTCCGTATCTCCCAGATGATCAGCAGACCGCCGGATGAATGGGAGACGCGGGAAACGGTCATGGAGTTTGCGTATTTGAAGGACGGAAGCATGGAGATCGATAAGATCAGCAACATCTCACGTTTGGGTCGGGATTTTAATGTGTTTAAAGGGGTGTAGAACATGGGAGAGGCAATCGTCGTAACTTCAGGTAAAGGCGGAGTCGGTAAAACGACGACATCAGCGAACATCGGCACAGCTTTGGCACTGCTCGGAAAAAAAGTGTGTCTGGTTGATACGGACATCGGTCTTCGTAATTTGGATGTCGTGATGGGCCTGGAAAACCGGATAATATACGATTTGTGCGACGTTGCAGAAGGGCGATGCCGACTTAACCAGGCGCTAATCAAGGATAAGCGCTTTGATGAGCTGTATATGCTTCCTGCAGCCCAGACCAAAGACAAGAATGCCGTTTCTCCGGAGCAGGTGAAAGATATCGTACTTGAATTGAAAAAAGAATTCGAATACGTCATTATCGATTGTCCGGCTGGAATCGAGCAAGGATTTAAGAATGCCATTGCCGGTGCAGATAAAGCGATTGTGGTTACAACGCCCGAGAATGCGGCCGTGCGGGACGCAGATCGGATTATCGGCCTGCTGGAGAGCTCGCATGTCGAGTCTCCGAAGCTCGTGGTGAACCGGATTCGCCCGAACATGGTGAAATCCGGCGACATGCTGGAGATTGAAGATGTGCTGCAGGTGCTGAATATTGATCTGATCGGTATCGTGCCAGATGATGAAATGGTCATTAAAGCGGCCAACATCGGGGAGCCTACGGTGATGAATCCGGACTCCCAGGCAGCCATCGCCTATAGAAACATCGCCCGGCGTATCCTGGGTGACACCGTTCCTCTGATGCAAATCCATCAGAAAAAAGGAATGTTCACCAAATTCAAAAAGTTTTTTGGAATGGGTTAAGGGCTTAACACGAACCGGTGCCGGAAGGCATCGGTTTTTTGTTTACTTCATCGACGCTGTTTTGATCTGCATACATTCCGCTAGCTTCTTCAATAGGGCTTGTTCTAAATATCTTTCTTCTCCTCATAGGATAGAGTAAGAAAACAAGCCCCAAGGGGGAAAAAACAATGGACATCAAAACTTCAGTTAAGAACCGAAGAGAAGCCCGCATTCGCGAGCTGCTGGAAGGAGAACAGTCTCCGGCACCGCATGATAAGTCGTCATGGACGCCCGTTCCCGAGAGGAAGCTTGCCAATCTCAATCTTCACAAGACAGGCTTTGTACAGGATCACAGAGCGAACCCATCCCCTCGTCTCGCAGACAGGGAACCGGACCCCGAGCAGCTTTGGAAGCAAGGGCACCGCGGTTGGTATGGTACGCTGGATCCCGGTGATCCAGGGGAACCTCCAAGAAAAGCTTCGTTTCTGTCGGGTTTGGTGCGCCGCGTAATCGTCAGTGCGCTGGTGTTTGGGTTGGCATGGGGGGTATTTTCGTTTCAGCAGCCGTGGGCTCTTCGTACACAAGCTTTTATTGTTGAGGGACTGAGCCATGAGATGGATTTTCAGGCAGCTCAAGTATGGTACGAGGAGCACTTTGGAAGCGCGCCTTCCTTTATTCCGATTTTTGGACAAACTGACGAGCACTCGACGAAGGTAAATGCCGGGACTACTTTAGTTCCTCCGCTTTCCGGAAAGGTGGTCCAATCCTTTGCTGTGGATCTTAAAGGCATTGTTTTGGAAGCCGGAGGGGGTTCTTTAGCAGACCGGGCGGTTAAGAGTATAGAGACTGGACGCGTGCTTGAGGTTAAAGATCATCCTGAGAATGGGATCACCATTCTCATACAGCATACAGGAGAGAGAACGGCGATATACAGCAGGCTGGTAGAAACGGGACTTAAGGTAAACGATTGGGTCCAAGGTGGAGATATTATCGGCACATTGGCGTCTTCAGGCACAGGCAGCCCGCCCGCCCTTTATTTCGAACTGAAAGAGGGGAATCGTGGTGTCGATCCAGCGGAAGTGATTCCGTTTGATTAAGTTTAAGGGAACGGTATTGTCGCTGCATCCTCTCTTTGTTATTGTCATGCTGGCCTCTGTATTCACCGGTCGCTTTTTAGAATTGCTGACCCTGTTTATTATCGTGTTTATTCATGAATTGGGACACGCCGCCGCAGCGGCAGCGATGGGGTTCAAGGTACGAGCCATTCAGATGCTGCCGTTCGGCGGCGTTGCTGTCATTGAAGATGACGGCAGAATGACCGCGATGAAGGAAATCATCATTGCGCTTGCAGGTCCGCTGCAAAATGTCATCATGATTGGAATTACCCTGGTGTGCAGATGGGCGGGGTGGGGAGACGAGCAGCTGTTATCTTATATCATTCAGGGGAATCTCATCATTGCGCTGTTTAACCTTCTCCCGATTCTGCCACTGGATGGCGGCAAAGTGCTGCAAGCTCTCATGAGCCTGCTCGCCCCATATCATGCGACCTTGCTGTGGGCTTCCCGCGCCGGCATTTTTTGCAGCTTGATCATGATCGGATATGGCTTGCAGCCGTTATTCTCCGGCGGCGGTATCCGTTTGAATGTGCTGATGATCGGTCTCTTTTTAGCGTATTCCAATTTTGAAGACTATCGGAATGTGCATTACCGGTTCTTACGATTTTTGGTTAATCGGAGCGAGAGTTATGAACGAAATTTGGATGGACTCGGTCCTGCCCAGCCAATCGTTGCAGATTCTTCGAAACCTTTGGATGATATCATGCGTCTATTTAAACGAGAGAAGTATCATCTCATTTATGTCATGAGCGGACGAGGCAGCCTGCTTGCCGTCGTTCCGGAGCAGCATGTGATCTCTTCTTATTTTGCATCAAATGGTCCGCCCTGGTATGCGTAAATCGTAAACACCATGAGGAAGACGCAGGGCGGGCCATGATTCTTTATCCATTCATATCATCTGAGATTGTGTTAGGATAAAAAAATAGAATATCGTCTTCCATTTGAGGGGTGAAGCCATGAGGCAAATGATAGTTCATTGTGAACATGAGACCATTCAGATGGCCCTCATCGAAGATGGGAGGTTAGCAGAATTCGCCGTTGAGCGGAGTCGTGAGGAAAGTGTAGTCGGTAGTTTTTATAAGGGCAGGGTCGTTAATGTGCTGCCGGGGATGCAGGCGGCTTTTGTAGATATCGGGCTGAAGAAGAATGCATTTCTATATATTGATGATGTGCTCCATCCTCATTTAGAGAAGCAGCCCAAGCAGAAGCCGTCAATATCGGAGCTGCTAACAGTTGGCCAGGAATTGATCGTGCAGGTCATGAAGGAACCGAGAGGTGGCAAGGGGGCGCGGGTCACTACCCATTTCTCGCTTCCTGGTAGATGCATGGTGTACATGCCTACTGCGGATTATGTTGCCGTCTCGAAGAAAATTGGACGTGATGCGGAAAGAGCAAGGCTGAAGAGTATCGGCGATCAGCTACGCACAGACGAAGAGGGGATCATTATCCGCACGGTATCGGAGGACGAGCCTTTAGAATTTCTTAAGGGAGATCTTGAATATCTGCGGAAAGAGTGGGCGCGAATTCTCGACAAGGGCGAATCTTCTCCTGCTCCAACGCTTCTTCATCGTGATCTAGGTATGCTGCAGCGTTTTCTCCGCGATGCTTTTGATCCGCTTCATGACGAACTTGTGATCGACAGCAAGCTTAAAGGCGAGGAAACCAAGAGCTATCTGAAGGAAACCGTTCCTGGTATAGAGCCAAAGGTTACATATTACTCGGAAGGAAGTCCGATTTTTCATGCTTACGGGTTGGACGAGCAGATGAGAGCCGGCTTTGCAAGGAAAATCACGCTTCCCGAGGGTGTAACCATCGTTGTAGATCAGACGGAGGCCATGACCATCATGGATGTGAATACAGCCAAGTATATCGGTGGCGATAATTTCGAGGAAACGGTACTGAAGACAAATCTTATGGCGGCGCAGCAGATTGCAAGAATCTTGCGGCTCTGGGATATCGGAGGCATTATCATCGTTGATTTCATCGATATGGATCGTGAAGAGCACCGGGAGCTGGTTGTTTCTGCCATGGAGGCTGTGATGCGCAAGGACCGTACCAAGAGCTTTGTGGTGGGTTGGACCAAGCTGGGACTGCTGGAAATGACCCGCAAAAAAGCTAGAGAAAGCTCTTCGCTCCCATTTGCCAAGCCCTGCGGGGCTTGTGGGGGCAGAGGCGTTGTTATCGAACAATGATGTTGACGGTGAACATGGGATATGATATTATCATTGGGTATGTGTCTAGTGATGAATTGCTGCACATGCTGTAACCGCTCCGGTTGGGTTAGCAAGGACGTTCCTGCTTAGGACGGACACCTTAAACTAGGCGAGTCTGAGACATAGGGAGGTGCAAGCAAATGTACGCTATTATCGAAACAGGTGGTAAACAATACAAAGTTCAAGAGGGCGACGTATTGTTCATCGAGAAGCTGACTGCAGGTGACGGCGAGAGCGTGACTTTCGACCGTGTACTGGCCGTATCCAAAGAGGACGGTTTGGTAGCAGGTACGCCGGTTGTTTCCGGTGCGACTGTAACTGCGAAGGTAGAGAAGCACGGTAAAGGCCGTAAGGTCGTTGTATACAAATACAAGCCGAAGAAGAACTATCACAAGAAGCAAGGTCATCGTCAACCTTACACTAAAGTAACCATCGAGAAAATCCAAGCGTAAGTAGGTGCGGTAATTGATTACTGTACAAGTACTGCGCGGGGGAGATGGACGGATCCATAGCTTTAAGGTTACGGGGCACGCGGGATATGCCAATCCTGGAGAAGATATTGTATGTGCTGGAGTTTCCAGCATTACAGTGGGAACGGTCAATTCCATTGAAGCGTTAACCGGAACTGTTATGGAGACCCGGATGAAGGGCGGCTTTCTTAGCGCGAATCTTCCGCCGACGGCAGACGATTCCGTCTCGGGACAAGTTCAACTGCTTCTCGAATCCATGGTTGTTATGTTACAGGGAATTGCCGATTCATACGGCAAGTATATAAGAATACAAGAATTGACTACTTGAAGAAGGAGGTAGACAACATGTTGAAATTGGATCTTCAGTTATTCGCATCGAAAAAAGGTGTAGGTTCCACAAAGAACGGTCGCGATAGCGAATCGAAACGTCTTGGTGTGAAACGTGCGGACGGTCAAGCAGTGACTGGCGGCAGCATCTTGGTTCGCCAACGCGGAACGAAAATTCATCCAGGCACGAACGTAGGTATCGGTAAAGACGATACTTTGTTTGCGAAAGTTGACGGCGTTGTGAAATTTGAACGTTGGGGTCGTGATCGCAAGAAAGTGAGCGTCTACCCGGTTGATGTCGCTCCAGTAGCGGCTGCAGTAGAAGCTTAATCGTTTCTTATGCTGCATACAGAAGAAGCCTTTCGGCATCGTTGCCGGGGCTTCTTTTTTTGTAAATTGCGCAAAGATCATCATCCAGGGGATGAACCGTCCTGAAAGTCTATGATATACTGGGATTTGGTGAATGTAACCAATTGCTGTTGAAAGACGAGGAGAAGCGATGAAATCCTGGAAATGGATAGCAGCTGGGGCGGGGTTAACCTCCGTAATACCCGTAGCATGGATGGTATGGAAACCGACTTTGGCTGCAGGAGCAGTGTTGACGGTTTGGGCTGTAACTGCGTCTGTCTGCGGTGCATGGCTTGTCCGAAAATCGGACGAGCGTAGACAGCAAGCCATCGTTCGGAATATGGAGTCGACGGCGATTCAGATGCTGAATCACCATCGTCATGATTGGATGAATGAGCTTCAAATTTTGTACGGCTACATTCAACTTGGAAAGCTTGATAAAACAGTGGGTTCTGTGGAAAGAATAAAGGACAGGATGGCGACGGAGAGCAGAATCTCTAAGCTAGGCATTCCTTCGCTGGTTTTTTATTTACATTCATACCGTACGTACAGCAACAATCTGCAGCTCGACGTTGAAGTTGTGGACCAGGTACAACTGGAAGACAAAGTATCGCCACAAACGGCGGAGTCTTTTACCGAAGCAATCATTCAAACGGTGAGAGCTTTTCAATTGAGCGGAAAAGCGTCCTGGGGGGATACCCGGCATTTAACATTAACATTTATGCAGCAAGAACAAGAGCTGATGGTATGGGCACAAGGAGAAGGATCCTTTGGTGACCCGGACAGCTTGAAGCTTCAGATTGAACAATCCGTAAAAGGCGAAGGCATTCGGGTGGAGCAGACGGAGCCGGGGGAGACCTCGTATCGTTTGTATTTGCCGTTTGTGACTTGAGGAAGGTGATTTCATGTTTGTAGATAAGGCAAAAGTATATGTAAAAGGCGGAGACGGCGGAGATGGTCTCATTGCGTTCCGTCGAGAGAAATACGTTCCTGAAGGCGGACCTGCCGGCGGTGACGGCGGTAAGGGCGGCGACGTGATTTTCCGGGTGGACGAAGGACTGCGCACGTTGATGGATTTCCGTTACCAGAAGCATTTTAAGGCCAAGCGCGGGGAAAAAGGCCGCAATAAAAGTCAGCATGGCGCCAATGCGGATAGCATGATTGTCCGTATCCCGCCGGGTACCATCTTAATGGATGACGATACCGGTGAGGTGATTGGGGATTTGACCCGGCACGGTCAACAGGTTGTTGTTGCCAGAGGAGGCCGTGGAGGGCGTGGAAATATCCGCTTTGCTACGCCGAACAATCCGGCGCCTGAACTTGCCGAGAACGGTGAGGAAGGCGAAGAGCGTTACGTAACCCTGGAACTTAAAGTGATGGCTGATGTAGGTCTCGTCGGGTTCCCTAGCGTAGGCAAATCAACCTTGTTATCCGTTGTATCTGCGGCTCAGCCGAAGATCGGCGCATACCACTTTACGACCATAACACCGAATTTGGGAATGGTTGAGGTTGGAGACGGTCGCAATTTCGTAATGGCTGACTTGCCTGGTCTGATTGAGGGTGCTCATGAAGGCGTGGGACTTGGTCACGAATTCCTCCGGCACGTGGAAAGAACACGCGTCATTATCCATGTTGTGGATATGGCAGGCACGGAAGGAAGGGATCCGTTTGAGGACTGGGAAAAAATCAATGATGAAATCAGGCTTTACAACCCGGTTCTGGTCGATCGGCCGCAAATCGTAGCCGCTAATAAAATGGATATGCCGGAGGCGGAAGAGTATTTGGCAGCCTTCAAAGAGAAGGTGAAGGAAATCCGTCCGGACATCGAGGTCATGCCGATTTCCTCGCTGACCCGACAAGGTATCCAGGAACTTCTTTATCGCACGATCGATGTGCTCGAAAGTATTCCGGATGAGCCAGCGATTGAAGAAGTATCCGAGGTTTCCGAGCGTAAGGTGTATAAATTCAAAGCGCAAAACGACAACTCCTTCACCGTCACTAGGGATAATGAGATGTATGTGGTGCATAGCGAGCGAATTGAGCGGATGCTGAAACGGATGCAGATGAATTCACATGATGCGATTCTGAAGCTTGCAAGAACAATGCGTCATATGGGCGTTGATGAAGAACTCCGGAAACGGGGCGCGACAGAAGGCACCATTGTACGGATTGGCGATTTCGAATTCGAATTTGTTGAAGGCAGCAGCTACTATTAATGCGTAAAAAGTACGTTTTGAAGAAAAATACCGCAAAGTCTGTATAACAGCAGGCTTGGCGGTATTTTTTTTATGAACGAACTTGTATCTCTATGAATCGATAACTCGTAAACATGAACAGTGATTTATGGCATCTGCATGTGAAATTGTTTCGATATGTCTTTTTCCATTTAGGTTTCCAAATTTTGCATCCACATATCGGGTAAATCGTATACAATAGTAGTACAATAGTCCTTTTCCATAGACAATCAGGATGGAAGGAACGGCGTAAAAAGGAGAGTAGAACTATGGCTATTATTGAAGTTGTAAAATACGAAGGGCCGCCGGATGTGTTTGCATGGCGTTATCCGAATCAGGAGTTAGGGACTTGGACCCAGCTCATTGTTCATGAGACACAGGAGGCAATCCTGTATAAGGGCGGTCAGGCCCTGGACTCCTTCTCAGCGGGGCGGCATACGCTGAGTACAGCGAATATACCGATTTTATCCAATGTGATCAATCTTCCATTCGGTGGGAAGTCTCCCTTTACGGCAGAAGTCTGGTTTGTGAATAAACTTCGTTCACTGGACGTGAAATGGGGGACCAACTCGCCGATCCAGCTGCAAGATCCGAAATACAATATTATCGTATCGGTCCGGGCTTTTGGCCAATTCGGCGTACAGATCAGCGATCCGCGAAAGTTTCTGGCGACCATGGTCGGTACGCTGCAAACTTTTGACCAGGGCACCCTGATTAAATATTATCGCGGCGTACTGATGTCCAATATTACGGAAATCATATCCTCCTATATCGTTCGCAAAAAAATCAGCGTTGTGGAGATCAATGCTTACATAGCGGAAATATCGAAGCATATCATGGAAGCGATTGCGCCTTCATTTGAAGAGATAGGGATCACTCTGCTGAATTTCTATGTAGATTCCATCAACATACCGGAGAATGACCCTGCAGCTGTTCGAATCAAGGAGGCGCTAGCGAAGAAAGCGGAGATGGACATCATCGGATATACCTATCATCAGGAAAGAACCTTTAATACGCTTGAGGGGGCAGCGAAGAATCCCGGCAGCCCGGCAGCGGTCATGGGGACCGGGCTGGGCATGGGGCTTGGGATGGTCGGCCCGATGTACGAGACCGCCCGGCATATGTTTGAGAGTTCAAAGGAACTAGAGAAGGATGATATGCCAATCAACCAGAAGGCATGTACCAAGTGCGGAACACGGAACGGGGAAGAAGCCCGATTCTGTTCGGGATGCGGCCAATCGCTTCAGGCGCAAGCCGAGCAAGAGCCAGCGAAAACTGTCCGGTGCAACGATTGCGGGCAGCCTCTACCTCCGAATGCCAAGTTTTGTCTTCACTGCGGAGACCCTTACCATGCATGCCCTAAGTGTGGTCATGACCATCCTGCCGGTGCTGTTGAATGTCCGGAGTGCGGTGCACCGCTGCCTATGCCTTGTCGGGCATGCGGTGAATTGGTGGATGCGGAAGCCAAGTTTTGCCCGCACTGCGGGTCGAGCCATGAACTTACATGTCCTGGGTGTCATCATGAGATCAAACCGGGCCAGAAGTTCTGCATGGAGTGCGGTCATAAATTGATGTGAAGTGAAAGCGGGGGAATAGAGTGAACACAAGGACCACAAGTCGAAACAGATTATGGCTGGCTGCCGTAGCGCTTCCGGTCGTAACCATCCTTCTGTTCGGATTGATCAGTGGGATCGTTCAGCTGAATGCTTGGATATCGGGCATAGCCCTCGGATGCGCCGAGGCGGCCATTCTCGTATTTATCGGTTTTGTCATGCACCAGCGCAAAGCGGCTTCGTCAGGAGCACCCTTTCATATTGCTTCAGGCGTTATTATAGGGATCTATACAATCTCCGTCTTGCTGGAGGTTATTCTGCTGGGATATTTATTTAAGCTGCCTGAATCTTCGTATTTGATGATTCATCTGATAACCTTCCTGGGGTTTTCGGTTGTTCTGGGACTGATAGCTTTGGCGGGAAAATATGCAGGAGCTCATGAACGGAAGGAAAGTGATCATCTTTCGGTTAAGAAAGAGACGGTGGCTTGGATCGGGGGAATCCGGAGAAAACTAAGGGAGATGCCAGGAGAAAACATTCATTTGTTAGACCGGCAGATGGCCGAGCTTGAGGAAACGCTTCGGTATAGCGATCCAATCACACACACCTCATTATATGAAGTGGAGCATATGATCCAGCAAAAAATCGCGATGTTGGAGGACCAAGTGGCGCTGATCGGGGAGACACAAGCGGAACAACGTGATGAGCTGGTAGAGCAAACCGTTCACATCATCCGCGATATCCTTAGAACGGTACAGGATCGCAACACGGAACTTCTGAAAGCAAAAGCGGGATCAACCTAATGCAGATGATAGAGGGGATAGAAAATGGAAGTTTCTGATCTCAAGCGCTTTAAACAGAAATTCACGACAGTGGATTATTCTATTATTGCGGTGGCGGTTCTGTTTTTTCCGCTGGCCATTGTGCTGACAGCTGTTCGGGTCCTTGTCACCCATCGCCATAATCACTGTAAGGGACGAAACAATCGGCTCTTCGGGTGGGTTTTGGTCATCACCTATGGAATCTTTGAATTGCTTATGATTCTGGCGACTATTGATGATAAAGATGTTGATGGCCTCTATTCGGCTTCCATCGTTTGGGGCGTTATTATACTGGTTCCAGCTATCATCATGCTGTTGATTGCCAAAAAAGAAGACAAGAAATTCAACAGTTTGCTGCAATTTTATTCGAATGCCATTATGAAAAGAGGGCTCGTCCAGATTGAATATATCGCTCGTGAGGCAAGACAAACGCCGGCACATGCCGTCCGGGATATCACGTTCATGTTTGAACGGCGTATGCTGCCTAACGGAAAGCTCGACAATGGAGTCGTCATCATCCCGTCCTTGCAGAGGAGAACCCAATCCCCATTCCAAGGGGAATTTGTTTCGCGCAGCGGACAGAGAATGCAGTATTCACTGGGAGAAGTTGCGGCTGAACCAGCGCCATTAACCCGAAACGAAGCGACTCCCGATCCAGGACCGAAGTCTGTGGAATGCCCGGGCTGCGGGGCAAGGTCGGTCGTAACGCATCTGGAGAAAAAAGAATGTGAGTATTGCGGCACGATCATTGTTGCTTAGATTTTACGCGGAGCGTTTGATCTCAAATCTTAAACATGGTTGTTTCATCGGCAGTTTCCGCATACCGGAGACTGCTTTTTCTTACGCATCATTTACAATTTTGACGTGAATATCGATGTGTTCCGAATCGAATTGCGATATAGTATAGGCTATAGAGTTGACATAAGAAATATCGGGATATCTAAAAAAACTGGACACTTATGTATTGCCCTTACTTGGTATATCCAGTATAATGTCCACTATACGAATACAGTAGTCTTTGAGGAGAGGACGTTTGTGAAGGAACGCTACTATTTGGTCCGGGAAGACATCCTTCCCGAGGCTGTGGTTAAGACGATGCAAGTGAAAAAATTGCTGGCGTCTGGAGACGTTAGGACGGTCCATGAAGCCGTTGAGCAAGTTGGGCTTAGCCGAAGCGCTTTTTATAAGTACAAGGATGGAATCCATCCTATCAATCAACTGGAACGAGATGAAATCGTAACGATTTCTATCGATATGGAACATCGCTCCGGGATGCTATCCGAAGTGCTGGGGCTGGTAGCGGGTGAAGGCGGGAATGTATTAACCATTCATCAGAGCATTCCACTGCAGGGTATCGCCAATGTCGTGATTTCCGTCGAAGTATCCCGGCTTAATGAGGAGCTGGATGATCTGCTCGACGGATTGAGACGAATAACCGGAGTAAGAAAAGTGCAGATGATAGGCCAGGGTTAAGTTATGACGAATAAATAGATATCTATGCGATGGGATACAGGAGGTATGTATTAATGAAACCGGTCAAAGTAGGACTTTTGGGATTAGGAACCGTAGGAACAGGGGTTGTCCGCATCGTTGAGGGGCATCAGGAGGATTTGAGCAGCCAGGTCGGTTCGCCGATTACGATAGAACGCATCGCTGTCAAACATTTGGAGAAGTACCGCAGTATCAATGTGGACCAGAATAAACTTACGGAAGATCCATGGGCGGTCATCCGCGATCCTGAGATTGATGTCATCGTTGAAGTGATGGGCGGGATTGAGCAGACGAAAACCTATATCCTCGAAGCGCTTGAGCGCGGCAAGCATATCGTTACCGCGAATAAGGATCTGATGGCTCTCCATGGTGCCGAAATATTAGCCAAGGCACAAGAGAAGCAGTGCGACGTGTTCTACGAGGCAAGCGTTGCTGGCGGTATTCCTATTATCCGCACGTTGATTGAAGGCTTCTCCTCGGATCGAATCATGAAAATCATGGGGATCGTGAACGGTACAACCAACTTCATTTTGACCAAGATGAGCCAAGAAGGGGCATCGTATGAGGATGTCCTGGCTGAAGCTCAGGAGCTCGGTTATGCAGAAGCCGATCCGACCTCCGATGTGGAAGGCTTGGACGCGGCCCGCAAAATGGCGATACTCGGGACACTCGGCTTCCGCACGAACGTTGAGCTCCAGGATGTAACCGTTAAGGGAATCTCGCAAGTGACCAAAGAAGATATCGCCTATGCGAAGCGTTTGGGCTACGAGATGAAGCTTCTGGGTATAGCGGAGCGTCAGGACGATGAGTTCAGCATCACTGTTCAGCCTACGATGGTTCGAAAAGGACATCCTATCGCGGCCGTGAATGGGGTATTTAACGCGGTTTATGTATACGGAGAAGCTGTAGGTGAAACGATGTTTTACGGAGCCGGCGCCGGCGAGATGCCAACCGCTACATCCGTTGTTGCAGACTTGGTTGCGGTCATCAAGAATCTGAAGCTCGGCGTCAACGGGCTCAAAGCCATCGTTCCTTACAAACCGAAGAAACTCAAAACCGATGAGCAGATCATGTACAAGAACTTCATTTTGCTTCATGTCGACGATAAAGCAGGTGTACTTGCCCAAATTACGCAGGTGTTCGCCGAATATAACGTCAGCCTGGAATCGGTTGTTCAGCAGCCGAACGAGCATAATCCGGACGCAGAGATTATTATCGTCACGCACAATGCGAGCAAAGCCAATATGGATGAAGTGTTGAATCATTTTGAAGGCCTGGAAGTCATCCGCCGGATTAAAAGTGTTTACCGTGTTGAAGGATAAGGGATTAGAACTCATTAAATACCCGATATAATTTTTTCATAAGAAAAGGAGAACATGAGAGATGCCGTATGAAGGATTGCTTCAAACCTACAGAGAATATTTGCCGGTGAATGAGCGTACTCCGCTTCTAACGCTTAAGGAAGGGAACACACCCTTGATCAAAGCCGTGAATCTATCCGAAGAGCTCGGAATTGATCTGCATTTCAAATTTGAAGGGCTTAATCCAACGGGTTCATTTAAAGACCGTGGAATGGTAATGGCCGTAGCAAAAGCAATGGAAGAGGGAAGCCGCACTATTATGTGCGCTTCCACGGGTAATACGTCTGCAGCAGCTGCTGCTTATGCCGCTCGTGGCGGATTAAATTGTATCGTTATCATTCCGAACAATAATATTGCGCTGGGCAAGCTCGCCCAGGCAATGATCTACGGAGCGAAGGTTATTGCGATTGAGGGCAATTTTGACCGCGCGCTGGAAATCGTGCGCGAGATTACGGCGAAGCATCCGATTGCGCTTGTGAACTCCGTGAATCCTTATCGAATCGAAGGCCAGAAGACGGCTGCATTCGAAGTCGTAGACCAGTTAGGGAAAGCTCCGGACGTGCTGGCGATTCCGGTCGGCAATGCGGGGAACATCTCCGCTTACTGGAAAGGATTTAAAGAGTACCACGCGGCGGGCAAATCATCTTCACTACCGAAAATGCTAGGATTTGAAGCGGAAGGTGCTATGGCGATCGTGAAGGGAGAGCCTATTGCGAATCCGGAAACGGTAGCGACTGCCATCCGTATCGGGAACCCGGCCAGCTGGAAAACCGCGGTTGCCGCCGCAGAGGAATCCGGTGGACAGATTAACTACGTAACGGATGAAGAAATTTTGGAAGCATACCGCAAAATTGCATCGCGTGAGGGCATTTTTGCCGAGCCAGGATCGGCTGCCTCCATCGCAGGCGTTTATAAAATGAAGCGAGAAGGATATTTTAAAGGTGGAGAGTCCGTTGTCTGTGTGCTGACAGGGCATGGGCTCAAGGATCCGAATATCGCCATTTCTACCGTGAACGCCGAACCGCTCGTCGTATCGGATACGGAATCAGCCGTAATGGATGCTATTGCTAAGCTTGAAGGAGCTGCACGGGTATGAGTTTGTCTCAAGGTGTCCGGGTGAAGGTTCCGGCCAGTACGGCTAATTTGGGACCTGGATTCGATACACTCGGCATGGCATTGTCTTTATATTCCTGGATCGAGATGAAGGCGTCGGAGCGGACCGTATTCCATCTTCATGGTGATGAGATGGGAGGTCTGCCGACGGATAAGAGCAACCTGATCTACAAGGTGGCTCAGATGGTTTTTGAAGAAGCGGGACAGGCTGTTCCTGATCTGGAGATTTCCATGTACTCCGAAATTCCGCTTACCCGCGGTCTTGGCAGCAGTGCATCGGCGATTGTAGGGGCGCTGGCGGCTGCCAATGCGCTGATCGGTTCGCCGCTGCCCGATTCCAAGCTTTTTGACATGGCGACGGGTCTTGAGAAGCACCCGGATAATGTAGGGGCTTCTTTATTTGGAGGGATTATTACGGCGGTATGGGACGGAGCCCATGCGGATTATATACGAATTGAACCTCCAGCAGACCTCGTAACGCTCGTGGTTATTCCCGATTTCGAGTTGGCTACATCCAAAGCAAGGGAAGCGCTGCCCGCCCAGGTCAGTTTAGCGGATGCTGTATATAATATTAGTCGATCCTCCTTGATGACCGCGGCTCTTTCGGCAGGCAGACTGGACTTGATTCGGGCTGCAATGCAAGATCGGATTCACCAACCCTATCGGGTGCCGCTTGTGCCAGGGATGACTAAGATTTTGACCGAAGCGACAAGCCACGGAGCGCTCGGTGTTGCGCTAAGCGGAGCGGGCCCGACGATGATTGCGTTGGTGGATCGGAACGATTCACGGGTAGAAGAATTGAGCGCGTATTTAATGGAGACGATGAAGGCAGAAGGAATCTCGTCTTCGTGCTACCAATTGAATCCAGTTGCGGAAGGCGTCCAGCTCTTGGATGATATAAACAATAGATCCTTTTTGGATATGATTAGAGGGGAAGTTACCGCATGAAAAAAATAGCCTTGTTGCCCTCAGGATCGGTATCTCATGAAGCGATACTTTATCTCCTTAACGGTGAGCCGGTGGAGTTTGTCCACCATAAACTGATCTCTGATGTATTTATGTCTACAGTAGAAGGACAAAGCGATTACAGCGTGATCCCGATTGAGAATACCATCGAAGGCTCCGTGAGCCTTCATATGGATTGGTTGGTCAATGAGGTGGATCTGCCGATGCAGGTAGAGTGGGTCTATCCTTCCATTCAAAACCTGATCGGAAATGCTGCCGAGTTCCGTTCAAATGACGGTACGATGGATTACAGTAAAATCACAAAAATTTGGTCCCACCAAGTAGCAACGGCCCAGTGCCGTCAGTTCCTCGCGAAGGCCGCACCACAGGCTGAGTTGGAGCAAGTAGGCAGCACGTCTGAAGGGGTTAAGATCGTAAAGGAAAATCCCGGCCAGGGATGGGCGGCGATCGGCACTTCACTTGGGGCAGCCACTCACGGATTAAACCTGCTTGCCGAGCGTATTACCGACCATGATAACAATTACACCCGGTTTGTCTTGATCGGACGCGAGCCGATTTCAGTCAACCGTTCGCCGGAGCATATCAAGACCAGCATTCTCGTGACCCTCCCAGAGGATGTGCCGGGAGCGCTGCATCAGGTGCTTTCTGCTTTTGCTTGGCGGCGCCTGAACCTGTCGCGGATCGAATCCCGTCCGACGAAGAAGAAACTCGGTAATTACTATTTTTATATCGATGTCATGGCCGCAGCGGATTCCGTTCTATTGCTCGCCGCCATGGGAGAGATTGAAGCGCTGGGATGTTTGGTTCGTGTGCTGGGTACTTATCCGGGCTATGCGTACGAGAGTGAGAAAATGGAGGTTAAGTAAATGTCAGAGCAATGGATCTATCTGGATGGAGAATTCGTCACAAAAGAGAATGCAAAAGTATCCGTTTTTGATCATGGATTTTTGTACGGAGACGGCATATTCGAAGGCATTCGGATATATAACGGCAACATCTTTAAGTGCAAGGAACACTTGGATCGGCTGTACGATTCCGCCAAGTCCATCGATTTAGTCATCCCACTGGCATATGATGAGCTGCTGGAGGCTACGGCCGAAACGATTCGGCGCAACGATATGCGAAACGGGTACATCCGTATCGTAGTATCCCGAGGTGCAGGCAATCTGGGTCTGGATCCGCGTCGCTGCCCTAAACCAACGGTGTTGATCATTGTGGAACAGCTGGCGATCTACTCTGAAGAAGCCTATCTGAACGGTTTGAAGGCCGTATCAGTAGCCCAGCGCCGTAACATTCCGGATGCGCTCAATCCGAAAATCAAGTCTCTGAACTATTTGAACAATATTCTTGTGAAGATACAATCCAACTTTGCGGGAGCGGATGAAGCAATCATGATGAACGCACAAGGATATGTGACGGAAGGCTCCGGGGACAATATTTTTATCGTGAAAAACGGCGTGGTCACCACGCCACCGTGCTACCTTGGTGCGCTTGAAGGCATTACACGTCAGGCGATTATTGATTTGTGCGATAAACTCGGCATTAAATTGAAGGAAGAGCCTTTCAGCATGCATGACGTATATATTGCAGACGAGGTATTTTTTACAGGAACCGCCGCCGAGGTCATCGCCGCTCGCGAAATTGACGGACGGATGATCGGAAAAGGGCAGGCTGGTCCAATTACGCTTCAATTGCTCGAGGAATTCCGCAAAATTGTGGATCAAGACGGTTATAAAGTGTGGGAATCCTAACGTTTTTGGACAGCTAAATAAACGACTTAAACAATCCTTTCATGTCGATGAAAGGATTTTTTTTGCCCAGAGGGATGTCAATCGCCTATTCCGTGCATAGGATGTAGTAACGAAAGCGGGCGAATTACATGACGCCTAGAAGAGTGTAGGAGGTTTTAGCGGCGTGAAGATACACATCGTCAAGGAA